>QHWB01000080.1 GCA_003222395.1 Acidobacteriota bacterium
GCCCGTATCAAATACCATCACCGGGTTGAGATCCACCGCGGCCACTTCGCCATCCCAGGCGATGAGCGCCTCGCCCAGCTTGAGCGCCATGCGCGCCAGCGCGCGCACGTCGCGCGGCGGCTCGCCGCGCAAGGCGCCAAGCAGCGGCGCGATGCGCAGCTCGCCGAGCTTTGCCGCTACCTCATTCTCGGTGCACGGCGCGAGCAGGAGCCGGTAGTCCTTCAGCGCCTCGAGGTAGATGCCGCCGTCGCCGACGAGCAGCACGGGGCCGAAATGCGGATCGAGCCGCGCGCCGAGCGCGAGCTCGCGGCCGCCGCGAGCGCGCCGCGCGGCGATCACGCCGTCGAAGCGCGCGCCGAGCGCAAGAAGCGCGCGCTCGAGCTCGCGCACGTCGCGGCAAAGCCGGTGCTCGATCACCGGCAGCCCCGCCTGTGCGATGAGCGCGAGGCTCTCGGCCTCGCTGAGAAAGCGCGGCTTGCCGCGCAGCGCGATGCGCACGAGCGGCGCGGGCGGTGCTCGCCGCAGCAGCGCCGCGTGATCGGCGAGCTGCGCAAGCGCGTCCATCGCCTCGCCTTCGCGCGCAAAGGTCGCGATGCCGGCGTCGGCGAATGCCTGGCGCACGGCAGCTTGCGGCGCCGCTGCAGCGCCGGTGATGGCATACGTTTGTTGGAACTGCGCCAGGTCGCGCGCGAAGCGCGGCACGTCGTAGCCCGCGCCGGCGATCGGCAGCGCGAGGAGCAACAAATCGGTCTGCGCATCGTCGCCGATGATCGGCAACACCGCGCCGAGAAGGCCGGAGTCGCTAAGCAGCGCGCCGGTGACGTCGATCGGGTTATCGAGCGCGGCAAAAGCCGGCAGCGCGCGTCGCAACCGTTCCTTGGCCGACGCGGATATCGGGGCGAGTGGGATGCCCTGGCGCTCGGCCTGATCAGCGGCCATGACGCAGCTCGCGCCGGAGTTGCTGACGAAAGCGAGGCGCCTGCCGCGCGGGCGGTGAGCGCCAAGGTAGAGCTCGGCGGCGCGCACCAGCTCCTGCGGATCGGCGGCGCGCCAGATGCCGCAGCGCTCGAAGAACGCGTCGACTATGCGATCTTCGGTGGCGAGCGCGCCGGTGTGCGAGCTCGCCGCGCGCTGGCCGCTCGCCGTGCGGCCGGCCTTAAGCGCGACGATCGGCAGCCCCCGCGCATGCGCCTGCGCAGCCGCCGCCGCCAGCGTCGGCGGGTCCTTGATCGCCTCCATATAGAGCAGGACGAGCCGCACGCCGTCGTCGCCGACCACGGCGGCCGCAAGATCGGCGACGGTGACGTCGGCCTCGTTGCCGGTAGCATGCACGTGGCGGGCGCTCACACCCTTCTCGCGCAGCAGCGCGTAGATCGCCTGGGAGTTGGCGCCGCTCTGGCTGACGATCGCCACCGGCCCGTCGCGCCCCTCGAGCTCGTGGAAGATGGTCGAGAAGTTCGCCACCATGCCGGTGGCGAAGTTGGCGAGGCCCTGGCAGTTCGGGCCGATGAGCCGCATGCCGCCGCCGCGCGCGGCCGCAGCCATGCGCGCTTGCGCGCGGGCGCCCGCCTCGCCCGTCTCGGCGAAGCCCGAGGTCATCACCACGGCGACCTTCACGCCGCGCGCGGCGCACGCCTCGACGGCGCCGACGGCTTCATCGCCGGCGATGGCGATGATGGCGAGATCCGGCACCTGCGGCGTATCTGCGATGCGCGCAAAGGCGCGCAGGCCTTGCACGCTCGAGCGCGCAGGGTTGATGGGATAGATGGCGCCGCGATAGCCGTAGCGTTGCAGGTAGAGCAGCGGACGCCCGCCCACCTTGTGCGGATTGTCCGAGGCGCCGATGATCGCCACCGAAGCGGGATTCAGGGCAGCGTCGAGGCTCGCCTGCATCGCGCGCGCATAATACGGCGATGCTCCAGGGCAAGGTGGTGCTCGTCACCGGCGCCGGTGGCGGCATCGGGCGCGACTTTGCGCTCGCCATGGCCGCGGCGGGCGCGAAGGTGGTGGTGAACGATCTCGGCACGACGGTCAAAGGCGAAGGCGCGAGCAGCGGGCCGGCCGAACAGGTGGCAGCCGAGATCCGCGCCGCCGGCGGCACGGCCGTGGCCAACTCGGACAGCGTCGCGGACTGGCCATCGGCGAATCGCATCGTGCAGTCGGCGCTTGACGCCTTCGGGCGCCTCGATGCGGTGGTGAACAACGCCGGGATCCTGCGCGACCGCTTCTTCTTCAACCTGTCGCCTGATGATTGGCGCGCGGTGATCGACGTGCACCTCAGCGGCTCGTTCTACGTCGCGCGCGCCGCGGCGCCGCACTTCAAGGCCCAGGAGTCCGGTGCATACATCCATATGACGTCGACGTCGGGGCTGGTGGGCAACCTCGGCCAGGCGAACTACGCCGCGGCGAAGCTCGGCATCGTCGGGCTATCGAAGTCGATCGCGCTGGACATGGCGAAATACCACGTGCGCTCCAACTGCATCGCGCCGTTCGCCTGGAGCCGCATGATCGGCTCGATCCCGGCCGAGACGCCGGACCAGCAAGCGCGGGTGGAAAAGCTGAAAAGCATGCAAACGGCGAAGATTGCCCCGCTGGCGGTCTATCTAGCGTCGGAGACCGCACGCGAGGTGAGCGGGCAGATCTTTGCCGTGCGCGCGAACGAGATCTTCCTCATGTCGCAGAACCGGCCGCTGCGCTCGGTGCACCGCGAGAGCGGCTGGAGCGCCGAGGCGATCGCCACACATGCCATCCCCGCGCTGCGCGCGCACTTCTATGCGCTCGAGCGCTCGCAGGACGTCTTTAGCTGGGATCCGATTTAAGCGGCTTGCGCGAGGCGCTGGTTCGAGTCGACCAGCCGCTCGATCAGCACGCGCATGCAGCCCTTGTTGAAGCCGACCTGGCAGGCGTCGGTGGCGGCGCGCAGCGCGTCGGCCCTGAACTCGATGACGGTCGCGTCGCTGCCTGTCGTCACGGTGGTCGTGCGCCGCTGGACGCGCTCGGTGAAGTAGAGGATCTCGCCGAAGCAGGCGCCGGGCTTCAGGCTGGCGAGCGGCTTGCCTGACAGCGTGACCTTCACTTCGCCGTCGACCAGGAAATAAAAGTTGTCGCCGGTCTCGCCCTCCCGGATCAGCACGGTCTGCGGCCCGATCGACTTCCACGTCGCAATGCGGATCAGCTCCCAGAGGGCGACGTCGTTGAAGTCGGCAAAGAACGCGAAGTCGCGCAGCTTGGTGAACTTCTCCGAGTCGGACACCGTGGCGCCGGCGAGGCGCAGGCTGGCGAACGCCTGGCTCAAGTCCTTGCCGAAATCGAGCCATGACTGGTAGCGCGCCGCCGGGTTCTTCTCCATCGCCTTCATGACGATGGCGTCGAGCAGCCCGGGCAGCTCGGGGCGGAGCTTCGCCGGACGCTGCGCCTCGGTGTTGAGGATGGCGTAGGTGAGCGCGGGCTGGGTCGAGGCGCTGAACGGCAGCCGCCCGGTGAGCAGCCGGTACATGGTGACGCCGAGCGAGTAGATGTCGGTCTGGTGCGTCAGCGCTTCCATGCGGACCTGCTCCGGCGACATGTACGCCGGCGAGCCGACACCCGTGATCTGCGTGGTCTCGTGGCCGAGCCGCTGCTGGAACGAGGCGCCGAAGTCGCCCACCTTGGTTTCGCCGTACTGCGAAAGCAGGATGTTGCCCGGCTTGATGTCGCGGTGGATCACGCCGTGCTGGAACGCG
>QHWB01000081.1 GCA_003222395.1 Acidobacteriota bacterium
GAGTACCGTCCTCGCGCATTCCTTCGAGGTGAAACTCAATTGCGTCGCGAATGGACTGCTCAGTTTCCTCAAGCGTCGCACCGGTCGCAACGCAGCCGGGCAAGTCCGGAACGTACGCAGAGTAGTTTGAGCCGGCGTTTTCAATGACGATCGCGTATCGCATGGTCAGTTACCTTATTTCTTCAGACCCGACTGCTTCAGGATACTGTTGAGTGTGCCCGGTGCCAAATCATCGCTGGGTTTGCCCGGTACGGTCACGCGTCCAGGCTTGGCTGGATGCTTGAATTGGCGATGACCCCCACGGGTTGCGACGAGATACCACCCATCAGCTTGAAGCATGCGCAGGACTTCACCGACCTTCATGCGTTTAGCGTACCACTCACGCGAAGGGCCACGATGGGTCTCATGCGCTGCCGCCTAACGGTGAAGCTGAGCGGCCGTGCGGAGGCGCATCCAGCGCGACGCGAGCGCACACTGTCTTTCCGCACTCGCGGCGCATAACCACCAACGTGTCACGGCCCGCTCCAGGGATTGTTAGGTGTCTCTGGCCAAGTACGCATTAACCAAGTCCGGGAGCGGCTCAGGGTAGCGCTGAAAGTCCCGGTCCAGTGGGTCGAGCGCCTCCGATACTTCGTCGGAATAGCTCAGCTCGTCCTGATGCTCCGCAGGATCCTCGGGATAGCCGTCTGGATAGGCTACTGCTATGGCGCGCTCAACAAGTGCGTGAGTGTAGGGAGCACCAATCTGGCGCAATGCGCTCAAGATCTCCGGTACGTAAGCTCCTGAATAGCCTGAGAAGAGACCGTCGAAGCCATCGTGATTCACTGCCGCTTCCAACATAATGGATGCAGCAAGCAACCCGGGACTTGGAAGGGAGTGGGTCGAACTGTGTCCTATCCCACATGGGTATGTCGTCAAAATCTTGGGGGTAGAGCACAGAGACACCTAACGGTGAAGTTGAGGGGCCGCCCAGCAGCGCGGAATCAGCGCCGCGGGCGCACACTGTCTTCCCGCGCCCGCGGCGCGAAACAACCAGCGTCTCACGGCCCCCTCCAACGATTGTTAGACCGCATGCGTGACGCGCGCTACTGGTGACCGCTTGGCGTTTGGGGGAAATAACTTGCCGTGTCGTAGTAGTCAGTGAAACGCTTGATTTGGCCATTTTCGATCACAGCGACTGTTGCGCCTCGGCCTGAAATCCGTTTCGCCACCATAAGTCCACCGGGACTGTCACCGGTGTATGTGGCAGTCCATGTCCACTCGGCAGCCACGATGGGACCCGACTCAATGATGATCGATAGCCGCCAATTCAGATCGGGCTCAGCCTTAAGCATCTCCCGCATAAAGTCTTTCACCTGAGCGGGTCCCTCTCCGCGGAAACCCGCCGCAATGTCTTCGTGAACCCCGTTAGGAGCTAGCAGCGCGTCAAATGCGGAAAAGTCGTGGCGATTCCACGCAGACACGTAGGCTTGCAGCACCGCCTTCGGTGTGCGCGTTGTGTGCGGCGGCGCCTGTGGATGAGTCGCCTTACCAGATGATGTCTCTTGCGCGGAAACGCTGACGAGTAACACTAAACACGCAGCAGAAGCGAAGATTGCTCTCATGGTTGGTCCTCGCGACGGCACACCGGGAAATGTTACTGCTGCCTACACTCGAAGGCGGCATCGCGTCGGCCTGCCAGCAGCGGTCGTTGTCGAAACGCAGACTCAAAGTCGACGCCGGCGGATACATGCGTCTAACGGTGAAAGTGAGGGGCCGGACGACCACGGCGGACAAGCCCCGCGGGCGCACACTGTCCGCAGGCGCCCGCGGCGCCAAACCGCTCACGCATCACGGCCCCTCCAACGATTGTTAGGCGCGCTGTCACATTCTGACAAAGTATGGGATAGCAATAAGCGCTAGTCCGAGTATGACGAGCAGCATAGTGTTGGAAACGAAATATGGGAAGATCATCAGGGCAACGCCGCAGGCCAGTGGCACGAACCTCTTCTGCCGTCTGCCGTACACGAAAAAGCCAAGCCCGATTGAGCCGAACAGCAACCCCCAAAGAAGAGATGACGCGTCCAAAAAGCGCCTAACGGTGAAGCTGAGCGGCCGCACGCAGTCGCATCCGGCGCGACGCGAGCGCAAAATAGCGAAGCGCGCTCGCGGCGCACCCCAACAGGCGTGTCACGGATCGCTCCAGCGATTGTTAGGAGTCAGTGTCCATCCTCCGCTACCCGATAGTCCAATCCACCTTTTAGATCCGACCAGTACGCAACGACAAAGGCCTTCTGCTTCCCACAGGCCGTAACCTCCAGCGTTCCCAAGTTACCCGGCCTGTCGCTCTAGGCAAAGCTATACTTGGAAGGATATGTTCATCCGAGTGGAGCTCGTTGGTTTGTACGTGCGCTACCACCGAGCACCCCAATGACGCACGCAACGGCGTGGCAATTGCGTTCAACACAGCGTACTTGGTGGTAACTGTAGCGTCGGTTCGACCCTCAAAGGGTGGCAAGTCGGCGCCGAGTGAAGTCGAGGCTGAGAGTAAGGCCAGTAGGGACCAAACGCAGAACCCGGGACCGCGCTCCACACTGACTCCTAACGGTGAAGTTGAGGGGCCGGTCGACGACGCCGGACAAGCGCCGCGGGCGCAAACTGTCTTCCAGCGCCCCAGCGCCGGCGGCGCCTAACCACTCACGCGTCACGGCCCCCTCCAACGATGGTTAGACCGCCGCCCTACGCCACTTCAAGGAGCGCGCTGGGATTTCTATTTGCTACAAGCAAGAGGGTGCGAGCAGCACCCGAGGGAGCGCGGCGCCCCTGCTCCCAATCTTGAAGAGTGCGGACCGACACGCCCATCAGCTTCGCAAATTGGGCCTGCGACAGGCCGGTCTTGGCCCGAATACTCGCAACGTCGGGAATGTTGATCACCCGACCATTTTCGCCACGCTTGAGCTGGCGAAGTCCTTGGAGAATCTCGCGACCAATGTTGCGCTTAGCCTTAGACATCTTCCACTTCCTTAGCGATCTGCCGAAGCACGTGCGCAGGAATGTTCTCCGCGACATTCTTCGGGTACATCGTCAGCATCCAAATGACCCCGTACGCTCTTCGCACGTAATAGATGACGCGATAGCCGCCGCGTTTACCGCGACCAGGCGCCGCCCACCGCAATTTCCGAACGCCACCGGTGCCCGGTATTACTGGGCCCGATTCCGGGTCGCGCATGAGCACTTCCTGCAATCTGGCGTAGTCGTCATCGCTCAGGTAATCGAGGACGAGCTTGGTAAAGAGGCGCGTCTCGATGAAGCTGAACGCCGCACCAGTATACGGCAGAGCCGTACTGCGTCAAGCGAAGCCGCGGCGCTCTCGCCGGCGGTCTAACGGCGAAGTTGAGGGGCCGGGCACCCACGTCGATCAAGCGCCGCGGGCGCACACTGTCTTCCCGCGCCCGCGGCGCCAAACAGACCGCGCATCACGGCCCCCTCGAACGATTGTTAGCAGCCGGCTGGCCCCAACACGCGTCCTTCTCCGCTCTGTATCCAGGAACGGAAACCGTCAACCAGATGATTCGCTGCGTTCCTTCACCGAACTCGGTAACGGAAGCGGTCATGCCCTCTGGCGAGCGCCAACCGTATCGGGTTATTCTATCCGATTGAGTTGCGACTGCCGGAGCGCCGAATAGTGAAATCAGCGTGCCATGCAGCTCAGCCTTTCTCCCAAAGTCGAAAGCAACTGAGGCAATAGCTACGTGGTTCTCCCTGTCCATCCCGAACAGCACGCCTTTCCCGTCGCGAGGTATCCCGAGAAATTGCTGCCCCTCCTTGACCCAATAGGCGCGACAACCGGGTGTGACCGCGAACACGTGATCACCTTGTGGGTATGTCCCAACCACACTAGCGAGAGTCGCACCCCAGGGAATCCCCAACACCCCTCCCCCGAAAGTGGCCTTCAGTGAATCCGCTGGGGCAGCAATGCAGGTTGTGGTGAGCAGAAAAAGCGGGAGGAATCCGTCGCGCATGAGCTTGCTCCCGGTGCAGGATTTCCCGCTTGGGGACCGGCTGATTTCCCGAGTTGGGGACCACCTTGAAGGGGTCACCGGCGGA
>QHWB01000069.1 GCA_003222395.1 Acidobacteriota bacterium
CCCATCGTCATATTCGGGCGCAATTCTCCGACCGTCCGTTTCACAGCCGCCATAAGCGTCGACGGTGAAGCCGAAGATCGGATGACGATGCCGGGCCAGGGCCGCGGGCTTGGATGTTGGGCAATCGGCACGAATGCGATCGGCGGGATTGGTTCGCGCAACGCCGAGTACTTCGTGTCGCTCACGACGCCAATGACCTCGTACACCGTTGAGGGAAAGCGCGGCTCTGCAACGGTCCGAACGGTGACGGCGATCGGGTTTGCCGACCCAAGATACCGCCGAGCGAACATCTCACTGACGAGCGCGACCCGTCGCGACGTGGCGGTGTCGCCCTCGTCGAAATCACGGCCAGCCCGGAGTCGCATGCTGACTGTATTGAGGTAGTGGGGACTGACGTACGTGAACTTCGAGGACCGCCTCTCCGGCGTGCTCGACGCGGGCAGTTCGATGCCCTGCGTCCAGCTGCTGCCGTTCAGCGGAAATTGGGTCGTGATTGCCGCAGCGTCCACCTGAGGGACTGAGCGAATACGTTGAAGGAGCTCCGACTGTGCCGCCAACACGTGCTCCGGCGGAGGGCGATCAGTGAAGTCGGCAAACATCGCGAACATGACGCCGTCACGTCTCAAGCCCGTATCGAGCGTGATCAGATTTCCGAGACGCCCCACCCTCCATTGCCGCCCGCGATGCGCACCTCAGTCAGTTCCTCTGCGCGAGGGACTGGCAGGCTGCGAAGTCGAACCGCCTCAATCAGTTGAAGAATCGCGGCATTCGCGCCGATGCCGAGCGCCAGCGAGAGAATGGCCACGAGCGTGAATCCCGGATTCGCGCGCAGCATGCGTGCGGCATATCGGATGTCGCGCACGGCATGGTCAATCAACGTCACACCGCGAGCGTCCCGACAGGCATCTTTTTGCTGGTCCAGTCCGCCAATCGCGATCACGGTTCGGCGACGTGCCTCCTCGGGCGTCACACCGCGGGAGACTTGCGCCTCGATGTGCTGTTCGAGGTGGAAGCGGCAGTTCGTCGTCGAGTTCTGCATCGACCTGCTTGGACGCAAGGAGTGATCGGCATCGGAGCACGAACTTGGTGATCCAGCGGCCCATCTCACACCTCTTTGATTCTGACAATCGCGGAGATCGCGGCTGCGAGGCGTTCCCAGTTGGCGGTTTCACGTTCCAACTGCTTTCGTCCGATCGCGTCAATTCGTGGAACTTCGCACGGCGACCTGTACCTCACGCTTGCAATCATAGAGGCGATGCAGCCTTCCGACGTACTGCGCAATCGTCCCTCGCCAAGAGACCGGCAGCGTCAAAAACAACGTGTCCAAACGCGGATCGTCGAATCCCTCTCCAATGTACTTGCCAGTCGCGAGGATGATGCAACCTTCGTCCAGCGGGATAGCCGCCAGCCGTTCGGCCGCTGCTCGCCGCTGCTTCTTGCCCATTCCGCCTCGCAGCACCACGACATGAGGGACGCTCGCGGAGAGTGCGCTTTCGAAACGATCAAGGTGCTCGTTTCGTTCGGTCAGCACAAGTGGTGATCGGCCCGCGCTGACGGCCTGAGCGATCTCCTCGCATATCACTCGATTCCGCGTGTCGTCTTCCACTAGAAACTGATAAAGCGTCTGAAACTCGATTCTCTTGTCGGCCCCAGTGCTGCCGGCTGATTGAAACGCGGTCGGCCGCACGATGACCCTGTGCTCGAAGGGCCGCGCCGCCGCCTGCGCCTTTGCGTCCACCCGATGCCGTACAGGACCGCACTGCATGAAGATGATGGGATGATGGCCGTCCTTCCGCGTGACGGTCGCTGACAAGCCGAGGACGAAACGAGCCTTCGCGCGGCGGACGACCTGCTCGAAGCTGTGCGCCGATAGGTGGTGGCATTCGTCGACGATTACATGCCCGTAGTCACCAACGCGGTCGTCCACAACACCGTTGCGAACGAGGCTCTGAATGACGGCCACATCGAGCAGACCGGTCGGTGTCTTTCGGCCACCGCCGATTCGACCAATCGACTTTGCCGGTACGTCCACGAAGGCCGCGAGACGCTCAACCCACTGGTCGAGGAGTTGCCGCCGATGCACGAGCACCAGCGTGCTGGCGTTGCGCTGTGCGATCAGCCAGGCGGCAACCACCGTTTTCCCGAAGGCTGTCGTTGCGGACAGGACACCGGTCTCATGCTTCAACATCGCATCGGCCGCGAACTTCTGCTCGGGTCGCAGCTCACCGTGAAACGTCGCCTGCAGCGGCTGTCCATTGTGACGTTCGTCGCGGATGACCATGCGAATGTTCAGGTCCGTCAGGACTTGACGAACATCTGTCAGGCAGCCGCGCGGGAGACCGATGTGATGCGGATATTCCTCGGCGCAGCCGATGATGCGTGGCTTGTCGTATGTTGGCAGCCGCATCGCTTGCGCCTTGTAGAATTCTGGATTCTGGAATGCCGCGACACGCAGCAACCGGTTTCGCAGCCCCGGCGCCAGTCTGTCCTTGGTGACGTAGATCTCGCTGGCGAGGACGAGCTCAAGCGATTGAGGGAGGTCGCCAGCAATCGACAACTCCTTTCGGCGTCGTGATGGCGGCGCTGTCCACGGCGCAGGGTCGTCATCCTCGGCCAGCGGAAGGTTCACACCGAGGACACGGCCTCGTTGCTCGGCTTTGCGCACGACATCTTCGAGATGTCCGCGTCGAATACGCCGTACCGTTGAAAGGAAGGCCCATTGATCGTGATGCGGGATGCCATGGTCGTCGAGGAAGACGCTGTTGCCGTCACCGCGGCGGTGTTTCTGCAGTGGCAACGCGATCAGATTGCCGAATCCACCGTGTGGCAAGGTGTCTTGATTCGGGAAGAACCTGTCGTACGAATCGAAACCGAGGTCCGGCCGACGTTTCATCGTCTCGGTCAGAATGTAGCAGCCAAGCTGTCTCGCGAGTGCGGCAGGCACAGCCTCGTCGAAGAATAGCCAGGCGTGACCGCCCCGCCCCGAACGCGACCGTTCGAGTGCAGCCGAAAGATCCATTCTGCGGCACGTCTCAATAAATGCACTTGAGTCCTCCAACCAACCGCTCTTGTCGAAATCGACCGCTAGGAAGAAGCACGTCTCATCGAAGAGCATGGGATAGACGCCGGCGACAAAGGGCTGGCCGACATCGTCGCGGCCGGAAAGGTGCCACCGGATCGCTTCATCGGTGACCGGCAGGAAGCGGCGGTTTGGGCACTCCGCGCATTTGACGCGCGGCTTTTCGCAGATGCCGCGTACCCACTCGTTGGCGCATGCGGGTGCGTAGCCGGACTTCCCTGTTTTCCGACTCTCGAATCGGCGTGGATATACGTCCTCGCGCCCGCGAAAGAGCGAGCGGAACAATGCGATCTTTTCGTCAGACGAGGAGAGCTGATGGACTTGACCTGGACTCCGATCCACTGAATTTACCCGCCTTGAACCTTGCAGCGATGATCTCATCGTCCGGACAACGCGATCAACCGGTCGAGCCTCGGCTTCGTGAATCAGCATCTGACCCCAACGTCGGGTAGCGTCGAGGGGTAGCGCTTTGCTTCGTAAAGGTTGTGGGTTGGACGTGTCGCGAGCGGCGGAGGCGAGAAATCTCTAACGATTCTGGATGAAGGCGGGATTTGAAGCGCCGGTCACTCGGTTCCTCGACTCGAATCCGGAAAAAAAACCGAGTGAACTGGCAGACTGAATTTCGCGGTTTTCGTTAGAAATTGGTCGGGGCGAGAGGATTTGAACCTCCGACCCTCGGTCCCGAACCGATCGACCCGATGATCTGATATTCGCGATATTCGCGTCGGTTTCCGGATCGCACCAGCGGCACTGTGATCGTGCCGTGGCAATTGTTCTGTGTCCGGCGCGCCGCGAGAGGGGGCACAAAAAGGGGCACAGTCCAGTGTCGCGCGCTAATCCCGATCTCCGTAAACGCTTGAATGCAAATGGCTCCTCAGGTTGGACTCGAACCAACAACCCTCCGGTGAACAGGTTGATGCAGGTTGTCTATCCTGTTGGTTCTTCGATGGCTTACCTCAATCCTCGTAGTTGGTTTTCCACGGTGTTCGGGAGCAAATTGTTCACTGATTGTTCACGCTCCGAGTCGCTCGTGGACCGAGCGTGGACTCGACGGCCTTTTGTCGAGAACACGCTTCGAGATTCACTGCGACGACGAACCTAAAACGGCGAGTCCATGCGCCTTGGCGGCCAGCCCGAGTGCCCCGTCATGTGTGGCCATGACGAGATCCATCCGTGACATCTCTTTCCAGAGAAGGGCTGTCGCCAGGTGAATCGCATCGAGGGTGCCCAGTTCCGTCGGCATCGGCTGCGCCGCGCGATCGAGAACCACCGCATCAATTTCCACGAGTTCCAACGATGCGATCAGGCGCAGGATCGCGGCGCGTCGGTTCGCGATCTCCTCGTCCGACAGCTTCGCACGCAGCCGAAGACGATCAAGCGTGCGGAGGCTCTCGGTTGTGATCAACGCGCTCGAGACGCCTTGCTGAATCCGTCGCCATTCGGGTAACGCGTCGGGCTGACGTAGGGCGACCCGCAACAATACCGACGCGTCGACGTAGGCGATCATCGGTGCAGTTGACGTTCTTCCAGCAGCAATCGCACGACGTCGATGGTGGATTTCAGACGCTTCGGCAGTGGCACACGATTCGGCGGCGGCGTGCCGGGTGCGGGTTTGCGGATTCGAACCATCGTTCGGTCGCGGACGGGCACGATCTGGGCGACCGGCGTTTCGCGGTCGAGTACCGCAATGGTCTCGCCCGCACGAACAGCGCGTAAGTACTCGCTGAGCCGTGCCTTCAGTTCGGCAATCCGCACCTCTCTCATAGTCACATTATGACCAGAAGTGGTCATCGATGCAAGCGTGATCGTAATGGCCCGCGACGCCATCATGCGGATGCTCAAGCGCGCGGAGAACTCGGGCACACGGACCAAGAGCATTATCTCTGGTGCGAGAGGCAGCATCACCACTACGACCCGACCAAGCCGGCGAAAAAGTGGGACGGCGCCTGGCGGTCGCTGCGAAACGCCGCCGGCCTGCCCGGCTTCCGATTCCACGACCTGCGCCACACGGTCGTCACGGACCTGCTCGAGGCTGGTGAGCCCGAGCACGTTATCCAGGCGGTGACCGGCCAGCTCTCCAAGAAGATGCTGGAGCACTACTCGCACCAGCGGCTCAAGGCAAAGGGTCAGATGCTCGCGCGGATGGAAGCGCGAGGGAAGAAAGGAACGGCCTAGACATCTCCAACGGCGGACATCATTACGTTTGAAGCAAGTTTCTCACGCAGCAAGTGCGGCCTCCTCGTGCAGCTTTTGGATTTCGCGATCGAGCAGATCGAGGGCGCCACGGAGGGCTCGTGGAAGATGGGTCGTCCTCGGGGAGCAACGCGGCCCAATTCGGTCGAAGGATGCGCAGATAGAGTTTGGTGTAGAAGAAGGCGACTTTCAGGCCGTAGCTGGTCGCGGTGTACCGGTGCGTGTTCGGAATGCGGTGGATCAGACGCTTGAGTCGAAGGCGCCGAAGGTCATAGGTCATCTGCGCGGCGGAATACGGACGACCCCAGAGCGCCTTTACCTGTGGGCGGAGGCCGCGATTGCGAACGCCGCGCGGCAGATGGGTAAAGCCGGCGATGGCTTGGAAGAGCGCCATCACGCGCGGATCGCCGAAGCGGAATGCGGAGACTCGCTGCGCGCCGACCTGTAGGGTAAATAAATTCGATCCAGTCACGCAGCGCGCTGATACTCGCGTAAGAGGCCGCCGAGACGGTCGCGACGTGTCACGGTGATCGGTTGCATGCCCTCCCAGTTCTCAATCGGCGTCCGACCATTCGGAGGCGTGAGTCCCAGGCTGCGATGGGGCCTACAACCATTGTAATGATCGATAAATACAGTCAGCGTTCGCATGAGGTGCCCTGCGTTCAGGATCAGCAACCAGTCCAGGCATTCAGACCGAACCGTCCGAACAAACCGCTACGCGATCCCATTCGGGGACCTGAATCGGCGTACGAACAATGCGCGTGCCTTGCGCCTCAAAGACGACATCGACACGGCTCGTGAACTGTCGATCATGGTCGCGAATCAGGTATCGGACTGGGTCGGCACGCTCGGAGAGCGTCCACGCGACGTGCCGCGCCTGCTGCGTCACCCATTCGCCGTCGGGATGCGCCGTGCAGCCGGCCAGGTACACGCGACGACTGGCGATTCCGATGAAGAACAGCACGTAGAACCGCTGGAGCCAGACGATGTCGACGGTGAAGAAATCCACGGCAATGACGCTCTTGGCGTGCGCGCGCAGGAACTCACGCCACGACGGACCCTTGCGCTTGCCTGCTGGACCAAGCGGCTCCTCGCGCAGGACCTTCTTCACAGTCGTCGCTGACACAATCACGCAGGCCCTTCAGCTCCGCCGCGATGCGGAAGTAGCCCATCGTGGATTTTCGCGTGCCAACCACACGATCAATGCCCGAACGTCCCGACTGATCGGCGGACGACCTGCGCGGCGCGTGTACGTCCAGTGATTCGCCACCAGACGCCGGTGCCAGCGCAGAAGCGTGGCCGCCGTGACGAGAAACGACGACCAGCTGCCCCTCGGCAACATCCGGCTCGCCGCTGCCAAGAACAGTCGGTCGGCTGATCGAAACGCCGGCCGCCGAACCTGCCGGCGCAGGACCGCGAGCTCGTGCCGCAGCACGATGATCTCGAGTTCTGTCGACGCCGTCGACCGGAACCGAAGGCAGACCAACTGGAGGACACGCTGAAGCACGACGTAGCAAAGGGAAATCACGGCCCTCCTCGAAAACAGCTGAAAAGGGCCGCTAGTTTACGCAGACCGGATTAAAACACCCTACACGATGCATGTCGGTGGCATGGCCGAGAGTCTAATGTAGACTCGCGCTCGTCAGAAGCTACGCGCACGGTTCGACGCAGAAGGGAGCCCGGCGATGAGAGCTTGGTTGATTGGCATCTTTGCGGGAGGCGTGCTCGTCTACGGCGTGATGCAAGCGCAGTCGCCTGGCTCCACGACCGCGTCACACGGCGCCGCGAAGACCGCTCCTGCGCAAGCGGTCACGAGAGGCAACGGCACACCAGGGAACGTGACACAAGCGCGGGTGCTCGCCGAGGCCAGTCGTGGCGACAGCTGGCTGGTGAACGGCGGAAATTTCGAGTCCCAGCACTTCAGTCCGTTGAAAAGCATTACGGACCGGAACGTCGGCCGTCTGGCCCTCGCTTGGGCGGTCGACGTGCCGAGCCCGATGGGTCTGTCAGCGGAGCCGATTGTCGTCGACGGGGTGGTTTATCTCGGCGCTCCGTTCGACAAAGTGTTCGCCATTGACGCTGCGACAGGAAAGCTGCGCTGGCAATTCGATCCTCACATCCGGATCAACGGCCCGTGGCGTAACTCTTATGAAGGGCGAAAGAATCGCGGTGTCGCCGTGTGGAACGGTAAGGTGTATGTCGGAACCGGCGACTGCCGGATCGTGGCGATCGATGCGGCATCGGGGAAACGGGTATGGGAGACGCTCGTGTGCGATGCAGACCAGACGGGAATCACCGAAGCACCGAAGGTCGGCGATGGAAAGGTGTTCACCGGCTGGGCCGGCATGGAGTACGACGTGCGTGGAGGGGTGGTCGCGCTCGACGCGGAGACGGGGAAGAAAACCTGGACCTTCTGGACCACGCCAGGCGATCCCTCGAAGCCGTACGAGTCGAAGACGCTCGAGCTGGCCGCGAAAACATGGAACGGTGAATCGTGGAAGCTCGGTGGCGCAAACGTGTGGACCGCGATCACCTACGACGCGGTTACGAACCTGCTACTGCTCGGGACGTCGACCACCGGAGAGGACGTCGGTGATCTGACCGGCACCAAATCGAGCGGCAGCAGGTTGTTCGCCAACTGCATCGTCGCGGTAGACGCGTCCACCGGTCAATACGTGTGGCACCACCAGACTGCCACGCCGCCGAGCGGCGCTGAAGAATTCCACATTCTCATCGCCAATCTGGTGATCAACGGCAACGAGGAGCGCGCGGTGATGACCGTGCCGCGCAACGGGGTGTTCTACACACTCGACGTTCGGACGGGGAAAACACTCCTTCCACCGCGAGGAATCGATGGCCAGCCTGTCGGAACCTTGAACCAGATTGATTTGAAGGCCCTCGCAGCATCCTCGCCGAGCGCTGCGGAAAGCAATCAAGGCACTGTTTGGGAGGAGGACCAGCATACTGCAAACGCTCCTGTCACCAGCATGGGTCACGCGTGGTTTCCCATGGCCTACAACGCGCAGACCGGCCTCGTGTACATACCGGCCTATGAGGCTCTAGGCAGAGGTTCGACCCAGGACCCGACACTGGAAGCGGATCAACTCGCAGCGAAGGGTGGTCATCGCAGTACGAACCTCGCGCACGGCAAGCTTGTCGCATTCGATCCGATCAAACAATCGCCCCGCTGGGTCGTCACACTCCCTCTCTCGGTCAACAGCGGCGTCCTCGCCACCGCTGGGAACCTTGTGTTCCACGGCGACGCGAGCGGCGAATTGTCCGGTTACGCGGCCGACTCGGGGAAGAAAATCTGGTCGGTCAAGACTGGTTCCGCCATTCAATCAGTGCCTGTGACGTATACAGTGAACGGCGAGCAGTACGTGCTTATGCCGATCGGGCTGGGAGGGGGATTCCGGCTGTTCGGGCGAGCCAGCGACATGGCAACCCTAGAATCGAAGCGCGGGCCCGCGAGCTTGCTGGCGTTCAAGCTTGGCGGCAGAGCGACGCTCCCATCGAGTCCGGCCTACATTCCCGACGTCCCGAAGCCACCGGAACAGACTGCCAGCCCGGAAACGATTCAGCGGGGCGCACGCGTCTACACGAAGTTCTTCTGCCACAAGTGTCACTCCCCCGACGCCGATGGAAGCGGCGCGTGGGCGCTCGACGGCGAGGTTCCCGATCTCCGCTACATGCCCGCCGGTGTGCATCAGCGCTTCAACGCGATTGTGTTAGGGGGAAGCAACCAGAGGAACGGGATGCCGAAATACGGCACGCCTCCGGGTTGGCCATGGGTCAAGACCGCGATGACGCAGGAGGAAGCGGACGCGCTGCACGCCTACCTCGTCGATCTGCAATGGAAAACATACCGCGACGGGCCGCGTGGCTTGAAGACCGGCGAAAAGTGAGCACGTTGGGACACGTACTAAGGCCGGGCACGTTGGCATCGTCTACCGACTGCGCGGTGTGGACTACGAGGGATTGAGTCACCCGCAGCGTCAGGCTCTCGCACACCACGATCGTCCAGCAACTCGGCGAGCGATGACAAGGAGAAGTTCGCCCGAACGTCCATGCTGCGCCTGCAGCCGCAACAATGCTGCTGCGGTCCAAACTCGATCGCGTGTACGAGGATCGTCTGAGCCATGCGATCTCGGGTGAGCTCTGGACCATGCATTCAGGGGAGCTGCCGAGGAACTTAGGCGAGTGCGAACCGAAATGGAGCGTCGTACGGCGTGAGTTCGTTGAACGAAATCGGGCCTCGATCCGCGATTTCGGCGTTGCCGGTTTTCGTACTGAGCGAGCCTGAATTCCATCGAGAGGGGGCACAATAAGGGGCACAATTTCGAAGCGCGTCAATCGCCCGGCGCGCGAGCCGCGTACGAGACGGCACGACTCCAGATTCTAGAACTCGCACAGAGTGCCTATCCGTCGTACGTTACGAAAAATTCGCGCGAACAGGCACGTCTCGGTGAAAACAGTCGTATCGAACTCCACCGTCGATCGCGGAAGTCTTTCGCCGGCCTACATTAAACCGTCGACGTGTTCGCGAATAGAGGCAAAACTGGAGATTGGCTCCTCAGGTTGGACTCGAACCAACAACCCTCCGGTTAACAGCAATCACGGATCGTCGGCACCGTCGCTGACCACAGAAACTTGTAGACGTGGCGTTTCGGATGCGATCGTAGCGACGACCAGCTGCGGCAAGCTACGGCCGAACTTGCGTACTGGCGCGTTCCTGCCCGTTTAACAGCATGGCTCCGGTCTCGGCGATCGCGGACATGGTGGCCGATCCTCGTCGACGATCGACGATCATCGTGACCCCGTTGGAGAGACTCAGACACCCATCGCAACCGGGCCGCACCTGGTCTGACTCACGAGAGGAGGACCGCCATGAGCGCCGCCCGCCCGGCAGAACTGAATCGGAAGCAGCGAAAGGAATTGGCCCGGCGCCTGCGGGTCGACGACCCGGGCCTGGAGGTGATGCATCCCCACGCCGCCGGGATCGACGTCGGCAACAGCGCGCATTACGTCGCGGTCCGGCCGGATCGAGATCCAAACTCGGTCCGACGGTTTGAGTGTTTCACCGCCGACTTGCATCGGCTGGCGGACTGGTTACAGCACTGTGGGGTGACCACGGTGGCGATGCAGTCGACCGGCGTCTAAAGGAACGTTTTTCGATCCTCGCCTGAACGATAAAGGCCGCTTCCCCGTTTCCGTAAAAGCCGGATACCCGAACGTCCGCAACACGCCAGACTTGATCACGTCCAAGCTGGCGGCATTGCATTTCTACCAACTCGCGATTCCCGCACCTACGCCGCCCGCTGGTTCCTTCGACGCGCAGGTCGCACAACGTGGCAGGCGGTGTTCGAGGGACAGGCGAGGTGCGCGACGTGCCATGTGCCGCCACTGTTCACCGAGCCTGGATGGGCCTTGCACAAACCTGAGGAAATCGGGATTGATGACTTTCAGGCCGATCGATCTCCGGACAAGCAATATCGAACGACGGCGCTGAGGGGCCTGTTCACCCGGCAGAAGGGCGGTTTCTATCACGACGGCAGGTTCCCAACGCTGGAAGCCGTGGTCAACCATTACGACGAACATCTCAAGCTGAAGCTGACCCCCGAACAGAAGCGCGAGCTCATTGAGTACCTGAAGTCACTGTGAAGCGCAGTGGCGAATGTTTAGGTCCCGCCGGCGTCACCGCGCCGCGGTTGGCACATGGAGGTTCGCACTGCACGAAATAGATCACCGACCGAAGGGGGAACGGGATGCGTTCAAGCTGCTGTACGCCGGCTTTGTCGCAGCGCCGATCATCGCCGGGTTCGACAAATTCACCGACAAACTCGGGAATTGGGACCGGTATTTGTCCGACGATGTTGTGGAAAAGCTTCCGGTCGAGCGTCACACGTTCATGCAAGGCGTTGGGTTGATCGAAATCGCCGCAGGAATGCTCGTCGCCGCCAAGCCAAGGTGGGGCGGCTATGTCGTGGGCGCATGGCTTGCGGGAATCGTCGCCAACCTTTGGACGAAGCCCGAATACAGAGATATCGCCCTCCGCGACATTGGGCTCGCCCTTGGCGCCCTGGCGCTCGCTCGGATCGCCGCTGATCAACCGACCGCACACCGGCACGTCGGCGATCTGGCCGCGTGAGTCGGACGTTCTGTCCGTCAGGACGCCGCGATTGGGGTATCGACACCGCAATCGCGGCGGCTCGTTTGGAGTCTGGTGCCCGCTTGGCGCTACTTCCGCATCGTGGGCGAACTGAAGGGCCTGGGCGTGATTGTGTCAGCGACGACTGTGAAGAAGGTCCGGCGCGAAGAGCAGCTTGGTCCAGCAGGCAAGCGCAAGGGTCCGTCGTGGCGTGAGTTCCCGCACGCGCAAGCTAAGAGCGTCATTGCCGTGGATTTCTTCACCGTCGACACCATCTGGCTCCAGCGGTTGTACGCGCTGTTTCTTTATCGAAAATCGCCAGTCGTCGCGTGTACCTGGCCGCGCCGGCTGCACGGCGCGTCCTGACGGCGAATGGGTGACGCAGCAGGCGCGGCACGTCGCGTGGACGCTCTCCGAGCGTGCCGACCCAGTCCGATTCCTGATTCGCGACCATGATCAAAGTTCACGAGCAGTGTCGATGTCGTCTTTGAGGCGCAAGGCACGCGCATTGTTCGTACGCTGATTCAGGTCCCTGAGGCGAATGGGACCGCGCAGCGGTTCGTTCGGACGGTTCGACCTGAATGCCTGGACTGGTTGCTGATCCTGAACGCAGGGCACCTCATGCGAACGCTGACTGTATTTATGGATCATTACAATGGTTGTAGGCCCCATCGCAGCCTGGGACTCACGCCTCCGAATGGTCGGACGCCGATTGAGAACTGGGAGGGCATGCAACCGATCACCGTGACACGTCGCGACCGTCTCGGCGGCCTCTTACGCGAGTATGAGCGCGCTGCGTGACTGGATCGAATTTATTTACCCTACAACGTCCTGGCGGCATGATCAGTTTTCTGCACCCTACACGAAACGAGCACAACTTGAGCATGTCGCGGACGCTACTCGCGCTCGTAGTGTTTTGGGAACAAACGGCTATAGATCAGCGCGACTTGTGCCAGCCGCTTCTCGGCGACGCCTTGATCCATGTCGGAGAGGACCACGGTCCATATGTCGCCCTTGCGGCGAGCGTTCGCTTCGACATCGCGCTTCTCGTTGGCCGATGTCTGATAGGTGTACTCGCGGATGTCGGTCCAGCCGTCTTTGTCGGGCAAACTATTGGTGACCTTCAGCGGCCACTTCACATCGGGCCGATACGCCGCCCATGCCGCGGCAACGGCGCGGTCGGCGTCCGCGGCATGGACGTAGACGAGCGCGATGTGCGAGTTGCCTTCGGGCGATTCGAGGATCGTCGCGGGACCGCGCCTCTCGATCCGCCAGAGGTCGGGCGCCACGAACCGGGCGCCTTCGACGGTCGTGCGCTGTGTATCGGCCCCGAGCACTTCGCTCGCTGGCGCAGCGGGCTGATGTGATGTGACGCCGGTCAATTGCAGCGTCATGCTGAGGAAGAGGAGCAGAACACCAATTGCACACGTCCCCAAATCCTGCGGAGGCTGATAATTGAACAGCGGCCGGTTGTTGTAGTCGTCCATCTTCGCCGACGAGGACTTGTCGTGAGAGGGCGCCGGCTCTCGATCGTCGAGCGGCGTGTAGTCGCACGGGACGCCGTAGAGCGCGGCCACGCGGCGCGCGAGCTTCGCGTCGTCGCACTGCAGGTTGGATGGATAGGCAAATTCGGCGCGATACCCGCTCTCGTGCTCGATCACGCGTCCCCAGATTTTGACGGCACCCCACGCACGGCCCGCCGGCCCTTTCAAGTGCTGCAACCGCAGGGCATGAGCACGACGCTCCATCCGCACTCGTTCCAAAGCGGCGGCCGGCGTCCTGACGACGTGAATGCCACAGTCGCAGCCGTAGACGGGCGCCGACACGAATCGACCATCGCGAACGTGTTCGCCTGCGCCTTCATATGACACCGCGCCGCAACGAGCAACGAATGGCTCATACGGCGGCCACGGCTCCACGAACGCCGACCCGGCGAGGAGCCCGTTTTCAAACACGTTGAAGACGCGATACGCCGTGATCGCCTCGAAGTAATCGGGAATCACGCTGGCACCCTCTTCGGGACTGGCTTCGGCATCTGCTTCTGTGGTGGCGCAGGCGTGCGCTGCGGCACGGGTATTTTCGTCGGCTCGACGTAGATTTCACGCGTCGGCTTACCAATCTGCGCCATAACTCACCCTCACGACGATCAGCACGATTTATCGAGAGCGACGCAGCTCCACCTCGATTCACGGTGTGACGCGAACGATACTCCAATGCCACGCCACCGTCGAGCGGTTCCACATCCCACCGCGACCCGATGACGCTATGATCGCTCACCGCCGTGATTGAAACATCGCAACGGCCGCCGGCGGCTTCGGATCTCGACCAGCTCGCGCCGATGCTGATGGACGCTGTCGTCAGCGGCGCCGGCGTCAGCTTCGTGCTTCCGTTCTCCGTTGCAGCCGCGCGCGAGTGGTTGTGCTTCGCCAAAATCAGATCGGCGCGTTTCGAGTCACGTTCGGTTGTGAGCCGTAGCGACACGTTACAAAGGCCTTTCGATAGAGGGACGGTGCGTCGGCGACGCTTTCCGCTGATGCGCAGCGAGACGGCCGGCTGTCAAAGCGCGACGCAACCGCGTCGCGCGACGGTGGTCGCCGGCGTAGGTCAAGCAGCGCGGCGCTCATAGCGATGGTGCAACCCGCCCACTTCCGCGAACTCGATGACGCGGCCTTCCGTCGCGTCCTGGACCCGTCGTGGCGTCGGGGCGTCTTTGTCCAGCGACAGGTGTGTTCGCGATCCGCGATAGTACGAGAGACATCGCCTGAGCACGCGCAGCAGGTGTCGTTCGCTGAGGACGATGAGGTGGTCAAGACATTCGCGACGCATCGATCCGATCAGGCGTTCGACGTATGGATTCTGCCACGGACTCGACGGACTGGAGATGACCTCGGTGATGCCCATGCCGGCGATGCGACGCTGGTATACCTCACCGTAGATCGCATCGCGGTCTCGCATGAGCCAGGTCCGCGCGGTGTCTTCCGGAAACGTCGCGACGATCTGTTGCGCGGTCCATTCAGCGGTTGGATGTTCAGTGACGGCCAGGTGGACGACTCAACGACGTCGGTGCGCGAGGAGGACCAGCACGAACAACACGTCGCCCGTGAGCGTGGGCACGGTGAAGAAGTCCATTGAGACGATCGCGGCGATGTGATTTGTGAGGAAGGTGCGCCACGTCTGGGATGGCGGTCGCGGAAACCTCGCGACGATCCGCGAGACCGTTCGCTCCGAGACATCGATGCCCAGCTTGCGCAAGTCGCCATGGATTCGCGGCGCGCCCCACAGCGGATTCACGGATGCCATCTTGTCGATGAGCGCCCGAATCGCGGCGTCGGTCCTTGGGCGGCCGGATTGTTTCTGCCGGGATCGCTCCGTCCAGCAGCGTCGCAGCCATTGCTGATGCCAGCGCACGACGGTGTCCTGCCCGCACCATGAGCAAGGGGCCATGCCAGCCTCGCCAGGCCCTGGCGAGCACGGTCCAGAAGAATCGATCGCACGGTCGAAGACACGGTCGCTTGGTGGTGCGTGCACGATCGGACTAGGCTCGAGAAATCGACGTATCTCGTCCAACGGATAGGACCTTTATTGAACGTTGGTTGACGTTGGCTGCCGAGTGATGCTCTTCGGACCGCGTTTGGGCACACTCCTGGGCACACTCGGAGAATGTTCGCCATCGCGCGAAATGGCTTTCTAACTGGCTATGACGGCGACCGCGTCGGACTTGCGCCGTGCGCGTTGCCGCTCCCGCGATCGCGGCGTGCTTCCAGCGCCGCACGGTCACCTCGCCAATGCGCTCGCCGTCCGCGAGTGTGATCGACTGCGACGGCCCGCCAGACGCCGGAGTCCGAACGCGCCGTCCAGGTAGCCGAGCTCAGTTTGCGAGAATTGCTGATTTGGTGATCTCCGATTGCTGATTGCGGTTGCTGGAACGCTATAGCACCGTCGTCACAACGTCCGTCAAGAGCAGCCAGCAAGCGAATCCGGCCACCTGCACCGCAAGGGTCTTCGGCTCACGTTCGGACGTCCAATGGTTGCGTGCTGCGAACAACAGCAGCAGCACCGCGAGCGGCGTGGCGGCAATCACCCATGTCGTGAAGACGGCGGATGGCTGCGTCAGCATCCCATACGCGCCAGCGGAATGCTGCGGCAACACCAGGGCGCTAACGGTCCAATCAATCCACCTCGCGAGCGCCATGGCTGCCGCACTTGCAGGAAGCAGCAGCGCGAGCGCGATAATCCCGCTCCCGCACCACGACGAAATGTACAGGCTCCACGTCGTTAGAAGCACGACGCTCGCCGCCAGCGGCCAGAACGATGTGCGGGAGATTTGCGGCGGCGCGAATACGAACCACGGCAGAACCACGCCGAGCACGAGTGCAAGGACGAGCACGACGCTCACTTTCACCGCCCATTGCTGCGCGCGCGGCACGGGCAGCATCGCCTGCGATTGGACCATGCCGAAGTGCCGCTCCTGCGCGCTGGCGAGGGATCCCATGAGCAGCGGTAGCAGCGCAAAATACAGCAGGCCGACTGCGCGCATCGGGACTTCCCTGGCGAAGTCCAGGTTGAGCCGGCCTGCAACTGTCAGCCCGGTCCATATGAGCGCATATACAGCGACCATGGCAAAAGTCATCTCTTGCAGCCGCAGTTCCTTCTTCGCGAGCATCCAGAGCGGCGGCCGGGCCGGGCTGTCGTCTGTCACAGTGAACCATCGCGGCAGGCGCAGTTCCTCTCGCGCACCCTCAGTGTCCTGCAGACGCATGAACGATCGCGCGGACAGGACGGCCCCGGCCGCGGCGAAGATCCACATCGCGGGCATCCAGACGGCGAGAGCCAGCGCCTCGGCGGCAGCCGTTCCGGTGCCGTAGATGATGACTCCGGCCAGCAGCGCGAGGAGGTACGTCATCCCTGGAATGGTCGCCGTGAACAGCGCGCCCGCCATCTGACTCCGTAGCCGCATCGTCAGGTACGGCGCGACACAAAAGCCGCCGATCAATGGAAGGTATAGCGTGGGGTATCGCGGAAAGTTGCGGAACGTGTGAGCAAACGACTGGAACAACACGACCCTCGCGATGAACCCGAGCGCCACCAGCATCACCGCGAGAACGGACGCCTTGGTCAACAGCATCGACGATCGCCTGCACGGCTGGACGAGCAGCGATGCCAGCGTGCGGTTCGTGAATTCATGCCCGATGACGTGCGCGCCGAGCGCGAGCGCTCCCGCGATGTACGCGAACGTGCCCAGCGGGAAGAGCGAGTGCATCCCCGTGCCGCGCAGCACCGGGTCAGCCCCGATGGTAAATGCCGTTGCCGCCCACACCGGGAGCAGCGCGCGGAATTCCTTCGACGCGAGCGCCGTCCGCGGGCCGTTCATGCCGTCACACCATGCGGTTGAAGGGTCGTCACGAAAATCTCCTCGAGGCTCTTCTCGTGGCGCGCGCGCGCAGCGTCGGCGTTGAGCGTGAGCACTTCACGCCCGCGATCGATGATCGTGAACTCGTCGATCAACCCTTCGAACTCGGAAATCAGGTGGGTGGAGACGAACACGGTCCGGCGGCCGGGATCGCCATCCTGGTACGCGCCGATCACGGTCCGGATGAACTCGCGGCGGACGATCGGATCGAGTCCCGAGGTCGGCTCGTCGAGGATGAGCAGTTCGGGCTCGGGGCAGATTGCGATGACGAGCGCGAGCTGCGTGCGCTGGCCTTTCGAGAGGTGACTCGTCTTCTGGCGCGGATCGAGGCGGAACTGCTCGAGGAGCGCGCGCTCCGTCTCGCTGTTCCACGTCGGACGAAACGACGCGAAGTACCCAAGGGCGTCGCGGACCGTCATCCACGGATAGAATGCGACGTAGTCGGGGACGTAGGAAATGCGCGACTTGACGGCGACTTCCTCGCGCGCGGGATCCATCCCGAACACCCGCACCTCTCCGCTCGTCGGCCGCAGCAGGTTCAGCAGGCACTTGATCGTCGTCGTCTTTCCGGCGCCGTTCCTGCCGAAGAACCCGTAGCACCGGCCTGCCGGCACCGAAAGGCTCAGCCCGTCAACGGCGTCGGTGCGTCCGTAGCGGCGGACCAGGTTGCGGACTTCGATCACGGGATTGTTGTGGGTCATAAGCATTCAGGAGTTCGCCGCGTGGCGCTTGTGCTCGAGCGCGTCGAAGCGCTCCTCGGCGACACGCAGAAAGTCCGCCTTGTCGATTTGCAGATGGTGCGCCTGAATGACGGCACCGTCGAGCGTGTCGGCGAGCAGCTTCCGGCGCACCTCTTTTTTGAATGGCGAATGGTTCGCACGAACGAAACAGCCTTTGCCGGCGATGGTCTCAATGACGCCCTGACTCTCCAGCGCCGAGTACGCCTTGGCGACCGTGTTCCGATTGACTCGCAGTTCTTCCGCGAGTGGACGGATCCCCGGCAACGGTGAGCCTGCGTGGAGCGCACCGGATGCGGCGGCCGCCTTCACCTGGTCGACGAGTTGCAGGTAGACGGCCTTGCCCGATTTGTAATTCAACTGAAACAGCATATTCAGACTGTCATATGACAGTATGACACACGACGGCGATTTGTCAAGAGCTGCCTTGCCAGCGCTCCTGACCGCTAGCGACGCAGTGGCCGCCGGTGGGGCGCGCTTTCAACGAGGACCACCGCGCTGCATGATCTCGAGAGTCTGAGTGTCGTGAGGTCGCTACGGGTACTCCAGTCCTCCGGCCCCGCTTAGCCTCTTCGTATCGTTCCCCACCGCGGGTTCTCTCGCGCGAGCCGCACCACCAGGTCTCGAATCTCACGCCGCATCGGCGGATGCCCGATTGGACGGGCGTACGTCCACCGCCTGGCGACCAAGCGTCGATGCCATCGCAGCAGCGTCGCCGGCGTCACGATGAAGGATCGCCAACACTCGCGTGGCAGCAATCGGCTGGCAGCGGCGACGAACACCCTGTCGACGGCGGTCATCGCGGGACGGCGCGTTTTCGGCCGAAGGATCGCGAGTTCGTGCCGCAGCACAACGATTTCGAGTTCCTTGAACTCGTTCGACCGAACGACGAAGGCGATGAACTGGAGAAGCCAGCGAAGCAACACGTAGCAGAACGACATGGGCACGAAACCTCCATCGTTACCAGGCTACGGCCCAATTCTACGCACAAGCCCTAACGGATTCCTGTTGGCCGCCCAGGCGTGGGACCGAGGTCCGCATTTTTGCATCCTTCACGCTGTCAAAGGACACCAATTGGCCGCGTCCAGCATCGGCGGGATGACCGCGGCGACGCGCGTCGGACCGTCCAATGTCTTCGGCGCCGTTTCACATCGTCGCCTCGACCGGTGAACCCGGACATGCTGTTCGGCGCGACCAGTTCTCTCTGAGGCATCGTCATGACATCGAGTGGGCGATCAGGAGAAACGCCGCGCTGGGATTGCAGAGCATCGAGCCGTACGAAAACCAGATTGAGAAGTATCGGCGCAATCCGATGGCTCTCAAGCGGCTCTTCGATGACGCCGGCATCGCTTTCATCGACGCTTCCAAGGGTGAGGCCGGCCAGTCGACGGAGTTCATCGATCCAGCTCGGATCTCAAGAACCATCGCCGATCATGTCGAATTCGCGCGCGATTTCCTCCAGCCGCTCGGCGCCACCCACTGGAAGTGCAACATGGCGGCACAGCCGCCAGGCGGGCCCAGCGACGATCAGCTCAAGAAGCTCGCGGACACGCTCAACGAGATTGGCAGACAAACGTTTGCCATGGGGATTCGGATGGCTCCGGCATCCTCACATATGGGGACCTATGGAACGCGAGCACGAGGTGCGGCGCGTGATAGAGCTCACCGATCCCAAGTGCGTCTGGCTGACCACGGACACGGGCCACCTGACGTTGGGCGGCATGGATGCCGTGCGCATCATGGGCGACTATTTCCCACGGATCGCCGAAGTGCATCTCAAGGACACATACGCGAAGTTTCGCGGCAAAACGTCGACGCCGACGCAGGAGCAGCACCGAACCGCGAGCGTCTACCACAATCTGGGCGGAGGCGGCGTCGACTTCCCGGCGGTCTTCAAGCTGTTGGGGACCGGCACTACAGGGGCTCGGTCGTTGGATCTCGACGGGCCGAGAAAGGGCGACGACGGCTTCGACGCCATCGGCGGAAACATCGATGTCGCGATCGACGACTACATCGCGCACAACATTAATTACCTGAGAGACGTTGTCGGCGTCAGGCTTCCGCCTCTGGATTGAAAAGCGCGGACAAGTCGACGATTACTTGCGACGCGGGCCGGTGTAGTCCTCGATCGGTGGTGTGCCGTAGGTGTGGAAACTCTCGATCGTCTTCAGTCCCCACGCCTGGCCCAATCGGCGTTCTGCTTCCGTCCAGACGACCGGCGGCCAGTCCGGTGCGAGCACGAGCCGTGCGCCGGCGTTGTCGACCTCGATGCGATTGCCGCCGGGTTCGTAGACATACAGAAAGAACGTCTGCTGGATGGCATGCTTGTGCGGGCCCGTCTCGATGTACACGCCGTTCTCGAGGAAGATGTCGGCCGCCCGAAGCACATCTTCCCTGGAGTCGACAGCGTAGGTCAGGTGGTGAAAGCGACCGCGCGCGCCGTAATGATCCGCGGTGAAGGCAAGGTCGTAGCTCTTGTTGGTCGCTGTCATCCACGCGCCCGCTTCCTCGCCGTTGTCGAGAACGATCATTTCGGTCGTCCGCATGCCGAGCACGTCCTCGAAGAAGAGCCGCAGCGCGCGAACATCGGCGGCCAGCAGGTTCAGATGATCGAGCCGCCGAACGTTCACGCCGCGGGCCGGGTAGCGCTGCGCCTGGTTCTTCAGCGCCGGCTTCAATTGAGGCGGCGGCGCATACCACTCGGTCTCGTAGTAAATCTCCATCCTGTGCCCGTCGGTCGTGCTGAATGAGAAGGTGCGGCCGTGCCCGAGATCGCCCTCGGTCCACCCGTGACCGAAGCCTGCGGCGTCGATAATCGCGGCGCGTCGCTCGAGCGCTTCCGGACTCGTGACCCGAAACGCCATGTGGCCCATGCCCGCCACTTTCGAGGCCGTGAGCTTGAGCGTATGGTGTTCGTAATCGTCCCAGCCACGTAGGTACACCGACTCGCCGCGCCGATCGTTCACGGTCATGCCCATCACGTCGGTGAAGAACCGAAGGCTTTCGTCGGGTTTCGGCGACAACAGTTCGACGTGCGCGAGGTGGGCGAGATCGGATGACCGAATCGTTGGCTTCACGGCCGTCTAGCCTATCCGAGTCGTCCGTGAGCGCGCCACGTTGGGGAACCCGAGACCCGCAGGATGTGAAACGAACGAGAGTGGTATAGTGCATCCCGCTCGAAACTTGACGCGGAAGTGCGCGAAGAGTATCGCCAGGACAAGGAGCAGCTCGGTTTCACAATCGAAGTAACCCGTCCGCCGCTCGTGAGGGAGGTCACCAATGATGTTTCGCGTGATCCTCGCCGTCGTTCTCCTCACACCCGCCTCGCACGCAGTTGCGCAGATCACGTCAGCGACCATTTCGGGCACCGTCAAGGACGAAACCGGCGGCGTGCTGCCGGGAGTCGACGTCGTCATCAGGAACCTCGATACCGGCCTGAGCCGGAGCGTCGCGACCGACGCGAACGGGTACTTCACGGTGCCCGGCCTTGCGCCGGGAAGGTACGAGGCGCGTGCCACGCTGCAGGGATTCACGACCGCCGTGCAGACGGGCATCGTGCTGGAAGTCGCCCAGCAGGCCGGCCTCAACGTGGTTCTGAAGCTCGGCACGACAGCCGAAGCGATCACCGTGACCGGCGAGAGCCCGCTCGTGGATGTCCGCAGCTCCGCGCTCTCGGCTGTCGTCGACAAGAAGACGATCGAGGAGCTGCCGCTGAACGGACGCAACTACATCATGCTCGCGACGCTGCAGCCGGGCATCGTCCAATTCACCGAGAAGCAGAGCACGTCGCCGGCGCAGCGCGGCGTGTCGTTGAACATCAACGGCATGGGTGGCCGATCCAACAGCTTCCTGATCGACGGCGCGAACATGCGCGGGTATGCCGGCATGGCGACGGTCACGGCGGCCGATTCCACGCTGGGCGTGGAGACGATCCAGGAGTTTCGCGTCGTGACCAACGCGTTCTCGGCCGACTACGGCCGCGTGATGGGGGGCGTCGTCAACATCGCGACCAAGTCGGGCACCAATGCGCTGCACGGCTCAGGCTTCGAGTTCTTTCGCAACAGCAAGATGGACGCGCGCAACTTCTTCGACGGCGACGAGCCGCCGCCGTTCACGCGTCATCAATACGGCGCCGCGGCAGGCGGACCGATACGCAGGAACAAGATCTTTTTCTACGGCGGCTACGAACGGCTGCAGGAGGATCTCGGACAGACCATCATCACGGCGGTGCCGACGCTGGCCGCACGCGCGGGCAAC
The DNA here is from genome assembly GCA_003222395.1 of Acidobacteriota bacterium. Lineage (GTDB taxonomy): Bacteria > Acidobacteriota > Vicinamibacteria > Vicinamibacterales > CAVVIG01 > Gp6-AA45. Next base: position 21,825 of record QHWB01000069.1, read on the forward strand.
GTCAACCCGAGCGTCAAACCTTATCTCGATCTCTATCCGGCGCCGAACGGCCGCGACCTGGGACCGGGGATCGGACAATACACGTACGAGTTCACGCGCGTGACGCGGGAGAACTTCTTCCAGGGACGAATCGACGTCGAGCTGTCCGACAGCGATCTCCTCTTCGTCCGTCATACCTACGACGGATCGCGCCAGGTGTCGCCAATCTCGAGCGGCGCGATCCAGACGACGGGGTTACCGCAGTTCTTCACGAACTCCACGTCGGGCAACCATTTCTTCACGACGGAGGCGAAGCGGACGTTCACCCGGAACCTGCTCAACACGGCGCGCTTTTCGGCGAGCGTGCTCACCTACGAGCAGCAATCGGGCAACACGCTGGCCGAGCGGCTGTCTTTCATTCCGGACGCACCGTTCATGGGCACGATCCTGATCGGCGGTTTGTCGCAGCTTGGCAACTACGCCGCCGAGCCGTCGACCCAGAACATCGACTACTGGACGTGGAGCGACGACCTCACGTACACGAAAGGCAGACACCTGTTGAAGACCGGCGCACTGGTCGAACATGCGTACGCACAGAAGCTCACGACGGTCAACAGCAGAGGCACGTACACGTTTGCGAACTTCGCGCAATTTCTGGCGGGCGTTCCGAGCCGCTTCCAGGGCAACGCGCCCGGCTCGAACTTCGAACGCAAGCGGCCCAACACACTCTTTGGCTTCTACGTCCAGGACGATTACCGCGTCACGCCGAAGCTGACGCTGAATCTCGGCGCGCGCTACGAGTTCTTCACGCTCCCCACCGACAAGGACGGGCTGGACGTGTATCTCGCGGACATTCTGACCTCACCGGTGACAACGCTCGGCGGGCCGTTCGTCAATCCGTCGCTCAAGAACCTCGCGCCGCGCGTCGGCTTTGCGTGGGATGTGGCCGGCGACGGCCGCACCGCCGTGCGCGGCGGCAGCGGGCTGTATTACGACACCGACGGTCCGTACAACAGCTCGCTCGGCATCGCCCTCCAGGCGCCACCCTTCGTGATACCGGTCAATGTCTCCGGCTCGGGGATTCCGTTTCCGACGCCGGTGTTTCCCACTGGTACGACGGGCGGTCCGCTGAGCCTGCGCACGATCGACTATCACATCAAGCAGCCACGAGGGTGGACCTACAACGTCAACGTGCAGCGCGATCTCGCGGGAAGTTGGGCGGCCATGGTGGGCTACGCCGGCTCACGCGGATACAACCTCGTGAACGCCACTGAAGGGAATCCCGTCGTGCCGATCGTGCGATCCGATGGCACATTGTTCTTCCCGGCGGGCGCGCCGCGGCGCAACCCGGCGTGGAGCAGCATCGACTATCGGAGGTCCGATGGGCGTTCCGCGTACAACGCGCTGCAATCGAGCCTGATGAAGCGCTTCAGCGCCGGATATCAGGTGCAACTGTCCTACACGCTCAGCAAAGCGATGGACAACGCCGACGCGCAGCTCAGCACCGACACGGTGACGTCATCCGTCTATCCGCAAAACCCGTACGATCTGGACGCGGAGTGGGCGGTCGCCGCGTTCGATGCGCGTCATGTCTTCTCGGCCAACGCCACGTGGCAGCTGCCGGCGTTTCACAACCACGCGATGCTGGCCGGGTGGCAGCTCAACGCGATCTTCTCCTTCCACACCGGCTATCCGTTCTCGCCATCGATCCAGACGCCGAACTGGTCGCGCAGCGGCAACATTTCAACCAATGCCGAGGATCGCCCGAACGTGAAGCCCGGGACGGATCCGACGCGCATCATCAGTGGTGATCCGAATCACTGGTTCGACACCAGCGTCTTCGAGCTGCAACCTCAGGGGACGTTCGGCAACACGCCGCGCAATTTCCTGCGCGGTCCGGGCTTTGCGAACACCGACGTGTCGCTCGTCAAGAATCAGGCGCTCGCCGGGAACGCGAGGCTGCAGGTGCGGCTCGAGCTATTCAATGTGCTCAACCGCGCGAACTTCGCGGCGCCGACGCGGCCCGTGTTCGCCGGCGCGACGCAAAACGAGACGCCGCTGACGACCGCCGGACAGATCTTGCGAACGGCGAACTCGTCGCGGCAGGTTCAACTCGGAGTCAAGCTGATGTTCTGAGATCTACGAGGTGGACTGCTGGGCACTCGTGTAGGGTGCAAAAACCTGGTTACGCCGCCGGAACGTACTCGCGAACCACGCCACCAAGACGATCGCGACGGTGGACCTTGAGTTCGTCGGACACCACCGCCGGCACTGGACGTATCGAGTGCGGCGGAGTCAGAGCCAGCGCTCGGTGAGGTCGGTGGCCGTTGTAATGATCCACGAAGATGGCAAGCACGCGCTCCAGGTGTCGTTCGTTCACGATCAGCATCCAGTCCAGACACTCGGAGCGGATTGTGCGCACGAATCGCTCCGCGACCCCATCGCCTGCGGCACCCGAAATGGCGTGCGAACGATCTGGACACCCTCGCTTTGGAACACCTCGTCGAAGCTCTGGGCGAATTTCTGATCCCGGTCTCGAATCAGAAAACGAAATGACTCCTGGGTGGCGGTCAGCGTCCACGTCAGTTGTCGCGCCTGCTGCGTGACCCACGCTGCGCTCGGATGCGGCGTGCATCCCGCAACATGCACCCGGCGGCTACCCGGCTCAACGAAGGACAGCACGTACAGCCGTTGCAACCACATGGCCTCGCCGGTGAAGAAGTCGACCGCCATGGTGGTTCGCGAGTACGCTCGCAAGAACGCGCGCCAGATCGGGCCACGTCATCGCCGGACGACCGATTCGTCGCCGGAGGACGGCGAGTTCGTGCCGCAGCACGATGATTTCCAGTTCTTTGAAATCGTTCGACCGAACGTGCAAGAGGGCGAGCTGCAGAAGGCGTCCGAGCACGACGTAACATAGCGAGACGAGCACGATGCCTCCTGCGTTGGCCGGAACGCCAGGCACATTTTACGCATAGGCCACCGCACTCAAGATTTCCGCACCGGGATGCGCAACCGAGATTAAAGCACCCTACAAGTACGAAAGGGGACCGGCGACAGCATTGGAAGATGGCGTGCTCATCGGATGCCAGCGCGATCCTGCGCGCTGATCCGTTCACAGCGCACAGCATGGCGGGCCGACGTTCGCCACGGAATCGCGCGATTGTGGCAAGCAGCCGTTAGCGCCCGAGCGCTTAGAACGCGCTTGACTTCGCGTGCAAGTCCGCCTAACACTTCGCGCGAATATCACCGAAAGAAGAGAGCGAAGCGCTTCGCTAGGAGGCCCTATGAGCAGCGCTGGAAGCCGGTTTGCGGTCTGGCGACGCGTCCTGCCGTTGAGTCTGCAGCTCCTGGCGCTCGGCGCCGGCACCGCGCTGGCCCAGTCGAACCTTGGCGCCATCACCGGCATCGTCACCGATCCGCAGAACGCCATCGTGCCTGACGCAACGGTGACCGCGACGAAGGTGGCGACCGGTCTGCGCACTTCAACTAAGTCGAATTCCACCGGAGTCTACCTGCTCACGAGTTTGCCGCTCGGCACCTACACCGTCTCGGTGGAACATGCCGGCTTCAGCAAGTACGTTCGCGAAGGCATCTCAGTCGATGCCGGGCAGCGGTTGGGGCTCGACATCGCGCTGACGGTCGGCGCGATGGAGGAAGCGGTCAGCGTGACTGCGCAGCCGCCGCTCATCCAAGACCGTACATCTGCGATCGATACCACTATCGAGCCGAAAAGCATCGAAGCGCTGCCGCTCTCCGGAAGGAAGACGCTGAACGTCGTCGCGCTCAGCGGCGCCGCCGTTTTCATCGCATATCCGAGCACGCCGACAGGCAGTCCGTCTTTCACGCTTGCCGGCGGACGAGGGCGCAGCCAGATGTCGTACATCGACGGCGGCAGCTCACAGAACAGCCGTATCGGCAATCCGCTGATCGATACGGATCTGCCGTCGGATGCTGTGGCCGAAGTCAAACTGCTCGCCAACAGCGCGTCGGCGGAGTTCGGCGCTTCGGCCGGCGGTGTCGTCATGACGACGACAAAATCGGGCACGAATGAACTGCGCGGGAGTCTGTACGAAAACTTCCGCCACGACGCGCTCGATGCGCCAGGCTTCTTCGCGCCCATCGGCAGCGACGGTCACAAGATCGCACCCGAGTTGCGCTACAACGTCTACGGCGGCACCGTCGGTGGTCCGGTTAGAAGGAACAAGACGTTCTTCTTCTTTTCGTATGAAGGACAACGTCAGCGTTCCGGCAGCACACTCACGTTAACGGTCCCGACGCTGCTACAGCGACAAGGTGATTTCTCGCAGACGTTCAACGCTTCCGGAGCCCTGATCCCGATCTTCGATCCCGCGACGACGACGATAGTCAACGGCCGTGCGGTGCGCACACAGTTTCCGGACAACCTCATTCCGCAAAACCGCATCGATCCGGTCGCCGCGGCAATCCTCAATTTCTTTCCGAAGCCAAATCAGGCGCCGATCAATTTGGGGGGCGCGAACAACTTCAGCGGCACGCGAGTCTCGATCATTCCGTCGGATCTCGTGTTCGCAAAAATCGATCACGGCTTTACTGAAAGAGACCGTCTGACCGCGCGCTACATGCGGCTGGCGGGCACCGGCTCGATTTCCAGTCGGTTTCCGAATGGAGGCGCGGGCGATCCTGGTCCCGGTTCGGATTTCGCCGAGCGTTGGGCGATTCGTCTCTTCGGCAACTGGACGCACACGGTGAACGCGAACCAGTTGAATGAATTCCGCTTTGCCTACAACGATCGCCTGTTTCATCAGTTGAGTGCCGGCCTGGGCGGCAACTACCCGTCACAGCTTGGACTCATCGGAGTTCCGGACGCCGCGTTCCCGCAGTTCGCGCCAGCGAGCGGCTTCGGCGCGATCGGCTCGACGTCGCAGCAGCGGATCGAGAGTCCGATTCGGACATATCAGTTCATCGACAACTATTCGTGGATCCGCGGCCGGCATCAGTTCAAATTCGGCGGCGAGATGCGCCGCTCCTTCCACGGAGACTTGCAGCAGAGCACCGTCTCCGGCGCATTCGCCTTTTCCGCGAACGGGACGGCGACGCAAAGCGCGACCAGCTCATCGTTCTCCGGCGGCAACGGACTGGCGACGATGCTGACCGGATTCGTCACCAGTTTCACCGAAGTCTCAACGCTGGAGCTTGAGCGGCACATGTACTACTTTGCCGCGTTTGCGCAGGACGATTGGACCGTCGGCCGCAATCTGACGCTGAATCTCGGACTCCGCTGGGAAGCGGACACGCCGATGATTGCCGACGATCTCCGCATGAACGGCTTCGATCCGAATCAGATCAATCCTGTATCCGGAACGCCGGGCGTCGTGAAGTTCGTTGGCGCGGACGGGTGGCCGGTCGCACCGTATTCGACGCATCGGGCGAGCTTCGGACCGCGCGTCGGGATTGCGTGGAAGCCGTTCTCGTCGAAGACCGTCGTGCGCGGCGGCTATGGACTGTTCTATGCGCATCCGTTCGACGACAGTCCTGGCAACGCGGTCGCGCTTGGGTTTGGAACGAGCGCCAATCTCTCCACGCCGGACAACGGCATTACACCGGCGTTCTTTCTGAGGAACGGCGTTCCTGCCGTGACGAATCCGACGCTCAACGATTCGTTCGGGGCCGTGACCGTCGCACAAGCCGCGGCGGGCAGGACGACCAACGCAGTGACGTATCTCGATCCCGATCGAGCGGTCGGATATTCGCAGCAATTCAACATCGGGATTCAGCAGGAGCTGCCGGGCAACATGGTCGTGGAGGTCGCGGCGCTGGGAAACTTGTCGCGCAACCTCTCGAACGCGAACCTGTCGGTGAACCAGATTGCGCCGAACGTCCTCAGTTCGCTGCAGGCGCAGGGCATCACGACCCAGCTGCAGCAGTACCGTCCGTTCCCGCAGTTCACCGACGTTCTGATCCAATTTCCGACCAACGGTCTATCCGACTATTACGCGCTGCTGGTGCGGGCCGATAAGCGTTTTTCGCACGGCCTCAGCTTCGGCGCGAATTACACATGGTCAAGCTATCTCGGCAACATCACGCAGCCTGGCACGGCGCTCGGCAACGGCGTCGGCAGCCTGATCTACCAGGATTACTACTCCACGAATCCGCGGGCGAATTACGGACCGACGGCGGACGATATTCCGCAACGCCTGAACTTCCACTGGATTTACGAGCTGCCGTTTGGCACCGGCCGACGCTGGCTCGCCGGTCATCCGCTGCGTCCTGTGGTCGGCGGCTGGTCGCTCGGCAACATCTCGACGTTCCAAAGCGGCGCGCCGCTCACCATCACGACGCAAACCAACACGTGCAACTGCTTCTCGGCGGGCCCGCAGCGTCCGAACGTGACGGGCGACCCGAATGCGGGCAGCCATACCGTGGCATCCTCGTTCAACACCGCCGCCTTCTCGCAACCCGCGGCCTATACGTTCGGAACCGCCGGCGTGGGCATCGTCCGCGGGCCGGGGCTGATCCAGGTGGATATATCGGTGATCCGCGAGGTCACGGTCACGGACACAGTGCGCACGGAGCTGCGCGCCGAAATCTTCAACCTGATCAATCACACGAACTTTGGGAATCCGGGAACGGTGTTCGGATCCTCCACCTTCGGCGTGATCAGTTCGGCATTGCCTGCGCGCCAGGTTCAGCTCGGCCTGAGGTTGACGTTCTGATCGGCGCTTTGCTCCGGCGATACGAACCCGGTACGTCCGCAAAAGTCGCCAACGTTCTGCCATCTAACACGGGTCAATCGCCTTCACGTCATCTCCTCCGTGCGCAAGCAAAGAACGTCATCGCCGCCGATTTTTTCACCGTCGACACGATGTGGTTCCAGCGGTTGTACGTGCTGTTCTTCATCGAGATCGCCAGCCGGCGCGTGCACCTGGCGGGCTGCACCTCACAGCCCAACGGGGAGTGGGTGACGCAGCAGGCGCGGCAGGTCGCGTGGACGGTCGCTGAGCGCGCGGACCCTGTGCGTTTCTTGATTCGCGATCACGATCGCAAATTCACCGACAGCTTCGATGCGGTGTTTCAGACCCAAGGCGCCCGAATCATTCGCACGCCGATTCAGGTACCTGAGGCGAATGGGATCGCGGAACGGTTCGTTCGCACCGTCCGGTCCGAATGTCTGGACTGGTTGCTGATTGTGAACAGACGTCACCTCGAAACGCACGCTAACGGTGTTCGTTGATCATTACAACGGCTATCGGCCTCACCGCAGCTTGGACCTCGCGCCGCCGAACGGCCGACCGGCGATTGAGAACTGGGCGGGCACGCGACCGATGGCAGTGAAACGCCGCGACCATCTCGGCGGACTGTTGCACGAATATGAGCGCGCGGCGTGAGCCGGATCGAATTTGTGCACCGTACAGGAACGACGGCTCGAGGCATCATGCCGAGCGGCTGGAACGCGCATTGGTGCCCGCCTCCGTCGAGCGCGTGAGCACGGGGCAATACAATCCCAGTCGTTCCCGCCGCCACCACTCGCCCGTCGCGCGCCGCGTCGCGAAGTCGCTGAATTGGTATCGGTACACCGTCGCGCGCACGTACCGTGGTGGCGCCGCGGGAAACGGATTGGTGCGCAGCAGACTCAATACCGGTCGGGCGTCCTCCAGCAGGCGCGCCAGAAACGCGATGAACCATGGATACCGGCGATAGTCGCCAAGTGCCGCGAACCACATCTGCCAGTCGAGCCGCGGCTGGTGGGGCATGCAGTACCGCGGGGGCCGAGTTGGGTCGTCCGGCTTCCACTTGAACTCATATGGCTTCCAGGTTGCGCCATCGTCGCTGCCCTCGACGATGATCTCGGGCCGCGTGGTCGTCATCACCGCAAACAGTCCGTAGCCGCTGACGAGATGGAATGGCTCGAGCCACGCGAACAGCCGTTCGAGCGAACGCGGCCACGAGACATCGCGACCGAACAGGTACACGACGCGGCGGACGGAGAGCACCAGCAGCACGAACGCCATCGGCACGAGAGCCCACCAGGGCCAGCGTGACGACACGGTTGCGCCGGCCGGGAGGACGTGCCGCCAGACCGCGTCATCGAACAGGAGCAGCGACAGCGCGATCGCGAGCAGGTTGAAGAAGCAGTAATTGCCGGTCGCCATGACCAGCAGCATCAGCGCGATCGTCAGCACGCCGGCGATATAAGAGACTGGCGGTGAGGCGAGCATCAGGAAGGGTACGGGCAGTTCGATCACGAACATCAGCGCGCAGGACATCTGGTGAAACCACGGTGGCAAGTGATGCGCCAGCCAGGCGAGCGGTGTCGGCAATGGCTGCGTCTCGTAATGGTAGGTCAGTGCGGTCAGCGCGCGCCAAGTGGGGTCACCGCTCCGGAGCTTCACGACAGCCGACGAGAACATGAGGCGGAACAACAACCAGCGAGCGAGCCACAGTGCGATCGGGTGAGGGTCAGCGCGTGGCGGCCAGTGCGGCAGGAGCTCCACCGGTGCGAGCCAGACCGCGAGGAAGCCGGTCTCGAGAAGCAGCACATCCCACTGATAGGCGAGAAAGACGCGGCAGACGTTCAGCAGTGAGAGGTAGGACGCCCACAGCAGCGCGAGTGTGATCACCGGCGCGATACCCGCGATGAGCGCGACGGAGAGCGCGGCGCCGCCCCAACAGAGGCACTGGAGGAAGCGATCGCTGGTGCCGAACCAGCACAGGGTGGGGAGCGCGGCAAATCGCGCGCGGCCGAGGACGGTCTTCAGATCGTCCAGAAAGATCGCGGCCGGCAGGATCCCGTCGCGACCGATCAGCCCTTTCACCTGCATGCCGATCGAAACGAACGCCGCGAGATAGATGACGCCCAGCGCGCGCAAGAACAGCCAGTCGGCTATCGCGTACGTCACCGACGCGAGCGGCATCGCGTCCACAGCGATCGAAACCTCCCTCTATTGTGGAAGATCGAGGCGGCAATGCGCGTGGTGCAACATACGCGCTCAAGGCTCGACGGAACGGCGCTGGAGGAACTCGCGTAGGCTTTCGGATCAGGTATGCCGAGGGCGGCCATTGTTGATCTGCCGTGGCGTCTCATTTGCACCGCGCGAAGAACGCACAACCCGTATTGACGAGGAGGAAACCACCATGTACGCGAGCCTATGGAAAGCAATCTGTGTAGCGCTCGTTCTGGCGGCAACCGCGAGCCTCGCCGCCCAGACCTCAAGCTCATCCAGCACGCAGAGCTCGACTGACAAAATCACGGTGACCGGGTGCATCCAACGCGCAGATCAATCTGCCACCGGCACCACAGGAACCTCCGGAACGACAGGTGACGCGAACACTAAATTCCTTCTGACGAACGTGACCTCCGGTACTGGGGCGGGTTCCTCAACCGGAACGTCCGGGTCCGCCACCGCGAGCTCGTCGACCGCCAATACCTACCGTTTGGATACCGACGACAGCAAGGTCTCTCCTCATGTTGGTCACAAAGTCACCATCGCAGGTACGGTCGAGCCCGCGTCGGGTAGTTCGGCGTCCACAAGCGCGACGTCGGCGACCTCGGCGTCTTCAAGCGCGAACGCGCGGAAGCTCAAGGTCGATACGGTCACGATGGTGTCCTCGACCTGTCCGTAACAGCGCTTGTTCGCCCGACGCCACAGACGAGTTGCGATGAGGCTGGCGTCACGGGTTGCGCCAGCCTCGTTGGTTGTTTGACAGAGCCGGAACGGCAGCCCCAGTTGTCGATTTGGGCGATGCCGGACGTTTGCAAACAAAACACTTCCCGTAATCCTTGACGACATGGGCACCGGCCTGCGCGCCCGAACTACCCGAGTCGCAGATGCCTTGCTCCAGCCCCGCAGAATCTCACCCAGACCAAGACTGCTGGCTCGAAAAGAGCGAAAGTTATGACTATCCAAGAGGTCTTGACGCCCACTATGAAATCGTCCAGTCCCGACACCGACCTCGCCGCGGCCGCGAAAATCATGTGGGACGGTGATGCGGCACGGTGCCGGTTGTCAACGAAGAACGACGAGTGATTGGCATGATCACCGACCCTGATATCTGCATCGCCGCCGCGACCTGTGCCACCAGCCCTGCCAACGTCCGCGCTCACGAAGTGATGTCGGCAGGTACCCACACGGCGAACGTCCGGTTCGCGCTTGATGTCATCGAGCCGAACCGCCTGCGCTCCAGTTGTTGGCAGCGTGTGGCGACGCGCGCCATGACTGAACTGGCTTCGAACCAGTGCGTGCCGTGTCGAGGCGGCGTGCCGCCACTCAAAGGCGCCGAACTCGAGCGGTTGGTACGCGAGGTCGATCACGGCTGGCGCGTGATCGGTTAGCACCACCTGGAAAGGACTATCGGTTCAAGAAGCGCAAGGCCACCACCCGGATATCTATCTCTCGTGGGGCAAGGTTCGCCTCACGGTCTGGACACACAAGATCGACGGCTTGACCGAAAGCGATTTCATCTTCGCGGCCAAAGCCCGATCGCCAGTTGACGCCCGTCGCCGCCTGGTTACGCGCCTTCGGTGATCGCCGCGCCGGCCGATGCGTTCAACACCACCGCACGGTCGTTATTGGCCATCGCGAAGACAAGCGGACACTGCGCCTGGGACGTGCTGGCCGTCGCGAACAGGTGATGGATATCGATGTCCGCTTGCGCCAGCTTTTCAGTCATGCGATGGAGCATTCCGGGTTTGTGCGCCGGCTCCGTCACCAGCACGTCCGCCTCGCGCTCGTCATATTTGTGGGCTCTCAACGCGTCCAGCGCGCGCGCGCTGTCGTCGGTCACGAATCGAATGACGGCCTGGGCGCCCTCCACCCACGCGCTGATGGCCAGGATCTTGATTCCTTAGCGGCCATCGTCCTGGCGATCTCATTGAGCTTCCCGATCGCATTGGGTACACGGATGACCACTTCTTTCGCGGGTCTGGTCTTCAACATGGCGGATTCCTTCGCGGTTACAGTGGGCTTCTGGCCGCCGCAACTGGCGTAATCTCTCCACGACGCCTTGCACATGACCAAATCGACTGCGTGATCGGGTACGTCGGAACCAGCGTCAGCTTTTGGCAGGTGGCGGTAAGTGAAACCTGTTGAGAAGAGCTTCTGCTTAGCTGTCGAGCCCAAGGTCTGTGCGGAGCCGGCGATCTGGGCCGCTGAACGAATGGTCGGCGTGATTCGCGATGAATTCGGGTTGTGACCTCGGTGTGCCCGGCTTGGCTGCGCCTGATATGAGTATGATTCACGCAGATCATATGCTTGACAACCTATGAGATCTGGTGCTAGTGAATAAAAAAGCGTCCCGGCGCCACAGAAAGGAGATGTCCATGAACGTACGGCCTCTGCGCGATCGTGTCCTCGTGAAGCGGGTTGAGGAGCAAGAACAACGCATCGGCGGCATCATCATCCCGGATACCGCCAAAGAAAAACCGCAACAAGCCAAAGTCATCGCGGCTGGCAACGGTCGAGTGAACGATGACGGCAAGACAATCCCTCTCGACGTGAAAACGGGTGATTACGTGCTGGTCGGGAAGTACGCTGGCACCGAGATCAAGCTGGACGGCGAAGACTATCTGATCGTCCGCGAAGACGAGATTCTGGGCGTCGCCGAAGGCGTGCCCGAGCTCGCCGCCGTGTAGGAGGTTGAAGCCCATGGCAGGCAAGCAGATCGTTTACAACGAAGAGGCGCGCCATGCGCTGATGCGCGGCGTCAACAAGCTGGCCGACGCCGTGAAAGTGACACTGGGCCCCAAGGGCCGCAACGTGGTCATCGACAAGAAATTCGGATCGCCGACGATCACGAAAGACGGGGTGACGGTGGCGAAGGAAATCGACGTTCCCGACCCCGTCGAGAACCTCGGATCGCGGATGGTGCGGGAAGTCGCAAGCAAGACGTCCGACATCGCGGGCGACGGGACGACGACCGCCACGGTACTCGCGCAGTCGATCGTCCGTGAAGGCTCGAAGAATGTGGCGGCCGGCGCCAATCCGATGGGCCTCAAGCGTGGCATTGAAAAAGCGGTCGAGCGGATGGTGACCGACCTCAAGGGGCTGAGTCAGCCCGTCAAAGGCGGCATGATCGCGCAGGTCGGAACGATCTCGGCGAACAACGATGGGACGATCGGCACAATCATCGCGGAGGCCATGGACAAAGTCGGCAAGGACGGCGTGATCACCGTCGAAGAAGCCAAGACCATGGAAACCTCGCTCGAGGTCGTCGAGGGCATGCAGTTCGACCGCGGCTACCTGTCGCCGTATTTCGTTACGGATCCGGAGCGGATGGAGTGTGTTCTCGAGGATCCGTTGATTCTGATTCACGAAAAAAAGATTTCGGCGATGAAGGACCTGCTGCCGATCCTCGAAAAGATCGCGCAGACCGGCAAGGCCCTGCTGGTGATTGCGGAGGATCTTGAGGGCGAAGCCCTTGCCACTCTCGTGGTGAACAAGCTGCGCGGTACGCTGAAGGTCGCGGGCGTCAAGGCGCCGGGGTACGGCGATCGTCGGAAGGCGATGCTCGAAGACATCGCGATCCTGACCAATGGCCGGGCCATTACCGAAGATCTCGGGCTGAAGCTCGAGAACCTGAAGCTCGAGGATCTCGGGACCGCCAAACGTGTCGTCATCGACAAGGACAACACGACGATCATCGAAGGGGCCGGAACCAAGAAGGCCATTGAGGGCCGCGTCAAGCAGATCCGCGCGCAGATCGAAGACACGACCTCCGATTACGATCGTGAAAAGCTTCAGGAACGGCTCGCCAAGCTGGTGGGCGGCGTGGCGGTCATCAAGGTGGGTGCGGCGACCGAGACCGAGATGAAGGAGAAGAAGGCGCGGGTCGAGGACGCGATGCACGCGACGAAGGCGGCCGTCGAAGAGGGGATTGTGCCTGGCGGCGGCGTGGCGCTGCTGCGGGCCTCAGCCATCCTCGAGTCCTTCGCCAAGGACACTAGCTTGGACGAGGATGAACGACTCGGTGTCGAGATCGTCCGCAAAGCCGCCGAGGAACCGACGCGCTGGATCGCCCAGAATGCCGGCCTCGAAGGTTCGGTGGTGGCGGCGAAGGTGAAGGAATCCAGGGATAAGCACTGGGGCTTCAATGCGCAGAGCGAGCAGTACGAGGATCTTGTCAAAGCGGGCGTCATCGATCCGACGAAGGTCGTTCGGACAGCACTGACGAACGCGGCTTCGATCGCCTCGTTGCTCCTGACGACAGAAGCGCTAGTGTCCGAGATCCCGGAGAAAGAAAAACCTGCGCCGGCGCCCAGTGCCGGCATGGGCGATTACTAAATCCTACGGCTCCAGTCGGTGACCGGATCCTCGGATCCGGCTCACCGAGGGACCGGAACGGACGTCTTCCGGGCGTCGACATCGGTCAGTCCGCCCAGTGTCTCGTTTCACTCGATACGCCTGAGAAGGAGGCAGGTATAGCGCACAAATCGCTCATGTCGATATCGATGCTCGTCGTGATGATGGTTGCGATGGTCGCGGCTGAGATGCATGCCCCGATCGTGACGATGAGCATCACGCTTCCCGATGGCCAGACCAAGGAGTTGACGGCGCCGGAAAGTGGCGTGGCGACGCTGACGCTGAAGGATGGCACAGAGTTCGGATTCCGGCCGACGATTCAGGACGACCGGCCGCGCTGATTACCGAAGCCGATCATCGCAACGTCGTCCTCGTTCCGGAACGATTCGGCGGTCGCTTCGCACGTTCGGTGTGGCCGACGACCAACTAGTGGAGCTGTGTGTGACCCGCGCGCGATCGGCGACGGTTGGATGATTCGATTGAGTCTCTGACCGCACGATGGTGAGCGACCCGCTGTGTGGACACAAAAATATTGGGTCTTGCAGGCGGTCGTTGCCTTTGGCACACTGAAAAGGAAGTCATCAGTTCGAGGCGCGTCATGGCACGGCGATCGAGGCAGCGTTACCGCTGATGGACGCACCGCAGCCCGAGACCCGGCAGAAAGCGCGACGCGTCGTTGAACGGCAGGTGATGTACCTGCGGCGCCTTGTCGATGATCTGCTCGATGCCGAGCGCGCGAGGCGCGGCACGCTTCAACTGGAAACGCGCGCCATCGATTTCCGCTCAATTGTTGCTGACGTGGTCAGCATGTTTCGCGCGCGTGTGCAGGAGCGCGGTGTCGATGTGGCGAAGGAAGCGCCCACGAGGCCCGTCGTCGTGAGGGGCGATCCGGTTCGTTTGCAGCAAGTCGTTGCGAACGTGCTCGACAACGCGGTGAAGCACACACCGCCTGGCGGCAGCGTGCGCGTCCATCTCGCCACGCGTGCGGCGCACGCGGTTCTCACGGTGCGTGATACGGGCGACGGCATCCCGCCTGACGTCCTGCCGCACATCTTCGAACCATTTCGGCATCACGGCAACGGCGGCGGACTGGGTATCGGTCTCAATGTGGCGCGACGACTGGTGGAACTCCATCGAGGACGGATTCAGGCGCACAGCGCAGGCGCGGGGCAGGGCGCGGAATTCGTCATCGCGCTCCCGATGGCCGAGCGCTGAGCCCGAATCGACGCCCCAAGCTAATTCCAAGCCTCAGCCGCGATCCCGACATCACGCGGCTGCTCGATCGGCTGGAAGGACGGGGCTTCATCAGTCGTCATTCGTGAGGGCGCTGACCGGCGGGTCGTGCGCGCACACATCGCTGAGCAGGGACGGGATCTGCTGTCGGCGATCGACGAGCGCGTTCGGGACCTGGCGATCGGTGTCGGGATACTGCTCAGCGAGCTCCGTCTGAACACGAGCCAGATCCGCACGTGCGCCGAGCCGGTGCTCGGCATCGGTAAAGCCTCGTCCGACTGCCGGCGCGCGACACGCTCGACGACGCGCTGATTACGCCCGACCGAACCGCGTGGCCGGCAGTAATACGACCGCGACCACGATATTCGGGACTAACGCAACTGCGCTAGCAGTTGTCGGGCGCGCTCGCCGAACTCGTCGTCGGTGATCACTCGTTCGGCGAACTCCCGCGCCTGCTCCTTCTTTGATAGGCTGAAATAGCTCACTGCCGTGTTGTACCAGGATGTCACGATCATCCGTCGATTGCTGGCGATTTGCGCCTCTCGTTTCTTGATCTGGCGGATCTGACGATCGAGCGGCTGCGTGGACGCGCGGATGTTCGCGATTTCCTCGTTCAGCTTCGCTTCCGCTTTTTCGAAACACGCGACGGTTTCGATTAACACCTCTGCCGTGCGCGGCCACGCGCGCTGCTCCCCAAGTACGATTCCGAGATAGAAGCCGGTCTCACAATCACTCTTATCACGTCGCCGGGACAACTCGAATCTGTTCTGCGAGACGTCGAGCTGTTTTCGATGATACGCGATGATGCCGGCGAGCTTCGGTACCGCGGCGTTGAAGAGCTGCTTGTTGGCGAGCTCGATGTCGGCCCACGCTTCGTCGTCGCGGCTGAGCGCTTCTTCGTTCACCGCCCGCCAGTAGCGCGCGTCGCCGACGAGCGAATTCTGCGCGAGTAACTGATCCACGATCTGTAGCGAGTCGGCATACCGTCCCGCGTATGTCAACGCCTTCGCCTTATTGAGGAGGGCGTCGGGGTATCGCGGAACGAGAGCGAGCGTACGGTCGAGGAAATCGATGGCTCGATCAAAATCTTCGAGCGCCATGTAGTCAGCGCCCAACGAGCTCGTCACTGCAGGCCACTCACGGCGCCAGTCGTAGGCTTTCAGGAGGTGGTCCATCGCCGCATCAATCCTGCCGGTGAGCGCAAGGCCGAAGCTAAGGAAGTAGTGCACTTCCACAAATCGCGGGTCCCTCTCGAGCAGCCGTTCAAGTGAGGGACTGTCCGTATTGCTCCCGCACGTCGCCGCCTTCAACGCAACGAGCGGTGTTTCGCGCCATGCAGGCTCAAATGTGAGCCATTGGGCGACTGCGTGCTCGGCGCTGGGTAGGTAGGCGCAGTTGAACGCGAGCCAGATGTAGGCGGAGAGCGCGTCCTCATTCGCGTGCGCGCGGAGCTGTGCCGTCCACAGCTCGCGATTCTGAAGCGCCGTCTGATTCCGCAGTAACGCGACATCGTCCGACACTTGGGTTACGGCACCGCGAACCGGCAGGGTTTCCGCGATGTCGAGCAACGCGCCAAGTGTCGCCTGAGTGCGCGGATTCGCTGCGACGATCTCACGAGCGCGCGCAAGGTACCCGCTGTCCGGGGTACCCAACTCACGCTCGCGGATCGCCAGCAGGGCCGCAGCTCGAGCCGCGCCAGTGGACGCGGCATCTGCCACCGTCGCCACGGAGCGAAGATTGTTGTATTCCTGAAGTGCGGACACGAGGCAATCGAAGCAACCTGCCTGTACCTGCGCGTCCGCGGCAGCCAGACGAGCGGACGGTGAGGGCACGCGAGCGCTTGGCGTGACAACCGGCTTCGATGCGGCGCATCCAGAGTGCACGAATGCGGCCAGCACGCACCCGCTTGCGCCGCGCCACAATCGACAGCGCCGCCGTCGCCTGGTCGTCGCGGACGCAGCTGTGCATACTGTCTGGAACATCACCGCGCGACACCATCGGACCGCCGCGCACCTTGCGGGCGGGGTGATCCAAGCGATTGGCTCGATCGCAGTAGCGCTACTGCGTCTGCCGCTGATCCACTAAAGAACGTGTCGGCCGGACGTACCCCTTTTGTTCCAACACGCGCAATTGCGTTCGGACCGTTGAATACGCCTGCTTTCCGCCCATCTCTGACATTGACCTCACGCGCGGTCGCGTGCCCACGTCGGTACAAGACGTCCGTGATGTGCCGCTCTCGTTTGGTGAATAAGTCCGGCGTCAAGGCGCTGGTCACGCGCGGTTCCTATTCACGACATGCTATTTTTATCACATCTGTGTTATATAAATAACACCGATGCGAAGAACGACGCTCTTCTGGTTGGACGATCTGCGGCGCGACATCTCTTATGCGGCGCGCGGCCTCGCCCGCAATCCCGGGTTCGCCATAGCTGCCGTGGTCACGCTCGCGCTCGGCATCGGCGCCACGACGGCCGTCTTCAGCGTCGTCAACGCCGTCCTGCTGCGTCCGCTGCCGTACCCGGACAGCGATCGGCTGGTCCGGATCGTCGAACGGTTGCCGGCGCGCAGTGCGAACACTCCGCCCGGGCGCAGGACGGCCATGACGTGGACCGAATTCAGCGAATGGCGCGCCCGTACGACCACGCTGTCGGCCATGGCGTACGCGCTGACGCCGCCGATCACCTTGATGCCAACCTCCGCGGGATCGGCGCGTTTGACCGGCGCGCTCGTGTCCTCCAATACGTTCGGCATGCTCGGCGGCCGCACGTTGCTCGGCCGCACGCTCGACGCGCGCGACGACGCGGCGGGTTCCAGCGTCGTCGTCCTCAGCGCCGGCGCGTGGCGCCGGTACTTCCAGGCCGACCCCGGCATCGTCGGACGCGCGGTCGCGCTGAAGACGCTCGGTCCGGAAGCCGGATTTCTCGACGGCACGCCGCTCAGGGTCGTCGGCGTTATGCATCCGAGCTTCGACTTCCCGTCACCGCTCGTCGATTTCTGGGCGCCGATTTCCGAAGGCTCTCCGGCACGCCGAGCGCTCGCCGGCGGCGTCATCGCGCGCCTGCGCGATGGCGTGTCGATCCAGGCCGCGACGGACGAAGCCAATGCCATCGGCGAGGGGCTGCGACCCAAACCGACGTCGGGGCCGCTCTCGCAGCCGCTGCCTCCGGGCGTGCGACGCTTCGACGCTGAGAGGGTGAAAGAACAACTGGTCGGGCCGAGCCGGCCCGCGCTTCGCGTGCTCGCCATCGCTGTCGGCACCCTCCTGCTGATCGTCTGCGCGAACGTCGCCAACCTCCTGCTCGCGCGAGGGACGACGCGTGAGCGCGAGATCGCGGTCCGCCTCGCCGTCGGCGCCAGCCGCGGACGCGTCCTGCGACAGCTGATCGCGGAGAGCTTCGTACTTGCCGTTGTCGGTGGCCTCCTCGGTGCGGTACTCGCGATCGGCGGTGTCGCGCTCGTGCGCGAGTTCGGGTCACCGCACGCGCAGGGTGCCTTTCAAATCTCGTTCGGCGGCGCGATGCTGCCGCGGCTGCACGAGATCGTCGTCGACGGCCGCGTGCTTGGCCTCGCGATCACCCTGGCGCTAGTTACGGCCCTGTTAGTCGGCATGGTGCCGGCGTTCAAGCTGTCGCGCATGGATCGCTTGCGTGTGCTCAGTTATCGAGGCGCCGGCGGACAGGGCGGTGCGACGCGCGGCGACATGCGCCTGCGCGACGTGCTGGTCGTCGGTCAACTGGCGATGGCGACGATGCTGCTCGTCGGCGCCGCTCTGCTGATCAACAGCTTCAGCCGGCTGTCGCGTGTGGAGCCAGGCTGGAATGCGTCAGGCGTCCTCACCTTCTATCTCGTCATGCCGCAGGACTATTCGACGGCTCGGAAAGCCGAGCTGATCGAGCGCGTGATCAACGAACTGCGCGCATTGCCGGGCGTTCAGAGCGCGGGCTTCACGTACGCAGGGCCGCTGCTGGGCCTCGTCGATCAATTCGGCACGTTCGTCCCGCAAGGACGCACGCCGGACGAGATGCGCGGCAACCCGGACAATCCGCAAATCCGCGCGGTCAGTCACGACTACCTGCAAGCGATGGGCGTGCGACTGATCGCAGGACGATGGTTCGACGCGCGCGACGATGCCGCCGCGCCCCCGGTCATCATCGTCAACCGTCTCGTAGTGCAACGGTTGTTCGGCAACGAGAACCCGGTGGGACGACTCGTGCACCTGGACGGTCGAATGGAGTTCGCCCCGCAGCAGATCGTCGGGGTCGTCGAAGACATGCGGCAGGCCCGGCTCGATCTAGAACCGGCGCCACAGATGTTCGTCGACTACCGCCAAGTACTCGCGCTGACGCAGGCGCGCAAGATGCCGACCGCGGCCCAGGAGCGGCTCGCATTCGGGTTTCTCTCGTTCGTCGTCCGCACGGCAGGCGAGCCCGCCGAGTTGATGCCGGTCGTGCGATCGCTCGTCGCCCGTGTCGCCCCCTCAGCGGGCATCGACGTGATGCTGCCGATGGAGCAGATCGTCGCGTCGTCGCTCACACGGCAGCGTTTCTATGCGCTGATGCTCGGCATCTTCGCCGCGATCGCCGCGGCGCTTGGCGCGATCGGGACGTATGGCGTGCTTGCCTATGCCGTCGCTCGTCGAACGAACGAGATCGGCGTCCGCATGGCACTGGGCGCGCAACGTGGCGACGTGCTGCGACTGGTGCTTCGCCGCGGCGTCATCCTCGCGGTCATCGGCATCGTTCTCGGCCTCGCAGGCGCGGCCGGGTTGTCGCGCTCGCTCACCGCCATGCTGTACGGCCTCACGCCGCTCGATCCGACGACGTACGTCGCGGTCACCAGCCTCTTCGCGATCGTCACCGCGCTCGCGTCGTACATGCCCGCGCGGCGAGCCGCCAAGGTCGATCCGATGGATGCAATCCGATGTGAATAGCACGTTTGGCGCGACCGCCGGCGCCGCGTGCGACTCCACTCCCTCGCATCCTTTGCAAGAAGATCGAGGATTTGCGCCAGCTAGGCGCGTTCATGGTCCGCACCGGCGGGTTGGTTTGCCGTCACCGATCCGGATGTGAGCTCATTGCCGCGGATCTGTGAGGTCTATGCGATTGTTGACGCCCCCAAGTGCCTCAATCGTGCCGGAGCGCAACGGCTGGATCGAGCTTGGCCGCGCGCTGAGCGGGTATCAGCGTCGAGATAAGCGCAACTATTACGAGAATCACGGTGATACTCGCCAGCGTTGCCGGGTCATGCGGGCCGGTTCCGGCAAGCATCGATCGGACGAACCGTCCCACGCCGACAGCCGCAGCCATTCCGAACGTCACACCGACGATCAGTGCGGGCAGGGTGCGCCGCACGAACATCCACGTGACGCTTGATGTCCGTGCGCCGAGCGCCATGCGAATCCCAATTTCCCTCGTTCGCTGCGTCACTGCGTAGGCGGTAACGGCGTGCAAGCCGATGGCCGCGAGCAACAACGCGATCAGCGCGAAAGTCGAGAACATGGTGGCGAACGCCTCATTGGCAAATCGGGTTCCTGCGACAAACTGATCGAGCGTTGTGACGCTCGCCAGCGGGAGCTCGGCGGCGATTGACGACAGGGTGTTTCGGAGGGTTGAAGCAACTTGGACGCGAGTGCGCGCGGATCGCGCCATGATGATCATCTGCGACGTAGGACTCGAACGATACGGAACATAGACGACCGGATCGAAGTCCCGTGCGTAATGTTGACGGACCATTGGCGACACACCGACAATCGTCAGCCACGTCTGCTTGTCGCTCCGGCTACGCGGATTGGTCACCTTGATCCGGTGTCCGAGCGGATTGACGCCGCGCATGTACATCGAGACGAACCGCTCGTTGACGATCACCGTCTCGTGGCCGGGGCTGCCGTCGTCGCGCGTAAAGGGTCGTCCCTGCTGAAGCTTCAGTCGAAGTGTGTCGAAGTAGCGTGGACCGATCATGACGTACGAGGCCGTAACCGGTGCAACCATCCGGGTCGCGGCGCCTTCGAGTTCCACGAGCCACAGAGGCGCGTCGTAGAACGGGTACACCGACGCGAGCGAGGCCACCTCGACATCTGGTGAGGTCGCGAGTCGATCTTCGAGGGCGCGATAGACGACCAGCTGTTGCTCGGGCGTCCTGTAGCGCTGTGGGGGAAGGTCGACGCTGGCGAGGACGACATCGGACGTGTCGACAATCGAGTCGGCGCGGTACACGGCCGCGAGTGTCTTCGCCAGCAAGCCGGCGCCGGCGAGAAGCGCGAGCGTGAGCGTGAACTCGACGACCAACAATCCATTTGTCCAGAACCGCGGTTGGTCAGATGTGGGTGTCTGCCTCGAGATGACAATCGCCGGACCGACGCCGAACAGGAATGCGCAGGCGACAATGACTGCGAACAGGTAGCCGAAGACCTCGCGATGAATCGCGAAGTTGTACCAGTAGGGCCAATTCGCGAGGGGCAGAGAAACGACCCATACGTGAACACCTGTCACGCCGACAACAAGCCCCAGCGCACCGGCGGCGACCGCTAGGATCGAGTGCTCGACGAGCAGCTGGCGGGTCAGCTGCCATCGCGTCGCGCCAATCGATCTGCGAATAGCGATCTCGTTCGCGCGTCGCGCGCCTCGGGCCGACAAGAGGTTGGCGACGTTGGCGCAGCCGATGATCAACACGAACGAGACGGCAAGGAGCATCGCGTCCCACGGGTTTGCGATCGAAAACTCTTCGGCGTAACCCCTGACAGCCGGACGGGTATCTCGGTTTGTGAGGGGATAGGCGCGCGACAGCGCGTCGCCGATTCCTGCCAAGTCGGCCCGCGCCTGTTCGACGGATACGCCATCTTTCAAGCGGCCGACGACCTGCAGCGTGCGCGTGTCGCGGCTTTCAGTCAGCAGATCCGGGGCGGTCGCCAGCGGCATCCACAGGTCGTGGACGAGCGGAAACCGGAACCCGGGTCGCATGACACCGATGACGGTCATGTCGATGCCGTTCGCACGAATCGTCTTGCCCACGATTGCGGGATCGCCGCCGTAGCGCGCCTTCCAGAGGCCGCCCCCGAGGATCACAATAGGGGCAGCGCCAGGCTGATCGTCAAATTGCGAGAAATCGCGCCCGAGGATGGGCCGGTCTCCGATCAGCTGAAATGTTTCGGCCGAAATATAGGCACTCGTCGCGCGTTCAGGAAGTAGGCCGCGGTCGGTGAGATTGATGCCGACACCACGATACGCAACCATCTGCGTCACGGTGCGAGTCTGCGACCTCCAATCTTGGAAATCGGCGTACGACACGCCGAACGGATGTCCCGACCGATCCGCACTCGCCAACACAATCGCGCGTTCTTCGTCCGGGATCCTCGGCCGTCCCCCCATCCCGTTGACGATCGTGAACATCGTGACGTTTGCGCCAATCGCGAGCGCCATGGTCGACACCACGAGCAGGCTAAACGCGCGCTCACGACAGAGCAGCCGAAACGCGTACCGCGCGTCGCCCAGTGTGCCCTGCACCAGGGGCTGCCTCTCTGGGTTTACTAGTTGGGATGGGACGTCCGCGTCGACGTTCGATGTACCGATCAGGTCGAGGATCACGGCTGCCTCGTCGGCCGCTTCACCTGTCGGGCTGGCGATCGTCCATCGCTGCCGACTGAATCGGCCGATGGTCAATTCGAATGCTCCGACCGGTATCAGCAGAAGCAGTGGTGGGATTCGTAGGCACCCGTACGCGAACGCGTATGCGCCGATGGCATAGATCGGCCATCGAGTCTTCAGTCTCGCGTGACCGGGGCGATAGGCACGCGTGAACGGGAGAAAATCAATCGTCAGCACGATGACGTCGGCGAGCGCAACGATCAACAAGACCGTTCGTGCCGCGTGAGCCCAGCCGCCGATGGCAAAGGCCATGGCACCAAGAGCGGGCGCGACCAGGGCGGCGATCGCGGCGCGCACGCCGCGCGCGTATGAATCGAAACGAGCTGGTGCGTTGACGTTAAACGTCCACGCCGACGGCAATTCGCTCGGCACGAAGAACGCGGCCCGAAGGCCGATGATGGCCCAAAAGGCCAGCATTAACGGTGCAGCCAGAAAGCTAGCAAGCGATCCGACTCCCTGACGAGCAAGGCTGACCGCGATCAGTGCGACGCCAATCCCGGCGTTCATCGCAATCGGCGCCTGTTGTGCCCGGTTTCTGACAATCGTGGTCAGGATGAAGTCGGACACCGCATGGGCGAGGCGATCGCCGCGGCACAACGCACGCGCAATCGCCCGGCTGACCGTGGCTTTTCCAAGCGGGCCGACAGTAGCCAAGGGCGTCAGCGCACGTCGCATCTGCAGATGGATCGCCAGCACTGAAGTCACGAATGCTCCCGACACGGCGGCCGGCACCAGCAGGCTGGCGCCTCGACTGATCGCGATCACCTCAGCCCAGTGTCCTCGTGGCGAGGCTCGAAGGACCTCGAACCACGCGATGAACCACGTGATGGGCGGAATCGTCATCTGCGCCACCGCGAGACGTCCTTGCCTGTGAGGTGACGCGAACGCGGTCACGACAAGCTCGAGAATCGCGACGACGAGCAGGAACTGGAACCCCGATCCGAGTAGTGCGGCGAGCCGTGCGCCGCCGAGCATCACGACGAGACTTCGTGCGATCACCACGATACAGAACGCGACGATGGCTGCGCACGTGGTCACGACGAGGCAGGCGAAGAAGTTCACTATGAACACGCGCCATCCGGCGCGATCGGCCGTTCCGAGTGCGAACAGCAACGAGTTGAGGATCCCGATCCCGAGCGAGCTGCCGAGCAGCAGCGCGCCGAGAGCGGCGAGCTTCGCGGTCATGATCGTCGACGCGCGCAGCGGTAACGGACCGAGGACCATTGCGTCCCGTCGGTCGAACGTCAGTGCGTCCCACGCGTACGCCGCAACCAGGCCGACGGTGATCATGGAATACGCGATCAGCAATCCGACCGCTGCCTCGGTCGCATCGTCGAACGCCAACCCCCGCACGGCATTCAAACGGATGATCACGGCGGCCGGTACCTGCATCCGTCCGCTGTAGGCGAGCGGCTGGTACTGCCCGAAGCCCTTCGGGAACAGGAGCAGGCACGGCGTAATCACAAATGCGAGGACGCCGAAGATCGCCTGACGGAGCTGAACGTCCGAGGTGACCGTCTCACTCGTGAAGAACTGCGCGAAAAACGTCCGGAAGAGCGTCTTCATGACCCCATGACCTCGACCAGACCTCGGGCGCACCCAGTGACGTTTTCTTCGCGGACAAGACTGGCGAACACCGCGTCGAGCGACGGGAGTTGGAGCGTCGAGCGCAGCTGTGGCACAGAATCGTGACCGACGACGACGCCGTCCTTCAGAATCACGACTCGCGAGCAGACCTGTTCGACGACCTCCAATACATGCGAGCTAAAGACGACGATCTTTCCTTCGTCTGCGAGCGCCTTGACGAAGGCTTTCAGAATTCGGGCGGCGCTGACGTCCAGTCCGGAAAATGGTTCGTCGAGCACGACCACTTGCGGATTGTGCAGGACGGCAGCTGAAATCAGAATCTTTTGGCGCGTGCCTTTGGAGTACGACGACAACGTCTGATAGCGGTCGTCGTAAATGTCCAGCAGCTGCAGGAAACGATCGATCTTGGCGTTCAGCGCGCCTTCGTCGATGTTGCGAAGACGCCCCACGAGGCGCAAGTACTCAGGACCGGTGAGGTAGGAGTACAGGTGAGGTTCTTCAGGTACGTAGCCGATTTTCGCTTTGTACTTTGGGAGGTCCGCAAATATATCGGTTCCGTTAACGGTGACGTCGCCGGCCGACGGATGCAGCAGGCCAGTCAGAATCTTGACAGTCGTGCTCTTGCCGCTACCATTGGGTCCGAGCAAGCCCAACACTTCGCCAGGCCGAGCCTGAAATGACACGTCGCGAGGTGCGGTTAGAGCACCGTAATGCTTTGTGAGACTCTCGGCAACAAGCATGGAATATTGGACACCGCGTGACCGCTCCCAGGTCGAATTCGAGCGATGCAAAGCAGCTGTGGCTTCTGGCGGGCGCGGAAACCCCGTGAAGGCATTGCAGGCCGTTGCCCTAACGAGTAGTCGCTAGGTGATCAAGTCCACCAGACCGACGATCCCGTAACTTCTAGCGCCAAGTGGATCGTCCCGTTAATGCATCACAATTCAACGACTCTGCTGATGGTGGTGGCGTATCGTCTGTCGAAAACGAGCCGTCCGACCTGGATTAATTGGTCCTCAACGCGACGATGGGATCGACGCGAGCGGCGTGCCGCGCCGGAAGCCAGAGGCCGATCACGGCCGCGAACGTGAGCGCAACGGGGACAAGCGCGTAGGTGATCGGATCGTGGACCGTGACACCGAATAAAAACGACCTGAGAACCCTACCGAATGCCGCCGCCGCTGCCATAGGGTGTGGGTCACAAGAACGCACCTGTGACCCATCTCAGAAGGATGATGCTGGAAGAACTCCAGCGTCGGAACTACGCGCCGAATGCGATTCACGCGTACCTACATTCGGTTGAAGTTGAACAGTTCGCTAGACCACTTCGCAGTGAAGACATCACCGCGGCCGTTTGCGTGGATGGTGAGCGCTTCGAAGGCTTGACGTCCAGACGGTTGCGATGCTTGACTTGCGGGGCATGCGCTTTGCTCTTAATGGGACCGTCAGGATGAGATCGCGGCGACGCGTCCGGACCGACCTCGTGCAGACGAATGAGAAGCGCTCGTTCGCCGAGCATTCCGCTTCCGCGCACGCTGTCAGCGTCGTCCGGCGCCAAGCGATGAGAACTGACGTGCAGAACCTGGCGAACCGAAGCACTGAGCTGCAGCGATCCGCGCACTCTCCCGCGCGTTCCTTCGCGGACGCGACTCACCGAGCGGCTCGGATTCACGCCGTCGAACGCTGCCGCTGGCAAAACCCCTTAGGAGTACGCACATGAACAAGTATCTGACCGAACTCATCGGCACGTTCTTCCTTGTCCTTACGATTGGGCTGTCAGTGTTGGGCGGCACCCCGATGGCGCCGCTCGCCATCGGCGCTGTGCTCATGGTGATGGTGTACATGGGCGGGCACGTCTCCGGAGGGCACTACAACCCAGCCGTCTCGCTGGCTGTCCTGATGCGGGGCAAGCTCCAGCCTCGCGACGTCGCGCCCTATATGACCATGCAGGTTCTGGGCGCCGTTGCCGCCGCAATTGTGGTCTACGTAGTACTCGGGCGGACCTTCGCGCCCGCGCCGGGACAGGGAGCCTCCGCGGTTGGCGCTCTTCTCATCGAGGTGCTGTACACGACCGCCCTCTGCCTAGTCGTCCTCCACAGCGCGACCGCACCGCAGACGACGGGCAATTCGTTCTACGGTCTAGCGATCGGGTTCACCGTGGCCGCCGGCGCCTTTGCCGGGGGGCCGATCTCGGGTGGAGCTTTCAACCCGGCCGTTGGCATCGGGCCGATTCTCGTCTCGGCGGTGCTCGACCACGGCTCGCTGGCCAACCTATGGCTCTACCTGCTGGGGCCGTTCGTCGGCGGCGCGCTCGCAGCCGCGGTGTACCGTGTGCAACAGCCTGCGGAGGCCACGCCGCAGGAGGCGCTGGCGGCTCGCGCCGATTTAGGCGAGGCGGTACCGAGTTCGCGCCGGAGGACACCAGCGTAGAGACCTCAAACGACGCTGCCGCGCGGATCACAACCAGCCCCACCGCCGGCTGCACGACGGCGGCGCAATGGAACCGTGTGATTCGAGCGGAGCGTCGCGCTGCGGATCCTGCGGCGCAGAAATGAGGAACGGCGCGCGCGGCACTCGCGCGCGACATGTGTCGCTCCTCCGCGCCGTCCGCGATCTTCCCGTATTGAGGCTGGCCGCCTGGGCCTCCACCCTTCAGGGATGTTTTGGTCGACCGTTATCTTGGTACCGCCGAGCCGTTCGTATGGCCGGTCATGAAGTAGTTGCGCGCGTCGTTGACGAGCGTGTTGAAGGTACGCCAGTCATCCGGGCGATCGCTCGGCATTCCGTTGCTGCAAGGGCGCAACATCGCCTGGAGCGACACGCGAGACTCGACGCCAATCGCGATCGTCACTGACGCGCTCGCGCGCTCGTTGTTTCCGAACTTCGGCGCGATCGGACGTCGAGTTCGCGTCGTTACGCGACAGACGCCTCCTAAGTTCGAGATCGTCGGTATTGTCGCCGATGCGCCGTACAGATGCCTTGACGAACCGCACCAGCCGACGTTGGTCCGTGCGTTCCCAGGACAACGTCTCGATTCAGCAGCCGATCATGCTCGTACGCACCGATCATAACGTCGCACTCGTGGTCGACTCGTTCCGGAACATGGCTTCGACATCCGGGCGTCACTTCGTGCGCGATGTCGCCAGACTCGATCAGTACGTCGACGAAGTGCTCCTGCGCGAACGGCTGACGGCATGGCTATCCCGCGGCGCTCGCGGCCGCGTGCGCCGTACTCGCACTCGCCCGCGCTGCTGGCCGCCTACATTCCGGCACGGCGCGCGGCTGCCGTCGATCCCCTCGTCGCGCTACGCTGGGAGTAATCACGGATTCCGGAACTGTCCTTCGAGTCGCCTCGCCAGACTTCGCTCGGCCTTCAGGCAAGCCTTCTCTGGGCGGCGACGTGATGAAGCAGATTCGACTCGCGCGTAAATCGATAAGACCGTGACGAAGATCAGCGGAGCGCTCGGTCCGCAACATGCGCGTCGAACTTGCACCTGAAGGCGAGTGAGCGAGAAACCGCCGCTAACGATAAGTCCCCAAAAAGTCGCCTAGTCTTTACGCATCCGAGCATCGAATGATGCAATTCTGCCGCGCAGTTTGGCGAATCAGTTGGCTTGACACGCTGACGCGATGCACGTAATTTCGATCCATCTTTTGTGGCGATTATCCGCCGCGCGTTGCCGCCGTTGGAGATCGTCGCCCGCGACGTCCGATACGCAGTTCGAGGGATGCGGCGGACGCCGGCCTTCAGCGCTGCCGCGCTCAGCACGCTCGCGCTCGCCATCGGCGCAAATACGGCGATCTTCAGCGTCGTCGACCAACTGCTGATCCGGCCGCTCGCATATCGCGAGGCCGGCCGTCTCGTCGTGATCGACGCGACGCGGGACTACGAGGGCACACCTCGGCCCGGACACGTCTACTGGCCGTTGGATGCGGCGGAGCGCTGGCAGGAGTCGCTTCGCGCCTTCTCCGACGTCACGTTCTACACGAACCAGGTCTTTCAGTTATCGACCCGGGATGGCGCGGAAATACTGGACGGTGCGACGGTCGCACCTTCGTTCTTCTCCGCGGTCGGCGGACCGATTCTCGCTGGGCGCCCGATCGGGCCGGCTGACATGCTGACGCCGTCGATTGTGATCAGCCAGCGGCTGGCACAGCGGCTCTTCAACGGAGCCTCCGCCGCGCTCGGCGCGCATGTCGTCCTCAACTCAACTGACTACGTCGTCATCGGCGTCGCCGGACCGCAATGGGACGTGCCGTCGTGGAAGACAGACGTGTGGGAGTCTTCAGCCTTCGCGCACGCTCGCAGACCGCAATGCTGCAGCGTCCAGCTGCTGGGCCGCCTGAAGCGCGATGTCACGATCGCGCAGGCGCGCGCCGACGTCGCCGACGCGGCGCGGGCGCTCGCGACGGCCGACTCGAAAACCTTCGGCCGGCTGCACACGACGGTGACGACGCTGCGCGACAAGCAACTCGGCGACGGCAGGCCGGCGCTGCTGCTCCTCTGGGCCGCCGTGGGAATCGTTTTGATCGTCGCGTGCGCGAATATCGTGAACCTGCTCGTCGCGCGTAACGTCGCGCGCACTCGTGAAACATCGATTCGGCAAGCGCTGGGTGCATCACGCGGCCAACTCGTCGTGCAGGGGCTGATCGAATCCGGGCTCCTTGCGGCCGGCGGCGTCGGCGGCGGAGTCGTCATCGCACAAGTGGCCGCCGCCGCGCTCACGCGCGTCGATCCCGAGACGTTTCCGCGCCTGCACGACGTGCATGTCGATTCCCTCGTGCTCGCATTCGCCATCGGTCTCGGCCTGCTTACGACCGTGGCCACCGGCATCGCGCCGTCCATCCAGGCCGCGAACGTCTCACCGCCTCGGGCAATGACGAACGCGCCGACTCGCCGCCACCGTCGACTGCAGCAGCTGCTCTGCGTTGCGCAGCTCGGCGCCGCCGTCGTCCTGCTCGTCGCCGCGATGCTGCTCGGGCGGAGCCTGGTCGATCTCCTCGGAACCGATCTCGGCGTCACGTCGGATCACGTCCTCACCGCGTCGATCAACACGGCATTCGGGCGCCCACACTCGGCCGATGAGATCGCCGGAACAATGCTGCGCGTCATCGACGAGGTGCAGCAGATTCCCGGCGTCCGCGCGGTCGGTGCGGGCACGAGCCTCCCGCCGGATACAAGCCGCATCATGATGTCGCTGCGGCGAAAAGGCGATGATGTCGACTACGTCGCGAGCGCGGTGGCCTGCACTCCTGGCTACTTCCAGGCGCTCGGCATCCGTCTGCTGAACGGCCGGTTCTTCACCGACGCGGACGATCCGCAGCACGCTCCGGTGATCATCGTGAGCGCTACGACAGCACGCCACCTGTTCGGCAACGACGATCCGATCGGACAGACCTTCGCGGTCCCGAAGTTTCAGTACCGCCTGAGCAGCGGCAAGGAGGCGACCGTCGTCGGGGTGGTGTCGGACGTGAAGTACTCAGGAATCGATGCGACGGCAGGCGATCAGGTCTACTGGTCGATGGCACAGGCACCCTGGCTTTCGGCGTTCCTGACGATCCGCACCGCCGGCGACGTGAACGTCGGGTCGGAGCTCCGGCATGTTGTCGCCTCGGTCGACGCCACTGTTGCCATGTCGTCGATCAAGACGCTGGATGGCATCATCGACACGGCGACGGCGCCGGCGCGGTTCCGCACGATCCTGATCGCCGCGTTCGCGCTCATCGGTCTCGCGATCGCGTCGATTGGACTGTACGGGATCGTCGCGTACTCCGTGTCGCAGCGGACCGCGGAGATCGGCGTTCGTGTCGCGCTCGGCGCCGGCACGAGCAACGTGATGTCGCTCGTCCTGCGCGAAGGGGTCGCAATCGCCGCGGCAGGCGTCGCGATCGGGCTTCCGACGGCGTACGCCACGAGTCGGATGTTCGCGGCGTTGCTGTTCGGCGTGAAGCCAAACGACCTGTTCACGTACGTCGCGTCGGCCCTCGGGCTGATCGCCGTGGCGCTTGCGGCCAGCTACGCGCCGGCACGCCGGGCCGCGCGCGTCGATCCCATCGTCGCACTCCGGGCCGAGTAGGGGACAGAGTCGAGTACTGCCGCGACGCTGGCGCCTCAAGGGGGTTGCTCGTCCGATCGGCGTTTGCTCACGACTGACCTGAGAAATGAGCTGCGCTTCGCCGCGACGCGATCGCACGGGCTTGGAGGGAGCGTCGGCTGCCGCGATGTTGTTGTCCGGTTTTCCGAACCCGTTCGCGTCCGCGAGCACACCGACGATCGTCAACCGACCTTGCGATAAAACTCAGCGGGCGGTGCCCTAGGTTCTGGATCTGCGCTGCTGCAGTCAGAGTGTGGCTTTCAGTTCGAGAAAGCCCGCAATCTTCTGGCGAAGCGAAGAGATCATCGAGCTCCGCCGCCATCAGTGGCGCAGGTGTTCCGAACTGGGACCGCCCGGGTGCACCGTGTTCCGCTCAGCGTGCCAGGTCAGATTTCCGACTGTACTCACTAATGTTCCCTGCAGCGACCCGTCTGGCTGAAGCGTTCCAATCGCGAAGAGGTCAATGTCATTTGAGTCGTCGCTGTGCCGGATTCCGCCGCCGTCCGACGAGCCCGCAAAATGAATCAGCCCCTTCCTGAATTCTCCTTGCAACGGAAACGAACCGTGGAATCCTTCGAGGGTCCCTGTCACTCTCGTGCCGTCCTGTCGCAGCGACAGCGGCATGACGTAGCCCTCGGCGGAGAAAGTCCATTCTCCGCTGAGCGTTCGCACCTCGGGTGTCGCCTTCTGAGCAGACGCTCCCGCGTTGTGCACTGTCGCGATGATCGCAAGTACCAGCGCGAGTGCTAATCGCATCGGGTCGCCTCCTGTTCGTCACGAAGACCAGGTGTCGCGGTCGGGTTCCGCGTGTGCTCGGTCAGCGCTTTCGCTGCTGAATCTGCGCGACGAAGAACCGCTTCAGCGTTTCGTTCGTGAGCCCGAGTTCCGTCGCTTCTTCGAGCGCCTTGTCGGTGTCCCAGCCATCGACGATCGTGCGTTTCATGAGCCACATCCCGGCGGCTCTTCCACCGCCAGCTCAATGGATGAACGCCGGCTGGACGCCCGGCGCGGTGATCGTCTTCAGAAACGTGTCGACGACCGCGGGGTCCGGCGCCGCCGCACTGAATGGGATGTGGTAATAGGGAATATCGGCCACCTTCGCAGCGGCGATGTTAGCGTCGATGTCGGCCCCCGGCTCGGTCGCGAGGCGGAGGTTGATGATCGACGCGTAACCCATCTTCTTGATTTCCTGGATCGCGGTGGGCGTAATGGCGCCTGCGCACGCCACGGTCGATTCGACCTTGGCGAAGTTCCGGATACCAGGGACCTCCTGCCTCACAACCTGCGCACTCGCCGCGGTGGCCATCAGGCCAGCGAGCGTGAACAGCGCAAGCGTCGGAATCTCCGGTTGCATGCCCGCACCTCCTTTTGAAAGGTGCAGCTTACCACTCCGGGTGAGCCCCATGCGCGCGCCAGCGGCAGACCGACGCCGGTGGTCGCCTTCCGATCGGCATGAGGATCTCGGGGTCCTGCTCACCGCCAGGAAACGACAGCGCGAACGTCTCACGTCCACGAGTAGCGCGGCTTCCTCACCCGGACGCAGAGAGGCGTAGATGTCCCCGCCCAAGTCCGCCGGCATCTTCGCGCCGGGTTCGCGCACGATGAGTACGCTCTCTACCCTTTTCTCACCGGCCGTTACCGAACCCATGCGTCTGATTGGCGGCCAGCTGTGCCGAGGCGTTGCCGGCCGCGAACAGCACGAAGGCGCAGGTCGCGACCGTCGGTCCCAAGACCTGAAGCCGTGCAAAGCGAAGAGAAAGTCGCGGATGCGGTACCCGGATCATGTCAATGCTCCTTTTGTTGTGGCGTCGCTCGATGATGACCTCGCGACGTTGGCCTGCCTCGATCGAGGATTTGCGCGGCGCGTGATGCGCAAATGAAATGCCCGACGCGATCGAGTGAAACGCACGACAAATCGGACGCTGCGCCAACGGCTGGCCTACGATCGAAGTAAGCCGCTTTCGCGTTGAGTACAGTTTAGGGATGTTCTTGACGAACCGACTCGACCTGGAATGCCTTTCACAAAAGAACAATGACGTACGGACTTACAGAGGGCATCCACCTCGATAAGGATGTCTTCGATTGTGAGGCGCTTCGATCACGCGCTCACAACTGCTTCGGAATGCCGAACCGATCCGACCGGACAACACTGTTGGTTTGGTCGAAGTGCGGGTTCGCTGTTTGCCGCGGTCGCACCGAGGACTATTCCCACAACGCGAAGGGCGCATTGGGGGGCGATCAACGGAGCGACGGATGGACGACCAGCAGTCCGTTATGCGTGCGGCCGACGCGGCCACGGACTGGCTCGTCGACAAGGGATATATGCACGTGCTGGTCGAGGTGGCCAACGAAGCCGACAACGCTGGATTCAAGCACGACATCATCAAACCCACCGGAGGAGCAGTACGGCTCATCGAGCGATTGAAGGAGCGATCGAAAGGCAAGGTCGGGTCGCCGGCGGGCCGGCTGCTCGTCAGCACCAGCCTGAATGGGGGACGAGTGCCGTCGGATTCGCTGGTGAACGTGGTCGACTTCGTTCTGCTGCATGGCAACGGTGTCCAGGATCCGGCGCGCATCACGCAGATGGTCGACGGAGACCAGGAAGCTGCCGAGCTATCGCGGGCAGCCGATCGTCTTCAACGAGGACGACCATTTCGATTTCAGCAAGCCGTAAAACAACATGCTGGCCGCGCTGCGCGCTTATTCGAGCTGGCGATACTTCGATTACCGGATGACCGGAGAGCGGTTCGACGACGGGTACCAGAACGTGCCGGTCAACTGGACGATCAGCTCGCCGCGAAAGCGGGAGTTCTTCGCGCTTCTGTCCAAGGTGACGGGTGGCAACCGATAGCCTCTGGAACAGGCTGTAGTGTGTCTACGTCTTATGTTTAAGGCTCTCGATACCCGAGGTCCTGCATTCCTTGCGAGGGGATACGCGCACCGACCTTTCGGACGGCGTTCTCGATACGTTTCCTGCTGTTGCGTGGCTCAAGAACGATCCGCGTGCCTTGGACTGGAACGGGCCCGCGACCCGGCTCTTCACGCGCTTTCGCGAGGACAATTTGCAGCGGCCGATCATCGAGCTCTTCGAGCGCGTGGCCCGGCGAGAGCGAAGCCGCATCGCAATCAGGGAAGCGAACACGGCTCTCACCTTTGGTGAACTGTGGGACGCGGTCTCGGGACTTGCCGAAATCCTGGGGGCCAACACGGGGCCCGGCGACCTGATCGCCATCCTGCTGCCGGCATGCCCGATGTTTCCGATCGCCATGCTCGCATGCCTCGCCGCAGGACACCCGTTTGTCGTCCTCGATACACACCATCCGCCGGACTGGCTCGGCGACGTGCTGCGGCAGGCACGCCCGACGCTGGTCATCACGCTCGACGATGGTCTGCGGAGTGTCGAAGCTCGGATGCCCACGGTGCGTGTCATCCGTTTGACTGGCTTGCCCAGGTCCGCGCCCAAGGGTTGGCGACCGGCCCCTATGGGTTTGGATGAACCCGCTTGTGTCCTATTCACGTCCGGCAGCACAGGGCAGCCAAAGAGCGTCGTGAATAGTCAGCGAAACCTGCTGCAGCGCGTGGCGCAATCGATCAATGCCGCGCACATCAACGCCGCGGACCGACATCTGACTCTTGCTCCGGCCTGCACGATCGTCGGCGTCCGGGACGTCATGACCGCGCTGCTGGCGGGAGCGAGCATTCACCTTCTCGATCCGCGAGGTGTCGGGGCACGCGAGATCTTGCACGTGATCCGCGCGGAGGCCATCACCGTCCTCTTCGCGTTTCCGGCTCTTCTACGATCCATCGTCGCGGCTCGGGAAGGACACGCGGACGCTGCTCTGAGGCTGGTGCGCGTCGGCGGAGACACGACCGTGTGGAACGACGTCGAGACGCTGCGCGCGTGGCTTGCACCAGAGGCCGCAGTCCAACTCGTCTACGCGGCGACGGAAGCGCCGATGATGCAGTGGTTCGTGAACGACACGTGCAGACGTGAGGATGCTCGCATTCCCATTGGCTATCCGCTGCCTGGCAACCATCTCGCGTTAGTCGACGAAGACGGTCGTGCTACGCCGCCAGGCGAAGTCGGTGAGCTCATCGTCGGAGGACAATACGTTTCGCTGGGAAGTTGGGTCGAGGGACGGCTCGCGGACAAGAGCGTTGAAACGGACGCCACGCATGGAGAGCGGATTTTTCGCACCGGAGACCTCGCGCGCCAGCGGCCCGACGGGTTGCTGGAGCGAGTCGGCCGCAAGGATAGGCAGGTCAAGATACGCGGGTTTCGCGTCGATCTCGATGGAGTCGAGGCCATGCTTCGCGCGCACACATCCGTTCGAGATGTGGCCGTGACGGGACGGCCGAGCAGCGCCGATGGCACGTTGACGCTCGTCGCATATGTAAGTGCGCGCGATGGAGCGCCTCCTGAACTGATTGGCGAATTGAAGGAGTTGATGCGCTCCGCACCGCTGGCGATGCGCCCCGCACGCTTCTATCTTGAGCCTTCGATTCCGCGGCTGCCGAGCTCGAAACTGGATATTCGCGCGCTCGCCGCCCTCGACGAGGCCCGTGTTCAACGGGAACGTGCTGAATCGATCGACGAAGCCACGCTTCCGGGGATCGGCGGCGATCACGTGGCGCAGACGGTGGCTGGCGTCTGGCAAGATGTGTTGCTCACACCGGTTCGAGCAACTGACGATGATTTTTTCGACAGCGGCGGCGACTCGCTCAAGGCCATCACATTCGTGCTCGAGCTCGAGCGGGTACTCGGCTTCGAGATCCCGCTCATGCTGATCAGCGAGGCGCCGAGGTTCTCTCAGCTTTGCCAGGCGCTGAGAGAGCGGCGCGCACCAGGCTCGACTCCTCTGGTCACTCTCAAGGCGGGCAGCGGCCTGCCGGCGGTTTTCTTCATCCATGGCGTTGGCGGAAATCTCGTCGAAATCCTGCCTACGGCGCGGCGCTTGACTTACGGTGGCGCCGTGATTGGCATTCGGGCGCGCGGTGTAGTACGCGGAGAAAAACCGCACACGAGCATCGAGGCGATGGCCGTGGACTATCTGAGAGAGATCAAGCAGCGCCAGCCGAACGGTCCGTATCACCTGTGCGGCTATTCCTCAGGTGGACTTGCAGCGTTCGAGATTGCCCGACGCTTGTCCGAGTCGGGCGATGAAGTCGGTTTGGTCGGGCTGTTTGATACGACGATGAGTCCGGTGCGATGGCCATTACAGACCTGGCTCGCCATCAGCGCTCGGCGAATGGCGCTCTTCGCCGCCGCTCTGCGCGCGGTGTCAATTCGGAGGTGGCCCGCCACACTGCGCAAGTCAGTCGAGCAACTTCGCGCGTGGCGTCTCTCTGTCAGCGACTCGCCCTTAATTGGAGTCAAGGTCGCGGCAAGCGCGCTCATCGCCTCAGCAAGGTATCAACCAGGGTTTTATCGCGGTGAGCTCACGCTGTTCTCGCCCGCAGGGCGCGAGCCTGGCCTTCCCTCTCTCGAGTCTATCTGGCGCAAGCATGCTCGAGCGGTGGTCGTCGTCGACACGCCGGGAACCCACTTAACAATGCTCTCGCCGAGTCATGCGGAGACAACGGCTGCATGTGTGACGCAGTGTCTGCCCTCTGGTCCTCTCGCGCTCACAAGTGGCAATGGCGCGTGAACGAGCCGTAGCCGTCAACGTTCTGATCGATCTCTAAGTGGTGGTGTACCCACCGCCGACGCGCGAAAGGTATGGACCTCCATCCCATCCTCCGCGACGCAAACAGGGCACGTCTGGTGTTGCTCGCAACAGATTGTTGGAACCAGACGAATGGAATCACAACGCTGTATCGAGCCGTGATTCGCTGCATGGATGAGCGGTTCCGCGGATACTGTCGGCTGCTGGTCGTTCATCCGACCGATCACGCCTGCGAACAGTCGATTGGATACGGTCATCAGGCGATCGGAATGGCACCACGCTTCCGATTTCATCTTCCGCAGTATCCGGAGCTGGTCACCGGATATGTTAGACACAAGGACTTCAGAAACCTTGAATCTATGTATGGGCATGTCGACGTAGTCCATGTTGCGACGCAGGGCTTTCTAGGCTTGTCTGCGATGCGGTACGCCGCCAGGTATCGAAAGCCGTGCGTCGGCTTTTATCACACCAATTGGCCCGCATATGTCAGCGAATATCTGCCGTCCCTAATCCCGTCTCGCCTGAAGGCGACCGCCGCACAAATGATCGCACGTCGGTGGGACCGACTGATCTATGGACAATGCAGCGTTCTCATCGCGCACACGAGCCGCACCGAACGATGCCTCAGCAGCGTGCTGAAACGGAAGCTTCTTTACGCCTCGGCGTTTGTCGATGTCCG
The DNA here is from genome assembly GCA_003222395.1 of Acidobacteriota bacterium. Classification (GTDB taxonomy): domain Bacteria; phylum Acidobacteriota; class Vicinamibacteria; order Vicinamibacterales; family CAVVIG01; genus Gp6-AA45. The sequence continues at coordinate 57,978 of QHWB01000069.1, forward strand.
GCGGTTTGCAACGGCCGACGTGATGCCATCAGGCGATCAGGACGCTGAGCCGGTTGTATTCGGGTTTGTTGGCAGAATCGCAAAAGAGAAACATCTCTCCCGAATCCTGAATCATGCCGACACGATCAAGCGTCTCGGTTGTCGATTGACGATTGTTGGCGATGGACCCGAGCGGCGGCGTTTCGCGCGCGCGAGCGCCGATTTTGTCGGCTACAAACATGGTGACGATCTCGTGGCAATGTACCGAGCCATACACTTTCTGTTGATACCGACACGCAGCGATACGCTCGGCTTGGTCCTGCTCGAGGCCGCGGCCTGCGGAACTCCAGCCGTCGCCTTGCGAGGGACGGTCGCGGCAGATTTGATCTCGCGCTACGGATCCGGCGTCGTCGTCGACGATTTCGACGATGGCGTATTTCAATACCTTCACAACGTGGCGCGATCGGATCAGTTCAAGGAAATGCGAGCTCGAGCAAAGGCAATGGCCGCCGATCATGATGTGTCACTTGGGACGACGATCCTGGTCAAAACATGGCTCGATGCTTGCCGCGTCGCGCAGCATCGCCAAGAGACGGTTGGCGAGGCATCCGCGACCGGTTCCTGAGTCGACGGACCTGGATGTGGTCGCAAAGAGTCGATTCAGGCGGATTCGGCAAGTTCGGAACGTCGCGGACATCGTCCTGAACGGGCGGCGAGGGGATGGTGCGTCAGACGCAGCCGTCGAGGGCGTGATCGCTCAAGCACCTGAAGCTGATGGCGCAACGCGAGCACCTCGAGGTGCAACGCCGCACGTGACCGCACGCAACCTCGGAGGGTCATAAGGAGCCAGACGAAGACCGACATCGGCGGGAAGCGTATCGGTGGTTGGCCGCAACATCAATCGTGACAACAAGAACGGAATTTTCAGCAGCCACAGGCTGAGGAGCGGCTGAGAACGGGCGTTATGCTAACGCCCAGACAGCCCTGATGCGGCCCAGTGTCCTGCGGTAGTATTCCGGCATGATGGGACGACATCTCGACCGCCGTACGCTGCTGCAACTGATCGGCGGCGTCGCCGTCGCGGGCGTGCCGAGGATGTCCGGCGCGGCCGTTGAGAGCGTCGTGATCGCCGGCGGCGGCATCATCGGCGCGAATCTCGCGTATCGGTTCGCAAAGCGCGGCGCATCAGTCACGGTTGTCGAGCGAACCAAGCCGGCAAGCGGTGCGACTGCGAATTCCTTTGCTTGGATCAACTCGACGTACTCGAAACAGCCGCTCTCGTACTTCAACCTGAATCGGCTCGGCATCGAAGCGTGGCAGCAGCTCGACCGCGAGCTGCCCGGCGACCTCCCGCTGCGATGGGGCGGCAGCGTCGAATGGTACGGCGACGAGGCGCGCGCGAAGGCCTTCCGCGAAGAGGTGCGCCATCATCAAGGGTGGGCGTACCCGACGCACTTGATCGACGACGCCGCACTGCGCGCGCTCGAGCCTCACGTCGAACCCGGACGGGTGGCTGCCGCGGCGCACGCCGAGCTCGAAGGCAGCGTCGATCCTGTCAGAGTGACAGAGCTGCTCCTCGAGCGCGCGAAGAGCGCCGGCGCACGCGTCAGCTATCCGTCCGCAGTCACTGGCCTCGATGAGCGGAACGGCAAGCTGCGCGCGGTCAAGACGACCGCCGGAGAGATCGAAGCCGACGTCCTGATTGTTGCCTGCGGCACTGACACGCCTCGCGTCGCGGCGCTGGCGGGCGTGCGCGTTCCGCTCAAGGAATCGCCGGGCGTGCTGGTGCACACGCCGCCGCAGCCGCGCGTACTCGAACGTGTCGTGCTGTCGCCGGTCGTTCACATGAAGCAAAAGCCGGACGGCCGGATCGTGTGCGGCTCGGGGTTCGGGGGATCGCCGACCAACGACGCGAGTCGCGAGGCGGCCGAGCAATTTCTGAGCAAGGCGAGCCAGGTGCTGCCGGCGTTCGCAAGGACGAGTATCGAGAAGGTGACGCTGGGATATCGCCCGTTGCCGCAGGATGAATTCCCGATCATCGGCTTTCCGCCGGCGAGGCGCGACGTGTACGTCACCGTCATGCACAGCGGCGTGACGCTGTCGCCGCTCGTGGCGCACCTCGCCGTGCTCGAAATTCTCGACGGCGTGGAGGCCGAACCGCTCGCGCCGTATCGGCCCGCGCGTTTCAACACGTGACCGTAGCGCAGCCTTCACGGCTGTTCGGAGGATCCATGCAGATGCGTCTTGCCGCGACGGCAGCCGCCCTTGCGTGCGCTGCCGGAGCCGCCGCTCCCGCGCTCCGTGCGGCCGAGGACTCGCAGAACAACGTCATCGCGCTGCTCGCGGCCGGCAAGCCAGCGATCGGTGTCTGGACCGGCGCCACTCCGGCCACGCGCATCGCCAAGGTCCTCGGCACGAGCGACGCCGACTTCATCGTCGCGGATCTCGAGCACGACATCTACGACTTCCAGGCGCTCCATCGGTTCCTGCTCGAGATCGCGGACTTTCACCACCGCTATCGAACGCAGCCGCGCCCGATGCCGAATGTCCTCGTGAAGCTCGCGCATCGCGGCGGATGGGATCCGCGGTACGAAATCTCGGAAGTGATGCGCGTCGGCCCCGCGATCGGCGTGTGGGTGCCGATCGTCGAAAGCGGCGCCGAGATGCAGCGCATCGTCTCCGCGTTCGGTCAGGCCGAACAGTCAGGCTTCGAAGGGCTCAATCTGTCGGGGCAAGGCGGTCACACCGGCGTCTCGCCACTCTGGCCGACGAACCCCAAGGGACAGCTGATGGTCGTCGCGATGATCGAGACCGACGAAGGCGTTCGTCACGCGGAACAGATCATCTCGACGCCGGGCCTCGCTGCGCTGCACGTCGTGCACCTGTCCGAAGCCGACAACGACAAGATCCTCAAGCTATGCCAGAAGTACCACGTCGTTCCGGCGATCGACGCGACGCCGGATGACGTCAAGGCGCGCGTCGCGGCGGGCTGGAGGCTGATCAGCCTCGGGTGGGATTTCGGCATGCTGCAGAAACAGCTCGGCGAGACGCTGAAGGCGACGCGCAACGCGATCAAATAGCTCGCGCAGGTCGCGACCCTTGAGTCACGTCGCGTCGTACCCGGCGAGCCGGCGGATCATTGCATCAACACGCAATTCAGCGTTGGAAGTAACCTAGAACCGCCGTCGGTTGTTCAAGGAGAAGGGAGCGAGGCGATGTCCGGTTCAGGTTTCGCGAGATTGTGGTTCGTTCCGGTTTTGGTCATCTGGATTGCGCTGCAGGGAAGCAGCGTTCAGGGGCAGCAGCGGGGAGGCACTCCTCAGACGGAGAAAGTTCGGCCCATCAACAGTGGCCCCAATCCATATCGCGTGATCCGCGATTGGGCGCAGCTGAATCTGGAAGGTCGCCCGTGGGGCGGTTCTAACGGCGTCGCGATCGACCGCGATGGCAAAACCGTGTGGGCGACGGACCGATGCTCGCCGGGGACGACCCCGGGATGCCTCGGCACCAACGCGAACCCCGTGCACCATTTCGATGAGTCCGGGAAGGAGATCAGGAGCTTTGGCGGAGGGATGTTCGTCTGGCCGCATGGCATCCACGTCGATCGTGATGGAAATTTGTGGGTGACCGACGCGCGCGCCCCAAGCGCCGATGATCTCGAGAAGTTTCCCGGAGAACACAACAAAGGGAGCGTCGTCGTCAAGTTCAATCCCGACGGCAAGGTTCTCATGACGCTCGGCAAACCGGGCGTGAGGGGAACTCCTCCCGATGCCCTGATCGAGCCAACTGACGTCGTCACCGACCCGAGGAATGGTGATGTTTACGTAGCCGAGAGCCACACCGACGTCACCGATCCCAATCTAATCGGACGCATCTCCGTGTTCGACAAAAATGGAAAGTACCTCAGAGCGATCGGCAAAGCGGGAACCGGCCCGGCCGAGTTCCGGACGCCGCACGCGCTCGAGTTCGATTCCCGGGGTCGGCTGATCGTCGCCGACCGCCATAACCATCGTATTCAGATCCTGACGAAAGACGGGAAGTTTCTCAGTGAATACGACGACTTCGGCCGCGTCAGCGGGCTGGCCATCGACACGAGCGACATGATTTACACGGCCGACTCAGAGTCGACCGACAGGGTTCACCCGGGCTGGCTCAAGGGGATTCGGATCGGCAGTCTCAAAGACGGCAAGGTGATGATGTTCATCCCACCCCACAAGACGGATTCTCCCGATGGCGCCATGGGGGAAGGCATCGCCATCGACACTGCGGGCAATTTGTACACGGCGGAAGCAACCCTGAGGGGCGTGACGAAATACGTCAAGAATTAGAGATCCGTTTCGTCGCCGGGACCTGCGCTTCAGAATATCCTCGACTACGAGCGTTGCTGTGAGGCCTGAGGCCCCCAGCGTCTACTTGTACGACGAGCGGTCCACCGATGCGCCGCGCAGGTACACAGACGAGATCTTCCGCGTGTTGGTCATGTCGTCCAACGGATTCGCATCTAGCACGATGAAGTCCGCACTGTTATTCGGTTCGATCGTACCCGTGTTGCTCATCCTGAGAAACTGCGCTCCGTTGCTCGTGGCCGCGACGATCACCTGCGTCGGTCTCATCCCGGCAGCCACCATGTCCGCCATTTCGAAGTGCGGCGCATACGGCGTGTTCCCATCGGTGCCGATTGGCCGCGTTTTCCTGCACTGCTTTGCGCGCCTCTGCGGTCGTCGTTACCCAGTACGGCGCGGTCGTGCGTCCCGGTTCCGGCGCCGTGATCCCGCGCCCGGCCGTAAAGAACCTCGCCAGGCCCGGCATCGTTTGCGCACGAAGCTGAAATGACGCGTCCGTCGTGTCCTGACCGAGACTCAGCGCGGCACCGACGCCGAAGTACGCCCTCCTGCGCAGATCGTCAATGAGCATCTCGCGCGTCTGGCTCAGGTGGGTGTGCGTGTCGATGATCACGGGCATCACCGTCTTACCTGCCAAGTTCACGTGTGTCGCACCCGCGGGCGCACGTACATCGGCTGCTCTGCCGACCTGCGCGAACCGCGCGCCGTTCACGATGAACGACGCGTTCTCGATCGGCGGACGCGCGTCACCGACGATGACACGAGCGCCTTCGAAGACCGTGACGCCGGTTGCCGGCGTCTGTCCGAAGGCTGCCACTGCCGACGCCGCAATGACTGTCGGGGCGAGAAGTTTCACTCGTTGCACCAGCCCCTCCACGGCGCGAACTGTATCAGGGATTGCACGGGGTGGAGCAAGCGGCTTCGACCTTGAGCAGGTCGCCGTCCGTAATCCCTTTTTCGGCGACCGTCGCGACGGCGGTATGCCGCCCAGTGGCAGCCACTACGACGTTTTCGGTTGGGACACTGCGCGCGATGATAAGTAACGCTTTCGGGCCGAGCGGATTTTCGATCGGTTCGAGCCGGCACGTCTCGTCGTCGAAATAGTCTGGCGTACTCAAGCACGACCGCTGAAACGAGGCGTGGCAATGAGCCGAAGACTGGCGGAGGTGCACTGTGAGACTGCGGACCACACTCACCGTTGTCATGACCGGTGTTGGGGCGATCCAAGCGGATTTCAGAAATCAGGCGGGGGAGGCGCGTTATTGCCGTCCCAATCTTTGACGGTTCCATCCTTGGCCTTCAGAAACCCCAGAAGACAGCCGTTGGAGCCGTCCCGTAGATGATGACACCGCGCTTTGACGGTGTCGCCCGGTTTGACGTAGTCGGGCGTGACTCCTATTCTTTGGAGGCCTGTGCGGCTCGTTGCTTCCAATGCCCACATTTGAGGCTCACCGTTGGAATCCTTCACTTCCAGGTAGATCCAAGAATGCGGGACGACCAAGTGCAGTTCCTTGACCACACCCTCAATATCCATAAACGTGTCGACGTAGTTGCCATGGGAATGGTGCGCGGACACCGGCAACACGAAGGCCATCGCACAAATCGTCGCGAGCCGAAGACCTGATTTGAACGGCATGTTCATTCTCCTCGTCCAGGCCCTGACCTTACTGCTGCCTTCAGCGCTTGACGCGCGGGGGCGTCGGGAATCCGTTGGAGTAGACAGACTGATAGCGAAGGCCGATTCCATTCTCGTCGATCCATCCCAGCGATTGCTGAAACAACCCCGGCTCTGGGTAACCCGCCGGCACGGTGCCCTCGATAATATAGAGCCGGTTCTCGTGCATGTAGATCCCGGCAAAGGTGCGCGACTTATCGGCGTTGTTGGTGAGCTGAAGCTGATGTCCTTCGACGAGGTCGACGGTATTCCAGACAAAGCTCGTCAGCTTGGCGTCACGTTGTATCAATCGCCATGATGCATAGATAATTGCTCCTCGTAAGTCAGCTTTCCAGTGCCCCTCATCGCCCGGTGATCCCAAGCAGGGTTCGGCGCCCGCCGGACAGGACTTGGCTTTTTCGGTGAGAATTCGTCGAGCCTGGTTGTAATCGACCACGGTCACCGAGTAGCGGCTCTGGCCCTGCACGGCGCTATAGACGCGCGCCGGCAGATCGGCTCCACGCTCGGATCGGTAGGTTATCTCCGTTACCTTCGGCGGGCTCGGGAAGTTGCACGTGAAGCGATCTTCCCGATTGGCAAATTCAATCCATTCCTGGGCGAACGAAGCCCCCGACATAGAAAGTACGACGGCTGTTGAGACGAGTGGCGTCAGGCGCATGATTCGTTGCCCTCCAGCGAAGCTTGCTTCGCGCACCACACGTGTTGACGGTTCACTGACATCGAATGGCGCCGCTGCCCTCCGTGCCGCCTTTGTCGCGGTAAACCTTGTGGCAGTCTGCACACGCGTCGTTCAGTTTCTCGCTGATGTCGACGAAGGCCTCGTAATTTCTCGCTCGTGACGTCTGATGCGCGAGCTTGCCGACCTCCACCAATGCTGCAACGTACTGCTTCCAATCGGCGCGGTCAACGGGGACGGGCCTGCCGTTCTGACACCGGCGTCCTGGCGTGAGGAAGAGGGGCGCCGTCTCCGTGATCGCAATGGCAGCCTGATCGACGGCCAACCATCCGGGATAAACCGAGGATCCCCACTCGACGTAATCAAACGGCGAGGAGGCCGGCGATTTTTTCGGCTGAGCAGCGGGATCCCTGATCTGAAGGTTGAATATGGTATTCGCAGCGGGAAACGCGATGGCTCTCATCAGCTCGGCCAGGTTACCTTCTGGCGGTGGAAGAAACGTGGCAGCGCCGCTGGCTGCGGGCGCCGGGAGGGTTCGGACCGTGGGAAACGCCACCTGCGCCAGCGTGGCTTCGGTGAGCTCGGCTTGGCCAGCCGGGAACTTTCCGGCCTGAAGAATGTACGCCGCGAGGTCGGCGGCTTGTTGTCGCGAAAGGCTCACAGGCTGGTTGAAGGGCATCGTCTTCTCGATCTTGTCGATAAGATTCGCCAGCGGACGCCCGCTCCAGTTCGAGAGGAAACTGTCTCCGACCAGCGGAGGGCCGGTCGTGCCTTCCATCGCCATGCCGTGACATTCGCCGCACTGGACCTGGTAAACCTGCTGTCCGCGCGCTGCCTGCGCGGCAGAGTACACACCGTCGGTCATCGATCGCAACTGCGGGACCTGCGCCGCAAGCGAAAACACTGCGGCGGACGCATAGACACATACTGTCACAGCGAGCGCATGGCGAATTGCTGGCCGGCCCAATAGCGTCGGGCGCACCATTTGATTCTCCTGTTCATCGGCGACCAGCGCATTGTACGCCGGCAGGACACCGTGAAGGAGGTGTTCGGCGTCAGCCGTGAGGCCTTTGACTCGGCCCGGCGAGAGACCGGCGCACGGGAGGCGAGCAACGACGGTCCGACCGGCGGCAACAGGCGGCGATAGTTTTCGGGCAAATCCGCCCGCCGCCGTTCCCGCGACGCGATCCGCCCGCGTGGATCCGTTGTCGGCCCTCAAAGCGGAATAGATCACGCAGTCCGCTTGATCACCACGAGGCTGACATCGTCGGACGGCTTCCCGAAGGCGAGCAGGTCCGCTTTGAGCGAATCGAAGATGTGCGCAGCGGTCTGGTGTTTCACTTCCCTGAGCTTCTGTTCGAGGTGCGTCGGGCAATAGTCCTCCTCAGCGCTCCGGTGCTCGACGAGTCCGTCCGTATGGAGAAGAAGGATGTCCCCTTCTCCCATGAGCACCCACTGGTTCATCTTGTAATCGTCTTTGAAGCCCAGAACGCTCGTCGTCCTCTTGCGGTCCGTCACGTGGAACGACGGCACCATCCCCAGCGGCGGTGATGAGACGCAGAGATCCTCGCTGACATTCATGAACCGATCGTGCCGGCTGGAGAAGACGAGCGGAACCGGCTGCGCGGCCGAGAGGAACCGAAACCGCGCGTCGTCCGAGATCTCGCCGTAGATCAGCGAGATGAACTTGTGCTCGGCGGACGACTGGTAGAACCGCGTGTTCAGATTCTCGAACAGGCGCTTCGTCACGCGGCCGAACATATCCAGCTCGTAGATGGCACCGAGTAGAAACGCCTCGTGAAGCATCGCCGCAAGCACCGCGTCCGTCGCCCGATGGCCGGAGACGTCGACGACCGCGATTCCGGCTTTCCTCTGGCAGCGCTTCAGGTTCTCGACGATGTCGAGCCGGCCGTTACGGATGTTGTCCTGGATTCTCGCCTCGAGGTCGAAGCGCTGCTTGAAATCGAGAAAGATCAGGAGGTCGCCGCCCACCGAGCCGTTGAGGGCGAGCGTGCCTCCATAAATGTCCATTCCGCGAACCAAGGGAAGATCCCCGGGCTTCGGAATCAGATAACTGGCAATCTCCTCGAAATTTTCCAGCTCGCTCGTGAGCTGACTAATAGGGTCCACGAAATCCGAATGCATGCTCCGCCGTTTCGAAAGAAGTGCGCGCCGTTCGCGCGGCCCCATCGAACGCGAGCGTCAGCGACGCGAACTGTTGGTTTTCGGCGTGGCTGAGTGCAATGGCGGGACCAGCTGCAAAGGGTTCCGACGTCATGCAGAAGATCCTCGAGAGCCTGCATGAAAGGCATGCAGGGTGCTTACGCGGTTACATCACTTGGCCATCTGGCGGAATCTGCGCGGCGCTGCGGCGTTTTCCTTCACGTGACGCGGCCGTCATCGCCGCACCACATGCCTCTTCTATATTCCTCGGACGCGACTCTGTTCATAACATTTGGGAACCCAGCTAATCGATCCGCGCTCTGTCCCCACTGAGGACCTTATCGGCGGCCACTGGCCGTCGCCCACGTTGTTTCCGGTCGGGACTTGCGCGTCGGAATAATTGCTGGAGTTGAGCGCCGTCAGGCGAAGCCGAGAGAATTCGGTTGCGCGTCGTGTCGCCGCTGAACGCTAACCTTTCGACGGACACGGCTCCTCGGGATGGCAGGTGCAGCGTTCCCGGTGGCAGTAGACCTTGCAGTCCTGCGACTCGGATTCGATCGCGTTGCCGTGCTCGTCGAGATGACAATGATATCGGCAGTGACACTCATGCCCGCGCACCTCATTCTTCCGAGGCGCATGGTTCATGCAGTAATGGTCCGATGGTAAGGTCGATTCCTGTGCCGCGACGCTGAGAACCGCGAAGACTATCAGCAGCAGGCGCTTCACCTTGAACCTCTCAATCCCTCGTCACTGAATCGCTCCGCCGACCCGCTTGTCGCCTGTTGGAGCAACAACGGTTCCATCTGAGGGCTGCCCGATTTGGTCAACGAATTCGGGCCGGATGTTATGGAGAACCGTGGTATATCTGCCTCCGGCGAGAGAAAAGGCGTCGCCTGTGGTTCGCGAGAATCCGATCGCGCGGCAGCGCCAGTTGATCTTGTGCCTGAATCCCGACAGGATCGCGCATGCTCACGGCTGTGGCCAATGAAAATGCCGCCTGGCGTTCGCTGATACGGCGCTGAGATGGCGGAGATCTCGACGAAGATGAAATCCGTGGTTCGACGAACACTATTCCTGTTTCGGGTCCTGGCCGCGCTGAGCTTCGTTCCCACGCTCGTCTCGGGTCAGGCTGCCAGCCGTGCCGCCCACCCCGGATTCGACGGCATCTGGAATTCCGCCACTGCGACGCCGCTCGAACGCCCCCGGCAGTTCAAGGACAAACCCTTTTTTACTTCCGACGAAGCCGCCGAGTGGGAGCGCCAGGTCGCTCGAAACAACGAGGAGCGTCCGCCCCAGGCCGGCGCGAAAAACGTCGGCACCGGTACTTACAACACGTTCTTCCGCGAGTTCGGCACCCGCACCGTCAAGACCCTCCGAACCTCCATCGTGACCGACCCTCCCGACGGCCGCATTCCCGCGCTCACGCCCGCGTCTGCGGAGATCAAGGGCCGCCGAGTCGAGGCGCAGAAGAACCCCTCGAGCGCTGAAGATACGGGGCTTCAGGATCAATGCTTGGCATTTTCCACAGCGGGGCCGCCCATGCTTCCGTATTCCTACAACAGCAACTACCAGATTGTTCAGACCAGAGATGCCTTCGTCGTGCATGTGGAGATGAATCACGACGCCAGAATTATTCATCTGGACGGCCGCCCGCATCTTCCACCGGGTATCAGGCGATGGATGGGTGACTCGGTCGGTCACTGGGTAGCCAACACGCTTGTGGTGGACACGACGAATTTCAACGACGGTGGCGGATTCTATGGGGACGCCGGCGGTAACTTCGGCTGGGACCGGAATCTGCATCTAGTCGAGCGATTTAGTCTTTTCGACACCGATACTCTGCTCTACCAGTTCGAGATCGATGACGCGACCGCATTCACGCAGCCATGGAAGGGTGAACTGACGATGACGCGGTCGACGGGCCGCATCTACGAATACGCGTGCCACGAAGCGAACTACTCGTTGGCGAACATGCTCAGGGGATACCGCGCCGGCGAACGCTGAACACGGCGCACCTCGCAGCCTGTCACGTTTCGTTTCCGATTCCCGCAACCCGGGTGGGTTTGCGCACCTCCGACAGGATCCATTCGACGATTGCGCCAGGTGACTCCGAGACGTCGACAACAAGCGCGTCGAACGGTTCTTCCAAAGCCGCAAACTGGCTGGACAACATGTCCACCTTCATGAAATGACTCGCCCGATGCAGCATCCGCGACCGAATGAGCTCGGGAGATCCCTTCAGATACACCCACGTGAGTGGTAGACCGTCCGCGAGAACGCTTCGATACGATTGCTTGAGCGCAGAGCATCCGACAACCAGGTTTTGGCCACGATCGTAGACATCGACCATACGAGCATGGATGGCTGAAAGCCAAGGCGCACGGTCGGCGTCTGTCAACGGAATTCCGTGGCTCATCTTCTCGACGTTTGCTCGAGAGTGGAGTGAATCTCCTTCGAGATACGGGCAAAGGATCGCGTCGGCCAACATATTGCCGATCGTGGTCTTTCCGGAGCCAGCCACGCCCATCAGCACGACGATCACGGACATTGCTCTTCAAGAGTTCGCCGTGCCAGAGGCCAGAGGCAAGTATTCCATGGCCGGCGCAGACCTAGACTCGGGCAAGCCGCCCGCCCCTCAACTACTGCTCGAATTCCTGTCGACCATTCCTCTAACCGTCTGGTACAGCGATTGCGGCGCATCTGGAAGGAGGTGAGCTATGCGCGCGCACGACGACGCCTACAACTCCCATGTACGGCAACGGCTCCGGAACCTCGCGTTGGACCTGACGGCATCGACCGCGAACGTTGCGGGGTGAGCCGCATGTCACAACCGACAAAGAATGGCAATCCACACCTTCTTTGATTTCGAGACGCCGCCTGCGCGTGATTCGTTGATGTCGTCGTCGCGATCAGACCGACGCTCGCTTGTACGTCCCCGTCAGTTCACCTTCGGCGAGAATGTGACCGTCCATCGCGTCCATCGCCTCTCGCTTCGACAGTCCCGGCCGTCCGAGTGAATCGACGTCGAGGGCGTATACATGGAAGCGATAATGATGGGCGCCGTCCTTCGTCGGCGGGCACGGGCCGCCAAAGCCCTTCTTCCCGAAATCGTTCACGCCCGTTTTGCCAATTGACGCGCGTTCGCCAATCGCGTGCGTTGACGCAGGAAGGTCATAGAGGACCCAGTGCGTGAAGGTGCCAGAAGGCGCGTCAGGATCCTCGCAGATGACCGCGATGCTCTTCGATTCCTTGGGCACTCCGCTCAATTCGAGCGGAGGCGGGACGTCCTGTCCATCGCATGTGTACTTCTTGGGAATAGCCGCGCCGTCGGCAAACGCAGACGAAATCACCCTGAGTGCCATAGGTCCTCCGATCAGGCCGCGCGTCCAACCTTCAAGTTGACCTTGTCAACGACCTTTCCATGCTTCACATCAGCTTCTTGTTCTTTGACCAAGGCTTTCTTTGACATCGCGAAGCGTCTCGGTGGAGCGAGCGATGCCCTGCACGCTGTGTCCTCGAAACTCTTGGGCGATGGACCTCGACCGCGAGCCTGAGCCGAATCCCGAGAAAGGCCAGAGCTGACGTTCGTCGCGGACACCGCCCCCAACACGGGACATGCTCGCGCACCGACACTTCAAACGCCGCGGTGGTGCGCCGAACATGGAACCGCACTCGACTCAGCGGAGCGATAGCCGTGGATTCTGAATCGTTACACCGCGACAGCTCCGCCGAATCCAAGCGTCGAGTGAGACGCGGCCGGATCTGAGGAGCGAAATCAGGTCGGCCGTTCCGATCGCAGGGTTACGGACAGGTCGATGCGATCATCTTGACATTGTCGACCTTGAGCTTTGGCGCATTCGCTGCCGAAGCGGCGGGCGGTTGAGTCGTGCTGGGCGGCTGCTCCGTTGTGCCAGTGATCTCAACCTTGTGGCCCACGTGCGGAGTCAGCTTCGCGTCATCCGCATCGAGACGATACTCGCTCAACGCCGCTGTGCTCCGTGAGGTCGTCCCGGCGGTTCCAGTCGTTCCACTGGTGCTCATGGCCGCATTCGTGAGAAGGAACTTGGTCTCACTCGTTCCCCGGTTTGCGGCCGACCTGCCGCTGGTGCCCGTCGTCGCCTGCTCGGCGCGCTGGATACATCCGGTCACCGTGATGCTTTTTCCGGCGCTGTTCTGTCGGGTCTGCGGCGCGTCTTGTGCTCCCGCAAGCACCGCCGCAAGACCGAAGACCGTCGCTGCACACGTTCCAGACCAGATTCTTATCTTCATCGTCCCTCCTGTTGTTCGAAGTTAGGGCTAAAAGACCTGCAACTATGGCGCCGTCCGTGGTTCGTTGATTCGCCGTTCGACCGCACCTTCCGCAGAAGGTGCTCTTTCCCGACGACCACATCCACAGCATCGCGACTGAGCTCGCGGCGTCGGCAAATATCTGACGCTGGAGGTCCGAAAGGACAAGCGCTCGGGCCGGATCTTCATCGACACGGCGCCCCCGAGCGCGCAAGACGGACGGGGCCATCGCCGCGATGCGAAGAAGAGCAGCAGATGGCGTCTCACGATGAGATAGTCTACGCCGATGATGATCAAGCAGGCGTCGTTCGCCATGGTCACTCTACTCTGGTCGTCGGCGACGCTGTTCGGCCAGACGATGAATACGCTCAGCAATCAGGAGAGGGAGCAGGGTTGGCAGCTCCTCTTCGACGGCAAAACGCTGGCTGGATGGCATGTTTCGGCGGCCCCTGCTCAGGGCGGCGGCCGAACCGGTCCGGCGCAACCGCCGCAGCCCGGGCAGGTCGGGACGCCGAAGCCCTGTGATCAACGCATCGCTGCTCGATCGGGACCCGCGCCGGCGCCGGCAGGCGGTTCTCATTGGGAAGTCGTCGATGGATTGTTGACGCCATGCGGCGGGCCGCCCGGCTACCTGACGTCCGATCGAAGCTACAAGAACTTCGTCCTGTCGATCGAGTTCAAGTGCGATGACGACACGAACAGCGGTGTGTTCGTGCGGTCACCCCAGGAAAACGGCGGCTACGAAGTGCAGATCTGGCGGCAACAGCCGGCTGGCTACAATACCGGCGCCATTGTCGGAACCGCGAAGACGGCACGCGAGTACGCGTTCAAGGCGAATCAATGGAATCGCTATCAGATCACCGCGGACGGCGATCATCTCGTCGTCGAATTGAACGGCGAGACCACGCTCGATATTCATGACACGAGGTTTTCGGAAGGACATCTGCGGCTTCAGTACCAGCAGTTCCCCATCGCCTTCCGGAACATCAAGATTCGCTCGCTGCCCTGAGCTTCGTTTCAATTCGTGCGGATGAGGCGCTTGTCGATTCGCGCCTCGACTCACCCGCTTCTAATGCGTGGATGATCAATACCGACACGTCTGATTCCTCGCCTTTACGAAGTACTTCTTGTAATTCGAAGCCTTCGGATCCATGCATCCCTCGAGATTGAGAAGCTCGATCTTCCGGAAGTCGGTCGGCGCGGTTTCCGCCTGGATGGCGATGTAGCCCGACGTCATCGGCGTGCCGTCGATCTTGACGGCCGGATCGACCGGCGACACATTGCCGCCCCCCATCTGCGGCTTGGTGTACTCGAGCACGGTGCGGCCGTCGATGACGTGTCGGACGCGTTCGTCGCCGTGCACTTCCACTTCGACGCGGACCCACTGATCGCCGTCGTACGTCGTCGACGTGGAATTGGTGCAATGCTGCGTATGCAGCTGGCCGTTCATGACGACGTTGGAGCCTGGCGTGCAAACATTGGCGGTGCTGCGCGGCCGGCCGTCGCCGAGCCCGCCGAGGAGCTGGACCTCGATCGAGATCGGGAAGTCCTGATCCTTCAACATCGTACCCGGTTTCTGACAGTGCAGCATCAGGCCGTTGTTCCGGATCGCCCACGTCGGACCGCCTGCCACCTGTTCGCCGACGAACCTGTACTCTGCCACCAGGCGATAGTACGAGAACGAGTCGTTGTAAAAGACGTGGCCGAACTCGCCGTTGAACGTGCGCCACTTGTCGTAGCGCACTTCAAGCAGACCATTTTCAACTCGCACGGTGTCGTTGAAATTCTCGCCGAGATCGTGTTTGGCAAACTTGGCCGTCCAGCCATCGAGGTTGCGACCGTTGAACAGCTGAATCCATTCCTGTTTGTCGGGATCGTTCTGCGTCGAGGCGCCCGCCAACGGCGCCATGACGGAAGCGAGAAGGGCTGCGGCAATCGTCCGCCCGACTACGTTGCAGCGATGGCTCAGAGTCGTCATGCGGCGCAGTATACCGACCTGCAGCAGGTTGTGGGCTCCCTTTCGCTTCTTGCGATAACTGGCGAGTGCGTCCGAGACTTCGCGCAGCGCGCGGTAGATCGTTCGCTCGTAGTTCACGACGAGCTCGCGCTCGACCGACTCCGAAAGGCGGACATTCGCGCGCGTCCGACCGGCATTGAAGAGTGGCGCCGCGGCGACGCGCCAATGCTGGCGGTCCGACGTAAAGCGGGGACGAGGGGAGGCGCCCGGCAGCGGCCTGCCCGAATGGGTGGTCTGCCAGACCCAACGAATCGGTACGATGGCATTTTCGGTTGAGCCGCCGCACGGGAGACCATCATGCGCATCGGAATCGTAGGAGCGGGAATGATCGGATCGACGCTCGCGAAGTTGTGGGTCGACGCCGGCCACGAGGTTCGTCTGGCGTCCAGGCATCCTGAGACACTGAAGCCGTTGATTGAACGGCTCGGACGACCGGCATCGGCCGGAGCGCCGGTGGATGCCGCCACCTTTGGCGAGGTCATCATGCTGACGGTTCCCCTGAAGGCGATCCCCGATCTCGCACCCGATCTTGCGCCATTACTGGCCGGAAAAATCGTACTGGATACGGCTAACGCGTACGAGCAGCGGGATGGCGCCGCGGCGCGCGAGGCGTCCGCCCATCCACAGGGCTCTGCGGGCTGGGCGGCGGCGAGGTTTCCGCGCAGCCGGTGGGTGAAAGCGTTCAACACTGTGTATTTCAAGACGCTGGAGAACGAGGCGCATCGAAAAGAAGAGCGTCTCGGCATCCCGCTCGCGAGCGATGACCCCGATGCTCTGGAGACCGCGGCCGGGCTGGTGCGAGACGCGGGATTCGATCCGGTCATCGTCGGCTCACTGGCTCGAGGAAAGGAGTTCGAGCCGGACACGTCGCCTTACAACACCGGCATGAGCGGGCAGCAGCTGCGGACTTTCTTCGGTCAGAGCGTTGGGCGTAGTGCACGGTGACAGTAAATGTCTCCCGGCCGCTCGCGAGCGTGGCCCTTTTTCCTGCGCTTTGGAACGAAGTTCTGACGCTGCCGGAAGCGATTCGCAAGATGACGAGGCTAGCAGCGGACTAGCTGAAACTCACCGAGCGCGGCACGCTGAAGCATGGCTATTTCGCTGACGTCGTAATTTTCG
>QHWB01000031.1:2500-455833 GCA_003222395.1 Acidobacteriota bacterium
TGCTCGGCGCGCGACGTCTGTCCGGCGCCGTGCACCAGCGTCGTCACCTCGCGCGCGAGAACCCGCTGTGCCTCGCGTTTTTCCGGAGCAGCGGCGGTCGTGGCCTCGAGCGCCGCGACCGCGTCTCGATCGAGGAACGTGAACGACTTCAAGTACGTCATGACGTCCCGATCATCCGTGTTCAACCAGAATTGAAAGAACCTGAACGGCGACGTCCGAGCCGGATCGAGCCAGATGGTTCCCGCCTCCGTCTTGCCGAATTTCGCTCCTGATGCCGTCGTCATCAGCGGCCAGACCAGCCCGTGCGCCTTCCTGCCGCGCAGCCTTCGAATCAGATCGATGCCGGCCGTGATGTTGCCCCACTGATCGCTGCCGCCCATCTGGAGGAGGCACCCGAAGCGGTCGGACAACTGCAGGAAGTCGTACGCCTGGAGCAGCAGATAACTGAATTCGGTGTACGAGATGCCTTCTTCGCTTTCGAGCCGTCGGCCGACCGACTCCTTCTGCAGCATGTAATTGACGGTGAAATGTTTCCCCGTGTCCCGCAGAAACGACAGGAGATCGAGTGACCCGAGCCACTCGAAGTTGTCGACCAGACGTGCCCCGTTCGCGGACGCGCTGAACTCGAGAAAGCGTGACAGCTGATCGCGCACGCCCGCGACGTTGACGGCCAGCTGTTCGGTCGTCAGCAGGACGCGTTCCTGCGACTTGCCGCTCGGATCGCCAATCATGCCCGTGCCGCCACCGACGAGCGCAATCGACCGATGCCCGAACCGCTGCAGCCGCGCGAGCGCCATCAGCGTCATCAGATTTCCGACGTGAAGGCTCGACGCGGTGGGGTCGAAGCCGATGTACGCGGTGACCTTTTCCTTCGCGAACAGTTCCGCGAGACCGTCCGTCACGTCGTACACGAGGCCGCGCCACGTGAACTCATCGAAGACGTTCGTCATGAAGCGATCCATTACTATACAGGCGATGGCGGTCACACGCCGCGCCGTGCTGAAGACGGTCGTCGCCGCGGCCGTCGGCGCTGCGGCCGGCGCAGGCACGTACGGCTTCGTCTACGGACGTCGCGCGCTCGAGTTGACGCGCGCGACCGTCCCCGTCGAAGGACTTCCGCCGTCGCTCGGCGGTCTGCGCCTCGGATTCCTGAGCGACATCCATCGAAGCATGTTCGTCTCGCAGGACGACGTTGCGACGGCGGTGTCGATGGTGATGAAGGAAAGACCCGATCTCATCGTGCTCGGTGGCGACTACGTCACCTGGGGCGATCGCAACTACGTCGGCCCGTCGGCGGAAGCGCTCGCGCCGCTGTCGGCGCCGCTCGGCGTCTTCGGCATTCTCGGCAACCACGACGACGACCATGCGATGCCGGCGGCGCTCGGAAAGAACGGCGCGCAGATGCTGAAGGACGCGCGCACGCGCATCACGGTCAGGGGTGAAACGGTCGACTTGATCGGCATTCGATTCTGGACGCGGCGCGCCGGCGACATCGCATCGCTCGTCCGCGGCGCCGCGCCGATGTCGATTCTGCTCGCGCACGATCCGCGACGGCTGACCGAAGCGGCAGGCCTCGGCGTCCCGCTCGTGCTCTCCGGCCACACGCACGGCGGTCAAGTCGTGCTGCCGGTCGTCGGCGCCGTCGCCGCGCAGAAATTTCCGGTCGTTGCCGGCCTGGCGCGACGCGATCGCACGACAATCTTCGTCAGCCGCGGCGTGGGCACCGTGTACGTGCCGGTACGGATCAATTGCCCGCCTGAAGTTGCGATCCTGACGCTCACGCGTTCGGCATGAGAAACAGCCAATCGACGCCGTGCTCGACCCCTCGCGAACCCGCGATCTCATCGAGTCGCGACCGGCCTGCTTAGCCGGCGCGCGGAGTCCGAAACCGCCGCCCTTCGATCGTCCACGGCGCGTCGAGAACGAGGCGAATCGCTTCGGGATACAAGCGATGTTCCTCGACGAGAATGCGCGCCGAGAGCGTGTCGACCGTATCGTCCTCGAGGACCGCCACAGGCGCCTGCACGACGATGGGACCGGCGTCGAGATCCGACGTCACGAGGTGCACCGTCGCACCGCTGACGCGAACACCGTACTCGAGCGCCTGGCGCTGGGCGTCGAGTCCGGGAAACGCCGGCAACAGCGACGGATGGATGTTCAGGATGCGGCGTTCGAAGGCCCCCAGCAGCGGCGCGCCAACCAGACGCATGTACCCCGCGAGGCATACGACGCCGACATCACGGGCGCGCAGAATCTTGACGAGCTCGCGGTCGTAGCCGTCGCGGTCGGCGAAATCGCGCGGGCTGACGTGCAGCGCCTCGACACCGGCTTCGCGCGCGCGCGCGAGTCCGGCCGCATCGGCGCGGTTGGACACGACGACGGCGACCTTCGCGTCGAGCGAACCCGATTGCGTGGCATCGAGGATCGATTGCAGATTGGAGCCGCGGCCGGAAATGAGAATCGCGAGGCGGCGGTTCACAGATACGTGACGGTGCGATCGCCGGAGACGACGAACCCGATGCGGATGGCATTCGGCTCGCCCGCGCGGCTCAGCGTATTGATGATCCGATCGGCCTCGCGCGACGCGCACACGATGACGAGACCGATGCCCATGTTGAACGTGCGAAACATCTCCGCGTCCGTGATGTCGCCGCGCTGCTGCAGCACGCGGAAGATCGGCGGAACCGTCCACGCCTGGCGATCGATTTCCGCCGCGCACCCGTCCGGCAGCACGCGCGGCAGATTGTCGGTGATGCCTCCGCCGGTCACGTGGGCAAGACCTTTCATCGACTGGCGATCGAAGAACGGCTTGATGAGCGGCAAGTAGGATCGATGCGGCGCGAGCAGGACGTCGCCGACCATAGCGTTCAACTCGCGGACGAAGGTGTCGACCTTCCATCCCGCCGCTTCGAAGAAGACTCGCCGCGCGAGCGAATACCCGTTGGTGTGAAGTCCGGTCGAGGGCAGGCCGATCAGCACGTCGCCAGGCACGACCGAACGCCCGTCGATCAGCTTCGATTTCTCGACAATGCCGACGATGAAGCCGGCGATGTTGTACTCGCCGTCGGCGTAGAAGCCCGGCATCTCGGCCGTCTCTCCGCCGATGAGCGCGCAACCGTTCTCCCTGCACGCGCGCGCGACGCCGGCGACAACCTGTTCCGCGACAACCGGCGACAGCCGCCCGGTGGCGAGGTAATCGAGAAAGAAGAGCGGCTCTGCGCCCTGGACGAGGATGTCGTTCACGCAGTGGTTGACGAGATCGGCCCCGACGGTGTCGTGGCGTCCCGTCATGAAGGCCACCTTGAGTTTCGTTCCGACGCCATCGGCGCTCGAGACGAGCACCGGATCCTGATACCGATCGCGGTCGAGACGGAACAGGCCGCCGAACGAGCCGATGTCCGAGAGCACGCCAGGCGTGAACGTCGATCGCGCGAGCGACCTGATGCGGCGGACGATTTCGTTGCCGGCGTCGATGTCGACGCCGGCGTCTTTGTATTTCATCAGCGTGTGAGGCGCGCCTGGCTTCGCCGATTCGTCAGAAATCCAATGTCCCTATGAGCGTCTGCATCAGTACGCGTCGCGGCGACGCGCCGTCCGACTCCCAGTACGTCCGACGCGCGACGGCGAAGAAGCGCTCTTTGTCGAGATCCTCCTCGAGCATGTCGAATCCTTCGGCGAGAAGCGCGACGGCTTTCTCGCGGTCCGCGTACTGCTCGAGCAGCGTCATCATCAGCCGCGTGCTGCGAAGCGCGATCGTCGCGACGGCCAGCGCAACCGGCGCGCGCGTCGAATCCTCCGTGGCGGGAATGCCGACGTCGAAGAGCGACGCCGCCGCTTCCTGATGTCCGGCCACGCCGAGCGCGCCGAGGCCGGTCGCGGCCGCGCGGAGCAGTTCCTGATACCCGGCGTTCCGGTCGGTGAACTTCAGCGTCTCGACCAGATAGCTCTCGTGCGAGCTGCAGTTAACGCCGAGCAGACAGATGGCTGCGGCAATGGACGGTTGCGTCTGGCGTGACGCGGTGCGCTGGATGGCGGCGAGCGTTTCGAGCGCGCGCTTGTCGCCAATCTTCCCGAGCGCCAGCGCCGCGTCGTCCTGAAGCGGACCGTCGAGCTTAGCGACGCTCGTAATCGCGTCGAGCGCGAACGCCGCCTTGTAGTCGCCGAGCGCCTCGATGACGCTGCTGCGAAAGAAGTCCTCGCCGCGCGCCACGTCACGGATCAATGCCTGGCGTGCGGCGGCGACTTCCACGCCGTCGCCCGCCGCGGCCGCAGCGAGCGCGCGAGCGACCGCCGGACGGACGAACTCGCCCTGTTCGGTGTCGAACGCTGTGACGAATTGAGGGATCAGCGCGCGATCGGGGTTGTGTTCGAAGAAGCTGTACGCGACGGCGCGGAGCCGATCGTTGGGACTCGTCAACGATTCGCGCATCGAGTCCTTCGCGCGCGGATCGTTGAACCCGGACAGCAGGACGAGTGCCCGGTAGCGGACGTAGCCGTCGCCGTGTTCGGATACCGCCTGAATCAGCGCGGGCACCGCCTGCGCCGCCGGAGTACGGCGCACGAGGCGCGACGCGTTCGTCCGCGCGGAGTAATCGAGATCGCCGAGCTTGGCGATCGCCGATTGGAGCTGTACCGCCGAAACCGGCTGGGGCGCGCTGGGCTCCTGCTGCGCGCTTGCAATCTCGCCACCGCAGAAGACAGCGAAGACAGAGACGATGAGAGCTGACAGAAGAGCGCGAGTCCTCCGTGCTCGAGAGGGGCAGCGCATCGTCAATTCGTGACGGCTTCTTTGTCCAGCTTCAGCGCGAGCTGCAGGTAGCTCGCTTCGTCTCGTGGAAACTCCACAGGATACCTGCCCGTGTAGCACGAGGTGCAATACGATGCGCGATCCGGCGCGACCGTGCTGAGCAGCCCTTCGAGGCTCAGATACGCGACGCTGTCCGCTTCGATGAAGTCCCGGATCTGATCGAGCGTGTGCGTCGCTGCGATCAGATCGGCCTTTCGTGGCGTGTCGACGCCGTAGAAGCAGGGCGAGATCGTCGGCGGGCAGCTGATCCGGACGTGCACTTCCTTGGCGCCGGCGGCGCGAACCATTCGGACGATTTTGCGGCTCGTGGTGCCGCGGACGATCGAGTCGTCGACGAGAATCACCCGCTGGCCGGCGAGAATGCTCTTCACCGGATTGAGCTTGACCCGGACGCCGAAGTGGCGAATCGAGGACTGCGGCTCGATGAACGTCCGGCCGACATAATGATTCCGGATGAGGCCCATCCGCAGCGGCACGCCCGACTCCTCGGCGTATCCCATCGCGGCACACACCCCCGAATCGGGCA
This sequence comes from Acidobacteriota bacterium, assembly GCA_003222395.1. Classification (GTDB taxonomy): domain Bacteria; phylum Acidobacteriota; class Vicinamibacteria; order Vicinamibacterales; family CAVVIG01; genus Gp6-AA45. Next base: position 7,834 of record QHWB01000031.1, read on the forward strand.
CCGGCACGACGACCTCCGCGGCAATCGGCTGCTCTCGCGCGAGCACGCGCCCGAGCTCGGTACGCACTTCGTTGACGCTCTTGCCGAACACATAGCTGTCGGGCCTCGCGAAATACACGTGCTCGAAGATGCAGTGCGCGAGCGGCGCGGGCGGGTACGGTTTAATCGAACGTACTCCGCCCTCGGAGATGACGATCACTTCTCCCGGTTCGACGTCACGTTCGTACGTCGCACCGATCAGATCCATCGCGCACGTTTCGGAACACACCACGTACGCGCCGTCGAGCCGGCCGAGCGCCAGCGGACGGAATCCATGCGGATCGCGGACGGCAATGAGCCGGTCCTTCGTGAGCATCACGAGCGAAAACGCGCCCTGCACCTGCGAGACGGAGTCGACGATGGCGTCCTCGACGCTGCCGGCCTTCGACTTCGCGTACAGATGCAGGATGACCTCCGTGTCGCTGTTCGACTGGAAGATCGATCCCTGCCGGACGAGCTCCTCGCGCAGCTCTTTCGCGTTCACGAGATTACCGTTGTGACAGAGCGCAATCTGCCCGTGCGCGCAGTCGATCAGGATCGGCTGCGCGTTGGTCAGCTTGCTCTCACCCGCCGTGGAATAGCGCACGTGGCCGATCGCGCGCGTTCCCGGCAGTTCCCCGAGCGTGCGGCTGTCGAAAATGTCCGCGACATAGCCCATGTCACGCGACACCCGCACACGCTCGCCGTCCGAGGCGGCGATGCCGGCGCTTTCCTGTCCCCGATGCTGCAGCGCATACAACCCGAGGTAGGTCATGTTCGAGGCTTCGTTGTGACCGAAGATCCCGAACACGCCGCATTCTTCTCTGAATTTGTCGAACATTACTCACTCTGTGCGCGGGGGCCCACCCCGGCGCACCTGTCGCGGCTCGCCTCATGGCTCGCCGCGGTTATCGTGGCATCTTTTCGCTCATCAACATCTTGATGGCGCGACAAAACCCTCACTGCCTCACACTGCTCGCTCATGGCTCGCCGCGGTTATCGTGGCGTTGTTTCTGCCAACATTCATGCGACGCGTTTCACGAAGTACTTCTCTATCGCCGACAACCAGACGCGTTCGGCTTCGCCGACGGACACTTCAATCACTGTCTCGCCTGCGACCGCAATTCGGAGGCGGTTGCCGCCGGTGCGGCCGATGACTTTCGCCGGCACGCTCGCGGCCGCGGCGCGCTGCAGCACGGCGGTCACATCGTCCGGCGCTACGCCGATCACGACGCGCGACGCCGATTCGCCGAAAAGCGCGGCGGCGACGTTCACTGCGTCATTGCCGGCCACTCGCACACGATCGATCTCGACCTCTGCACCCATGCCGGCGGTGTCGAAGCAGCACTCGGCCAGGGTTACCGCGATGCCGCCGTCGGAGCAATCGTGCGCCGAGCGTACGAGCCGTTCCTCTGAAAGCGCCACGAGCAGTTGCTGGAGCGCCCGCTCGGCGGCGAGGTCGAGCGCCGGCGGCACGCCGCGCACGAGGCCGTGGATCACCTTCAGATATTCGGTTCCGCCGAGCTCGCCGCGGCTGTCCCCAAGCATCACGATCGCGTCGCCCGGCTCGCGGAAGCGGCGCGCGACGACGCGATCCGCGCGCTCGAGAAGACCGACGACACCAATCACCGGCGTCGGGTAGATGGCATGGCCATCGGTCTCGTTGTAGAGGCTGACGTTGCCGCCCGTAATCGGCACGTCGAGCGCTCGACACGCCTCGCCAATCCCTTCGACCGCCTTTGCGAACTGCCACATGATCGCCGGGCGTTCCGGGTTGCCGAAGTTCAGGCAATTGGTCGCGCCGAGCGGCCGGGCGCCGGCGCACGCGACGTTCCGGGCCGCTTCAGCCACGGCGAGCATCGCGCCCCGATGCGGATCGAGGTAGCAGTACCGGCCGTTCCCATCGACCGACAGAGCCAGCGCGCGATCGGTGCCGCGCACACGAACGACGCCCGCGCCCATTCCTGGCAGATTGATCGTGCTCGTCCGCACCATGTGGTCGTACTGGCGGTACACCCAGCGCTTGCTGCCGATCGTCGGCGAACCGAGCAGTGCCAAAAAATCGCCGCCCGACTGAAAGCCTCGCGCTACACGCCCGGTGCCATGTAGCGGCCGCTTTTCAGGCGAGCGGTCACCGAGCGATTCGAGATCGAGCCGCTGTGCTTCGCGCAAGTACTCCGGCTCTGTCGCCGGGCGCCGGTACAACGGCGCTTCATCGGTCAGCGCGCGATTCGGAATCTCGGCGACAACCGACCCGCGATCCTTCACGCGCAGAACACCGTCGCTCGTCACCTCGCCGATCCGGACCGCGTGAAGATCCCACTTCTCGAAGATCCGCTCGACCTCGGCTTCGCGGCCGCGCTTCGCCACGAGCAGCATGCGCTCCTGCGATTCCGACAGCATGATCTCGTACGGCGTCATGCCGGTTTCGCGCTGCGGCACGAACGAGACATCGATCTCGACGCCGGCGCCGCCGCGCGACCCCATCTCCGTCGTCGAGCAGGTGAGCCCTGCGGCGCCCATGTCCTGGATGCCGACGAGCGCGTCGGTCCGCATCACTTCGAGGCATGCCTCGAGCAACAGTTTCTCCATGAACGGATCGCCGACCTGCACCGCCGGACGCTTCTCCGCCGATTTCTCGTCGAACTCCGCCGACGCCATCGTCGCGCCGTGGATGCCGTCGCGACCCGTCTTCGCGCCGACATAGTACACAGGGTTGCCGACGCCCGACGCGACGCCTTTGATGATGTCCGATGCCTTCGCGATGCCGAGGCAGAAGACGTTCACGAGCGGATTCCCCGAGTAGCTCGGCTCGAAGACGATCTCGCCCCCGACCGTCGGGATGCCGATGCTGTTGCCATAGCCGGCAATGCCGGCGACGACGCCTTCGAGCAGGCGCTTCGTGCCGGGCGCCTCGAGCGATCCGAACCGCAGCGAGTTCAGCAGCGCAATCGGCCGCGCGCCCATCGTGAAGATGTCACGAATGATGCCGCCCACGCCGGTCGCCGCGCCCTGATACGGCTCGATGAACGACGGATGATTGTGCGACTCGATCTTGAAGACTGCCGCGAGCCCCTCGCCGATGTCGACTGCGCCGGCGTTCTCGCCCGGACCCTGCAGCACCTGCGGTCCCTTCGTCGGCAGCGTCTTCAGATGGACGCGCGAGCTCTTGTAGCTGCAGTGCTCCGACCACATCACCGAAAAGATGCCGAGCTCGGTCAGATTCGGCTCGCGCCCGAGGAACTCCACGATGCGGTCGTACTCTTCGCGTGTGAGGCCGTGGCGCTGGAGAACCTGCAGGTCGATCATGTGGCTTGCCTAAGAGGCTCGCCCTACAACGGACGGCTGCAGCGCGAGGCTTTCAGCCGAGCGAAGGGTCTGAACGATGGACTCGAAGATCAGTCGTCCGTCGACGCCGCCGAGCAGCGGCTCGCACGCACGCTCGGGGTGCGGCATCATGCCGACGACGTTGCGCCGCTCGTTGCAAATCGACGCGATCGCGCCGACCGATCCGTTCGGGTTCCACTCGTCGTTGATCTGACCCTGAGGATCCGTGTAGCGCAGAATCACCTGGCGATTCGCCTCGAGCTTCTCCACCGTTTCCGGTGGAGCGAAGTAGTTGCCTTCGCCGTGACCGATCGGAATCCGCAGCACCTGGCCGGCGCGGGCCGCGGCGGTGAACGGCGTGTCGGTCCGTTCGACGCGCAGATAGACGTGCTGGCAGCAGTACTTGAGGCCCTTGTTGCGCAGCATGGCGCCAGGCAGCAGTCCAGCCTCGAGCAGGATCTGAAATCCGTTGCAGATGCCGAGCACCGGACCGCCGCGGTCAGCGAACGCCCGCACGGCGCCCATGATTGGCGAAAAGCGCGCCATCGCCCCGGTGCGCAGGTAGTCACCGTGCGCGAAGCCCCCGGGCAGAATCACGACGTCGGCGCCTTTCACGTCGGTGTTCTTGTGCCAGAGATACTCGGCATCCTGACCGAAGACATCCTTCGCCGCATGATACGCGTCCTCATCGCAGTTGCTGCCCGGAAAGATGACGACTCCGAACTTCATGTCAGTCGACCTCGATGCGATAGGTTTCAATCACCGGGTTCGCGAGAAGCTTGTCGGCGACTTCGGCGGCAAGCGCCTTGGCCCGCGCCGCTTCGGTCGTCGCGAGATCCAGCTCGAAGTACTTGCCCTGCCGGACATCCGCCACGCCGTCGTAGCCGAGCGATTGCAGCGCGTCGGCGATCGTCCGGCCCTGCGGATCGAAAACCGACGGCTTCAGCGTGACAAACACACGCGCGCGCATGGAACGACCTCGCGTACGACGATCAACGCAGAGCTCGCTGAGCAGGCAGAGAATCGAAAGACTCCGCGATGACCGCGTCTTCTGCGTTTCGCGTCGTGAGAAATACCCGGTCGAAAATGTGGTCGACGTGTTTCAGCTGCTCGTCGAGGTCGAATGCGCGCTCGATTTCGGCCGGCGTCAGCGCGCGTGCGACGTCCGAATCGGCGAGCAGCAGCGCTTTGAAATCGCGCTGTTCGGCGAGCGAGCGCATCGCGTTGCGCTGGGCCCATTCGTAGGCCTGCTCGCGCGAGATGCCTTTCCTGGCGAGCTCCAGCAGAATCGTGCCCGAGAACACGACGCCGCGCGAGCGGCGCAGGTTCTCGAGCATCCGATCGGGATACACGAGCAGCCCGCGGACGATGTTCGTGAAGCGCCGCAGCATGTGATCGAGGGCGATGAAGCTGTCGGGCAGAATGACGCGCTCGACCGATGAGTGCGAGATGTCGCGCTCGTGCCAGAGGGCGACGTTCTCGAGCGCCGCGTGTGCATTGCCGCGCAGCAGGCGCGCGAGGCCGCAAATCTGCTCGCAGCCGATCGGGTTGCGCTTGTGCGGCATCGCCGACGATCCCTTTTGCCCCTTGGCGAACGCCTCCTCGACCTCGCCGATCTCGGTCTTCTGCAGACCGCGAATTTCCATCGCGAACTTCTCGAGCGACGCCGCCGTAATCGCCAGCATCGCCATCACCTCGGCATGCCGATCGCGCTGAATCACCTGCGACGAGGCGGGGGCGGGTTCCAGGTGAAGGCGCCGGCAGACGTCGGCTTCGATCTCGGGCGGCAGGTGGGCGAAGGTGCCGACCGCACCCGAGAGCTTGCCGACGCTGATCGTTTTCCGCGAAGCGCGCAGCCGATCGACGTCGCGCTGCAGTTCGGCGTACCACAGCGCCAGCTTGAGACCGAAGGTCATCGGCTCGGCGTGGACGCCGTGAGTCCGCCCGATCATCGCGGTCCGCCGGTGTTCCATCGCGCGGTCCTGAACTGCACCTGCGAGCCGCTCGAGGTCCGCGAGGATGAGGTCCAACGCTTCCCGCATTTGAAGCGCCTGCGCCGTGTCGATGACATCGGAGGAAGTGAGGCCGAAGTGCAGCCAGCGCGCGGACGGTCCAATGCGTTCGGCGACGGCGGTCGTAAACGCGATGACGTCGTGCTGGGTGGTCTGCTCGATCGCCTCGATGCGCGCGATGTCGAAGGCGCCGCGCTCGCGGATGTCACGCGCGGCTTCGGGCGGGACGATGCCCGCCGACGCCATCGCCTCGGCGGCGGCCGTCTCGACCAGCAGCCAGGTCTCGTACCGACGCTGGTCGCTCCAGATCCGCCCCATGTCGGGGTGGGTATAGCGCGCAATCATCTAATCGAGATCGAGCCGTTCCTTCGGAATGTTCAACCCGTTGACGTTGCCGAGCACCGTCGCGGCCAGCGAGCTGTTCTGGAAGAGATCGTTCGCGACGCGCAGGACGTCGGGCGCCGTCACCCGTTCGATCCCTTGCAGCGTCTCGTCGAGCCCGAACTGTCGATCGAAGTAGATCTCCTGCCGCGCAAGATGCGACATGCGGCTCGCCGTGTTCTCAAGGCTGAGCATGAGGCTGCCCTTGAGGTGGTCTTTTGCGCGCTGCAGTTCGGCGTCCGGAACCGGCGATGTCTTCACGCCCCTCAGTTCCTCGACGACGAGATCGATCACTTCGCCGACGGCTTCATTCGAGCAGCCGGCGTAAATCGTAAAGGACCCGGCGTCGCGATACGCGCTCAGCCCGCTGAAGACCGCGTACGCCAGCCCGCGTTTTTCGCGGACGTTCTGGAACAGCCGCGAGCTCATCGAGCCGCCGAGCAGCGTGTTGAGCACATAGCTCGAATAGCGATCGTCGTGGCTCTGCGGATAGCTGCTGACGCCGACGCAGATGTGGCTCTGCTCGAGCTCCTTGTTCCGGATCTGCGTCTTGGGCACGACCTGCGGCGCCTGCTCGCAGATCGCCTCGCCGGTGGGCTCGAGCGATCCGAACTTCTTGTCGACGAGATCACGGACGCGCTCGTGCTCGAGGTTCCCGACGGCCGAGACGATGAGGTTGCGCGCGGTGTACGCCTTTCCAAAGTAATCACGCAACGAATCGGACGTGAACGACTCCACCGTTTCGCGCGTGCCGAGGATTGGACGGCCAAGCGGATGATTCTCCCAGAACCCCTGCGTGAAGATTTCGTGGACGAGGTCGTCGGGCGTGTCCTCGACCATTTTGATCTCCTCGACGACCACTTTCTTCTCGCGCTCGATGTCCTCGGGAGCGAACGCCGGATTTCGAACGATGTCGGCCAGGACGTCGATGGCGAGCGGCAGATGCTCGTCGAGCACCTTGATGTAGTAGCTTGCGTACTCCTTCGCCGTGAACGCGTCGAGTTGGCCTCCGATCGAGTCGATCTGCTGAGCGATGTCCTCGGCCGTTCGCGTCGCCGTGCCTTTGAAGAGCATGTGCTCAACGAAGTGCGCGATCCCGCCGCGGTCAGCCGTCTCGTGCCGCGATCCCCGCGTCAGCCAGACGCCAATGCTGATCGAACGGACCTGCGTCATCCGCTCGGTCAGAATACGAAGGCCGTTATCGAGAACATCTCTGACGATGGGTGAATTCGACAAGTTTTTGAGACCGCAAAGTATTGTCGGAGAAGGAATTACAAGCTAGAATGCACATTATAGCATGCTCACTCGGCAGCCGACACTCGATCTGGCGGACCTGGAACGCCCTGCGCTCGAGGCGGCGCTCGAGGCGCGTGGTCACCCGCGCTTTCATGCCGGTCAGATCTTCCGCTGGATCTACGGCCGCGGCGTCGTCGATCCGTCCGCGATGACCGATCTGTCGCGCGAGCTGCGCGCGATGCTCGCCGAAGCATGCACGATCTCGACGCCGGCGATCATGCAGCGCGAAAAGTCAATCGATGGAACGGAGAAGTTCCTACTGCGGCTCGCCGATGGCCGCCTGGTCGAATCGGTCTTCATTCCCGACACGCCGTCGATGACGTTTTGTATCTCGACGCAGGTCGGCTGCGCGATGGCCTGCGCGTTTTGCCTCACCGGGAAGATGGGTCTCGTTCGCAACCTCAGCACAGCGGAGATCGTTGGACAGGTACGAGTCCTTGCCGACGCGCTTCACCTGCGCGACGCGCGGTTCAACATCGTCCTCATGGGGATGGGCGAGCCGCTGCACAACTACGACGAGACGATGAAGGCGCTGCGGATTCTGGCCGACGAGCAGGGATTCGCGATGTCGCCGCGAAGGATTACCCTGTCGACCGTCGGCATCCTGCCCGCGCTCGAGAAGCTGGCGCGCGAGCCGGTCATGCCGAACCTCGCCATCTCGCTGCACGCACCTACCGACGTACAGCGCGGCGCGCTGGTGCCGATCAACAGGAAGTACGGCGTCGCCGACATCGTCGAGGCGTGCAAACGATTCCCGCTCAAGCGGCGCAGCCGAATCACATTCGAGTACGTGATGCTGTCGGGCGTCAACGATCGCGCTGAAGATGCGCGGCGTTTGGCGAAGCTGCTGGCCGGACTCAAGTCGAAGGTCAATCTCATTCCGCTCAATGCGGCCGCCGGCATCCCGTTCGAGCGTCCGTCCGACGAAACCGTCGATCGGTTCGCGGAGACTCTTGCCGAGCATGGCTTGACTGTTTCGGTTCGCAAGAGCCGCGGCCGCGACATCCGCGCGGCCTGCGGTCAGCTGATCGTCGAAGGTCAGAAGCGCTCAGCCGGCCAGCAGCTCGCCGTCATGATGTGAAGTAACGCGGACGCGCACCCAGGTGTTGCGCGGGTGTGCCGCCGCTATCCTCAGCTTCATATAGTTTTCGGTCACCACCAGCGATCCATCGTCGAGCGTCAGCCCGCGATGCGTCGTCCCGATCTGTCGGTCGTGGAAGTGCTCGCTCAGGCTGCGGCCGATCTCGCGGACGCGGTGGGCGCGCTCGCGGATCACGGCGCCATGGACCTTCCCCTCCATCAACGAGGCCGCGGTGCCGGGCCGGTCCGAATAAGGAAACACGTGGAGGTGCGTCAGCGGCGACCGTTCGAGATACCTCGCAAGCTCTCCGAAGTCCTCATCGGTTTCGCCGGGAAAGCCGACGATGACGTCGGAACCGATCGAGACGTCTGGAATCTGCGCGCGAATGCGATCGACGAGCGACGCGTACTGATCGATCGTGTACGGCCGGCGCATGGCCGCCAGAACGCGGTCGCTCGCGTGCTGCAGCGGCAGATGAAAGTGCGGGGCGAACGATTCACACGTCGCGACGAGATCGACGATGTCCAGCGAGCAATCCATCGGCTCGAGAGAGCTGATGCGAAAGAGAGCCGGAAAATCCATGAGCCGGCATAAGAGTTCGTACAACGACGACTGCGGCTGAAGATCGCGGCCGTACGAGCCGAGATGCACTCCGGTGAGGGCGATTTCCTTGAAGCCCGCGGCCAAGATGCGCTCGGCTTCCCCTACCACGTCGTCGGGTGGCACGCTTCGCGGCAGGCCACGCGTCGAAGGAATGATGCAGTAGGCGCACGGCTCCGCACATCCGGTTTGAACGCGTAGCGTGTAGGCTGTTCGCCCGGCCACGCCGGGTTCGATTGCCGCGCCGCAGGGGCCATGGCCCTTGCCGAAACGCTCCGCTGTCGAGACGTCGGGAGCAATCAGCCGGATGAGCCGCGGCTTGTCGTCGTTCCCGACGACGCGGACAACGTTCGGAAGCACCGCAACTTCATCGGGACGCCGCGTCGCGTAGCAGCCGGTGACGATGATCTTCGCGTTCGGGTTGTCGCGTGCGACGCGGCGGATCGTCTGACGAGCGCCCTGATCGGACGTCGCCGTCACCGAACAGGTGTTCACCACGACGACGTCCGCCGATTCGGGCGGAGACGCAATCGCGCCGCCCGCGCGCAGCTGTTCCTCGAAGCCGAGCGAGTCGGCCTGATTCACGCGACAGCCAAACGTGATCACCGCGTACTTCATGCTTCAGACTTCGAACTTCAAGGCCTTTCGTCCGATATCGCGCCGATACTGCATGCCGTCGAAGGCGATCCGACTCGCGCCATCATAGGCACGCGCGATCGCTTCCCCATAGTCGGCGCCGCGCCCGACAATCGTCAACACGCGCCCGCCGGCCGTCACAAGCTGTCCGCCGCGCATCGCGGTGCCGGCGTGATAGAGGTCCACCCCCGCGACGGCCTCCGCGGCCTCGATGCCGCTGATCGGCCGCCCCGATTCGGACGACTCCGGGTACCCGCGCGACGCCAGCACGACGCCGACGAGCGCACCGCGTCCGATGCGAACTCGCGGTTGTGCGAGCCTGCCGCTCGCCGCCGCGAACAGAAGCGGCAGCAGCGGCTCCGCGACGAGCGGCAGGACGACTTGAGCTTCAGGATCGCCAAGGCGTACGTTGAATTCGATGACCTTCGGCCCGTTGGGAGTCAGCATGAGACCCGCGTAGAGGAAGCCACGAAATGCGTGTCCCTCAGCCGCCATGCCGGCAATCACCGGATCGACGATTTCCTGCATGATGCGAGCCTCGAGCTCGCCGTCGACGAGCGGGCTCGGCGCGAACGCGCCCATGCCGCCGGTATTCGGACCGCGATCACCGTCGAAGATCCGTTTGTGATCCTGGGCCGTCCCGATCGGCACCGCGCGCGATCCATCGCTGATCGCGAAGAACGACACTTCGGGACCGCTGAGGCACTCTTCGACGACGAGCCGATCCCCGGCCGCGCCGAATTTTCGGTCGCGCATCGTTTCGCGAATCGCCGCCTCGGCGCTCGATCGATCGTCGGCGATGACCACGCCCTTACCCGCCGCGAGGCCGTCGGCCTTCAGCACGACCGGGAAACCGAATTCACGCGAGGCGATCGTGGCCATCGCCTCGTCCGGCGTCTCGCAGGTCTGAAACCGCGCGGTCGGAATACCGTGGCGCGACATCAACGCTTTCGCGAAGGCCTTGCTCGATTCAAGGCGCGCGGCCGCGGCGGTTGGACCGAAGAGCAGACGTCCATCGGCGGCAAATCGATCCGCGATGCCGAGGCTGAGCGGCAATTCGGGTCCGACAATCGTGAAATCAATCCGCTCGCGTTCGGTGAGCTCCGACACGGCGTCGAGGTTTCCGGGATCGATTATGGCGACTTTAGCCTGACGCGCGATGCCCGGATTACCGGGCGCGCAGACGAGCGCGCCGATGTCCGGTTCGGCGGCAAGCCGCGCGACGAGGGCATGCTCGCGCGCGCCGCCGCCGATGACGAGAACTCTCATGGTTGGTGTAGCTTAGGTGCCGAGGCCGGACTGCACGAACAGCCGAATCGATCGCAGGTATTTCGTTGACCTTGGACCGGACTTGCGCCTAGAATCCGCGTTTACCTGTGATAGCCTAGCATGTTTGGGTTGTCTCGTTAGGGGGTGTCAGACGCGTGGCTGAAGTCAAAATCCAGGAGGGCGAGTCGATTGAGAGCGCTCTCCGCCGGTTCAAACGCAAGGTCCAGCAGGAAGACATCATCAAAGATATCAAGAAGCACTCCTTCTATCTGAAACCTGGTGACAAACGGCGGGCGAAGCAAGCCCTTGCCCGCAAGCGCAATCGCAAGAAGCTCCGGCGCGAACTGGAGTAGACGCCGAAGTCGGTAAACGACCGACCCCCGACGAGGTAGCGACCGATGGAGTTCCAAGACAGGATCCTCAGGTGCGTGGATTGCGGCGCGGAGTTCATCTGGACGGCGGGAGAGCAGCAGTTCTTCGCCGACAAGAACTTCAAGAACGAGCCGAAGCGGTGCAAGACCTGCAAGGCAAAGCGGGCTGCGCGTCCGGCCGGCGCGGGCGTCGCCCGCGAACGCGTCGAAACCGTTACCATGTGCTCGGCCTGCGGCAAGGAGACGACCGTGCCCTTCAAACCGACGCAGGGGCGACCCGTCTTCTGCAAGGAATGTTTCCAGTCCCGGAAATTCGCCGGGGCGGGTGGCGTCTAGCCGTCGACTGCTCCATCGCGTCCGCGTTCGTTTGAATCATCGACTATCAGCTATGCGTGGGTGCCACAGCCGCGCGACAGCGCCGCGGCGGCGCCTTTCCGAGGCCGCTTTGCATTGCGTGGCGACGCTGGCGGGTGTTAAGCTCGCAGCCGCGCAATATCTGGAGTTCTTCATGCAGATCGAGGAACGGAACGTCGGCGATGTCAAGGTGCTCGACCTGAAGGGCAAGATCACCTTGGGCGAGGGCGATGAGCTGCTCAAGGACAAGGTCAATAGCCTCGTGAACCAGGGAAGCAAGAAGATCATCCTGAACCTCGCGGACGTCCCTTACATCGACAGTGCGGGCCTGGGCGAGATCGTGCGCACCTACACCACGGTGAGCCGGCAGGGCGGCAGCCTGAAGCTGCTGAACCTGACCAAGCGCATCACCGATCTGCTGTCAATCACGAAGCTGCTGACCGTGTTCGAGACGTTCGAATCGGAGAACGACGCGGTGCGGAGTTTTTCGGCCTCGGCCAAGGTCTAGCTCGTCACCCGCGCTAGATGGCGCGCACCACTTCTTCTTCTGTAGGCAACCTCGCGGTTGCGGGCGCGTCGGCGAGCGGCGCCCCGGGCCGCACGTCCGTCCTGAACGTCCTCATCACGCTCCGTCCGAGTCAATGGACGAAGAACCTGCTCGTGTTCGCAGGTATCTTGTTCGGGCACCGTCTGTTCGAGCCGGCGGCGATCGTCGCGGCCGTCGCGGCGTTCGTCATCTTCTGCGCGCTCTCCGGCGTCGTCTATCTCGTCAACGACATCACTGATCGCGCCGGCGATCGCCTTCACCCGCTCAAGGCGACGCGGCCGATCGCGTCGGGCGCGCTTCCCGTGCCGACGGCCCTTGCGTTCGCCGCCTTCATTGCCGCGGCCGCGCTCGCGGGATCTTTCGCCATCAGCTGGCGCTTTGCCGGAGTCGCGCTCGCCTATCTCGTGCTGCAGTCGCTTTATTCGGGACCGCTCAAGCACGTCATCATCATCGACGCCCTGACGATTGCGATCGGATTCGTCCTCCGCGCCGTCGCCGGCGCGGTGGCCGTCGACGTCGAAATCAGTCATTGGCTTCTGGTCTGCACGGTCCTGCTGGCGTTGTTCATCGCGCTCGCCAAACGGCGTCATGAGATCGTGCTGCTCGCCAACGGCGCGTCCAGCCACCGGCCCATTCTCGGCGAATACAGTCCGTATCTTTTGGATCAGATGATCGTGGTCGTCGCCGCGGCGACGTTAATTGCCTACATTTTTTATACCGTCAGCCCTGAGACCCAGGAGAAGTTCGGCACCCCGTGGCTGGGGTTGACGATCCCGTTTCCCTTGTACGGGATCTTTCGATATTTGTATCTGGTACACCGGCGCGAAGGCGGCGGCAGCCCAACCGACCTCCTGCTGACCGATCGACCGCTGCTCGCGTGCGTCGCTCTGTGGGCGCTCGCGGTCACGCTGATCATCTACAGCTGACGCTGATAGCTGACAGGCGTAGCCGATAGCTGATAGCTGATAGCTGATAGCTGATAGCTGATAGCATAGCTGATAGCTGATAGCTGATAGCTGATAGCCTCTATGTCCGACTTCAACGTTCGCGCCGACTCGGTGAACGTCGAGCAAATCATGGAACAGATCCGCGCGCGGATCCGCGAGAAGCGCGGCGTCGACTACACCGAGCAGCAGATTCGCGAGCTCGCTGCAGTCAAGCTCGAGAAGTTTCTTGATCCACGATCGGTCCGCTCCGATCTGCTCGAGTACTTCCGCAAGACGCCCCCACCGCCGGAACGGCCCAACTACGACTTCGGCGAGGACACGCTCTTCGAGACACATCGCGGCGTCGTCCGATGGTTCCGTCGCCTGCTGCAACCAATTCTGAAGCTGTTCTTCAATCCGAATCCACTCATTCAGGCGCTCCACATCCAGTCGCGGCTCAACACGATCAACGCCGAGCGCGAGTCGGCGCGACACGGCATCGATCAGCTGTATTACGAGCTGATTCATAACCTGGTCCTCGAAACGACGCGCGCCGGCATCGAGATCAAGAACTTGAAGATGCGCGTCGAGTCGCTGGCCAGCCGGGTCGAGTTCAACGAGCGGCGCGCGCGCGCGCTCGAGAGCGTCGTCGTGTACAAGTCTGACGAGGAACGTCAGCAACGCCCCGCCGCGCCGCCGGCGCCGATCCCGATCGAAGGGCGCGCGACGCAGCCGAGCGCGCCGCCGGCATCGCCATCCACGGCTCCAACGCCGCCGGCAGTTGAAGGTCCGGGCCAGCGCAGCCGCCGCCGCAGGCGGCGGCGCGGGCGCCGCGGGCGAGGTCCGGCGGCCGCCGTCATGAACGGCGAGAACGCGGCGCGGCCGGACACGCCAGCAGCCTCGGAACCGCTGTCAACCGAGGATCTCAGTACATTCACGGGCGCCGAGTCGCACCGATCCGAAACCCCTGCGACCCCAGCAGACTCCGACCGCGACTCCGACGGAGAAGACGAATCGCAGTGAAAGTCGCCGTCGTCGTCCAGCGATATGGACCGGACATCAATGGCGGCGCGGAGCTCCACGCCCGCTACATCGCGGAACACCTCGCACGGCACGCCGACGTCGAAGTTTTGACGACGTGCGCGACCGACTACGTGACGTGGCGCAACGAGCGCCCCACCGGCGTCGAGACGATCAACGGCGTGCCGGTGCGGCGGTTTCGCGTGAAGCGGGAGCGCGATCCCGACGGGTTCGGCCGTCGATCGGAGCACGTGTTCGAGGAGCGCCATTCGATTCGGGACGAGCTCGCGTGGATTGATGCGGAAGGTCCAACGAGCCGGTCGCTGATCCAGTTCATCACGAGGCGCGCGGCCGAGTACGATTACTTCCTCTTCTTCAGCTACCGGTACTACCACGCGTATCACGGCGCCCGAGCGGCGGCGCCGCGCGCGGTGCTCGTGCCCACGGCCGAGCGCGACGAAGCGATTGGCCTCGCGATCTTCAAGCCGCTGTTTCGAGGCGTTCGCGGCGTGATGTACAACTCCCCCGAAGAACGCGCGATGATCCATGCCGTCTCCGGCAATCACGAGGTTCCCGGCATTGTCGTCGGCGTCGGCTCGGACGTGCCAAACAATCCGCAATCGAACCGGTTTCGGCAGAAGTACAACATCCGCAGTCCGTTTGCCGTTTACGTCGGCCGCATCGATCAGAACAAAGGCTGCAACGAACTGTTCGAATTCTTTCAGGGGTATCTCCGTGACGTCTCCGGCAAGCTCTCGCTCATCCTCATCGGTAATTCGCTGTTGCCGATTCCGCAGCATCCCCGCATCCGGCACCTCGGATTCGTCGACGACGCCGACAAGTTCGACGCGATGGCGGCAGCCGACGTGCTGATCATGCCGTCGTATTTCGAGAGCCTGTCGATGGTGGCGCTCGAAGCGTGGGCGCTCAGCAAGGCGGTGCTCGTCAACGGCAAGTGCGACGTGCTGAAAGGGCAGTGCATCCGCAGCAACGCCGGGCTGTTCTACGAAGGCTACGCGGAGTTCGCGGAGACATTACATGCGATCGAGGCGAACCGATGGCTCGCGGCGGCGCTCGGCCGCAACGGTCGTCAGTTCTTCCGCGAGTCGTACGACTGGTCGGTGATCGAGCGCAAGTATCTCGACATGTTCGAGCGGCTGAAGACGGAGGCGCCGAAGCGGACGATGGAGCCGCTGCCCGGCTGGCTCGAGCGGCGGCGCCGGCACGTGCCGGCGGCGAAGGACGTCGTCGCGAATCTGCCGGTCGGTCCGGCCGACGGCGAGCTGCGCGGCGACGCCCGGAGGCGGGCGTGATCCGGATCCATCAGGTTTTGGCGACGCTCGGGTACGGCGACGCGATCGGTCACGAAGTCCTCGGCATCCAGCGCACGCTGCGCGGCGCCGGATACGAGTCCGACATCTTCGTCGAAACGGCCGATTCGCGGCTCGAGCCGCTCACGCGCGACTATCGCGAGCTCGTCGACTTCAGCGATCCCGAGAACCTGCTGCTCCATCATTTCTCGCTCGGCTCGAAGGCGTCTCGCACGGCGTTCGCGCTGCCCGACCGGATGGCGCTCATTTATCACAACATTACTCCGCCGGAGTACTTCGTGGGCGTGCATCGAACGCTCGCTCGCCAGTGTTTTCGCGGACGCCGCGAGCTGCAGGCGTACGCCGGCCGCTGCGACCTGGCGCTCGGCGACTCGGAATTCAATCGGCAGGATCTCGAGGCGTTTGGATTTCCACGCACCGGCGTGCTGCCCGTCGTCCCCGATTTCTCCCACCTCGATCGCGAACCCAACTGGATGGTCGCGCGGGACTTCGACGACGACTGGACGAACATCCTGTTCGTGGGACGGATCATCGCCAACAAGAAGATCGAAGACTTAATCCGCTTCTTCTATGCGTATCAGACGATCTTCAACCCGGGATCGCGGCTGCTGCTGGTCGGCGCGCAGAGCGGGTTCGAGCACTATCTCGCGTCGCTGCACCAGCTGATTGCAACGCTCGGCGTCTCGCACGTCCATTTCATCGGCCACGTGTCGGACGAAGAGCTGGTTGCGTTTTACGAATGTGCCGACCTCTTTCTGTGCGCGAGCGAGCACGAGGGCTTCTGCGTGCCGCTCGTCGAGGCGTTCTACAAGCAGGTGCCGGTCCTCGCGTATGCGGCGACTGCCGTTCCGGCGACGATGGACGGCGCCGGCGTCCTGTTCGAGATCAAGAATCCCGAGCACGTCGCGGCGCTCATGGACGCGATTCTGTCGAATGCGTCGCTTCAGGACGCCATCGTCGAAGGTCAGCTCGAAGCCGTCGCGCGGCTGCGGTCGAAGGATTTCGCCGGCACGCTGCTCGGTTTCATCAGACAGATCCTGTCGTGCCCTCGCGCGCCGAGGCCGCACGTCGCGTTCGACTTCTGGCACCAGTTCGACGCCGCCGAGGAGCTCGAAGCGCTGCGCCTGTATCGGCCGGCGATCTACAAGGCGTTACCTGAACGGAAGCAACGGATAAGTCCATGGTCGTGAATCAGTGGGTTCCGGCCGCCCATAAAGGCGACGCGATTGGCGACAGCGCGCGGCGGGTTCGCGATCTGCTGCGGGCGATGGGGCACGAGTCGGAGCTGTACGCGTTGACGATCGATGACGCGCTGAAGCACGACGTGCGGCCGTTTACTGACCGGAGAGCGACGCGCGGCGACCTGACGATCTTTCATTACGCGCTCCCTTCGCCGATGACGGCGGCGTTTGCGTCGCTCGGTTCGGGGCGCGTGCTGCAATACCACAACGTGACGCCGGCTGCCTATTTTGCGCCGTACGATCCGGCGCTATTCCGTCTTGCATCGCTGGGGCGCGCGGAACTGACGACGCTCGTCGGTCGCGTCGACGTGGCGCTCGGAGACTCGGAATACAACCGGCAAGAGCTCGAACACCTCGGCTTCGGTCGAACGGGCGTATTTCCGATCGCGGTCGACACGTCACGACTGATGCGGGCCGCGCCGCATGCGGCGCTCGATCGCATTCTCGACGACGGCCTCGTCAACTTCCTGTTCGTCGGGCGCATTGCGCCGAACAAGAAGATCGAAGACCACATCAAGCTGGCAGAGGTCTACAAGCGCTACGTCGACGCGTACTACCGGTTCATCTTCGTCGGCCGGTACGACGTCGTGCCCGGCTACTATGCGACGATTCGCGCGCTCATGTCCGAATTCCGGCTCCTGAACGATCGGTTCATCTTCACCGGGCCCGTTCCCGACGACGAGCTCGCCGTGTATTACGCGCACGCCGCAGTGTACGTGTCGCTCAGTGAGCACGAAGGATTCTGTGTGCCGCTGGTCGAGGCCATGGCCACCGACGTGCCCGTGCTCGCCTACGCCGCTGCCGCAGTTCCGGACACGCTCGGCAGCGCCGGCGTTCAGTTCGCGCCGAAAGATCTCGAGCAGGCGGCGGAGCTTCTCGGCGCGCTGGCGTTCGACGACGACCTGCGCGCGCGCGTCCTGGCCGGCCAGCGCCGGCGGCTGGCCGATTTCAGCGACGATGGCATCAGCCGCGAGCTGACGTCGCTGGTGCAGTCACTGCGGAGCGGAGCCTCGGGGTCCCCACGTGGCGCGTCCGGGGCGCAGCGGCCCCCGGATTGGTAATGAAGGTCGCTTTCGTCATTCAGCGATACGGCGCCGAGGTGCTCGGCGGATCGGAGCATCTTTGCCGTCTCGTCGCGGAGCGGTTGACCGTCAGTCACGACGTCGATGTCTTGACGACGTGCGCGCGGGACTACACTACGTGGCAGAACGATTATCCGGAGGGATCCGATCGCGTGCGCGGCGTCACGGTACGCCGGTTCGCCAACGCGCGGACGCGCGACCTGAACGCGTTCAACGCGTACTCCGATTGGATCTATAACAACCCGCACAGCCGTCACGACGAGCTGGAGTGGCTCAAGCAGCAGGGGCCGTGGTCTCCGGGACTGATCGACTACCTCCGTCGCCACCAGCAGCAGTACGACGTCCTCGTTTTTTTCACCTATCTCTATGCGCCGGTCGTGCTGGGCCTCGAGGTGGCGCCGCAGCGCAGCGTGCTCGTACCCACCGCACACGACGAACCAGCCATCCGCCTCGAGATCTTCAAGGATGTCTTCGGCAAGCCGGCCGCGCTCTGTTATCTGACGGACAGCGAGCGGCAGTTCGTGCAGGAGCAATTTCCCGAGCGGCCGCTGCTCGAGGACGTGATCGGCGTCGGCGTCGACTTGCCGCAGCAGCAGCCATATCCGCGCATGCCCGCGCCGCCGGAAGACGACGGTCCGCCCGACGCTCCAGCCGATCGCCCCCCGGACGAAGCGGCGTCTGCCGACGATGACGTTCCGCCCAGGGAGTACCGCTCGCATTTGCTCGCGCGCGGCGCCATCTTTCGACGGCGCCATCGTCTCTATGGACCGATCGTGCTCTATGGCGGTCGGATCGATCCGGGCAAGGGTTGTGAAGAACTGATTCAGTATTTCAGCGAGTACGTGCAGGACGGCGGCGATGCGACGCTCGCCTTGATGGGCGTCAAGCTGATGTCGCTGCCCGAGGAGCGCTTCATTCGCTTCGCGGGACTGCTGTCGGATCGCGAGCGCCTCCAGGCGTTCGAAGCCGCCACGATCGTCGTATGTCCGTCGCCGTACGAGAGCCTGTCGCTGCTCGCGCTCGAAGCGCTGTCGGTCGGCACGCCGATCCTCTGCAACGCGCGCAGCGCCGTGCTCGTGGAGCACTGCGTCCGCAGCAACGGCGGGCTGTACTACGCGGACCGCGATGAGTTCGTCGAATGCCTCAAGCTGCTCGTGGCGGACGGACGGCTCCGCGCGGCGATGGGGCGCAACGGCCGCGAGTACGTGCGCAAGAACTATCGCTGGGACGTCGTGCTCGGAAAGTACGAGCGCATCTTCGCGAAAGTCCGCAACGCTCGCTAGAACAGTAAATCCGTATGGTCCGGTTCGCCGTCAGCCCGCAATTTTGAGGTCACAGTTTGTGACGGCAAATCCTCGAACTCTGTGGACGAGAGTCGGATTATGAAATCGCGCCGCGCCGCCGGTCAGCTTCGAGGTCTGTACGTCTTCGCGTGGCCGTTCCGCGCGTTCGTGACGGTGAAGCTTCCGTCGCGCTGCACGGAGACTTTGATCCCGTAGCCGGTCGTCTCGTCGAGGTTCGCGATGAGCGGTTCGGCGGTGTTGTGATCGGCGCCCGCATCGACCGCGAAATGGAGCTGCCAGAAGTCCAGCAGCCCGGGCGAGTCGCGAACGGTCTGCCACGCCGACCGCGTGCCGCCTTTCTTCGCGCCGTTGTTCATGATCGCGACGCGCGGCCGCAGCGCATGGACGACGGCCGGAGACCCTGAGATGTCGAGGCCGTGGTGCGTCGTCAAATACAGGTCGACGTTGCCCAGCAGATTGTTCGGACAGACGAGATCGTGCTCTTTGTTCCAGGTCAAATCTCCGATATCGATCATTCGGAAGTTGCCGTAGGTCAGCACCACGCCGACCGATCGGGCGTTCTCGGTCTTGTCTTCCTCGAGCGGTTTGAAATCGCGGCACAGTGGGTTCGGCGCCCCTGCGCCGGGGAGCGGTCGGTTCAGCAGATCGCCGCCCGATGACACGACCCGAACGTCGACGCCGGAGAGCGGAAGGGTGTCGCCTGGCTTGACCTGAAGTCGCTTACCGGACGCGGTCGCGTCGACATACGCGTTGAACAGCGCCGCGGGGCGCTCACCTTGTTCAACCGTGGCTCCGTGATCGACGAATGTCCGCACGGGCAGCCGCCTGGCGATCTCCGGAACGCCGCCGACGTGATCGGCGTGATAGTGGGTGACGAGGAGGTAGTCCAGGCGCGACACGCCGGCCTGTTTGGCCGCCGCCTCAATCCGTCCGGCGTCGCGGCCCTCGAATCCCGCCCAGCCGGCGTCGACCAGCATCGATTCCCCGGCCGGCGTGGCGAAGAGCGTCGCCTGTCCGCCTTCGACGTCGATGAAGAATACGTCCAGCGCTGTACGCGACGGCGTCTGCGTGCGCGCGTCGGCGAAAGACAGCAGCGTCGCGGCGAGAACGATCGGCCATCTGCGCATGGACGGTCCCTCCTGGCAGCGCAGATTCTATCGCTTACTCGATGATGCTCGTCCCTGATTCGGCCGGCGGCTCCGGCTGCGCCGCCGCAGGTTCCGCAGCGGCGGGACCGTTGCCGTTGGGATTGCGTTTGCGTCGCGGGCGGATTTCGTACCGCTTGATCATCTCGTTCAGCGTCGTCGGTTTGATGTGGAGCAGCTCGGCGGCGCGCTTCTGGACGCCGCCGGCCGCCTCGAGCGTCGACTCGATGAGCCGCTTCTCGAAATCGGTGATGACGTCCTTGAAGGAAATGCCCTCGGGTGGCACGACGAATTGCGGCATGTGGAAGTTCGGAGCCTTCTTGACGTGATCCGGAATGAGCTCGACGCCGATCCTCGCGCCAGGCGTCAGCACGACGGCGCGCTCGATCACGTTCTCGAGCTCGCGCACGTTGCCTGGCCAGTCGTATTCGGTGAGCAGGTCGAGCGCTTCGGGCATCACCTCCAGATCGCGTTTGCGATTTTCCTCGCCGTACTTCTCGAGGAAATGATGGACGAGCAGGGGGATATCGTCCTTGCGGTCGCGCAGCGGCGGCAGCTGAATCGAGATGACGTGCAGGCGATAGAAGAGATCCTCGCGGAACTTGCCCTCTTCCATCATCTGGCGCAGATCGACGTTGGTGGCGGCGATGATCCGGACGTCGACCTTGATCGTCTCCATCCCGCCGAGCCGCATGAAGTCGCGCTCCTGAATCACGCGGAGCAGCTTGGCCTGCGTCTCCAGCGGCACGTTGCCGATCTCGTCGAAGAAGATGCTGCCCTTGTCGGCCAGATCGAACATGCCCTTCTTCGGATACACGGCGCCGGTGAACGCGCCCTTGACGTGGCCGAACAGCGTCGATTCGAGCAGGTCCGGCGGCAGGTTGCCGGAGTTGACCGTGACGAACGAACGCTCCGACCGCGACGAGTTCGCATGAATCGCGCGCGCGACGAGCTCCTTCCCGGTGCCGCTCTCACCTTGAATCAGGATCGTCGATCGGCTCGGCGCCGCCTGGATGATCAGATCGAAGACCTGACGCATGCGCGGGCTCTTGCCGATGATGTTCGCGAACTTGTGATACCGCTCCTGAATGTTCTGGCGCAGGTTGCGGTTCTCGTGGACCAGCCGCCGGCGCTCCATCGCGTTACGGACGACGACGACGACTTCCTCGTTCTTGAACGGCTTGGTGATGTAGTCGAAGGCGCCCGCCTTCATCGCCGAGATGGCGCTCTCGATCGAGCCGTAGGCGGTGATGATGACGACCGCGAGATCTTCGTCGATGCGCTTCAGCTCGTCGAGCGTGGCGATCCCGTCGATGCCGGGCATCATGATGTCCACGATCGCGGCGTCGAACGGCAGCGCCCGGGCCATCTCGAGGCCTTCGGCGCCCGACGAGGCGAGGCGGACGTCGTAGCCTTCGCGCGTGAGCAGCGTCTCGAGAATCTCACGCATGATCTCTTCGTCATCGACGACGAGAATCGTGCCGTTTCTTGATGTACCCATATGCCTTCAATCCGGCTAGAGCCGGACGCCGCTCGTCCGTTGTTCCTGGGCAGGCGCCAGCGGAAGCGTGAGCGTGAAGCGCGTGCCCTGACCGATCGCGCTGTCGCAGCGGATGGCGCCGTCGTGCTCTCGCACGATGCCGTACGTGATCGACAGGCCGAGGCCGGTGCCGCGGCCGATGGCCTTCGTGGTAAAAAACGGATCGTAGATGCGCGCGAGCTGCTCCGGCGGAATGCCGGAGCCGGTATCCGAAATCTCGACGACCGCGCGATCGCCGTCGATCCGAGTCGTCACGGTCAACCAGCCGCCGCGCGGCATCGCGTCGCGCGCGTTCAGGAACAGGTTCAGGAAGACCTGCTGCAGCTGGTGCTCGATGCCGACCACCGTCACCGCCGTCGGCGCGAGCTCGCGCCGCGCCTTGATCTTTCCAACCTCGAACTGATGCTCGAGGAGCGAGAAGACGTCGGTGATGACGGCGTTCAGGTCGACGTCGATCCGCTCGTTGGTCGCGGGTGCTGGCCTGGAGAGATTCAGCAGGCCGTTGACGATCTTCGCCGCGCGGAACGTCTGCTTCTCGATCTTCTCGAGCAGCGCGGTCTTCGGGTCCCTCGGATCCGCGCCGTCGAGGAGCATCTGCGTGAAGCTCGAGATGCCTGTCAGCGGCGTGTTGACTTCGTGCGCGACGCCGGCGGCGAGCAGACCAATCGACGCCATCTTCTCCGAGATTTGCAGCTGCTCTTCGAGCCGAACGCGGTCGGTGATGTCCTCGATCAGAAGAATGGTTCCGCTCACCGCCATATCGCTGCCCGACGGATTCTGCAGCGGAACGACAGTCGCGTTGACCAGGATCCTGGAATCGTCGTCCTTCCTCGCCGACAGCGGCACCCGGTAGAGGGTCGCGCCGTACGGATGCTCCTGGCGTGCGGCGCGCAGCGCCTCGATGAAGGGCACATCGAAGATGTCGCCGAGCGTGCGCCCGACGGCATCGCGTCGCACGACGCCGTAGAATTCCTCGAGCGCGCGGTTCCAGCGCACGATGCGCTCGCTCACGTCGAACACGACGAGCCCGTCGTCGAGCGACTCGAGGATGTTCTCGTTGAACTCGCGCATGCGCCCGAGCTCTTCCGCCTTGAGATGGAGTTCCCGGTAGAGGCGGCCGTTCTCGATCGCCGTCGCGACCTGCGCCGCAACCGCCGTCAGCAGCGCGAGATCTTCGCTGTTGAACGGCTCGTCGGTTTCCTTGCGCCCGAGCGCGAGGACCGCGATGGCGCGCCCTTCGAACACGCACGGCACGAAATAGTCGATGCCGGTGTCGCGCCAGAATTCGATTTCCTCCGCTTCGAAGCGCGCGGCGGCGGTGGGATCGTCTACGAGCGCAACGGTGTAGCCGGCATCGAGCCGCGCCATCATCGATGATTGCCGCGACAGCGGCGGAACGCGGCCGGGGAACCCATAGTAGCCGATCGACGCGAAGTCGCCGGCCCGGTCGTCGCCGTTGCCGCTCGATCCCAGCATCAGCGCCATGCGATCGACGACGAGGGTTTCGACGATCCGCGCGACGAGCCGCTGGCTGAGACGCACGACGTCGAGGTCGCTGTTCAAATCGCGCGCGAACGCCACGAGCGCGCGCCGGTAGTCGTACCGATCGCGGTAGAAGACGCGGTCGAGCGCGTTCTGAACGGCTTCCTTGACAGGCTGCGCCAGCAGTACGACGACAATCGTCGCGAGCAGCGCGATGATCCAGGTGTGCCCATCCGAATCATTCGCGAATACGAAGCCGGTCAGCTTCAGCATCGCGACGTACAGAGCGACGCTCGCCGCGAGGAAGGCCACATACGCCAGGCCACGCTTGACGATGACCTCCACATCGCGCAGTCGATAGCGAACGATCGCCGACGCAAACGTGAGCGGCACGAGTCCGAGCGGGATCGCCGTCAGTTGCAGCGCCATCGGCGGATCCGCGCCGAGCGCCCACGGCAGCGCATAGCCGAACGCGAACGGACCGGCGCCCAGCGCCGTTCCCCACGCGATCCAGCGCAGCTGGCGGCGCGCGGTGACCGACGTGATCTCGCGGAACGCGCGGAACAGCACGGCGACGGCCGCCGTGGCGCACAAGAACAGGTACAGCTGTTCGATCCGATCGAGACGATCGATCGTGCGCGAAAAGAGCGGGCCGTTCGACGACGCGCGCGTGACGGCCACGATGCGCGCAGCGGCCATCAGACATCCGGGCACGTACATCAACGGAATCAGCACGCCCCAGGTCCGGCCGACACGCTCCCGCTCAGGGAACGCAAGCGTGAAATGAAGCAGCAGCGGCGGCAGCAGCGCGAACGCGATCGCATCCGCCCAGTAGAAGATCCAGTCGAGACGGTCGAACGGACCGTTGACCGTGAAGGTGAAGACGCCGAAGAACGCGACGCACACCCAGAAGAAGTGGAGCGTCGCCTGATCGCGCGGCCGCCGCAGTCGCACCGACGCGCCGACGAACAGCGTGAACAGTCCGACCGCCGCCAGCACGAAGTACATCGACGCGGCGCGAGGAGCAGGCGTCAGCGAAATCTCGAGCGCCTGACGCGTGCCGAGACGCAGCAGCGTGTAGCTGAGACGCGTTCCCTCGTGCGCCTGATGTTGGTACTCGATGACGTCGGCCGGCGTCTGCACCGGGGAGCCGTTGACGGCGAGCAGCACGTCGCCGTACTGGACGCCGGCCTTCGCTGCCGAGGACGCCGGCGCGATCTCGATGGCGGTCACGCCCTCGCTGCGCGCCGCCCACAGCACGCCGTCCTCGACCTCGTGCCACCGCGAATACATCGCGACGTTCGCGATGCCGAGCGCGGTCAGCGCGACGATCATGGCGACAGCAAGGAGCGAGCGACCCCACGTCGTCCAAGGGCTCTCGCGTGTCGCCGTGTTCAGCGTGGGTTCAGGCATTGGCCACTCGGTGAGCGCGGGTAGACTAAGCCGCCCGTCGGGGTAGCAAAGCCCATTCCCTGGTCGCTGATCGGTAGCCACGAACTAACTCATTGATCGGCAGTCAGTTGAATGATGTCGCCGGCGAGAAGAAGAAGGCCGTCTCCAACGATGTGGAGACGGGCCTTCAAGATTATGGATCGAATCGGTTGCGGCTGGCTAACTAGAACTTTACGGAGAGACCGCCGACGATGCGTTTCGGCGGACGGACCACGAGCAGCTCGTCGTACATCGACTGGTCGGGTGCAGCATCTCGGAAGAAGTTCCGCACGGCGACGAGCATCTCCCACTTCGCGCTGCTGAAATCCAGGAACGGCAGCGACTGGCGCACCTGCATGTCGAACCGCGCGTCGAGCGACTGCCGCTCGGAGCCCGCGAACGCGTTGCTCACCCGGTACAGGAACACCACGTGCGTGGCGGTCTCCGGCACTTCGGTTTCCACCGACGTCGCGACGTTGTGAATCCGATTCGTCTCCGCGTTGACCGCCGACGGCGCCAGCAGCATCGCGTAGACGGCGTCGCCGCCGGATGTCCACCGCGCGCGCGTGACGGTGTACTCCACCGAGCCGTGCACACGACTCGCAATCGCGGCCCGTACGCCGGCGCTCAACCCGGACGCGTCGACGTCGCCGGCGTTGGTGATGAAGTAATGACCGAGATGCGCGGCCGGCGCGCCGGGGACGTCGATGCCGAACAACGTCACGAGCTGGTCGGCGACATGCTGATGGAAGACGCGAATCGACACCGTGGCGGTCGCGACGTCGCGTTCGGCCTCGACTTCGACGTGGTTCGTGTACTCCGCCTCGAGCGGATGCGAGGCGACGAGTGACGAGAACGTCCGCTGCGGCGGCAGCCAGACGCCGCTTTCGATGCGCGGGTTGAATTCCTCGGCGCCCGGCGCGACAGCGCGCTGCGACAGCATGGTGCTGATGCGGAAGTGCTCTGCCGGCGAGAGGGTCAACGATATGCGAGGGCTCAACAGACCTCGATCGTCGAGATAGTCGTATCGCGCGTAGCGCCCGCCATACGTGACCGCGAGCATCGGCGTGATCGAATACGTATCGAAGCCGTACAGGACTCCGGCGTTGCGGCTCCCATCGGTGACGCTTCGCAGCGCGGCGATGTTGCCGCCGTCGTATCGCTGCATGCTGTAGGACCAGCCGAGATCGTATCGATGACGCGCCGGCGCCCGCGTGGTGTATTCGCCGGCGACGATCCACGATGCGATGTCGCCCTGCGTCAGCGCCGCCCGCACGGTCCAGTCCGCGTGTTCCCCGACCGGCGCGCCGAGCGCGAGATACGCGACGCTGCGAGAGAAGTTGTCGGGCGAGAACAATTGCTGCGGCGTGTCGAACGAGCCGAGCGTCAGCAGATTGACCTGACCGGAGAAAGGCGTGCCGCCGAACAAGTTGGTCGCGAGACGCGCGGGCGATCCGACCGCGCGGCCGAACAGGTTCGACGGTCCGAACCCGCTCTGCGTCGGCGGCGCATCGTCGGCGAGCAATTCTTCGGGAATCGTTGCGTCCTTCAGGATGCTGCGCCGCGCGTGGCGCAGACGCCACGCCGTCTCACTGTGGTCGTCGGTGGCGTTCGACGCGGGGCCGCTCGCGGCTGCCGCATCAGGCGGCGGCGCATCGCCATCCGAACCGCTCGCCGTCGCTCCGACGCCCGCCGCCAGGATTGGCGCCGACGAAGTACCGACGGTCACGGCCGCTCGTCGCATGGAAATCGACGAAGACGATCGCGCGCTGGGGCGCACTTCGACGATTTGACCGCGCGGAGCGACGAACCCCGTCAAGTGTGCGCGCACGAGGTACGGGCCCGGCGACAGGGTGCGCAGCTCGAATCGGCCCGTTCGATCGGTGAGCGCGACGGCCGTCGTGGCGCCAAGCGCCGATACGACAGCACCCGCGACGGGAAGGCCTTTCTCATCCTGAACCATTCCCTGAATGGATCCGGTCGCGAGTGAGGCGACGTGCGTGATCGGTTGAATCTGCAGCACGCTTTGCGCGCGCACGAGCGAGGCCGTACAAAGAAGCGCCAGCGTGGCGGACGCGAACGTCATCGCTCTGGCCGTGCTTCGCATTCGTACTCCGTCTGCCGCCGTGCGCGGGCAGCGCGCTTACGACGGGTTGACCGAAAAGTTGACGTCCCGAGTCAGCGTCTTGTTGGCGATCTTGTCGGTGACCTTGATCTCGAGCCGATAATCGCCCTCAGGGAACGACGCGAGCGGCACGGCCTGCCCGCTCTGCAGCTGATGGCCGGCCGCGAGATCGAACTGAGGCGGCAAGGTTTGCGCGTTCAGGTTCTGCGGATTGGTCTTGTTGAAGAACTTCTCCGGCTGGCCTGCGGGCTTCTGATAAAAGTTGTACTCGACGACGACGTCGGGCTTGTTCGCGCTGTCGGTCTTCGGGTTGTAAATCAACATGAAGGTCGACAACTCGGACATCTTCTTGAACTTCAGATCGTAAACCGGGGCGATTTCCATGGTCCCGAGCGCGTAGGGCCGATCGGCCTGCTGCTGCGGCGTCAACGGCGCGGGCAGCGGATCGATCCGCTGCGCCACGATCACGGTGCTCGTCGCGAGCTCACCGTTCCAGAAATCGGGAACCGTCACGGTCTGTTTGATGGCCGACGTCTTCGGCGGCGGCGCGTTCTTCGGCGGCTTCTCCGGCGTCGGTTCCTTCGCCACGAGGTAGACGTCGTAGGTGCCGGCTGGCACGGTGAACGATCGCGCAACGCGCATCACGCCATTGGTTCCTGCAGCCGATGCAGTACCACCCGGCGTAATCGTCGTGGTCGCTGTCGTTGTCGTCGTCTTACCAGTCGTTGTAGTTGTCGCCGTTGTCGTAGCCTGCGGAGGAGTCTGCACCGTAATCGGCACGAAGGTGATATCTTCGTACGCGTAATCCTTCTTCTTGTCTTTGTCTTTCTTGTCGTCTTTCTTCTGTCCGGTGGTAGCGGCGGGTTCGGGCGCGCCGTCCTTCGCAACGACGCGCCAGTACAAAGCAACAGCAGTTGCGTTCGGGGCCAACTTTGAAGCGTCTATTGAAACGGTAAACGGCACGTACTGCTTGTTGCCCTGCGCCTTGAGAAAGTCTTCGCGGACCCACGCGAGCGAGAGATCGTTCGGCGCGTTCTGCCCAGCCGCCAGATCGTCGACGATTTTGACGATGTTCTGAATCTCTTTCTTCTGCTGATCGCTCATCTTCTTGTCGTTCTGAGCGAGCCCAGACGACGAGGCGAGCGAGATCATGGCGATGAGCGCGAACAGTGCACGCCGATGCTTCATACAGCCCATCTCTCCACAAATATTCCTGATATGAAGGCCCTCGTCGAACAGCCTATCTTATGCGTCCGAGTCAGGTTAAGTCAATCAGACGCTGTGCTATCATCCCGGTTTCCGTCGCTCGCTTCCATGAAGCTCATCGACGTCTCGGTGCCTCTCGACGCGACGCTCCCGACGTATCCGAGCAACACCCCGTTCACCCTCGAGCCCATCAAGCGAATCGCGCGCGGAGACAGCTCGAATGTGTCGACGATTCACATGAGCGCGCACGCGGGCACCCACGTCGACGCGCCGCGCCATTTCTTCGACCCCGGTACCGGTGTCGAGGCGCTGCCGCTCGAAATGCTCTGTGGCCGCGCGCGCGTCGTCGAAATCACCTCGCGCAGAATCGCCGCCGACGATCTCGCCGCGCTCGATCTGTCGGAGGACGTGCGCGTCCTGTTCAAGACGCACAATTCGCGCCTCTGGACCGATCCCGCATTTCATGGGGAGTACGTCGGCGTCACCGAGTCGGGCGCCAGGCACCTCGTGGACCACGGTGTGAAAGTCGTCGGCATCGATTACCTGTCGGTCGAGGTATTCAAGTCGCCTGGCGCGCCGGCGCATCACGTGCTCCTCGGCGCCGGCGCGATCGTGATCGAAGGTCTGAACCTCCGCGACGTGGAGCCGGGCGTGTACGACATGTACTGCCTGCCGCTGCGCGTCGTCGGATCCGACGGAGCGCCAGCGCGCGTCGTCCTTCGCCGGAGCTGAGCGCGGCATGTCGGCGTTGCTCGACGACTGCCTCGTCATCGTGCTCGCAGGCGGCGTCGGCGAGCGCCTGTACCCGCTGACGAAGGAACGCGCCAAGCCGGCCGTGTACTTCGGCGGACCGTACCGCATCATCGATTTCGTCCTCAGCAACTGCATCAACTCCGGTTTGCGCCGCGTGTTCATCGCCACGCAGTACAAGTCGCTCTCGCTCAACCGCCACATCCGGATGGGGTGGGGCATCATCTCGGAGGAGCTCGGAGAATTCATCGAGATTCTGCCGCCGCAGAAGCGCGTGAGCGAGCACTGGTATCAAGGAACGGCGGATGCGGTTTATCAGAACCTGTATTCGATCACGCGCGAGAGTCCGCGGTACTTGATCGTGCTCGCCGGCGATCACGTCTACAAAATGGACTATTCGCGGATGCTGCGGTTCCATCAGGAGCGCGGCGCCGCGGTGACGCTCGCCGCAATCGAAGTGGCGCAGTCCGAGTCGAGTCGCTTCGGCATCGTCGCCGTGGACGAGACGGAGCGCGTGACCGGGTTCGAGGAGAAGCCGAAGCAAGGCAGTCCGATTCCGGGATCGCCCGACTTCACGCTCGCATCGATGGGCGTGTACGTCTTCGACACTGACGTGCTCGTGCGCGCGCTCGAGGCCGACGCGAATCAACCGACGAACCACGACTTCGGCAAGGACATCATCCCCGCCCTCATTCATCAGGTGCCGGTGTATTCGTACCGCTTCTACGACGAGAACAAGAAGGCGGCGAAGTACTGGAGGGACATCGGCACGCTCGATGCCTACTTCGACGCGAACATGGATCTGTGTCAGGTGAACCCCGAGTTCAACCTCTACGATCCCGAGTGGCCGCTGCGTACGTATCAGCCGCAGGCCCCGCCGGCGAAGTTCGTGTTCGCCGAAGTCGGCGTGCGATGCGGAGAGGCGCTCGATTCGGTGATTTCACCCGGCTGCATCGTGTCGGGGAGCAGCATCTACGGCAGCGTGCTGTGCCCGAACGTCCGCGTCCACAGTTTCTGCCGCATCGAGCAGTGCATTCTGATGCCGGGGGTCCGCGTCGGCCGCCACGCGCGCATCCGCCGCGCAATCATCGACCGCGACGTGCTGATTCCACGCGGAGCGCTCATCGGCTACGACCTCGACGAAGATCGCAAACGCCACACCGTCACCGATTCGGGTATCGTCGTCGTCACCACCGACGACGAGCCGCTCATCGGACCGCTGACCGAAGACGCGTTGAAGTTCGAGGCGGAAGCGGATCGACGCGGCGGCGGAGGGTAGAAGCACGAAGTCGGGAAGCTGGAAGTTCGAAGGACAACGTTCGAAGTCGAAGGCGGAAGGAAGAAGCCTGACGTGAAGATCAAGACGGTGAACGCGCGGGAGATTCTCGACTCGCGGGGCAACCCGACCATCGAAGTCGACGTGACGCTCGCCGACGGCTCGTTCGGCCGCGCGGCCGTGCCGTCCGGCGCGTCGACCGGCGAACGTGAGGCGCTCGAGCTGCGCGACGGCGACCGCTCGCGCTACGGCGGCAAAGGTGTGCGGACTGCCGTCGGAAACGTCAACGGCGAGATCGCGAAGGCGGTGGTCAACCGCGAGCTCGATCAGCGGTCGCTCGACGGCGCGATGATCGCGCTCGACGGCACGCCGGCCAAGAGCCGGCTGGGTGCCAACGCGCTGCTCGGTGTCTCGATGGCCGCCGCCCGCGCCGAGGCGGCAGCGAGGCGACAACCGTTATATACGCATCTCGGCGGTCTGCACGGGAACAGCGTCTACACGCTTCCTGCGCCGATGATGAACATCCTGAACGGCGGCGCGCATGCCGACTCGAGCGTCGACTTTCAGGAATTCATGGTGATGCCGCTCAACGCGCCGTCGTTCGGTGAGGCGCTCCGCTGGGGCGCCGAAATTTTTCACGCGCTCCGAGGCATCCTGAAAGCACGCGGCCAATCCACCGGCGTCGGCGACGAGGGCGGCTTCGCCCCGAACCTGAAGTCGAACCGCGAAGCCGTCGAGGTGGTGCTGGAAGCGATCGGTAAAACTGGGTTGAAAGCCGGCGCCGACGTCTGGATCGCGATCGACGTCGCGTCGAGCGAGCTGTGGAAGGCTTCCGGCAAATATACGTTCCAGAAGTCGGGCGAACCGGACCGTACGTCCGACGAGATGATTCGCTTGTACGACGATTGGATCCGTCAGTATCCGATCGTGTCGATCGAGGACGGTCTCGCCGAAGGCGATTGGGAGGGCTGGAAACACTTGACGAGCACGCTCGGCTCGAGAGTCCAGCTCGTTGGCGACGATGTGTTCGTCACGAACCCGGAGATCCTCCGCAAGGGGATCGCCGATCGCGTCGGCAACGCGGTCCTGGTGAAGCTGAATCAGATCGGGACGGTCAGCGAAACGCTCGACGCCGTGCGCATGGCCAGCGAGGCGAAGTACGGAACGATCATCTCGCATCGCTCGGGCGAGACCGAGGATACGACCATCGCCGATCTCGCCGTCGGCACCGGCGCCGGTCAGATCAAGACCGGTTCGGCAAGCCGCACCGATCGCGTGTGCAAGTACAATCAGCTTCTGCGCATCGAGCAAGAGCTTGGAATGGCGGCGGTCTATGCCGGCCGTTCGCGCGTTCAGTCTGCCCACACGTAAGACTCTTCATGTGCCGAGATGCATAAAGTCGTTCTGCTGCGCCACGGCGAGAGCACCTGGAACAAAGAGAATCGATTCACTGGGTGGACCGACGTCGATTTGTCGGAGAAAGGTCGCGAAGAAGCGCGCGAGGCCGGGCGCCTGCTCCGCGACGGCGACTACGGGTTCGACATCGCGTACACGTCCGTGCTCAAGCGCGCGGTCCGCACGCTCTGGATCACGCTCGACGAGCTCGACGCCATGTGGATTCCCGAAGAAAAGAACTGGCGGCTCAACGAACGGCATTACGGAGCGCTGCAAGGGTTGAACAAGGCCGAAACGGCGGCAATGCATGGCGAAGCGCAGACGAAGATCTGGCGGCGCAGCTACGACATTCCTCCTCCGCCACTTACGCCCGACGACCCGCGTCACCCGTCGCGCGACCCGCGTTATGCGAGCCTGAAGCCATCAGAGCTGCCACTGACCGAATCGCTGAAAGACACGGTCGCGCGCTTTCTCCCGTACTGGCACGACACAATCGCTCCATCCATCCGATCCGGACAGCGCGTCCTCATCGCCGCGCACGGCAACAGCCTGCGCGCGCTGGTGAAATACCTGGACGACATCGACGAGCAGACGATCGTCGGGTTGAACATCCCCACAGGTATCCCGCTGGTCTACGAGCTCGATGACGCGCTCAAGCCGACGGGGCATTACTACCTGGGCGATCCAGCGGCAGCAGCAGCGGCGGCGGCGCGCGTCGCTGCCCAGGCCTCCAAAAAGTAAAAAGTACGAAGCACGAAGACAGTCAGAAGGGCCAGAAGAAGAAAGGGCCGGCGCGCTTTCAGCGCGCCGGCCCTGGTTTGTACTTTGAACTTCCGACTTCTGACTTTCTTATTCGACCGGTTCCGCCGTCTCGTCTGCGGCAATCCGCAGAGAGCGGAGGAAGCGTCGGTCGTTCGCAGTCACCTCGAACGTGCGTTTGGGCTGCAGCTGCGCCGTCTTTGCCGGCGCCGGCACCTTCGCAAGGGCCGACGTCTGCGAGCGATTCACGAACCCCACAACGGCTTCGAGGGTGACTTTCATCTCGAATCCAGCGGCCCGGGCCTTTTCACGACACGCCTCCACCTGCGGATTCTCGGCGACCGCGGCGGCAATCGCGTCGGCCAGCTCTCTTGCGAATCGGTTGACGACATCTTCCATCTGAGTCCTCCCTACGCCTCCAGGGCTGGGTTCCGGAGGCGCTTCCCCGATCGAG
The DNA here is from genome assembly GCA_003222395.1 of Acidobacteriota bacterium. Taxonomy (GTDB): domain Bacteria; phylum Acidobacteriota; class Vicinamibacteria; order Vicinamibacterales; family CAVVIG01; genus Gp6-AA45. The sequence continues at coordinate 40,193 of QHWB01000031.1, forward strand.
ACCTACCTACACCAAGGCGATGAACAGGGACCGGGCGCCTGATGTCATATGGTCGGATTGAAATTGTAGGTAAGGTGAGTCTACGGCGAAGACGCCTTTCTGTCAAGCAGTTACGGGCACCTGATCCGTGAGGTCGGCTACAATCCACCTTGGTGCCGAACAACGCTTGCACGCCCGCAGATCTTGTCGCTTGGGATCCCGCGACCGCCCTCGGAGAGCCCGGCGGGTACCCGTTTACGCGCGGGATCCAGCCGACCATGTACCGCGGGCGGCTCTGGTCGATGCGGCAGTACGCCGGCTTTGCGTCCGCCGAGGAATCGAACGAGCGATATCGGTACCTGCTCGCGAATGGCGTCACCGGCCTGAGCGTCGCATTCGATCTGCCGACGCAGATGGGATACGACTCCGATCATCCGCTCGCCGCCGGTGAAGTGGGACGCGTCGGCGTCGCGATCGACTCGATCGAGGACATGGCGGCGCTGTTCGATCGGATTCCGCTCGACCGCATCTCCACGTCGATGACAATCAACGCGACCGCCATCATCCTTCTTGCGCTGTACGTCGCCGTCGCCAAGCGACAGGGCGTCGGGCTGACGGCTCTTTCGGGCACGGTCCAGAACGACATCCTGAAGGAGTACGTCGCGCGCGGCACGTACATCTATCCGCCGCGTCCGTCGCTTCGGATCGTGACCGACATTTTCGCGTTCTGCGAACGCGAGTTGCCGAACTGGAACACGATCTCGATCAGCGGTTATCACATCCGCGAGGCCGGTTCGACCGCCGTACAGGAAGTGGCGTTCACCTTCGCACACGCCATCGCGTACGTGCAGGCGGCGATCGACGCGGGGCTCGACGTCAATCAGTTCGGCCAGCGGCTCTCGTTCTTCTTCAACGCCCACAACGATTTTTTCGAGGAAATCGCGAAGTTCCGCGCGGCCCGGCGGCTGTGGGCGCGGATCATGAAAGACCGTTTTCATGCGACCAATCCGCGGGCGCAGCAGCTTCGCTTCCATACGCAGACGGCCGGCAGCACGCTCACGGCGCAGCAGCCGGACAGCAACATCGTGCGCGTCGCGTTGCAGGCGCTGGCGGCGGTGCTCGGCGGCACGCAGTCGCTGCACTGCAACGGCCGCGACGAAGCGTTGGCGCTGCCGACCGAGGAGTCGGCGCGCATCGCGCTCCGGACGCAGCAGATCATCGCCTGCGAGAGTGGCGTCGCCAACACGGTCGATCCGGTCGCCGGCTCGTACGCGATCGAAAAACTGACGAACGACATCGAAACCGGCGCCGATGCGATTCTGGCGCGCGTCGATCGGGCAGGCGGCACGTTGACGGCCATCGAGACGGGACTGATTCAGCGAGAGATCCAGGAGTCCGCGTACAAGGCGCAGCTCGCCGTCGATTCGGGCGCAGCGATTGTCGTCGGCGTGAATCGATTCGCCGACGGCAACGGTGCGGCGATTGAGACGCTGCGCATCGATCCAGACGTCGAGCGGCGTCAAGTCGAGCGCGTCCGCGCCGTCCGCGCGGGCCGAAGCGCCGATGCTCACCGTTCGGCCCTCGCCGGTATCGTCGATGCGGCGCGCGACGGGTCGAATCTGGTTCCGGCGATCATCGCCGCCGTCGAGACGCGCGCCACGGTCGGCGAAATCGCCGACGCGATGCGGGTCGTCTTCGGCGAATACGCGGAGACGGCGACTGTTTGATGGAGCCGCTGCTGCGCGTCGAGCGCCTCACGACGGTCTTCGACCTGCCCGGTGGCGCGTTACCCGCCGTCAACGATGTAACCTTCGAAATTCAGCCGGGTGAAACGCTCGGACTCGTCGGCGAATCGGGCAGCGGCAAGTCGGTGACCGCGCTGTCCATCATGCGCCTGGTTCAGCCGCCCGGCCGCGTCGCCGGCGGCCGCATCGTCTTCAAGGGACAGGATCTCCTGACGCTCGACGAACGCCGGATGCGAGAAGTACGGGGCGCCGGCATCTCGCTCATCTTTCAGGAGCCGATGACCGCGCTCAATCCGGTGTTCTCGGTCGGCGATCAGGTGGCTGAAGCGCTGATCGTGCATGGCCGCGTATCGCGCCGCGAGGCGAGAGCGGCTGTTATCGAACTTCTGCGGGCGGTTCGGATGCCGAATCCCGAATCGCGAATCGCCGACTATCCCCACCAGCTCTCCGGCGGCCAGCGTCAGCGCGTAATGATTGCCATCGCGCTCGCGTGCCGTCCGTCGCTCGTCATCGCGGACGAGCCGACGACGGCGCTGGACGTGACGATACAGGCGCAGATCCTGGATCTGCTCCGCGACATGAAGTCGCAGTTCAACCTGGCGCTGCTGCTGATTACGCACGACCTCGGCGTTGTCGCTGAAATCGCCGACCGCGTCGCCGTCATGTATGCGGGCCGGATCGTCGAAACCGGTCCTGTGCGCGCAATCTTTCGGCATCCGCAGCATCCGTACACGCGCGGTCTGCTCGCCTCCATTCCCGGCGGCGCTCCGGGCCAGCGGCTGAAAGCGATCGACGGCGCCGTGCCGCTCCTGAACGCGCTGCCACCGGGATGCGCGTTCAACCCGCGGTGTCCGGATCGATTCGAGCCGTGCACGACGGAGCCGCCGCCGGATTACGCCGTTGGACCCGACCAAACCGCAAAGTGTTATCTCCACTCGCCGCAGGTAGGCGCGGACCGGCGTGTCCGCCCCGGCGCAGACCCGGCGGTCGGGGCAGACCCTTCGGTAGGGGCCGACACATCGGTCGGCCCCTACCCGTCATGAGCCTCGTCGAAGTCGAACATCTCGTCAAACATTTCGGCCGGGACACGGGATTGTTCCGCGGCGGCACGCGCGTCGCGGCGGTCGACGACGTGAGCTTCAGCATCGATCAAGGGGAAACGTTCGGGCTCGTCGGAGAATCGGGCAGCGGGAAGACGACGACGGGGCGCTGCATGCTGCGGCTGATCGAGCCGACGTCGGGCGCCGTCCGGTTCCGCGGCGAGAACGTGCTCGAGTTCAGCCGGTCGCGGCTGCGGCGCGCGCGGCGCGACATGCAGATCGTTTTCCAGGATCCTTACTCGTCATTGAATCCGCGCATGCGGGCGCGGAAAATCGTCGAAGAGCCGCTCGTCATCCACGAACTCGGCTCGCGCGCGGAGCGACGCGACCGCGTCGCCGAATTGTTCCGCCTGGTCGGCCTCAGCCCCGCTCACCTCGATCGGTTTCCTCACGAGTTCAGCGGCGGCCAGCGCCAGCGGATTGGACTGGCGCGGGCCCTCGCGCTGAATCCATCGTTCGTGATCCTCGACGAGCCGGTCTCGGCGCTCGACGTGTCGATTCAGGCGCAGGTCGTGAACCTGCTGATGGATCTCCAGCGGCAGCTGACGCTGACGTATCTGTTCATCGCGCACGACCTGCGGCTCGTAGAGCACATCTGCACACGCGTGGCCGTCATGTACCTGGGGCGGATCGTCGAGATAGGGCCTGCAGCCTCTCTGTTCGCGGCGCCGCAGCATCCGTACACGCGGGCTCTGCTGTCGGCGATTCCGGTGCCGGATCCCGACGCGTCGCGGCAGCGCATCGTGCTCGATCCCGCGTCAATCAATCGAAATGCGGTTCTGAAAGAGATCGCGGCCGGACATTTCGCCGCCGTTTGAATCGACGACGCTCGCGAACGCACGACACACATTTTTTTTGTTTCGTGCGTTTCATATTTCGTGGTTTTCGTGCTTACGCGGCCCGGCGCACGTCGTCTTCGACGGCTCCGTCGCGGATGTGGATCGTTCGATACGCGAAGGCCGCCACGTCGGCCTCATGCGTGACGAGGACGATCGTGTTGCCGGCTTTGTGCAGTCGCTCGAACAGCGTCATGATCTCTGCGCCGGTTTTCGAATCGAGGTTGCCGGTCGGCTCGTCGGCGAGGAGTATCGACGGATTGTTCACGAGCGCGCGGGCGATGGCGACGCGTTGCCGCTGACCGCCCGAGAGCTCGTTCGGCCGGTGCGTCATGCGTTCACTGAGCTCGACCTTCTGCAGCGCGGTCTTCGCGCGGTCCTGACGATCCTTGGCCGGCACTCCGGCATACACCAGCGGCAGCTCGACGTTGTGAAGCGCCGTCGCGCGCGGCAGCAGGTTGAACGTCTGGAACACGAAACCGATTTCCTCGTTGCGGATGCGCGCCAGCTCGTTGTCGTTCATCTGGCTCACCTGCTTCCCGTTCAGCAGGTACGAGCCTTTGGTCGGGGTGTCGAGGCAACCGATGAGATTCATCAGCGTCGACTTGCCCGAGCCCGACGGTCCCATGATGGCGACGTATTCGCCGCGTTCGATCTGAACGGACACGCCGCGGAGCGCATGAATCTCCTCGGTGCCCATCACGTACGTTTTCCAGAGATCAACTGTTTCGATCAAAGCCATACGGGTTTTAGACGGCGGAGATTACGCGCCGGTTCTGAGCCGCGTCAGCAGCGTCTTCGCAACCGGCGGCGCATCGGTCGGCATTTTCGCGTCCCAGTCGCGCGCATCGATCGGAATCAACGTCACCCTGGCGCCGCGGCTCCTTCTCCGTTGATCTGCAATCGCCGTGGCGAGCTCGCCCGCCGACGCCATCGACGATCCCATCAGAAACACACAGACTTCGTCCGACGCGGCGCCCGTTTTCAGTGCGTTGGCCCACGTATCGGCCACGCTTTCCGCGTCGACGCGCGACACGAAGCGGCCCAGCAACCGCGGACCTTTGCCGCGCACGAACAACTTGGTTTTCGGTGTGCACGCCACGTCGAACCCGCGAACGTCGGTCCTGTCGTAATCCGCCGCGACCGCCTCGAGCGCCTGTACGAACCGGCCGAGCAGCGCTTTGCGCACGAACTGATCCCTGGTCGCTCGCTCCTGGACGAACGACACGCCGGGCGCAGGTTCCGAATCCGCGGAGCGCGCCCACGGCTCCGGCGACGGAGCAACATAGGGCTGCCGCAACGGCCCGGCCGCCTGCGGCGGTTGTGGCGCCGTAGGCGCCGGCGCGGACGCTGCGCCGGCGGCAATCGCCCGATCGTACTCGGCACGGCGATTGTCGTCCGACAGAATCCGGTACGCCTCGGTCAGCTCCGCGGCGCGGCCGGCGGCCATGTCCTGGAATTCCCTGCCGAGATGCTGGACCTTGTCCGGATGGTACCGCGCGATCTGCAGCCGGAATGATCGCTTGATCTCCTCGCTCGTCGCGGACGGCGCGATCTCGAGGAGTTCGTAATAAGTCTTCTGAGGCACCCTTATTTCTTGAACTCCGCGACGTTGGCCGCCGGCAGCTCGCGGCGGGATTCAGCGCGCGGGTCGCGATCGCGCAGCCGCTTGGGCGCTTTCTTGGTCGTCTCGGTCGCGCTTTGCGTGCAGTACGGACAGAAATTCCAGCCGGGCTGGAGCGCGCGATGGCAATGCGGACAGCCGCCGCCGATGCGCTTGCCGCACTGCGGACACGCGAGGAAATCGACGCCGACAGCGCTCCCGCACTGCGCGCACAGCGTCCGCATCTCCCTCACCTCGGTCACCACGCGCAGCAGTTCTTCCGGCGTCGTGATGCCGGCCTTCACCTTTGCAAGACCATCCTCGCCGAGCGAGATCATCCCGCCGGAAATCGCCGCGTCGCGGATCTGATCCTCCGTCGCTTTCGAGGCGATCAACCGCCGCAGCTTGTCGGTGACGCGCATCACTTCGTAGATGCCGATGCGACCGCGGTATCCCGTGTGATTGCATTGGTCGCAGCCGACCGACTTGAAGAAGACGAACCCGGCGGCGTCGGCTTCAGAAATGTTCAGCGCGCGGAGCGTTTCAGCCGGAGGCGTGTACTGGCGCCGGCAATGCGTGCACAGCCGGCGCACGAGACGCTGCGCGACGACACCGATGAGCGCGCCCGCAATGACGTACGGTTCGGTGCCGATGTCGGCCAGCCGCGTGACGACCGACGGCGCATCGTCGGTGTGCAGCGTCGAAAGCACGAGGTGCCCGGTCTGCGCCGCCTGCATGGCGATTTTCGCCGTCTCCGCATCGCGAATCTCGCCGACGAGGATGACGTCGGGATCCTGGCGGAGAATCGATCGCAGCGCGCTCGCAAACGTCAGCTTGATCTTCTCGTTGATCTGCGTTTGGTTGACGCCCGGGATCTGATATTCAATCGGATCCTCGATCGTAATGATGTTGGTCTTCTCGGACTGGACCGCGCGCAGCGCCGAGCTGAGCGTCGTCGACTTGCCGCTTCCGGTCGGACCGACGACGAGGATCATGCCGTGCTGGTGGCGCATGAACTGCCGCATCTCTTCGAGGCCGATCGCCGACATGCCGATCTCTTCGAGGGCGGGCACGCCTTTGCGGTGATCGAGGACGCGCATGACGACTTTCTCGCCCCACATCGTGCGAAGCGTCGACACGCGGAAATCCACTTCGTTGCCGTCATCCGACACCAGCCGCAGGCGGCCGTCCTGCGGCAGCCGCTTCTCGGCGATGTCCATGCCCGCCATGATCTTCAGGCGCGCGATGAGGCCTTCGTGGACCCACTTCGGCAGGTCCATGACTTCTTTGAGCAGGCCGTCGAGACGGTGGCGGATCAGCACGCCTTTTTCCATCGGCTCGACGTGGATGTCGCTCGCCTTGCTTTTGATCCCGCTTTTGACGACCAGGTCGACGAGGTCGATGATTGGCGCTGCCTCGCTGCTCGCCTTCAGACCGGCGGCCGGCGATTCGAAGACCTCTTCTTCGACGCGGCGCGCCAGGGCAGTTTCGCCGACAGACCCGTCGTGCGTCGCGCTCCCCGATCGGCCGCGGGCCGGTGCCGGCGCGGCAAGCGCCAGGTCGGCGTTCGGCTGAGCCGTGCGGAGAGCCAGCGCCTTGTCGGGATACCCCGTATTGATCGCGTCGATGATGTCGCCGCGCGTCGCGACGACCTGCTTGATGCGATAGCCGGTCTGAAATTCGAGATCCTGGACCAGGCTGAAAAGCAGCGGATCCGACATCGCGACCGTCAGAAGATTCTTCTCGAGCCGGACGGCCACGCAGATGCGCTTTAGCGCGACTTCCTTTGGAATCAGAACCACCGCCGAGGGTTCCGGCGGGTTTTCCGCAAGGTTGATATAGGGAAATCCGAGCTGGAACGCGAGCGCCTTCGCGATCTGTTTTTCCGTCGCGAGATTCATGCGTACGAGGACGACCCCGACGCGTTCGCCGGTGCGTTTGTGCTCGGCGAGCGCGTTGCGCAGGTCGTCTTCCGTGATGAGGCCCGCCTGGATCAGGCACTCACCGATTTTCTTGCGCACTGAGTCCCCTTGAAGAAAAGGCGATACGCCCGAATCGAACGCACGATTTTACGAAGCCCATCCGTCCGTAATCAACCAAAAACGCACGAAGTGTCTTACTCGAAGTAATTCATCTGATTAGACTTGCACATTATTTCCCGGCGGTACTCAGTCCGAGCCGGCGCAGCCGCCCATGGCCATCACGCAGCAAAACGGCCGACGGCGTGATGTCGACAATTCTGGCTCCTCGCACGTCGTCGCCGACGGTGACGATGCGGCCATCGACAATTGCCAGCTTCCGATCCGCTGAATACAGAATCGTCCCCAATTCAGCTTGAAACGGCGTGTCCGTCTCGGGACGTTTTGGAAGGATCGGCTGCGGCGAGGCGCGCGGTGAAGTGGACCACCCGTGGCGTCTCGGAATGGGAGCCGGCCTCGACCGGAGGCGACGCCGCCCCCCGGGGCCGTGGAACGCGCCAAAGGGATCGACTGCGCGATGGAACGCGAGGTCGTCGCGGGAGGCGGGGGCGACGGCGCAGCCGGCCGATTCTCGGCCTCGCGCGGAGGACCCGCCGCAGGCGTGTTTTCCAGTACGCGCGGCGGCGGCAATGGCGCGGCCGGTGTCGTGTCAGGCACGCGCGCCGGACGCGGCGCCGCTCGCCTTTCCGCGACGCGCGGCGGCGCCGATTGAAACGCCGGCGCGGTGGAGTTGCACCGGCGTCCCGCCTTCCCGCGGTGACCGCGACGCCGGTTGAGGCGACACCGGAGGCGGAGGCGCCGGCGATGCCGTCAGTTGTGGCGACGACGGCAATGTTGCCTTCGGCTGCGGCGAAGCCGGCGTGGATGTGGCCGACAGCGAAGGCGGCGGCGTTTTCTGTTGCGGCGCCGCCGTCCGCCGCACATGCATACCTCGCCGATGGCGCCAGTCGACACGTCGGCGGCCGCAAGAAACTCGCCGAGCTCCTCCGCGAGCCGTGCGCTGATGGCCGGTAGCTGATAGCTGATATTCTGACACCGATCATGAACAGATCCGATCCCGCATTCGAGGCCGATGCAGGCGGCGGCACGCAGGGCGATCTGCGGCAGCAGATCTCGTCGATCCTGCGCGACCGCGCCAGCATCGTGACGTGGGACGCGGTCGGCGTGTTCCCGTTCACGAGCAGCGCGGAGCGGCTCGACGCCGAGTACTGCAATCGCATCGGGACGGTCCTCATCGAGCTGCTGGCGCTCGGCGTGCGCGACGGACGCGTCGACGCCCGCGGCGGCTCCGTTGCCGATCTGCACCGCATCGTCCTCGAACGTTCGCTCTCGATCGAGCACCTGTTCACGTTCGCGTACCTGATCGAGCGTACCGCCCTCGACGAGCTCGCGCTCAGCGAGCTCGTTGGCGCGACGACCGAGCCTTGGCCCCTCGTCGCGCAGCTGGTCCGCCGCGCGTCGTTCGATCTGCTCGGCGCGTACGCCACGCGCGCGCAACTCGAGCCGAGCGAAGCATCAATCGTCGACCGGTTGACCACTCTTTACACCGGTCCGCTGTTCGCCGCGGTGCTCGCGAAGGAAGTCGAGCTCGCCGGCCGATTCGGACAACCGCTGTCCCTGGTGCTGTTCGACGTGGATCGACTGTCGGCGATCAACCAGGAGTTCGGGTACGGCGTCGGCGACAAGATCCTGGAGCGGCTCGGCATCCTCCTGCGGAAATATTTTCGCCAGTACGACTGGGTCGCCCGGTACTCCGAAGACTCCATGGCGGTGCTGCTGCTGCGAACCGACGCGGGCCATGCCACCGAGCTCGCCGAAGCGCTGCGCGCCACGGTCGAAGAGCGTCTCGAGTTCATCGACCACCGCACCGACCAGCCGGTTAGAGTGACCGTCAGCGCCGCCGTCGTCAACGTCAACGTCGCGGTCGGCGACGTCGTCGATCCCGAGCGTTTGATGGCCGACGCGGAGTCGGCTGTCGAGCGCGCCAAGCGGGCTGGCCGCAACCGCGTCGAGCGCGTCGACGGCTATTCGGGCTACGCCTCCCGCTCCTCGTAGTTCGCCTTCAGTTTCGAGACGACGCTCTTATCCTGCGCCCAGTGCCGTCAAACGCGCGCACACCTGCGCCGCCAGTTCGGCGTACGTGATGGTCCCGAATTTCAGGAACGCCCGGTAGTGCTCGACGGCCGTCGCCTGATCGCCCGATTCGTCCGCCACGACGGCCAGGTTGTAATGCGATCGGCGCTGCGCGGATCGATCTGCAGCGCGCGCCGTAACAGACTGCGGGCATCGGCGACGCGCCCGGCGGCCCGCTGCAGCAGCGCGAGGTTGACGAGCGATTCGACGTTGCGTGGATCGTCGGCGAGCGCGACGCGGAGCTCCGCCGCGGCCGCGTCGGGGCGATTCGATTGCATCAGCGCCACGCCGAGATTGTTGTGCGCCCTGACGTACTTCGGGTCGAGCGCGATCGCCCGCTGGGCGGTCTTCGTACAGAAGGCCGAGGTTATTGTGCACTTCCGCGCTCGCGTCGTTCTGCTCGAGCAGCACACGATAATGCGCGAGCGCGCTGTCGAAGTCGCCCGTGCGGTGGTAGTAGAGCGCCAATTCGAAATGGTTCTCCGGCGGCGTCGAGGGAAGCGGCGGAATCGCAGGCACCGGAACCGGTTCTGGAACAGCCTTCGCCGGCGTCGTGCGAGGTGAGACCGTCGGCGTCGGTCGTGATGCCGCAGGACGTGCCGCTGTGACGGGCGTTGACGTCCCTCGCGGTCGTCCCGAGCGCCACGCAGGCAGCGCACAGCGTCCGGCGGCACGCGCCGGGAACGTGGGGGGAATCCACGCTACAGGATTTTGGTCTGTGATCGTTTCGGCAATAGTGCCCGTCTGCGTGCAATCGCGTGCAACGCGTCGGGTTAGATGGAAGAGACTGCAGAGACCGTTCAGGCCGTGGGCGGCGTCGGCGTCACCTCGATCGTGCCCGGCGGGACCTTCTTCTGGAAGATGGCCGCGCCGATGACGCCGCCAATCGTCGAGAAGACCGCGCCGACGAATAACATGACGACGAAGCCGATGACGCGCCGGATGAGCACGAAGGCGATGCCGCGATTCGCCTGCTGCTGCTGGAGGCGGTCGATCATGTCGCGCATTTCCGGAGGCATCGGCCCCATCATGTCGATGAGCCGCTGCGCGAAGTTCCGCTCCAGCGGCGCCATGACGATGTCGATTGGAATCGACAGAATGAGGTGAACGACGGCGCCGACCAGACCCGCGAGCAGCCCCGCCAGCGCGCCGTCGCCGACCGTCATCGGCGCAGGATGATTCTCCTGAAACACGTACGCGGCGACGACTCCGCCGCCAATCACCCACATGCAGCAGCAGACGTTGCCGAGGTACACGATCGGCAACGCCGACAGCACGCCCATCACGAGCCCGCCGACGAGCGCCGGCTGCGTGAAGCTAGTCGTAGTATTCACGGCCAAGGTGCGTGATCAGCTCTTCGCCTTTGAGGTACCGGAGTGTGTTCTTCAACTTCATCAGCTGAATGAACAGGTCGTGCTCCGGGTAGAGGCCCGGCGCGTGCACCGGGCTCTTGAAGTAGAACGACAGCCACTCCTGAATGCCGCGCATGTTGGCGCGGCGGGCCAGGTCGAGGAACAGCGCGACGTCGAGCACGATGGGCGCGGCGAGAATGCTGTCGCGGCACAGGAAGTTGATCTTCAGCTGCATCGGGTAGCCGAGCCAGCCGACGAGATCGATGTTGTCCCACCCTTCCTTGTTGTCGCCGCGCGGCGGGTAATAGTTGATGCGCACCAGGTGACACAGGTGATCGTAGAGATCGGGATAGAGCTGCGGTTGCAGGATGTAATCCAGCACCGACTTCTTGCTCTCTTCCTTCGTCTTGAACGATTCGGGATCGTCGAGCACCTCGCCGTCGCGGTTGCCGAGGATGTTCGTCGAGTACCATCCCTCGACGCCGAGCAGCCGCGCTTTCAGGCCCGGCGCGACAATCGTCTTTATCAGCGTCTGGCCTGTTTTCAAGTCCTTGCCGGCCAGCGGCGATCCCGTACGCGCCGCGAGCTCGACCAGCGCGGGAATATCCGCCGACAGATTCGGCGCCGCGTTCGCGTACGGAATGCCTTCGCGGATGGCCGCGTACGCGTACACCATGCTCGACGGAATCGCCGGATCGTTCGTCTCGAGCGCGCATTCGAACGCCTCGATCGTCTGATGCGCGGGCGATTCGGTCATGAATACTTCGGTGCTGCCGCACCACACCATGACGAGGCGATCGAGGTTGTTGTTGCGCCTGAAGGCGTGGATGTCGTCGATCACCTGCTCGGCAAGCTCTTTTTTGTTGTGCCCCCTCTTGACGTTCGGTCCGTCAAGGCGCTTCACGTAACGCCGATCGAACACCGCGGGCCACGGTTTGATCTGTTCGAGATCGGGTTGAATCCGATCCAGGAGCGTTCGATCGATGACGCCGGCCGTCCGCGCCGCCGCGTAGCAGTCATCCTCGAAAATATCCCACGCGCCGAAGACGAGATCGTCCAGTGACGAAAGGGGAACGACTTCGCTGATCCTCGGCGAGCGTCCTTCGGTGCGCTTGCCGAGGCGGACGGTGCCCATCTGCGTGAGGGAGCCGATTGGTTTCGCGAGACCTTTTCGAATCGCGAGGACGCCGGCAATGGTCGTCGTGCTGACGGCGCCGAGGCCGACCAGCATCACACCCAGTTTGCCGCGCGCAGGAGCAATGTCGACGGGAGTTGGCATGAGCGACAAACTATATAGCTATCAGCTTTCAGCTGTCAGCTGTCAGCTGTCAGCTGTCAGCTTTCGGCAATGAGGCGTCAGCTGTAAGCTGATAGCCGAAGGCTGATAGCTGACAAATATGTTTTTGAAACGCGGCGAACCGTACGCGCTCGTCGTCGGGATGGCAGGCGTGAAGATGGGCGATCGATTCCTGCAGATTGGCTGCGCCGACGGCGGACGCCTCGCGGCCATCGCGCAGAAGGTCGGCCTCTCGGGACGCGCCGTCGCGGTCGCGCCCGACGAGCCGTCGGCCGCGCGCGCGCGAAAAGGTGCGGCGAACGCCGGCGTGCTCGTCGATGTCGAGGTCGCGCCGCCGACGCGACTGCCCGTCGACGACGCTGCATTCGATCTCGTCATCGTCGACGACACGGCGGGACTGATGGGCAGGATGCGGCCCGAAGATCGCGTCACGACCGTCCGCGAGCTGCTGCGAGTCGCGCGGCCGGGCGGCCGCGTGATGGTCGTCGGCGCTGCGCCTCGCGGCGGCCTCGGCGCGCTCCTCTCGCGCGGCCAGAGTGCTCCCTTGTTCGCCGCGTCGGGCGACGCGATCAGATCTCTTCAGGCGGACGGCTTCAGGTCGGTCCGCACCCTGGCAGAGCGCGAAGGTCTCGTGTTTGTGGAGGGAATCAAACCGAGAGACTGATGCGCTACCGCGCGCACGTCAAATGTCTGCCGCCGTCGATCGGAATCGTTTCTCCAGTCATCCAGCCCGCCCGCTCCGACGCGAGAAACACGATCAGGTCGGCGATTTCGTCGGCGTTTCCCGGACGTCCCAGCGGATGCGTCGTCTTCGAGCGCTCGAGGAATGCGGCGTACTGCTCCTCCTGCATGCCCGAGCGGCGATGAAGGTTGGTGACGGTCACGCCGGGATTCACGGCGTTGACGCGCACGCCGAGCGGCGCCATTTCGATCGCCGCGCAGCGCGTGAGGTGATCGACGCCGGCTTTGCTGACGCAGTACGCCAGCACTCCGGGAAACGACCGCAATCCGTTGACGCTCGAAACGTTGACGACCGATCCTTTGCGCTCGGTCAGGTGCGGCGCGGCGGCGCGCATCAGTCGAAACGGCGCCCGCAGATTGATCGCCATCATCGAGTCCCACAACTCGTCGGTCGTGGCTTCGAGCGTCGCCGCGGCGATGATACCGGCCGCGTTCACGAGGACGTCGATGCGGCGGAACATTTCGAGCGCGGCCGCGACGATGCGGGCAGGCGCGTCCTCCGAGGTGACGTCGGCGACGCAAGGCACCGCCTGGCCGCCGGCAGCGCGCACTTCGCGCACCACTTCGGCCAGCTCGGTTTCCTGACGGCCGACGACGACGACCGATCCGCGATTGCCGCCAAACGCGCGGGCCGCCGCGCGGCCGATCCCGCTGGTCGCACCGGTGACGATAATCGTCTTGTCAGCAAAGGACATGGGGGGCAGTCTAGCGCAGGGGACACGTGTCACGCGCGGAGCACAACCCGGCGGGGCCGAATCGACGCTAACTCGCGAAGTTTCAACGGAAACGGGCGATGCACCTAGGCAAAGGTTTTGCGTTTGAACACTCTGGTGCCTGATCTTTATTCGGCGCGCGAAATCGCTCTAGCCGCAGGTGTCCCCGAGGACCAGGTCGTCCTGCCGTCGGCCTACGTGCCGCACGCCGAGGCGGTCCGAATCGGCGCCACCCTCGTCATGGCGCGCCGCGGTGCAGGCTCGGCGTCGCCGGAGCCGCTGTTTACGGTTTTTTCGCATGGCGCAACGGGTCTTCGGTCGCCGCGCGTGTTCGCGCTGTCGAGCACGCTGCACGCCACCATTCTCGCCGTCGCCGTGTTCATCGCGACGTTCAACCTCGCGCCCCGTGCGGCTGTGCTGATGCAGGAGCCGCATCCGGCCGACCTGATGAGGCTCGTATTCCTGGCCACACCGGGACCCGGAGGCGGCGGGGGCGGCGGCGGGCTGCAGCAGAAGGCGCCACCGCCGAAGGCGATGCGCGAAGGCCGCCACGCGATCAACAGCCCGGTTCCGACGCCGAAGCCGATCGTGGAGCAGCCGGCGCCGCCCGAACCGCTCAAATCCGAACAGCTGCCAGCCGTCGTCGCGCCGATTGTCAATTCGCCGGCCGATGCGCGAACCCGCATCGGCGTACTCGAGGAAACGAAGGCCGCGGCCGAGACCCAAGGACCTGGCGTCGGAGGCGGCGGCGCCGGAACCGGCAATGGAACGGGACTTGGGCAAGGCAGCGGAAGCGGCGTCGGTCCGGGATCGGGCGGCGGCATCGGCGGCGGTCCCTATCGGCCTGGAAGCGGCATCCAACCGCCGCGGCTGCTGCGCGAAGTGAAGGCCGATTACACGGAAGAGGCACGGCTGCGCGCGATTTCCGGTGAGGTCGTGCTCGAGATCGTCGTACGCCGTGACGGAAGCGTCGGCGACGCGAAAATTCTCCAGGGACTTGGTGGAGGCTTGAACGAGCGCGCACTGCAGGCCGTGCGGCAGTGGCGCTTCGCGCCGGCGCAGCGCCAGGGCGTGCCGGTCGATGTGATCGTCGAAGTCGCCGTCGAATTCAAGCTCCGCTGAGCAGACGAATCGTCATCGCGAATGACTGCCGCGAGCGAAGAGCGAGCGGCGACAGACAAGGAAATGTCGATCCTACTCGTGGTCACGCTCGTTTCGATGCTGCTGGCGCTCGTGATGACCGTCATCGCGTGGCGCGTGGCGCGCGAAGAGCGGCGCCGGTCCGAGGCGCGCGTTGCCGCGCTCGCCGCCGACATCCAGACGGCAGTGGCCGCGTCGGCGGTCGGCATGCGCGCCGAGCCGCGTCTGCGTGCCGTCACTCCGACGCCGATTTCGAGCGGCGATCTGTTTGCCGCCGGGCCATCGGCGGCCAGCTCGCGATCGGTCATCGTGATCGGCGTCGGCCTGTTCGTGTTCGCCACCGCGGCGGCGCTCGCCGTGGTGCTCAGCAGCGGATTGCGATCGCGCACCGCTACGGCGCCTGCGGCGCCCGCCTTGCAAAATCAGCCGACGCCGACGACTGGTGCTAACCCGACGTCATCGGTTCCGCTCGAGCTCGTCGCGCTCGGTCATCAACGGGACGGCGATCGGTTGATCGTTCGGGGCGTGATCAGGAATCCCTCGAGCGGGGGCCGGACGGATCGGCTGACCGCCGTCGTCTTCCTGTTCGACCGCGACGGCGGATTCGTGACGAGCGGGCGGGCGTCGATCGAGCCGGCGGTTCTGCCGCCCGGGGGGGAATCGACATTTCTGGTGACCGTGCCCGGCGCAGCCGACGTGGGCCGCTATCGAGTAAGCTTCCGAAGCGACAGCGGCATCGTGCCGCACGTGGACAGGCGAACGAGGTCATGAATCTGAAGTCGCGCGTTCTCGCCGTCGCCGCGCTGTTCGCCGTCGTCGTGGTCGCACTCGACGCGCAGCAGCAGAACGAGCCCGGCTTCCGCTTCAAGAGCGGTGTCGAGCTGATCAACGTCACTGCGACTGTAACGGATGCCGGCGGCCGGTTCGTCTCGGGCCTGCGGCAGGAAGATTTCGCGGTCTACGAAGACGATCAGCCGGTCGACGTATCGCATTTCAGCGCGGATCGCGTGCCCGTCAGCCTCGGCATTGCGCTCGACACGAGCGGGAGCATGGCGGGGCAGAAGATTCAGGCCGCTCAGGAAGCGCTGGATCGATTCCTGTACGACCTCCTCGACAAGCAGGACGAGATCTTCCTGTACCGCTTCAGCAACGTCCCGGTGCTCCTGCAGTCGTGGACCTCGGATCGCCAGCTCTTGTCGCGCGTCCTTGGACGGATCACGCCGAACGGCGGAACGGCGATGTACGATGCGGTGTCAGAAGCGATTCCACTCGCGCAGCGCGGTCAGCATCGCAAGAAGGCGCTGCTGGTCATCTCGGATGGCAACGACACCACGAGCGGAACCGACATCCGCTCGTTGAAGCAGCAGATTCGTGAGAGCGAAGTGCTCGTCTACGCGATTGGCATCGACGGCGAGGAGGAAACGAACACCTATCGTCCTCCGCCGCGCGCGCCGATTCCGATTCCGATGCCGTTTCCGCCCGGCCGCCGGGGACGGGGGTGGCCGTTTCCGCCGACGGGGGGCGGCGGCGGCACGAGCGGGTGGCCGCGCAGCGCACGCGGCGACGACCGAGTCAACATCGTCGCGCTTCGCGAGATGACCGATGACAGCGGCGGGCGTACCGAGATCATTCGCGACGCGCGCGATCTCAATCCGTCGACGGCGAGCATCGCCGACGAGTTGAGCAAGCAGTACTACCTCGGATATCAGGCAAGCGGAAAGAAAGACGGGCGCTGGCACGCGATCCGTGTCGAAGTGCGGAACCACAACTACCGCGTGCGCGCGCGCCGCGGTTACGTCGCGAGCTGAAATAGAATGGCGCGTGCCCTTGCTCGCCGTCGCGCTCGGTCTCAGCCTGCTCGGCGGCTTCGGCGGACTGGCGGTCGCGTCGAGCCTCCTCGTTCTTCCCGTCGGGATGCGCAGCCGGCTGGTACCGTGGCTGGTGAGCTACGCGGTCGGCGCGCTGCTCGGCGTCGCGCTGATTGAGCTGCTGCCGCAGGCGCTGGCCGGACTGAGCCCGCGCCGGGTCTTCGCGACGCTCCTCGTCGGCATCCTGACGTTCTTCGTCCTCGAGAAGTTCGCGTTGTGGAGGCACTGCCACACGGACGAGTGTGAAGTGCATGGATCGAGCGGCCCGCTCGTGCTGATCGGTGACGCGGCGCACAACTTCATGGACGGCGCGGTCATCGGCGCCGCTGTGTTCACTTCGATCCCCGTCGCAATCAGTACTGCCGTCGCCGTACTGGCGCACGAGATTCCTCACGAGGTGGGCGACTTCGCGATCCTCCTCCACTCCGGCTACAGCCGCCAGCGTGCGCTGATGTACAACGCGCTGGCCGAGGCCGCGGGCCTGCTCGGCGCCGGGCTCGCGTTCGTGTTCCTCGATTCCGTCCCGCGCGTCGCTCCGTACTTCCTCGCGTTCGCGACGGCGAGCTTCCTCTACGTCGCGATGTCTGATCTCATCCCGGATCTTCACCGCGGCACGTTCGACGACAACCCGATCCGGCAGGTCGTCCTCGTTGGCGCCGGCATTGGAACCGTCCTGCTCCTGTAGCTGCGACATGGAGCCGCGCAACCTTTCGACCGTCCAGAAGATGTGGCGCCGCGAAGTCGAAGCGGCGGCCACCTACCGGCATCTCGCCGAGCGCGAGCGCGATCGCAAACGCAAAGACATCCTGCTGCGGCTCGCCGGGCAGGAGGACAAGCACGCCGCCCGCTGGTCCGAGCGGATCGCGATGGCGACAGGGCACGCGCCCGATCCGAAAGAGGTCGAGCGCGGCCTCTCGTGGTTTCAACGCATCTCGGATCCGAGTGTCGTGCTGCATCGTCTCGAGCAGGAAGAGACGAAAGCCGAAGCCGAGTACGACGAGCTGATGGCGAAGCTCAGCGATCCAACCGATCGACAAATCGCCAAGGAGGCGATGCTGGAGGAGCGTGACCACGCCGTCATTCTTCGGACGCTCGCCGGCGGCGCGATGCCGACGCCGCGGTCGGCGCTCGACACGATCCTGCACCGCGAGCGGTGGCACGTTCGCGGCACCGGCTGGATCGGCGACGCCATCTACGGCGTCAACGACGGACTCGGCGCCGTGTTCGGCATCGTCTCAGGCATGGCAGGGTACACCGGCGGCAGCCAGGTCGTGCTCGCGGCCGGACTCGCCGGCACGTTGGCGAGCGCGCTGTCGATGGGAGCCGGCGCGTATCTCGCCTCCAAGTCGGAGCGCGAGGTGTACGAGTCGGAGGTCTCGCGCGAGCGCGCCGAGATTGAAGAAGACCCGCACGAAGAGCTGCTGGAGCTCGAGCTGTTCTATCAGCTGAAAGGCTTCTCGCCGGAAGAAGCGCGCGCGATGGCCGAGCGGATCCAGAAGGAGCCGAAGCAATTCCTGCGCACGCTCGTGCACGAAGAGCTCGGATTGTCGGAGGAAACATTCCCGAACCCGCTGCGCTCGACCATATCGGCGTCGATCTCGACGGCGATCGGCGGCTTCATCCCGATCATCCCGTTCTTCTTCGCCGTCGGCATGCCGGCCGTCATCGCGTCGTTCATCATCAGCACGATCGCGCATTTCATCGTCGGTGCCTCGAAAGCGTTGATTACGACGCGTTCGTGGTGGGCGAGCGGCCTGGAGATGACGGTCGTCGGGATTATCGAAGCCGCAATCACGTACGGGCTCGGCGTCGCCTTCGCTGGCCACTAGAGAGGACACGGCGCGTCGCGCGCCGCCGCGATTCAATCGTTTTTCGCCGATTACCGGCCGAAGCATCTGGCATTTGGTTTGCCCTCTTGCTGAGCAGAGGCGGAGGTGCAACATGCTCGACAAATTGGCTGCGGCCGCGGCCGCGTGTCTGCTGACGGCGAACATCGCGGCGGCGGCATCGGTCGACCGAAGCGAACGGAAAGATTTTCAGATCTTGAAAGACGTCGCGAACACCGTCGATCGCTACGTGCACTTCACGATCTTCGACGACGTGAGCGCGAGCGTGAAGGACGGCGTGGTGACGCTCACCGGCAAGGTGACGATGCCCTACAAGCGCGACGACATCGAGAAGCGCGTGTCGAAGATCGACGGTGTGACGAGCGTCCGCGACAACATCACGGTGCTGCCGGTGTCGACGTTCGACGACGACCTGCGGATCAGGATCGCGCGGTCGATCTACAACAACGCGAACTTCTGGAACTACGCCGTCATGCCGAACCCGCCGATTCACATCGTGGTCGAGCGGGGCCGCGTCACGCTGACCGGCGTCGTCAACAGCGATGTCGATCGCATGCTCGCCCGCTCGCTGGCGTCGCAGTTCGGCGCGTTCGCCGTGAACAACGAGCTGAAGACGGACGCGGAGGTCCGCGACGCGCTTGAGAAATCCGAATGAGCTGAGCGTTCGGCTGCAGAGCGGTGGGACGGCAGGCGCGACGACGACCGCGCTCGTTTACGCCGCCGCCGAGCGCGCTCTGGGCGCGACGCTGATGCTCGGGCATGGGGCCGGCGCCGGTCAGCGCAGCGCGTTCATGGTCGATTTCGCGCACGCGCTGTCGGCGCTGGGCCTCGACGTCGTGACCTTCAACTTCTTGTACACGGAGCAGCGTCGGCGCATTCCGGATCGTGCGCCGGCGCTCGAGGCGTGCTATCGCGACGTCATCGCCGCCGTGCGCGAGGCGGTGCCGAGCGCGAATCGCGGCTTGTTCATCGGCGGCAAATCGATGGGCGGCCGTATCGCAACCCAGGTCGCAGCGGCCGATCGTGATTTGCCGATCGCCGGCCTCGTCCTCCTCGGTTACCCGCTCCATCCGCCCGGCCGGCCCGACCAGCGACGCGACAAACATCTGGCGGCGATCCGCCGCCCGATGCTGATCGTGCAAGGCGACCGCGATGCATTCGGTCTTCCTGCGGAGCTTCGGCCGATCGTCCAGCAACTCGAACCGCCGGCGACCCTGGAGGTGATCGCCAAAGGCGATCACTCGTTCAAGCTGCCCCGGAGGGATCCAGCCGGTCAGGCGGCGGTGTACGTCAACATCCAGAACACGATCGTCAATTGGATTGCCGGACGGCTGAAGACGCGCTCGTAGGACGTATCCACCCTTAGCCGCGCGTCTCGAGCTCGAGCTCCAGCAGATCGACGTCAGCCGTGAACCCATGGCGCAGGTATAAGGGACGGCTGCGATCGGTCGGCCACAACACCACACGGTCCACGTGCTGCGACACAGCCCATTCGAGCGCCGCCTCGAGCAGTCGCGTGCCGACGCCGCCGCGCGCTTCCGGCCTGACATAGAGATTCGAGAGGTACATGTGCCGCTCGCGCTCGGCCGCCGGATTCGGCACCTTCTGAATCAGGTGGACCCAGACCTGCCCGACGGCGGCGCCATCCTGTTCCGCAAGCCATGCACGCCACGACGCCGACGAGGTCAGCTCGGTACGCATCCACGATTCGCATCGCGCGAGGAATGCTTCACGGGTCTCGATCGGCGCATTCTTACCGGATCGGAATTCCCACCTCAGGTTCGCGAGCGCGCCGGCGTCGGCCGCGGTGGCGGCGCGAATCGTCGTCACGACCACAGCTCCCTCAGGAACTCGCCGGCTGCGCGCGCGATCGCGTCCGACCATTCGTGACCGGCGTCGACTTCGAGCGAACGCGGCCGAACGCCGGCCGACCGAATGCGATCGTCGTCGGCTGCGAACTTTTCGGCGGTGTACCAGTCGTCGCGCGCGCCTCGACAGATCAGAGCCGCGTTGATGCGCCTCAGCGACGCGGCGTCGATTTCGGGCGGCACGTCGCCTCCGGCCGCGATGATGCCGCTGACGGCCCGCGGCGACGACGCGGCGGCGCGAAACGCCGTCGCCACACCCTGTGAGAAGCCGGTGAAGACGAGCGTGTCCGCCGCACGCCATTCGCGCGCCACGGCATCGACAACGTTCGACACGTAGGCGAGATTGTCGGCGATCGCGAGATCGCGGTCCTGCCGCGTCATCCAGCCGGCGACGACCTCGTTCGTCCGCCGTTGATAGAAGCGATTGAGACCTTGCACCGACACGAGCAGCCATCGATTCGACCCGGGGATGGCCTGAAGCCGCGCGAGCTGCTGCTCGGCGTGCTCGGCGTAGCCGTGAAAGCCAACGAGCAGCGGCGCCGGACCGTCCGCCGCTGGAGGAACCACGAGGTATCGTCCGTGCGTGGCAGTGGCGATCGTGCGAGCGATCACCCACGTATTCTATGAGCGCATTGCACAATCCGTGGCGCGGGTCTTTCCGGCTGTGGCGCGGGCCTTTCCGCCTTCGCCGAAGGCTTCGGCGGGCCACCGGCTCCCGCCTACTGCGACCGCAACCCCTCGATCGGATCGAGCGCCGCGGCGCGGCGCGCCGGCAGCATCGTCGTGCCAGGCTTCAATCGGAAGAGCCACGCGATCAGAGAATGAGCGGATGCTCCACGATCAGACACTCTGTCACGACGCGGCCGCCGATCAGATGCTCCTGAATGATTCGTTCGAGCACCGGCGGGTCGCATCCGGCGTACCACGCGCCTTCGGGATAGACGATACAAATCGGTCCGCCTTCGCAGATGCGAAGGCAGTTGGCTTTGGTGCGCAGAATACCGCCCTGCTCGGAGAGTCCGAGCTCTTTCAGGCGGCGCTTCAAGAACTCCCACGCGGCAAGGCCGCGATCCTTCTCGCAGCACTTCGGGTTCGTCTGATCGCAGCAGAGGAAGATGTGGCGACGAGCGACGGGGACGCCGATCGATGCCGCGACGTTCGCGCGCGAAGCGGCGGTGGATTCAGACACCAAATTCCTCGGGGTCCCACGTCAGCCCGAGCTCGTCGGGCGGCGCCATGTACCCGACGAGCGCCGACGCCGCGACGACCGCGGGACTTGCCAGGAAGCCTTCGCCGCCGATGCCCATCCGGTTCTGCCAGTTGCGGTTGAACGACGTGATGGCGCGCTGTCCTTTCTGCAGTGCGTCTGGACCCTGGCCGAAGCACGGACCGCACCACGACTGGCGAATCTCGCCGCCAACCGAGCGAAAGACACCGGCGACCGACTCACCGTCGAGCCGCCGATCGGGGCGCTCGATCTGTCTTGCGACGCCGCCTGACCCTGGAAAGATCACGAACGGCGTCGCAGCTCGGTCGGCGCCGCGCTTGCGCGCAGCACGGATGACGAGCGCCGCCGTCAGTAAATCGTCGTAGCTGCCGTTGGTGCACGATCCGATCATCGCCTTATCGAAGGTGAGGTGCTCGCGCGCGACGTCGCCGGCGGGAAACGCGTTGCCCGGACTGAACGGCTTCGCGATCATCGGCATGACGTCGGACAGGTCGAGCGTCTCGTCGATTTCGTAGACGGCGTCCTCGCCGGGTGCGAAGCGCGGGTACGGGAGCATCTCGATGCCTTTGGATCGATACCAGGCTTCCGTGATCTCGTCGGGCGCGAAGATGCCGTTGAGCGCCTCGGCTTCCGCCATCATGTTCGCGATCGTGTTCCGATACGCAATCGGCAGCTGCTTGTTCGCGTCGACGAGCTCCACCGACATGCCCTGCGACTGCTGCGCGCCCCAGCGCCGCAGCAGCTCGAGGACGATGTCCTTGCCGCTCACCCACGACTGCAACGCCCCGCTGATGACGACCCGCCGCGCCTTCGGCACCGTGAAGTAGATGTAGCCGGTCGCCCAGCCGAATCCGAGCGTCGTCGATCCGACGCCCATGCCGACGGCGCCGTACGCGCCGTACGCGCGGCTGTGCGAATCGGCGCCCGGAATGAACTGGCCGGGATACACGAGACCCTGTTCCGGAAAATAAAAATGAAAGATGCCGTCGCCCGGCGTCGCGTAGTACGGCTTGCCGATGTCGTGCCGCCGCGCGAACTCGCGGCCGATGCCGGTCTGCTTGTCGTCGTCTTCCTTGTTCGTGAAGACGAAGTGATCGTTGGCAATCGCCGCCTGACGCGGGTCGATGGTGTTGCCGCCGGTGATCTGATTGAAGGTGTGGATGGCGAACGGCGCCGTTCCATCCGACGCGGGCAGCAGGTCGGCGTACACGCGAAGCGTCGAACCCCGCTCGAGCCTCGCGTCCTTGTCGACGCGGTGCGCCCAGACGATCTGTTCGGTCGACGTCATGCCTCGCGCGACCGCTTCGTCTGGCCACTCGATCCGCGGCGTCGTCTCGACCGACGATTTGAACTCGCGCCGTCCGGCAGCGAAGATGCCGCCGGTGCGTCGAATCTCGTCTTCTTTGGCGCTCAGCGGCGCAGGATCGTACGTCTTGCGCTGCGTTTCGTTCGTCAGCCGGCGAGATACGGGATCGAAGGTGAGCTCGTCGCCGTCTCTCGCGTCGGCCACCGCGTCGGGGCTCTGGACGACGTGCAATCCAAGATTCAGCGCGTTGCGGCGGAAGATGTCGCCCATGTTGTGGCCGCAGACGATGACCATCTGCAGTCCGACTTCTTCCGCGATAGCCTTCAGGCCCGCCGGGCTCATCTCACGCGACGATCCGATCGCGAACCGATCGCCGGCAATCACGAAGGTTTCGCCGCGATGGACGCGTGCGCGGAAGCCGGGCATGAGGTACCGGAACGCTCCGGCCTTCCACCGCTCATCGAGCGTCTCGAGGCTCTCGGACACGCAATCGGCCGACGGCGTGATCTGATCGGTGTCGATGGCGTCGAGCTTCTTCTTCTTTCCTGGAATCTTGAGGTCCCAGAAAATGAGCGCCTTGCCGCGCACGATCGCGCTCGACTGCTGCATCCGGTCGGCTGAGGTCGGCGGCGCAATCGTGTCGAGCGTCACGCCGGGTTTCAACCGGGCGGGTTGAATCCTGTGCATAGATAAAGGATAACGTGAGTGTGTACTCCACGACGTCGGCCGCCGTCACCAGCAGCGTTCACGTCCAGGTCGAATCGAGGTACCACGCCGATTACTCGGCGCCGGCGCGCAAGGAGTGGTTCTTCTCTTACACGATCCGCATCACGAACCACCGGTCGGAGCAGGTTCAGCTGATTAGCCGCCACTGGATCATCACGGACGAGACGGGATACGTCGAGGAAGTGCGCGGCCCGGGCGTCGTCGGCAAGCAGCCGCTTCTGAAACCCGGCCAGTCATTTCAGTACAGTTCGTTCGTAACGCTGGCGGCGCCCAACGGAGCGATGCGGGGCACCTATCAGATGATCACAGAGGACGGCACGCCGTTCGAGATCGAAATCGCGCCGTTCGCGCTCCGCGAGCCTTACACGATCCACTGAACTGTCGACGCCGAACTCACCGCGAAACGCACGATACACGAAAGCCAGAACTCAGGGTGTGGCAACGACAGGCCGCGATGTTCACGAATCGGTCAGTCCGGCTTGCGGAACGTCCGAATCGCGTCGAGAAACGCGTCGCCGAAGTCGGCGGCCTTCTTCGCACCGACGCCGTACACACTCCTGAGATCGTCGACCGTTTTCGGCCGCCGCATCGCCATCTCGCGCAGCGTCGTATCGTGAAAGATCACGTACGGCGGAACGCCGCGCGCCTGGGCGAGGCGCAGGCGCACGCCGCGCAGGACATCGAACAAATCCGAATCGATGCGGGAGACGAACGTGTCGCGAATGGAGGAACGGCTTCGCGCGCGTGCCGACGGCGGCCTCACTTCTCGATAGAGCACGCACGCCGCGCCGCCGCGGAGAAGCGTCGTCCCCGTGGCCGTCAGGCGCAGCACGGGATACGGTTCGCCTTCGCGCGACAGGAACCCCGCGACGACCAGCTGTTCGATGTAGCCGCGGATGGCCGCCGCCGACTCGTCTCTCAACAACCCGAAGGTGGACAGCGAATCGTGGCCCGCTGCAGCGACTTTCTCGGTGGCACGGCCGAGCAGCACGTCGGTGACGTGGCTCGATCCCCGCGTCTGCTTCACGCGCACGACACACGACACGATTTTCTGCGCGAGCACGACCGAATCGGGCACGGCGTCGAGCTCCTTCAGGCACCAGTCGCACGCCCCGCAGTCGGCGCGGTCGTACCGTTGACCGAAGTACTCGACCAGCGCGCGATGGCGGCAGCGCGTCGCGGAGGCGTAGCGCTCCATGTCCCTGAGCAGCGTCCTCGCGCTCTCGTTCCATTCGCCGTTGGCTTCGAGCATCTGGCGCCACCGGCCGAAATCGGCGCCGCTGTAGATAAGGATGCACTCGGCAGGCAGGCCGTCGCGGCCGGCGCGCCCCGATTCCTGCTGATAGTGCTCGGGCGAGCGCGGCGCGCCCGCGTGCAGGACGAACCGCACGTTCGAACGATCGATGCCCATGCCGAACGCGACGGTCGCAACCACGACGTCGATCTGCTCGTCGAGAAATGCCTCCTGATGGCGGCTGCGTACCTCGTCGGGCAGGCCGGCATGGTACGGCGCCGCACGATGCCCTTCAGCCTGCAGCTTGGCGGCGATGCTTTCGACCTCGCGGCGCGACGAGCAGTAGACGATGCCTGCTTCGTGCTCGTGGCGCGCCAGCACGTCGCCGAGCTGCTTGTGGAAGTCGCCCCGGCGCAGCACGCGGTAGATCAGATTGGGTCGATCGAACGAGCCGACCAGCACGAGCGGATCGCGCAGGCGCAGCTCGGACGCGATGTCGCGCCGCACGCGTTCGGTTGCCGTTGCCGTGAACGCGTGAACCGAGACGCCCGGGAACTCGTCGCGCAGCGCGCCCAGCTGGCGATATTCCGGCCGGAAGTCGTGGCCCCACTGGCTGATGCAATGCGCTTCGTCGATGGCGATGAACCGTATGCCGGTTTGCTGCAGCAGCCGTCTGAGCGCGCCGTCGGCGACGATTCGCTCGGGCGACACGTAGAGAAGGCGGCAGCGCTCGTCGCGAATCGAGGCAAGCACCTCGTCGCGCTGGCCAGGCAGCAGCGTGCTGTTCAAGTACGACGCGGCGACGCCGTCGACCCGCAGCCCGTCGACTTGATCCTTCATCAGCGAAATGAGCGGCGAGACGACGATCGCGAGCTGATTCGACGCGATTGCCGGAGCCTGGAAACAGAGCGACTTGCCACCGCCGGTCGGCAGCACGACGAGGCTGTCGCGCGCGTCGAGGGCCGCGTGCATGGCGTCGCGCTGCAGTGGGCGGAAATCGGAGAAGCCCCAGACGCGGTGGAGCACGTCCAGCAGGAGCGCGTCATACGGTCCGGCCGTTGCGCCGGCCCGTGCCGGCGTGTCGGCGCCGGTCCCTCGACTCGGCTCGGGACCGCCTTGAGCTTGTCGAAGGGCGGGCGGATACATTGGTCCGCCCCTACCCTTTCTTCACGTACGTCCGCTCGACGTACGCGTCGACGAGGCGCTGGAATTCAACGGCGAGCTCGTCGTACGTGCCGCGCAGGGTGGTGACGTGCTGGCCGTCGATGTAGATCGGGCAGTTCGGGGCCTCGCCGGTTCCCGGCAGGCTGATGCCGATGTTGGCGGCCTTCGATTCGCCCGGCCCGTTGACGACGCATCCCATGACCGCCAGCGTCATCGTCTCGACGCCCTCGTGCGTCGCTTTCCACTCAGGCATCTTGCCGCGGATGTATCCCTGGATCCGTTCGGCCAGCTCCTGAAACGTGGTGCTCGTCGTCCGGCCGCACCCCGGACACGCGGTGACGCTCGGCGAGAACGATCGCAGGCCGAGCGCCTGCAGCATCTCGCACGCCGCGTACACTTCTTCGCGCCGATCGCCGCCCGGCCTCGGCGTGAGCGACACGCGGATCGTGTCGCCGATCCCTTCGGCCAAGAGGACGCCCATCGCGGCCGACGACCAGACGAGACCCTTCGTGCCCATCCCCGCCTCGGTGAGGCCCAGGTGCAGTGGCTGATCGGTGCGCCGCGCGAGCTCGCGGTAGACGGCGATGAGATCGCGTGGCCGCGATGTTTTGCAGGAGATGATGATTTGATCCTTCCGCAGACCGCTTTCGATCGCGAGCGCCGTCGACTCGATGGCCGAGAGCACCATGCATTCGTTGATGATTTCCTCGGACGTCCTGCCGAGATCGCGATCCGTGTTCTCCTGCATCTTGGCGACGACGAGCTCCTGGTTGAGCGACCCGCCGTTGACCCCGATACGCACCGGTTTCGCGTTGTCGACGGCGACCTTGCAAATGGTCGCGAACTGCTCGTCGCGTCGCTTTCCCGTCCCGACGTTGCCCGGGTTGATTCGATATTTATCGAGCGCGCGCGCGCAGTCCGGGTATCTCGTCAGCAGCAGGTGACCGTTGTAATGGAAGTCGCCGATGAGCGGAGCGGAGCAGCCGGCCTCGAGCATCCGCTGTTTGATCTCGGGAACTGCAGCGGCCGCATCAGGCAGGTTGACGGTCACGCGTACGAGCTCGGATCCGGCTTCGGCGAGCTCGATGCATTGCTGCGCCGTCGCGCGCGCGTCGGCCGTATCGGTCATCGTCATCGACTGCACGACGATCGGCGCACCGCCGCCAACCTGGACGTGACCGACCTTCACGCCCACAGTCCTGTGAAGCTTCACCTGTGGCATCGAAGTTCTCATGTTAGCATCGTCGGTCGATCGCTCGGCTGAAAGCCTCGCGCTACAGCGAGGCGCGTAGCGCTCCAGCATGACCGTGTAGCGCGAGCCTTTCAGGCGAGCGCTGCTGCCAGGCCGCGTAGCGCGAGCCTTTCAGGCGAGCGCTGCTGGCAGGCCGCGTGGCGCGAGCCTTTCAGGCGAGCGGGAGAGACTATGCGAGCGATCCGAGTTCATCAATTCGGCGGTCCCGACGTCCTCAAGCTCGAAGAAATTCCCGATCCGAAACCGGGCGCGGGCGAAATCGTCGTGCGCGTTCGCGCCGCCGGCGTCAATCCGGTCGACGCGTACATGCATACCGGCACGTATGCGCGCAAGCCGCCACTGCCCTATACGCCGGGATTCGACGGCGCCGGCGAAATCGAAAGCGTCGGCGCGGATGTGAAGGGCTTCGCCGCCGGCGATCGCGTGTACATCGCGGGGCCGGGCAACACTGTGTCGGGCGCAGGCACGTACGCGGACAAAGCGCTGTGCAGTCCGTCGCAGCTGCATCCTCTGCCCGCGCGCGCATCGTTCGGGCAGGGCGCGGCGCTCGGCGTGCCGTACTGCACGGCGTATCGCGCGTTGTTTCAGCGCGCGGGCGCGCGGCCGGGCGAAGTGGTGCTCGTGCACGGCGCCACCGGCGGCGTCGGGCTCGCGTCGGTGGAGTTCGCGCACGCGCGCGGCCTGACCGTCATCGGCAGCGGCGGAACCGACAAAGGGCTCGCGACAGTCCGCGATCACGGCGGGGACGTGCTCGTCAACCACAAGTCGCCGGCCTACACCGACGAAATCGTGCGCGCGACGGGCGGCCGCGGCGTCGACGTGATCGTCGAGATGGCGGCGCACGTCAACCTCGATCGCGACCTCGGCCTGCTCGCCAAACACGGACGCGTGGTCGTGGTGGGCAATCGCGGTCGCGTCGAAATCGACGCACGCCAGGCGATGGGACGCGATGCTGCGATTCTGGGGATGACGCTGTTCAACGTCAACGAACGGGACATGGCCGAAATCCACGCCGCGCTGATTGCCGGCCTCGCGGGCGGCGCGCTGAACCCGGTTGTCGGACGCGAATTGCCGCTCGCTGACGCCTCTAAGGCGCACGAGCACATCATGGAACCCGGCGCGCTCGGCAAGATCGTTCTTGTTCCGTAGATTCGCTCAGCTGCCGAAACGCCGCGTCTGCGAAATTCAGCTAGGATTGAAGTTCGACTGGTAAATGCCTGAGACCATCGATTGGCCGCCGCACCGTCGCTCCCGGCGGCGCGGCCTCATCCTTCTCCTGGTCGTCGCGGGCGTCCTGCTGCTCGGCGGCGGCACGGCGCTCTCCTACTACGTCGACGCGCTGTGGTTCGATTCGCTCGGCTACGGCGCCGTCTTCTGGAAAACACTGAACCTGCAGGCGACCGTCTTCAGCACGTTCACGCTCGCGACGTTCGTCATCCTGTACGGATCGTTCGTGGCGTTGAAGCCGCCGCGCCTCGGCGAGCTGACCGGCTTTCCGATTCTGATCAACGGACAGCCGATCAAGCTGCCGGTCGAACCGGTGCTGCGGCTGATCGCGATCGTCGCCTCGCTGCTGATCGCCTTTGCCACAGGCGCCGGGATGATGGCGCAGTGGTCCACGCTCGCGTTGTGGTGGTACGCGAGGGGCGACGCGCTGCCGGGGGCGGCGGCGGGCGTCGTCGATCCAATCTTCGGCAGGCCGCTGCCGTTCTATCTGTTCACGCTGCCGGCGTGGCAGCTCCTTTCCGGGTGGGTGATGACGCTGGCGGTGATCGTTGCCGGCGTCGCGCTGTTCTTCACTGTCGTCACCGGCGGCACGCGGATGCTCGGCGCCCGCCGCGATTATCCGGGCGCCGGGGCGTGGCGCGGACTGTCGGTCGCCTACGCCGTGGTGCTGCTGGCGCTCGCGGCGCGGACGTATCTCGGTCGCTTCGCGCAGCTGTTCGAAGACCACACCATTTTTTCGGGCGTCACCTACACCGAGGCGCACATCACGCTCACCGGCGCGCTCGTCGTCTCGGCGGCGTTGGCGCTTGGCGCAGCGATCGCGTTCGTGAACGCTGCTTCGTCGCCGAAGCTGCGATGGCTCGTCGCCGCGATCGCACCTGCGGCGCTGTGCTACGTCGTCGTCGGCGTGCTCGGCTGGTACGTCACGAGCTTCATCGTCAAGCCGAACGAGCTCGTCCGCGAGCGGCCGTTCATCACGCACAACATCGAGATGACACGCGTCGCGTACGCGCTCAATCGCATCGCGCAGCGTCCGTTTCCGGCGGAGACGACCGTCGAGGCGGCCGACGCCCCCAACAACCAGGACACGATTCAAAACATCCGCCTGTGGGACTGGCGCGCGCTGCAGGACACGCTGCGGCAGCTGCAGGAGATCCGCACGTACTACGATTTCCCCGACATCGACATCGATCGCTACGAGATTGACGGCTCGACGCGGCAGATGATGCTCGCCGCGCGCGAGCTGAACGTCGACAAGCTGCCGGAGAGCAGCCGCAACTGGATCAACGAAAAGCTGATCTACACGCACGGCTACGGCGTCACGATGAACCCGGTCAACGGCTTCACGCCCGAAGGATTGCCGACGCTGATTCTCAGCAACATGCCGGTGCAAAGCACCATTCCCGCCCTGAAGGTGACGCGGCCCGAAATCTACTTCGGCGAGCTGACGACGACCGACGTGTACGTGAACACGCGGCAGAAGGAGTTCAACTACCCGCAGGGCGACACGAACGCCTTCGCATCGTATGAAGGCAAGGGCGGCATCGTGCTCGGCGGCTTCTTCCGGCGGCTCCTCATCGCGCTCGACCGCGGCGATCTCGCGAAGCTGCCGTTCAGCGACGACATCACGCCGGCGAGCCGGCTGCTGATGCGCCGCTCCATCCGCGATCGCCTCGAGACGATTGCGGGCTTCCTGACCTTCGACGAAGACCCCTACATCGTCATCGGGAACGACGGCCGGCTATTCTGGATCGCCGATGGATACACGACGTCGGATTCCTATCCTTACGCGCGGCACTACGGTCTCGGGCGCGACCGCGTCAACTACGTCCGCAACAGCGTCAAGGTCGTCGTCGACGCCTACGACGGGTCGACGACGTTCTACGTGTTCGACAGCGACGATCCCGTCGTTGCCGGCTATCGCGCGATCTTCCCGTCGCTCTTCAAGGACGCGCCGGCGATGCCGCAGGATCTTCGCAAGCACGTGCGTTACCCCGAGCTGATGCTGCGGGTGCAGGCGGCCGTGTACGGGCTCTACCATATGACGGCGCCCGATGTGTTCTACAACCGCGAAGATTTGTGGAGCGTCGCGAGCGAGGTCGGCATGAACCAGCAGCGCCAGCAGGCGACGCTGCCGATGGATCCGAATTTCGTCCTCATGAAGCTGCCCGACGAACGGACGACGGAATTCATCGAGATCCTGCCGTTCACTCCTGCGAACCGGAACAATCTGATCGGATGGATCGCGGGGCGCAGCGACGATCCGCACTACGGGACCGCGATCGTCTACGACTTCCCGAAAACGAGGCTCATCGACGGGCCGCTGCAGATCGAGGCGCGGATCGATCAGAACCCGCAGCTGTCGGGGCAGCTGTCGCTGTGGAATCAGCAGGGATCGCACGTGCGCCGCGGCAGCCTGATCGTCATCCCGATCGGCCGCGCGCTCTTGTACGCCGAGCCGATCTATCTTCAGGCCGAGCGCAGCCCGATGCCCGAGCTGCGCCTCGTCGTGCTCGCGATGCAGGATCGGCTCGCGTACGGGCCGACGTTCGAGTCGGCGGTGGCCGCGTTGTTCGGCAACGCGCCGTCAACAATCGCGCCTGCCGCGCCGCCGCCCGGCGCGGCGGCGGCCCAACCCGAGCTGCCGCAAGCGCCCGCTGCGCCGGTCTCGAGAGCGCCCGGCGCCCCGCCGAACGCCGACGCCGATGCGCTGATCGCCGAAGCCGCGCGCGACCTCGCCGACTACCAGCGCCTGACCGCCGAAGGCAGGCTGGGCGAGGCGGGCCAGAAGCTGGAGGCGTTGAAGCGGGCGCTCGAACAGCTCGCGTCGCGCCGAAGGTAGGACGTGGCGATTTACGGCTGCTCCACGCGCTGCGCGAACGTAATCACGTACCCATCGGGATCGGCGATCGCGAACTCGCGCATGCCGTACCACTGCGTCACGATCGGCATCACGATCGTCACGTTCGGCTTTGACTTCAGCCGTTCGTGGAGCGGATCGACCTCCTCCACTTCGATGAACATCATGTTGCCGCCGCCGCCAATCGACAGACGGGCGAACTGAGGGCTCTCCTTCGAGACTGTCGATTTGTCGTTGAGAAAAATCTCCACCGAGCCGCTCGTCACCGCCGCGAACGCCAGCGGCGATTCCTCGGGCACGGTGATGCCCCGTGCGAATCCGAGCACTTCCGTGTAAAACGCAAGACTTCGCTCGACGCTCGAGACGATCAGGTTCGGCGTGAGCTTCGTTGCTTGGAGCGGCTTCGCGGCTTTGAGCGGCTGAAGGGTCATGGCACACCTCGCGTGATGTGCTCGCTGATCCTACGTCCGCGATCCCGGCGAGAACGGGAGGCAGGTAGGGGTTCTATTTATCAGCTGATAGCTGATGAGACCCCGCTAGGTACGGTGGGCAGAATATCACGTTAAAATTGATTCATGCTCATTCTTGCTGCCGCTCTCACACTCGCGCTCGGAACGCCACAAACCCAGCCGGCTCCGCCCGACGTCGCGGCGCCGCCGGCCGATGCGATGAAAACCGCGTCAGGACTCGCCACGAAGGTGATCACGCCCGGTACCGGGAAGGACCATCCGACGAAAGACGATATCGTGATCGTTCAGTACACCGGATGGACGACGAATGGACGGATGTTCGACAGCTCTGTATCGCGCGCCACGCCGCAGACGTATCCGGTCGCGCGTTTCGTGCCAGGAATGGCCGAGGGCGTGCAGATGATGGTCACCGGTGAAAAACGCCGGCTCTGGATTCCCGAGAACCTCGCGTACAAGGGACGGGGGAACCTGCCGAAAGGCATGGTCGTCTTCGACGTCGAGCTGATGTCGATCCCGAGCAGGGCGCCGAGCGACGTCAAGGCGCCGCCGTCGGACGCGAAGAAAACAGCCAGCGGTCTCGCATACAAAGTGTTGAAAGAGGGGACCGGTGGACGTCACCCGAAGACCAGTGACAAGGTGACCGTTCATTACACGGGCTGGACAACCGACGGCAAGATGTTCGACAGCTCCGTCGTGAAGAACCAGCCGGCGACATTTCCGCTCGACGGCGTCATCGCAGGTTGGACCGAAGGCGTGCAGCTGATGGTGGAGGGCGAGAAGGCGCGCTTCTGGATTCCCGAGAAGCTCGCGTACAAGGGCGAACGGCCGCCGTATGGCCTGCTCGTGTTCGATATCGAGTTGATGAAGATCAATTAGGCAGGAGGGGTGGGAAAGCAGGAGAGGCAGGAGGGTTAAAAACTTACCGTCCTGCCCGTCCCGCTTGTCCCGCCGCCCATCCAGCGCGTCCCGCCTGTCCTGCCCTGTCCGAGATTCTCCGGATAGCCCGCTGGAATCGATCGGCGAGAGCTCGGCGCGCCTCCTCGGGCACGGGTCCGATGCGTGACCAGCTCGCCTGCGCCTGACGCACTTCGTCAGCCGCGGCGCGCAGCCGATGATCGTCATCCACTTTGCCGCCGATTGTGTTCGCCGCCAGCGCTTCCTTCAGCATCGCGGCGAGCCGCGTCGTCGGCGACAGCGACGCTTCGGCGGCGTCCGACGCGGGTCCGGCGACCGATTTGGCGAGGTCCTCCATCCGCTTCACGAGCGACTCCATCCGTTTGCGGTTCGCGTCCGGATCGAGATCGGTGCCGCTGAACGCGTCGGGATGGCGCGCGATGACGGCGCTGAACGCTGCGGCGAACCGCGCGTCGAGCGCCGCGGCGCGCTCGCGGTCGACGCCGCGCAGCGCCAGCTCGTGCTGCCACTTGCTGCGAAGCTCGCGGACGCGGGCGATGATCGGCTCGGCGCCAGGCGCCGGGGCGTCGGGGATCGGCGTCGCCAGCGCCTCGAGGTCGGCGACGATCGCTTCGCGCGCCGCCACGCGCTCTTCGCGCGCGATGTCGTGCCTCTGTGCGTAACGTGTGAAGAACGCGTCGCACGCCGTCCGGAACCGCTGCCAGATGGCTTCCGATCGACTCTTCTTGACCGGTCCGATCGCCTTCCACTCGTTCTGCAGCTTCTTGATCTCGGCGGCGGCCGGCTCCCAGTCGGCCGATTGCGAGAGCGCTTCGGCCTTCACACAGAGCGCTTCCTTTTTCGCGAGGTTCTCCGCCCAGATCTTCTTCCGCTCGGCGAGGTCGGCGTGGCGGCGCGTGAAGAACCGATCGCACGCGGCGCGGAACCGTTCCCAGATCGCTTTTTCCTGGCCGCGCGTCACCGCGCCGATCGTTTTCCAGTCGGCCTGAAGCTTCTTGATCTCGTCGGCCGTCTGGATCCAGCTCGTGGAGCCCGACAGCGCCTCGGCGCGCTCGCACAGCGCCAGCTTCCTGGCGAGATTTTCGGCGCGCGCTTCGGCCTGTGCGGCGAAGTGCGCTTCGCACTTGGACCATGCCTCGTCGTGCGCCGCCTTGAAGCGCTTCCAGAGAATCTCGCCCTGGGCGCGCGGAACGTCGGCCGCCTGCCGCCACTGCTGCTGCAGATCGCGAACGTGGCGCACGATCTCGTCGGGATCGTCGAGGCCTTTGAGCGCCTCCATCTTCTCGCAGAGCTGCTCCTGGATCCCGACGTTGGCCCATCGCTGCCAGTCGGCGACGTTGCGCAGTTCCTGGACCTTCGGCGTGAGCGCCGACTGCGCGGCCTTCAGCCGCTTGACGATCTCCTCGTAGTCCTTGCGCGACGGCAGCGGCGGAATGGCGCCGAGCGCCGACCGCAAATCGCGCAGCGCGCGGTCGCCCGCTTTGAGCGTGAGATCTTCGCGCGCCCCGAGCGCTTCGACGCGCGACGCCAGCTGCTGCAGCCGGGCGAGCGCGTCACGCCGCGCGCGCTGATCCTGGTCCTGAACGGTCGATTCCCGGGCGGTGAACTTCGCGTTGGCGTCCGCGTAGCGCGAGGCGAGATCCGGATCGACGGTGATGCCGCTGCTGATATCGGTCCATTCGCGGCGCACCACGCCGAACTGTCGCCGCGCCGACGCCAGATCGTCGACGCTCGCCGCGCGCGCCGCTTCGTCGGCGAGCTCCGCGAGCCGCGCCTGACGCCGCTCGGCGTCCTTGCGCGCGGCGTCATCGGCCGCGTCGCGGCGCGCCCGCGCCTCCGCTTCCTCGGCCTCGCGGCGCGCCGCCGCCGCTTCTGCCTCCGCGCGCGCGCGTTCGGCAGCCGCGAGCCGCTCCGCCGCCTCGCGCGCCCGCTGCTCGTGCTCGGCGGCGCTCGATTGTGCCGCCAGCCGCGCGGCCCGTTCCGCCGCTTCCGCTTCCGCTGTCGCAGCCGCCGCAGCCGCCGCCGCCTGAGCCGCGCGCTCGTCGGCCTCGCGCAGGATGCCGCGTGCCCGCTTCGCGGCGCTCTTGTTCTTCGCGCGGCTTGCAATCTGTTCCAGCTCGGCTCGATCCGTGAAGCGCTCCACGGCCGACGACGCCGGCTCGCGGAATTCGCTGTTCAGCACCACGCCGAGCACCTCGAGGTGATCGTCGAGCGCCTCGAGCGACGTCCGCCGTACGGATTCGTGCTCCGCATGACGCGCGATCGATCCGAGCACGTGCTGATCGCGGTATTCGATCGTGCGCGTAAGCGCGCGATGCGCGGTCGATTCGCGCGGCGCGCTCTTGGCCACTATCGCCAGCGTTCGCAGATCGCCGATGGCATCGACCGCCGCCAGGCTTTCCGATTCGCCGATCCCCTCGAACGCCTCGAGCGCAACGTCGCGCAGCATCGCGGCCGCCTCGGCGCGAACGCTCTCGTCGCCGTCGCTCGTTGCGATGACGGCGAGCGCACGCGGATCGAGGAGCTTCGCCACCGCGGCGCGCCGCACGCGCGCGTCGGGATCTTCGCGCGCCATCTCGGTGAGCAGCTCGTGGTCGGTCAACGGGATCTCCTGAACGAAGGCGAGCCGGACCGCCGGGTCCGGATGCTTCTGGCGCGGTTGCGCGCGAAACCGATCTAGAAGTGCCATACGCCTCGAACCCTCAATCGCTTCAGCGCCGCCGACACATCCTCGCCGTGGCTTCCCGCATTGACGTGCTTGTCGATCTCGAGGATCCGCCCATCGGCGCCGATGTAGAACGTCCACCGCGACGCCAGCCCTACCGGTCCGAGCACTCCGTACGCCCGCGCCGTCGCCTTGGTCGGGTCGCTCAGAATCGGAAAGTCGAGGCCGAGCGACTGCGCGAACTTCGCGTTCTTCTCCGGCGCGTCGACGCTGGCGGCGAAATACGCGACGTCGAAGCGCTTCAATTCATCACCGCTCGACCCGAGCGATTTGCACTCGGCCGTTCAGCCGCCCGTAAACGCTTTCGGAAACCACGCGATGACAACCAGTCGCGTTCCGACGAAGTCGCGCAGCCGATATGTCCGATGATCCGATCCCTCCAGCTCGAAATCGGGCGCGACGTCGCCCGGCTGGAGTTCAACCGGGCGTTTGAACAACCGCAAAGGATGTCCTCAGTTTCATGCCATTCTAGTAAAGCCGTTGAAGCTGTAACGGCCGCTGAGACGAACCTTTTTTGTCGTGACTTGTCATTCTCCAATTCTGCGGATCTGCCTGGCCGTTGCCTTTCTGTGCACGTCAACGGCCTGTAACAAATTGGGTATCGGCGGTACGAGTCCAACCGAGCCGATCGCCCCTCCTACGCCCGGCGCCGCCGTCGTTTACAGCGCCGTCGGCGCGAGCGACGCGGTTGGCGTAGGCTCAAGCATCCCCTGTTTGCCGTTTACAGATTGCGCCGGCGGCATGGGTTACGTGCCCGTAGCGGTTCGTCAGCTCGGCGCGCAGGGCTTCAAGGTCACGCTGCGGGATCTCGGGCTGCCGACGGCGGTCATCGGCCGCGATTTTCAGGATCTCGGCCGTCAGTACGGCCGGGCGATCGAGGCGAACTTCATCGAAGCCGAAATGCCGTTCGTGCTGCCGGACTCGACGGTCGTGACGATTTTCGCGGGCATTAACGAAGTCAACACGATCACGGCGGCACTCGGGGCCGGCGCCGGCGGAAACGATCCCAACGCGTACATCGATAATCAGGTGAGGGCGTTCGGAGCGGACTACACGACGCTCATCAGCGGCATCCGCTCCCGCGCCGGCGCCACGCGCTTCGTCGTCCTGAACGCGCCGAACGCGGCGGGCATGCCGTTTCTCGCCGGCGCGTCGCTTGCGCAGAGACAGGCGGCGCAGCGCGCGGCGGTGCGCATGACGACGACGGTCGTCAACCAGCTCGTGTCGCGCGGCGTGGTCGTCGTCGACGCGATGTGCGACGCGCGCAGCTACCTGCGATCGAACTACTCGCAGGACGGAATTCATCCGAACGACGCCGGGTACGCGTTCATCGCCGCCGAAGTCGTCCGCGCGATGACCGCCGCCGCGTATCCCGGACCGCAAGGGAGCTGCGCGCCGATGACGCTGGTGCCGTGATTTTTCGCGACGCGGTCCACCGCCTCCAACGCGCGTTCCGTCACGAGCTTCCCGGTCCGAATGCACAGGCGGGGATGGCGCCCGTGCCGCGAAGAGCGTGGCCGTCGCACCTCAATCCGGCGCGCATCCGCAATGCGGCGGGGTTGCTCCTGGTGTTCCCCGGCCCGCCGCGCGACCGACGGAACGCCGAGCGCGCAGAGCACGCAGCGAAAAACCAATTAGACACAGACACGATGGCTGACGCCGCGCACATCGTGCTGACGGTGCGATCCCACAGGCTCGAACGGCACGGCGGACAAGTGTCGCTGCCGGGCGGCGTCGTCGATCCGGGAGAGACGTTCGAGCGGGCCGCGCTGCGGGAGGCGCACGAAGAGGTTGCGCTGACGATCGACGAGATCGAAGTACTCGGCGCCCTGACGCCGCTCGACATCCCAGTCAGCGGCTTTCGGCTGCACCCGATCGTCGCCGCCGCGCCGGTCCATCCGGCGATGGCGCCGGCGGACGGCGAAGTCGATTGCATTCTCGAAATCGATATCGATGAGCTGTTGACGCCGTCATGCGTTATCCGCACGACACGAGAACGCGACGGCCGGACCGTCATGGCGCCCGCGTTTCGCGCAGGGGGCGTTGAAATCTGGGGGGCGACGGCAATGGTGCTCGCCGAATTTCTCGCGTTGTTTGGATGGAATCCTGAACGCTGACGCTCAAATCCGCATTCAGTTGTCGTAATACAAATAGAACTCGTGCGGATGTGGTCTCAGCCGGATCGGGTCGAGTTCCTTTTCGCGTTTGTAGGCAATCCACGTCTGAACGAGATCTTCGGTGAACACGTCGCCGCGGAGCAGAAACGCGTGATCCTGCTCCAACGCGTTCAGCGCTTCCTCGAGGGACCCGGGGGTCGTGCGGACGCCCATATGTTTCATCTCTTCGCGCGTCATCTCATAGATGTCGCGGTCGAGCGGGTCGCCAGGACTCAGCTTGTGTTCAATGCCATCCAGCATCGCCATCAGCATCGCCGACCAGGCGAGATACCCATTGCAGCTTGGATCAGGGCAGCGGAATTCGAGGCGCTTGGCTTTCGGGCTCTTCGAGTACATCGGGATCCGAATCGACGCCGAGCGGTTGCGCGCCGAAAGGGCCAGATTCACCGGAGCTTCGAATCCAGGAACCAGACGACGGTAGGAATTCGTGGTCGGCGCCGCGAATGCCAGGATGGCCGGCGCGTGCCTGAGCAGGCCGCCGGCGGCCCATAGACCGAGGTCGCTCAATCCGGCGTACCCTTTTCCGGAGAAAAGGGGTTTTCCATCTTTCCAAAGCGACGTGTGCGTGTGCATGCCGCTGCCGTTGTCCTCGAAGATCGGCTTTGGCATGAACGTCACGGTTTTTCCATGCCGCTTTGCGACGTTCTTGCAAATGTACTTGTACCACATGAACTGATCCGCCATCTTGAGCAACGGCTGGAACTGCATGTCGATTTCGCTCTGTCCGGCGGTGGCAACCTCGTGATGGTGCGCTTCGACGACAATGCCGATCTTGCGCATTTCCGCGACCATCTCGCCTCGAAGATCGTGGTACGTGTCGGTAGGGCTCACTGGGAAATAGCCGCCTTTGAAGCTCGGCTTGTAACCCAGGTTCGGCTCCTCGATGCGCGCCGTGTTCCACGCGCCCTCGACTGAATCGATCTCGTAATACCCCTTGTGCTGGTTTTGCTCGTAGCGAACCTCGTCGAAGATGAAGAACTCGGGTTCAGGTCCCATGTAGCACGTGTCGGCGATGCCGCGATCTTTCAAATACGCCTCGGCCTTGCGAGCGACATGCCGCGGGTCGCGCGTGAAATCGTTGCCGGTGACCGGATCGACGATGTTCGCGATCACGCTCACGGTCGGGCTCGCGAAAAAGGGGTCGACGCATGCGGTCGCCGGATCCGGTACCGCGAGCATGTCCGATTCGTGAATGCCCATCCAGCCGCGAATCGATGATCCGTCGAAGCCGAGCCCCTCTTTGAAGGTGTCGGCATCCCACAGATCGATCGGAAAGGAACAGTGCTGCCAGCTCCCAAGCATGTCGACGAATTTCAGGTCGACCATCTGCGCCTGGTTGTCCTTCGCGATCGCAAAGAAATCGTCAGCGGTCATACGGGCGGTTCCTCTCCGTCGAGTAATGCGCGGTGCTGGTCTGTCAAGTGTTCCGTGTGAATCGGAGCGGAAGCATAACGGATCTCATGGCCGTTTCTCACCGATTGTGCGCGCTACATTTTTGTTGCGCGACGCGCCGATCTCGCTTGGCGAACGCGGACGGGCCGATGAATAATGCAGCGTTATCCGCTTCGGTTCGCGCTCGGGCGCTGCACGCAAAAAAGGGGGAAGCCATGGGTTCGGCGGTGCTGATTGAGGCCATTCACGCGATTCGAGACTTCTCGGTTGCCAAAGAGAAAGAAGCTGTCCCGGTCCGCACATCGGACGCTTTCGGCAACCTCGTGTTCAACGACGAAGTGCAGCAGGCCCGCCTCCCCAAACCGGTGTATCACGCGCTGCGGCGGACGATGACGCACGGCGAGCCGCTCGATCCGTCCGCGGCAGACGCCGTCGCCAAGGCTATGAAAGAATGGGCGGTCGAGCACGGCGCCACGCACTACACGCACTGGTTTCAGCCGCTCACCGGCATCACGGCGGAGAAGCACGATTCGTTTCTGCAGCTCACGAACGAGGGCAAGGCCGTCGCCGAGT
The DNA here is from genome assembly GCA_003222395.1 of Acidobacteriota bacterium. Lineage (GTDB taxonomy): Bacteria > Acidobacteriota > Vicinamibacteria > Vicinamibacterales > CAVVIG01 > Gp6-AA45. Next base: position 79,643 of record QHWB01000031.1, read on the forward strand.
TCTCGGGCAAGGAGCTGATCAAGGGCGAGCCCGATGCCTCGAGCTTTCCGTCCGGCGGCATGCGCAGCACTTTTGAAGCACGGGGTTACACCGCATGGGATCCGACCAGTCCGCCCTGGCTGCTTTACAGCGGCGGCGCGGTGACGCTCGTCATCCCGACGGCGTTCGTGAGCTGGACCGGCGAAGCGCTCGACAAGAAGACGCCGCTGCTGCGATCGATGGAGGCGCTCTCGAAGCAGGCGATCCGCGTGCTCCGCCTCTTCGGCTCCACGGCCGAGCGCGTCGTGACCACGTGCGGGTCCGAGCAGGAGTATTTCCTGATCGACGGCTATTTCTATCTGTCCCGGCCCGATCTCATCAACGCCGGACGAACGCTCTTCGGCGCGCGGCCGCCCAAAGGTCAGGAGCTCGAAGATCAGTATTTCGGCGCGATTCCCGAGCGCGTGATGGCGTTCATGTCGGAGGTGGAGAGCGAATTGTACAAGGTCGGCGTGCCGGTGAAGACGCGTCACAACGAGGTGGCGCCCAGTCAGTACGAAATCGCGCCGATCTTCGAGAACGCGAACGTGTCCACCGATCACCAGATGATGACGATGGAGACGATGCGGCGGACGGCGCCGAAGTACGGGCTCGCGTGCCTGCTGCACGAGAAGCCGTTTGCCGGCGTCAACGGATCGGGCAAGCACGTCAACTGGTCGATCAGCGACGACGAAGGCCACAATCTGCTCAGCCCTGGGGCGAACCCGCACGACAACATGCAGTTCCTCGTGTTCTGCACGGCGGTCGTGCGCGCGGTCAACAAGTGGCAGGGGCTGCTGCGCGCGTCGATTGCGAGCGCGGGCAATGACCATCGTCTCGGCGCGAACGAGGCGCCGCCGGCGATTATTTCGGTCTTCCTCGGCGACATGCTCACGGACATCTTCGAGCAGATCGAGAAGGGCCTCGCGAAGTCGACCAAGCACGGCGGCGAGCTCGACACCGGCGTCATGGTGCTGCCGAAGCTGCCGCGCGACGCCGGCGATCGCAACCGCACGAGCCCGTTTGCCTTCACCGGCAACAAGTTCGAATTTCGCGCGGTGTCGGCCAATCAGAGCATCGCGATGCCGAACATCGCCCTCAACGTCGCCGTCACCGAGTCGCTCGATTTCATGGCGACAGAGCTCGAAAAGGCGACCAAGGCCGGCAAGTCGATCGAGAAGGCGGTCGCCGAGCTGCTGCCGAAGGTGATCAAGGAGAACAAGCGCATCATCTTCAACGGCAACAACTACTCGATGGAGTGGGAGAAAGAAGCCGCCAGGCGCGGCCTGCTGAACCTGCGCAACACGGTCGACGCGCTCCCGCAGCTCGTCGCGAAGGACGTGATCGCCGCGTTCGAGAAGTACAAGATCCTGAATGAGCGCGAAGTCCGGGCGCGTTACGACGTCATGCTGGAGCAGTACATCAAGACGGTCAACGTCGAAGGGCAGCTGATGGTGCTCATGGCGAACCGCTACATCCTCCCGGCGGCGTTCGCCTATCAGAAGCAGGTGGCCGAGAGCGTCGCCGCGGTCAAATCGGCCGGCGGGCGTTCGATCGAGGGCAAGAAGGTGCTCGATCGGATCACGAAGCTGACAGACACGCTGAAGCAGCGTTCCGACAAGCTCGCGCGCGCGCTCGAGCACGAGAGCAACGGATCCGCGGAGAAGCACGCGAAGCATTTCCGCGACGGCGTCATCACAGCGATGGCGGCGCTGCGCGAAACCGGCGACGACCTCGAGCTGATGATCCCGCACGAGACGTGGCCACTCGCGACGTACCGCGAAATGCTCTTTATCAAATAGGCGAGAGTACAATTGCCACACAGTGGCCAAGCGACGGAAACCGTCCCCTCAATCTCTCTTCGACAATCTCGACTCCGGTGACGGCGGATCGAACGGCCGCGACGCGGCCATTCGATCCTCCCTGCTCAAGGGCGGCGACGGCGCCGGCACCACGGACGCCGTGGCGCTCCACGACGCGGCGCAGTCGCGATACCTCAACTACGCTCTGTCGGTCATCACCGCGCGCGCCCTGCCGGATGTCCGGGACGGCCTGAAGCCGGTGCAGCGCCGTATCCTCTTCACGATGTGGCAGCAGAACCTGACGGCCGACGCCAAGCACCGCAAGTGCGCGAAGGTCGTCGGCGACGTGATGGGCAGCTACCATCCGCACGGCGACGCCGCGCTGTACGAAACGCTCGTGCGTATGGCGCAGCCCTTCTCGCTGCGGTATCCGCTGGTCGACGGCTCCGGCAACTTCGGATCGCTCGACGGCGACAGCGCCGCGGCGATGCGCTACACCGAATGCCGCCTCGCGCGCCTCAGTGACGAACTGCTGACCGAAATCGATCAGACGACGGTTCATTTCCGCCCGAGCTACGACGGCACGAAAACGGAGCCGGTAGTGCTGCCGGCGCGGATTCCGAATCTGCTCGTCAACGGCACGACCGGGATCGCCGTCGGCATGGCGACCAACGTGCCGCCGCACAACCTGACCGAGGTGTGCACGGCGCTCGTGAAGCTCCTCGACAACGAGGAGATCGGCAACGCGCAGCTGTGCCGCTACATCAAGGGACCCGACTTCCCCACCGGCGGACAGATTCTCAATTCGCAGGACGAGCTGAAGCAGATCTACAAGACCGGTTCGGGAAGCATCCGCCTGCGCGGTACCTGGGACATCGGGCCGGAGACGCGATCGACCAAGACAATGTACATCGACAGCATTCCTTACACGGTCAACAAGGCGCAGCTCGTGGAGCGCATCGGCGAAATCGTGCTGCAGCGCAAGCTGCCGCAGCTCGTCGACGTGAAGGATCTGTCGACCGAGGACGTGCGCATCGCGATCGAGATGAAGAAGGACGCCGACGAAAAGATGATCATGGCGTACCTCTTCAAGCACACGGCGCTGCAGATCAATTTCGCCGTCAACCTGACGTGCCTGATCCCGACGGAGAATCCGGAAGTCGGCCGGCCCGAGCGGCTCGATCTGAAGCAGATCCTCTGGCACTTCCTTCACTTCCGGCTGGAGGTCGTGACGCGGCGGCTGGAGCACGAGCTCGCCGCGCTCAAGAAGCGAATCCACATCCTCGAAGGTTTCGAGACGGTCTTCGACGCGCTGGACGAGATCATCAGGATGATCCGCAAGTCGGACGGCAAGGCGGACGCGGCCGAGAAGATCATGGCGCGCTTCAGGCTCGACGCCGAACAGACCGATGCGATCCTCGAGCTGAAGATCTACCGGCTGGCGCGGCTCGAGATTCTGATCATCCGGCAGGAGCTCGAGGAGAAGCGCAAACGCGCGCGCCAGATCAACGCATTGCTCAAGGACGAGGACAGCCGGTGGAAGCTGGTGCGCACCGAGCTCGAGGAGATCAGCAAGAAGTACGGCGACAAGCGCCGTACGGCGATCGAGAGCGACGAAGGCGAACAGGAATACAGGGCCGACGACTTCATCGTCGAAGAGGACAACGTCGTCATCGTGTCGCGCGACGGCTGGGTGAAGCGGCAGAAGGAAGTGAAGGATCTGGCGACGACGCGGCTGCGGGAAGGCGATTCGGTGCTGGCGGCGTTCGCCGGCAGCACGCGCGCGACCTCGGTGTTCTTCTCGAACTTCGGCGTCGCCTATACGTCGCGGTTCATCGACGTGCCCGCGTCCACCGGCTACGGCGAGCCGATTCAGAAGCAGTTCAAGCTGAAGGACGGCGAGCGGATCGTCGGCGCGATGAGCCTCGACCCGCGCGCCGTCGGCAGCGTCAAGCCGAAGAAAGAAGGCGATCCGGCGCCCGTTCACGCCGTCGCGGTGTCGAGCGACGGCTTCGCGCTTCGATTCAATCTCGATCCGTTCCTCGAGCCGAGCACGCGCACGGGACGGCGCTTCGCGCGTCCGTCCAAGGATGCCGAAATCCTCGGGGTGGCGCGGTACACCGGCACCGAAGTGCTCATCGCGGCCACAGCGGAGGCGCGGGGCATCCTGGCGAAGGCCAAGGAAGTCAATTTCCTCGCGGGTCCCGGCAAAGGCGTGATGCTGATCAAGCTTGGAAAAGACGACCGCGTGCTCGGGTTCATCGCGTCGACGAGCGACCGCGATCTGTTGACGGTCGAGACTTCGCGCGGCGCCGAGCAGACGATCAGCACCGCGAAATACGAGGTGACGGGGCGCGGCGGCAAGGGACGCGAGCTGCTGCAGCGCGGGCAATTCGCGCGTATCCTCTCGCCGATGCCGGAGGCGCCGCCGCCATTGACAGCGACCTCCTGAAGTAGAATGGGGACCGCGCCTCACCCCGAGGACGCTGAGCTCGACCGCTGCGAAACAATTGGCCGGACTCTCCGGCTGCTGTCGCTCGAGCCCCATAGAAGGTTGCACATTCAGGTCAGGAAGCTCTTTTGGCCCACCAAGATCGTCTGAACATTGCGGTTTTCATCGACTTCGACAACATCGAGATCGGCGTCAAGACGACGCTCGGCCATCAGTTCGACGTCGGCACCATTCTCGACGCCATCAAGGAACGCGGCGAAGTCGTCACCAAGATTGCCTACGCCGACTGGACGCGCGCCGGCGAGTACAGCCGGTCGCTCACACAACACGCCATCCGTCTCGTGCAGCGGAACCTCACGCCGGGCGGCGACAAGAACGGCGCCGACATCAACCTGGCCCTCGACGCGCTCGAGATGGCGTTCACGCACCCGCACATCAACGCGTACGTGATCGTCGGCGGCGACAGCGACTTCCTGTCGCTCGTCGAAAAGCTCAAACAGTACGACAAGAAAGTCTTCGTCGTCGGCGGACGCGCGTTCACGAGCATCATCCTGCAGCGCAACTGCCACGAGTTCATCGCCTACGAGAACCTGACGGGCGCGCGCAGGATGCCTGCGGTGAAGGGCGGGCGTCCCGCACCGGTGCCGTCGAGCGCGCCGATCGCCCAGGCGTTTCCGATCGTTCGGCGCGCGCTCAAGATTCTCGCGGACCGCGAGGTGTCGCCGCAGACAGGACTGCTCAAGAGCACGCTGCTGCAGCTCGACTCGACGTTCTCCGAGCGCAACTACGGCGCCTCGTCGTTCCTCGATTTCGTCGAGAAGCTGTCGCAATCGGGCCTCGTCGCGCTGAAGCACTCCGGCCGCAGCGTGATGGTGGAGCTGAACGAGGCGTTCCCCGAAGGAGAGCAGGCCGAATCGCGGGAGCCGATCGCCTTCAGGCCGGCGCCCGATGAACCCGCAGCGGCGGCGGAGCCGCCGGTTGCCGCCACCGACACGCCTGCGGAAGGCGTCGCGCGTGCCGCTCGGATCCTCGCGTCGGCCACCAACGCCCGCTGGCCGATGTATCTGAGGAATGTGAAACAGATCCTTCGACAGCACCGCGGGGACGGGGCCCCGGGACAGAGCGATGCCGGCGGGTTCGACGAGCGGCGATACGGGTTCGGCGGGCTGATGGATCTGCTTCGCGCGTGCCAGAAGGAAGGCTACGTCCGCATCGAGCGCGATCGCCGCGGCGGCCTGCGCATCTTCCAGGGAGCTGCGCTGCAGCGCGCGGGATTGCCGCAGGTCGACGTGGGCGGTGAGGAGCAGGCGGAAATCGTCGAGGCGATCCCTGTCGAAACGCAGCCGGGCGAAACGATCGAGACGCGCGAGCCGTACGAGACCGAGAAGCCCGAGGCCGAACCGGTTCCGATCGACACGACCGCCGAGCTGCTCGGCCGCGCGAAACCGAAGAAGCCGCGCGCCGCGCGAACCTCGCGCGCCGCGCAGCCCAAAGCGGCCAAAAAGACGCCGACGCGCCGCAGCACGCGCCCGAAGAAGACGCCCGCGGCAGCCGCCGATCACGCCGAGAGTTAACGATCATGCGCAAACTGCTCGTCGCGTTCGTCACCATGCTGTCGATCCCGCTCGCGGGGCAATCGAAGCGGCCGCTGCAATCCGACGACATCTTCGAGGTGAAGACCGTCGCCGATCCGCGCATCAGCGCCGACGGTGCGTGGGTCGCGTACACCGTTTCGCAGATGGATCGGAAGGACGACACCTCCGATACCGACATCTACATGATCCCGACCGTGGCCTCCCTCCGACAGGGTCAGGCAGACGGCGCGATCAGGCTGACGAGCAGCAAGAAACCGGAGACGTCGCCGCGGTGGAGTCCGGACGGCCGCTCCCTCGCGTTTCTCTCGTCGCGCGACGGCAAGAAGGAGCAGGTCTATCTGCTCGATCGGCGCGGCGGCGACGCTCAGGTCCTCACCGACTACAAGACCGGCGTCGCCTCGTTCGCCTGGGCCCCCGACAGCTCCAGGCTCGCGATCGTCGTTTCCGATCCGGATCCGAACGACTCCGAAGCCGAGAAAGACGACGCTGCAGGGCAGGCAAAGAAGCCGAAGCCGCACGTCATCACGCGCCTGCAGTTCATGCGCGACGGCGAGGGCTATCTCACCGACGTCAAGCGGCACATCCACGTGTTCGACACGGCGACGAAGAAGGAGTTCGAGGTCGCGCACGACCGCTGGGACGATGGCGCGCCGGTGTGGTCGCCGGACGGCACGCTGATCGCGTTCAGCGCGAACCGCACCGACAATCCGGACGCGAACGACAACACCGACGTCTTCGTCGTCGAAGCGCGCGCCGGCGCGAAGCCGCGCGCGCTCACGACATCGCCCGGATCCGACGGCTCGCCGGCGTTCAGCCCGGACGGCAAGTCGATCGCGTACGTGCAGGGCGGCGATTCGAAGGACATCTGGTACGCGACGAACAACGTCGCGGTGATCGCAGTCTCCGGCGGCACGCCGAGGGTTCTGACGCCGAACGTCGACCGCAACATCCGGTCGCCGCAATTCACCCCGGATGGAACGAAGGTGCTGTTCCTCCTCGAGGAGGGAGGGAACGTGCACCTCGCGAGCGTCCCCGCCGGCGGCGGTCCCATCGATCGTCTGTTGAACGGCGAGCGCGATCTGACGTCCTACGACGTGGCGAAGAGCGGCGACATCGTGTATCTCGACAGCCAGTCGCAGCGGCCGGGTGAAGTCTTCTTTGTGGCGCGGGCCTTTCAGGCCCGCGATCGCGGGGCTGAAAGCCCCGCGCCACAGCCGACGCGCCTCACGCACGTCAACGACGACTTCCTCTCGAAGATCGCGCTGGGAACCGTCGAGCGTTACAAGGCGAAGAGCGCCGACGGCACGATGATCGACGCGTATCTGACGCGCCCGCCCAACGTTCCCGCCGGAAGGCTTCCGACCATCCTGCGGATTCACGGCGGACCCGTCAGTCAGTACTCGACAGGCTTCAATCTCGAATGGCAGATACTCGCGGCGAAAGGATTCGCGGTCGTCGCCGCGAATCCGCGCGGATCGTCCGGCTACGGCCGCGACTTCAGCCGCGCGATCTGGGCCGACTGGGGCAACAAGGACTACGACGACGTGATGGCGGCGGTCGACACGGCCGTCGCGATGGGCGTCGCCGATCCGGATCGTCTCGGCGTGGGCGGCTGGAGCTACGGCGGCATCCTCACCGATCACGTCATCTCGAAGACGACGCGGTTCAAGGCGGCGATCTCCGGCGCGAGCGAATTCAATTACCTCGCGAACTATGGCAACGATCACTATCAACGCCAGTGGGAAGCGGAGCTCGGGCTGCCGTGGCAGCAGCCGGAGGCATGGATGCGCATCTCGCCGTTCTTCCGCATGGACAAGATCGTCACGCCAACGCTCGTCCTCGGCGGCGATCAGGACATGAACGTCCCGATCCTCGGCGGGCAGCAGCTGTATCAGGGGCTGAAGCGTCTCGGCCGCGACGCCGAGCTGATCGTGTACCCGGGCGAGAACCACGGCCTCCGCCGACCGAGCTTTCTGAAGGATCGGTACGATCGCTACATCGCGTGGTACGAGAAGTATCTGAAAGCGCCGGCGACGAAAACCTCCTCACAGTGAGAGCGGCGCCGATGCTGTTCCCGGGCGTCCAACGTCATCTTCCGAAATCACCGCTGCGCAAACGCGACGACACGGTGCGCGCGGAGCTCACGCATCTTTCCACGCGGCTGCTGAAGCTCGAGCGCGAACAGGAGGTCCAGTTCAAGCGCATCGCGCAGATCCAGCACGAGCTGGACGAGATCAGGCGGGTGCTGGAGAAGCTCGCCGGCAAGATTTAGTTCGCACCCGGATCGCGGGGCCGCGTCGTTCAGGTTTACTTACTCAACTCATTGCTTGAAAAACTCAACAAACCTTACACGGTTGCGGATCCCGTGTCTTCGCGGTTGAATGAGGCTCGTCAGCGCTTCTCGTTGTCCAGATAATCGATCCACTGCTTGACGAGCGGGATCTGAGGACCGGCGGCCCGTTCGTACGCCGCCGCGTACGAATGCGCGAGCTTCAGATCGTCGGCGCGGTTGTGGACGTAGGCGCCGGCGGCGTGCACGAGGTAAATCCACTGCACCGCCATGTAGTAGGCGTCGCGGTCGTCGCGCCGCTCCTCGAGGTAGCGCTCGAGCGTCCGCATCGCCTCCCGGCCGCTGCCGAACGTCGCGTGCAGCATCGCCAGCGGCTTGGTGAACCGCGTGTCGGCCGGCCACTTCTCCGCCGCCTCCTCGAGAATCGCGCGCGCTTCGCCGTACGCGTGGTTGCGCATCAGCGCGCCGCCGAGCCATTCATAGATCTGCGGCAGGTCGGTGCCGTCGACGAGCGCCGTCTGCCACGCGCTCGCCGCCTCGATGTCGTGGCCCGACGCCGCGAACGACGCCGCCAGGTACGCCAGCGGCGCCGTGCTGTCGGTATCGGGGTTGATCACCTGCTTGAAGCTCGCTTCCGCCTTCGTGAAGTCGCCCGCGGTCAGGAACGAGACGCCCTGCCGGAACGTCGTTCTCGCGCTGTCGTCGACGCGCGCGATGAACGGCTCGAGCGTCTCGGGATGCGTCGCCGTCTCGCGCTGAAACGCCGGATGGATGGCGCCCTCATCGATCGGAAGGAACAGTCCGGTGTCGAACGTCGACGAAGACGTCAGGCCGTCGGCAGACGTCATCAGGACTTTCGGCGGGGCAATCTCGAACGCGCGCATCAGCGTCTTCACCGATCGCCCGCCCTCGGAGAACACGGCGCGCAGCAGGTACCGGCCGGGCGGCAGCTGATGCACCGGCATCACCTTCGAGAAGATCATCCGGCCTTCGCCCGCCGCGTGCGGCGGCACGTCGACGTCGAGGAGCGCCGGGCTCTCGGCGTCCTTCGCGACCTCGTATTCGACGGTGATCCCGTCGGTCTTCGCGCCGTACGCCTCGACGTATCCGTGCACCGCGCCGAACGTGACCTGATAGCCGATCGTCGGCTGCAGCAGCTCGCCGACCTCGATCGGGCCGCCGACCATCAGCTCGCTGAGCGTCATTCCCGAGGCCTGCCCGAGCGTCGCGTGAATCGTGTGCTCGATCGATCCGACGCGTCCGCCTTCGACGACCGCGAGCTTGAGCGTGTAGTCGCCGGGCGGCAGGCTCGCGCCGGCAGAATACTGCAGCGCGGAGGGGACGCCCGACATGATGGGCAGGAGCCGCATGTCGAACGCGCGGTTGTCGACCAGCTTGCCGTTCTGGTCGCCAATCATGTAGGCCACCGACGCGACCTTCGACGAGGAATAGTCGCTGCCGACGTCGGCGTGAATCAGGATCTGCACGCGGCCCCGCTCCGGCCCCTGCAGCGCGAACGATGCGACGCGCAGCGGCAGCGCCGACATCAGGAGCGGCGACGCGAGCGCAGCGGCGACCGCCTGATGCGGCGTGCGGGCGGCGCGCAGGTCCGACGGCGTGTTGAGCAGCTGCCGGCGCGACCGCACGATCGCGCCGCGCCGCGGCACCTCCACGCGAATCGAATGCGGTTTGCCGTCGCGATCCTTCGGATCGGATTCGACGCCGAGCAGGTAATAGCCCGAGAGCTCCGACTCGATCTGCTGAAACAGCGACGCGCCGGTGCCGGTCACCGTGAACAGCGTTCCGCGCGCGGCGCCGGCCAGCGTCTCGAGTCCCTGCGCCATCGCCTGTCGATCGCCGATCGGATCCATCGGCATGCGCGCGTCGGTCGCGTCGAACACGGGACCATCGAGCTTCAGCGCGTACACGCTGGTGCGCGCCGCCGCCGCGAGGCCGCCGAGCTCGATCACCAGCGCGGGGTCGGTCAGCAGGAAACCTTCCGAGATCAGAATCAGCGTCTTCGGCCCGTCGATGCTGCGGAGGCCGATGAGCAGCTCGCGCAGGCCGACGATCGTCTGATCGCCCTCATGCGACGCGTCCATCGCGAGGCTCCGGGCCTGCGTGAGCACGGCATCGGGACACAGCGGATCCGGGCGCCCGGTCAGCGGCTGACACTCGCGCGTGATGACCTGCTCCATCATGACGCGATCGCCGCGATCGATCGCGAGCGCCTCGGTGAGCGCGATGTTGAACCCGAAATCACCGAGCTTGCCCGCCTGCTTCTGACCGGCCATCCGGCCGATCGCCTGCTTCACGCGCTGGCGGTCGGCGGTGAACACCGTCGCCGGCGAGCCGGTTCCAAACCCGGCGACCGCCACGCGGTCCGACGGCATCAGCCGATCGATGAACGCGTTGGCCGCCCGCGAAATCGCCAGCGCGCCGCCGAACCGGATGTTCGGCTCGTCGACGGCGATGACGATCAGCCGTCCGGCCGTCGATCCCTCGTTCGTGCTGAAGCCCTCCGGCGCCGTCACGACCGGCGCCGCGTCGCCCTGCTTGATGAGGGAAATCCACTCGGCCGACACGACCCGCCGCAGGTTGCCGTCGATTCGGATCATGAACTCGCCGGGGACGAGCGTCGTGATCGGCTTGCCGCGATCGTCGACGACCGTCACGTCGATCGAGGTCACGTCCACCGTTGTCTGGAACCGCGGAGGTTGATCCTGCGCGTCGGCAGTGAGGCAACCGCACAGCATGCAGGCCACGCAGACAAGCGCGACTCTTGCGCTGCGCCCTCCGCCGACGCCGCGGTTGACCGTGGGTTCGTATCTCATTTGGTTGCCGTCACGCGGTACCCCTGGCGGGCCCGCACCTCATGATGACCGTCGACATCCACCCGAATGCGCCGCCACCCGTCGTCGCGCTTGTTGTTGGTCGACGCGTAGCCGAGCAGGTATTGGTTCGACAGCTCGTCGAGCAGTTCGCCGAACGCGCCGTGCAGCTCGTCGACGCTGTCGGTGAACAGCGCGCGGCCGCCGGTCGGCGCGGCGAGGCGCTCCATGATGCGTTTGAGCGCGTCCATCGTGATGCCGCGTCCCTGGCCGATCATGTAGAGCGCCACGTCGCTCGCCTGCAGCCGCCGCTCGACGTCGCCGATCGTCGCGTGGCTCCCCTGATCCTCGCCGTCGGTGAAAATCACGAGCGCCTTCCTGCCAGCCTGCCGTCCGAGCATTTCCACGCCGCGGAGGATCACGTCGTAGAGCGCCGTCGATCCCCACGGCGCGAGCCGATCCACCGCCTTGACGCGCTCGGTGGGGTTGGTCTGCCTGCGCGACAAGGTGAAGATGTTGTCGTTGAACCCGAGGAGCGTCACCTGATCCTGCGCCGGCACCGAGCCGAGGAACTCTTTCACCGCGGTCTTCAGCTTCGGCATCGACGGCGTCATGCTGCCGCTGATGTCGATGCCCACGATGAGCTCCAGCGGGATGTCTTCGGACGCGAAGTGGGAAATCGTCTGCGGCTGTCCGTCTTCGAAGACGTGAAACGACGTCTCCGGAATGCCGCGCACGAAGCGGCCGCGGCCGTCGCTCACTGTCACCGTCACCTGAACGATATCGACGTTCACCCGCTCGTTGTAGCCGACGCCTTTGGTCCGGACGGTCGTCACGAGCCGTCCGCCACCGCGCAGCGAGAGGACGGCGCGCACCTGATGCTCTGCGACCGTCGGCCCGGCGTCCCAGTCGCATTCCCACGGCGCGCTCGGCACCGTGCAGACCTGCCGGCCGTCGACGAAGAACGTCAGGCTCGCGGCCGCTTCGGGCGGTTCGATGCGCGCGCGGAGCAGCGTCGGACCGCTGACGTACGCGTCGGCGCCGGGCGAGAGGATCGCGATCTGAGCGTCCGGGGAGGGCGCTACTTGTACCGCCGATCCAAATGATCCGGAGGCGACTGAGACGACGACCATCGTGACGACGGCCCCGGCACGCATCAGCGCTGCTGCGACGTGTTGACGGGCATCAGCGGTCCGGCGGCGGTCGCCACCGCAACGTAGTCTTCGATCCGCTCGCGCGTGGCGGTGCGGGCGGCGCGGGCGAGGGTGAGCCAGTCTCCGGGATCGGTCGGCTTCACGGTGTCGATGAAGTCCTGCATCGCGCCGGACACGACGACGCGCGCGAGCGCCGCGGGCAGCGCCAGCCGCCTCAACATCATCGCGACGTGCAGGTTGAGATCCGAAACGACCGACGCCACGAGTCCGAGCTGCGGGCGTCCCATCAACGCCGCCGACCGGCCCGGCGTCATGACACGCGTGCAGAAACAGCCGTACGACGCGGCGGCCGCCATGCCCCACGCCGCGAAGTCGTTCGGTCTGCCGCCGCCGAGGACGAGGAGCTCGCCGAGAGACAGCATCGAGACGAGACGGTCGCGCTCGTGGACCAGCGTCCAGCGCATGGCGCGCCGGCGCCATCCCTCCATCGAAATGTCGTCGGCGAGCGATTCGAGCGCCTGATCGGTCAGCGTTTCGACGCGCCGCGTACCGCGCGCAATCGCGTCGACGATCGCGTCGCGGTCGCGATCGAGCAGCGCGAACGGATTCATCAGCGACACGCTGAGCGCGAACGATTCGCGCTCGGGCGCCGTCAGCCGCGGCGCCTCGAGGACGCCGTCGACGCTGATGCGCCGCAGCGCGAGCGGCGCCAGCGCGATATCGAGGCCGAGCAGCGATCCCGTGACGTGCCACGGCACGTTCGGGATGACTTCCTGCCGCGGCGGCGACCATGCCGTTCGCAGCCGGATGTCGCTGTCTCGTACGCCGAAGCCGAAATCGTGGCGCCGCGACACGTCGTCGGCGAGCAGCACCGCGCCGTCCGGATCGCCGACTTCCGCCGCGTACGCGATCGACAGCAGCGAGTACGCCAGCATCTCGTCCGCGAGATCGACGAGCGGCTCCGCCGCGCGGACGACGCGCTTCCCGTCCTTGCTCCGGATCGCTTTGGTCAGCTCGTCGATCCCCTTGCGAAGCACTTCGTGCTGCGCCGCGGGCATTCCGGCGCCCGGCGCGAGGTTGTCGCTTTCATCGTCCCGCGATCGGCGCGGCACGCCGTCGGCCATGGCGGTCAGCCGTCCGACGACCCCCTGCGCTTCGGCGAGCGGCGTGCCGTCGGACACGAGCTGGCGCGCGGCCGCCGCGATTGTCAGGCCAACGTCTATCGGCAGCGTCTCCTGTTTTTCGCGGACGCGCCGCAGCCGCTGGCGTTCGGCGGCGCCGAGGTCGAGCCGGTATTGTCCGCCTTCCCACGAGACGCGCGCCGAACTGCCGCGTTCGCCCGACGAAGGACCGGAGATCGCGTTGATGATCGCCGTCTCCATGTCGGCGGCCGGCGCGATGCCGTTGGCGAGATCCTCGCGAACCCAGCGCGCGACGGCGCCGGCATAGCGACCGTCTTCGCCGAGCGGCGCTGCGATCAACCGTGAGACCACGGCTTCCGCTTTCGACGCGTCGAGCGAATGCACCGCTGCGGCGCGCGCCACGAGCGCCAGCCCGCCCTGAAGCTGCGCCAGCGCGACGAATCCGCGATGCCCTTCCGGCACGCTGACGCGCGCCGCCTGACGGACCGCCGCGCCGTACACCGCGGCGTTGGCGACGCCGATCCGCTCGAGCGTCAGCAGCAGCATCCGGAAGCGCGGGAACATGCGGACGGCGTAGAGCATGTCGGCGCGATCGCGATCGGTCGGCGCCGCGACGATCCGCGCGACCCGCTGGCCGAACGCCAGCTGGTCGAGTCGCTCGCTGCGCTGTCGAACGTCGGCCGATCCAATCGATTCGAGCAGCCATGCGGCGTCGATCGGCCGATCCTCGTCCGAGCCGCTTCCGGGGAGGACGCGCGACCAGAAACCGCGCGCGGCAGGGGCCGCGGGCGCGCCGCTCTCGTCCACTTCGATGCGCGCGAGCGTCATCCCGACGTCGTAGGAAGCGCGCGCGAACGGCATCGTTCGAACGTGCCATTCGCGAAATGAATTGACGCCGGCGCTGGTCAGCGCCTTGAACCGCTCGACGCGCACCGCCGCGTTCGGCATCCACAGCCCGAGCGCGAACGCGCGGCGGCCGGGATCGAGCTGACCGATGACGTCGTAGAGATAGGCGAGGCGCCCCTCGTTCGCCTCGAACAGCTGCTGAATGAACCGCTCGGGCCGTGTCACCTTCTCGGCAACGACGGCCTCCCACAGCGGCGAGACATCGTCTCGCTCGACCTGCGCGACGGCCCGGTCGGCGGGCCGGGGCGCGCCCGGCGCTACGACGCGGTTCGCGTGAACGCGCAGCGTGGACGAGAAGGCCGCGAACGCCGGCGCGGCCAGCCGCTCGGCGAGGCGCGACAGCAGCGATCCGTGCTCGCTGAAAAACTGAAGCGTCTCGTCGTCGAGCGAGGCGAGCCCATGGCAGAGCAGAGCCGCCTGGCGATCCGACACGATCGCGGCGACCAACTCGTCGCGCGAGACTTTGCGATGGAAGACGTGGTCGCTCCAGAAGTCCACCGTCAGCGGAACGGGAACGAGATCGTCGGCGGTCGCTCGGCTCCGCTCGCCTGAAAGGCTCGCGCTACGCCCATCGGTCGCGCTCCGGCCATCGGTCGCGCTCCGGCCATCGGTCGCGAACCGGCCATCGGTCGCGAACCGGCCGTTGTTCGCGCGTCGGATGTCGTTCGCGATCCGATTATCGCTCGCACCTCGCGCATCCTTTGCGAACCCGAACCGTAGCGCGAGCCTTTCAGGCGAGCGTTGGGGATCGTTGTCGAAGAGGAGACGGGTCACGTCGTACATGAAGGGGCCGCGATCGGGAATCGGATCGATGCCGAGCATGCGCGTGAACGCGGCGCGGCCGCCGGGCACCGGCACATCCTCGGAAACTGCTGTGGCCGCAGCAAGATGCAACGGAAATACCGCTACAATCGTGAGGCACGCGAACACGCGTTTCACAAGGCGCACATTATAGACATGGGCTCAGCGAACTACACCGCGAAAGACATCACCGTTCTTGAAGGGCTGGAGCCGGTACGCAAGCGTCCGGGCATGTATATCGGGGGCGTTGGCTCGGCTGGGCTTCACCACCTCGTCTGGGAAATCGTCGACAACGCCGTCGACGAAGCGATGAACGGTCATGCTTCAAACATTTGGGTAACCCTTCACGCGGATGGATCCTCGATCACCGTCGAGGACGATGGACGCGGCATTCCGATCGACAAACATCCGACGACGAAGAAAAGCGCGCTGGAAGTCATTTTCACGATGCTGCATGCCGGCGGAAAGTTCGAGCACGGAAGCTACAAGACCGCCGGCGGTCTCCACGGCGTCGGCGCGAGCGTCGTCAACGCGCTCTCGAAGGAGTTGATCGCGCACGTGAAGCGCGACGGCGCGCTGTGGGAAATGAAGTTCAAGCAGGGGAAAGCGGTCGGCGCGCTGAAGAAGATCGGCGCGGCGCGTGGAAGCGGCACCAAAGTGTACTTCCACCCCGACGCGGCCATCTTTCCGAAGATCGAATTCGATTCGCAAATCATCAAAGACCGCCTCGAGGTCGCCAGCTATCTGCACAAGGGACTGAAGGTCGTCTTCGAGGACGAAACGGCGAAAGCGAAGTCCGTCTTCGAGCACACCGAAGGGCTGATCGAATACCTGAAAAAGATCGTCGCCGAGCGTGGCGCGAAGCCGGTACACGAGACACCATTCAGCATCGCCACAGCGGAGCGGGGCGACTGGGCCCCCGCGAAGCGTGACCGGGGGGGAGGGGGACCCGGAGTAAACCTCCGGGGGGGAGGGGCCCCCGGAGTAAACAATGACCTGCGGCTCGACGTCGTGCTGCAGTGGACGGAAGCAACCGACGAGCACCTGCGCTCGTACGTCAACGGCATCCCGACCGGATCGGGCGGCACGCACGAGAGCGGATTCCGCGCCGGCCTCTCGAAAGCGGTGCGCAACTATATCGAGACGCACAACCTCTCGCCGAAAGGCGTGACGCTCGTCGCGGAAGACATCCGTGAAGGGCTTACCGGAGTTCTCAGCGTCTTCATCCAGGAGCCGCAGTTCCAGGGGCAGACCAAAGATCGGCTGAACAACCCGGAGCTCGTGTCGAGCATCGACGCCGTCGTCCGTCCGGCGCTCGAGCACTGGTTGAATCACAACGCGAGCATGGCGAATGCGATCGTCGCGCGCATCATCCTCGCGGCGCGCGCGCGCGAGGCGAGCCGCGCGGCACAGGCCGAGGTCTCGCGCAAGAGCGCCACCTCGTCGCGCCTGAACCTGCCGGGCAAGTTGAGCGACTGCACGAACTCGGACGCCGACGGCAGCGAGCTGTTCATCGTGGAGGGAGACTCGGCCGGCGGATCGGCCAAGCAGGGACGCGATCGCGCGCGCCAGGCGATTCTGCCGCTGCGCGGCAAGGTGTTGAACACGGAGAGTGCATCGCTCGCGAAGGTGCTCGAGAACAAGGAGCTGTCGGATCTCGTCACCGCGATCGGCTGCGGCCTCGGCAAGAACTTCGACATCACGAAGCTGCGCTACGGGAAGATCATCATCCTCGCCGACGCCGATTCGGATGGCAACCACATCGCCACGCTGCTCCTGACCTTCATTTACCGGCATCTGCCGCAGCTGATGGCCAACGGCAACGTGTTCCTCGCGCAGCCGCCGCTCTATCGCATCGACATCGGCAAGGAGACGTTCTGGGCGCTCGACGACGCGCAGAGGGATGCCATCGTGAAGCAGCAGGCGAAGAACGGTCATCGCGCCGCGCCCGAGATCACGCGCTTCAAGGGGCTCGGCGAGATGATGCCGAAGGTGCTGTGGGAGACGACGCTCAATCCGCGGACGCGGCGTCTGCTGCGCGTCGAGGTCACCGATCACATCGTGACGGATCGTGTGATTAACGAATTGATGGGAAGAGATGCGTCGGCGCGCTTCCGCTTCATCATGGAGCGCGCCGACGAAGCCGAGGAGCTGGATGTTTAGAAGTTTGAAGTACGAAGCTCGAAGTTCGAAGTACAACGTTCGAAGTTCGAAGTACAGAGTACGAAGTTCGATATACGAAGCCCGACGCACGAAATCCGAACCGCGAAGCAGAAGACGGAAGTGAAGTTGCGACGTTTCCTTCTCATCCCTGTCTTCGTACTTCTGACTTCAGACTTCGTACTTCTTTCTTCCTCGGCGTTAGCCGCCCAGGGCGTTCCCACGCCGCCGAACATTCCGATCAGCCCACGCCGCGCGGCCGCGTTCGGCGCGACGATCGTCACCGGACTGCTCGCGCTTCAGTACGCGCACCGGCGCAAGCCGTTCATCCTGCTGTGGCTCGCCGGCTGGGGCCTGATCGTGCCGATGATGCTGCTGCTCGCGCGCGGCTACGAGAGCGTCACGGCGTCGCGCGCGGCCGTCGGCGCCGCGCAGTTTCTCGGCGTATGCAGCGCGACGTTCTACTTCTGGAGCGCCGACGTGTACCGGTACACGCGCTACGTGCAGCCGCACCGCTTGAAGGCGCTGCCGGCGCTCGGCGTTCTGCTGATCGTCGTCTCGATTGCGCTCGGTCCGGCGAGCGCGCTCGTGCTCGGGTTCCTCATCACGGCGGCGCTTCTGGCCGCGACCGGCGCGCTGTACGCCGCGATCGTGATCGAGCGGCACATGATAGGCGCCGGTCTCATCGCGTTCGTGATGTTCGGTCTCGCGGTCTCGAACGTGACGACGACGGTGCTCGTCTCGCGGATGCTGACGAGCGGCGAATTCGTGTTCGAGATCACGACCGTCAACGCCGTGCTCTACACGTTCTGCGCGCTCGGCATCCATCAGCTCGTGTTCGAGGACATGACCTACGAGCTGCGGATGACGAACCGACGCCTCGAGTCGGCGCGCGAGGAGCTGCTGCAGGCGTCGATCACCGATCCGCTGACCGGTTGCCACAACCGCCGGTTCCTCGAGCAGGTGATGTACCGCGAGCTGCAGCGGCACCGGCGGTTCAACCTCGCGATGTCGCTGCTGTTCATCGACATCGATCGGTTCAAGGCGATCAACGACTCGCTCGGCCACGACGCGGGCGATCGCGTGCTGCAGTACGTGGCGCGCTTCCTGAAGCGGCACATCCGCGAGGCCGACTACGTGTTTCGCTGGGGCGGCGACGAGTTCCTCGCCCTGATCACCTGCACGGGCGAAGAAGCGCGGCGGAAGGCGGCGATGCTGAAGTCGAACTTCGACGCGGCGCCCGACGCGGTGGAGCTGCCGCCCGGCATCGGCCTCAGCGTCGGCTGGATCGAGGTTCCGCCCGGAACCAACGATCTCATGCCGCTCGTCGCCGAGGCCGATGCGCGGATGTACGTCGACAAGGGCGCACGATGATCACCAGAGGTACTTCATCCCCAACTGCACCTGTCTTGACGTCGTCACTGTGGACGTGATGCGGCCCCAGGTCGGCGACACGTCGCCGGCGGCGTTGGTGAACGCGACGCGGCCCGACGGCACCGCGAAGTTCGCGCGATTGAACATGTTGAACGCCTCGAGCCGCAGCTGCACCGACCGGCGCGCCCGCGCCGCGAACGATTTCACGAGCGACACGTCAGCGTTGAGAAGCCCCGGACCGACGAGCGTGTTGCGACCGAGGTTGCCGCGCGTGTTCGGCGCCGGCAGCGCGAAGGCATTGATGTCCCAGTACCGATCGGGTCCGCCGAGAATCGGATTGTCCGAGAAGCCGGGCTTCAGGTCCGGACGCTCGTTCATCGAGAAGCTGGTCGTGTTCAGGTTGCCCGATCGGTTGAACCCGAGGCGGACGGTGAACGGCTGTCCGCTCTGAATCGTCGTCACGTTGTTCAACTGCCAGCCTTTGAGAACCGCGCCGGCCACGCCGCCGAGCGACGAGCGCGCAGGGATGTCCCAGCTCCAGTTGAACGTCAGGTTGTGCCGTGCCTGAAACGCCGACGGGCCTCGATCGTACGACGGGTCGTACCAGTCGAGGATGTACTGCACGTTGTTGTCGAAGTCCTGCGAGTTGATACCGCTCGAATCGTCGATCGATTTCGCCAGCGTGTAGGACACCTGCGCGCGCAGGCCGCGCGAGTAGCGCTTCATCACGCTGAGCTGCATCGAGTCGTAGAACGACCGCGCGTCGGTGACGCGCTGGAAGACGGGACCGAAGCTCGGATTGCGGCGTCCGAGCTGCGGCAGATAGGTCTTCACGCCGTTGACGATCGTCTCGGGCGCGAGATTGGCGTCGCCCAGCCGCAGCAGGTTTCGGCCCCGCGATCCGACGTAGCCGACGAACACGTCCCAGTCGCCGGGCAGCGCGTGCTGGATCCCCGCGTTGTACTGCGTGATGAACGGCGTCTGCAGGTCGTAATTCACCGTCTGCAGCTGGGCGCGGATCGGCGCCTTCGGATCGAAGTTCGCCATCACGTTCGGGAATGGCGGGTTGACGATCGTCGTGCGCGTCGTGAACGGCGGATTGAGACTGCCGGAGAAGAAATAGTACTTGGGCAGGATCTCGTCGTAGAAGAGGCCGAACCCGGCGCGCACCGACGTCGTGCCCTTGCCGCCGGGGTCCCACGCGATGCCGAGCCGCGGCGCGACGTTCTTCAGCGAAGGATTCGAATGCCACGGCTCCCCGACCGTCAGCGCGGCGTCGGTGATGCTGCGCAGGTTCGAGATCTTGCCGTTCACCTCGGTCGGCGTCGTGATGAACTCGTACCGCAGCCCGAGGTTCAGCGACACGTTCGACTGCATGCGGACGTCGTCCTGCGCGAAGAATCCGAACAGCCATTGCTTGTAGTCGCGGATCGGATCGATCAATCCGGGTACCGCGAAGTCGACGTTGCTCGGCTGCCCCTGGAGGAACGCCGCCAGGTTCGGAAACGTCACGATGCCGCCCTGCTGGCTCGTCGTGTTCTGATGGAACTGAATCAGCTGGCTCTGGAAGCCGAATTTCGCCGCGTGCGCGCCGCGCGTCCAGAACAGCGTGTCGCCGAGCTGCCAGTTCGTCAGGTAATCGTTGCGCGGCAGACGGAAGTCGCCGCCCATTTCGGTGACGACACCGGTGATCGTGAAGTACCCGAACTTCTCGCCGGGCAGCCACGCCAGCGACGGCGGGATGTCGATGGTCCGTACGTTGTCCGCCAGCGACACCGAACGATTGATGCCGCCTTTGAACGTGTTGAGCACCGCCGGCGAGAACAGGTGCTGATGCTCGACGGTCAGATACTGATTCCGCGAATGTTCTTTCGTGATCGAGACGGGCGGCTTGTTCGGCGGCACGCGATCGACTTTCCCGTCGTCGAAGGTGTACCGCGCGAAGAGCGTGTCGCCGCCGTTGAACCGGTGATCGATGCGCATCTGCGCGAAGTACTCGTTGGTCGGCTGCGTGTTCGAGAAGAGGTACTCGGCGGCGCCGCCGCCGAGCGATCGGCCGTTCGCGCGCGGAAACAGCGTGTCGAGGTACGACGGCACGGCGGGATGCAGCGTCACCGTCCGGCCCGGCAGGACGCCCTGTCGCGCGTTGTCGTCGGGCACCGCCGTCACGCCGGTCACCCCGAGCCGTTCGATCAGCGATTCGAATGCGCCGAAGTAGAACGTGTGGTCTCTGGCGATCGGTCCGCCGAGCACGCCGCCGAACTGATGGCGATAGAAATCGGGGATCGGTTTGTCCACGGGATCGAAGAAGTTCTTCGCGTCGAGGGCGGAGTTTCGGTAGAACTCGAACCCCGATCCACGGATCGCGTTCGTGCCCGCCCGCGTCACCGCGTTGATCACGCCGCCGGCCGAGCGCCCGAACTCCGCGGAGTACGCGTTGGTCAGCACCTGGAACTCGAGCACCGCCTCGACGCCGAGCAGCACGCCGGCCGACGATCCGGGCGTCTTGTTGTAAACGTTGTTGATGTCGGTGCCGTCGAGCAGGAAGCTGTTCTGCTCGGGCCGGGCGCCGTTGATCGAGATCTTCGGCGTCCGGCCGCCGACCACGTCGCTGCCGGCTGCGAGCGCGGGCGTGACGCCGGTCTGCAGGAGCGCGAGCTGCTGGAACGATCGGCCGTTCAGCGGCAGCTCGCGGATCTCCTTGTCGCCGACGAGTCCGCTGAGCGCGCCCGACGTCGTGTTGATCGTCGGCGCGGCGCCGGTCACCGTCAGCTCCTCCGCGATCGTCCCGATCTCCATCCGCACGTCGATGACGGCGTCCTGTCCGACGGCGAGCTGAATGCCGCGGCGCGCGACCGTCTGGAATCCGGTTTGCGTCACGTGGATTTCGTATTCGCCCGGCTGCAGCACCGGCACGCGGTAGCGCCCCGTGGCGTCGGTCTTCAGCTCCCACACGGCGCCGGTCGCGACGTTGATGACGACGACGTCCGCGTTGGCGAGCGCGGCGCCGGTGGGGTCGACGACGACGCCCTGCAGGCTGGCGCCGACGGTTTGCGCGTGACCGATCAGCGCGACGAGGGAGAACGCGAGGGTGGCGACGGCGACGCGAACGACCGCGCGTGAAACCATGTCCGCTCTCCTTTTCCTCTGACCTCTCACTTACCCGAGAATCGCCCGAAGGCCCTTCACGAGACGTCCGATGCCTTCGGCGACCGTGTCCTTGTGCAGCGCGCCGTACGCCACGCGGAAGTAGCAGCCGTCGCTCATGCCGAACGCGGGACCCGGCGTGACGGCGACCTTGTGCTCGCGGATCAGCCGCTCCACCATCGCGAGCGGCGCTCGATCGGTGTTCACCTTCAGCAGCACGTAGAACGCGCCGTCGGCCGCCGGCACCTCGGCCAGCGGCGCCAGCGACGACAGTTCGGTCCGCACGATGTCGCGGATTTCGGCGAGCTCGCGCACGTACGGCTGGCAATACGCGCGGCCGACGTCGAGCGCGGCAATCGCGGCCACCTGCGAGATGACGGTCGGGCACACCAGAACCGTGTCCTGGCTCTTCATCATCGCGTCGGCGAGATGGTCGGGGTACACCATGTAGCCGATGCGCCAGCCGGCGAAGCCGTACGCCTTCGACAGCGAGTACATGGCGATCGTGTGCGTTTCGGCGCCGGGAATGGAGCCGGATGAAAAGTGGCGCGCGTCGCCGTACGTGAAGTACTCGTACACCTCGTCGGCGATGTGATAGAGACCGCGCTCGCGGCACAGCGCGTTCACTTCCCGCAACGACGATTCGCTGAACACGGCGCCACTCGGATTGTTCGGCGAGACCGTGACGATGCCGCGCGTGCGCGGCGTGACGGCGCGGCGAATCGCATCCACCCGCAGCTGATAGCGGTCGTCGGTCGGCACGCGGACGGTCCTGCAGCCGGCCATCTCGATCGCCATGTCGTGATTGAAATAGAACGGCACCGGCAGGATGATCTCGTCGCCCGGCTCCGTGATCGCGAACACGACGTGCACGAACGCCATGTTCGCGCCGGCGGTGACCATGACGAGGCGCCCGCGCGACACGTCGATGCCGTTCTCGCGCCGCAGCTTGACCGCCAGGCGCTCGAGGAGCGCCGGCGATCCCGCGCCGTCCTGATACTCGTGCGTCACCGGATCGCTGAGCGCTTCTCCCGCCGCTTCGATCGCTTCCTTCGGCGGACCGTAATGCACGACGCCCTGTCCGAGCGAGATCGTGCCGGGCGTCTGCCGGATCATCTCGCCGATGACCGGAATGATCGGCGCCTGGACGCCGTCCATGCGGCTCTTGAGTCTCAGCATTCGGGACATATCAACACGGCTGGATGGGCAGGAGGGGCTGGATAGGCCGGAGCAGGAGAACGGCCAACCTCCTGCCCTTCCCGCCTCTCCCGCCTGTCCTGCCCGACAGGTCGCAAAAATGCGGCGATTATTATAGTGGCAACGCTGGAGGGTTCATGGTTCGTCGCTCGTTGCTCTCGGCTCTCGTTCCCGCGATCGCATGGGCTGCGTTGCCGACCGCCGCCGGATCGCTTCGAACGGCCGAGCCGTGATCCGCATCTTCGTCACCGGCGGAACCTTCGACAAGCAGTACAAGGAGCTGACCGGAGCGCTGGCGTTCGGCAGGACGCACCTGCCCGAGATGCTGCGGCTCGGGCGCAGCCGCGTCGACGTCGCCATCGAGACGCTGATGATGATCGACAGCCTCGACATGACCGCCGCCGACCGCGCGCGCATCGTCGATCGCTGCCGCGGCGCCAGAGAGACTCACATCCTCATTACTCACGGCACCGACACGATGGTCGAGACCGCACACGCGCTCGCGACCTGCACACCGCTGCTGACCGAGAAAACGATCGTCCTCACCGGCGCGATGGTCCCATACGCGTTCGGGAGCTCCGACGGACTGTTCAATCTCGGCAGCGCGCTCTCGTTCGTTCAGGTGCTTCCGCCCGGCGTGTACGTCGCGATGAACGGCCGCTACTTCCCGTGGGACCGTGTGAGCAAGAATAAGGATACGGGAGTGTTCGAATCGCCATGAAACGCATGATTCCGTTTGTTCTATCGGTGCTGTCCTCCGTCTCCTTCGCGTCCGCTCAGAAGAGCAATGAAGCCACCACCCTGCTGCAGCAGTACGTCGCGATCGATACGTCGAATCCTCCCGGCGACACGCGGAAAACGGCCGACTTTCTCACGGCGATCTTTCGACGCGAGGGGATTCCGGTCACCAGGTACGAATCGGCTGCGGGCAAGTCGATCGTGTACGCGCGCCTGAAGGCGACCGTGTCGCCGCCGGCGGGAAAGGCGATCGTCCTCCTTCACCACATGGACGTCGTGCCGGCGGATCGCGGTCGGTGGAGAACGGATCCGTTCGCGCCGACGATAAAGAAGACGGACCGGGGGGTAGGGACCCCCGGAGTGAGCGTCCGGGGGGCAGGGGCCCCCGGAGTGAGCGTCCGGGGGTTAGGGGCCCCCGGAATGAGCGATGACCTGTGGGCGCGCGGCGCTTTCGACATGAAGGGACAAGGCGTGGCGCACATCCTCGCCTTCCTCGAATTGAAGCGTCAGGGCGTTCCGCTGGCGCGCGACGTCATCCTGCTCGCCGAGCCGGACGAAGAGGTCGGCGGCGCGATGGGCGCGCGCTGGATGATCGCGAATCATTACGCGGAGCTCGATCCCGAGTACGTGATCGACGAAGGCGGCGTCGGCAGCCCCGATCTGTTCGCGCCCGGCAAGCTCGTGTACGGAATTTCCGTCGCTGAAAAGAAAATCG
The DNA here is from genome assembly GCA_003222395.1 of Acidobacteriota bacterium. Taxonomy (GTDB): domain Bacteria; phylum Acidobacteriota; class Vicinamibacteria; order Vicinamibacterales; family CAVVIG01; genus Gp6-AA45. The sequence continues at coordinate 103,965 of QHWB01000031.1, forward strand.
TCTGGCTGAAGGTGCGCGCGGAAGGGATCGCCGGCCACGGCAGCCAGCCGAACGATCAGAATCCGAACGATCGCCTCGTGAAGGCGCTCGCGAGGTTGCTGGAGGATCGCTCGCCTGAAAGGCTCGCGCTACGACCGAACCAGACACCTGCGCGACGACCGAACCAGACACCTGCGCGACGACCGAACCAGACACCTGCGCTACGACCGAACCAGATACCTGCGCTACAACCGAACCAGATACCTGCGCTACGACCGAACCAGACACCTGTAGCGCGAGGCTTTCAGCCGAGCGGCCCGTCCATCGTCGACGTCATGCGGGCGAACATCGGCACCTTCGCGCAGAACAAGTTCACCAACGCCATTCAGCGATCGACGATCGCGCTCACCTGGTTCCGATCCGGCGTCGGCGAACCGCCGAAGATCAACGTCATCCCCTCGGTCGCCGAAGCGGGCCTCGACTGCCGTGTGCTGCCGGGCACGACCAAAGATCAATGGATGGAGGAGGTGCGCCGCCGGCTCGGCGACCCGTCGCTGAAGCTCGAACTGATCAACGAGTCCGACGACCCGATCGTGACTCCTCACGACACGCCGCTCTACCGCAACCTCGAAGCCGCCATCAAGAGCCGTCACCGCGACGCCCTCGTCTCGCCGATCCTCATCCCGTACGGCACCGACTCGAACGCGTTCCGCCCGAAAGGCGTGAAGAGCTATGGCATCTTCCCGGCCATCGTCTCCGCGGAAGCCGTCGCGTCGATGCACGGCGACGCCGAGCGGGTTCCACTGGACGCGGTCACCGAAGCCGCGCAGGTGTTGTTCGAGGCGTTGAGGGAGACGTTGAAGAAGTAAGCTGTCGAATCAAACGTGACAATCGACCGAATGAAAGCCGGTGCGGCTCTGCTGACGATCGCCGCAGCGGTCGCTGCGGCATGCGGCAGATCCGCTGTCGAGCGCGCGGCGCCGCACCCCAATGTCCTGCTCGTGACGATCGATACGTTCCGCGCCGATCGCCTCGGCGCCGGCGTCACGCCGGCGCTCGATCGTCTCGCGGGCTCGGGCGTCCGGTTCACGAACGCGCGTACTGCGGTGCCGCTCACGCTGCCGTCGCATACGACGATCCTCACCGGTCTGCTCCCGACGGCTCACGGTGTTCGCGAGAACGGTCTCGATGCGCTGAGCGCCGCGCATCCGACGCTCGCGCGACTATTGAAAGCAGCGCGATACCGCACCGCTGCATTCGTCGGCGCGTTCGTGCTCGATCGCCGCTACGGCCTCGCCGAGGGCTTCGATACCTACGACGATCGCATCCCGCGCGATCCGCGGGCGACCGAGCGTCTCGAAGCGGAACGGCCCGCATCCGCCGTGATCGACGCCGCCCTCGCCTGGCTCGAGCAATCCCCGGCAACCAGCAACCAGCAACGAGCTCCGTTCTTCATATGGATCCATCTCTACGATCCGCACGCCCCCTACAACCCGCCGGCCGAATTCCGCGCACGTGCGAAGAGCGCGTACGACGGCGAAATCGCGTACGCCGATTCGCAGATCTCGCGCGTGTTCACCTGGCTGAACGATCGCGGTCTGACAAACGAGACGATGATCGTCGTCGCCGGCGATCACGGCGAAGGACTCGGCGACCACGGCGAGCGGACGCACGGCATGCTGCTCTACGACTCGACGCTGCGTGTGCCGCTGGTCATCTCTTTACCGGCCGGATTGACCGGCCGCCCCGGATTGACCGGCCGCCCCGGATTGACCGGCCGGCCCGGATTGACCGGCCGGCCCGGATTGACCGGCCGCGGTGGTTTCGCCGCCGGAACGCGCGACGAGGTGGTCAGCCTCGTCGACATCGCGCCGACGATTCTTCGAGCGGCCGCGGTCGACGTGCCGGGCGAGATGAAGGGACGGAATCTTCTCGCGCCGGGAACCAGCGTGGCTGACATCTACGCGGAAACGGAGTATCCGCGCGTGGCAGGATGGAGCCCGCTGCGGGGGCTCACTGATGGCCGTTGGATGGCCATCCGCTCTTCAGGGGCAACGGAGCTGTACGACCTTCGCAACGATCCACACGAAGAGCACGACGCCGCACCGGCGCAAACCGCGACAGCCGCCGCAATGGCGGCGCGCATCGACGCGATTCATGCGAGCGGCAAAGCCTCGAAGCCGACCGCTGCGCCTGATACCCAGGAGAGGTTGCGAGCGCTCGGCTACGTTGCGAGCTCCCTGCAGCCTGCGGTCGGCTCGAATGCGACGAATCCGGCACGCACAATCGAACGGTGGAACCAGTTCGAGGAGGCGCTTTCGCTGTTGGAGGATCGTCCTGCCGCAGCTGTGCCGATCCTGTCCAGGCTCGCCTCCGAGAACCGCGACGGTCCTGTGTTTCAGACGACCTATGCGCGTGCCTTGAAAGATACCGGGCAGATCAAAGCGGCGCTGGCCGCCTACCGGGATGCCGCGCGCCGATGGCCGACCGATGCCACGCTGCTCCACGACCTTGCCGTGACGGCGCGCGAAGCTGGCGATCTTGACGAAGCACGCCGGGCAGACGAGGCGGCCATCGCCATTGCGCCGGCGAGCCCGATCGCGCACAACGGCGCCGGCCTCGTCGCGATCGATCAACACCGGCCCGCCGACGCGGTGCGCGAGTTCGAACGCGCCACTGCGCTCGATCCAACCAATTCGAGCTACTGGACGAACCTCGGCAACGCGAGACGCGAGGTCCGCGACGTCGCGGCCGCAGAGCAGGCGTACAGGCGCGCGCTCGACCTGGACGCGCGCGGCAGCGATGCGGCCAATGGTCTCGGCGTCCTGCTCGTCGAGTCGCGGCGGCCCGCCGAAGCGGTCCCGTGGCTGGAGCGCGCCGTCGCTGCGGCGCCCGATTTCGTCGAGGCTCGGCTCAACCTCGGCATCGCCCTCCAGCAGTCGGGACAAATCGATCGTGCCGCGTCGGTGTATCGAGACGTGTTGCACGCGCCCGTACGGTTCGCTCGCGAACGTCGGGCCGCCGCGGCGCTGCTCGCGTCGCTCGGAGCACGCTAGTGAACCATGAAAGGGCAAAGGGCAAAGGGCAGAGGGCACACGCGTTCGTTGCCCTTTGCCCTTTGCCCTTTGCCCTTTCGGCTTTGCCCTTTGCCCTTTCGGCTTTGCCCCTTGCCCTTTCGGCTTTGCCCCTTGCCCTTTCGGCTCTGCTCGTCACGTCGTGCACGCGAGCCGCGCGTCAGCCTCCGACCGCGCGCGCAGAGAATCTGCTGCTCATCACCATCGACACGCTGCGCGCCGATCACGTCGGCGCGTACGGCTACGCGCGCGCGCGGACGCCGACCGTCGACGCGCTCGCGCGCGGCGGCGCGCTCTTCGAGCGCGCGTACGCCGCCGCACCGATCACGCTCACCTCGCACGCGACGCTGCTCACGGGCCGCTACCCGCCCGGACACGGAGCGCGCGACAACGGCCTTCACGTGTCCGGTTCCGTGCCGACGCTCGCGACGACGCTTCACGCCGCCGGGTTCAGGACGGCCGCGTTCGTCGCCGCGTTTCCGCTCGATCATCAGTTCGGGCTGAACCGCGGCTTCGACGTCTACAGCGACCGGATGCCGCGCGGATCCGACGGCCGTCTGATGAACGAGCGCCCGGGATCGCAGGTCGTCGACGAAGCCATCGCCTGGCTCGGCGTAGCACCAGCAGCCAGCACCCAGCCCCCAGCACCCAGCCCTCAGCAACCAGCCCCCAGCCCCCAAAGATTTTTTCTGTGGATCCACCTCTTCGAGCCGCATGCGCCGTACGGCGATCCGGCGTCGGGACGGTCGACGATGGATCGATACGACGATGAGATCGCGACGGCAGACCGCGAGGTCGGCCGACTAATCAACGTGCTCGGATCGCTCCGCGACGACACGTTGATCGTCGTCGCCGGCGACCACGGCGAAGCATTCGGCGAACATGACGAGTACGCGCACAGCATCTTCGTCTACGACACAACGCTGCGGGTGCCGCTCGTGATGAACGGTCCCGGTGTCAGCGCAGCCGTGCGGTCGGCAGAGAACGTGACGCTGGCCGACGTCGCGCCGACGGTGGCGCGCCGACTCGGCACGACGATCGCCGACGTCGACGGCATCGACGTCTCGGCAGCGCTGTTGGGCGGCGCGCTGCCGGCTCGCGAGCTGTACGCCGAGTCGTTCGCGCCGCTCGTCGAGTTCGGCTGGGCGCCGCTGCGGTCGATCCGGTCCGGGAACTGGAAGTTCATCGCGGCGCCGCGCGCGGAGCTGTACGACATCGTCAAGGACGCCGGGGAGCGCGTCGACCTGTCGACGGCCCAGGCGACGGTCGTCCGTCAGCTCGACACGCGCGTATCGCGCTACTCGCCGCCGAGCCTGCCGCTGTCGCGGACGATCGACGCGAGCGGGCTCGAGCGATTGCGCGCGCTCGGGTACGCGAACGGTCCACGCCACGATACCGACACGCGCATCGATCCGAAGGATCGCCGTGAGGTGGCCGCGCGGATCGCGCAGGTCACGTCCGGCGAGCTCACGGGCGCGGCGCTGGTGTCGGCCCTCGAAGAAATCGTGCGAGCCGATCCGAGTAACAGCCAGGCGCACCTGCGCCTCGGATACGCGCGCCTGCAGCAGGGCGACTGCGCGCACGCCGAGCAGGAATTCAAATGGGCGATCGACGGCGGGCTGCCGACCGCGGATGCGCACCTCGGTCTGGCCACGTGCCTCGGCCGCGCCAACGATCTCGCCGGCGCGGAGCGCGTGCTGAACGAAGCGAAGCGCCGCGAGCCGGACAATCCGGTGATCACCGCGAACGTCGGCATCCTGCAGGCGGCGAAGGGTGATATCGGCGGCGCGATCGAATCGCTGAAGCGCGCGGTATCCGCGGATCCCGGGCTGCTCGAGGCCCGGTTCAATCTCGCGATCGCATTCGCGAAAGCGGGCCGCCGCGCCGAGGCCGCGTCCACGGCGCGCGAGCTCCTCGCGCGTCTGCCGCCGACCGCCCCGCAGCGTGCCGAAGTCGAGCGGCTGCTGCGCGCTGTTCAGTAGTGCTCGCATCCGATTTCCTGGATTACAATCCCCGACATTCCGGAGATTGCGCGATGCTTCGCACGACGGCACCGCGGATGTCCGCCGCAAAATACGCCGAAAAAAGGAGGTTTCAGTCAGGTCAACGAATCAATAAGCTCTGGCGTGGCGATTGCTGACAGCGTCTCGATCAGCACAGCGTTCGATTTCAAACGGCGACTCGACTCGACAATTTGTTGGAGGGCTTGGATGACAAGGCATGTATTCGGGGCAGCGCTCGCGGTGCTGCTCGGCGGAATCTCCGCGTACGCACAGCAGACGTCGGGCAACATCACGGGACGTGTCCTCGATCCGCAGGGCGCGCCGTTCCGGGCGTGACCGTCACCGCGCGGAGCGCGGCGACCGGCTTCACGCGCACGGAAGTCAGCGACGCCGAAGGCATCTACCGCCTGAACGCGCTGCCCGTCGGAATCTACGACGTCACGGCGGAGCTCCAGGGCTTCGCGTCGGTGTCGAGGAAGGCCATTGACGTCAACGTCGGTCAGACGCAGACGGTCGACTTCGCGCTGAGGGTCGCGGCGGTCGCTGAGACGGTGAACGTCACCGGTGCGTCGCCGCTGATCGAGATCACCGCCTCGTCGGTCGGCGCCATCGTCGATCCGAAGCGCATCGAGACGCTGCCGCTGAACGGCCGCCAGTTCGCGAACCTCGCGGCGACGGTACCCGGCGTCGGCCTCGGCTTCCACACCGACCCGACCAAGAGCACCCAGTACTCGCCGCAGATCAATGGCGGCAACGGCCGCAACGTCAACTATCAGATCGACGGCGGCGACAACAACGACGACACCGTGGGAGGCCTGCTGCAGCTCTACCCGCTCGAGGCGATTCAGGAGTTCAACTTCCAGACGCAGCGCTTCAAGGCGGAATACGGCCGTAGCAACGGCGGCGTGATGAACGTCGTTACCAAGAGCGGCACGAACACGCCATCGGGGAGCGTCTTCGAGTTTTTCCGCGACAAGTCGATGAACGCTGAGTCGGAGAGCGAGGTCCTGGCGAACTCGGGCAAGCAGGACTACCGCCGCAACCAGTTCGGCGGCAGCTTCGGCGGCCCGATCGCAAAGGACAGGGCGCACTTCTTCGGCGCGGTCGAGCGGACGCAGCAGGACACGACGCAGGTCGTCGATACGGCGGGTCTCTTCCCCGACAAGAACGGCGTGTTCGCCGTTCCGTATCGCGAGAACCTCGTGACCGCGAAGGTGACCGCAAACCTCAACCCGGCGCAGTACTTGTCGGTGCGCTACGGATACAACAACAACTCGCAGCCGTACGGCGCGGCGCGGTTCAACACCTCCGACAACTGGGGCGACAGCACGAACAAGTTCAACTCGATCAACCTGAATCACAACTGGGTGATGGGCGGGGCGAAGCTCAACGAGTTCATCTTCCAGTACGCCGACTTCTCGAACTTCATCTCGTCGCGCAGCTCCGCGCCGAACGAGAGCTTCCCGAACAACGTGACGATCGGCGCCAACGGCAACACGCCGCAGACGACGCAGCAGCACAAATACCAGTTCCGCGACGATTTCTCGTGGCACGTCACGGGCCGCGGCGGCCTCGGCCACGACATCAAGGTCGGCGCGAACTTCATCAACGAGCCCAAGCTGTTCATCACGTTCAATACCGGCAAGGGCGCCGTGTTCTACACACACCTGACCAACGATCTGGCCGGGCCGATTCGCACGGTGACGATCAGCGACGGCGACTCGTCCGCCAATATCCCGACGAAGCAGTTCGCGGGCTACGTGCAGGACGACTGGCGGGCATCAGATCGCCTGACCGTCAATCTCGGCCTCAGGTACGACATCGTCGACGGATTGCAGTTCGATCAGTCGCTGAATCCGAACTATGTGCTCGTCGTCAACGCAGCAAAGGCCGGGAAGTTCAATGTGCTGCCGGCGCCCGTCGCTGAAGTGCTGAATGACTTCGCGGAGACGCCACGCAACGACAAGAACAACTTCCAGCCGCGCATCGGCGCCGTGCTCGATACGAAGGGCGACGGCAAGGACGTCGTCCGCGGCGGGTGGGGCGTCTACACCGACTTCGGGTACACGAATTCCAACGTGCTCTTCGCGGCAGCCGACGCGAGCGGACACGGATTCGGCAACACCTTCAACGTCGACAACCCCACGGGCATTCGAAATCCCGATGGCACCTTCTTTCGCGTGGGACAGCCGCTGAACAACATCGCGGCGCAGAACCAGGTGACGAGCGTCACGACGCCGCTCTTCGGCCAGTGGGTCGACCCGCTGCTGCAGATGCCGTATCAGATGCAGACCAATGCCGGCTGGTCGCACGAGCTGGCAGCGGACACGGTGATCAGCATCGACTTCGTCGATTCGCTCGGACGCGATCTCAACGTCCGCCAGCGTCTGAACCAGCGGACGCCGGGCAGCCTGTCGAACCCGCGACGCGTCTCGGCGGCGATCGGCACGCCGCTCAACCCGAACGCTGCGAGCAACCGTCCCGCGATCAGCAATGGGAAGAGCACCTACGATGCGCTGATTTTCAGCGCGCGCCGCCGGCTGTCGAAAGGCGTCGACTTCACGGCGTCCTACACGCTGGCGCGGGCGAAGAGCACGATTGGCTCGGCGGTCGATCAATTGAACGCCACAAACATCGTCGATCCCAACAATCCGTTCGACAATCCGGTCCAGAACGGGCCGACGACGGACACCGATGCACGGCACCGCATCAGCCTGAGCGCCGTGTTCGAGATCAAGGGCGGGTTCCGTGTCGCACCGTTCTATCTGTTCCGGACGGCGTTGCCGGTCGCGATCATTGACGGCCGCGACCTGAATCTCGACGGCGAGCGCACCGATCTTCCCGCGCGCGCGTTCGCGGTCGATTCGTTCGACGCAGCGACCGGCAAGACGACGATCAAGGACATCGGCACGTGCGACACGGTGAACTGCGGCCGCGGCTACATGCAGCAGCAGCTGAACGTCCGGGTGACGAAGGTGTTCCACCTCGCCGGCCGCGCGAACGTCGAAGCGATCGGCGAAGTCTTCAATCTTTTCAACACAGTGAACCCGGGCACGTTCCTTACGACCGTGACCACATCCGGAACGCAGGATCCGACTCTGCTTCAGCCAACCACGTTCTCCGGCGACTTCCGTCGGCCGGAGCAGCGCGTGGGACAACTCGGACTGCGATTCACGTTCTAAGGGCTGGATAGGCGGGATAGGCAGGAAGGGCGGGAGCCAAAACTCCCGCCCTTTTTCGTTCGCGCTGTACTGCCCATCCTGCCCATCCTGCCCCTCCTGCCCTTCCTGCCCTTCCTGCCCTCCTGCCTTTCCTGCCCCTCCTGCCGCTCCGGTTCTCATGCTTGTCCGCTCTTCCAGCCCGTCCGCGTCATTCTTTTTTTTCAAGTTCGATCGTTGTCCGCTTCCGGGACCGCGTATCATCCCCGCCGACGTTTGCAACACGTTCAGGAGGACGACATGCGCGTAGACCGACTGGTGGTTCTGCTCGGCGTCCTGCTCTGCGCGTCGGCCACAGCGGCGCAGGAGCAACGCGGGAGCATCGACGGCGTCGTGAAGGACGCGAGCGGCGCGGTGCTGCCCGGTGCGACGGTGGAGGCAAGAAATGCTGCCACCGGCGCGACGCTCTCGACGGTGTGCGATGCCACCGGAAAATTCAGGTTTCCGTCGGTTCAGGCCGGTGTGTACGACGTCAAGGCGTCGCTCGGCGGGTTCAGACCGGTGACGATCCCCGATGTCCTGGTCGCGCTCGGCCAGGTGAAGACGCTCGACTTCGCGCTGCCAGTAGGCGGTGTCACGGAGAGCGTGCAGGTGACGGCGACCTCGCCGGTGATCGATGTCAAGCAGAGCACGCGCGCCACCGATATCCGCGCGGAGCAGGTCGAGTTGCTGCCGCATGGCCGCGACTTCACGACGCTGGTGACGCAGGCGCCCGGCGCGAATTACGAAGCGAAATCCGGCGGGGTGATGATCGACGGCTCCAGCGCGGCCGAGAACCGCTACATCGTCGACGGCATGGAGACGACCGACCTCGTGAGCGGGAGGTCGGGAAAGAACCTCATTGCGGACTTCGTCGAAGAAGTTCAGGTGAAATCGAGCGGCTACACCGCCGAGTACGGCGGATCGACCGGCGGTGTGATCAACGTGATCACGAAGAGCGGTACGAATAGGTTCTCGGGGAGCGTGCTCACTTATTGGCAGGGTAATTCGATTTCCAAGGGCCAGAACGTCGCGTCATCGGTGCCGCTCCCCGGCGCGGACGCCGGCGGGACGCAGGCAACCGGTATCCCGACGCTGCGCCTGAATCCGGTCAACACCGACCTCGCCGAATACGTCACGTACCCGCAGGACACGTGGAACCGTTTCGAGCCGGCGGCGAACGTCGGCGGACCGATCGCCAAAGATCGCGCGTGGTTTTGGGTTGGCTATCAGCCGGCAATGACGAACATCGATCGCACCGTGACGCTGGAAGCAAACCACCAGACGATTACCGTCAATCAGAAGCGTCAGGTCCAGTACCTTACCGCGACGCAGACGGCGCAGATCGGCGACAAGCTCCGGACGCGCATCGCGTACGACAACAGCTGGAGCAAGGTCACGGGCGTGCTGCCCTCGCTCGACGGCTCGGACGCGGTAGGCACCAACTACGGCAAGACCCAGGCGTTCCCGAACTGGCTGCTGTCGGCGACTGCCGACTACACGGTGAGCCCGAAATTTTTCGTCGGCCTGCGCGGCGGCTACTTCCTCAACGATCAGCGCGACTCGAACGTGCCGAACGTGTCGCGCTACACATGGCCGGCGACAAGCAACGTCAACTTCGTCGGGACCAATGGCGTCGCCGTACCGGCAACCCTGCAGCATCCCAGCGGGTTCTCGAGCGTCATTTCTAACAACGCGGTCGATCACGACAAGCTGACGCGATCGTACTTCCAGGCAGACGGCACGTGGTTCGGCCACGCGGCCGGCGATCACCAGCTGAAATTCGGCGTGCAGCTCGACCGACGCGCCAACGACGTCCTGAGCGGCGAACTCGGACATCGCGTGACGATCCGGTGGGGCCAGAGCCTCGGCGGCCAGCGCGGGCCGTTCGGGTACTACTCGGTGCGCAGCAACGCCGTCCTGCCGAACCAGGGCTTCATCACGCAGGGCAACGTCGCCACCAACCTGGTCGGCTTGTTCGCGCAGGATGCATGGACGGTGTCGAACAAGTTCACGATCAACGCTGGTATTCGCACCGAGCGCGAACGGGTCCCCGCGTACTCGACGGAGGCCGGCGTGCCCGCCAGCCCCATCCAGTTCGAATTCAGAAACAAGCTCGGGCCGCGCGTCGGCTTCGCGTACGACGTCAACGGCGACGGCCGCTGGAAGGCGTACGGCTCGTGGGGCCTGTTCTATGACATCTTCAAGATGGAGCTGCCCCGCGGATCATTCGGCGGCGAGAAGTGGCTCGAGTACTACTACACGCTCGACACGCCCGACTGGGCGACGCTCGATGCCGGATCGGGCTGTCCGCCGGCGTGCTCCGGCCGGCTGTTCCGCGGACCAATTGACTTCCGCCATCCGTCGACCACGCCCGGCGAGGACATCGAGCCGGATCTGAAACCGATGCGCTCGCAGGAGGCCGTGTTCGGACTGGAGCACGAGTTGAACCCCACGATGGCGGTCAGCGTGCGCTATGTCCACAAGCACCTCGATCGCGGGATCGAGGACACCGGCTCTATCGACGCGCAGCAGAACGAGATCTACATCATCGCCAACCCGGGCGAGGGTTTGACCTCGCTGGCGTTCTGCTGTCCGGCGGTGAACCTGCCGAAACCGAGGCGGCAGTACAACGGCGTCGAATTCGCGTTCGACAAACGGTACGCCAACAACTGGTTCTTCCGCGCCAGCTACCTTCTGAGCCGCGATTACGGCAACTATCCGGGGCTCTCCGAGTCGGACGAGAACGGCCGCAGCAGCCCGAACGTCGGCCGACTGTTCGACTACCCGCTCATCATGTTCAAGCAGGACGGCACGGCCAGCTACGGTCAGCTGCCCACCGACCGCATGAATCAGGGCAAGGTGCAACTGATTTATCAGCTCCCCTTCGGGACATCGGTCGGGTTCAACGAGTACATGGCGACCGGCATCCCGATCACGCGCGAGATCAGCGTGATTCCGCCTAACAACTTCCCGGTCCAGTATCTGGGTCGAAGCAGCGATGGCCGCACGGACGTGCTGACGCAGACCGACTTTTACGTCCAGCATGAATTCAAGATCGGCGGGAACCGGCGCGTGCAGCTCAACGCGACGGTGCTCAACCTGTTCAACCAGCGCGCGTCAGTGAACACGTTCGTGACGTACAACAATGGCGCAGGCATCAACTTCAGCGAACCGGACTTCTACGCCGGCCGCGTGAACTTCGCCAGCGTCATTGCGGCTTCGCAGGCGAGCGGGGCGCTCGTGGCCGATCCGCGCTTCCTACAGTCCAATGGCTGGCAGGCGCCGATGCAGGCGCGATTCGGCGTGAAGTTCGTATTCTGACGGATCTACGTCCGAGCGATCTGTTCGAGCTGCACCAGATGGTGGATGAGATGACCCGCCATCTGGTGCACCAGCCAATCGACCGTCAGCGCGCCGAATTCGGGGTGCGAGAACGGCGCCGCGCGATCGGCCGGTGAAAGCGACTTGAAGAACGCGCGGTTGAAGGCGTTCGCCGCTACGAGCGCCTCGAACGCCTCGCGACCGCCGGTCGACGACTCCTTCGCCATCCACTTGTCCTGATCGAATGGCTGCGCGGTGTAATTCGGCGTCGCGATCGCCATGCGCGCGCGGTTGCCGAACGCGAGCTCGGTCTGCGCGAGGTGGATGAAGATCTGACGCGCGGACCATTTCCCCGGCGCGTAGCTGCGCTCGAACTCGGCCGGCGACCACGCCGCCGCGAGCGTCCGCATCCGCTCCGCCGCTTCGCGCATCGCGCCGAGCGGCTCACGATCGCCGAGGTCCTGCGAATCGATGCTTCACGTCGCCGACGACCCCGACGATCGCGACGCTAATCTTGAAGTCGGGCACCCTGATTCGTTTGCCGATCGGATCCTCGCCGGGCCACATCGTCCGCGCGAACGTCTGATTGATGACGGCGACCGGCGGCGACTGCAGATCGTCGCGGTCGGCGAAATCGCGTCCCTGCAGCAGCGGAATCTTCATCGTGCGGAAGTAGTCCGGCGTCACGATGTCCTGACCCGCCCTCGGCTCCGCGCCGGCGGCAACCGGCCGGCCGTCGATCGTGAACGGCGTGTCGCCCCAGTTGCCGCCGGCGCGACGCCGCAGACGAGCGCGACCATCACGCCGGCAAACGTCGTGAACAGCAGCACCGTGGCGTCGAGCGGCACGTCGGGCGGGATCGGCACCGGACGCGGCTGGAGCCACGCGAGCGTTCCGAGCAGCCAGCGTCCGAGCAGCAAACCGAGCAACGCGGCGGCAATCGACAGCAGCAGCACTTCGGTGAGCATCTGGCCAATCACCGTGCGCCGCGTGGGCCGAGCGCCGATCGCACGGCGATCTCGCTCTGACGATCGACGGCGCCGGCGAGCAGCAGATTGCTGACGTTCACGCAGGCGATGAGGAGCACCGCGGCGACGCATGCGAGGAGCAGCAGCAGCGGCTGGCGCGAGTCGCCGACGAGATCGTCGTGCGCGAGCAGCGCCTCTATCGATCGACCGGCCTCTACCTTCGGGTCGGCCGCCTGAAGCCGGCGCGACACTATGTCGAGGCTCGCGTTCGCGGAGGCAATCGCCACGTCGGACTTCAGACGCGCGACACCCAGCATCACGGGCCCGCGTTCGGCAACCCTCCCGGCACCGGGAAGAGGCCCACGGGCATGAAGACGCCGATGCCGAGCGCGAGCGTGAGGATGGCGACGGCGGCGAACGCCGGCCGGCGCGTCCAGAGACGCAGCGCGTACCGAATGTTCTGGCGGATGGTGTCGATCACCGCCGGTTAGATGCGCGGGCGGCGCGAACGGTTGTCAGTCCTTGACTTCGACGACCGTGCGGGCGCTGCGGTGCGTGTGAATGGTCTCGGGCAGCAGCTTCTTGCTCAAATAGACCTTCGACTCGGCGTTGTCCGAAGCGTTGCGCTCGTACTTCACCACCTCGAACCGCAGATGATCGAGCGTGCCGCGCATCTCGTAGAACCTGTTCTTGGTCTTGACGACGATCTCGTCGAAGCCCTGCGCCATCGCCCAGTGCTCCTGCTGCTCGGTCAGGGCTCGAAAAAATCCCTGCCCGCGCCAGTCGCGGCGGGTGCCGCCGATCCACGTATAGAGGACGCGCCGGCCGTCGAACTGCACGAAGCCCTGCAGCCTGTGCATGAGATCGATCAGCTTCGGCTCGGTTTCGGGGATCTTGATCTCGTGCGCCACCTTGAAGGATACGGGCACGATGCTGCCGGGATCGTCGGGCAGCGGCGCCGTCGCGAGCAGGATGAGGTGCGCGCGCCCCTTGAGGCGGCGGATGATCTCGACCGCGGTCTTCTTCCGCGGGAATTCGCCGAAATATTCCTCGATGTACTGAATCTCGAGCGCACCCTGTTCGAGGTCGTACTGTGTGATTCGATATTCCACGGTTCGGAAACGGGCATTGTATATCAGAGCGCCTCAGCGCCCGGACCGCGAAACTCGCCAAGCCGAAAGGCCAGCACGAAGAGCCCGAAGAGCGCGACGAACTACGGGTGGGCGACGGTCACGGTGTAGGAGATCGAATCGGTGAGGTTGCCGGGATCGGTGACGCTCACGCAGAACGCGCTCGCGAGCGCGTGACCTTTGATCTGCGGCGTCGAGCTCGGCGTGGCGGAGACGCTCTGCACCGTGGCGCAGCTGCCAAGCACCGTCTGCGAAGGCAATCCGATCGCGAGCGTGAGCGCCGTACCGGCGGCGGGCGGCGCCGACGTGTCGGTCGCCGGCTCGATCCTGGTCAGCGTGACGTCAACCTCGCCGGGGACGGGTACGTTGAACGGATGCGAATCGGTGCCGAGAATGGAAACCGTGCCGGTAAACGTCTCGACAACTGTCGGTGGAGCGAACGACCCCGGCTGCGTCGGGACGGGCGTCGATGCCACGTCGCCGCTGCACGCGGCCGTGAGGACGATGACGCCCAGCACGGGAAACAACCTGTTCATTCTCTTCATGTTACTCGACCACGCCCCATAATCAAGCTCTCCACCACAGAGTCGTCAGCTCGGGTCGGCGCCGCACGCGCGACCCGCGCCCGCCGGCTTCAGAGAGTCGTTCGATCCGGCGACGATTTCCTCGCGCATCAAAACGATCGTGCAGCTCGAGCCGCCGTCCATCGTCGGCCGCGACACGGCGCTGGAGCGCCTGCGCGCAAGCGGACAACAGCTGACGAAGGCCATCGCGTCGCTGTCGCCCGAGCGGCAGCGGATAAACGGTGACGCTGCTTTACGGCACGATGTCGCTGTTCGAATTCGCCGATTTCGTCGCCCGCCATGTAGCGCGCCACGACGCGCAGATCGATCGCACGGACGCCACACGGCCGTCTGACGGCGCCGGCGCGAGGAAAAACTTTTCCGTTCGCGTTGGCGAGCGCCGTGCATTGGGGGCGTCACGTGAACCTGATGCGTGGTGGAAAGCTGCTGGCTGCGCTGGCGGCGGCATGCCTCGCGGCCGCCTGCACCTCCACTCAAACGTCGGTCACGTCGCCTTCATCAGACAAATGCCAGATCGGCGTCAGCAATGCGCCCTCGTCATTTGGCGCCGGCGGCGGCAGCGGCACCGTCACCATTGCCGCGGCACGCGATTGCACCTGGTCGATCGACACGAACGCGAGTTGGATTGCGATCAACGGCAACGCTCAGGGTCAGGGCGGCGCGTCGATCGCGTACACCGTCGCGCCGAATCCTGTTCCGTCGGCTCGATCGGGCGTGATCGCGGTCGGTTCAGAAAGCGTGCAGTTGAGTCAAGCCGCGGCGCCGTGCCGGTTCACGCTCAGCCGTTCGAGGGATGCGATCGGCTCGGGCGGCGGCAAACTTTCCGTGGAGCTTTCGACGCTCAGCGGTTGCAACTGGACCGCGACGAGCGCGAACAACTGGATCGTGGTGTCATCGGGACAGAGTGGAAATTCGAGCGGAACCGTCGGGCTGACCGTGGCCGTGAACAACGCCGGATCGCGTGTCGGTCAAGTGAACGTCGCGGGACAGAACTACACAGTCGCTCAGGACGGTGCGCCTGCGCCGCCTCCGCCGACACCTGCACCCACGCCGACGCCGGCGCCGGCACCAACGCCAAATCCAACTCCGACACCGACACCCGCGCCAGGCCCGACACCGACACCCGCGCCAGGCCCGACGCCGACACCCGCGCCAGGCCCGACGCCGACACCAGCTCCTGCGCCGGCGCCGGCCCCGTCACCGCAGCCCTCCGGTCCGCGTGCCGACTTCTCGGGTTCCGCAACCGGCGTCAGCGGACGATGTCCGAACCTCACGTTCACGGTCTCGGGACGAACAGTCGTGACCGACAAGTCGACGAAGTTCAAACATCTCTCGTGCGATGACGTCGCGAAAGGCGGCCAGCCCGTGAGCGGAAGCGGCCCGACCGACAGCAGCGGCGTCATTCACGCAGACGTCGTGGAAAAGGTGAAAGGCGATGATTAGTGGAAGGTTCGCGCGGTTCGCTGGCGTCACGCTGACGCTCGTCGCGCTGGCATCGAGCGGATCGGCTCAAACGGTGTCCGACGCGCTGACGTTTCTCATGACGAACCAGTCGGTGCAGACCGGCGACTTCGAACGCGATCGCACGGCAGCGGAGGCCACGAGCGAAACGATTTCGCGCGCGATCCTCGCCAATCTGGCGACGCTGCCCGTGGCGACCTCGTCTAGCGGATTCCTGTACCGCCTCAACCCGGAGCTCGGCACGGTGGAGCGCGCGACCCAGAGCTTCGGCCCGTTCTTCGTCGAACGCGCGCTGACGGCGGGACGCCATCAGGCGTCGATTGGCCTGACGTTCCAGCAGCTGCGCTTCGAGTCGCTCGACGGCCGCACCCTCCGCAACGGATCGCTCGTCACGACGGCGAATCAGTTCGTCGACGAGGCCGCGCCGTTCGACGTCGATCGCCTCACGCTGAACATCGACGCCCGCATCGCGACGCTCTATGGAAACGTCGGCGTCACCGATCGTCTGGAAGTCGGATTCGCCGTGCCGATGGTCGATCTCTCACTCGACGGCACCCGCGCGAATACGTATCGAGGGCGAACGTTCACGCAGGCCTCCGCCACGGCCCGCTCGATTGGCTTCGCCGACATCGTCGCGCGCACCAAGGTCACGCTCTACAGCGAAGACGGCGCCGGCCTCGCGACGGCCGTCGACGTGCGGCTGCCGACCGGCCGTCAGGAAGATCTCCTTGGCGCGGGTCAGACGTCGATGAAGCTGTCGGCCATCGGATCGCTCGAGAGCGGCAAGCTGTCGACGCACGTGAACGCGGGCGTCAGTGTCGGCGGTCTCGCGCGCGAGCTGAGCTACGGCGCGGCGATCGCCGCCGCGACGACTCCGCGCGTGACGGTCATCGGCGAGGTGCTGGGACGATGGATCGACGGCGCCGGCCACATCGAGACGGTGACGGCTGCGCATCCGACGCTCCGGCAGGTCGAGACGATCCGCCTCGTGCCCGATGCAGCGGGTCTCAACATGATCACCGTCGTGCCCGGCTTCAAGTGGAATCTGTCGGATACGTGGGTGCTCGCCGGCAACGTGAGCATGCCGGTGACGAGCGGCGGCCTGACGACGCGGTTCACTCCGTTCGTCGGTGTCGATTACGCGGTGGGACGATAGGTTCGTCTCGTCACGACCGCTCATCCTCGGCTTGTCGAAGGATGAGCGGTCCAGGGGTCCTCAGCGTTCTGCTCTAGCGGATTCGATCTTCCAGTCTGGTCCGGTCTTGCGAAGCGTGAAGCTCCAGGTGCGCGGCTCGACCCGCGGCTCGCGGCTGCCGACTTTCGGCACGTATCGCGCGGATCCGTGGCAGGTCGCCAACGCGGCCTCGCCGCGCAGCTGCACGTCGCACGCGTCGAACGTCAGCGTCTGCGACGACAGGCCGTCGAACGCGCGCGCGAGCGCCACTTCGTTCACGGCCGGCCACACGGCGCGCGCGCGCCGTGCGTCGAGGCCTTCGTACGCGCTGCGATACCGCTGCAGCGCCTGTTTGACGTCGCCTTCGTCGTTGCCGATCGTGGAGACGGCGCTCGCGGAGACAGCGCTCGCGACCGGCGAGTTGGCGGAAGCGCGCAGCTCGGATGCCTGCGCCGGCTGACGCTGCGGGATCGACGCGGCGACGACTGGCGGCGGCTGCGGCGCCGCGCTCGATTCGGGCTCGGCCATCGGCGGCGCCGGCCTCGGCTGCGGAGGCGGTATACGCACCAGGGGCGGCGGTTCGGTTGGCGCGTCAATGACGGGCGGCGTCTGACGTTCCGCGGCGACAGGCGCGACATCGCGGTCGCCGACGCCGGCGGTCCCGACCGGCGCGGCCGGTTTCGCTTCGATCGTCGCGCTGTCGATGGTCGCGGTGACGATCGGCTCGGGCGCACGGGTTTCGACAAGCCCCGCAATCGCATTGAGCGGATGCGACAACAGCAGATGGCTGTCCTGCAGCCACGACGCGCTGAGCACGAGGACGCCGAACACGGCGGCCGCAGCGAGCCACGGGCCGAAGTGCCGCTGACGACGGTTTCGGCGCGCGGCCTGGAAGGCGGATGTGAGCGCTGTCAGTTCCGGCAGATTCGGATCGAGCTCGGCGATCTCGCCGATGGCGGCCGCCGCTTCGCGCAGCTTCCCGTGGGCGATGGCGGTGCGCGCCGCTTCGATCTTTCGATCGACGCGCCGCCGCCGCGCGCGCTGTTCGAATTTCGCGTAGCCATCCACGCTGACCAACGGACGCGCGGAGGTCGGCGCCGACATGTTGGCCGCCAGCGACGCGGCGGGTGGGACCCGGACGCCGGAGGGCGCGATCGATTCTCCACCAATGATTCGATCGCGCAGCGCGACGGCAGCGAGGAAACTCGGATCGATGTTCAACGCAGCGGTCACTTCCGCCAGCGCCCGTTCGCGGTCACCGGATTCGAGTGAGGTTCGTGCGGCGGTCAGCCGCGCTTGAAGAGCTTGCCAGCGTTCTCGAGATTCCACGCGGCAGCCGAAGTGCAAGACGAGTTCCAGATGAGAGCGGCGGTCAGCCGCGCTGCGCGATCTTCGCCCACGTGTCGCGCAACGAGACGGTGCGATTGAAAACCAGCGCGCCGGCGCGCGAATCGGGATCCATGCAGAAGTATCCGAGGCGCTCGAACTGCACCCGCGCGCCGACGCTCGAGTCGGCCACGCTCGGCTCCGCCCGGCTGCCGCGCAGCACTTCGAGTGAACGCGGATTCAGATTGTCGAGAAACGTTTTTCCTACGGGCACGTTTTCAGGCTCCTCGACGGAGAACAGCCGGTCGTACAGCCGCACTTCGACGGGAACCGCGTGCGCCGCCGATACCCAGTGCAGCGTCGCCTTCACGCGCCGGCCGTCGGGCGCGTCGCCGCCACGAGTGGCAGAATCGTAAGTGCAGCGAAGCTCGACGATCTCGCCCCGCTCGTCTTTCACGACTTCGCGACACGTGATGAAGTACGCGCAGCGCAGCCGGACCTCGCCGCCGGGCGACAGGCGGTAGAACTTCTTCGGCGGGTTCTCCATGAAATCGTCGCGCTCGATGTAGAGCACGCGGGAGAACGGCACCTGCCGCGTGCCGGCCGACGAGTCCTCGGGGTTGTTGATGACGTCGAGGTGCTCGACCTGCCCCTCAGGGTAATTCGTGAGCACCACCTTGATCGGACGGAGCACCGTCATCACGCGCGGCGCGCGCTTGTTCAGATCCTCGCGCACGCTGTGCTCCAGCTGGGCGACGTCGATCACGTTCTCCTTCTTCGCCACGCCAATGCGGTTGCAGAAGTCGCGGATCGATTCGGCCGTGTAGCCGCGCCGCCGCAGCCCGGCAAGCGTCGGCATCCGCGGATCGTCCCAACCCGCCACATACCGCTGCTCGACGAGCTGCAGCAGCTTGCGCTTGCTCATCACCGTGTAATTGAGATTGAGGCGCGCGAACTCGTACTGCCGCGGCTTGTCTCCCTCGATGAGGCGGTCGACGAGCCAGTCGTACAGCGGGCGGTGATCCTCGAATTCCAGCGTGCAGATCGAGTGCGTAATCCGCTCGATCGCGTCCGACAGCGGATGCGCGAAGTCGTACATCGGATAGATGCACCACGCGCCGCCGGTGCGGTGGTGCGACGCGTGGCGGATCCGGTACAGCGTCGGATCGCGCATGTTGAGGTTCGGCGACGCCATGTCGATCTTCGCGCGAAGCACGTGCGCGCCGTCGGGGAACTCTCCCGCCCGCATGCGCGTGAACAGATCGAGGTTCTCTTCGATCGGGCGGTCGCGATACGGACTGTTGCGACCGGGCTCGGTCAGCGTCCCGCGGTACTGGCGAATCTTGTCGGCGCTCAGGCTGTCGACGTATGCGTGCCCCTGTTTGATCAGCCCCACCGCGAACTGATAGAGGCGTTCGAAGTAGTCGGACGCGTAGAGCTCGGCGTTCCACGCGAAGCCGAGCCACGCGACGTCCTCTTTGATGGCGTCGACGTACTCGACGTCTTCCTTCGTCGGATTCGTGTCGTCGAAGCGGAGGTTGCACGTGCCGCCGCGCTCTTCGGCGACGCCGAAGTTGAGGCAGATCGACTTCGCATGGCCGATGTGCAGGTATCCGTTCGGCTCGGGCGGAAAGCGCGTCGCGACGCGCCCGTGGTGCTTTCCAGCGGCCAGATCTTCGTCAACGATGGCGCGGATGAAGTCGGTGGGCCCGCCTTCGCCCGGCTTCGGCGCGGCAGCGGCGGCCGACCCGTGGTCGTCGGTCATGGTGTGTCTTTATTTTTGCACGAGAGTCGCAAGCCGCGCGAGCGACAGCTCTCCGGCGTGCGCCACGCGCAGATCGGCGCCGCTCAGATCGTGCAGCTCGGTCAGCCAGTGAGGGATGACGACGGTCTGCATCCCCGCGGCGCGAGCTGAGGCGATGCCGGGCGCCGAATCTTCTATCGCGATCGTCTTCGACGGATCGACGCCGAGCCGCCGCGCCGCCTCGAGATAGACGTCGGGCGCCGGTTTGCGCCGCGCCACCTCGTCACCCGTCACGATCGCGCGGAACAGCGCGCGCACGCCGATGCGCTCCGCCGCGGTCACGACCCACCGGGCCGGCGCGGTCGACGCGATCGCAAGCGGCACGCCGGCCGAATCGAGCTCCGCCAGCAGCTCGCGGATGCCGCGCATCGGCTCGCGCGGCACGAGCTCCTCGAACAGCCGGCGCCGTTCCGCTTCGTAGACGGCGCGCTCCGGCGACCGCGTCGTCCGCTCGCACAGCCGGAGGTACCAGCCTTCCTCTTCTCCCTCGACGTACGTGCCGATCTGGCCGCACCACTCCTCCACGGTCAGCGCGGCGCCGCATTGTTCGTAAATGCGACGATGCGATTCGAATCCCGGCGACTCGCTGTCGATCAGCACGCCGTCGAAGTCGAACACGACCGCCGCGAACATTCCCACGCTCACGATCGCACGGACGCTCAAAGGCTGGTGACGATGGCGTTCTGCCGGACCGCTCGCGCGATCGCAACCGTCACGGCAGCGCCGACGGCGAGCTGAATCAGCGAGAGCGTCGTATAGCCGCCGTGCAGGATCCAGAACAGCTGCATCGCCGGCGGCTGCGGATCGCGCGGCACGAAATCGAGGCCGCGGCCGACGCGGACGATCATCGGTGTGATCAGGTGAAGAACACCCGCGATCGCCAGCATCGCCGCCGCGCCGTACCTCGCGCGGACCGGCGCGGTGTTGCGCAGGAGCAGCACGACGGCGACGCCAATCGCGATCTGCGTGTAGTCCCAGATCTGGAAATAGAGGCGGTTCAACTCCGACGACAGATAGCGCAGCAGCTCGCGCGCTTCTGCGGCACCGAGCCGGTCGACGAGCTGCGCGAACGCCGGATTCGAGCGTGCGGCCAGCAGCCGATCGATCGTGTAGAAGTTTTCGGCCGCCACGGTCGCCACCGCGATCGTCCCCATCAGCCACGCACCCATGAGCGCGAGCGTCCACCGCTGTTTCATCGATCTCACCGAACCAGTACCCTGCACCCGGCACTCAGTGGCATATCCCCGCAACGGGACCAGCCGCGCGCCACGAAACTCACGAAACATATCAAAAGTTTTGGTGTGTTTCGTGAGTTCGTGTGTTTCGTGACGATCCCGTGGCGGTACTGATTCGCCGAAGAAGTCCTCTAGTACGCCACCAACAGCCGCGCGGCACGCTCGATCTGCGCCTCGCTCGGCAGATAGAACTCCTCGAGCGGCGGTGAATAGGGCACCGGCGTGTCGAGGGCGCCGACAATGCGGACGGGCGCGTCGAGATGCTCGAAGGCTTCTTCCTGCACCGTGGCCGCGATGCTTTCGCCGATGCCGCCGGTGCGCGAGTCCTCGTGAATGACGAGCACCCGGTGACAGCGGCGCGCCAGCGAGAGCACCGCGCCGCGGTCGAGCGGCACGAGGGTGCGCAAATCGAGGACGCTCGCCTCGATCCCGTCGGCCGCCAGCCGCTCTGCGACGCGCAGGCCGACGTGGACGAATGCGCCATAAGAAATCATGACCAGATCGCCGCCGGCGCGCCGCAGCGCCGAACGGCCGAGAGGAATCGGCGCCGGCGGGTCATCGCCAATGACTTGCCTGATCCGCGGATCTCGATAGAGCGCGATGTGCTCGTAATACAACACGGGATCGGGATCCGCGACCGCCGACGCCATGAGCGCGCGCGCGTCGTGCGGCGTCGACGGCACGACGATCTTCAGTCCCGCGGTGCGATAGAACCAGGGCTCCGTGTTCTGCGAATGGTACGGGCCGGCATGGCGCAGGCCGCCAAACGGCATCCGAACGACCATCGGCACGGCGCCGCCCCAGCGGTACCGGATTTTCGCGGCGTTGTTGACGAGCTGATTGAACCCGGTCGCGACGAAGTCGTTGAACTGGATCTCGCCGATCGGCCGTTGCCCGGCGAGCGCCGCGCCGACGCAGACGCCGAGCACGGCGCCTTCCGCGAGAGGCGAGTTGATGATGCGGTGGCCGAACTCCTTCAACAGAGGCCGCAGCAGCAGGAAGGCGTTGCCGTACACGCCGCCGACGTCCTCGCCGTACACGAACACGCGTGGATCAGCGCGTAAGGCATCGCCCACGCCGAGCATCACGGCTTCGAGAAACGTGCGACCTTTCGGATCGAATGCCGAAGCCTGCTCGACCTGAAACGCAGAGCCCGCTGAGAGATCGATTTTCTTTGCGTGCTCGGCGTGCTCGGCGTGCTCGGCGTGCTCGGCGTTTCGCAACCTGATCTCCGGATCCAGCACTTCAACGTGGCGTCGCGGCGCTTCGTCCGCGAAAACGCCGATGCCGGCCTGCGCGCCGTCGGGCCACGGCGCTTCGATGACCGCCCGCGCCTGCTCCTCGACCATCGCGGCGGCTTCGCGCTTGAAGCGATCGAGATCCCCCGGCTCGACGATGCCCGCCGCTTCGAGCTTCGCCGCGTAGGTGTCGATCGGATCGCGTGCCGCCCAGTATTCGTACAGCTCGCGGTTCGCGTATCCGTGCTCGGAAAGCGGCGCGTATTCCCATGACGGCTGCGGATCGCGCCCGAGGTACAACATGTCGTCGTGATGCGCGTGGCCGCACATGCGCATCGAGACGGTTTCAATCAGCGTCGGCCCTTCGCCCGCGCGCGCGCGCTCGGCCGCCCAGGTGAACGCCGCGGCTATCGCATCGGGATCGGTCCCGTCGATCGTGATGCCGGGCACGCCGTAGCCGGCGGCCTTGTCGGCAAAGACCCGCGCGGCGGTCTGCTCGCCGAGCGGCGTCGACAGCGCCGTGTGATTGTTTTCGAGGCAGAAGATCGCCGGCAGTTTGCGCGCGGCGCACAGGTTGATCGCTTCGTGCCATTCGCCGAGCGACGATCCCCCTTCGCCGATGAACGAGACGGCAACGCGTCCGGATCCGTCGCGCGCGAACGCCATGGCCATGCCGGCGATCGTCAGCGTCGCCGTCGTCAGCGGCGCCGCCGGCGGCAGGATGCCCCACTCGAAGTCGCCGATGTGCAGATCCTTTCCGTCGAGCGGCGCGCCGATCTTGCCCATCTGCGCATTGAGGACCATGCGAACGGTATCCGGCGCTGATCGCATGGCGAGCGTCGCGCCAAGGTCGCGGATGACGGGTCCGATCACGTCGCCGTTCCAGCGCCCGTCGGCCGCGCGGTAAGCCGCCCCGCGGCGCAGACGGATCGCCGCGGCGTAGATCGCTTCCTGGCCGAGCGATCGGAATCCCTTGCCCTGAAATCCGGCGCCGCCGTACTTGATCTCGCCGGTCATGAAGAAGGTCTTCAGGCGATTGTCCGTCGCGCGGGTGAGCACCATCCCGCGGAGAATCTCGACGCGCTCTTCGCGCGTCAGCGACGCTTCGATGGCGGCGCGGCGCAGGAAACCGTCGCAGTCGTCGAGCAGCGCCGCGTACGCCTGACCGATTCGCCGTTCGGCGGTCGTGCGCGGCGTCGTCTCCGCGAGGCCGGGCGGCACGTCGCGCGCCTGGAGGCGCCGCGCGAGCTCACGACGAAGCAGGGGCCGGACCACGTCGATCTCCGCCTCGGTGCGTGGCTCGCGCCCGCCGCGCGCCGCCTCGAACGCGTCGAGCGCGTCGGTGAGCGCGAACGGCTGCCGCTCGGCGACGAACGCGCCGAACCGGCTCGCGATTCCCGTCAGCTTCTCGATCTGTGCGCGGCTGGACATCTTCTAAAAATCGTAATCGATCTCAGATGAGCCGAATGGCGCCCGACCGATCCACGGCGAGATGCATGCCGGTTTCGAGCGACGCGAAGTCGGCGTCGGCGAGCGCGACGACCGGAAACGCCTTGCCATACATCAGCTCGGCGACGATCGACGCCAGCGCGAAGAACGAATCGGTGCCGGTGGTGAGAATGGCCGCCGGCGCGGTGCCTGCGCGGACCGACTCGAGGAGCACCGCGGTCGTCGTCGACGATCCTTTGCTGAACGGCACGGCGAGGATCCGGCCGGCGGCGCGAACCCCCGCCAGCGGGTGATGACGATCGATGATCTCTCCAGTCCTGAAATCGTAACCGCCCCAGAAGGACAGCGATTCGTCGGTGACGAGCGCTTCGCCACGGGCGTCGCCCGCCACGATCGCGCGGCCGAAGATCACACCGTCGGCTGCCATATGGAATCGTCTCGCACCACCCGTCCTTCGATCGCCGACCGGACGCAATCGGCCAGGCTGCCGAAGGTGATGCGCGAACCCAGCAGGCTCGGCGCGTAGTACGCGTATTTCGCCGAGTTCGTCATCAACGTCTTGATCTCGGCCGGCAGCATCGGCGACGCGAGGATGCACGTGTCGACCGTGATCCGCGCGCCGAAATCGACGATCGGCGCCAGCACGCCGGCCTCGTGCGCCGCCTCTTTCATCAGACGGCTCGACGTGATGAGAAACTTCACGCGCGGGTGCGCGCGGCGACCGGCGACGAGCGGTGCGAGCCGCTCGAACTCCGCAAGTGAAAAATGCGGACTGCCGAGGATCACCATATCCAGTTCGCGGCCGTCTGTCGTCGTCAGCTCCGCGCGCGCCGACTGCAGATCGCGGACGGTGATGTCGATCGTCTGCTCCGGAGCGCGTCGGTGAAATGCCGCCTCCACCGTCGGCGCCTCGGGCGTGACGCCCGCGATGTGAAACAGGGCGACGCGGCCGGAAGACGCGACGGCGGCCGCGAAGGCCTTCAGGTCGTCCTCGGTCGGCGATACGCTGACGCCTTCGATCACCGGGATGCGATCCTCCGCCAGCTTTCCGACGAGGTGGCCGAGCACCGGGAAGAATTGATCGTCCTGTTGCAGCGCAGCCGGTACTCCGATCAGACGAAGCAGCAGCTGGCCGGCGCGGTTCTCGGTCAGATGAAGACCGACGGCGGGAACGCGGCCGGTGATCGCGCAGCAGATGTCGAGGAGATCCGGATACCGTTCGGTCCGCGCGCCGATGACCGAATTGGCAAAGGCGATCGCGTTCGACTCGCCCCACGCAATCTGCTGACCGAAGGACGGCCGCATCGCCGTTTGATACGGCGCGCAGGTCCACGTGGGCGACGCGCCCATCTTTTCGTACGCGAGCATCTGCCGCGCGGCCTTCGCCGCCCAGTCCGGCGACACGGCCCAGTCCTTCCACCCGCACTCGTCGACGCCGCTCACGTTGAGGCTCGTCGGAACCGCGACGCGCGCGCCGAGCGAGGCGAGGCGCTCCGCGAATTCCAGCGTCGCGTCGCCGAGATAGATGGCGCTGTCGATGTGCGCGTGCGAGATGTCCATCAGCTCGCGGGCCTCGTAGACGTCGGCCATGCGCACGAGAATCTGCATGGCGAACTGCGCGGCGGGGCCGCGGCGGCCGTCGAGCATCTCCTTGTCGCGGGGTGAAAGAGTCAGCATTAGAACAGAACGTCGCAGCGCTTCTCACTATAATCCGCCGCATGCGACAGATTCTTGCGGCCCTCATACTGCTGCTGTTGATCGCCTTGCCATCGGCGCAGGCGCCAACGGCTGCCGTCACGATTCTCAGACCGGCGCGCGTGTTCGACGGCGACGCGGCGCACGACGGGTGGTCGGTGCGCGTGCGCGGCGATCGCATCGAGGCAGTCGGCGCCGACGCGGCTGCCGGCGCCGCGGGCGCGAGGGTGATCGATCTGCCGGGCACCACGCTGACGCCCGGCCTCGTCGAGGGGCATTCGCACCTCCTGCTGCATGCGTACAGCGAGACGTCGTGGACCGATCAAGTGTCGCGCGAAGGGCTCGCGCTGCGCGTGGCGCGCGCCGTCAACCATCTTCACCTAACGCTGATGGCCGGGTTCACGACGGTGCGCGATCTCGGCACCGAAGGGGCCCAGTACGCCGACGTCGAATTGAAGCAGGCCGTGAATCAGGGCATCGTGCCCGGTCCGCGCGTGCTCGCGTCGACGAAAGCCATCGTCGCCACGGGAAGCTATCAACCGAAGTTCGTCGCCGAATGGAGCGTGCCGCAGGGGGCCGAAGAAGCCGACGGCGTCGACGGCCTGACGCGCGTCGTCCGCGATCAAATCGGCAGAGGCGCCGACTGGATCAAGCTGTACGGCGACTATCGATGGGGACCATTGCCGGGCGCGCATCCGACGTTCTCGCTCGACGAGATGAAACTGGCGGTGGAAACGGCGAAGAGCGCCGGCGTGCCGGTGGCTGTACACACGAGCACGCCGGAAGGAATGCGGCGCGCGACGCTCGCCGGCGCCGAGACGATCGAGCACGGCGACGGCGGCACTCCGGAAATCTTCAAGCTGATGGTCGAGCATCACGTCGCCTGGTGCCCGACGCTGACGGCTGGCGCGGGACCGTGGCCGCCGGCGGATCCGAACTCACCGGCCGCGACCCGCAAGCGCGCGACGTTCAAAGCGGGCCTCGACGCCGGCGTCACGATTCTGAACGGCAGCGACGTCGGCACCTTTCCACACGGCGAGAACGCGCGAGAGCTCGAGGCGATGGTCGCGTACGGCATGCAGCCCGCGGCGGCCCTGAAGAGCGCGACGTCGATCGCGGCGCGCGTGCTGCACATGGACAATCAAATCGGACAGGTGAAGCAGGGACTCTTCGCGGATCTCGCGGCATTCGACGGCGATCCGACGAAGGACATCGGCGCGCTGCGCCGTGTGAAGTTCGTGATGAAGAACGGGACGATCTACAAGCAATAGAGGTCAGAGGTGACCTGTGACCCCTGACCCCTGACCCGATTAGGAGCAGCCGCTGACGCACGACCCGCGCGCGTCGAACTCCATCGTGATGCCGCTCTTCGGGACGTGCACCACGATGCGACCGCGGCCTTCGTCGCCGCGATCGTCGCCGCGTCCGATCCGTTCAACCGCCGCGATGAAGCGGGCCGTTCGCGACCCGGGATTCACGACGCCGGCTGTCGTCGCCGCTTCGTTCACGTGAGACGGGATGACGGCGCGCGGTCTGACCAGCCGCGTCGCCGCGAACGCGGCAGCCTCCGGTCCCGTGGTGAAGAGATCGCCGATGTTGATGATCATCAGCGACGGCCGATAGAACTCCCGGATGATCGTGTCCATTTCGGCGGTCAACCCGGTATCTCCGGTGAGGTACACCGACAGCCCGTTGGTGAACTTCACGACGAAGCCGTTCGCCGGATCGAGGTACGCGGTGAGGCCATCGGCCGTGAGCTCGGTCTTGAGCGGCTCCGACAGCGTGGCGGCCGCGGCGCTGCTGTCGTGGTTCGCCGGCACGGTGGCGATCTCGATGGCGGGACCGCCATTCGAAATCGTTCGAGCACCGCTGATGCCGAGCAGTGCCGTGCAGGCCGTCGGCCGTGGAACGGTCATCCCGTTCGAGCCGACTCCGGTCGCGTTGATGGGCGGCGGCGGACATGCCGGCGTTGGAGCGCCCGTGATCGCCTGAATTTTCTTGCCGATGAAACTCGCGAGGTCCGGCGCCGCGACGACGGCCGCATTCTTCGCGGCCGCGATCTGCGGGGTCGATCCGAGATGATCGCCGTGTCCGTGGCTGACCAGAATGACGTGCACGGCGCCGAGCCGCGGATCGCCCGCCGACACGGTCGGCCCGGGATCGTAGAGAATCCGCACACCGGTCGGATCTTCGAACAGGACCGCGCGATCGAACGCCGCCAGTTCGCCTGCGGTTTGACCGAGGGGAGTGAGCTTCACCGTTTGCGCGTGTGCGGCGCCGGCGCCGCACGCGAAGCAGAGGCCTGCTGCGATCCACCGAGGCAAACGCATTCTCATGAATGCCTCCTTCCGCTGATGGCCGACGGTTCGTGGCCCGACTGCGCGAGGGCAGTTTAGATCGGCGCCATCGCTTCGGCTCCGGCTTTCACGAAGAAAAGGGAAGGTCGTCTCAGTAATTCAGCCAGTAGGAGAGTTTGACCAGGAAGACGTTCTGCGGGGTGACGCCGAAGATGCCGCGGACGTCGCGGCCGAACCGGAACCCGCCGGGGACGGCGTCGTTCTCGCGCGCCTGCTGCCACACGACGAACAGCGTCGATCCCGGCTTGTATTCCCACCGCAGCACGTTGGTCGTGCGGAACGACTTCACGTTGAAGTCCGGATTGCCGTTCGCGTCCAGGTCGTACGCGTACGGCGAGTAGCGCAGGAGGTACTCACGGGTGCGTCCGTCCGCGAGCTCCTTGAATCCGTGGTAGTCGCCGGCCGAGACGAACGGCTCCGCGTAGATTTGAATCGAGAGGTTGGGCGTCATCGTGTAGTTGACCCGCTCGGTCAGCGCCACGGTCGTCTGATCGATGTGGGCGAACGCATAGTGATCACGGGTGTCGGTGACCTTGCCTACCCACTGTGAGTCGTTGATCGATCGGTTCAGGCGCGCGCCGCTCGTGATCGTGAGCGGCGACATCGGACGATAGGTGAGTTCGATCTCGTCGTCGGCGAACGACGAGCCGACGCCATTCCGCCCGCGCCCGTGGAAGTAATTGACGGACACGCGCCGCCGGTTGTCCGAGTTGAGCCACGACCAGAAACTGCCGTAACCCTCCCTCAACCCACCCGGACCGCCGCGGGTCAATCGATCGTCGAAACCCATCGGCTGATGGTTGATGCCACCGCCGGCCGACCAGTTGTTGATGAACGTCACGTTGCCGTTGACGTTCTGGCCGGCGAACAAGCGATCGCCCGAATAATTCCAGGCGGACCACTGGTTGAAGTTGAGATTGCGGTTGCGGAACCAGCGGTTCGGCACGTCGCTGCGCACCTGGAGCCAGTTGGCCATCCATCGCTCGTCAGCGCGCCGCAGGAATCCGACGTCGTTCAGCTCGAAGCCGGGCGACTTGAAGCCGACCTGTGAATTGAACCGGACGCGCTGACCGCCAATCTTGCTGATGCCGACGCGGCCGCTCGCGCCGGCGAGCGAAGTCGCCGCCGGATCGAGATGAAGCATCGTCGCGTCGGGACGCTGGAAATAGTGGCGGCTGTTCTCCTCGATGCCGTCGATCGCGTCCGCGCTGCCGCGCACGCTGCTGCCGGCCAGGTAACCGGTGACGCTGTAGCGCGATTTGAAGCGGACGTCCCAGTCGACGCCGCCGGTGAAGGCGCTGCTCGGCAAGATGCTCGTCGTCTCGGTCAATTGACGGTTCGCCGCCGTGACCATGAAGCCGAGCGACGATTGATCGGCGAACTCGCGTCGCACGCGGCCGATCGAATACGTCGTGAGCGGCTCGATCGGCTGCCGGAACCTGTGCGTCGCGTCGAGCACGGTTCCGAATTCCTCCTGTGTCACGGCGGACATGGCGCCGATCGAAAATTTGCCGACGCGTCCCGTCAGTTTGCCCGCGCCAAGGATTGTCGTCTGCGTCGGAGACTGCGCGTAGATGTCGTCGCCGCTCGGGAGCTCGTCGACACCCTGCGGCGATCGTCCGACGCGGCGCGAGTAGAAGAGCTGACAGGGACCGTCCATGCAGTCGGAATCGAATCGGAACATGCCCGACCCTTCGACGAAGAAGGGACGCCGCTCCGAGAAGAACGTCTCGAAGGCGCTCAGGTTGACGACCGCAGGGTCGGCTTCCACCTGACCGAAATCGGGATTGACGGTCGTCGTCAGCGTGAGTCCGGGCGTCAGCGCGTATTTCAGATCCAACCCCATCGCGCCGCTCGGCGAAGACGCCTTCACGAGCGGATTGCCGCCGGCGCGCTGGCGCGTCAAGTCGGCGACGGTGTACGGCAGCATCTCGAGCCGCTTGGGCGAAGCGGTCATCGTGAGGCCGCTCAGCTCGCCGAACGACGACACATAACCGGTCGCGCTCCGCGCGAGCAACGGCCACGTGCTCGTTTCGTTCAGACGACCGATGCGGCGCGCGACGGCGAAGCCGAACGTATTCGCGCCATTGGGATTGAAGCGCAGCTGCGAAAACGGGATGTGGAACTCCGCCGTCCAGCCCGAGGCGTCGCGCGTGACCTTCGCGTCCCACACGGCATCCCATCCGTCGTCGCGGTTGTTGTCGTCGAACCAGTAGCGGTCGATCTTCACGCCCGACGGATTGACGGCGAATTCGTACGCGGTCCGCCGATCGTGGTAGGAGTCGACGAACACGTGCAGCCAGTCGGAGGGCGAATCGGCGTCGCGCCGCGTGAGATACGACACGATTTTGTCAGCCTGCGTGTCGAACGCCCGCACCTTCACGTACAGCGTGGTCGCGTCGTACACCACGCGAAACTCGGTCCGTTGGCTCGGCTGTCCGCCCTCCTCCGGCTCCCGCTGGAGGAACCCGTCCATGGGCGTCGCGGCCTGCCACGCCGCTTCGCTGACTTCGCCGTTGATGCGCACGGCATTCGGCGTGTCCGCAATGGGAACCGCGTCGGCGCGGGACGACAGTGCAACGGCGAGCAGTGCGGCGGACAGCATGTAACGGCTTACTTAGACGACCTGCGCAGGATGTTAGTTGGCAGTTGGCAGGGAAAAAAGCACCTCGATGGTATCGTACGCCGATGGCCTTTACGACCCTCATCTCTACCGACGCGCTCGCGAAACACCTGAACGAATCGTCGTTCGTCATCATCGACTGCCGGTTCAAGCTCGACGACGCGACGTGGGGCGAACGCGAGTACGCGTCCGCGCACATTCCAGGCGCGGTATATGCGCATCTCGACCGCGATCTGTCCGGTGCGAAGAGCGGAACGAACGGACGTCATCCATTGCCAGACGGCATGACGCTCGCGAGCACGCTCGGTCGATTCGGCATCTCCGACGGCATGCAGGTCGTCGCCTACGACCAGGACAACGGCACCTACGCCAGCCGGATGTGGTGGATGCTGCGGTGGATGGGCCACACGGCGGTCGCGGTCCTCGATGGGGGCTTCGCGAAATGGAAAGCGGAAAAGCGTCCCACGAAGAGCGGCGTGGAGCAGAGGCCGTTTCGGCCGTTCTCGGGTACGCCGCAGCGTGACATGACGATCGACGTCAACGGCGTCGAACAGCTGACGACGCGCAGCGATTGGCGGCTCGTTGACGCGCGCGCGCCGGAGCGTTATCGCGGCGAAGTCGAACCGCTCGACAAACAGGCCGGGCACATCCCGACGGCCGTGAATCACTTCTTCCAGTCGAACCTCGACGAGCGCGGACTGTTTCGCACGCCCGAAGAGCTGCGGCAGCGCTTCGCGCCGACCTTGGGCCCGGTGCCGTCGAACCAGATCGTGTGCTATTGCGGATCCGGCGTCACGGCGTGCCACAACCTGCTCGCGATGGAGCACGCGGGACTCAAAGGCGCGAAGCTCTACGCCGGCTCGTGGAGCGAATGGTCGTCGGCGCCGCAGCGCGAGATTGAAAAGGGAACGCCACGCGTCTGATCCGCTGACCGCCATTCCGGCCTGACGCTCCGCTCGGGCACACGTCTGCCCGGCCAGAACCAATTGCATCCCGGATCTCTCGCCACGCGGCTCGACACGCGTGGTGTCCCAATGGTGTCGCGGGTCGGCGCCGATGCGGTTGCGACCGTCGGCCTCACCGAGTCGATGCTGACGATGAGTTCGCCCGCGGTCGGACTGACGTTCGTCACGCTGGCGGGCGTCCTGGAGTCGACGTTCACGAACGAGCCGGAGGTGGCATCTGTCGCGAGCCGCGGGCTGCGGCGCATCATCGCGAGCGGATTTGTCTTCTACGCCTGCGGCATTGTGGTAACGCAGTCGTTCAACGGCGCGGGCGATACGTGGACACCGACGATCATCAACCTGCTCGGCTTCTGGATCTTGGCTGTGCCGCTGGCGCAGTTCCTCGCGCGGCAGCTCGCGCTGGGGCCATCCGGTGTGTTCTGGTCGATCGCCGCGGCGTTCTCGACGACCGCTGTCTCTGCCGCGCTCGTCTTCCGCCGCGGGCGCTGGAAGTTGAAGCGGGTCTGACAAAAAACAAAGGACCAGAGACAGCCATGAATGTCTCTGGTCCTTCGTCTTGTCGCTCGCGGCGGACTCCCCCAGAAGCTCACCGCGACTGCAGTTGTCGGCGGGCGGCGGACGCCTGGTCCGCTTCAGTGAATGTCCATCCGATCCAACCTCACTGGCGTTCGTGACGCACGCCAATCGTCCTCGATCACGCCATACATCACCTGGTCGAGGTACTCACCATTGCGAAGGAACGACTTCCGCAAAACGCCTTCCTGAACCGCGCCGATCTTCCGCAGCGCTCCGTTGCCGCGGCCGTTCTTCACCGCGCAGCGCGCTTCCAGCCGATGCACGCCGAGCGTTTCGAAGGCGAACTCGAGGACGAGATCCGCACCGTCGGCGAAGATCCCGGTGCCCCAGAAGGGCGAGCCGATCGCGAATCCCCACTCCGCCGTGCCGAACCCCGATTCGAGCTCGCGCACCTGGAAGATTCCGATCGCCGTGTCGTGCCCTTTCAGCGTCACGGCGAAGCACGCGTAGGTGCCGGCCGTCCGCATCCGGAGGGTCCAGGCGATGAAGCGCTCGAACCCTTCGACCGTCGACGGCGGCGGCGAAATGAACCGCGACACCTCTTCGGTCGTCAGCATCGCGAACAGCGACTGCGCGTCGCTCGTTCGCAGCTCGCGGAGCACCACGTTGTGTCCCGTGAGCGTCGGCAGCCGGTGCTGCCAGTCAGTTGTGGTGACATCCGTCATGGGTGGGCGGATGACGACGTTCATGTCGAGCTCCGACTGATACGGCATCTTTTCCATTACTGGATACCTCCCACCGAGACGGTCGTCGTGCTAGTAACAGAAGTGATGCCTGGGCTCGGATCGATCGGAACCGTCGGAGCGCTTTCAATCAACGGAGCCGGGTCGCCGAACTCGATCTGGACGCTCGGCAACGGCTCCTGTGAATCGTCGCCAAACGTTGCGACGTCTCCGCTGACGCCCCACGTCACGTCGTCATCCGCTGAGGTCCCCCACACGACGTTGGCATCGTTCGATGTGCCCCACAGGACGTTCTCGCTGCCGTCGGCAGTGCCCCACACGACGTTTCCCAAGTCGGCGGTGCCCCACACCACGTTTTCGCAGTCGGCGCCGCCGCAGTCGGTGCCCCAGACCACGTTCTCGTCGACGCTAGTTCCCCAGACGACGTTCGAAAGGGCGTCGACGGAAGTGCCCCAGACGAGATTCGATCCCTGGACGAGATTGCCGCCCGTGGAATCGTTCGTCCCCCAGACGACGTTCTGACAGCTGGCATCACCGCACGCCGTGCCCCAGAGGACGTTCTCACCGTCGAGGCCGAGCGTCTTGGCCGTGCCCCACACGACGTTCGTCGCCCACGCGTTCGCGCGCGGATTGAGGTAGCCGCCCTTCAGTCGGTGGTTGCCCCACAGAACGACGCGGCTCCACACCGGCTGAATGGGCATCGACGATCCGACGGCATTGCTCGCGTAGAACTTGGCGAGGCGCACGGCTCCAAGCGTGTTGAGGAAGCCGGCGCCCTGTCGCAGCGAGGTGTACCCCCGATACTCCTCCGCGGTGTACTGCAAAATCGCCTTGATCAGATTCGGCGTCAGGTTCGGATTCGCCTGCAGCATCAACGCGACGGTGCCGCTCACCACCGGCGCCGCCATGCTGGTGCCGCTCAGCGCGAGATACGGCATGACGCCGAGCGACAGCGAGCCGGCCAGGAGGTAAGGCGTCTTGGTCGCGTAGAACGTGCTGCCCGGCGCCGCGAGCGACACCGTGCCGGTTCCAGGCGCGACGAGATCCGGTTTCGCTCCGAAGTCGACGGCGGTCGGCCCGGAGGAGCTGAATGCCGCCATCGTGTCGTCAGTGCGGGTGATCGTGCCCATCGTGCTCGAGGCGCCGACCGTCAGCACCCACGGCGCATTGCCCGGCGCCGTGATGCCGCCCCTCTGCAGCTGACCGGCGCCGTTCTTTCCGAGATTGCCAGCCGCCGCGACGACGGTGATGCCGAGATCCGTCACCTTCTTGACCGCGAGGGTGAGCGGGTCGGTCCAGTACGACTCCCGGATCGGCGCGCCGACCGAGAGGTTCACGACGCGGATGTTGTACGTCGTGCGGTTGGCGATGATCCAGTTCAGCGCCGCGATGATGTTGGAAATCGTGCCCTGACCGTTGGCGTCGAGCACCTTCAGCGACACCAGCGACGCACCGGGCGCGATTCCGGATTTCGCCCCCTGCGAGTCGTATCCGTTGCCCAGGATGATGCCGCCGACGTGCGTGCCGTGGCCGTTGTCATCGTAGGGCAGCGTCCGGCCGTTCACGAAGTCGACGAATTTCGCGACGCGCTGATTTCCATACGGATACAGCTTCGTCGACTTGTTCGTCAGGTCGTCGTGCCAGGTGGCGATGCCCGAGTCGAGCACCGCCACGCCGACTCCGGCGCCGGTGTAGCCGAGGAAGTAGTTGACGTACGCCGCACCAACCGTGATCGACGTTCGATAGTTATGCGTCTTCAGCGGTCGGTTGTCGTGGACCCGGAAGATCTCCGGGTAGGCGGCCAGTTTCTTCAGCTGTCCGTTGGACAGCTGGAGCACCTGACCGTTGATGATGTCCAGCTTGTTGCCCTGAGCGAACTTCTTGAACTCGATGGGCAGCTGGGCGCCTGGCATCAGTTCGACAATCACGCTGGTGGTCGAAAGCGGATTGCCGAATGTCGCTCGGCGCGTCAGCTCGTCGTCAAGCTTGTAGTTCTTGACCTGAGCGCCGGGGACCCCTGGCTTGGCATGCGCGGCTGGCTGGTTGTGCTGGCCTGCGGCCATCGAGTTCGTCGAGAACCCGAAGACCACGAGCGCCACTGCCGCAAGCATTCGCTTGGGGCCCCAGACAGCTTTCTGTCTTACGATGGCTTTTGTGGACGGTAGAGTCATGTCGGCGAACAGTAGAGCAAGAGCCCCGCCACCCCAGCCTTATGCTGCAGCAGACGACTAACTCGCAATGTGTGTTGTATTTACGAATGTGTCACGCCGCAGCCGATCCTGCGGCGATGTCTAGAACCGGCACAAGAATGGCGGAGCAAGTACCAGAGTTTGCCGTAAACACTAGGAGACTAGAGAGATGGTTGGAATTGTTTCGTTCCGGCACACGATTGTCAAAACGATGCACTTTCAAATTCGTCATTGTCTTATGATGTCGTCTTAAGAGCTTTAAACAGCTCTATGAGCGCCGTAGGAATCTGTCATTGGGCTACTGCCAGAATTTGACGCCCGGAGGCGGCTTCCGAGATCGCGGCCATCGGTACCGGGCGCTCGGCTCAAAGAAGCTCAGCTAACACCGCGCCGATTCGTACGCGAGATTCGACGTGAGCCAGCGCTCGACGGACTCGATCGACTGGCCTTTGCGCTTCGCGTAGCTCGCGATTTGATCCTGGCCGACGCGTCCAACTGTGAAATAGCGGGCCTGGCGGCTCGAGAAATAGAGGCCGCTCACGCTCGCGGCCGGCATCATCGCCGCGTGTTCGGTGAGATCGATGCCCGCGTCACGCGCGTTCAGCAGTTCGAACAGCTTGAATTTCTCGCTGTGATCCGGACACGCCGGATACCCGAACGCCGGCCGGATGCCGCGGTGCTTCTCCGCGATGAGTTCCGCCTGCGTCGTCGTGGCCTCGTCGATGCCCCATTCGTGGCGGGCGCGCCGATGCAGATAGGCGGCGCCGGCTTCCGCCAGACGATCGGCGAGCGCCTTCACGAGGATCGCGCTGTAATCGTCGTGCTCCTGCTCGAATCGGCGCGCCAGCTGGCTGGCGCCGATCCCCGCCGTGACGGCGAACGCGCCAAGGAAATCGCCTGACGGCGCCACGAAGTCGGCGAGCGAAAGATTTGGCTGGCCCGTTGCCATCGCCTCCTGCTGCCGGAGCATGACGAGCCGCGTCAGCTCACGCGAACGGTCCGGATCGTCGTACAAGACGATGTCGTCTTGGACGCTCGCCGCGGGCCAGAAGCCGTAGACGGCATTCGCGGTCAGCAGTTCGTCGCCGACGATGCGTTCGAGCAGCAACTGCGCGCTCGCGTAGAGATCCCGCGCCGCTTTCCCGTACTGCGGGTGATCGAGAATCTCGGGGAAGCGGCCTTTCAGGTCCCACGCCACGAAGAAGAACGTCCAATCGATGTACGGGACGAGCTCCTCGAGTGGAATCGCCTGCATCATCCGCCGGCCGAGGAACGCCGGAATGGCGATCGTCTCTCGCGACCAGTCGATCGCAAACCGGTTCGCGCGCGCGGCGTCGTACGAGAGGAGCGGGCGCTCCTTACGTGCGGTGTGCTGCTCGCGCAGCTTGTCCTGACGCTGACGGTTCTCCTGCTCGAACGCGCGGCGGCGGTCGTCGCTCAGGAGACTCGACACCACGTCGACGACGCGCGACGCATCGAGAACGTGGACCGTCGAATGATCGTATTCCGGCGCGATCTTCACGGCCGTATGCTGCCGGCTCGTCGTCGCGCCGCCGATCAGCAGCGGCAGCGTCATCCGTCGCCGGCGCATTTCCTTCGCGACGAACACCATCTCGTCGAGCGACGGCGTGATGAGACCGCTCAGGCCCACGAAGTCGGCGTCCTCGTCGATGGCGGTCTGCAGGATCTTGTCGGCCGGCACCATCACGCCGAGATCGATGACCTCGTAGCTGTTGCAGCCGAGCACGACGCCGACGATGTTCTTCCCGATGTCGTGCACGTCTCCTTTGACCGTCGCCAGCACAATCTTGCCCTTCCCACTCTGCGCACCCTGGCCTTCGTGCCCTTCCTGCGCTTCCCGGCCTTCCTGCCGCTCCTTCTCCATGAACGGCTGCAAATACGCCACGGCCCGCTTCATCGCGCGCGCGCTTTTGACGACCTGCGGCAGGAACATCTTGCCCGCCCCGAACAGATCGCCGACGACCTTCATGCCGTCCATCAGCGGGCCTTCGATGACGTCGAGCGGCCGCGCATATTTCTGCCGCGCCTCCTCGACGTCGGCTTCGATGAAATCGAGGAAACCGTGCACGAGCGCATGCGACAACCGCGCCTCGACCGTGCCGGCGCGCCAGGCGCGATCCTCTTCTTTCTTTTTCGCGCCGCCCTTGACCGTCGCCGCAAACTCGACCAGCCGTTCCGTCGCATCCGGACGTCTGTTGAAGATGATGTCTTCGACGTGCTCGAGCAAATCCTTCGGGATGTCCTCGTAGACGGCGAGCTGTCCCGCGTTGACGATGCCCATGTCGAGGCCCGCGTCGATCGCGTGATACAGGAACGCCGAATGGATTGCCTCGCGGACGACGTCGTTGCCGCGGAACGCAAACGATAGGTTGCTGATGCCGCCGCTGATCTTCACCCCGGGGCATGCCGCCTTGATCTGCCGCGTCGCCTCGATGAAGTTGACCGCATAGTCGTTGTGCTCCTCGAGGCCGGTCGCGACGGCAAGGACGTTCGGATCGAAGATGATGTCGGCAGGATCGAACCCGGCGTTGTCGACGAGCAGCGCGTACGCGCGCTTGCAGATCTCGACCTTGCGCTCGATCGTGTCCGCCTGTCCCTGTTCGTCGAACGCCATCACGACGACGCCCGCGCCGAAGCGGCGGACGACCGCCGCCTTCTTCAGGAATTCTTCTTCGCCTTCCTTGAGGCTGATCGAGTTGACGACCGGCTTGCCCTGCACGCACTTGAGGCCGGCGAGGATCACCGACCATTTCGAGCTGTCGACGACGATGGGGACGCGCGCGATTTCGGGCTCGGTCGCGATGTAGTTGAGGAACTCGGTGATCGCATGCTCGGAGTCGAGCATCCCCTCGTCCATGTTCACGTCGATCAGGTTGGCGCCGCCGCGCACCTGATCGAGCGCGACGCCGGCGGCGTCGGCGTAGTGGCCGCCGCGGATCAACCGCGCGAACCGCGAAGATCCCGTCACGTTGGTCCGCTCGCCGATCATCTGAAAGTTCGAGTCGGGCCGGATGGTGAGCACTTCAAGACCGGCAAACCTGGCCGGATTCGGGATTTGGGATTGAGGATTCGCTCGCGATTTGGGATCCGGTCGTGGCGGCAGACCTTCCACGGCTTTTGAGATCGCGCGGATGTGATCCGGAGTCGTGCCGCAGCAGCCGCCGACGATGTTGAGGAAGCCGCTCTCCGCGAAGTCGCGCAGCTCCGCCGCCGTGTCGCGAGGCAGCTCGTCATACTGGCCGAACGCGTTCGGCAGGCCGGCGTTCGGGTAACAACTGATGTAACAATCCGCCACCCGCGCGAGCTCCGCAACGTAGGGACGCATGTCCTTGGCGCCGAGCGCACAGTTGACGCCGACGCTGAACGGCCTCGCGTGCGCAATGGAGACCCAGAAGGCGTCGATCGTCTGCCCGGACAGCGTGCGACCGCTGCGATCCGTGATCGTGACGGAAATCATGAGCAATGGTCGTTTGTCGGTGATCGGTGGTCGGTGGTCGATGATTGCCGGCGTGCGATCTCCCAGTTCGACGTACAGCTCCTCGAGCGCGACGATGGCGGCCTTGGCGTTGAGCGTATCGACGATGGTCTCGAGCAGCAGCAGATCGCAGCCGCCATCGATCAGGCCGCGAGCCTGTTCTCTGTACGCGGCGCACAAATCGTCGAACGTCATGTTGCGGTACGACGGGTTGTTGACGTCGGGCGAAATCGACAGAATCCGCGTCGTTGGACCGATCGATCCGGCGACGAAGCGCGGCTGATCCGGCGTTTTCGCCGTCCACTCGTCCGCCGCGCGGCGCGCGAGCCTGGCGCCGGCGAGGTTCAGCTCGTAGACGAGCGTCTCGAGCCCGTAATCGGATTGCGAGATCGCGTTGCTGCTGAACGTGTTCGTCTCGATGATGTCGCTGCCGGCCGCGAGATACTGATGGTGAATGTCGGTGATGATCTCGGGCCGCGTCAGGTTGAGCAGATCGAGATTGCCGCGCACATCGCGATCGTGTTTCGCGAAACGGTCGCCCCGGAAGTCCGACTCCGTGAGCCGATGGCGCTGCACCATCGTCCCCATCGCGCCATCGAGGAGGAGGATCCGTTTGGCGAGCAGCGCGCGCAGTCTTACCGCGGTGTCCGAGTTCATCGCAGCGCCTTTGGCCACGAACTCACGAAATCACGACGAGGATTAGTCGCCCTCTTCTTCGTGTCTTCGCGTCTTCGTGATTGCATGTGTTCTTGTTCCCGTGGCGATCAGCACCGTGAAGGGATCGCCGCTCTTGCGCGCGCCGACGCCGACCTTGACGTCGGAGAGGCCCGCGCCGGTCAGCAGGCGATTCAGTTCCTCGTCGTCGAAGCCGAGGCGGCGATCGCCGAGCTTGCCGCGCACCCATTCTTCGTCGTGCTTGCGCAGATCGAGAACGAGCAGGCGTCCGCCCGGCGTGGTGACGCGAACCGCTTCGGCGACGGCGCGCGCCGGATTCTGCGCGTGATGCAGCGCCTGCGACAGCATCGCGACGTCGACCGACGCGTCCTTCATCGGCAACTTCTCCAGCTCGCCTTTCTTCCAGATGACGTTGCTGATTCCGCGGCGATGCGCCAGCGCGCGCGCGCGCTGAAGGACCACCGCCGATCGATCGACCGCGATGACGCGCGACGCCCAGCGCGCCGCTTCGATCGTCAGGTACCCTTCGCCGCACCCGAGATCCGCGACCTTCAGCGCAGGCATCAGCAGCCCGAGCGCCCGCGACCAGGCGGCCCAGCTGCGTCCGGGCACCAACTGTCGCGCCTCGCGCGCGTCAGGGCTCGCGTGCGCCTCGAAGTTCTCCTTCCTGAGACGCAGCACTTCCTGAAGGCGCGCGTCGTCGGCTCGGACGGACGCGTCGCCCGCGGCTTCGTCGAACTGCGCCCGCAGGACCGGCGCGATCGCATGTTCGCCGTCGCGCAGCTTCGGCGCGAGGCGGTAATACGTAAAGCCACCGTCGCGCTCCTCGGCGACGAGTCCGGCGTCCTTCAGCAGACCCAGATGCCGCGACACGCCCGATTGGGCGAGCCCGAGCACTCCGGTCAGCTCGGTGACGTTCAGCCGCTCTCTGGCGAGCACGCGCAGCAGGCGCAGGCGAGCTTCGTCGCCGAGCAGGCGGTAGAGCGTCGAGGCGCCCTTCACATCTACAAATCTACATTTATTGATTCAGATCGTCAATCGATTTCGGCCAGTCGCCCTTGAGCAGGCGCGAGAGGGAGCGGTCGGCGAGGAGCCGCCCGGCGGTCTGGCACGTCGCGCAGTAGTTGCACTCGTTTTCGGCGTAGACGATCCGCTGCACCGGCGATCCGCACACCGGGCACGGCTGTTTGAAACGCCCGTGCACCGCCATCGCGTCGCGAAACGCCGTCACCTTTTCCGGGAATCCGCCGCCGGTCTCGTTGCGAAGGCGATCGATCCACAACGCGAGCGTCGCACGGGTCGCATCGTACAGGCGCAGGAACTCCGCGTCGGTGAGTGATCGCGTCAGCTTCAACGGCGAGAGCCTCGCCGCGTGAAGAATCTCGTCGGAGTATGCGTTGCCGATGCCGCTGAACAGATGCGGATCGGTCAGCGCTCGTTTGACCGTGTGGTTCTCGCGGGTCAGCGCGTCGTGGAACTCTTGCAGGCTCGCATCGAGCGGCTCGATGCCGCCGGGATCCAACGCCCGGAGCGCCGCCCCGCCGCGTACCAGCTGCATCGACGCCCGCTTCTTCGAGCTCGCTTCCGTGAAGAACAACGTGCCGTTGGGAAAATCCAACGACGCCAGGATCAACTTCGGCCCGATGCCCGGCTTCTGGTCCGGTGTGCGCCATCGAAGCCGGCCGGCGATCATCAGATGGATCACGAGGAAAAGATCGTGATCGAACTCCAGCACGATGCGCTTGCCGACGCGGCGCACGCCGCGAACGATCCGGCCGTGAACGATGTCAATAGGTGGATCGACGGAGCGGAGGACGAAGGGACTGAGGAGGTGGATCGTCTCGAGGCGTTGACCGGCGATGTGCCGCGTCAGCGCCTCGATGTAAACGACGACATCAGGCAGCTCGGGCAACTAATCTTTCTTGAGCCATTCCACGATCTGCTCGCGCGTCCAATGATGATCGTCGTTGAGGTGCAGGATGATGGCGTTGAGCGGCAGCCGCTTGTTGCATCCCTCGGGACATCGGCGACGGACGTTCTCCAGACAGTCGAACAGACGCTCCATCCGCGGTCGGATGGCGTGAGCCTCGTGCGGATCGCGCGGCAGCGCGTACGCGCCTTCGTATGCCGCGCCGAGGGCGCAGGAGCCGCCGGTATCGGAGAAATACTCGCCGAACGCCTGCCGTGGACGCCGCCGCGCGCCTGCGGCGATCGCCGCGGCGAGCTCGAGCTGATCTTCCCTCGGCACTTGATGCATCATGACCTCCAGGCGCCCGCTGCTGCGCATTTTACGCCCCGAAACGCGCGCGCGCACCTGTTCGTACTCGGACGTTGTCCACCACTCACGGGGAACTCTTCTTATTCGCGCGGGCCCCAACGCCCACGCGGGCTCAAGGCTGCGCCTGCTCGCTTGCGTTGCGCAGTCGCTTCGCTCGTTCTCCTCGCGCAGGCCGTCGACTGTGCGTACTGGCGTCGTTTGTGCTACAGGCGTAATGTAGATCCGCGCGGCTGCAGAAGCCCGCGCGGCGTCTAATCCGTATGCGACTGATTCCTCTGCTGTTTGCGGCGATCCTGGCGGCGGCGCCAGGCGATGCCCAGAATCCCGACCCGTCTCCGCAGCAGGACTCGTCGTCCGCGAAAGTGAACCTGCCCGTATCGCTCGACAAGATTAAGGAAGCGTTGTCGCAGCCGCCCTCGCTGCCACTCATTGGATTGAACGAGACGCCGACCTTCAGAGTGGAAATTCACGAGCGCCAGAAGTTCACGCTCGAAGACTTAATCAAGAGCATGGATTTCAAGGCCGGTCCCGTCCCCGCAGGCGGTATCTATGCGAACGAAATGCAGCGCCAATTCTGGCACACGAGCGACAGCCCGCTCGTGCAGCCGTACGCCGCGTTCAATCAGCCGCAGCTCCTCACGATACTGATCGAGAACCTCGTCGGAAAATATCTCGCCGGCCGCGCGTTGAACGCCGTCAGCTCCGCGGAACGCGCTCACGCCGAAGCGGCGGCGCGCGACGAAGTCCGTCATGCCGTCGCCGAGTACTGCGCGGCGCAGCCGTACGGCGGCAAGGGCATCGAAATCTGCTCGACTGCCATTCAGTGAATTCATAAACGCGATCGCCGCGCGCGAAGCCCGGATGGTCGCGCGCGCGACGGATGAGGTCGGGGCGCGCGTAAGACGGTCGCGCGCGCGGCGCATGCCTTGCACCACCACGGCGCATGCGAATTCTTGCACGCGCTTCAACGCTCGCCGTAGCGTGCGCGATGGTGGCGGCCGCGCCCGCGTCGGCCCAGTACTTCGGCCGCAACAAGGTTCAATACAGGAAACTCGATTTTCAGATCCTGAAGACCGAGCACTTCGATATCTACTACTACCCCGAGGAACGTGAAGGGATTAGCGTCGCCGCGCGTATGGCCGAACGATGGCACGCGCGCCTCGAGCGCATCCTCGAGCATCGACTGCGGGGCCGCCAGCCGCTCGTACTCTACGGTTCGCATCCCGACTTCGAGCAGACCAATGCGATAGGCGGCGAGCTCAGCGAAGGAACCGGCGGCGTCACCGAACCGCTCCGTCGACGCATAGTGCTGCCCTTGGGCGGCCCTCTTGCGGATACCGATCACGTGATCGGTCACGAGCTCGTCCACGCGTTTCAGTTCGACATCACGACGCGGCCCGATGCGCCGCCCGGACAGAACGGTGCCGAGCGGCTACCGCTATGGTTCATCGAAGGTATGGCGGAGTACCTTTCGCTCGGTCCGGTGGATCCGAATACGGCCATGTGGATGCGCGACGCTGCGCGCGAAGTCGATGACAAGCACAAGCTGCCCTCGATCGACGACCTCAACAGTCCCAAGTACTTCCCGTACCGCTGGGGTCAGGCCCTGTGGGCGTACATCGGAGGCCGGTTCGGCGACGACGTGATTCGCCGCATGCTGGCACTCGCCGCAGCCGCGGGCGACTACAACGTCGCCTTCGAGAAGGTGCTCGGCGTGAAAAACAAGGAGCTGTCTGCCGACTGGCAGGCGTCGATTCGCGATACGTACGCGCCAATCCTGGCGCGGACCACGCCGCCGAGCGAGATTGGCAAGGCGGTGATCAAAGGGACGAACCAGATCGGCAGCGAGCTGAACGTCGGTCCCGCGATCAGCCCCGACGGCAAGCAGATCGCGTTTCTCTCGGAACGCAGCGTATTCTCGATCGACCTGTTCATCGCGGATGCGGCAACCGGCAAGGTCGTGCAGAAGCTGACGAGCACCGCCACCGATCCGCATTTCTCGAGCATCGAGTTCATCTACTCGGCCGGCGCCTGGGACGCGGCGAGCCAGCGCATTGCGGTCGCGACGGTCGCGTCCGGCCGGCCGGCGCTCGCAATCTTCTCCGCCGAAACAGGATCGAAGCAGCAGGAGATCCCGATTTCCGATCTCGATGAAGTGTTCAACCCCACGTGGGCGCCCGACGGTCACGCGATCTGCTTCACAGGGATGACCCGAGGCTTGACCGACCTCTTCGTGTATGACTTGAACGCGTCGAAGCTGCGCCGGTTGACCAACGACGCCTTTGCAGATCTGCAACCCGCCTGGTCGCCGGATGGCCGCAAGATCGCGTTCGCGACCGACCGCTTCTCGAGCCGTTTGGACACGCTCGACATCGGCCCATATCGTCTCGCGCTGATCGATCCGGAGAGCGGCGCCATCGACGAAGTTCGCGGCTTCAGCGAAGGCAAGAACATCAACCCGCAGTGGACGCCCGACAGCCGCTCGCTGCTGTTCATCTCTGATCGCGACGGCATTCCCAATCTCTATCGCGTCGCCATCGCGTCTGGCGACCTGACGCAGTTGACGAAGGTCGGAACGGGACTGAGCGGCATCACGATCTCCAGCCCGGCGCTCTCAGTGGCATCAAAGGCGGGCGTCGCGGCGTTCAGCGTGTACGAAGGCGGCAAGTACGACATCTACACGGTCGATGCGACCGAACGTGCGATGCCCTTGTCGTCCGCGAGCGAGAGCGCGGCGGCGCTGCCGCCGGTCAACCGGAAGCAGAGTGAGGTGCAGAGCCTGCTCGCCAACGCGTCGTTCGGCCTGCCGGCGCCGACGGAGTATCCAAGCACCGACTACAAGCCTTCGCTGTCGCTCGAGGGCATTTCACAGCCGAGCATCGCGGTCGGTGCCAGCCGCTACGGCGCGGCCATCGGCGGCGGCATCGCGTTCCAGTTCGGCGACATGCTCGGCGATCACATGCTGACG
This sequence comes from Acidobacteriota bacterium, assembly GCA_003222395.1. GTDB lineage: Bacteria > Acidobacteriota > Vicinamibacteria > Vicinamibacterales > CAVVIG01 > Gp6-AA45. The sequence goes on from QHWB01000031.1 coordinate 148,416, forward strand.
ACGGTCGTGCAGGTCAACTCCGGCACCGGGTTGAGCAACGACTTCAGCTTCAAGAACACGGCGGCAGAGGCGGTGTACTTCAACGCCGCGCATCGGGTGAACTGGGGGCTGATCGGGGGTCAGATTCCGTACTTGAGCGGCGGCTTCGCGAGCGCGGTCGGCACCATCGGCGGCGAACCGGTCCAACAGGATCAGACCGTCATCTTCCGCCAGACCGAACAGAGCGGCGCCGCAGTCGTGGCATATCCGTTCAATCGCGCGCAGCGCGTCGAGCTCCAGGGCGGCGTCACCAGGATCTCCTTCGATCAAATCGTGCAGACGACGCTCTTCTCGCTGAACACGGGCCAATTGCTGGCCGACAACACCGAGACGACGTCGCTCGCGTCGCCGCTGACGCTCGGGAACACGTCGGCGGCGCTCGTCTACGACACCTCGAACTTCGGCGCGACCAGTCCGGTCGCTGGACAGCGATATCGGCTTGAGGCGGCGCCGACGTTCGGATCGATCAATTTCACCAACCTGCTCGCCGACTACCGACGCTACTTCATGCCGGTGTCGTTCTACACGTTCGCGGCCCGCGTGCTCCACTACGGCCGGTACGGCAGCGGCGGCCAGGATCCGCGGCTGTTCCCCTTGTTCCTCGGCTATCCCAATCTCGTGCGCGGCTATGATGTCGGCACGTTCGACGCGACCGACTGCGTGCCGACGACGCCGACGGCCAATGACTGCCCGTCGTTCGATCGGCTCGTCGGCAGCCGCGTCCTCGTCGGGAATCTCGAGCTGCGATTTCCGCTGCTCCGTCCCTTCGGCGCCTCGCAGCGGATGTACGGTCCGGTGCCGGTCGAAGTCGCGTTGTTCACCGATGGCGGCGTCGCCTGGAATCGTGGAGAGAAGCCGTCGATACTCGGCGGGTCGCGGCGCGGCGTCTCGAGTGCCGGTGTCACATTCCGCGTCAACGTGCTCGGCTTCGCGATCGGTCAGTTCGACTTCTCACATCCGTTCCAGCGCGCGGGACGCGGTTGGATCTTCCAGTTCAACCTCTCGCCGGGCTTCTAAGAGGTCACGCGGAAGGCGCCCTTGACGATGAACCACAAGCCGACCAACAGCAGCAGTTCGCGCGGCGCGATGATCGGATGCCACATGACGAGGGCGTGGCGGTGAACGGCGGCCGACCATACGAGCCAGACGCCGAACGCGAGCGCGAGCCCGCCGCTCAGTGCGCGTCCGCCGGGGCTGTCGATCCGCAGCGCCAGCAGCACGGCAAAGAAGGCGAAAACCAACAGGCTCATAGGTGAAGTAGACGGGTTGCGGGAGCGGGGTGTTCTGGATTATCCTTTCATCCGGTTATACGGATGAATGGCCGCGCCCCTGCGATCCTCGACCATCTCGCATCGCTGGCCGACACGACTCGTAGCCGGATTCTGCTGCTGCTCGATCGGCATGAGCTGACCGTGTCTCAGCTATGCGGCATCATGCAGCTCCCCCAGTCGACGGTGAGCCGCCACCTGAAGGCGCTGCTGGATGCCGGATGGGTCGCCTCGCGCGCGGAAGGAACGAGCAACCTCTATTCGATGACGCGCGGCGACGTGGACGCAACGGCGCGACGGCTGTGGCTGCTCGTTCGCGAGCAGGTTGGGCCGACGCCGGCGGCCGCGCAGGATCAGCGGCGGCTGCAGGCGGCGCTGGCGGAGCGCCGCACCAAATCGCAGGAATTCTTCTCGTCATCTGCCGGTCAGTGGGACCGCGTGCGCGACGAACTGTACGGCGATCGCTTCCATCTCGCGGCGTTTGCCGCGTTCGCGCAGCGCGAGTGGGTCGTCGGCGATCTCGGATGCGGCACGGGCCAGGTCAGTGCCGCCATCGCGCCATTCGTTCGGCACGTGGTTGCCGTCGACGCGTCAGCCGCGATGCTGCAGGCGGCGAAGAAGCGGCTGCAGCGGTTCGACAACGTCGACCTGCGGCGCGGCGACCTCGAAGCGTTGCCGATCGACGATGCGCGCCTCGACGCCGCGACGCTCATGATGGTGCTGCATCACGTGCCGGAGCCCGAACGCGCGCTGCGCGAGGTCGCCCGTGTGCTCAAACCCGGCGGTGCGCTGCTCGTCGTCGACATGCTGCCGCACGAGCGGGAGAATTATCGTCAGCAGATGGGCCATGCGTGGCTTGGCTTTTCGGAGGAACATATCAACCGACTCTTCGGCGAGAGCGGGTTCGGAGAGGTGATGACGAATCCGCTGCCGCCCGATGCGAAAGCCAAAGGTCCAGGGTTATTCGTCGCAACCGCGAGGAGACAGTAAAAATGCCGACAGTCGCTGAAAGAATGCACGCCTTTGCCGCCGCGAACGCCGCGGGGCGCGAACCCTACAAAGTGAAGGATCTGGCGCTTGCCGAGTTCGGGCGCAAGGAAATCCGCCTCGCCGAACAGGAGATGCCTGGCCTGATGGCGCTGCGCACCCAGTACGGCGCCGCCGAACCGCTCGCCGGCGCGCGGGTCATGGGCTCGCTCCACATGACGATTCAAACCGCCGTTCTCATCGAGACGTTGACCGAGCTCGGCGCGGATGTTCGCTGGGTGTCGTGCAACATCTTTTCGACGCAGGACCACGCGGCGGCGGCGGTCGTCGTCGGCCGGCCCGAGACGGGCGGCACGGCAAAGGATCCGAAAGGCACGCCGGTCTACGCCTGGAAAGGCGAGACGCTCGACGAGTACTGGTGGTGCACGGAGCAGGCGCTCGAATGGCCCGACGGCAGCGGGCCGACGCTGATCGTCGACGACGGCGGCGACGCGACGCTGCTGGTGCACAAGGGCGTCGAGTTCGAAAAAGCGGGGAAGGTTCCGGCGTTCGACGCGGACAAGGATCCCGAAGAGTGGGGCGTCATCCTCGAGACGATTCGCCAGTCGATGGCGAAAGACAAGACGCGCTACACGCGGATCGCGTCGACGATTCGCGGCGTCAGCGAAGAAACGACGACCGGCGTCCATCGTCTGTATCAGATGATGGAAGCGGGGACGCTGCTCTTCCCGGCCATCAACGTCAACGACTCGGTGACCAAGAGCAAATTCGACAACATCTACGGCTGCCGCCACTCGCTGCCCGACGGCCTCGCGCGTGCGACCGACGTCATGCTCGGCGGAAAGGTGGCCGTCGTGTTCGGCTACGGCGAGGTTGGCAAAGGATGCGCGCAGGCGTTGCGCGGGCAGGGCGCGCGCGTCATCGTCACCGAGATCGATCCGATCTGCGCGCTGCAGGCGGCGATGGAAGGCTTCCAGGTGGCGACGATCGACGACCTCGTCGAGACCGCCGACATCTTCATCACCGCGACGGGCAACCACAACATCATCACCGTCGATCACATGAAGCGGATGAAGGACAAGGCGATCGTCGGGAACATCGGCCACTTCGACAACGAGATCGACATGGCCGGCCTGAGGAAGTTCCCGGGCATCGAGAAGATCAACATCAAGCCGCAGTACGACGAGTGGAAATTCCCCGACGGCCACAGCATCCTCGTGCTCGCCGAAGGACGGCTGCTGAATCTCGGCTGCGCAACGGGTCATCCGAGCTTCGTGATGTCGGCATCGTTCACGAATCAGGTGCTCGCGCAGCTCGATCTCAACGCGAACGCCGGGAAATACGGCAAGAAAGTCTTCATGCTGCCGAAGAAGCTCGACGAGGAGGTCGCGCGGCTGCACCTCGACAAGCTCGGCGTGAAGCTGACGAAGCTCACGAAGGATCAGGCTGACTACATCGGCGTTCCGGTGGAAGGACCGTACAAGCCCGAACACTATCGGTACTAGGATTTAGGGGTCGGGGATTCGTGACAACCCGCGAGCGATTCGCGTTGCTCGCGGGTTTTGTTTTTCACGACAGGCGTATGATCCGCGTATGAAGACGATCGCTCGTCATGTCATCGTTGCGACGGTGATTGCGGCGTGCGGCGCCGTCGCGCTGATCGACGCGCAGCAGCAGAGCGGGCTTACCGCCGCCGAAAAACAGCGGCGGTGGGACCTCGAGAACGAGCTTCAGTCGGTCGCCGTCGTCGATCGCAAGGTGATGATGCCGATGCCCGACGGCGTGCGCCTCGCCACCGACATCTACCGTCCGAAGAACGCGACCGGCCAAGTGCCCATCATCTGGGTCCGGACACCTTACAACTTCAACTTCTGGGACATCCAGAACGGCGTGCCAGCCGACATGACCGCGGCGCTCACCGCCGTCAAACGCGGTTACGCCTACGTCGTGCAGAACGAGCGCGGGCATTTCTTCTCCGAAGGCAACTACGACATCCTCGGCGCGCCGCGGAGCGACGGCTACAATGCCCTCGACTGGATGACGAAACAGCCGTGGTCGAACGGCAGGATCGGGACGACGGGATGTTCGTCGACGGCGGAGTACCAGATGGGCATCGCCGCGCTCGGCCATCCCGGCTACGCCGCGATGAATGTGCAGGGATTCGGCGCCGGCGTCGGCCGCGTCGATCAGTACTACGAGCAGGGCAACTGGTATCGCGGCGGCGCCGTGCAGATGCTGTTCATCACCTGGCTGTACGGCGAGCAGAATCAGGTGCGCCCGATGTTCCCGCGAAACGCCTCGCAGGAGGAATTGATCCGCGCGTCGAAATCATTCGATCTCGCGCAGCACCTGCCGCCCGTCGACTGGTCGAAGGCCCTGTGGCACCTGCCGGAGCAGGACATCCTGAAATCGGTCGACGCGCCGCATGGCATTTTCGCGGATGCGATGCCGGTGGAGACCGGCGGACGCATGATCCAGCGCGCCCCGAACGATTCGGCTTGGTACCGCGGCGGCCTGTATCACGACGACATGAAGCTGAACGTGCCGGGCCTCTGGTTCATGTCGTGGTACGACGTGTCGGTCGGGCCGAATCTCGCGCTCTACAACCACGTGCGGAAGACGGCATCGCCCGATGCGGCGAATCAGCAATGGGCGATCATCGCGCCGGTCGCGCACTGCGCGTACACGCGCGCAACGGCCGACACGATCGTCGGCGAGCGCAGCATGGGCGACGCGCGCCTCGACTACAACGAGATCGCCTACAGCTTTTTCGATCGCTTCCTGAAAGGCGAAAACAGCCCGCGCCTGGACGCGCTCCCGAAGGTCACCTACTTCACGATGGGGATCAACAAGTGGCAGTCTGCGGACACGTGGCCGCCCGCCGGCGCGCAGCCGCTGACGTTCTATCTTGCGAGCGGAGGGAAAGCGAATTCGATCGCCGGCGACGGCACGCTCGCAGCGAACGCGCCCGACGCGGACAAGCCCGACGCCTTCACCTACGATCCGATGAACCCGGTGCTGTCGTACGGGGGCAACGTCTGCTGCACCGGCACGGCGATTCAGGCAGGCGCGTTCGACCAGCGGCGGATGGAAGCGCGCGAGGACATCCTTATATATACGTCCGACGCGTTCAGGGACGGGACCGAGGTGAGCGGGCCGATCGTCCCGACGCTTTACGTCTCATCCGACGCGAAGGATACGGACTTCACCGTCAAGGTCCTCGACGTCTACCCGGACGGCCGCGCCTACAACCTCGATGAATCGATTCAGCGGATGCGTTACCGCGACGGGTACGACAAAGGGCTCGCGTGGATGGAATCGGGCAAGGTCTACAAGGTATCGCTGCAGCCGCTGACGACGAGCAATTACTTCGAGGCCGGCCATCGACTGCGGATCGAGGTCTCGAGCAGCAACTTCCCCCGCTTCGACCGCAACCTGAACACCGGCGGCAACAACTACGACGAGTCGAAGGGCGTCGTCGCGCACAACGTCGTGCATCACTCGAAGCAATACCCGTCCCAGGTGACGGTGACGATCGTCAAGCGCAACACGTCGACGTCGGCGCAGCGCTGATCTCAGCGGGGCTTTTTCTTCAGGCTAGCAAGGAACTCCGCTGGCGTTTCCACGCGGAGGCCGTGGCGCAGCGCCGAAAGAAAGTGCCGGCGGTTGTCGGTGATGACGACGTCGGCGTTCGCGGAGCGCGCGATTTCGCCGATGTGGGCGTCATAGATGCGTCCGCCGATGACGCCATCCTTCACGATCGCGCGGAGCATCGGCTGTCGATCCGCTGCCGGCAGATCGTGGACGGCCATCCGCGCGAAGACCTCTTCATCCAGCAGCCGAGCGGCGTCAGCCGGCCCGAGACGAAACTCCGGAGGCAGCCGGGTCGACACCGAGAAGAATTCCAAACAACAGTGCCAGGCGGTTGCCGGCGCATCGACGCGATGATCGGAAACCGCGTGCATCACAGATTGCGCCGGCGCGCTCTGCGGGCCGAAATCGATCAGGCCCGCGACCAGCACGCTTGTGTCGAGAAACGTCGTCACGGCCAGCGATTCCGTTCTTCCTCGATCAGCGCCGCCACGTCGATCGACGGTCGAGTGTCAGGCGCGGCAGTGGGACGCGCCACGAGTCGCGCGCCGACCTTCACCAGCCGGGGGCCTGGCGCCACGCGCGTGAGCCGCAGCCCGAGCTCGTCCTCTGTCAGCTCGACTTCCGCGCCTGCCGACAACCCCGCACGTTGCCGCAGCGGCGCCGGAATGACCAATCGTCCTGCCTTGTCAATGGTAGTCCGCATGCCATAAGGATACCACGCGCTGACTCCTACCCCACTTTCTGGTCGTCGCCTCGGCCACCGGTGAGCCTCTGCTGCTGCAGCGCCGCCGCGCCCATCAGGCCGCCCATGCCCATCGATTCGACGGCGCTGCTCGGAATCAGCATCAGCGCGCCCTTCTCCTTCAGTCCCTCATAGAGCATGTTCATCGCGCGCAGATGCAGCGCCGTCGGGTTGTCGTGGTACGACTTCGCCGCTTCCTGAAACGATCGCGCGATCTCCATCTCCGCCTGTCCGAGGATGATGCGCGCCTGCTTCTCGCGCGCCGCCTGCGCCTCGCGCGACATCGCGTCCTGCAGCGCGCTCGGAATGACGACGTCGCGCATCTCCACCGACTGCACCGTGATGCCCCACGGATTCGACCGGCCGTCGATCAGCTGCTGCAGCTCCTGCTCGATCTTCTCGCGTCCCCGCAGCAAATCGGTCAGCGCCGTGCGGCCGATGATGTCGCGGAGCGCGGTCTGCGCCGCCCAGCTCACCGCCTGCGAGTACTCCTGCACTTCGAGCGCCGCCTTCTGCGCGTCGTGCACCATCCAGAAGAGCACGGCGTCGACGTTGACCGGCACGGTGTCCGACGTCAGCGTCTGCTCGGCGGCGAAGCTCGTCGTGATCGTCCGCTGATCGATCCACGTCGCGACCGAATCGACGAACGGGACGATCCAGAACAATCCGGGCCCGCGCAGTCCGACGAACCGTCCGAGCCGGAGGACGACGCCGCGCTCCCACTGCTGCGCGATCTTCGGCGACTGCATGAGCACGAAGCCGACGAGGGCCGCGATGACGACCGGAATCGGGTTGCCCACCGATGCGGCGACCACTCCACCGATCGCGATCGACGCGACCATCGTGGCGATCGCGACGATGTTGACCCGGGGCGAGTCACCGAAAGAGGACTCGCCGCGACGATTCACAATGACGGGCACGTCAGTGCTCCTTTCTCAGAGCTTGCAGCAGATCATCGAGCGTGAAGCCGTGGCGCTCGGCGTCGGCGAGGACGCGGTGGACGAACGCGCGGAGCCGGCGCGTTTTCTCTTCGGCCGGTCTCGCCTGCGCGCGGCCGACCGCGATGAAGGAGCCGACGCCGCGCCGCGTCTCGAGCACGCCCGCGCGCTCGAGGTCCGAGTACACGCGCGCCACGGTGTTGGCGTTCACCTGCAGATCGACGGCGAGCTGGCGCACGGTCGGCAGCTGGTCTCGCGGCCGCAGGCGGCCGGACGCGATCGCGGCACGCAGGGCGTGCTCGATCTGGGCGTAAATCGGCGTCGAGTCGTTCGGATCGATGAGGAGCAGCGCCACTTGAGTGATTATACTAGTTCATTAGTACAAGTCAACCAAGAAAAAAGCCGGAGGCGATTCAACGCCCCCGGCCCATGACTTTCTCCGACCTGCGACCTCTAGCGAGAGATCATCTTCAGCGAGTCGGCCGCAATGGTCATCTTCCCGTCCTTCTCGCTGACATCGCCGGTGATCTCGACGGTGTGCGCGACGTGCGGGACGATCTTCGCGTTCTTGTCGGCGGCCAGGCCGCCGGTGATTTCGTACACCTTGCCGTCTTCGGTCAACAGCGCCATCGGCCGGCCGGCCTTCGCGCACGCAACCGCGCAATCGGCCGTGTCGCCCTTCGGCATCTTGTGATCCTTGCCGACGTTCGACTTGTCCATCTTGTAGCAGGACTCGTCGATGATCTGTCCTTTCACCGTCTCGGTCTTCGCGAAGGCAGGCGCACCCAGCGCGAGCACGAACGCCGCCGCCGTCAAACCGGCAAAGAACCTGCGCATAGGGACTCCTTTGAAAAAGAATCTGAAAAGCGTCTCCGCTTATACGATACTTGCCGCCCTGTGCGCAAGGTGTTCCTTCACACAACGATGACGCGCCGCCTCGTGTCGACCGGCCTCGTGCTCTCCTGTCTCGCCGCCGCCGTGCGAGAACAGCGATTTCATCGCGGCTTTTCCAGCTGGTTCTTCAGACTTCCGAGGTTCTCTTCGAGGCTCGCGCGCGCGCGACGGCCGGCAATCGCGCGGCGCAGCAAGCTGAATCGCCCCTTGAGCGCATCGGCGCGCGTGCGGTTCGCATACACGAGATAGAAATGATTCGGATCGCTGAGGCCGTCGCTTGCGATCGTCAGCGCGAGCGACGCGTCGATGTACCGGCTCGAGTACACGTCCTTGGTGGCCACCACGCAGTTCTGGACGGTCCGGCAGACGATCGTGACGTGCGTCACCGTGATGAACGGCGCTACGCCGAATTTCTCCTTCGACCAGTACAGAAAGTCTTCGGCACCCTCGACACGATTCGAGGGAAAGGTCCGCAGGTGCTCCGGCAATCGTGGCGCGAGCGCGCCGACCGCCGGCTCGCGGTTCAGCAGCGCGTTGAATTCGTCCAAGGGCCGAATCGGCCGCGAGCCGTCATCGTATTGCCGCATGCGGCCGGACGATCCGTTGAGGTACGCGACGATCTCGTCGAACAGGATTCGCTTGAGGTGATCGGCCGGCCGGCCGCGCTCGAACTGACGGATGACGTCCGCGGGCAGCCGAACGTCGCAGTCGCCAACGTGGCACGTGGCGGGGTTGAAGTCGTCCCTGTCGATCGTGAGCGCGGCGAGGTCCGGCCAGGTGGGCGGATCGCTGAAGCGGCCTATCTGCAGCACATCGGGGCTGCTCTTGAAGCGAGTGATGTCGCGCACGCGGGCGAGGAACTCGTTCTTCGAAACGTTGACTCGCACGGCGCCGGCCACCGCAAGCTCGCCCGGCACGTCCGAGTCGATCGAATGCTTGACGATTCTGCCGCGATGCAGGTCGGCCAGCTCTGTGGTCGTGAAGCGCAGATACCGGGTCAGGACGCCGCGGACTTCGTGATTGATGTCGTCGTTCGGATCGGCCGCGACGAGGAGCGCCGCGGCGCACGCCAGCGCCAGCACGCGGCCAATCACGGGTTGCCGCGTTTGCGGCGTTCTCCGACCGTTCGCCCGCCGTCGACGAGGTACCGCTTCATCATCATGCCGCTGAGTCTACCGCGAGGCGCTCGAGGTGATCGACGGCGGCGTCGACGCCGTTCCGCGATCGAATCGCGGGCGCCAGCGCGCCCGCTCGCGCGGCGATCCGCGGATCGTTCAACGCCGTCACGAGCCGGTCGGCGAGGACGTCGGCGTTCGCGAGCTCGACTGGCAACGCGCGGGGACCGAGGCCGAGCACCGCCACGCGGTGCGCCCAGTAAAACTGATCGAGGATGTGCGGCAGCACCACCTGCGGTACGCCCGCTCTCGCGGCTGCGGTCGTCGTTCCGGCGCCGCCGTGGTGCACGACGGCGGCAACGCGCGGCAGCACGTTCTGATGCGGCAGCGCATCGACGGTCAACACGTCATCGCCGTCGCCGACGTGACGGTCGAGCGCGGCCCAGCCGCCGGCAACGAGAGCGCGGCCGCCGACGGCGCGAATGGCCGTGACGGCGTCGCTCGCCAATTCCGCCACACGCGTGGCGACCATGCTGCCGAACCCGACGTAGATCGGCGGCGGATCGGTTTTCAGGAACGCGTCGACGCGCGGATCGATCGGCGAGGCGTCGTCGAGGACGAAGGCGTCCGTGGCGACGACCGACCGCGGCGCGTCGTCTCCGAGCGGCGCGAGGTCGCGATCGGCGGCGACGATGATGCCGCCGTCGCTCAGCTGCTGGAGCGGCGAGTCGATCGGCGGCAGACCGAGCGTCGCGCGCGCCGCATTGATCGGACCGCGAAGCGCCAGGCTCGCCATCGGGCCGCCAACGTGCCATAAGAGCCGATTGATCCAGCGTGGCAACGTCTGCGTTCGGAGCGTCGGCGGAGGAATCGAACCGCCCGGCACGGCGCACGGACAGAACACGACGCTCGTGAACGCGACGCCGCGCAGCTCGGCGACCGACGGCGCAGCCAGCTGGATGCCGGCGCCGACGATCAGATCGGCGTTCACGCTCGCGCGCGAGAGCGAGGCGAACAGTCGGGGGATGAGCAGCTGCGAGATGTGGCGCATCTGCCACCGGAGCGAATCGAAGCGCGCGCCCTCGGCGCGCAGCATCGCCTCGACGTCGATGCCGTCGCCCTGCACGTCGAAGCCGTGCGCCCGAATCCACGCGACGAAGTTGTCGGGTGCGACGAACGACACGTGATGTCCCCGCGCGCGCAATCCAATCGCGAGCGCGATCATGGGCTGCACGTCGCCGCGCGTGCCGTGCGGAGCGAGAAGGACCCGCATCGTCGGTAGAGTCCGGCTTCAGCCGGACTCTCGCGAGTATACTCACGCTCGCATGATGAACGTTCGGACGTCGACCACGCGCACGCCGCTGACGGCGAATCACATCCGCGGCTTCTGGGCGGCGTGGGGCGGCTGGGCGCTCGACGGCATGGACTCGTTCATCTACGCGTTGGTGCTGACGCCGGCGCTGACCGAACTCCTGCCGAAATCGGGCATTCCGGCGACGCCAGGCAACGTCGGCTTCTACGGCAGCGTGCTGTTCGCGCTGTTCCTGATCGGATGGGGCCTGTCGATGGTATGGGGCCCGATCGCCGATCGATTCGGCCGCGTGCGAACGCTCGCGTTGACGATCCTCTGTTATTCGGCGTTCACGTTCGCCGCCGCTCTTTCCACGAACCTGTGGCATCTCGCGGCGTTCCGGCTGCTGGCCGGCCTCGGCATCGGCGGCGAATGGGCGATTGGTGGCACGTACGTCGCCGAATCGTGGCCCGAAGATCGCCGCCGGATGGGCGCCGGCTATCTTCACACCGGCTACTACTTTGGATTCTTTCTCGCGGCGATTGCCAATTACTTCATCGGCGCCAGATACGGCTGGCGATGGATGTTCGCGATCGGCGGCACGCCGGCGCTACTCGTCACCTTCATTCAATACGCGGTCAGCGAATCGTCGACGTGGCAGAAGCACGATCGCCGGCGCCCGACGATGCGATCGGCGTTCGGAAAACTGTTCTCGCCGCAGTACGCGCGGCGAACGTGGTTGAATTCGCTGTACCTGCTCGTGTCGATCGTCGGTTTGTGGGCCGGATCGGTGTACGTGCCGACGTCGGTCACGCAGATCGCGCTGCGCGACGGCTACAGCGGCGCGGATGCGGCGCGACTCGCGTCGTACGGCACGATGATCCTGTCGGCTGGAACGATCGTCGGATGCCTCGTCCTGCCGCTGCTCGCGGACGCGTATGGCCGACGGTTCACGCTCGGACTCTATTTCGCGATCATGCTCGTATCGATCGCCGTCGGGTTCGGCTATGTGTTCTATCTGCCGCACGCCCTGACGCCGTTCATGATGGTTCTCTTCACGCTCGGCGTCGGCGGCGCCAACTTCGCGATGTACACGTTGTGGCTGCCGGAGCAGTACGCCACCGACTGCCGCGCCAGCGCGTTCGCCTTTGCCACTTCCGTCGGACGGTTCGCGGGAGCGGGCATCACGTTCCTCGTCGGCGCGGGCGTTCAGCACTTCCACACGATCGGGACGCCGGTCGCGCTCACCTCGCTTGCGTTCGCCGTCGGGCTCCTCCTGCTACCGTTCGGCGAAGAGACCAGAGGGAAACCGCTGCCGGCGTAGAGCTCTGCGTTTACGCTCGCGGCACCAGATGCACCGATGTCGCCTTGATCGCGGCGATCACCTCCGCGCCGGGCGCCAGCTCCAATTCTTCGCGCGATTGGCGCGTGATCAGCGCATCGAGCTTGAATCCGCAATCAAGCGTGACGCGATCGATCGGGCCTTCGTGAGCGATGGCCACGACGCGTGCGGGCAGATGATTACGGGCGCTCGCGCGGGGGTGTGACGCCCTCTCGATCGTGACGTCCTCCGCGCGGATGCACGCGTAGACGTCGGTGCCGGGCGGCGTCGGCTCGCGCTCGGCCACGTGCAGTTCCATCTGCGCGACCGCCACGGTGAGCAGCCCGCCGCTCGACGCCGTGACGCGCGCCGGCAGCACCGCTTCGACGCCGAGCGATGCGGCGACGGCGGCGTCGGAGGGATGACTGAACGCGTCGGCAATCGGTCCCACCTGTCGGACGCGCCCGTCGATCATGACCGCCATCTCGTCGCCCATCGCCATCGCCTCGGTGCGGTCGTGCGTCACGAGGACGGCGCGCGTCCCGAGCCGATGGAGCAGCGCCCTGACGTCGTGGCGCAAACGCGTCCGCGTCGGCGCGTCGAGCGCGGCGAACGGCTCGTCGAGCAGCAGCAACTGCGGCCCGGGCGCGAGCGCCCGCGCCAGCGCGACCCGCCGCGCCTCGCCGCCCGACAGCCGCCGAGCCGATCGTTTCTCGATCGGATCAACCCCCAGCATCGTGGCAATTTCCGACAGGGGTCCGACACGGGTGCGACGCCGGTCCGACGCGTATCGGACGCCATACCTGACGTTCTCCTCCACCGACAGGTGTGGAAAGAGCGCCGGTTCCTGAAAAACCAGCCCGATGCGGCGGTGCTGAGGCGGCTGCCAGATACCGGCGGCCGAATCGAACCACGTGTGCTCGCCGAAGCGAATGGTTCCCGCGTCCGGACGATCGAGCCCGGCGATCTGACGCAGGACGGTCGTCTTTCCTGCGCCGGACGGTCCGAACAGGACGAGGATCGAACCGGGCGCCACGTCGACGCTCATCGCCGCTGCGACTGCAAAGCCGCTCGCGAATCGATGTTCGGTCGAGACGACTAATGGCGCGGCTTGATCCATACCGAACGCTGAAGCGAATAGGTCGACGCGAGGATGACGAACGATACGATGAGCAGCAGCAGCGACGTCTGCGACGCCGACCGGTAGTCGAGCGCCTGCACCGCGTCGTAGATCGAGATCGAGACGGTACGCGTCACGCCCGGCAGGTTGCCGCCGACCATCAGCACGACACCGAACTCGCCGAGCGTGTGCGCGAAGCTGAGAACGATGCCGGTCACGAGGCCCCGCACCGACAGTGGCAGCACGACGCGGGCGAACGTTGCAATCCGCGACACGCCGAGCGACCACGACGCCTCGAGCAGACGGCGATCGACCGAGGCGAACTCCGCACTGAAAGGCTGCACGGCAAACGGCATCGAGTACAGCACCGACGCGATCAGCAGGCCTTCGAACGTGAACGGCAGGCCGTGACCGGCAATCCGCGTGTACGCGCGACCGACCGGGCTCAGCGGACCGATCGCGATCAACACGTAGAAGCCCAGCACGGTCGGCGGCAGGACCAGCGGCACCGCCACGATTGCTTCCACCAGAAACTTCCAGCGCCGCGGCGAGAAGACGATCCAATACGCGAGCGGGATGCCGAGCGCCAGCAGGACGGCGGTGGTCGCGGTCGCCAGGCGCACGCTGAGCCAGAGGGCGGTCCAGTCCACAACTACTCGTTCGGCAGGAAGAAGCCGTATTGCCGCAGAACGGCGCGTCCGTCCGCGCTCAGCACGTACGCGCGCAGCGCGCGCGCCGCTTCCACGTCAGCGGCCCATTTCAAAATCGTTCCGGCCTGATCGATCCGCGGGTATTGATCGAGCGGAATCTCGGCGTAGCGCCCTCTGTCTCGCGCCGCAGGCGCCAGGGCAAGCGACAGCGCGACGACGGCCGCGTCGGCGGCGCCGCTCTCTGCGAACTGCAGCGCCTGCGCGACGTTCTCCCCGAACACGAGCTTCGATTGCACCGCGTCGTACACGCCGGCCGAGCGCAGCGCCGCGACTGCCGCGCGTCCATACGGCGCATGATCCGGATTCGCGATCGAGACGTGCGCGATCGACGCGGCTGCAAGCCCTTTCAGCCCCGTGCGACCGACGTCGACCGATGACGAGTTGGGAACCCATACGACGAGGCGGCCGACGGCGTACTGGAATTCGCCGCCGTCGAGCGTCAGACCGCGGGCGGCGAGCTGCCTCGGATACTCGAGGTCCGCCGAGAAGAACACGTCGAACGGCGCCTCGTTGAGCAGCTGCGCGTAGAAGGTCCCCGACGATCCGTACGACGCCTCGACGTCGACGGCGTGCGAACCGCTGAACCGCGCGACGAGATCGCCCATCGCGGCGTTGAGGTCCGCAGCGGCGGCGACCCGGACGCGTGCGCGCGGCGGCCGGCGATCGATCGACTGGCGGCATCCGGCAGCGGCCAGCAGCGCGGCGGCGGCCGACGCCGCAACGAATCGCTTCACAATGACTGCACATTTTAATATGATTCGAGCCGAATCACTGAACGGTACTGGCCATGTTGCTGACCGTGAGGCAGGCCGCCGAGCGGCTCGGCGTCGGCTACTCGACGCTGAAACAGTGGATCTATCAGGGCCGCGTCCGCACGAGGACGACGACGGGCGGCCACCACCGGATCGCGGATACCGAGGTCGATCGGCTGCTCGCGCCGTCGACCGCGGCCGTGCGCACGGCCGCCCGCGAACGGACCGGCGCGATCGTCTCGATCAGCGGACGCAATCAGCTGCGCGGCTACGTCGACGAGGTGCGCGTGGAAGGCCTGCTCGCGCAGGTGCGGCTGCGGATCGGCGACCAGACGCTCACCGCCGTCATCACGCGCGATGCCGTCGAGGAGCTGAAGCTGCGCCGCGGCGACGAGGCGCTCGCGATCGTGAAGTCGACCGAAGTGATGGTGGCGCGCGAGGCCGAGCCGCCGCGTCGCCCCCCCAACCGTCGCGCCGCTCGTTGACACCTCAGTTGGCGATCGACTACCCTTTCGGCTCCATGTTCCGCGTTCGCCATCGCGCGCGCCATCATCACCGCCATCTGGCGGCGGAGCGCGCGTGATCTAGGTCGACCCGGGACCAGGCACCGACGACAACGGACCCAGGACCACACGGCGCCCCGCCCCACGGCGGGGTTTTTTGTTTTTAGCGGGTCCCCACCGCGCGGCCTTTGCGCGGTGGGGTGCTTTTATGGACTATTCCAAGCTCGATGGGCTCATCCCGGCCGTCATCCAGGACGCCGAGTCGTCCGAGGTGTTGATGGTCGGCTTCATGAACGACCAGGCGCTCGCCCAAACGCGGCGCACCGGCTACGCCACGTTCTTCAGCCGCTCGCGCAACAAGCTGTGGATGAAGGGCGAGACGTCCGGCAACAAGCTCGAAGTCGTCGACATCCTCGTCGACTGCGACGACGACACCGTGCTGGTCAAAGTGAAGCGGCTAGGTGATGGAAACGTGTGCCACACCGGCGAGCGATCGTGTTTCTATCGGAAGCTGACATGAGGCTCAAGCTCGGCATCCCGAAGGGCTCGTTACAGGACGCGACGATTCAGCTGTTCGCGCGCGCGGGGTTCAACATCTACGTCAGCTCGCGGTCGTACTTTCCCGCGATCGACGATTCCGACATCGAATGCATGCTGATCCGCGCGCAGGAGATGGCGCGCTACGTTTCGGACGGCGTTCTCGACGCGGGCCTCACCGGTCAGGATTGGATCGCCGAGCACGAGGCGGGCGACGGCAAGACCGGCGTCATCACCAGCATCGCCGATCTGATCTACGCCAAGCAGAGTTTTGGCAGGGTGCGCTGGGTGCTCGCGGCGCCCGAGGAGTCGACGATTCGATCGGCACGCGATCTCGAAGGCAAGACCGTCGCCACCGAGCTGGTGCGCGCGACGCGCGCGTACTTCGCGCGCCAGCGCGTGAACGTCAACGTCGAGTTCTCCTGGGGCGCGACCGAAGTCAAGCCGCCGATGCTCGCGGACGCGATCGTCGAGGTCACGGAGACTGGATCGTCGCTTCGCGCGAACCGGCTGCGGATCATCGATACCGTGATGGAGTCGAACACGCAGCTGATCGCGAATCATGCGGCGCTCGCCGACGCGTGGAAGCGGACGAAGCTCGACAACCTCGCGCTGCTGCTGAAGGCCGCGATCGAGGCGCAGGGGCGCGTCGGCCTGATGCTGAACGTGCGCCGCGCCGATCTCGACGGCGTGCTGTCGTTGCTGCCGGCGCTGCAGCGCCCGACGATCTCGGCGTTGAGCGATGCCGACTGGGTCGCGGTGAACACGATCATCGAGGAACGCACGGTTCGAGATCTGATTCCGAAGTTGAAGGCCGCGAACGCCCAGGGGATCGTCGAGTACCCGTTGAACAAGATTGTGTTGTAGATCGACTTCGTTGGCGACGTTCTGTTCTAGATCCGCGCGAGCGGTCTACGCCGCGAGCGCGGCAGCGCGTGGGGGGCCCACGCGTGTAAAAAATGTCGTGACACGCGAGTAAGCATGCGAATCATCCAAGCCGGTGACACGCGCGCGCTGCGGCGCCTGATGCCGGCGAACGCGGCAATCGATCGCGCTTTCCGCCGCCGCGTGCAGACGATTGTCGATCGCGTGCGGAGCGGCGGCGACCTCGCGCTCGCCGCGTTCGCGCGCCGCTTCGACGGCGTCGACGGCCCGCTCGAAGTGCCGACTGACGACGTGCGGGAGCAGGCGTCGAAGGTCGAGGCGGCGGTCCGGCTGGCGATCCGCCAGGCGGCGAAGCACATCGCGCGCGTCGCGTTCCGTCAGATTCCGCGTCACTTCGATCTCCGCGTCGCCCCGGGCGTGTCGGTCGAGCAGCGCATCGAGCCGCTGGCGCGCGTCGGCTGCTACGTGCCGGGCGGACGGTTCCCGCTGCCCTCGTCGTTGTTGATGACCGCGGTGCCGGCGCGCGTCGCCGGCGTCCGCGAGATCATTGCCGTCTGCCCGCGTCCCGAGCCGGCCGTCATGGCCGCGGCCGTCGAGGCGGGCGTGACGCGGTTGTTCCGCGTCGGCGGCGCGCACGCGGTGGCCGCGCTCGCCTACGGCACGAAGACGATTCCGCGCGTCGACAAGATCGTCGGCCCCGGCAATCGCTACGTCGCCACGGCAAAGGCGATCGTCGCGGGCGATTGCGCCATCGATTTCTACGCCGGTCCGACCGAGATCGTCATCGTCGCCGGCGCGGGCCGCGCCGCGTGGATCGCCGCCGATCTCGTCGCGCAGGCCGAGCACGATCCCGATGCGCGCGCCGTGCTGATCACGTGGAGCGAGCCGCTCGCCGCGCGCGTGTCGGCCGCCGTCGACCGGGCCGCGGCCGGGCGCGCGGTCGCGGAGCAGTCGCTGGCGGCGAACGGCGCCATCATCGTCGCGCGAACGGAGCACGAGGCGATGGATCTGGCGAACCGGTTCGCGCCGGAGCATCTCGTCGTCGACCGGGAGTCGCTCGCGCGCCGGCCGCTCGTCGCCGGCGCCGTGTTCGTCGGCGATTTCAGCGCGCAGGCGGCAGGCGACTACGCAACCGGATCGAATCACGTGTTGCCGACCGGCGGCGCCGCACGCTTTCGCGGCGGCCTGAACGCCGCCGATTTCGTGCGCGTGATGGCGGTGCAGCGCGTCACGCGTCCCGGCCTGGCGCGGCTCGCCGACACGATCCTGCCGCTCGCGCGCGCCGAAGGGCTGCAGGCGCACGCGGAATCGGTGGAGTTGAGGCTCAAATAGTGGGTCACTACCAGAAACCGCCGGAGCTGTACGACGGCTTGCGGCTGCATCAGAACGAGAACACCGGCGGCTGCTCGCCGCGCGTCATCGAGGCGCTCGCGAAGCTGCGCCCCGATCAAATCGGCTTCTACCCGCCGTACGCCGCGGCGACCGACGTCATCGCGCGCTACCTGGGCGTGCCGGCCGACCGCGTCGCGATCACCAACGGCCTCGACGAAGGCATCATGGCGTTGTCGGTGGCGCAGCTGCGGCCGGACGGCGGCCGACCGGTGCCCGAAGCGATCGTGCCGGAGCCGGCGTTCGAGATCTTTCGCTTCGACACGGCGGTCGCGGGCGGCGCGCTCGTGCAGGTGATGCCGCACGCCGACTTCTCGTTTCCGCTCGACGAGGTCCTCGGAGCGATCACGCCGAACACGCGCGTCGTTTTCCTCACGAATCCGAACAACCCGACGGGCGTGTCGATGCCGCTCGACGCGATTCGCGCGATTGCGCGCCATCTGCCGCCAAAGGCCATCGTGTTCGTCGACGAAGCGTACGCCGAGTTCGCGGGCGTCACCTTCCTGCCGGAGCTGGCCTCGTTTCCGAACGTGATCGTCGGTCGGACGTTTTCGAAAGCGTTCGGGCTCGCAGGGCTGCGCATCGGCTGCCTGGTTGGCGCCGCCGACGTCCTCGATCCGATTCGCGAGGCGGTTCCGGTGTACAGCGTGAACGTCGCCGCCGTCGCCGCCGTGCAGGCGGCGCTCGGCGATCTCGATCATCTCAATCACTATCTGCGCCAGGTGGCCGAGTCGAAAGCGATTCTCTACGCCGCGTGCGATCGTCTCGGTCTGAAATATTGGAGGAGCAGCTCGAACTTCGTGCTCCTGTGCGCCGGCGATCGCACCACGGCACTCGTCAACGGCGCGTTCGAGCGCGGCATCTACATCCGCGATCGCTCGACGGAACCGGGCTGCGCCGGCTGCATCCGAGTCGGCGCCGGCATCGTCGAGCACACGCGACGGGCGGTGGCGGTGATGGAAGAGGTGCTATGCGCCGTGCGGTGATCGATCGGCGGACCACCGAGACGCAGATTGTGCTCGCCATCCGCCTCGACGGCAAAGGGCAGTACGCGGTCCGCACCGGCATCCGCTTTCTCGATCACATGCTGGAACTCGTCGCCCGGCACGGCGCGTTCGATCTGCGGATCGACGCGGTCGGCGATCTCGACGTCGATCAGCATCACACCGTGGAAGATCTCGGCATCGCGCTCGGCGAGGCGGTGTCGCAGGCGTTGGGCACGCGCCGCGGGATCAACCGCGCGGGCTACTTCGTGATGCCGATGGACGAGACGCTGGCGGTCGCGGCCATCGATCTCGGCGGCCGGCCGCACGCGGTCGTGGATCTGGGAGTGAAGGTCGTCCGCGTCGGCGATCTCCAGACCGAGCTGGTGCACGATTTCTTCGACGGCTTCGCCATCGGTGCGCGAGCGAACGTCCACGTGAAGGTCCTGTACGGCCGATCGAGCCACCACAGGATCGAAGCGGTGTTCAAAGCATTCGCGCGCGCGCTCCGGGTCGCCTGCTCGAGAGACAAGCGGTTGGCAAAGATGCTTCCGAGCACAAAAGGACTGCTGTGATGCACCTTCCAATCGCGCTCATCGACTACAAGGCCGGCAACCTGACATCGGTCAAGAAAGCGCTCGCGACGGTCGGCGCGGAGGTGTTCGTGCCCGGACGCCCAGCTGATCTTGCGTCCGCGCAGGGTGTGATCGTGCCGGGCGTCGGCCATTTCGGCGCGACGCGCGCGATCGACGGCGAGTGGACCGAGGCAATCCTCGAGCGCATCGGCGAAGGACGTCCTCTCCTCGGCATCTGCCTCGGGATGCAGTGGCTGTTCGAGGGGAGCGACGAAGCGCCGGATCTGCCGGGTCTCGGCGTCCTCTCAGGACGATGCTATCGGCTTGGTGGAGTCCGCCTGAAACCGGACACCGTTGATGAAGCCGCCTCGGACGCAACCGTCGCGGGCGCGCCAGTCAAGGTTCCGCACGTCGGCTGGAACGACATCACGTTCGATCGATCCGCGTCGATCGTCGACGGCGTGTCGTCCGGCGCGCAGGTGTACTTCACGCACAGCTACGTTGCGCCGATCACGGGCGACACGATCGCATTCACCGAACACGGCGGTCGCTTCGCGTCGGTCGTCCAGCGCGCCCACATCGCCGGCGTGCAATTCCATCCGGAAAAGTCCGGCGACGTCGGGTTGCGTATTCTGCGGAATTTCTTGGAGCTTGCCGGGTGACGACACAGAGTGACCCGAGAACACAGTGTTCTCCTGCCAACTCCGTGTCGTTACCACGCTGACCTCAGATGCTCTCAAAACGCATCATCGCGTGCCTCGACGTTCGCGACGGTCACGTGGTCAAAGGGGTGAACTTCGAAGGCCTTCGATCCGCGGGCGACCCCGCGGAGCTGGCGCGCCGCTACAACGTCGAAGGGATCGACGAGCTGGTGATCCTCGACATCACGGCGACGATCGAAGCGCGGCGCGCGCTCGCCGACACGATCCGTGCGGTCGCGCGCGAGCTGTTCATCCCGCTCGCGGTCGGCGGCGGAATTCGATCCGAGGACGATGCGGCTGCCGCGGTGGAAGCGGGCGCCGACAAAGTGAGCCTGAACACGGCGGCGCTCGGAGATCCGGCGCTCATCACGACGCTCGCCGATCGCTATGGCAGTCAGGCCGTGGTCGTCGCGATCGACGCAAAGCGCGATGGCGATCGCTCGGCCGTGTACTCGCGCAGCGGCCAGACGGCGGCGAATCGCGATGCGGTCGAGTGGGCGCGCGAAGCCGAGTCGCGGGGCGCCGGCGAAATCCTGCTCACGTCGATCGATCGCGACGGCACCAAACGCGGATTCGACTGCGATCTGACGGCGGCAGTCTCTGGCGCAGTGTCGATTCCGGTCATCGCGTCGGGCGGCGCCGGCACGCTCGATCATTTCGTCGAGGTGTTCACGGCGGGCCGCGCCGACGCCGCGCTCGCCGCGTCGATCTTTCATTACGCGGAGACGAGCGTTCGCGCGCTGAAACAGCATCTGCGCGCGCACGGCATCCCGGTGCGTCTGTGAATCCACGAATGCTCATCCCATCCATCGATCTCAAAGACGGCGCCGTCGTCCAACTCGTGCAGGGCGAGCGCCTCGCGATCCGCGACGATGACGTCTTCCGGTGGGTGCGGCGGTTCGAGCGGTTCCCGAAAGTGCAGGTGATCGACCTCGACGGCGCGATGGCGTCGGGCGACAATCTCGCGCTCGTCCGGCAGATCGCGGGTGTCCTCTCGTGCCGCGTCGGCGGCGGCATTCGCACGGTCGCGCGCGCGCAGGACGTGCTCGCCGCCGGCGCGCATCAGGTCATCGCCGGGTCCGCACTGTTCAAGGACGGCCGTCCGGACGTCGACTTCGCCGCGTCGCTGGCCGACGCGGTCGGTCGTGAGCGCGTCATTGCCGCCGTCGACAGCCGCGGCGGATACGTAGTGATTCACGGATGGAAAACGCCGCTGCCGCTGACGCCGCAGGAGGCCGTGCGCGCGCTCGAGCCGTATTGCGATGAGTTTCTCTACACGCACGTCGATACCGAAGGGTTGATGGGTGGCACCAACATGGAGGCAATCCTCGCTGTCGCGCGCGTGACGCCGCGGCGCGTCACGGCCGCCGGCGGCATCACCACGCAGGCAGAAATCGACGAATTGGACTCACTCGGCATCGATGCCGTCGTCGGAATGGCTCTTTATACCGGGACTTTGAAACTGGATTCGGAATCCCGCTAAGGCAAGCTCCAGTCCTCAGCCCAAGCAACCAGCCCCCAGCAACCAGCAACCGAACGATTCCCGCGAACCTGCCGTCAAAGCACTCATGCGAAAAATACTTGTCGCCGCGGCCCTCGTTGCGTTCGCAGCTCCGGCGTTCGGCGCGAGCCTCTTCGACGAGACCGAGAAGATCAGCCGGACGGTCGCTTTCGAGCCGGGCGGCACGCTCCGCGTGAAGACGTTTTCGGGCCGCGTGACGATCACCGCCTCCGACAAGAATGAGGTCGCGGTCGAAGCGGTGCGGCACGCCAGCCGCGACCGCCTCGATCGCATCAAGCTCGACATCCATAGAGAAGGGTCGACCCTCGTCATCGACACGAACCACCGCGAGTACTCCTGGTGGGACGGCATGCGGAACAACGTCGTCGAAACGGACCTCGATATCGCCGTTCCACGGCGCACCAACCTCGATTTGAATACCTTCAGCGCCGCCATAACCGTCGACGGCGTCGAGGGCTCCTCGCGCGTCCATGGCTTCTCGTCGCGGATTCAGCTGAACGACATCGCCGGGTCAGTCCGGGCGCACACATTCAGCGGTCCGGTCGACATCCGCTCCAAGAACTGGCAGGACCACCAGTCGATCACCGTCGACACGTTCAGCGGCAACATTCAGCTGCACGTGCCCGAAAATGCGCGCGGACACGTCACCTTCAATTCGTTCAGCGGCCGTCTCAACTCGGAAATGCCGCTGACGCTCCACAGCAGCAGCCGGCGCAATCTGTCGGCCGAGCTCGGCGGCGGGGCCGACGGCTCGTCGCTGAGGTTCAAGACCTTCTCAGGCAGCGTAAGGATCGACCGGTAACTGCTGATACAATAGGTAGTTGCCGCCCTTTCTCGGGCAGCTACCTACTGTGAGTACAGCAGTCCAGACCGGGCCCGTGGCGCGCCATGAGCCGACGCCATCGGCGTTCGCTCGAGTCGCAACCGACGGCAAGTTCCTGTGCTTGCGCTCCGCAGCGCGCAGCGCGGAGGCGGGTGCGCGCTTTTTCGTCAAAGGCGTCACTTATGGGACGTTCACGCCTGACTCGGACGGCTACCAGTTCCCTTCCCCGCCTCAGACCGCTGAAGACTTCCGGTTGATGGCCAGCCTTGGCCTGAATACCGTTCGCACCTACACCGTGCCGCGACGCGAACTGCTCGACGAGGCCGGACGGCGCGGACTGCGGGTCATGGTCGGGCTGCCGTGGCCGCAGCATGTCGCGTTTCTCGACAACCGGAACCTGCGGCGGCAGATCCGCGCTGAGCTGACCGGCAGGGTGCGCGAGCTCGGTGATCATCCGGCGCTCCTCGCCTTCGCGCTGGGAAACGAGATCCCTGCCGGCGTCGTGCGCTGGCACGGCCGCGTGCGCGTCGAGAACTACCTGCGCGCGCTCTATGAGGACGCGAAGAGCGCGTCGCCCGAGAGCCTGTTCACCTACGTGAACTTTCCACCGACGGAGTTTCTCGACCTGTCGTTCTTCGATCTCTGTGCGTTCAACGTGTACCTGCACCGCGAGCCGGAGCTGCGCGCGTACCTGGCGCGGCTGCAGCACATCGCGGGACACAAACCGCTGCTCCTCGCCGAGGCAGGCGCCGATTCGATCCGCGAAGGCGAAGCGGGACAGGCCGAGATCACGTCGATGCACATCCGCGCCGCGTTCGAAGAAGGCGCGTGCGGCGTCATGGCGTACTCGTGGACCGACGAGTGGTGGCGCGGCGGGTCCGCGATCGACGACTGGAAGTTCGGGCTCGTCGATCGCGATCGCACCCTGAAGCCCGCGGCGGTCGCCGTCGCGGCGGCGTTCGCGAACGCGCCGTTTTCGGCCGAGAAGAAGAAGACGTGGCCGCGCGTGTCGGTGGTCGTCTGCGCCTACAACGCCGCTGACACGCTCGACGACAACCTCGCGTCCCTCGAGCGGCTCACGTACCCCGACTTCGAGATCATCCTCGTCAACGACGGTTCGAAGGATCGCACCGGCGAGATCGCCCGCGGTTATCCGCGCGTGCGCGTCATCGATACGCCGAACCAGGGGCTGGGCGCGGCGCGCAACGTCGGCCTGGCGGAAGCCACGGGAGAGATCGTCGCCTATACCGACGCCGACACGCGCGTCGATCCCGACTGGCTGACGTTTCTCGTGCAGCCGTTCCTCCAATCCGACGTCGTCGGTTCGGGCGGACCCAACGTCGTGCCGCCCGACGATCCGGCGGTCGCGCAGTGTATCGCGCGCGCGCCGGGCGGTCCGACGCACGTTCTGCTCGACGATCGGATTGCGGAACACGTCCCGGGCTGCAACATGGCGTTCCGCCGCGACGCGCTGCTCGCGATCGGCGGCTTCAATCCGATCTACCTCCGCGCCGGCGACGATGTGGACGTGTGCTGGCGGTTGCAGGCGCGCGGCTGGAGGATCGGGTTCGCTTCGTCGGCGCTCGTCTGGCATCACCATCGCGCGTCGATCAAGGCGTACTGGCGCCAGCAGGTCGGTTACGGCGAAGGCGAGACGTGGCTGATGGCGCACCATCCCGAGAAATTTCTCGACGGCCGCATGCTGTGGCGGGGGCGGATTTACAGTCCGCTCCCCTTCGTGCGATCGCTGTGGGGAACGAAGATCAACGCCGGCGTGTGGGGCACGGCGCCGTTTCCGTCGGTGTACCGCACCGACGTGCACCCGTTCGCATTCCTTCCGCACTCGATCAGATGGCAGGCGCTCTCGCTCGTCATGACGATTGCGGGCGCGATCGTCGCTGCGACCGGCAACCACCGGTGGGCCGCCGCGCTGCTCCTCGTCGGCGGCCTGGTCGGCCTCGCGGTGACCGTGACGAAGAACATCACCTACGCGACGCGCTCCGACGTCAGCACGCTGAAAGGCAGCAAACTGTGGTACTGCGCCGCTGTCGCGTACCTGCATTTCATCCAGCCGCTCGCGCGCATCCGCGGCCGCATTCGCGGGCTGCTGTCGCCGCCCGAAGTCGCGCTGCCGCAGGCACAGCGACAGACGAGCCGCGGTCCGCGTCCCTCGCTCGCCGAGATCTGGCGCGCGCTGCTGCTGATTACCGGCAGCGTCACCGAAGATCGTTTCTGGAGCGAAACGTGGACGTCGGCCGACCGCGTGCTGAAGCAGCTGACCGACTGGTTGCGAAGGTCGCGCGCCGTGCGCAGCGTCGAGATCGACGAAGGATGGTCCGACGACCGCGACGTGAGCGTGTTCGTCGGCCGCTGGGCGTGGCTCGACGTTCGCGCGCTCGTCGAAGACCATGGCGGCGGCAAGTCGCTATTGCGCATCAGCACGCATCTGCGGCCGACGTCGTTCGGCGTCGTGAGCGCGTGCGGCCTCGGCGCCGCGCTGCTCGTCGCGGCGGCGACAGGCGTCTCGCTCGCACAGCCGCTCGCCGGCTCGGTCGCCGCCGGTTCGGCGGTGATGCTGATCCTGTTCGTCGTCTGGAGAACGTCGCAGGCGACCGCGATCGCGCGGCGCGGCCTCAGCCGCGTGACGCTCGAGGCCGGCATGACCGCGCTGCCGTCGGGGCCGGCGCGCGCGCCGATCGTCGCGCCGTCGGTGCTGCGCATCTACGGACTGCGCAGCGCCATCATCTTCGTGCTGATGATCGTGTCGCTCGGCGCGAGCACGTTCATCCTGCGCGAAGCCGCCACCGTGGGTCCCGTCATCGGCAGCCAGAAGGGGTACGCGGGCGATTACGGGCCGGCGATTGAAGCGTGGCTCGACACGCCGGGCGGCATCGCCCTCGCGCCGAACGGCGACCTCTACATCGCCGACTCGAACAACGACATGATCCGCCGCGTGAACGCGCGCGGCGACATCGAGCCGTACGCCGGCAGCCACGATCTCGGGAGCGGCTTCTCCGGCGACAACGGGCCCGCGATCGTCGCGCAGCTCGATACGCCCGACGGCGTCTGCATCGCGCCCGACGGCGACCTCATCGTCGCCGATTCACACAACGACCGCATCCGTCGCGTCGATCGACCGACGCAGATCATCACGACCATTGCCGGCTCCGGTGAGAACGGTTACGACGGCGACGACAAGCCGGCCATCAGTGCGGCGCTCAGCAACCCGAGCGCCGTAGCCTGCGCGCCGAACGGCGACATCTACGTCGCCGATACCTTGAATTACCGCATCCGGGTGATCGAAGCGAGGACGGGCCTGATCCGCACCGTCGCGGGCGACGGCACGCCGGGCGATGGCGCCAATGTCGGCGACGCCGGGCCTGCGCTCGCTGCGCACGTGAACATGCCGAGCGACGTCGCGATCGATCCGAGAACCGGCGACGTGTACATCGCCGACATGCATCACAACCGCGTGCGCAAAGTCGACGCGCGCACGCGCGTCATCACAACCGTCGCCGGCAACGGCGTCTGGGGCAACTCGGGTGACGATGGGCCGGCGATGGAGGCGCGGCTCGCGGGCGCCGCGGGCATTGCCGTCGTGCCGGAGGCCGGCGGTAAGGTGACGCTGTTCATCGCCGACTTCTACAACGGCAACGTGCGCGCCGTCGGGCCCGACGGCATCATCCGCAACATCAGCGACGAAGGGCATTTCGCCTTCGGCGCGCCGACGCGCGTCGCCTACGCGCCGCGCCGCGGGCTCCTGTACGTCGCCGACTCGAGCACCGACCGCGTCGTGCCGCTGATCATTCCGAAGATCGCGCCGAATCTCGTCCCGCAGCGTCCGATCGCCCCGGCGAGAAAGATCGGGGGATGATCCAGACCAACGCGGCCCGTCAGCCGGGCCTTCTCCGCTGGACGCTCTCGTTCCTGCAGCCATATCGCGCCAAGGTCACGCTGCTGACGGTGCTGCTCGCCTCGGAGATCGCGCTCGGCTGGCTTCAGCCGTGGCCCCTCGCCATCGTCCTCGACTTCCTGACCGGCAACGCCCTGCCGCGGGCGCTGACGCGCGTCGTGCCGTGGCTGACGACGCTCGCGGCGACGCATCGGTTCGCGCTCCTCGTCACGATCGTCGTGGCGGGCGTACTCCTGCAGGTCGTCAATCAGTTCGTGTCGGCGTACGGGACGCAGGTGCAGGTCGATACGGGCCAGCGGATGGTGTACGACCTGCGCCGCCGGCTCTTCGAGCACCTCACCGCGCTCGGCCTGCATCATCACATCACGACGAGCACCGCCGACGCGGTCTACCGCGTCGACGTGGACGCGTACGCGATCGAGAACCTCGTGATGAGCGGCATCTTCCCGCTCGCGGCGTCGTTTACGTCGCTGATCGTGATGTTCGGCTTCCTGCTCTACAAGAACATGACGATCGGCCTGCTGTCGCTGACCGTCGTCCCGTTCCTGTACCTGTGCCTGCGGTACTACACGTCGACGCTGGTGAATCGCGAAGAGCGCGTCAAAGAGCTCGAATCCAAGCTGCTGGAGCGGCTGTACGAGACGTTCGGCGCAATGCGGCTCGTCAAGAGCTTCGCGCGCGAGGTCCATGAACTCGGCCGGTACGGCGCGGCCGGCGACGCGACGATGAACGCGCGGATTGCGATTACGTGGCAGCAGTCGCTCTTCTCGGTCGTCGTGAGCACGATTACCATTCTCGGCACCGCGATCATCGTGATCGTCGGCGGCAACCTCGTGATGAAGGGGCAGCTGACGATCGGCGATCTGTATCTCGTCATCAGTTACCTCGGCGCGGTGTACGGACCGCTCTCGGCGA
Source organism: Acidobacteriota bacterium (assembly GCA_003222395.1). Classification (GTDB taxonomy): domain Bacteria; phylum Acidobacteriota; class Vicinamibacteria; order Vicinamibacterales; family CAVVIG01; genus Gp6-AA45. The sequence goes on from QHWB01000031.1 coordinate 175,933, forward strand.
TCACGCACACCACCGGGCAGCTGCAGGGAGCGCTCGCCGGCGCGAAGCGCGTGCGCGCGATGTTCGCCCTCATTCCCGAGACGATCGACGATCCCGATGCGATCGAAGCGGATACGGTCACCGGTGAGATCAGCGTCGAGCAGGTCGAGTTCACATACCCGAACGGCGCGCGCGTGCTGCACGACATCTCGTTCGCCGCCAAGCCGGGCGAAATGATTGCGCTGGTCGGCTTGACCGGCGCCGGCAAGACGACGCTCGTCAGTCTGATTCCGAGGTTCTACGACGCGACCGGCGGCCGCCTGACGATCGACGGCGTCGACGTCCGCAAGTACCGCGTCCGCTCGCTGCGCGAGAAGATCGCGATCGTGCTGCAGGATCCGGTCCTGTTCTCCGGAACGATCGCCGACAACCTGCGCTACGGTCGCCTCGACGCGACGCCGCAGGAGATCGAGGAAGCCGCGCGCGCGGCGCACGCGCACGAGTTCATCGCGCGACTGCCGAAAGGATATGACACCGAAATCGCCGAGGCCGGCGGCGGGTTGTCGGGCGGCGAGCGCCAGCGCCTCAGCGTCGCGCGCGCGATTCTGAAGAATGCGCCGATTCTCATCCTCGACGAGCCGACCTCGTCGCTCGACGCCATCTCCGAGGAGATCGTATTCGCCGCGCTGCGGCGTCTGCGCGCCGGCCGAACGACCATCGTCATCGCGCATCGCCTCTCGACCGTTCGCGACGCCGATCGCATTCTCGTCCTCGACGGCGGAAAGATCGCGGCGCAGGGACGCCACGACGAGCTGTTGAAGACGAGCCAGCTCTATCGTCGGATGTGCGCCCGCCTGTCGGTCGGCAAGTCGCTCGATGAGCCGGAGACCGTGGACGAACTGATTCAGGCGGCGAGACGATAATGAGATTGCTGATTGTTGATTTCAGATTGCTGATTGGATTGCAGATTGAATCCGCAATCAGCAATCAATCTGAAATCAGCAATCTGAAATCAGCAATCTCGTGAGAATCCTCTTCGCGGGCATCATCGCCCGCTATCCGTTCGGCGGCGTCACGTGGTGTTCGTTGATGTATCTGCTGGGACTGCGCGCGCTCGGCCACGAGGTCTTCTACATCGAGGACACCGGCGAGTGCGTGTACGACCCCGTGCAGAACACGCGCGCCATCGATCCGTCGTACGGCACGAGCTACATCAACGCCTCACTCGAGCCGTTCGGGCTCGCCGACCGCTGGTCGTTCGTGAACTACGACGGCGCCTATCACGGCCGCAGCCGCGATGCCGTGGCGCGCTATGCCGCCGATGCCGACCTCTTCATCAACCTGTCGGGCGGCTCGTGGTTCTGGCGCGACGAGTACATGCGCATCCCGCGCAGGGTGTTCGTCGATTCCGATCCGGCCTTCACGCAGCTGGCAATCGCGAAAGCCGAACCGTGGTACGTCGACTTCTTTCAGCGCTTCGATCGCCTGTTCACCTTCGGCGCGAACATCGGAACGGCGGCGTCGCCGATTCCCGTCGGACCGTTCACGTGGCACAAGACGTGGCAGCCGATGACGCTCGACGACTGGCGAACGCGCGCCGCGCCGCGCGATCGCTTCACGACGGTGATGACGTGGCAGATCGAGAGCTTCACGGACGTCGGCGGCAACAAGGATCAGGAATTCGTCAAGTTCATCGAGCTGCCCGCGCGGACGCCTCAGCGTTTCGAGCTCGCCATCAACGGTCCGCAGAAGCTGCTGCGCCAATACGGATGGGACACCGTCGACGCGATGAACGTGTCGCGCACGCCGTGGGGCTACCGCGATTTCATTCACAGCTCGAAGGCAGAGTTCGGCGTGGCCAAGCAGACGTACGTCGCCAATCGATCCGGTTGGTTCAGCGACAGAACCGAGTGCTACCTCGCATCCGGACGTCCGGCGCTCGTGCAGGACACGGGCTGGACGGCGCACCTGCCGTCGGGCGAGGGCCTGCTCGCCTTTTCGACGATGGAGGAAGCGATCGCCGGGATCGATCGGATCAACGGCGATTACGATCGTCACGCGGCACGTGCGGCCGAGATCGCGCGCGAGTACTTCGACGCGTCGATCGTGCTGCCGAAGCTGTTGGAGGTGGCATGCGGATAGCGCGCATTTTTCACGGCTCGCGGGGCCCCACCCCCGCTCGCGCTCGCTCGCGCCTTCGCGCTCGCTCGGGCCGCAGGCGCTGCTCCGCCCAGGTCGCCAGACGATGAGAATCGCGCACATTGCTCCCGTCGCGACGACGATTCCTCCGCCGAAATCGGGATCGGTCGAAACGATGACGTCGCTGTTGACGGAAGGGCTCGCCGCGCGCGGCCACGACGTGACGTTGTTCGCGACCGGCGACTCGAAGACGCGCGCGAAGCTCGTCGGCATCTATCCGCACGGCTACTGGCACGATGAGAACATGTGGCCGTGGGAACTCTATGAAATGCTGAACCTCGCCGCCGCAGTCGAGCACGCCGCCGAATTCGACATCATCCATTACGAGGCGGCCTACTACCCGATGTCGCTTGCGTTCGCGCGCATCTCACCGACGCCGATCGTCCAGACACTGCATCATTCGCCCAGTGAAGCCGAGGTCAAGCTCTGGTCGCGGTATCCCGAAGCGCCGTTCGTGGCTATTTCGAACGAACAGGCGCGCCTCCTCCGCGGGCTCAACATCGTCGGCACCGTGCTGCACGGTATCGATACGGATAACTTCACATTTCGCGAGAAACCGGACGATTATCTGCTCTTCCTCGGGCGCTTCACCGAGGGCAAAGGCGTGCTGCAGGCGATCGAAATCGCCAGGCGCGCGGGCCTGAAGCTGATCCTGGCGGCGGCCGAGGAAGAGTACTACCGGGAGACGGTGGCGCCGCACGTCGACGGCCGAAGCATTGTGTACTTCGGCGAAGCCGATTTCGACGCCAAGGTGAAGCTGTACGGCGGGGCGCGCGCGCTGCTTTACCCGATTCAGGCGCGCGAGCCGTTCGGCCTCGTGCTGGCTGAAGCGATGGCCTGCGGAACCCCCGTCGCGGCGCTCGATCGTGGCGCGGTTCGTGAAGTAGTCGACGACGGCGTGACCGGGATGGTGTTCGCCGACCTCGAGCAGATGGTGAACGAGCTGCCGCGTCTGTTCGATCTGGATCGTCGGCGCGTCCGCGAGCGGGCCGTTGCGCGGTTCGGCGCGGCCCGCATGGTCGACGAGTACATCGCGGTCTATCTTCGTATCGTGGAGAAGCATCGTGGCTGATCGACCGCTCGCCGGCCGCACTGTCCTCGCCGTCTTCGCGCACCCCGACGACGAATCGCTCGCCTGCGGCGGAACGCTCGCGCGGCTCGCCGACGCCGGTGCGCGCGTCGTGCTCCTCTGCGGATCGCGCGGCGAATCGGGATCGATCAGCGACCTGGCGCTCGTGCCGGACGGCGACCTCGCGGGCGTCCGGACGCGCGAGCTCGCCGAAGCCGCCGCCGTGCTCGGCATCGCCGACGCGATCGTCCTCGATCATCCCGACGGCGACCTGCGATGGGACGATGTGACGGAGTTTCACGAAGAGATCGTCGCGGCGCTCCACCAGTACCGGCCCGACGCCGTCATCACGTTCGCCGAAGACGGGCTGTACTGGCACCTCGATCACATCGGCGTGCACGAGCGCACGTACACTGCGGTGAAAACGCTCGGTGCCGGCGCGCCGCCGCTGTTCTACGTCACGATGCCGAAGGGCGTCATGCGCAAGATTGCGGAAGCGGCCCATGCCAAAGGCGGCGCCCTGCCCGACGCCAGTTTCTGGGGCATCGAGCCGGATGCGTTCGGCGACGCGGCGATTCCGCCGACGTTTTCGATCGACGTCCGCGACTGGGTGCCGCGCAAGCTCGCCGCGCTGCGGTGCCACCGCACGCAAATGGGGCCGAACAATCCGATCGCGTGGATCGACGAAGACGAGGCGCGCCGCTGGCTCGGTAGCGAATATTTCCGCCGTTCGCCGCTCGAGTCGGGCACGGCTGAATCGGTCCTCGAACAGCTGGGCGAGCCTGTGGCGAGCTCATGAAAGTCTGAAGTTTGAAGTACGAAGTACGAGCGTAAGAAGTAAGAAGTAAACGATGCTTCAGACTTCGAACTTTTCGATATGCACCTGGAACTGTTCGAAATCCTCCGATGTCCGTACTGCGGCGGACCGCTGGAGCTGGTCGAGTCGCTGTTTCACCGCCGCAGCGGCGACGAGATCAGCGACGGGATTCTCGGCTGCCACTGCTGCATCTTCCCGGTCGTTGACGGCATCCCGGTGCTGCACCTGCAGCCGAACGCGACGGCTGCGCGAGACCAGATGCAGGCGGAACATCCCGAGCAGGCGCTGCGGACGATGGTCGGCCTCGAGAGCGAGGCGGAGGCGAGAGCATTCGAGGCCGTCGCCGCGTCGGAGGCCTCGACGTACCGCCAGACCGTCGAGGCGCTCGGGCCGAATTTCGAAGGCGGCTACTTCCTGTATCGATTCTCGGATCCGACCTACGTCGTCGCCGAAGCCGTCGTTCGCGCGGTCGCGCGCGCCGTGCTCGGGGACCGTCGACGCGCCATCGACATCTGCGGCGGATCGGGTCATCTGACGCGCTCGCTGCTCGACCTGTCGTCGTCGCCGCCCGTCCTCGCCGATCTGTATTTCGCGAAGATCTGGCTCGCCCGGCGCTTCACGGCGCCGGGATGCGTGCCGGTCTGCTGCGACGGCAACGCGCCGATGCCGTTCGCGCGCGGCGCCTTCGCGTTCGCGATGTGCACCGACGCGTTCATGTACATCTGGACGAAGCGGCAGTTCGTGGGCGAGATGGCGCGGCTCATCGACGATCCGTCGGCCGATCCCGGCGCGGTGCTGATCGGCCACACGCACAACGAGCGGACGTGGAGCCCGTCGCACGGTCAGCCGCTCTCGCCCGAGGGATACGCCGCGCTGTTCGAGACGCTGCCGCCGCGGGTTTTCGCCGAGTCCAACCTCTTCGCCGACGTGGTCGCCGGCGGACCGCTGGACCTTTCGCGGCAGGACTCGAAGGAAACGCTCGACGGCGATCCGGCGGTGACCCTCGTCGCGACCGGGCGCCACGACGTGTTCGTCCGTCACCAGCTCGATGCGAACCGTCCGGTATCGGGCGAGTTCCGGCTGAACCCGCTGTACGAAGTCGAAGCCAACGGCGACAGCGTTCGTCTGCGTCTGCGGTTCCCGTCCGAGGATTACGAGGAGGAGTACGGCGCCTGCCGCCAGTACCTGCCGGACGAAGCGGTTGTCCACCGCGCCGCACTCGATACGCTGCCGGGCGGCGCCGTTCCCGCGGTGCTCGCCGATCTCGCGAAGCGGCGCGTGATCCTCGATCTGCCGAAGCGTTATTACTGATCGTCCGGCACGACACAGAGTCGGCAGGGAACACAGAATTCCTCCGTGCTCTCCCGAATCTCCCTGTCGTCGCCACTACGCTATACTCCGTACTCATTACGGTGTTCAACGTAAACGACAACCCGTTCGTGTACGGCGAAGTCGTCCCCGCCGCGGCCTTCGTAGACCGCGTCGCCGAGCTCCGCCGGCTGTCCGGCGACTTGAGGGCGGCGCAGAAAGTCTTCCTCATCTCGCCTCGCCGCTACGGCAAGTCGTCGCTGATCCGTCGCGCGCTCGCGACCGCGGCGCGCGGCGGCGCGCTGACCGTCGAAGTCACCGTCAGCAGCTTCAGCTCGTACGTCGCGTTTCTCGAGGGCTACGCCCGTGCGCTGGCGGCCGCCGAAACGAAGTGGGACGCGGCGAGCTCGTGGCTTCGCGACGCGATCTCGTCCACCCGTGTCGACGTGCGGTCCGATCGCGTGGCGTTCGTCAATGCGCGGTCCGATCGCGACATTTCACGCCTCGCCGAAGAGGTGTTCGCGCTGCCCGGCCGTCTTGCCGAGGCGCGGCGCCGCAACGTCGTCGTCGCGCTCGACGAGTTCCAGGCCATCGCCGCGTTCGACGGCGGTTCGGTCGAGCACGCGCTGCGCGCCGCGGTGCAGCAGCAGCGCGGCGTTGGTTACGTGTTCGCCGGATCTGAGCCCAGCCTGATGGAACGAATGCTGGGACCGAAGCGGCCGTTCTACAAAGCGGGACCGGTGATGCGCCTCGAGAAGATTCCGGCCGAAGAGTTCGAGGCGTTCATCGATGCGGCGTTCGTTCGATCGCGCATGAAGCCCGAGGACGGGCTCGGCAGCGCAATCGTCGAGCTCGCCGGCAACCTGCCGTACGACGTTCAGCGCCTCGCGCACGAGACATGGGACGAGGTGCGTGCCAGCGGCGCGCGGCGCGCGACGCTCGATCATCTTCACCAGGCGCTGACGCGACTCCTGGCCGAGCACGATACAGTGTTCGAGGCCGCGTGGCAGCGGCTGACGCTCGCGCAGCGCGCCGTCCTGCGCGCCGTGGTCCTCGAGGACGGCCGCGGCATGCACTCGGCCGACGTCCGCGCGCGTCATCGCCTTGGCGGGCCATCCACCGTCCAGACGTCGCTTGCCGCGCTCGTGCGCGACGATGTGGTCGCTCGCGAAGGCGATCGCTTCACCGTCGTCGATTCGCTGATGCGTGAGTGGGTGGCGCGCCGGACGTTCTAGGCAGATCGGCCCTTCCCTTGCAACCACGGACAAGTGATGAGGTTAGTTGTCTGCTTGTGCGTCGCGATCGGACTCTTGATGAGCACCGCGACGAACGCACATGCGCAAAGCGACAGCTTGCTCGCCGTCGGCGGCCAATTCACGATTCGTGATCCGGCGATGGGTCGTGCACACGGCAGCTCTGACGTGGGGCTGCTGTGGCGGTTTGGTCACGGCGATACGGGCTGGGGATGGACGTGGTCATTCAACTGGTTTTCCACCGACATCGATAGGCCGATTGGACCGCGGATCACGGAGCTCGGGGAGCTCAGCGTGAAACCGGTCATGGTCGGCTATGGCTATCGATATGCGATCGACGCCGTATCGGTCGAGCTGAATGCGACGGCCGGCTATGCGTTCACGTCGTTTCACCTGACGCCGCAGGCCCTTGATGCCTACCGTGACGTGCTCGGCGCCCGGTCGATGAGCGCCGACGCGGCGAACACGCTCGTCGCGCGCCCCGAAGTCGGCATCTGGTTCGATGTGACGCAGAAGTTCGGCGTGAACGTCAATGCCGGGTACATGTTTGCGCGACCGCGCGTGACGATCCGCAGCTCGGTCGCCAACGAATCGCAGCGAATTCGCGCCGACATGTTCAGCGTCAAAATCGGAATGGTCTATCGGATCTTCTAAGCCGCGCGCTTCGTCGAGCGGGCGATGGCGAGCGTCAGGATCGCCGCGCCCCACGCCGCGAGCGCCGCCGCCTGCGGCCATACCGTTTCGAGACCCACGCCCTTGAGGAAGATCGATCTCAGAATCACGAGAAAGTAACGCAGCGGGATCAGGTAGGTGATCGGCTGGATGAACGCCGGCATATTCTCGATTGGAAAGATGAATCCCGACAGGAACACCATCGGCGTCATGAAGAAGAACGCCGCGGTCATCATCGCCTGCTGCTGCGTCGACGAGATTGTCGAGACGAACAACCCGAGGCCGAGCGTCGACAACAGATAAACCGCCGTCATCGCGAACAGAAGGCCGACGCTGCCGCGAAGCGGCACCTCGAACCACAGCACGGCGATTCCGATCACCAGACAGACGTCTACCATTCCGACGAGCGCGTACGGAAGCAGCTTCCCGACGATCAGCTCCCATCGACGCAGCGGGGTCACGTTCAACTGTTCGAGCGTGCCCAGCTCGCGTTCGCGCACGATGCCCATGGCAGCCAGGATCGTCGTGATCGCGAGGAGCAGCAGTGCGAGCACGCCGGGAATCATGAAGTGCCGGCTTTCGAGCCGCGGATTGAACCACACCTGCACCCTGGGGTCGAGGACGCCGCGCTCCTGCGAGTACGCGCCGAGCAGGTTGGTCGCGTATCCCAGCGCCACGTTCGTCGAGTTCGCGTCGCTGCCATCGGCGATCAGCTGAAGCGTCTGCGGCCGGTTCGAGGCGATCGCGTCGCCGTAACCGGATGGAATGGACAGAGCCAGCCACGCGCGCCCGCGCTCGAGATACGAGTCGACCTCCCTCGCGCTGCTGACCACGTCGACGATGGCGAAGCTGGGCGACGCCGAAAAGCGTGAGATCAGGCCGCGGCTCGCGGTGGATCGATCGGCGTCGACGACGACGACCGGCACGTTCTCGATGTCGGTCGTCGCAGCGTAGCCGAGGGCGAGCAGCTGCAGCATCGGCGCGACGATGAGGATTCCGAACAGGCGCGGATCGGCCTTCAGCTCGAGCAGCTCTTTCCAGACGAGGCATCGTACTCGGGGGATCAGGTCCATTGTCGGCGAAGACGAACAGACGCAAGCGTCAGAACCAGAATCGCGAACGTCGTGAGCGCGCCGAGCTCGAGGGCGTAGGCGGCGACGCCGGCGCCTTTGAGCACGATGCTGCGCAGCGCGATCAGGAAGTAGCGCGCCGGAACCGCGTACGTGATGACCTGCAGGACGCGCGGCATGCTGGAGATCGGAAAGATGAATCCGGACAGCATCAGCGTCGGCAGGAACGACGCGAGCAGCGCCAGCTGAAACGCGACCTGCTGCGTTTCCGCGACGCTCGAAATGAGGAGTCCCAACCCCAGCGCGCCGACGAGAAAGAGCGATAACGCCGCGAGCAGCAGCAGCCACGACCCGCGCATCGGCAGATCGAACAGGATCATCGATACGACGATGACGCCGACCGCCGACAGAAGCGAGATGGCGAAGTACGGAACCACCTTGCCGACGACGAAGCTGGTTGCGCCGAGCGGCGCCATCCGAACCTGCTCCATGGTGCCGCGTTCCTTTTCGCGGACGATCGAGAGCGCCGTCGAAATCACTGCGCTGATCATCGCGATGTAGGCGATCAGTCCCGGCACGAGAAACAGCGCGCTGCGAAGCTGCGGGTTGTACCAGACGCGCGGTTCGACGGTGACGAGCGGTGTCGCCACGCGGATGGAAGCTCCCGGTCCGTTTGCCGCTGGAGCGGCTGCTGCCGCGCGCGCGGCATATCGCAGACCTTCGGTCCGGATGATCGTCGTCGCATACGCCATCACGGTTGTCGCCGTGTTTGAGTTGTCGCCGTTCAGCAGCACCTGGACGTCGACGCGATGTCCGACCCGCACGTCACGTCCGAGTCCGTTCGGGACGACGAGCACCGCTCGCACGTCGTTGCGGTCCATCAGCTCAGTGGCCGCAGGTCGATCGGACACCACAGCCTTCTTCGGATCGGCGTCGACGGCCGCGACCAGGTCGAAGTAGCCGGAATTGACGAACGCCGCGACGAGCGATCGGCTCTCCGGCGTGCGATCGCGGTCGTCGACGGCGAGCCGGATGTGGCGGATGTCGAAATTCAGCGCGTAACCGTAGAGCAGCAGCACGAACAAGGGCACGAACAGCAGCGTCATCAGCGTCCGCGGATCGCGTGCGATCTGGCGGAACTCCTTGCGTGCGACGGCGGCGATCTTCCGCACGTCAGCCGGCCTCTTCCACCACGTCGAGGAACACGTCCTCGAGCGACGGCGGCACCGGCTCGATCGACGCGACCGGCACACCGGCGTGTTCCAACCGTGCCTTCACGCCATCCACGTCGCGCTCACCATGTTTCAGCACCGCGTGCACGGAGGTGCCGAACACACTCGTCTTTTCGACATCCGGCGCGCGCTCGATGAGCCGCATCGCCTCGACGGCATTCGAAGTACGGATCTCGACGATCGTGCGATCGGCAAACACCTGCTTCAGCTCCGCCGTCGTGCCGATCGCGGCAAGACGTCCAGCGTGAATGATGGCGATGCGGTTGCAATGCTCCGCTTCGTCGAGGTAGTGAGTCGTGACGAGCACGGTCACGCCTGACGCCGACAGGTGATCGATCAACCGCCAGAATTCACGCCGCGAGACGGGATCCACGCCGCCGGTCGGCTCGTCGAGAAAGACGACGGGCGGCTCGTGAAGGATCGCGCAGCCGAGCGCGAGCCGCTGGCGCCACCCTCCGGCGAGATCGGCGGCGCGCAGCCGCTCCCGGCCGGCGAGGCCCGCCATATCGAGCACGAATCGGCGGCGCGCATCGAGCCGCGTGCGATCGAGGCCGTAGATGCCGCCGAAGAAGCTGATGTTCTGATCGACGGTCAGCCGCTCGTAGAGCGAAAAGCGCTGCGACATGTAGCCGATGCGCTGCTTGACCGCCTCCGGATCGCGGCTGACGTCGACGCCGTCGACCGTGGCGGACCCGCTCGTCGGTTTCAGCAATCCACACAGCATCCGGATCGTCGTCGACTTGCCGGCGCCGTTGCTGCCGAGGAAGCCGAAGATTTCGCCTTTGGCCACTTCGAACGACAGGCGATCGACGGCCGCGAAATCGCCGAAGCGGCGTGTGAGGTCCTTCACGACGATCGCGTTCACCGGCCGACCGCCCGCGCGAGCCGCGCGTCCGCGAGGCGCGCCGCCGCGATCGCCTGCGTTCGATCGAGCGCGGCCTGCAGCAGCGCGACCTGCGCATCGAGCACGTCCGTGCTCGTGGTCACGCCGGCGGCGAAGCGATCGCCGACGACGCGCCGCGCCTCTCGCGCGCTGCGGACCGCGTCGTTCGCCGCCGCAATGGCCGCGCGGCTGGCGTCGATCTCGCTCATCCGCTGCCGGATCTCGACGGCCACGACGCTGTCGAATTCCGCGAGGCGCTCCTCGGCCGCGCGGCCGGCCGCCGATGCTTCCGCCAGCTCGCCGCGCGTACGGCCGCCGTCCAACAGCGGCCAGCTGACGTTGACGCCGGCGTCCCATGACGTCCGCCACGCGTCTTCACGCGGGAAGATGCGCGCGTTCGGCCGCGCGTAATCGAATCCGCCGCCGACGCCGATGTTCGGCTTCGTCCCCGCAGCCGCCGCGCGATTGCGCTCGGCCGCCGCCGCGACCCGTTTGACGAGCGACGCGCGCTCGGGCCGCTGCCGCCGGGCGAGGTCGATCAATTCGTCCATCGATGCGGGTACCGGCGGCGGCACGTCGAGCGTCGCAATTGCCTCGATGGGCGTGCCGGGCGCCGCGCCGACGAGGCGCGCCAGCTCCGCCTCCGCCACGTCGCGCGCGGCTCTCGCCTGAACCTGCAGCATGCGCTGGCGCGAGCCCTGCGCCTCGACGCTCGACACGTCGTTGGGCGGCAGCAATCCGGCAGCGAACTGATTGCGGACGTCACGCAAATGCGCGTCGACGCGGGCGACCGACTCGTCGACGACGCGCAGCGATTCGACGGCGGTGACGAGCGTCCAGTACGCGCGCGTCACTTCGAGCGTCAGGTCGGCGCGCGCGGTGGCGATGTCGTCCGACGACGCTGTCGCTTCGATTCTGGCTGCGCGCTCGAGCGCGTCGAGACGGCCGCCGGTGTACAGCGGCCACTGAAGATCGAGCCGTGTCCGGTAATTGTCGGGGATGTCGGGATAGATCAGGCGGAACTGGTTGTTGGGCAACAGTACGCCGAACGTCTCCACGTGGTTCGTGCGCGTGTAGCCGGCCTGCGCAGCAATTTGCGGCAGCGCCGAGCCGCGCCGTTGGTCGACGACCGCCTCCGCCGCGTCGGCGCGGGCCGCCGCCTCGCGCACGCGATGGCTCGCCTCGAGCGCGCGCTGCACCGCCTCATCGACCGACAGCCGAAGCGGCGCCGCTTCGGCCGTGAGCGCGAACGCAGCCGCAAGACAGATGATCGCGCTCATGAAGTCGCCTCGTTGAGCCGCGCGATGAAGACGTCTTCGAGCGACGTCGCCGTCGGGCGGATGCCCGTCGCCTCGAGCCCCGCCTGAGCGAGGTGCGAGGCGATCAGCGATGCGGCGTCCCGCTCGGCGCGATCCATGCGGACGTGCGCGCGCTCGCCGAACATCTGCACGTCGGTCACTCCCGGGACGCGCGCGAGCACGGCCTGCGCGCGCCGATGATCGGACACGATCACTTCGTAGAGCGATCCCGGCAGCGCGGCGCGCAGCGCGTCGGGCCGATCGACGGCGAGCAGCCGCCCCTCGCTCAGGAGCGCGACGCGGGCGCAGCGTTCCGCCTCGTCCAGATATGGCGTGGCCATGACGATCGTGATGCCCTGCGACAGGAACTCCGACAGCAGCATCCAGAACTCGCGGCGCGACACCGGGTCGACGCCGGTCGTCGGCTCGTCGAGGACCAGCAGCGCCGGCTCGTGGATCAGCGTGCATGCGAGCGCGAGCTTCTGCTTCATGCCGCCGGACAGACGGTCCGCGAGGCGCGCGCGGAACTTCGTGAGCTGGGTCATGTCGAGAAGTCGATCGCGCCGCGCGTGGTAGTCGCCGACGCCGTGAATCTCGGCGAAGAAGGCGATGTTCTCGTCGACGCTCAGATCGCCGTACAGGCTGAATCGCTGCGACAGATAACCGACCGATTCGGTCAGGCGGCCGTGCCGGCGCACCGGATCAAGATCCAGCACGCGCGCGCTGCCGCCGTCGGCTCGCAACAGTCCGCAGATCACTCGAATCGTCGTCGTCTTGCCGGCGCCGTCGGGCCCGATCAGGCCGAACATCTCACCGCGATCGATCGACAACGTCAGGTCGCGCAGCGCGATCGTGTCGGCGTAGCGCTTTGTGATGCGATCGAGAGCGATGGCTATTGCCGCCATCTTTTTCTTATTTTGCGGCGGGGCCCCGCCCCCGCCGCCTGCCGCGGCTCGCTCGATCGCTCGCCGCGGTTGGTCGATGCGTTTGCTTGCTCATCGCGCGTCCTGGAAAGGGATCTCCGCTTCGACGGGCATGCCGGCCTTGAACACGCCTTTCCGGTTGTCGAGCGAGATTTTGAGACGATAGACCAGCTTCGAGCGATCCTCGGCCGTCTGCACGTTGCGCGGCGTGAATTCCGCTTTCGACGAGATGTAACTGATGGTGCCGGACGCGCCCGGTCCGCCGGCGTCGGTGAAGACGGTTGCCGGCTGGCCGAGCCGGATGCGCGGCACGAGCGGCTCGTCGATGTACACGTTGGCCCACGCGTGAACGAGATCGGTGATCACGACGAGAGGCGCGCGCGGCTGCAGCAGCTCACCCGCGTCAGCGAGCGTCTCCGTCACGACGCCAGGGGTCGGCGCGCTCACGGTTGCGTCGGCGATCGCTTTTTCCGCGGCGGCGATCTGCGCGCTGATGGCCGTCACGCGCGCCTGCGCCGCTTCGATGTCTTCGCGGCGGGCCCCGGCGCGCAGCCGCGCCACGTTCTCGCGCGCCGCCCGCACGCGATCGCGCGCGCCCTGCAGCCGCTCTTTCGCGACATCCCGCCTCGTCACCGCGTCGTCGCGCTGCTTGCGCGAGCCGGAGTCCGCCGCGAGAAGCGCCTCGAAGCGATCGACGTCCGCCTGGGCGGCGGCCAGCTCGGCCTCCGCGGCGCGCACGTCGGTTTCAGCGGTCGCGGCCTGCGCGTCGGCCTGCCGGATATCTTCCGGACGGGTGCCCGCGACGAGCAGCCGCCGCTGCGCGTCGGCTTGCGCGCGCTCGGCGCGCACCCTCGCGAGCGCGAGCTCGGCGTCCGCGGTGTCGAGGCGGGCGATGACGTCGCCGGCGTTGACGCGGTCGCCCTCGCGAACGCGCAGCTCGATCAACCGTCCGCCCACCTGCGCGGCCACCTGCACGTCGGTCGCTTCCACCTGGCCCGACACGCGCGCGCGATCGGCCGGCGGTCTCTGGCGACACGATGCGGCCGCGGCGACGGCCGCGGCCAGCCAGGCGATCGATGTTCGAGAGCGAACGTTCACGATTTCGATCTCACCGGGTCGCGCATGAGCGACCGCCGCGCCGCCTCCTGCAGCTGCCGCACGAACTCGGCGGTCGAGAGCGACGACAGATCGACGACGTGCAGGTGCGCGATCTCCTTGCGGATCGGCGTGCCCGCCAGGAAGAACACGATCGGGGCGAGCATGCTGAAGTACGCGACGACGGGATGGACGGGGCGGAACTCGCCGGCGGCGACGCCCTCGCGGATGATCGCGGCCACCGCGCGCGGCACGGCGCCGAGCGCCTTGAGCGTCTCGCGATCGAGATGCATGCCGCCTTCGGCGACCTCGCGCAGCATGATGGCGGGAAAGAACGCGTGTTCGTCGATGAACGCCGCCATCGCCGCGATGGCGCGATCGATCTTGACCGCCGGCGGATGGTGGCCGGCGGCGACGCTCTGCAGACGTTCGGCCGCGCGGGTGAACATGCGGCGGAGGAGGGTGCGGTAGAGGCGCTGCTTGCTCGTGAAATGGTAGTAGAGCATCGCCTTGTTCACCCTTGCGCGGTGGGCGATGCGGTCGACGCGAGCGCCCGCAAAGCCGCGCTCCGAGAACTCGAGCGCGGCGACAGCGAGGATACGGTCGGGCGAGACGCGCGCGGGCCTCGGCATTAGAAACTAACCAGTTAGTTAACTTGAAGGCGCCGTGGATGTCAACGGGCGTAAACTGACCTCCGATGCGCATCGTCCTCTCCGGCGGCACCGGCTTTCTCGGCCGTCCGCTCGCCGCGGCGCTCACCGCCGTCGGCCACGGGACGGTCGTCCTCCCCCGCGCGCAGACGGGATGGGCGAAGGAAATCGACGGCGCCGGCGCCGTCGTCAACCTCGCCGGCGAACCGATCGCCGCGCGCCGCTGGAGCGAAGCCCACAAGGCGCGGATCCTCGACAGCCGCCTGCAGGTGACGCGAACGATCGCCAACGCGATACGCGACGCCGCGTCGCCGCCGGCGGTGTTCATCAGCGGATCCGCGGTCGGCTATTACGGTCCGCTCCGCGACGAGATCGTCACCGAGGACGCGCCGCCAGGATCCGATTTCCTCGCGTCCGTCTGCGCGCAATGGGAAGCCGAGGCCATGCGCGCCGCAGATCGCGCGCGCGTCGTGTGCGTTCGAACAGGGCTCGCGCTCGAGCGGGACGGCGGCGCCTTGCCGCAAATGCTGCCGCCGTTCAAGTTCGGCGTGGGTGGCCCCGTCGGGTCGGGCCGCCAGTACTGGCCGTGGATTCACCGCGACGACTGGATCGCGCTCGTGCGGTGGGCGATCGACACGCCCTCGGTGACCGGTCCCGTCAACGCGACTGCGCCATCGCCGATCACGAACGCCGAGTTCGCGCGCGCGCTCGGACGCGCGCTGCATCGTCCGGCCTTCATGCCGGCGCCGGCCTTCGCGCTGCGGCTGCTGCTCGGAGAGATGGCGGATGCGCTGCTGCTCTCAGGTCAGCGTGCGGTGCCGGCAAAGGCGCAGAGGCTTGGATTCACGTTCCGCTACTCGCAGCTGGACGACGCGCTGCGCGCGATCTTTCCGCTCGGCTGAAAGCCTCGCTACGTACGGAACCGCCAACGGTCCGCCGCGGCGACATTCTGTTCTAGATACGCGCGAGCGCTACGGCGCGAGCGCCTCAGTGCGCCTGGCCTACCAGATACATCGCACCGGTTGGTGACGGGACACCAGCTTCAGGCTCGATGGTGACTGCCATCGCTGTCGGCTGCGCGATGTCGACCGGCGTCTCGAACATCACGCTGGCGCGGCCGTTCGGATCCGGCTTGAGCAGTCCCGCGCTGATCGGCGGCTGCTGCGCGGCAATCACCCACATCTGATACGTCCGACCCGCCGGAAGCGGCGGCAGGTTCGTCGCGTTCACCACGAGACCGCGCGAACGGCTCCAGTACGCGCGCGCCGACGCGGCGGGCGCGGCAGCCTGTCCTGCGAGATCCACGCGCGCGACGTCCGGCGCCGTGAGCACCGCGATCATCGACTGCGCCACGTTCCCGGCGCGGCGAGCGTCGGCCATCTGTCGCTCGCCGGCATCGGCCCGCAGCCTCGCCTCGCGCAGCTGCGCTTCGAGCGACGTCACGCGTCCGCGCAGCTGTGCGGCGTAGCCGGCGAGCGCCGCCGCAATCGCGATCGAGGCGGCTGCGGCAAGCCAGCTTCCCTGCCACGCCGCCGGGCGTCGGCTGCTGACACGCGGACCGCCGACGCGCGCCATCAGCCGATCGCGAACGGCAGGCGACGGCCCGGCAGACGGCGCGGAGTACGCGAGCGCCGCGATCGCCGGCGCGAGCGCACGCACCTCGGCGGCGCACGCCGCGCACCCCGCCAGATGCGCTTCGAACTCGGCCCGTTCGGCGGGCGTCAACGCGCCGACGACGTAGAGTTCCGCCTGATCGCCCAGCGGATGGTCCATTCCCATTAGTCTTCTACGGCGCCCACCCGCGCAAAGATGTAGCCCGACAGCTGCTGCCGCAGCGCCTGCATCCCCGCCCGAATGCGAGTCTTGACCGTGCCGAGCGGCAGCTTGAACTTGTCGGCGAGCTCGGACTGTGTCATTCCGAGAAAATATGCCTCTTCGATGAGCGTCCGCTGATCGGAGGGCAGCGACTCGAGCGCACGTGCGACGACGCGCTGCTGCTCGCTCGCCGCCGCCTGCGCTTCAGGGTTGTCGACGTTCGCCGCGGCCGGCGCCGATTCGACCGCCCGCAGCCGAACGGCATTCGCGCGCAGGCGATCGATGGCGCGGTTGCGCGCGATGCGCACGAGCCACGCCGCCGGCGATCCGAGCGCGACGTTGTAGGTTTCAGCGCGCGTCCACACGAGGACGAAGACCTCCTGCAGCACTTCTTCGGACTCGCTGCGATCGCGCAGGATGCGGAGGATGAGCCCGAACAGCAGGCGGTTGTGGCGATCGTACAACTCGCCGACCGCGTCGGCCTCACGGGCGACGATCCGTTCGATGAGCGCGATGTCGGCGCGGACCTCTGCGTCCATCAGTAGGCGGCGACGCGGCGCAGCGCGTCGGCAATCGTGTCCGCGTTCGGCAGGTTCGCCGCTTCGAGGACGTGGGAGAACGGACAGTGCGTGTCGGGATACGTGACGCGAACCACGGGCGCGTCGAGGCGATCGAACCGCTCCTCCGCGATGACGGCGGCCAGCTCGGCGCCGAGGCCGAGCGTCTTCACGTCTTCGTGGACGATGACGATGCGGCTGGTCTTCTCGAGCGAGCGGAAGATCGTGTCCCTGTCGTACGGCAGCAGCGTGCGGAGGTCGATCACTTCGACTTCGACCCCTTCCTTCGCCAGGCGGTCGGCCGCGTCGAGCGACGGCAGCGCCATCGCGCCGTACGTCAGCAGCGTGATGTCCGATCCTTCGCGGCGCGTCGCCGCGACGCCGATCGGCACGATCTCATCCCCGTCGGGCACCGGTCCCTTCACCCGTCGATACAGATACTTGTGCTCGAAATATACGACGGGATTGTCGTCGCGGATTGCGGCCTTCAGCAGTCCCTTCGCGTCATAGGCGGTCGAGGGCGCGACGACTCTCAGGCCGGCGCGGTGGATGAACCAGCCCTCGGGATTCTGCGAATGATAGAGGCCACCGCCGACGTTGCCGCCGCTCGGCGCGCGGACGACGATCGGCACGGCCGATCGGCCGCCGTACCGGTAGCGCAGCGTCGCCGCCTGGTTGACGATCTGATCGAAGCCGCAGGAAATGAAGTCGGCGAACTGCATCTCGGCGACCGGCCGATAGCCACGCAGCGACGCCCCGATGCTGATGCCGACGATGGCCGACTCCGAAATCGGCGTATCGACGACGCGCATCTCGCCGAACTCGTCGTACAACCCCTGCGTGACGCCGAACGCGCCGCCGTACGCGCCGACGTCTTCGCCGAGGACGAACACCTTCGGATCGCGCCGCATCTCCTCGGCGAGCGCCTCGCGGATCGCTTCGAGGTAGCTCAGCTCCTTACCCATACAGAGCTCAAACCGCGAAGACACGACGAACCGCGTCTACGCATACAGGTCAGTGACTGCATCCTCTGGCGCAGGGTCCGCCGCGTTCATCGCGAAGTCCACTGCCTCGTCGATCGTCGTCTTGACCTTTCCCTCGATCTCCTGCTGCTTCGCGTCATCGAGGACGTGCCGCGTCCGCAGGTACGTCGTGAAGGTCGGGATCGGATCGCGGCTCTTCCACATCGCGAGCTCTTCGTCGGTCCTGTAGAACGCCTTGTCGTGCTCCGAATGCCCGTGCCAGCGATAGGTCTTGCACTCGACGAGCGTCGGGCCGTCGCCGCCTCGCGCGCGCGCGAGCGCGCCCAGCGTCGCCTGATACACCGCGAGCACGTCGTTGCCGTTGATCGCGACGCCGTCGAATCCGTACCCGTGCGCGCGATCGGCCACGTCGTCGATCGCCATGCTCTTCTCGCTCGGCACCGAGTAGGCGTACTGGTTGTTCTCGCAGATGAACACGACCGGCAGCTGCTGGACGCCGGCGAAGTTCAACGCCTCGTGGAAATCGCCGGTGTTGCTCGCGCCTTCGCCGAAGTAGGCGATGACCACGTTGTCGGTCTTCTCCATC
Source organism: Acidobacteriota bacterium (assembly GCA_003222395.1). Taxonomy (GTDB): domain Bacteria; phylum Acidobacteriota; class Vicinamibacteria; order Vicinamibacterales; family CAVVIG01; genus Gp6-AA45. Next base: position 194,322 of record QHWB01000031.1, read on the forward strand.
TTGAACGTCAGCGCGAGCCCCGCGGCCACGGGCAGGTTCGATCCGAGCATGCTCGTGTTGCCGAAGATGCCGAGCTCGTCGACGCCGCTGTGCAGCGCCGAATCGCGCCCCTTCGAGAGGCCGGTGACCTTGCCGAACATCTGCGACATCATCACGCGCGGCTCGACGCCCTTCATCAGGAACGATCCGAGATCGCGGTGCAGCGGGCAGATGAAATCCTCTCTGCGGAGTCCGTAACAGGTTCCGACGATGATCGCTTCCTGCCCGATGCCGGTGTAGACGCCGCTGCGGACTTTCCCCTGCTTGACCAGGATGCTGAGCCGCTCGTCGAACGCGCGAATCAGCTTCAGCCAGTAAAACATCTCGAGCAGCTGTTCGGGAGCGAGCTTGAACTTCGTGCGTTTGATTGGAGGCATCGAGAATTGCGGAGACACGAAACCCTTAATGGATTTCGTGATTTTCGTGTTCTCTCGGTTTTCGTGCCAGGCGCGAACGGTGGCGAGTTCGCAGCGGCATGGCACTAGATGAACGAGAGCGACCCCTTCCTGAAATCGCCGCCGAGGAGCTTGACCGAATCGGTGCCGAGCCAGCGGTCGGCGACCTGCGCGTACACCGAGCGGAAATCGGTTTCGTAGTGCACGTCGCCTGCGCTGTTCTCGAGCGTTGGATTCTGTGGATCGGTGTTGAGATTCGGGGCCGTGCCGTACAAGCCGCCGTTGACCCGCCCGCCCATCACCATCATCACCGAGGCGGCGCCGTGATCGGTTCCCGAGCTGCCGTTCTCGCTGATGCGCCGGCCGAATTCCGAGAAGCTGACGACGAGCGTGTCCGTGAGGAGACCCTGGTTGTTGAGATCCGTGTAGAAGGCGAGGAGCCCGTCGTTGAGCGTCGCCATCAGGCTGTAGTACGCGCCGTTGTTCTGGTTGACGTTCTGGGCCGAGTGCGTGTCGAAGCCGCCGGTCGTCACGTAGAAAATCTTCGTGCCGATCCCTTTCGACATCGCGCCGGCCACCGCGCGGAGCGCCTGGCCGAAGCCCGTGTTCGGATAGGTGAGCGTCGACGTGTACGCGCCGACCGTCGCGACGCGGTCGAGTGTCGCCATCGCCGCCTGTGCGCTGCCATAGACGAAGGCCAGCTCGGGTCGATCGACCGGAACGTGCGACGAGATGCGGAGCGCCGCGCTGCGCTCGGCGGTCAGCTCCGTTCCGCTGTTCGGGCTCGAAAATGCGTAGCCGGCAGCGCTCGGAATCGCGGGCACCGCCGTGCGCGCCGACTGCAGCACGTGCGGCAGGCTGCCGGTCGTATTCCAGCCGACGAGCGGATCGACAGGCGAGGGCAGCGAGTCGAGATAACGCCCCACCCAACCGAGTCCGGACGAATTGTTCGGATCGGCCGTGGACCAGATGTCGGTGCCGAGGAAGTGGGATCGCGATTGGTTCTCGTAGCCCGTTCGCTGAATCAAGGCAAGGCGGCCCTGATCGAAGATTTGCTTCAGGCCCGTCAGCCGCGGGTGAAGCCCGAGCGCAACGCTGGAGCGGTCGCTGCCGATCTGCAGCACCTGGCCCGCAGGCACGGCCAGCGTTGGCCGGCGGCTGTAGTAGAACGGATCGTTGTACGGGATCAGCATGCTGAGGGCGTCGTTGCCGCCGCTCAGATTCAAGACGACGAGATTGCGGACGTGCGCGCCCTGCGCGCGCGCGAGATCGGAGAGGAACTCCGGCGCCGCAAACGTCACCGTGAACGCCGCTACGCCGCCTTTGACGAATTGGCGTCTGGTGACTTTCATATCAGTTGATACTCCGGCAATCCGGCAATGAGGTGCACGAGGCCGGCCGACTTCGTCTGCACCTGCGCGTCATTGCCGGTCCATGCTCCCGTGGCGCGCAGATACGTCATGAGCTCGCCGCGCACGCTGCTGTCGAGCGGCGCGGTGCGCAGCTCGTCGAGGTAGAAGGACAGCAGCGCTTCCGGCGTCGCGCCGTACTGCTTCGCGGACGTCAGCAAGTTGAACTTCTGGTTGTTCGCGAGCGACGCGGCGAAGTTCATGCGCGCCAGCATCGCGCCGGTCGAAAACCACGTCTGGCCGGCGTCCCAGCCGCTCACGTCCGGCGGCTCGTAGAGGGTCTGTCCCATGTTCGCCATCGGCGCGATCGCGTCGTTGACCGAGAAGCCGCGCCACCCGATGTCCTTCAGCGAACGCACGATGAATTCCACCGGCCACGAGTAGCGGGCATAGTACGACCCGCCGTCCCAGAACTGCGGCGACAGGAGCACCTCGCGCACGACCTGGCGCATGTCGTAGCGGCGCTGCAGGTACACGCCGGCGATCCGATCGACGAACGCCGGATCGGGATCCCTGAACTCGCAGATGAAGAAGCGCCACAGCTTTCCTGCGAGATAGCGGCCGGTGTTCGAGTTCGCCGTCAGCGCGTTGATCAGATCGATGCCGTCCTGCATGCCGGCATCGGCCGACCGCGCCGGTATGGTCTTGTTGCCGTCCGCATAGATCGGAAAGCTGAAGGTCTTCGCCGTCGTCTCGTGGTTTGCGGCGCTGTAGAAGAATTCGTAACGGGCGCTGCCGTCGGCCACGTTGCCCGGACGCTGCAGGTTCCAGCCGCTGAACACGCGCGCGGCGGCGTACACGTCCGGTTCCGTGTAGTTGCCGACGCCCATCGTGAACAGTTCCATGATCTCGCGGCCGAAGTTCTCCTGCGGCTTCGCTTTCGTGTTCGTGCGGCCGTCGAGCCACACGAGCATCGCCGTGTCCTTCGCGATGTTCAGCAGGATGTCGCGGAAGTTCCCGAGCGCGTTGTCGCGCAGCATCTCGATCTGGCCGCGGACTTTCGCCGGATCCTCCGACGCCTTCGCCGCCATGTAGCGCGCGCCTTCGGCGGCGCCGTACGCGCCCGCGATCTTGTTGTAGCCGGTGGCGAAGTGGTTGTGCCAGAAGAGCGTCATCTTCTCCTGAAGCGGACGGTCGCTGTGGACCATCCGGAACAACCAGCGCTGACGTGAATCGGTGATGTTCGAATTGGGCGAGAACACGCCGCGCGTCGTCGTCCCGACGTAGCCGTTCTGTCCGATGTGCATGTCGGCGTCGTCGGCGATCGCGTCGTAGTTGACGAGCGCGTCGACTGCGTCGGTGATCGACATCTGCGAGTAGAAGTCGATTTCGTCCGGACGCGCGCCGAATCCGGCGCGCCGCAGCAGGTGATCGATTTGCCGATCCGTAATGCCTTTCGCCATCAGCGTTCGTCCGCCCCAATGGTAGTGAGACACGCCACGGCCGACAATAGTTACTTTGTCGATCCGGCGCGACGCCTCGCGCGACCCGCCGCCCGTTCGACCAACAGCCGTGCTGTGAGAAGCGGCGCGCGTGCCAGAATCCGGCGGCGCACGGCGCGATACGATCGCCGTCCGATCGCGAAGTCCAGGATGAGCCGGGTCAGGGCTCTTTCACGATTCGCGCCGTCGATCACTCGCGCGATTCTGCGGCGATCGGCGAACAGATAGCGCTGAATCGAGACGGAATCCCGAAGTTCGCATCCAATTTCGTCATCGCAGGCCTTGCGATAGGCCGTTAGGAGCTTCGCCGGCTCGGCAGCCGTCGCGAGAACGGCGCGTGCCGCCAGCTCGCCCGAGACCATTGCGTAATAGATGCCTTCAGCGGTGAAGCCGTTGACAAAACCACCGGCATCGCCCGCGATCAGGACGCGGCCGCGTCCCGGGTGGCGCAGCGGCCCGCCCACGGGAATCAGGTACGGAGTGAAGTGTTCTCTTACCGAATCGCCGACGACGATGCCGCGTTCGCGAAGCCGGTCGACGAACCCGCGCTGCAGTTCGTAGGGCGCATCGGCGATCTCGCTCCGGAAATACGAGAGCACGTAACCGACGCCGATGTTCACATGGTCGCGCTTCGGGAAGATGTAGGCGTAGCCTTCTGCGGCGGGATTTGGGATTTGGGATTTGGGATTCGCAGAGCGTCCCGCGACTGCGGCAGGATTTGGGATTTGGGATTCGGGATTTGCAGAGCGTCCCGCGACTGCGGCAGGATTTGGGATTTGGGACTTGGGGTTCGCAGAGCATCCGGCGAATCCCGAATCCCGAGTCCCGAATCCCGGCTCGTATCCGTAAGAGACCCAGAGCGTCGAGGGATCGATGTCGCGCAGTTGCTCGCGCGGCGTTTCCTCCATCATGTCGAGCGCGATGGATGAAGCGGGCCATCCGGGATTCAGTCCAAGCCGCCGCGCGACGACGCTGTGCACGCCGTCGGCCGCGATAACGATCGGCGCGGTGAACTGACGGCCGTCGCGCGCGACGAGAGCCACAGAGCGCGCATCCTGCCGCGCGTGCACGACGTCGACGCCGGGCACGAGCTCGGCTCCCTCCTCCACGGCCAGCGACACGAGGAGCGCATCGAACTCCACGCGGCGAATCATCAGCGCCGCCGGGCCGTCCGATTCGATCACTGTGGACGTTCCGGCCGGCCCTTCGAGATAGAGGCGGCTGATCTCGTGCGTCGAAATCCGACCGAGCTCGCGGGCGAGGTGAGGAAACCGCGGCAGCACGCGCATGCTGATGCCGCCGCCGCACGGTTTGTTGCGAGGAAAGACCGACCGATCGAGAAGCTGGACGCGCACGCCGTTCGACGCCAGCGCCCACGCCGCCGTCGCTCCGGCCGGTCCGGCGCCGACCACGACGACCGCTTCGGCCGGCGAAGACCGGGCGATCATCGACAAAATCGTGTAAAAACTGGCGGATTCGGCACGCGACGCGTCATTATAGGTGAAGGCGCGAAACCGATCGGTTGGGTTGCGTCGCTGGCGGGCCTGTGGGATAGTGATGCCGACCCGCGACGACTCAGCAATTTTTTCATGCGCTGCTTGTCTCCGATTGTCCGGACGTGGATGAAGGCGGGCGCCCTCATCGTCCTCGCCCTTTTCTGCGCATCGACGGCGGAGGCGGCGCGCGGTCCGCGGCGCGCTCGCGAGCGGCTCACGTCCGATCCGGCGACGACGAAGCTCAGTCACCTGCCGAGGGTGCCGAAAACCTACGGCGGTCCGGTCGCGAAGCTGTCGGACCGGGTGCTTGCCGGCCTCGTCGACCCGATGACGCGCATGGACCGCGTCGTCCTCTCCGACGATCAGGACGACGACGAAGCGATACAAAACGACGCGCCGGCGGCGCACACCGACGCCGACGAGCACGCGATCCCCGTTCTCACGCCCATCGGCCTCTTCATCGGCGCCCTCGACACGCGGCTCAGCACGCGCGACTGCTCACCCAAATCTCCCCGAGGACCACCGCTGCCAGCCTGACGCTCGTTTCTTGTTACAGGTGGCTTTCGTGGACTCGAGGTGATTGATGCGAGCGGTTCTCGCAGATTTGAAATCCGATCGCGGGTTCGTCAGCAAGGACACCGTCGTCGGCGGCTACGGATCGCGCCTCGATCCGTTCTCGCGCGTCACGTCGGTTATTTGCTATCTCAAGAAACAGTTTCACGACGTGCCGAGCGTGCACATGGCCTACGTCGCGGCGATTCTCGCCCGCGCCGGCCATGAGGTGATCTGGACGCGCGACGCCGGCGACACGCCGGACGCCGATGTGGCGCTCGTGCTGTCGTCGCTCGTCGACCACAGGAACGAGACGGCGTGGGCGGACCGCATGCGCGCGCGCGGCGTCAGCGTGGGCTTCCTCGGCATCACGGCGTCGAAGATGCCGGAGCTGTTCGCCGACCACTGCGACTTCATCTTCAACGGCGAGCCGGAATCGGCGGCGATCCGTCTGGCGCAGACCGGGGAGCTTCCGTCGGGGATGGTCGTGAGCGAACAAATCAACGATCTCGATTCGCTGCCGTTCCCGCGCTGGGATCTGGTCACGGAGGATCGCGGCCGCAGGTTCGGCATCAAGTGGTCGTCGCGTCCGGTCGGCGGCGGATACCCGCTGCTCGCCAGCCGCGGCTGCCCGGAATTCTGCACGTACTGTCCGCACCGCATCCTGGCGGGGTACCGCGCGCGATCGATCCCGAACATCGTCGACGAAATCGAGCGCCTGTCGGATCGCGTGCGCCATCCGTACGTCATCTTCCGCGATCCGCTGTTCACCGAGCAGCGCGATCGCTGCGTCGAGCTGTGCGATCAGATCGCGGCGCGCGGGCTGTCGTTCACGTTCGAGGCGGAGACGCGTCTCGATCGGCTCGACGTCGAGCTGCTCGATCGGCTGTACGGCGCAGGGTTCCGCGCGATGAGCTTCGGCGTCGAATCGACCGATCCGGCGACGCTGAAGAAATCCGGACGCCGGCCGATTCCGCAGCATCATCAGCGAACGATCATCGACCATTGCCGGAAAAAAGGAATCGTCACCGCCGCATTCTACGTGCTCGGATTCCTGCAGGACGACTGGAACTCGATCGCCGCCACCATCGATTACGCGACCGACCTGGGATCGACGTTCGCGCAGTTCAAGATCCTGACGCCGTATCCCGGCACGCCGATGTTCAAGCAGATCGAGCCGCTGCTCTCGGAGACCGACTGGGAGAAGTTCGACGGCTACACGCCGACGTTCAAGCACCCGAACCTCACCGGTTCCGAGCTGCGGTACCTGCTGGGCGCCGCGTACAAGCGCTTTTATATGCGGCCGTCGTACCTCGCGAACTTCCTGAAGATCCAGAACTCCGCGGTTCGCGACTGGGTCAGCCGCATGGACGAGCGCGTCAACGATCGTCACTCCCGCGAGGAAATTGCCGACGTGTCACGTCCGGTTGCGTGCTGAACGAGCCGTCACGCAGAGCCCGCTGAGCATCCATGCTCACCGCCATCTCGCGCTACGGAGCGCGAGTCCTTCCCAATACCGAGAAGCTCGTCGCCGCCTGCAAGGCGCGCGGCGAGTTCATCCAGGGTGCCCAGATCGCCGAGTTCGAGGACGCGTTCGCGCGGCGCGCGGGCGGCGGCATCGCCGTGACGGCCGCTTACGGCCGCATGGCCTTCTACTACATGCTGAAGGCGCTCGACCTGCCGCGCGGATCCGAGATCATCTTTCCGTCGCTCACCTTCTGGGTCGTGCCGGAGCTCGCAAAGGTCGCGGGCCTCGCGGTGGTGTTCGCCGACGTCGATCCGAAAACGTTCACGATCGATCCGGCATCGGTGGAACGGGTCATCACCGAGAAAACACGCGTGATCGTGCCGACGCACTTGTACGGGCTCTCGTGCGACATGGACAAGGTCGAAGCCATCGCCGCACGCCACAATCTCGTCGTCATCGAAGATTGCGCGCACGCGCTCGGCGCGACGTTCAAAGGCAGGGCCGTCGGCACGTTTGGATCGGGCGCGCTCTTCAGCTTCCAGACGCTCAAGCCGCTGAACTGCTACGGCGGCGGCGCGGCGCTGCTGCAGGATCGGGCGCTCGCAGCGAAGGTCCGCGCCGGGGTCGACGCGCTGCCGTGGCCGAGCGAGAAGCGCGTGACCGATCGGCTGCTGATGGGACGGCTGCAGCGAATCTTCATCAAGCCGTGGGTGTTCTCGATCTCGCTGTTTCCGGTCCTCTGGATCGCGGCGTGGATCGATGCGAACCCTGACGTGTTTCTGTGGGAGAAGATCCGATCGCTCGAGCCGCTGCCCGAGTCGTACGCCGAACGGTTTCCAAACGTGCAGGCAACGATTGGCCTCGAGGCGCTGAAGCACCTGGACGAGTGGACCAGCCGGGCGCGCGCGCACGCCGAGTCGATGAACCGCGTGTTGAGTGCGACGCCGGGCGTTCAGGTGCCCGTCGTGCCGTCAGGCTGTTCGCACGTGTATTACCAGTACTGCGTGTACGGACCAGAGCGCGTCGATCGCGACGAGCTCGTCGTCCGATGTGTACGGCGCGGCGTCGATATCGAGACGCTTCACGTCGACGTGCCGCCCGACATGGAGCTGTTTGCCGGCGCGGTTGCCGAAGCCACCGGCGCGCGCCGCGCCTCTCAGGCGATTCAGATCCCGGTGTATTCGAGCCTCACCGACGAGCAGGTCGCTCGTGTCGCGACCGTGGTACGCGACGTGCTCGCCGAATCTTCATCGCGGGCGTAGCGCGAGGGCTGACGCGCGCGTGACGCGAGGGCTGACGCGAGCGTGGCGCGAGGGCTGACGCGCGCGTAGCGCGAGGCTTTCAGCCGAGCGGGGTCGCTCGCCGGCTCGCTCGCCGAAAGGCTCGCGCTACAGAGTCTGTGCCGATGCTGTCCTACCTCCCGATCTACATCGCCGCGATCCTCGAAGGGGAGATTTACTACAGCAAGGTGTGCGCGGACGCCGTCGCCGGACGCCTGTTCTGGCCTGTCGTCCTGGCGTGCGGCGCCCTCGGCGGCGCCACCGGCGATCAGTTGTGGTTCTACGTCCTGCGCGGACGCATCCATTGGCTCGACCGCTTTCCGAGACTCGGTCGTTTCCGCGATCGCGTCATCCAGCACGTGCACTCGAGTGAAACAGGTTTGGTGCTCGTCAGCCGCTTTCTGCCCGGACTGCGCACGGCGATTCCCATCGCCTGCGCCTACGCCGGGATGCATCCCGCGAAGTTCAGCGTCCTCAACCTCGTCAGCGCGTTCGCCTGGGCCGCCGCGATCATGTTGTTCGTGAAGAGCGGCTCGACGGCGTTGAACGCATTCGGACTCAACGAATGGTGGGGTCCATTCGTTCCAGCGATTCTCGTCATCGTTTTCTTCAGATGGCTGAGCAGCCGACCGGCACGCTAATTGAACGGGATCAGTTGCAATGCAGACGGCCGTTGCCGCGCTCATCGTCTGCGCCGCGCTGAGCGATTCGACCGTGGCGGCTCAGCGGCGCGAGCGTCCGCGCGCGGCAGCCGGAACGCTTCGCGTCACCGCCACCGCATATTGCGTTGCCGGGAAGACCGCATCGGGTACGCGCGCGCGGACCGGCATCGTCGCGGCCGATCCATCGGTGCTGCCCGTCGGATCGATCGTGCGCATCATCGATGGCACGCACTCGGGCATTTACACGGTCATGGACACCGGACCGGCGGTGAAGGGGCGCAAGATCGACATCTTCATGGCGAACTGCGAGCGCGCCGCGAAATTCGGCGAGCAGCAGCTGCGCATCCGCGTGCTGCGGCGCGGTTGGGACTCGAAAGCAGGCAGCGATTGATTGCAACGTTAATCCCGCAGGACGTTGACCTGGCGCCGCTCACGTAGCGCAGGGCTTCACCAGTCGCGGCGCGGCAGGCCTAAAGGCCTGCACTACTGCGCCGAGATTGCCGCGCGCCTGCCGCGCAGCACGAACTTCTGAATCTTCCCCGTCGCCGTCTTCGGCAGCTCGGTGACGAACGTGACGCTGTGCGGCGCCTTGAAGTGCGCGAGCCGGTCGCGCGTGAACGCGCGGATCTCGTCGGACGTCGCCGTTGCGCCCTGCTTGAGCACGACGAAGGCGTGGGGCGCCTCGCCCCACCGCGCGTCCGCCAGTCCGACGACCGCCGCCTCCTGAACCGCCGGATGCCGCAGCAGTACGCCCTCGACCTCGACCGACGAAATGTTCTCGCCGCCGCTGATGATGACGTCCTTGATGCGGTCGCGCACCTCTACGTACCGATCCGGATGCATCACCGCGGCGTCGCCCGTGTGCATCCAGCCGCCGCGAAACGCCTGCGTCGTCGCATCCGGATCGTTGTAGTAGCCCTTCATGACCACGTTGCCGCGCACGACGATCTCACCGAGCGTCTGCCCGTCGGCCGGCACATCGTTCATCTGCTCGTCGACGACGCGGATTTCGCCCGACGTGATCAGCTCGACGCCCTGCCGCGCCTTGATGCGGGCACGGTCCGCCAACGCGAGCGCGGCATGATCGGGACGCGGCTCGCACACAGTAATGAACGGCGCCGTTTCGGTCATGCCGTACACCTGCGTGACCGTCCACCCGAGCTCGCCTTCGATCCGCTCGATCGTCGCCGCTGCGGGCGGAGCGCCCGCGGTAATCACGTGCACGCCGGTCGGCGCGCCGGCGCGGACGCCGGCAGGCGCGTTTGCCAGCCCGATCAATACGGTGGGCGCCGCGCACATCATCGTGACGCGTTCGGCGGCGATCGTCTCGAACACTTTCACCGGCTCCACCTTGCGCAGGCACACGTGCGTCGCGCCGGACGCGGTCACCGCCCACACGTACGTCCACCCGTTGGCGTGAAACATCGCCAGCGTCCAGAGATAGCGGTCGGAGAGCCGCATCGGCAGGTGCACCAGCGTGCCGACGATGTTCAGGTAGGTGTTGCGATGCGTCATCATCACGCCCTTCGGCCGCGCCGTCGTGCCGCTCGTGTAATTGATCGTGATGACGTCGTTCTCGTCGATCGGCGGCGTATCGAACGATGGCGACGAGGACGCGACCAGCTGTTCGTAATCCAGCCATCCGGGCGCCGATCCTTCGAGCGCCACGAAGTGCCCGACGCCGGTCAGCTGTCCGCGAATCGCGTCGATGGCGGCGAGATAATCCTCGTGCGCGCAGACGACGCTCGCGCCCGAGTGGGTGATGATGTAAGCGAAATCGTCCGCGGTGAGACGGTAGTTGATCGGAACGAGCATCGCGCCGATCTGCGGCACGGCGTAGAACGATTCGAGTTGCGCGTGTGTATTCGGCGCGATGTACGCCACGCGGTCGCCCGGGCGGACGCCCAGCCGCTGCAGCGCCGCCGACCATCGGTCGCAGCGCTCGAAGAACTGGGCATAGGTCAACCGCAGGTTGCCGTCGACGAGCGCCTCGCGGTCCGGATACAACGCGCGCGTTCTGCGCGCGAATTCGAGCGGCGTCAAAGGCACGAGCATTGGACCCTCCCGGGAGGGCGTAGTATATGCCCGCGCGTAAGAGCTATCTTTGCGTGCTCGGCGTCCTCTGCGGTTGCTTCCCCACGGAAATAAGATTGGCGAGTATCTGGTACGCGCCATCGGTGCCGGCCGGCAGCTGACGCCACAGGTTGAGGCCGACGTAAATCCATTTCCCCTTGCCGTACGTCGCCTCGACGAGCGCGCCCGTCTTGACTCCGGCGTTGTACGGGAACGGATCCTCCAGCTGCACGAGATCGTGATAGCGCGAGTCCTTCTCGCCGAGGAAGTACAGGCCGCGCTCCTGGACCCACCCCTTCCAGGCCTGATCGGCGATTTCGTTCGGCGTCGTGAAAATCGGATCGTGCGGCGACAGAATTTTCACCGGTGCGTTCTCGTCCGTCACGCGATCGGCGCTTACTTTCGCCGGATACGGTCCGTACTGGGCGTCGTTGAACTCGAACTTGTTGTACTGCACGATCGCCGTGCCGCCGTTGAAGACGTACTCGAGCAGGCGCCGGTTGTTCGCGCGGAGATCGTCGCGCCGCTCGTACGCGCGCACGCCGGTGACGATCGCGTCGAACCGCGAGAGATTGCCCCACGCGAGATCGTCCCCCGTGATCATCTCGACCTTCGCGCCCAGCTGCTCGATCGCCGGCGGCACCTGATCGCCCACGCCCATCACGTATCCGATCGTCAGGTTCGACGGCGTCCGCACGTCGATCACCTTCAACGTCGTCTGCGCCGGATCGTAGATGTGATACCGAGTGATGTGCGGGTACTCGATCGTTTGATAGCCGCGATCGAATGTCTGCGAGCCGGCTGTCACGGACGCCGTCACGCGGTACTCGCCGGCTTCCGCGTTCGGCGCCGGCTTCACCTGGAATCGCAGCGTCTGCGACTCATCCGACCGCGCGAAGCTCACCGGCTGCTGCGGCGGCGACGCCGTCCATCCCGGCGGCACGGCAAGCTCGACTGTCGCTTCGACGGCATCGGGCATGTCGTTGACGACAGTGACGCGCACTTCGCGCTCGGCGCTCGGCGGCGCGGCAGCGGCGGCGGCGGCCGGCGGTCGGGGTGGGGCTGCGTTGGGACGAACGGGTCTCGCAGGCGCACGCGCCGGCCGCGGACTGGCCGGCGGCGGTGTGCTGCGAATGGAGGCGGCGGGCACGATCGCGATCTCCGGCGACACGCGCACGGAGAACGCCGGGACGACGAGCAGCTCTGTGCGCTTTTCGCCGCTGAAGATGTTTCCTTCGTACCTGTGGCGGACGGGTACCGTGTCGAGCACCTCTTCGGCGCCGGGTCCGGCGCCGAACAGCAGCGTCGCCTGCACGTAGAACGTCGTGGGGCGGAACGGCAGGCCGAATGGCGCGTCGGCGTCGAACGTGTAGCGGCCGGCGTCGCCGGCGCGGTGCCAGTAGGGTTCGCTCACGCGCGCGCCGGACGGAATCTTCACCGTGGAGTCGCAGCGGACGACCTGATCCTTCTTCAGCGTCGACGTCGCCTGCGCCTGGCCGGCCGCGCCCTGAGGCGCGGCGCCGCGTCCTCTGCCGCCGCCGAACGCGCCGAAGTCGGGCCGTGTCACCGCCGTCAGCGCGCATGCGGCGTCTCCGTCGAACCCTTCGAACTTGATGTTCTTCACCGTGACGTCCGCCGCGCCGCGATTGGCGACGACCACCGACACTGCCGTCGTCTGTCCCGGAACGACGACGCCGTCGTCGGCGAGCGCTTCGAGCTGAACGCCGTTCGCCACGAGCAGCGCCTGCTGGAACTCGCGCTCCTTCTGGCGCAGCCGGAAATCGGTGTCGTAGCGCGCGCCCTCGTCAATCGACATCGTGCGCAGCTCGCGCCGCAGCACGCGAAGGGCGTACAAGCCGTCGAGGAGCGGTTTGACGGTCGCCTGATCGCCGATCGTGTCGAAGTTCTTCTGGGCTGTCAGCACCGCCGCCGAGATGACGGCGAGCCCTCCGGTCAAATCCCTGGGCGGCCGCGCGCCGGCGAACCGGGCGAGCCCCGCGATTGTCGTGTCGACGCCCTCGAACAGCGACGTTTCGTCCTTCTGCATCTGTCCTGGAATCGTCGACTCCACGAGCTGATAGATCGTCGTCATCGGCGCAGGCAGCGACAGCAGCTGCGCCATCCCCTGACACTTGTGCATGCTGCGCGCTTCGGTACCGATCTCCGCGGAGGTCTTGCCAAGCAGCTGGTCGTAAACCGAGACGTTGATGCGCGCGAGCGGACCCTGCGGCAGCTGCTCTCCCGGAAATCCGAACGCGGCGAGGTAGTACAGCTTTTTCGGCTGCCACGGACGCAAGCCGGCCTTGATCTGATCGGGAAATTTCGCGGCATCGCCGGCGAGCTTCACCGCCTCGCGCGTGATCAGCGCAGACGCCTGATGATGCTGGCCGCCGCCGGCTCCGCCGGGCGGCAGCGCGACGACCACGTCGGGCCGGATCATCCGGATCAGCCGCACGTAGTCGGCGACGATCTCGTCCTTTCCCCACTTATCGAACGTCTCTTCGACGCTGAACGAGAAGCCGAAGTCGACGGCTCGCGTGAAGTACTGCTCGGCGCCGTCGAAGCGGTGGAGCGCATCGAGCTCCTTCGTCCGCAGCACGCCGAGCGCCTCGAACAGCTCCGGTCCGATTTCATTCTGCCCGCCGTTGCCGCGCGTCGCCGTCGCCAGCGCGGTGCGATATCCCTGACCGCGATTCAGCAACACCAGCAGCGCGTTGTTCTCGTCGTCGGGATGCGCGGTCGTGTGCAGGAAGATGCCGGCGTTCGACAGATGACGAAGCGCGAGGCCGAGCGCGACGTGCCCACCCATTTCGTCGAGCGGCACGACGCGAAGCTGTGCGTGAGGAACGGAGAGGAAGGCGGCAAGTACTCCGCCAGCCGCTACGAAGGCGCGTCTCATGCGACTGATCTTACAGGAGAGGCACGCGCACGCAGCGCGAGCCTTTCTTCCGTAGCGCGAGGCTTTCAGCCGTAGCGCGAGGCTTTCAGCCGAGCGTCAACGTCGCGACAACGACGCTCACCTGAAAGGCTCGCGCTACGGCGCGGAGAGTCAGAACCGAACCTTGAAGCCGAGCTGGAACTTGCGCTGCTCGAATCCAACCGGGTTCGTGAACTGATACGGATCGGTCGGAATCGGCGCGAGCGCGTTGCCAGCGGCATCGACCACCGTGTTCGTCGTGATGCCCGACAACTGCTCGATGTTGAACGCGTTCTTCAGCTCCGCGATGATCTCGCCGCGGACCGAGCCGCGCACAGGAATCCACCGCGTGTACCGCACATCGACGTTCTTCCGCGCCGACAGATACAGCGGATTGCGCGCGACGAACAGCGGACGATCGCTGTTGATGCCGTCGCCGTTCAGATCGCGGTTGGCCAGGATGTTCACCGGGAGGCCGCTGTTGATCTGGATCAGGACGCCGATCTGGTTGCCGTTGAGCAATTGCCGCACGACGGCGTTCGACGCGCTGCTCGTCGACAGATAAACGATGTTGCCGTTGACGCTGTGGCGCATGTCGAGCGGATTCGGTCCGCGGTCGCGATCGAGACTGCTCGGATCGGACCGGCCAGGCTCCGCCTGCACCGTGAGCTGCGTCAGCAGCGGCGTGTTGTCGAGGCCCTTGCCGAGCGAGTACTGCACGTTGAACGAGAGCCCTCTCGCGAACCGCTTCGACGTCCCGATCGTCAGCGACTTGAACGTCGAGTCGCCGATCGACTGCACCTGCTGAATCTGGTTGAAGCGCGGATCGAGCCGGGTCGCGGCGCTCGCGGTGGTGCTGAAGATCGGACGGCCGTCGGCGAGAGAGCCCGTCGGATTGATCGGGTTGATATTGGTAACGACCGGCAGGTCGCTACCCTTCGCGTACATCACTCCAACGGACGCCGAGAGGTCGTGGCCGAACGCACGTTCGAGCTGTGCGTTGGTCTGCCACGTGTGGCCGGCCACGAAGTTCGGGTCGACCGCCCACGGCGACTGGGGGCTGAGCGTGCCCGTCGTGACGCCGTTGGGAAATGCCGGCGCGCCTGCGGCCGTGCCGCTGAACGTGTAGACCGGCGAACGCGGCGAACCGCTCAGCTGCAGCGCCTGCTCGTACGGGCCAAGAATCGGCTGGTCGTACATCATGCCCGTGCTCGCGCGAAGGACCGTCTGCGCATCCATCGACCACGCGACGCCGACGCGGGGACCGAAGTTGTTCTTGTCGATGTTGAACTCGTGCGTCTCTATCAGCGGCGCATCGGCAATCCCCTGCGGGTACTTGTAGAGATCGTAGCGAACGCCGTAAAGAATTTTCACCGTCTGTGCAATCTGCCAGTCGTCCTGGACGAACCCGCTGAACACGTTCGTGGTCATGTTGAACGACAGGTTGCCGGTGATCTGCGACATGTTCGTGTAGCCGAACGCGTTCGTTCCCGCCTTGGCCGCCTGATACGCGGCGATGGTCGGGAAGGTGTACACGAACTGCGGTGCGTTGGTGCGCTCGTCGTAGATGTGCTGCCAGTCGAAGCCGAATTTGTAATTGTGCGCCGCCCGGATGAACGTGAAGTTGTCGATGACCTGCGTGATGTTCTGCTTGAAGTCGAATCCGGCGTTGCCTTGTCCGGTTTGGGACACCGGCGCGCCGAACCCGATGCTGGGATTGCTGATCGTGATGGCGGGACCCGAGCCCGAATCGGCGTTCGCCACCGAGCTCTGATGACGATGCGCGTACTGAAAGCGGAACTCGTTCAGCTTGCTGGCGCCGAACGACGACACGAGCTGGCCGGCGGTCGAGTCCATCGCGTCGAGGAAATCGGTCGCGCGTTCGATCGTCTGCGTGCCGCCGCCGCTGTTGTACGGCGCATCGTTGTGGAACCGGATCCACCGCGCGGTGAGCCGGTTGTTCGCGTCGACCTGGACGTCGGCCTTGCCGATCGCGAACTTCGCCGTCTGCACGTTCGGCACCGCCGCAGGCTGCGCCTTCAGGCCGAGCGTCGGCGCGATGTCGCGCACGCTCTGGTTGATGAGGCTCGTCGACGAGAGGTCGCGCCGTGTCTGCTCCCAGCCGCCGTAGAAGAACACCTTGTTCCTGACGATCGGACCGCCGACGTCCGCCGTCCCCGTATCGACGCGCGTTTCAGGCTTCTGCGCATCGGCGGCCGGAGGACCGCAGCTTGCGGCGACGCCGGTGCAGCCGAAGAAGAACGGGAACGCGCTGAACGGCTTCCGCCGGAACAGATAGCTTCCTTCGCCCTTGAACGTATTGGTGCCGGATGGCGTGACCGCGTTGTAAACCATCCCCATCGTCTGGCCGAACTCGGGCGCGAAGCCGGTGGTGACGACCTTCACTTCCTGGATCATCACTTCCGACATCGGCAGCAGCCGCAGTCCCGCGCGATCCTTCTCGGTATTCGTGTTGCCGTCGATTTGATAGTTGATGCGCATCGCCGCGCCGTTGGCCGCCAGGCGCGGCACGCCGAACTCCACGTTTTCGAAGCCGGTGACGCCGGGCTGAACGAGCGCGAAGTTGTACGGGTTGCGCGCGACGAGCGGCAGGTTGTGGACCTCCTGATCGCTCATCGTGTGGCCGATGTCGATGCGCGCGAGATCGAGCGCGGGGCTGTCGGCGCTGCTGACGGTGATCGTCTCGCTGACCGCGCCGATCGACAGCGTCGCGTTCACGACTGCCGTCTGGCCGACCGAGAGGTGGATATCGGTCTGTTCGAACTTCTTGAAACCGGGCAGCTCTGCGAGCACGCGATACGTGCCGAGCGGCAGCAGCGGCGCGCGATACAAACCTTTCTCGTTCGTAATCACGATTCGCTGCGTGCCGGTGTCGACGCTCGTAATGGTGACGGTGACGCCGGGCAGAACGCCGCCCGACGAGTCGGATACGGTGCCCTCGATGGCGCCGTTGGCGGCCTGCGACTGCGCCAGTGCCGGAACGGCCAGAGCCAGACAAATGAAGATGGAAAAAATTGTGCGCATCCCGCGAGTATACAAACAAAATCCGCGGGCTCACCTGTGGAAACCGAAGACGTCGTCGCCTCGATCCAATTCACCGGAGTGGTGGCGGAGCAATACGCGACTGGCGACGTACGCGCCGGTCACGCTGCGGCTCGAGTCGCCGAACGCGAACAGGTGATGCGGATAGTTCCGGTGCGGTCCGAGGTACGGGAGTCCTTCGGCCGTGCGCGCGTAATCGGCCGCCCATCCATAATCGGGACGGATGCCGGAAATTTCTGGATAGAGCGTTGAGAGCTCATACATCAACTGACCGGTGCGCTGCACGATGACTTTGTCGCGCAGCCGCGGCGCGATCGCTTCCGAATCGGCGCCCGTGATCAAGATCCGATCATCGTCTATCCACCGGATGATGTGCGGCGGCTGCGCCGAATCGCGAACGACATCAGTGGAGCGTGAGGCTCGAGCCGGGCGTCCGAATCCGATCTGCTGACGAATCTTCGCCGGCACCGGCTCGGTCTGAACGGCGTACGTCGTGTGAAACCAGAAGTGCCGCGCGAGCGCCTTGAAGAGCGGCGTCGGCATCCCGGTCGCAACGACGACGCGCCTCGTGCGGATCCGACCGTTCGCGGTCATCACCGTCGCGATCTTCCGGTTGAACGTGATCTTGCGCACCGGCGATCGCTCGGAGAGCACGGCGCCGCGGTCGGCCGCGGCGGCGGCCAGACCGACGCAGGCGCGATACGGATCGAGCGTCGCGCCATGTTTACTGCGAATGGCTGCACTCGCATCGAGTCCGAGATCGGTCTTGATGGCGAGGGGGTTCATCATCGAGACGTCGAAGCCGGCCTCGCGCCGCGCCTTCTGATCGCGCTTCAACCGCGCCGCCTGTTCGGTGGTCGCGGCGACGATGGCGCTGCCGCGTTCTTCGAGATGACACTTGATGTCGAGGCGCCGCAGCAGCGAGATGAAATCGAGCGCCGCCCGCCGCCACACCTGCCACGCATACCGCGCTCCGCGCAGGCCGACCGCTTTCTCGAGATCGGCAAACGCGACACCCGGCTCTTCGGCGATCCACCCGGACGAGTACGCCGTCGCACCGCGGCCGATCTGATCCGCTTCGAGCAGCAGCACCTTCAGTCCTGCCGCCGCAAACGCATACGCGGTCGTGCAGCCGGTCAGCCCGCCGCCGACGACGACGGCCTCGGTCTGCATGTCGCCGCGGTGGCGGGGATAGGCGGGAACGCGGGACGTTGGAAAGGCATCGAGCCAGGGAGAACGGCCGTATTTCGTCATTCTTGCTTTCTCGCGGGGCCCCACCCCCGCTCGCCTCGCTCGCGCATACGCGCTCGTTCGGGCCGCAGGCGCTGTGCTCGCGCGTATCCAGAACAGAACGTCGCCGTGGGCACTATGGGGTCTCGAGGCCGGCTGTCTGGGCCTCGAGGAGAAGCGGGATCAGCAGTCCCGCGAAGGGGAGTCGCATGCGGCGAGCATTGTACCAAGGAGCGCCTGCGGCCCGCGCGAGGAGAGCGAGTCTTCGAGCGCCGCAGCGCGAGCGAGCGGGGGTGGGGCCCCGCGAGCCGTAGGAGATGATGGGTTCCTGCCCATCCGGCCTATCCTGCCCATCCCGGCCTCCTGCCCTTCGGAGATCAGCGCGCGTCGTGAAAGATGATGCCGAGCGACATGCGCGCGCCCGAACGGATCGTGCTCACTCCGTGCCGCATGACGACGCGGTAAGTGCCGCGGCTGCCGGCGACGGGACGCTGGCTGGTCGCGAAGATGACGCCCGCTCCCTGCTCGATCGCGAGCGCATGCCCGCGCGACTGCGCGCGCGGCCGCTGCTCGACGAGCAGGAATTCGCCGCCGCTGTAATCGACGTCGCGTCGGCTCAAGGCGAAGACCACCTGCAGCGGGAACGCCAGGTCGCCATAGAGATCCTGATGCAGGCAGTTGTAGCCACCCGCGGAGTACGTCAGCAGCAGCGGCGTCGGCCGCGTCTGGCCAGCCGCGTGGCACTTCTTCAGGAATTCGTCGAGCGTGCTTGGGTACTGTAGTGGCCGACCAACGTGTCGGCCTGCCGCCATCCATCGATTTGCGATCGGCGCGAGCCGGGCGTAGAGCTCTTCCCGCAGCGCCCGGACGATCAGCGGCAGCGGCGACGCGAAGTACTTGTATTCGCCGACACCGAACCGGAAGCGCGCCATGTCGATGCGGCTGCGAAAGCGCCCATCATCTGTATAGAGCGCCGCAAGCTCACCGCATTGATCCGGCGCCATCAGCGCCGGCAATCGCGCGAAGCCATCGGCGTCCAGCGACCGCTCGATGGCCTGCCAATCCAAGCTCTCCATCACGGGGCACACGGAGGAAAAATTCTGTGGGCGAGCTTCCCCGTGGTGGCGAGCTTCCATGTGGTGGCAAGCCTCGATCATCGCCGCTCGCGCTCGAGCAGCGCTTTCTTGCGCGAGGCGCCCCATCTGTATCCGCTCGTGCTGCCGTCCGAAGCGACGACGCGATGACAGGGGATTGCGAGCGCGACGGGATTGCTCGCGCACGCGCGCGCGACGGCGCGGGACGCGCCCGGCCGCCCGATCGTCTGCGCGACGTCGCGATAGGTCCGCGTTTCGCCGTACGGGATTGCCGCCAGCGCCTCCCACACCTGCCATTGAAACGCCGTCGCCTGGATGTCGAGCGGCAGATCGAGCCGCGGCCGCCGTCCCTCGAGATGCGCGACGATCGCGGTCGTCCATTTCGCGAGGCCACCCTTGTCGGTCGCGATCGTCGCGGCGGGATACTCGCGCGTCAGCGCGCGCGTGAGATCGCCATCGGACGTTCCCATCGCGACAGCGCACACACCACGCTCGGTGGCGGCGACGAGCAGGCGTCCCATGGGTGAATCGACGATGGTGTAACCGATATTCATGCCCGCTCCTCCCCGCCGATACGTCGACGGCGACATGCCGAGCTTCGGCGCCGCGCGCTCGTAGAAGCGGCTGCTCGATCCGTAGCCGGCGTCGAACATCGCGGCGGTCACATCGCCGCCGCCGCGCAGCCTTCTTTTCACCTTGCGCAGCCGGATTGCGTCCGCGTACTCGCGCGGCGTGACGCCGACCAGTCGCTTGAAGTTGCGCTGGACGTGATAGGGACTGCCGCCGAGCCGCGCCGCGAGCGTCGCCAACGACGGGTGACCGTCGACGTTCGCGAGGTACACGCACGCGCGGCGGATCTTGTCGATCCACGGATCGGCCGAAGCAATGGCGTCGGGGTGGCAGCGGCGGCACGCGCGGAAGCCGGCGCGCTGCGCCTCGGTCGGCGTCTCGAAGAAGGTCACCCGGTCGCGCCGGGCACGGCGGCTCGGACACGACGGCCGGCAGTAGACGCCTGTCGAGCTGACCGCGTACACGAAGACGCCGTCGGCGCCGCGGTCACGGGTAACAACCGATTGCCATCGCGTATCGTCTATTGAGCTGGTCGAGCGCACGTTCGTTTGCATCATCATGCGGCCAGTTTGCCGGTCCTCACGTCGACGCGCCATCCGCCGCTTGCGATCAAATTATGACCCACGATTTCCGCCGGTCGTGTGTTTCGGGTTCTCGTGCCGTTCGTGCTTTGCTACGATGCGGCGGTGAAAATCGCTATCGTCGGTGCCGGCGGCGTCGGCGGCTACTTCGGCGGACGCCTCGCCGCCGCCGGCGCCGACGTCCATTTTCTCGCGCGCGGCGCGCATCTCCAGGCGCTGCGCACGACCGGCCTTCGCATCGAGAGCCCGAAGGGCAACGTTCATCTGCCGCGCGTCGAGGCGACCGACGACCCGGCGGCGATCGGTCCGTCCGACGTCGTGTTCTTCACCGTCAAGCTGTACGACAGCGAATCGGCGATCGGCGCGCTGAAGCCGCTGCTCGGTCCCGATACCGCGGTCATTCCGTTTCAGAACGGCGTCGAAAGCGTCGGGATGCTGACACGCGCAATCGGTCCGCGTCACACGGCGGGCGGCACCGCCTACGTCGCCGCGGTCATCGTGGAGCCCGGCCTGATCCGCCACACGTCGATGGACTCGCTGTTCTTCGGCGAGCTCGACGGACGCCCGTCGACCCGGCTCGAGCGATTGCTCGACGCGTGCAGTGCCGCCGGCTTCTCGACGACTCTGAGCCGCGATATCAACGTCGACATCTGGACGAAGTTCGTCCGCCTTTCCGTCTTCAGCGGCATCACGACGGTGACGCGCTGTCCGATCGGACCGATCGTCTCGGATCCGGCGCTGTTCGCCATGCTGTTCGAAGCGTTGAAGGAAGCCTACGCCGTTGCACGAGGCCGCGGCATCGACGTCGCTTCATCCGTCGTCGACGAGAACGCCGTGCGCAAAGGCTACGCGGCGATGCCACCCGAAGCGAAGTCGTCGATGCTCCAGGATCTCGAGCGCGGTCGCCCGCTCGAATTGCCATGGCTGAGCGGTGCCGTCGTGCGCCTCGGCGAACAAGTCGGCGTGCCCACCCCGACGCATCGCTTCATCACGACTGTGTTACGACCCCATGTCGATGGACTGCCGGAGCGACGTTCTGTTCTGGATACACGCGAGCGCTACGGCACGAGCGTGTCTGCGCATGGGGTGGGACCCCATGCGCGTAGATAATGAAGCACGCTCTTCGGGCGCTCGCCGCAAAACCCGGATTCACCATCGTCGCCGTGCTGACGCTCGCGATCGGCTTCGGGGTCAACGCGGCAATCTTCTCGATGACCCGCACGATCGTGCTGCGGCCGCTTCCCTATCGCGACGTCGATCGCCTTGCCCTCGTCGGCGAAGCGAGCCCCTCTCGCGGACTGTGGTACGCCGGCGTCGTGCCGGCCAACTACATCGAATGGCGACAACGCGTCACGGCGTTCGAGGCGACGGCGGCATGGCGCGTCGTGTACTTCGCGCTGTCGGGCGAAACGGACCGCCCGATGCGCGTGCAGGGCGTGCTGACCGAGCCGGCGTTCTTCTCGATCCTCGGCGTGACGCCGTCGATCGGCCGGCCGTTCACCAGCGACGATGGCCGGCCGGGCGGCGACGGCGTGGTCATTCTGAGTCATGGCTTCTGGAGTCGTCAGTTTGGCGCGGACCCGCGCATCGTTGGCCGATCGCTGAACGTCGACGGAACGGCGTGCACGATCATCGGCGTCCTGCCGGAGAGCTTCAAGTTCTTCCACGTCCTCAACCGCGAGCTCGATGTCTGGCGCCCCTTCGTGCTCGCGCCGACGGATCGCGAGCATTCGATCAGCCTGTACGCCAAGTTGAAGAACGGGGTCTCGCTGGAAGCCGCGAGAGCCGAGCTCGTCACCGCTTACGGCGCTCTCCCAAAAGAAGGTTTCCGCGATGGATGGACGGCGAGCATCGAGGATCTGTCCACCCGCTTCAGCGCGAATCAGCGCCCGATTCTGGCAGCGTTGGAAGTCGCCGTCGCGCTCGTCCTGTGCATTGCCGCGGCTAACGTGGCCACGCTGATGGTGGCGCGCGCCGCAGAGCGGCGCAGAGAATCTGCGGTTCGCGTGGCGCTCGGCGCGACCTGGTGGCAGCTCGCGCGGGAGCTCGGCCGCGAGGCGCTGCTGGTGTCGGCCGCGGGCGCCGGAGCGGGCGTGCTGCTGGCGACGTGGACCGTCGATATTCTCAATCGGTCGGTCAGCTACCAGGACATCAATCGGCTCGAGGCTTTCCGCGTCGACCTGTGGGTCGTGGGCTTCACGTTCGCGCTGGCGATTGGATGCGCGTCGCTGTTCACGCTGCTCCCGTCACGGCGGATCGTAGAGGCTGACGTGGTCGATGCGCTCAACGATTCGGCCTACGGTTCGACCGCTGGCGTCACGCATCGACGTCTCCGTGGCGCGCTCGTGGTCGCCGAGCTCGCGCTGTCTATCGTTCTTCTGACATCCGGGCTGCAGCTCGCGAGGCACGCCTTCGCGCTCAACATGATGAATCGCGGCGTCGACGCCGAGCGCGTCATGACCGCGCAGCTGTCGTTGAACGCCCCGTCGTACGACGACACGACTCGCCTCACACAATTTGCCGAGCGCGTCGTCCGCCGAATGACCGCGGCTCCGGGCGTGGCGGTAGCATCGCTCGTCAACTACGCGCCGCTGTCGTTCGTTGCGACCTCGTTTCCAATCGAGATCGATGGTCGCCCGCAAAAGCCGGGAAGCGAACCGCTGGCGCTCTGCTGGATCGTCGCACCCCGATATTTCGAGACAGTCGGCATCCCGACGCTCGCAGGCCGGGACTTCGGCGCCGCCGACACGAACGATCGTCTCGGCGTCGCGATCGCGAGCAGATCGCTCGCGCGCCGATTCTGGGGCCGCATGGACGTCGTCGGCGAACGGCTGCGCGTGCTGTTTCCGCAGAGTGACGCGTTTTGGATCCCGCGCGCGATCCCTCGCGCGCTGACGATAGTCGGTGTCGTGGGCGACGTCCGCGAAGACGGCGTCGGACCGAGTCAGAGGGAGAACGATCCGCAGCTGTACCTGCCGTATGCACAGAATCCGACGCGCATCATGACGCTCGTCGTTCGCGCTGCTGGTCCACCGGAGACGACCGTCCCGCTGATTCGCGATGCTGTCCGAACCGTCGATCCTGATCAACCGACATTCGACGAGCGGACGCTCGACGATGTACGCGCGGAGACGTTCGCGCGAGCGCGAGAACTGGCTTGGCTCATCGGTGCATTCGCCGCGCTCGCGCTTCTTCTGTCGGCGATTGGCGTTTACGGCGTGATGGCATCGCTCACCGCGGCTCGCCGGCGCGAAATGGCGATTCGGCTTGCGCTCGGCGCGTCGAGGGGCGACGTGATCAGCCTTGTCGTCGGCGCCGCATTGCGTCTCGCGGCCGTTGCCGTCGTCGTCGGCATGGCCGCGACCCCGGTCGCGATGAAGCTCGCAGCCGCCCGGATTGCCGGGCTGGACGGGTGGCATCCCGGAACGATGGTCGCGATTGCCGCGCTCCTTGCGGTTGTTAGCGCGTGCGCCGCAACCGTTCCCGCGTACCGGACGGCCCGCGTTGGCGAGCTTGTTGCTCTTCGTGAGTGACATGTCGCAGCCACAGATCAAGTCCGAACCGAAGCCTCCATTCCCAAAACAAAAGCTCGACAAGCCGGGAATCGAAGCCGAGCTCGAGCCGCGGCCGAAGTACGAAGCGCCGCGATACAAACCGGCCGGCAAGCTTTCGGGAAAGGTCGCGCTCGTCACCGGCGGCGACTCGGGAATCGGCCGCGCGGTCGCAGTCATCTACGCGCGCGAAGGCGCGGACGTCGCGATCACCGCGCTTGCGGCCGAACGGCAGGATGCGGAGGAGACGCGCGAGGCGATCGAGCGCGCAGGACGGCGCTGCCTCGTGATCGAGGGCGACCTCAGCGATCCGAACGTCTGCCGCGATGCGGTTGAACGGACGGTGTACGAGATGGGACATCTCGACATCCTCGTGCACAACGCCGCGCATCAGAACCGCAAGAAGACGCTCGAGGACGTCGAGGATCAGGAGTGGGATCGGACGTTCAAGACGAACGTCTACGCGTACTACTGGCTCGTCAAGGCGGCGCTGCCGCACCTGCGAGCCGGCGCGTCCATCATTGCGACCGGGTCGATCACCGGCATCCAGGGATCGTCCGAGCTGCCCGACTACTCGGCGACGAAAGGCGCGATCCACACGCTGACGAAAACGCTCGCGCAGAATCTCGTGAAGAAAGGGATTCGCGTGAACTGCATCGCGCCCGGTCCGGTGTGGACGCCGCTGAACGCGGCCGACGAAGGCGCGACGCTGGACAAGGTGGCCGAATTCGGCAAGAAGACGCCGCTCGAGCGGCCGGCGCAGCCGGAAGAAATCGCTCCAGCGTACGTGTTCTTCGCGTCGGATGCGGACTCGAGTTTCATCACTGGCGTGGTGTTGCCTGCGCTAGGTGGCGAAACAATCTAGGTTGCTGGTCGTGTGGGGCGGGCCTTTCAGGCCCGCCAAATGCCGCGAGGCGCCGGAACGCTTTCACCTTCTCCGATCGATCGATCGCCGAGCGGTTGATCGCCTTGTTCAGGATCTCGATCGTCTTGTCGTAGGTCAGCTTGTCCACCGGGAAGGGCGTGCCATCCTTGCCGCCGTGCGCGAACGAGAAGCGCGCCGGATCGCGCATTGCGGCGGCCGTTCCGTGCACCAGCTCCGATGCGAGCGCGAGGGCTCGCAGCGTTTTCGGACCCACGCCCGGCATCCCCAGCAGCGTCTCGAAGTTCTCCGGCCTGCGCTCGTAGGTCTTCAGCAGAATCTTCTCGAGATACGGGCTGGCGACGTCGAGCTCCGGCAGCAGCTCATGGCGCCGGGGCATCGTGAGAACTCGGCCGACCGCGTTCAGCGTGACCTCGGGACGCTCGCATGCGAGCTCCGCCGATGCGCGGCGGACCGGATCGTTTTCGTGCGCGACCAGGTTGAGCGTCAGCTGCCCGCGCGCGTCGCAGCAGACAGCCTCGTGCGGCTCGTCGACGAAGCTCGCGACGTGCTCCGACAGCCAGTGATACCGCCGCGCCATCCGGTTGTCGTCGCACATCCCCTGCTGCACGACACACCAGTCGCCCTTCGCGGTGAAGAAGAAGGCGTGGTGATACAGCTGATAACCGTCCTGCACGGCGGCGCTGTCGACTTTCGCGGCCGTCCTGCTCGCATGGACCAGCGGTCGCGGATCGCGGCCGGCGATCTCGCACGATGCCGCGATCTCATCGGGCGCTTTGCGCGACGTGCGCCCCTTGCCGCCGGCGACGAACAATCCCAGCTCGCGATCGAGATCCTTCAGTCCTTCCTTCACCGCGCCGCACACCGTCGTCGTCACGCCGCTCGAATGCCAGTCGAAGCCGAGCACGCAGCCGAAAGCCTGAAACCAGTACGGATCCGAAAGACGCCGCAGCACTTCGTGCGTTGAGTATTCGCTGGCGAGATAAACGATGATCTCGCGCGACAGCCGCACCATGCGGCCGAAGAGCCAGGCTGGAGCCCTGCCGCCGTGAAGCGGAAGGGATGCGTACCCTGTGTGCCGGGACATTGGGCGACTGTACCTGCCCTTTGTATCTTTGGTGTCTTTGGTGCCTGATCAGCGTTGCCCAGCAGCCGTCGACATCGGCTTCAGCGACGCGAGCATCTTCCCGACGATGTCGTTGAACGCGCCGCCGCCGCGCACCCAGCGCAGCACCGCGACGACGTCGTTGTCCCAATCGATATAAATAATGTTGGCGCCGTTGCCCTCGAAGTACACGACCGATTCTGGCGCCGACGGCAGCGCCTTCTTCTTCGTGTTCAGGAACCAGTTCGCGTAGCCGTAGCCCTCGTTCGCGACGCCGGGCGTCCGCGCCATCTGGATCCACTTCTCCGACACGAGCGTCTTGTCCTTCCACTTGCCGTTGCGCAGGAACAGGTACCCGAACCGCGCCATGTCGTACGAGTTGATGAACATGCCGCCGCCCCAATGGCCGCCGCCGCTCACCGACTGCACTTTCCTGCCGTCGATCTCGACCCACGAGTTGTCGTAGCCGTACCAGCGCCATGTCGACGAAGCGCCAATCGGCTCCATGATGTACTCGTTGAGGACTTCCGGCAGCGGCCGCCGCCACACCTGCAGCGCCGCGAGCGCCATCACGTTCACGCGCACGTCGTTGTACTTGTAGTGCGTGCCCGGCTCGTACATCTTGCGGTTCTGCCACTCCTCCGCTTTCTGCCCTTCGGGACGATCGCCCCAGTCCGGCTTGCCCCACAGCGTGCCCGACCAGTCGCTCGTCTGCCGCAGCAGGTGATCCCATTTGATCTTCTGATTGTGTTCCGCCTCGAACAGATCCACGTGCGGCGGCATGTAGTCGCGCGCGTAATCGTTGACGTCGCGGATCAGCCCGCGCTGCCACGCGAGGCCGACGACTGTCGTCAGAAACGTCTTCGTCACGCTGTTGGTGATGTCGACGCGCTTCGGATCGCCCCATTCGGCGACGATGTAGCCGTGCCGCGTGATGAGGCCGCTCGCGCCGCCGCGATCCTTCACGGGACCGACGATGGCGTCGAACGGCTCCTTGCCGAAGCTGTTCTGGAGGAACAACACCATGTCCTTCGGTCCCTGCGTCTCCGACGCGAGCGCGGTCTGTATCGCCTGATCGACGAGCGCCGGATCCATGCCGACTTCTGCCGGCTTCTTGTGCTGCCAGTCGAACCGCTCCGGGAAGTACGGCGCAGGCGAAGCCGTCGGCCGCTGCGCGATGAGCGTGCCCGACGCAATGCCGACGGCGACCGCGATGACGGCAAAGGCTTTTTTCATTGGTGCAGTATAGTGCAGGAGCGACCTATGCGGCCTTTGGTTCGAGTTGCCGTGATCGTTCTCGGCATCGGCGCCGTGCTCGCCCCCGTGATCGGAGAGGAGCGCGTCACGCTCAATCTGCTCCTCGATCGCGCCGCGTGGTATCTCGATTACTTCATCGATCAGTTCGAGAACGTCGTCGCCGAGGAAAACTACATGCAGGACTCGAGCGTCCTGCTTCCGAGCTTCAGCCCGTTCACCGGCCGCGGCGGACTCGCGACGGCGCCGCCGTCGGCGGCCGACATCGCTCGCGCGCGCCACCGTGATCTCCGATCGGATTTTCTCCTCGTGAAGGCGCCCGACACGCTCAACCTCGTGCCGTTCCGCGACGTGCTGCAGGTCGACGGCGTCGCGGTGCGCGATCGCGAGCAGCGGCTCGCAAAACTCTTCCTGCATCCGTCGAAGGACGCGATGGCGCACGCCGAGCAGATCCGCGAGGAAGGAGCGCGCTACAACCTGGGCAGCATCCGTACGACGCTCGGCAACCCGGTGCTCGGCATCTCGGTGCTCCAGCTCGCGTATCAGCCGCGATTCAGGTTCTCGCTCGGCAAGGAAGATCGGACCGTCGGCCCGGGCGTGTGGTCGATCGACTTCCAGGAGACCGCGTCGCCCGCGATGATCAAGGGCGAAGTCGGCCGCGATCTCTTCTCGCACGGCCGGTTGTGGCTTGAAGCGGCGACCGGGCGCGTCTTCAAGACAGAGCTGCGCGTCGAGCAGCCGTCGGTGCGGGCGCTCGTCACCACGACATTCCGGTTCGACGATCGGTTCGCGATCGCCGTCCCGCAGGAAATGCGCGAGTCTTACACCCTGCTGAACGGAAACAAGGTGAACACCGTCGCGAGCTACGGACGCTTCCGGCGCTTCGACGTCACCGCCGACGAAGACATCCGGCTGCCAACGCGCACGATCGCCGATCCCGTCAGCGGCGTGACGCTCATCGAGATCCCCGCCGGCCGCTTCACGATGGGCAGCACTTCGGACGAAGCGGGGCGACAGGCGGACGAGACGCTGCACGACGTCGAGCTGACCCATCCGTTCCTGCTCTCGCGCTTCGAGGTGACGCAGCAGGAATGGCGGACGGTGATGGGAACGGCACCGAGCCATTTCGCCGATTGCGGGCCGCGGTGTCCGGTCGAGAACGTCACGTTCTTCGACGTCCAGCAATTCGTCGCGAAGCTGAATGAGCGAAGCGGTCAGGGCGGGTCTGGCGGTCAGGGCGGGTCCAAAGACCCGCTCCTACACTACAGGCTGCCGACCGAAGCCGAGTGGGAGTACGCGTGCCGCGCCGGCACGACCGGTCCGTACTCGACCGGCGAGGCACTGACGAGCGCGCAGGCGAATTACAAAGGCAAATCGCCGGTGCCGGTCGGATCGTACGGGTTGAACCCGTGGGGTCTGGCCGACATGCACGGCAACGTCTGGGAATGGACCGCCGACTGGTACGGTCCGTACGAAGAACACGCGATCGCGAACATCGACCCGCGCGGTCCTTCGTCGGGCGAGAAGCGCATCATCCGCGGCGGCAGCTGGTACTTCGACAAGGACAGCGCGCGATGCGGCCTCCGCTACACGCACGCGCCGAAGGACAAAGGGTTCAGCCTCGGCTTCCGGGTAGCTGCGGATCGGGTGCGGTAAGAACGATTGACAATTGAATTAGCCGGCTGAATCGACCACGAACGCGTACTGCATCTGGTCGGTCAGCCGTCCGTCCTTGATCGCGCTGTTCCGCAATCTGCCCTCGAGCACGTAGCCGGCCTTCTCCAGCACGCGGCACGACGCGACGTTCCACGCGAACGGCACCGCGTAGATGCGCGTGAGCCCGTGGCTCTCGATCGCGTACTTCGTCACCGCGCGCAGCGCGTCGGTCGTGATGCCGCGCCCCCAGAACGGCTCGGCGAGCCAGTAGCCGATCTCCGCCGAGACCCGTTCCACGTCGGGATGCAGCACGAACCCGATGCCGCCGACCGCCTGATCGTCGACCGCGATCGCGAACGACGTCTCGGGAACCCGGTGGCGCGTCGCGCGGATGTAATCACGCGCGTTCGTCTTCGTGTAGGGATGCGGAAACGCGTCGCGCAGGTTGAGCCAGATGTTGCGGTTGTTCGCGTGCGCCGCGAGCGAATCGACGTCCGACGTGCGCCACGACCGGACGTCGCCCGTCGAGAGCTTCAGCTGCATCGCGATCAGCGGCGGCGCCTGCGTTTGCGATCGAGGAGGATCGCCAGCCGCAGGCGGCGGTCGCGCAGGCGGCGGCGGAGCTGCGCGTGTGCGTCGCTGTCGACGGCCGTCTCGCCGAGCTCCCGGTCGAGCGCGGCAACCTCGTTCATCAACTCGACTTCTTCGGGCAGGCAGCGCGCGCTCTTCAGGATCGAGTACGCCATCCGCAGCTCTTCCGGCGTCCTGAAATACTCCTCGAGATCGATCGGCCTGCCCCCGCCGGGCAGGTTGTCGAACTCACCGCGCGCAATCGCGTCGCGGATCTTCTGTTCGGCGATCCTCTCGAGGCTCACGCCATCGATTGTCGCACGTCAGACGACGTAGCGCTCGCCGGTGGCGCGGGCCTTCGCGCGGGCGAAACGTTCGAGCGCGAACGGCGTGACGTCGAACGCCGGATCGCGGCCGGCGATCAGGTCGGCGACGATCCGGCCGGCGGCCGGCGAGTGCTGGAATCCGTGCCCGCTGAATCCGTTGACGAGGAACAATCCGCCGACCTCACGCGCCGGGCCGACGATCGGATTGCCGTCGGCCGTCATCTCGTAGAGTCCGGCCCACGCGTGCGACACCGACGCGTCGGCCAGCGCCGGCAGGCGCCGAACGGCCACGTCGATCACCTTCGGCAGAAAATCCCATTGCACGGTCATGTCGAACGTCGGCGTCTCGTCGGGATCGCCCATGCCGAACAGGAGACCGGCGCCTTCGCGATGGAAGTAGAACGTGGTGTCGAAGTCGATGACCATGATGCGCGAATGGGGCCAGTCGGGTTCGGGTTTCCGGGTTCCGGGTTCGGGGTTGTTGGTTCTGGGTTCGGCGTTCTTGGGTTCCGGGTTCGAGGACGCGATGAAGATGTGGCGGCGAATGGGATCGACCGGGACGTCGAGCCCGGCCATCCGTCCGATCGCTCGCGCGTGTGGACCCGCGGCGTTGACGACGGCGCGTGTCTCGATCGTTCCCCGCGTTGTCTCGACGGCGGCGATACGTCCCGAGTCGACGCGCAGCGACACGACTTCGGTGTCGCGCTCGATTGCGGCGCCCGCCGCCTGCGCCGCCTTCGCGAACCCCATCGTGACGCCGTTCGGATCGGCGATGCCGTCGCGCGCGCAGAACGTGGCGGCGATCACGCCGGTTGCGTCGAGACCCGGCGCCAGCCGCAGTGCGTCTGCGGCGTCGAGCCACTCCACGTCGACGCCGAGACTGCGCTGCAGCGCCACGTTCCTCCGGAACACGTCGACGCTCGCCGGCGACGAGAGCAGGAAGAGATAGCCGTCCTGGTGAAAGTCGATGCTCTGACCGACCTCGTCGGCGAAGCGTTCCAGAAGGCGAATCGATTCGAGCGACAGCTTGATGTTCGCTTCGTTCGAGAACTGATGCCGCACGCCGCCGGCGTTGCGCCCTGTCGATCCCGTCGCGAGCAGCTTCTCGCGCTCGACGAGCACGACGTCCGTGATGCTCCGCCGCGTCAGATGATAGGCGACGCTCGCGCCCATACATCCGCCGCCGATGATGACGACGTCGGCGGTGCGCTTCATGTGTGCGCGGGTGGCGGTGCCGAGCCCGCAGGATTACAACCACAGAGACACAGAGACACGGAGCGCCTCGGATTCGACGCGGCGCGAAGCGCCGATCGGCGTTTCCTCTGCGGGCTCTGCGTTCTCTGCGATTGAATCTCCGTGTCTCCGTGTCTCTGTGGCAAGATCCTGCGGGCTTCACCGACGTGACTGCGCGGCTCGTTCTACTGCCTCCATCACGCGCAGCAGGTTGCCGCCGAGAATCTTCTCGACGTCCGGCTCCGAGTACCCTTTCTTCAGCAGCGCGTCGGTGATCTTCGGCAGCATCGAGGCATCGTCCATCCCGAGCGGCATCGTCGCGCCGTCGAAGTCGGAGCCGAGGCCGACGTGGTCGGCGCCGGCGACCTTCACCGCGTGGTCGATGTGCTCGACGATCTTCTCCCACGTCACTTTCGGCAGCTGTCCCTTCTCCATCGCCTCGCGGTTGATCTTCGATTCCTCGAGCGTGGCGCACGCCTCGTCGCCGCCGCACTTCTTCGACATCGCCGCCAGGCGCGCGACGACGTCGCCCGATTTCTTCTCGCTCGCGACGCGATACTCTTCGCTCAGGAAGCTCGCCTCGTAGTTGATCATCGCCACGCCGCCGTTCGTGGCGAGCGCGCGCAGCATCTCGTCCGTCATGTTGCGCGCGTGATGCGAGATGACGCGGCAGGAGGAATGCGAGGCGATCACCGGCGCGGTCGTCACCTCCAGCGCGTCGTAGAACGTCTTGTCGGCCACGTGCGAGATGTCGACCATCACGCCGAGCCGATTCAGCTCGCGGACGACGTCCCTGCCGAACGCCGTCAACCCGTTGTGCGCCGGTTTGTCGGTCGACGAGTCGG
This sequence comes from Acidobacteriota bacterium, assembly GCA_003222395.1. Classification (GTDB taxonomy): domain Bacteria; phylum Acidobacteriota; class Vicinamibacteria; order Vicinamibacterales; family CAVVIG01; genus Gp6-AA45. The sequence continues at coordinate 226,016 of QHWB01000031.1, forward strand.
CCCAGTTGTTGTTCTTGAAATGCGTCAACGTGAGGTACCGGACGCCGAGCGCCGCGTAGAGGCGCAGCAGCCGCAGATCGTCGTCGATCATGTGGCCGCCTTCCATGCCCATGAGCGCGGCGATCTTGTGATCCGCGGCCGCCTTCCGAACGTCGGCGGCCGTGGTCGCGAGCATCAGGTCGTTGGGATGCGTGCGCGCCGCTTCGCGGACGGCATCGATCAGATCCATCGCCCGCTTCACCGCCGGCGGACCGGTCAGGTCGCTCGGCACCCAGATCGAGAAGAACAACGCGTCGAGGCCGCCTTCCTTCATGCGCGGGATGTCGATGTTCCCGTTGGCGTGGCGGACGCCGATGTCGAACCCCTTCTCGAACAGGAGTCGCTGCGTCGTGTCGTCGTGCGAGTCGATGACGATCGCGCGCTCGTGCAGCTGCTTCGCGCGCGGCGAGACGGTGTCGGATGGGGATTGCGCGAGAACGAGAGCGGAGCCGGCCACGATGCAGGCCAAGATGCGCGTCGTCATGGGTGCATCTTACATCGCTCGTGTCGCTCGCCTGAAAGCTCGCGCGACAACCGGGGGGCCCTTCTCGACGGTATCGAGGCGTGGGCGGTTTAGTACGATTATGTACTATTCGATACCGGACGACATCTTACACGATTTTGCGAGCGGCCAAAAACCAGCCGGAGCGCGATCGATCTACGCTTCCTCCCACCGGAACTGCGCCGCGGCAACGGCGCCGAAGAGCGCCGCAAAGGCGAGGAGGATCAGCGTCGGCAGGATGGCGCCGGTGAGACCGATGCCGCGCCACGTCATGGCGTCGAGGCCGTCGACGGCCCACCGCGCCGGCACGACCAGCGTCGCCTGCTGCAGCCACGCGGGGAAGATGAACGTCGGCACCCACGCGCCGCCGAGCATCACCATCATCAGGACCGCGAGCGTCGTCACGCCGCGCGGCGACGCCGGCGTCTTGCCGAGCGCCGCGACGAGCAGACCGAACGTCGCCGCCATCAGCGAGCACGCGAGCGATACGGCGAGGAATCCGACCACGCTCCCCGAGATGCGCACCTTGAAGACGACGATGGCGAAGCCGAACGAGACGAACAGCGTCATCAGCGAGATGATCGTGCCGCTGATCGTCTTGCCCGCGAGCAGCGTCGTCCGCGACACCGGTGCGCTGCGCAGCCGTTTCCAAAGCCCCTGCTGCCGTTCGAGCAGCACCTCGATGCCGAGATTGGCCATCGCGAACAGCAGGAACTGGATGCCCATCCCGGCAAACGAGTGCGCGTAGCCGTTGTAGCCGGCGGTGGTGTTCGCAGTCATCGCCTGCTCGCGGACCGTGTACGGCATCGACAGCCCGGGTCCGGCGGCCTGCGCGGTCTGATTCGGGCGGTTGTAGAACTCCTGCACCATCGCAGCATCTCCGTGAGCAGCCGCTTTTGATCCGGCGGCAGCGACTGCGATGCCTCGATCTGCGGCAGCATCCGCTCGACGTACTGGCGGCCCTGCGCCCCGCCGAATATCTCGCGGCTCACCGCCTGCATCACGTGTTCGGTGAGCATGCCGCGAACCATCGCCACCTCGGCGCTGCGCGACAGATCGTAGAGCCGGTCGAGCGCCGGCTTCGGCGCGCTGCCGAAGAACGCCTGACCGGCGGCGTCGCCGAAGCCGCTCGGGATGATGGCGGCGACGCTCGTGCGTCCGTGCTTCACCGACGCGCGCGCGTCGTCTTCAGTCGGCAACGCGACCTGCAGGTTCCGGTCGCCTTGCAGCCCCGAGACGATCGCCCTCGAGATCGTGCTGCCGTCGTCGTCGATGATGGCAATCGCGATCCGCGCCGGCTCGGCGTCGCTCGAGGATCCCGAGAACACCGAACCGAAGAATGAAGCGATGAGGATCGGCAACGCGGACGCCATGATCACCGACCGGCGATCGGCGAAGAACAGCAGCAGATCTTTGCGGACCATCGACGAATCGAACTGCGACTCGTGTTCGTACCTTTCGACGTTTTCCAGACGCGAATCATCCGCGAGCGGCCGCGTCAACAGCGGCTTCATCGATCGTCGACCGTCAGGACCAGGGCAGCGCCAGCCACCATCATCGCGGCGATCGCGTAGAGCCCGATCGCAAAGCTGTGCGTCGCGTCGTTGATCGCACCCAGGAGGTACGGGCCGACGAACCCGCCCGTATTGCCCACCGAGTTCACCAGCGCGATCGACGCCGCAGCGGCCGTGTTCGAGAGCGCCGACCGAGACGTGGTCGCGAGGGCCCAGAACGGGCCGAACATCGACGCCAACCCGATCATCGCGATCGACAGCGTCACGATCGACCAGACGATGCCGGTGCCGGCGGTGCTGACCGCCAGCGCGGCGCCCCCGACCGTCGCCGCAACCGCAAAATGCCAACGGCGTTCGCCGGTGCGATCCGAATGCCGGCCCGCGAGCACCATCGCGACGGCGCCGAAAGCATATGGAATCGCGCTCAACATACCGACCGTGAAGTCGCTTCCGTCCGACGCCCGCCCCGAGCCCTGCCGAAGGGCGGCCTTGATCATCTGCGGCAGCCAGAAGCCGAGTCCGTAGAGCATCACCGGAATGGTGAAATGCGCGATTGCGAGCAGCCACGTCCGTCCGTTGCCGAGCGCTCTCCACGGCGATGCGTGCTGCCGGTCGGTCCGCGTGCGAACGTCCTCCTCGAGGCACGCGACGAGCGCCGCCCGTTCCGGGTCGGCGAGCCAGCGCGCGTGCTCGGGCCGATCCGTCAGCACGCGGAGGACGACGAAGCCGAGCGCGATCGCCGGCGCGCCCTCGAGCAGGAACAGCCACTGCCACCCCGCGAGGCCGGCCGCGCCGTGCAGGGAGAGCAGCGCGCCGGAAATCGGACCGCCGATCACGCCGGCCGTCAGCGTCGCGGTCATGAACATGGCAATGGTCCGCGCGCGCTCTCGCGCGGGAAACCATTGAGTGAGATAGAAGATCAGGCCGGGAAAGAAGCCGGCTTCGGCGGCGCCCAGCAGAAACCGCAGCGTATGAAATCCCGCCGGGCTGCGCACGAACATCATCGACGACGAGACGATGCCCCACGTGATCATGATCCGCGCGATCCACAGTCGCGCGCCAATCCGCGCGAGGATGACGTTGCTCGGAATCTCGAACAGCACGTAGCTGAGGAAGAACATCCCGGCGCCCAATCCGTAGGTCGTCGCCGAGAAGCCGAGCGCCTGGTTCATCTGCAGCGCGGCGAACCCGACGTTGATGCGATCCAGATACGCGACGATGTAGAGCAGGAAGAGAAAGGGAATCAGACGGCGACGGACTTTCGAGAGGACGGTGGGTGCAATTCGCCTGACGCCGGACGCCACGTCCTCGGACGCCATGGAGATCGACGGCTTGTTCATCGGGCGTCGTCGTAGCCATTGGTCAGGAACGCCCACGGCCCGCGCGCGAACGCGACTATTTCGCCGACCGCGGTGAAGCCCAGACGTTCGGCGAGCCGCAGCGAGGCGCGGTTCGATTCGACTGCGGCCCACACCGGCTCTCGTCCTTCACGGCGCATGCCCGCCATCATGAATTGCACGACATGAGCCGCGAGGCCGCGGCCGCGGTGCGTCGACAGCGTGTCGATCGACACGTCCCACAACGACTCCGAGGTCCAGCACGGATAGCAGAACGATGCCGCGACGCCGTCGACGAACGCGCCGGCAACCGGCGCGACCTCGCGCGCGTGCATCATCTCGAACCGCAGGCCGGCAGGAAGATGATCGAGCGCATCGTCCTCGGAGAGCAGGCGGATTGCGACGTCGCGATCCGGCGGCGTCACCACCGGGAACGATCCATGCGCGTGGACGATGACCCGCTCGCGTCGCCAATCGCCCTCGGGCCGAGTGCCGCCGCTCCCAATCGCGCGCTCGACATAGTCGGCGTTGTCGGTCTGCGTGAGGAGCGGCGTCATTCCGGTCGTGCCCTCGAGCGCCGCGGCGATCGCGCCGCCCGGCGGGCATCCGACGACGGCGACGACCGAGAAGGCGCCGTGCAGCATGCGGACCGCGAAGCCGGACTCGATCGTCGTCCCGCCGAACACGGTCGCGTGCCCCGACCGCAGCATCGCTCGCGTCTCGAGCCAGCGCGGCTCGTCGGGCAGCTCCGCGGCGAGCCGCGCGGGAAGATCTCGAACGAAGGACACGGGGCGCGATTATAAGCGCGCTCGCCTGAAAGGCTCGCGCTACGTGGATTGCGTTATGTAGCGCGAGACTTTCGGCCGAGCGTCGGCCTCATTCGGTGAGCGCCACGATTGGGTCGATGCGTGTCGCGCGCCGGGCCGGCAGCGCGCACGCCGCGACCGCGACGACGGCGAGCACGGCGGTGACGGCGATCAGCACGGACGGATCGGTCGCGCTGATGGCGAACAGCTGACTCTGCAGGCTCTTGCGCAGCGCGACCGCACCGGCGGCGCCGAGCAGGAAGCCGCCGGCGACGACCCGAAACTGACCGACAGCATCACCGGCGATCTCCGGCTGATCAGCGACTTGTCGGTCCGCTCCTCCATCGTCTGCGAGTCGAATACCGGCAGCTCGCGATCGAGGCTTCGAATGGCCTCGCGCACCGGCGTCGCCAGCGCCGCCGGATCGGTGGCCGTCCGGATGGCGAACGTGAGCCCGCGCGACGTGTCCTGCGAGAGCGGATAGAAGTACGAACCGACGGCGCCGTTCCCTTCGACAAGGTCCGCGAGCTTGATGTCGTGCACGACACCGACGACCGTCAGGAATCTCGTCCTCTCGTTGACCGCAATCAGGTTGTTCAGATCGGTCGGCCGGTACATGCGGCGGCCGACCGGATCCTGATTCGGCCAGAAGCGATGCGCGAGCTTCTCATCGACGATGATGACGAGCGGCGAGGTCGGACCGTCGCGATCGTCGAAGAAGCGGCCGCGAACCAGCTTCGCGCGCATGGCTTCGAAATATCCTGGCGAGACGTCGACCGCGTTCGGCGAGATGAGCGACTCGCCCGGCTGCCACCGGTAGCCCTCGGCCAGGATGACGCTGTCGCTGTGGTTGCCGCCGAATGGAATCGTGGCGCCGGCGCCGGCGACGCTGGGCAGCGCGCGCAGGCGGCGCAGCGCCTCGTTCGTGAAGGCAACCAGCGCCGCGTCAGTCGAAGTAGTCGGGCGCGCCGGAGTTCTCGCCGATGTCGGCCCCCGCGCCCGGATACCGGTTGCCCATCAGCGCGATGCCATCTGCGTCCGGAAATGGCAGCGGCCGGAGCAGCACGTGGTGGACGACCGAGAACAGCGCCGTGTTCGCCCCGATGCACATCGCGAGCGTCAGCGTGGCCGTAAGGGTGAATGCTCGCTTCACTCGGTCCGCAGCGCGATGCACGGATCGACGCGGGCGGCGCGCCAGGCGGGCACGAGGTTGGCCAGCGCCGAGACGGTCAGGATGATGACGGCGGCGGAAATCCACGACAGCGGGTCGCCGGCGGCGACGCCGTACAACGCGCGCGAAACGGCCAGCGCGGCGGCGACGGCGAAGACGCAGCCCGCGCCGAGACCTGCCACCGCCACGACGAGTCCCTGCCGCATCACGTTGCCGAGAACCGCCGACGGCCGCGCGCCGAGCGCGATACGGATGCCGATCTCGCGCGTCCGCCTCGCGACCGAATAGGCGATGACGCCGTACAGACCGACCGCGGCAAGCAGCATCGCGATGCTGCCGACGGCGGCGACGAGCCACGCGCTCGCGCGTGCGGGAAACAGCGTCGTCGCGACCTCGGCGGACATGGTCTGGTTCTCGAAGAACACGATGTTCGGCTCGAGCGCGAGCAGCTCGCGCCGCATGTCGCGCAGCAGCGCCGACGCGTCGCCGCGCGTGCGCGCGATGATCGCGCAGTACGGATTCGGCCGCTGCATGCGCGCGATGTGCAGGAACGGCGTGGCCGCTTCGCCGATCGTCATCACTTTGTGATCGCGCGACATGCCGACAATCTGGAACAGCGGCCCATCGGAGCCGCGAGTACGAAACGTCTTGCCGACCGCGCTCTCGCCCGGCCAGAAGCGGTGCGCCAGCGTTTCGTTCACGACGGCCACGCGCGGCGTGTCCGGGCGATCGTCGTACGCGAATCCGCGGCCTTCCAGAATCGGCACGCCGATCGTCTTGAAGTACTCGGGCGAGACTGTCGTCACCTCGACGGTGTCGCCGTGTCCACCGACCTGGTGCCGGCCGGGAATCCAGATTTCCCACCGGTTGTAATTCGGGGAGAACGGCACGCGTGTCGCCAGACCGACCGATTCGACGCCGGGAATTGTCGCCACGCGCGCCATCGCTTCGTCGTAGAACCGGCGGCTGCGGTCGTCCGAGTAGTTCAGCATCGCCGTGTCGGTTGACACGAGCGCCAGCCGTTCGACCGGCAGGCCGACGTTGGTCCGCTCTGCCGCGACGAGACTCCGCGTGAGCAATGCCGCCACGACCAGCAGCACCGCCGTGACCGCCATCTGACCCGCCACCAGAAAGTCTCGCATCGTCCACCGTCGCCGTCCGACGTGAGCCGTCGTCGCCTCGCCGCGCAGGTCGGCGATCAGGCTCGGCCGCGATGCCTGCAGCGCGGGCGCGAGGCCGGCGACGACGCCGGCGATGAACGACGCCGCGAGCGTGAACAAGAGAACGCGGCGGTCGATGCGCAGGTCGAACGCGAGCGGAATGGCCATGGGCAGCCGCACGGCAGCCAGCGCCGAAATGGCCCACCATGCGAGCAGCAATCCGAGCACGGCGCCGAGGAACGACATGACGACGGCTTCGGTAACGAGCTGGCGAATGAGGCGTCCGCGGCTCGCGCCGAGCGCGAGGCGGATGCCGATTTCCTTCTGCCGTCCCGACGCCCGCGCCAGCAGCATGCTCGTCACGTTCGCACAGGCTATCAGCAGCACGAGGCCGACGATCGTCATCAGCCCGAGCGCAATCTGCACGATCATCGAGTCGGCCTCGGGATGCAGGTGCACGTCGCGCGTCGGCTTCAGCGTGACGTGCCGTCCCCTGTTGGTCGCAGGGAATTCCGACGAGAGGCGCGCCATCAGCAGATCGAGGTTCGCGCGCGCTTCCGCAATCGTCTTGCCCCGCTTCAGGCGGCCGCGCACGAACATCCAGCGGTCGGCGCGGCGCTCGAGCCGGTTGCTGCCGGTCGGCGACGGAATCGTGTCGTGCATGCCGACCGGCTCGGTTTCGAGCGACGCATTGACGGGCACCCACAGCTCGGGCGCCAGTACGGGGACCATGCCGGTGAAGCTCGCCGGCGCGACACCGACGATCGTGAACCCGCTGCCGCGGATGCGAATCGTCCGGCCGACGACGTCGGAAGCGGACCCGAGATCGCGCCTCCAGTAGCGATACGACACCATCGCCACGCGCGGCGCGCCGACCACGTCGTCCTGCGGACCGATCGTGCGGCCGACCGCCGCCGCGACGCCGAGCGTGCGGAAGTAGTTGCCGGTGACGATCTCGCCGAGCGCGAGCCGCGAACCGCTGTCGAGGTTGATCGGGGCGAACATCGGCGAGTAGCCGACGAGATCTTCGAAGACGCCGTTCTGCCCTTTCAGGTCGAGATAATCGGCGTACGACGAAGTGCTGAACTCGACGGTGCCGGTGGAATCGCTGGTGAAGACGTCGACCAGCCGCTCGGGCTCCGCCACCGGCAGCGGCTTGAAGATCAGGGCGTCGGCAACCGTGAAGAGCGTGGTGTTGAAGCCGATGCCGACCGCCAGAGACACGACCGCCACCAGCGTAAAGCCGGGACTTTTTCGCAGCCAGCGCAGCGCGAACCGAACATCGGAAACCAGTGATTCCAGCAAAAAGAAAATTATAATTCGCGGGACCGCGGGCGACGCCCCACGGACGGGCAAAAAGATGTTCAGCATTCGACTGGTCTTCTCACGATTGCGCTCTTTTGTCTCAGCTCAGCACAGTCGCCGCGGGTGTCGGTTTCACACTAAATAAGATCCTCGACGATCCGTTTCCCGACGATCTCGACATGCACGTCGCCGAACGATCGGATTACGTTGCACGCCGCATCACACCCTATCGCGTCGGAGACCGACAGGAACCGACAAGCCTGTCGTTCGCGCCGAGGACTGCGGACCGCGCCCGCTCGCATTTGCAACTGCCTGGTGCCGCAACAGTCGAGTTCTCCGGGGGCGGCGGTTCTTGAAAAAGGAGGCCGTGTCACAATGAATGATGTGGCAACGAAGAAAACCGTTCAGGTGAAGCGCGCATACGATCCGCCGTCGGACAACGACGGCGTGCGCGTCCTCGTCGATCGGCTGTGGCCGCGCGGCTTGAGCAAGACGAAAGCGGCGGTCGATCTCTGGTTGAAGGACATCGCGCCGAGCGTGGATCTGCGCCGCTGGTTCAACCACGATCCCTCGCGATGGAGTGAATTCGTGAAGCGATACAGCGATGAGCTCGATAAGAAGCACACCGCTGTGAGCGCGCTCATCGGCGCCGTGCGCCGTGGACGCGTCACGCTGCTGTTCGGTGCGCGCGATCCGCGGCACAACAACGCCGTGGCGCTTCACCGCTACCTCACAGAACGCGTGTAAAAGGTCCAAATTCTGTCGGTCCGGGCCGGCGCCTTCGCCTTGTTTTCCTAAACAGACGGGCTGGCACATCCCTTGCGCCGGGGTGCTGCCGGGAGGAAATCAATGCGAATCGCACGAATGACCTTTTGCGCGATGACGATGGTCGCGTTGTCGGTCGCAGCGGTGCACGCAGACGGCAAAGGCCACGGCAACAGCAGCCAGCCGGCGACGACCTCGCACGGCGGCAGCTCGCATACAACGGTCGCAGCGACCACGACGGCACACGGCTCGCAGGCGTCCGCGCCGACAACGACGACGAAGCACGGCGGCTCGACGCACGAGAGCAAGCACACGACGACTGCGGCAGCGCAGACGTCGACGCGCGCGCATCACGAGACCGAGCATCACGCGACCTCGACGAAGGGCAAGCCGCCGAAGTCGGCTTCCACGACCACCGCGGGCGGCACGACGACGGGTGGAACGGCGACCGGTGGCACGGCCACTGGCGGAGCCACGCCCGGTGGTACAGCAACCGGCACGACTCAACTCAATCCGATTGCCCAGAAGCTTTCGTCCAAGCCGCACCTCGCCGCCAAAATCCAGAAGCTGCTCCCGGCCGGCATGACGCTGAACCAGGCGTCGGCGGGCTTCAAGAATCAGGGTCAGTTCATCGCGGCGCTGCACGTCGCGAAGAACCTGAACATCCCGTTTGCGGATCTCAAGGCGCTCATGGTCGGCGCTCCGGCCGGCACCGGCACGACCGGGGGAACGACGACGGGTGGAACGACCACTGGCGGCACAACAAGCGGAGGCACGACGACCGGTGGAACGACGACCGGCGGAACGGCAACCGGCGGAACGGCAACCGGCGGAACGGCAACCGGTGGAACGACCACGACGACGACCAGCTCGACGATGAGCCTCGGTCAGGCGATTCACAAGCTGCAGCCGACGGCGAACTCGACGACCGAAGCCGAGCACGCGACGACGCAGGCGGTCACCGACCTGACGTCGACGGCCACCACCAGCACGACGAGCACGAGCACGACGCCGCCGGCGAAGAAGCGCGGCAAATGAACGGGCAGACATTCGCGGCGGGCGTCATCGCGATGGCGCTCGCCGCTCCTGCTCTCGCAGAAAGCAACAAGATCAAAGGGCACGGCAACAGCGCGCCGCCGAGCCGGAATGAGCTCGCACCGGTCGCCGTTGTCACGCCCGTCGTGAGCGCTACGCCGCTCGCGTGGATCGACGATGCCACGCTGCTCGATCCGGGCACGATGGTGTTGTCGATGTCGGCGGTGCGGTGGCAGGGCGCCGGTCTCAGCGAAGTCGACTTTCCGATCAGCGACGTCGCGATCGGCCTCGCGCGGCGCGTGCAGCTGTCGGCGAGCGTGCCGCGGATCGTGGGCAGCGCCGATCCCGGCGGCGCGGCCGGAGGCGTCGGCACGAGCTTCTTCAGTGCGAAGGTCGCCGTCGCCAGCAACCGCGAACACACCGCGAAGCTCGCCGTCGCGCCGACCATGCAGCTGCTCGGCGAAGGCGTGGCTGCGGCGCTCGGCCCCAATCAGAGCCGCGTGCGCTGGGGATTGCCGGTAAGCGCCGAGGTCGATCGCGGTCCGCTGCGCGTGTACGGCGGCGGCGGATACTTCTCGCCCGGCTTGTGGTACACGGGCGCCGCCTTCGGACTGCAGACGAGCCCGAAGGTGACGATCAACGGCGGCTTCAGCCGGGCATGGCGCGGCGCGAACGGCCTCGACATCCCGCTGTCCGATCGCGATCGCAAGGAGATCTCCGGCGGCGCGGCCTACTCGCTCTCGCCGCATCTGACCGCGTTCGGATCGATCGGCACGACCGTGAGAACCTTCGACGACAACGGCGCCGGCACGACCTTGAGCGGCGGCGTGTCGTTCTGGTTCGCGACGGCTCACCGCTGAAGGCAGATCTCGCCGTTGACATATGTATGACTCACACATATGCTGACGGCGTATGTCCGAGGATCGCGAGCTGCGCAAGGGCAGCGCTGAAACGGTCATCCTCGCGCTCCTCGAAGAGCGCGACCGCCACGGATACGAAATCGCGAAGCTGATCGACCAGAGGTCCGACGGTGCCCTGAAGTTCCACGTGGCGTCGCTCTATCCGACGCTGTACCGCCTCGAGCGACGCGGGCTCATCCAGGGCCGCTGGGTGGAGCGCAGCAACACGCGCCGGCGCCGCTTCTACCGACTCACGGCGCAGGGCCAGAAAACGCTCGAGGCGCAGCGCCGGAGCTGGAAGGCGTTCTTCGCGGCGCTGAATCGCGTCGCGCGCATCAGCCATGCGTGAGGCCGACGACGTCGACGACGTCGATTTCAGGGCGCTCGTCCGCGCCCGGCTCGAACCGCTCGACGTCGACGCGGCGCGCGCCGCCGACATCGTCGACGAGCTGGCGCAGCACTGCGCGCAGCAGTACGCCGATCTCGTCGCATCCGGCGTGGACCAACGTGATGCGCTGACGCGCGCTCTGGCGCCGCTCGAGAACCGGCGGCGCGTGGTCGACGAAATCGCGCGCGCGGATCGGCCGCGCCGCTCCGCTCCGCCGCCGCCGGCGTCCTCGACCCATCTCGTCGTCGACCTGTGGCGCGACGTCCGCTACGGGCTCCGGCTGCTGCACCGCAGTCCCGGCTTCACGGCCGTCGCCGTCATGACGCTCGCGCTCGGCATCGGCGCGAACGCGGCGATCTTCAGCGTGGTCAACGCGGTGCTGCTCCGGCCGTTGCCGTTCGCCGATCCGGCGCGGCTCGTCGACGTCGGCGAACCCGGCCCCGACGGCCGCGCCGGAAACGTCGGCTTCACGACGGTGGTCGACTGGCGCGAACGGACGCACGCATTCGACGAGATCGCGATGATCCGATCGTGGTATCCGACGCTCATCGCGAACGGCCAGCCCGAGCGGATTCCCGCGATGCGCGTGTCGGCGAACTTCTTGCGCACGCTCGGCGTCGCTCCGGCGCTGGGACGCGACTTCGCCGCCGCCGACGACACGCCGGCCGGATGGCGCGTGCTGATACTGAGCGACGGCCTGTGGCGGCGGCGGTTCAACGCCGATCCGGCGGTCATCGGCCGCGTCGTAACGATGAACGATCAGCCGTACACGGTTGGCGGCGTGATGCCGCCGTCGTTCGCGCCGATCATCTCGGAGCATTTCTACGAACCTGCGCAGATGTGGGCGCTCCTCGGCTACGACCGGTCGCAGCCATTCGCGTGCCGCAGCTGCCAGCACCTGAAGGCGATCGCCCGGCTCGAGCCGGACACGGCGATCGGCGCGGCGCTCGTCGACGTCAACGGCGTCCACGCTGCCCTCCGCCGCGAGCATCCTGCCGAGTACGGCGCCGCGACTGCCATCGCCGTGACGCCTCTCGCCGACGAGCTCGCCGGAAACGTTCGCGCGCCGCTCTTCGCGTTGATGGGCGCCGTGGCGATCGTGCTGCTGATCGCGGCGGCCAACGTCGCGAGCCTTCTGCTCGCACGCGTCGCCGATCGCGAGCGCGATCTCGCGCTGCGGACTGCGCTCGGCGCGAGCCGCGGCCGCATCGTGCGGCAGCTGCTCGTCGAGAGCTCGCTCGTCGCGTGGCTCGGCGGTCTCGCCGGCATCGCGCTCGCGGCCGCGGTCGTGCCGCTCGTCGCCGACTTGTCGCCGGTACCCATCGCGCGTCTCGCCACGGCGCGCGTCGACGTCGCCGTCGTCATCTTCGCCCTGGCCGTTTCCTTCGGCACCACCGTGGTATTCGGTCTTGCGCCGGCGCTCCGAGCCTCGCGCGTCGATCTTCAGACGACGCTGCGCGCCGAAGCGCGTCACAGCGCGGCGAACCCGACGTCGGTCGCACGCCGGCTCCTGATTGCCGCCAACGTCGCGCTCGCCGTCGTCCTGCTGGCCGGTGCCGGGTTGATGATCAAGAGCGTCGGCCGGCTCCTCGGCGTCGATCCCGGGTTCGATCCCGATCACGTGCTCACGATGCAGATCTCGATGGTGGGCAAGGCGTACGCGAAGAACGAGGCGGTCGTCGCGAAGGGCGATGAAATGCTCGCCGCGCTTCGACGCCTGCCGGGCGTCGAGTCCGTTGCGCTCGCGGGTCAAATCCCGCTCGCAGGCAACGTCGATCGCTGGGGTCTGCACGTCGAAGGAAGGCCGGTGACGCCCGACGATCCATTCGTCGAGCGGTACTCGGTGACGCCGACCTACTTCGCAGTCATGCGGATTCCGCTTCGGCGAGGACGATTGATTACCGATGCGGATCGCGCCAGCACCGAACCGGTGATGGTCATCGGCGATCGCACCGCGCGGACGGTCTGGCCGAACGGCGATCCGATCGGTCAGCACGTCCGGATCGGCGGAAGCGACGGCCCGATGTACACGATCGTCGGCATCGTCGGCGACGTGCGGCATGTCGCGCTGGCGGCGCCGCCGACGCTGCAGATGTACACCGCGCAGGCGCAGCTGACCGACTCGTTTCTCACCGTCGTGATGCGATCGGCGAGCGATTTCGGCCTGCTCGCGCCGGCGGCGCGCCAGGCGATCTGGTCCGCCGCGAGCGACGTGCCCGTCTACCGCGTCGATGCGATGCGGACCCTGGTCGCGCGATCGGTCGGCGCGCGGCGGTTCGTCGCGATCCTCCTCGAGCTCTTCGGCGCCGTAGCGCTCGTCATGACCGCCGTCGGCGTCTACGGCGTCATCTCGTACTCCGTCGCCGAACGCACGCGCGAGATCGGCATCCGCTCGGCCCTCGGCGCGTCGCGCGCCGACATCGTGCGGCTGGTCCTCGCAAACGGACTCGCCCTCGTCTTCGCAGGACTCGCGACAGGCATCGTGCTCGCCGTCGCGACGACGCGGTTTCTGGACAACTCGCTCTACGGCGTCAGCGCGACGGATCCGGCAACGCTCGCGGCTGTCGCGTCGGTGCTCTTCACCGTCGCCGCAGCCGCGCATCTCGTCCCGATCGCCCGCGCCATGCGCGTGGATCCGGCGATCGCTCTGCGCCAGGACTAATCCTGGACTAATCCGGCCTCCATCTCTCCTGACAGGACGCTGTCAGGAGCCGGGTGTTATTCCTTAATCGCGTTGAGAGCTACCAGACGTGAACATGGTGGCGGCACATGTAGCGCGGGCCTTCACGCCTGCCGACGGCCGCCACGAAACATCTCAATGCGAAGGGAGACGGTATGCAGCATCCTGTGATGTGGTTCGAGGTCCTCGGTCGCGACGCCGCCACGCTGTGTCAGTTCTACGGCGGTCTCTTCGGCTGGAGATTCAATGGCGACCCGACGAAGTACGGCATGGTCGACGAGGTGAATCGCGGGATTCCCGGTGGTGTCGGCGAGAGCTATCCGGGCACGCGCCCGTGGGTGACGTTCTACGTCGAGACGCCCGACGTGACGGCGTCGCTCGCTCAGGCGGAGCGCCTCGGGGGCAAGGTCGTCATGCCGCGGACCGCGCTGCCAGGGGTGACGCTCGGCGTGTTCGAAGACCCGGAAGGACACGCCGTCGGCCTCGTCGAGGGCAAGGCCGCCTGACGGACAATGGAGCGGAGCGGGGCGAAGGGGTCCCGCGGAGCGCGTCCGGGGGACAGGGGCCTCCGGATTGAGCGAAGCCCGATGCGCCGCGCCGACCGTCTCTTTCAAATCGTCCAGTTGCTGCGCCGGCGGCGCACGGCGACAACGGCGACGCTCATCGCCGACCGGCTCGGCGTCTCGGAGCGCACGGTGTATCGCGACATTCGCGATCTCGTGCTCGCCGGGACGCCGATCGACGGTGAGGCGGGCGTTGGCTACCGCATCCGGCCCGGCTACGACCTCCCGCCGCTGATGTTCGATCGCGACGAGATCCAGGCGCTGGTGCTCGGCGCGCGGATCGTGCGCCAGTTCGGCGATCCAGCGCTCGCGCGCGCAAGCGACGCGATTCTGAACAAGGTCGCGGCCGTCATCCCGAAGGATCTCGCGCCGCTCGTCGCCGAGACGCGTCTCTTCGTGCCGACGACGATCGGCGGCGGTCGATCGGCCGACGCCCTGATCGTCGCGCGCGAAGCGCTCATCGCACGTCGCAAGCTGCAACTGTCGTACGCGAGCGCGAGCGGCGCCGGGTCGGAGCGGACCGTGCGTCCACTCGGCCTCTTTTTCTGGGGACGAACGTGGACGCTCGCGGCGTGGTGCGAGCTGCGCTGCGATTTCCGGAACTTCCGGCTCGATCGCGTCAGCCAATCGACGATGCTCGATCAGAGCTTCGACGACGAGCCCGGGAAGACGCTGAAGGATCTGCTGACGCGGTACGGACCCGATGCGGTCCGCCTGCTGGACAGCTAACGGCGGGACTTCACGTCGACTTCAGATACCTCTGAAACTGAAACCGGTTCTCGAGGAGCGAGAGATCCGTCACGAACTGCGCCGGCCCGACGGCGTCGACCTTTGCGACCAGCGTTGTCAACGCGCCGGCGGACAGCGCCTCGTCGAACGCCTTCGTGAACTCTGCGATCGTGCGGACGGCGCCGGTGCGCGGAATGCCGGCCGCCGCCGCAATCGCGGCCAGGTCGCTGCCCGTCGACGTCGCGGTCGGGAAGCCGCCGACCGAGAGGAGGCTCTCGTTGTCGAACACGACATGTACGAGGTTCTTCGGCCTGTATCGCGCCAGCGTCGTCAGGCCGCCGAGATTCATCAGCACGGAGCCGTCGCCGTCGAACACGACGACCTGCGTGTCCGGCTTGGTCAGAGCGATGCCGAGCCCCATGGACGAGGCCAGACCCATCGCGTGCTGCAGGTAGAAGAAGTTGGGCCGGTGTCCGAGCGACTGCAGCTCCGCCGCAACGGCGCCCATGATGGTGACGACGACCAGGTGCTCGAGACGATCGTAAACAGCGCGCAGCGCATCGATTCGAAGCACTAATTCTCTTCCCACATCAGATCGCGACAGAGCAACAGCGCGACCGGTTTGTTGGCCGACAGCGAGAGCGTCTGCGCCTTCGCGATGCGCGCAGCGACGTGACCGACGTTGTCGAGATACGAAAACGGGATGCGCAGCGCGCGCAGCAGATCTTCGGTGACGCCGCCGCCTTCGGTCTGCCACGGATCGCGCTCGCCGAACTCGCCGCGATAGCTGATCAGCATCAGCAATGGAATGCGATAGAGCTGCGCGCACGACACGATGCCGTTGATCGACGCGAGCAGGCCGTGATTCTGCATCAGCATCGCCGACTTGACGCCGGCGAGGTGCGCGCCGGCGGAAATGCCAACGCCTTCTTCCTCTTTCGCGAGGCGCACGAGGATCATCTCGGGATCCTCCTCGGCCATCCGAATGAGGTGCACGAGCCACGTCTCGGGCAGCGCCGACACGAGGCGGACGCCGGTTGCCTTCAGCGCGTCGTAGACAATCCGCGAGCTCGTGACCGACACAGGCGACATGCGATGATCGCGTAGCATACACTGCGATGTCCGCCACACGCGTGCGCGCGAAGGTCCTCGCGTTTGCGTTCCTGCTCGCCGCCGTCACCTACCTCGATCGCATCTGCATCTCGGCGGCGGCGCCGTTCATCATGGACGATCTCCATCTTTCGGTCGTGCAGATGAGCGTCGTCTTCAGCGCGTTCACGCTCGCGTACTCGCTGTTCGAGATCCCGTCCGGATGGCTGGGCGACGTGCGCGGTCCGCGCCGGGTGCTGACGCGCATCGTCCTGTGGTGGTCGGCGTTCACGATGCTGACCGGCGCGGCGCGCGGATTCGCGCCGCTCGTCGCGATTCGGTTTCTGTTCGGCGCCGGCGAGGCCGGCGCATTCCCGAACATCGCGCGCAGCTTCTCGAAGTGGTTTCCCCCGCGCGAGCGCGGGCGCGCCAACGGCGTCATGTTCCTCGGATCGCGCATCGGCGGCATGCTGTCGGCGCCGATCGCGCTGCTGCTCGTCGCGCGATGGGGATGGCGGCCGAGCTTCGTCGCGTTCGGCGCGCTCGGCGTCGTGTGGGCAATCGCATGGTACGCGTGGTACCGCGATCGGCCCGAACAGCATCCGTCGGTGAGCGACGAAGAGATTGCGTTGATTCGCGGGGCTAAAGGCCCCGCGCCACAATCCACGGTTGTGGCGCCACGGTCCGCGGATGTGGGGCCAGAACGTGCGGATGTGGAGCCACAACCTGCGGCTGTGGCGCGGCCCTTTAAGGGCCGCGATCTCTGGCGCGCACTGCTGCGAAGTCGAAACCTCTACGCCATCTGCGGGATGTACTTCGCGTTCGGGTACGGCTTGTACTTCTACTTCACGTGGCTGCCGACGTACCTGATCAAGGTGCTCGGCTTCTCGCTGCTCGGCGGCGGGCTGTTCGCCGCCTTGCCGTTCCTCCTCGCCGGCATCGCCGACGTCGCCGGCGGATGGCTGACGGACCGCTGGTCGCGCGCCCGCGGGCTGCGCGCCGGCCGCTGTCACCTCGGCTTCGTCGCGTTCTTCACGTGCGCGATGCTGGTGTTCGCGTCGACGCTGCCGGTGCCGGCCGTCGTGAAAGCGTCGCTGCTCGCGATGGCGCTCGCCTCCGCCGACCTCGCCCTCGGCGCGTGCTGGGCGGTTCCAATCGACGTCGCGCCGGATCACGCCGGCGTCATCACCGGCTGCATGAACACGCTCGGGAACCTCGGCGGGCTCGTCGGACCGCTCGTGCTCGGCTTCGCCGTCGATCGCTGGCAGTCGTGGACGTTTCCGTTCTACGTCACGGCGATCATCTACGTAGCCGGCGCGCTTGCGTGGCTCGCGATCGATCCGACCCGGCCGATTCACGTCGTCGCCGAGGCGGCCGACGCGTCGCAAACGCGAACCACCGCCACCGCGCCGCGGTAGGAGTTCGGTCGCCTTCCCTCCGGCGGCGTCTCTTGCTATTTATTCTTCTTCGGGACTTCGTGTCTTCGTGGTCGCGTTTCAGTTCCCGCTGCCCGCCGTCGATTTCGAGGCCGTCACGTGCGTGCCGAGGAACTTTTCGATCGCGGTGTACGCGCGCTGCCACTGATCCAGCGAGAAGTTGCCGTGGCCGCCGCCCGGAACCGTCACGAGCTCGTGCGCGACGCCCGCTTTCTGGAGCGCGTCGTTCAACCGCGTCGAGTGCGCGTACGGCACCAGCGGATCGGCGTCGCCGTGAATCGCGATCGTCGGCGGGACGCCCGCCCGCACGTACGTCAGCGGCGACGCGGCTCTGGCAACCGCATCGCGGTTCGCCTGGTTGCCGAGCCACTGCACCGTGTACGGCCACGTCTCCGGGAACGGCTTCTTGTTCGGGCCGTCGAGCAGGTCGGCCACGTCGGTGATGCCGAAGAAGTCGACGATCGCGGCGATGCGCGGCTCGCCCTGTTCCTGGCAGATGCGATCGAAGCCGGCGCTGGTCGGAATCATGCCGGTGGTGAGCGCGAGGTGGCCGCCCGCCGACGCGCCGGCGATCACGATCCGGCCGACGTCGAAGTTGTAGTCCTTCGCGTGTCCGACGACCCATCGCAGCGCGCAGCGGCAGTCTTCGATCGCCGCCGGCGCCAGCGAGACGTCCGCGAGCCGGTACTCGACGTTCACGACCGAGTACCCCATCGCGAGATACGGCAAGGCCGACAGCACGCTGCCGTCTTTCGAGCCGCGCACCCAGCCGCCTCCGTGGATGTAAATCACCACTGGTGTCGACGTCTGCGTCCGCTGCGCGTACACGTCGAGCTTTCCTTCCCATCCGTTCGCGCGGAGATACACGACGTTTGCCACGGTGCGGACGTTCTGAAACAGCGCGACGGTCGATTGCACGTTCGGCGGCGTCTGCGCCGCGGCCGAAGCGATGAGCGCGAGGAGGACGACGACGACGGCGAGCGGGAGACGCTTCATCATGGCGATCCTTCGGCAGGCCTAAAGGCCTGCGCTACGCTACCTACCTGACCCACCCGACCTACCGGCCTGTCACCGAAATTCCGGCGGCGGGACACGTTTCTTCGTCGCCTGCTCGAACGCGTAGGCGATCGACAGCAGCTTCGGTTCGCTGCAGGCCAGTCCGCTGAAGCTGACGCCCATCGGGCCTGGCTTCGCGTTGAACCCCGACGGAAATGGCGGCGTCGGTTCGTTCGCGACGAGCGCGAACGGCACGATGACGGTCGGATAGCCAGGCTTCGCCGCGATCGCGGCGCCGCTCGCACCCGGAAAGAACATCGCGTCGAGGCGCTCGGCTTTCATCACGGCGTCGATGCCAGTGGTGGCCGACAGGCGAAGGTCTTTCGCGCGATCGGCTTCGTACCGCGCGCGATCGCCATCGACGTCCATTTCGTCGGAGATGTCGAGCTGCGACTGGCCGTACTTGATCGCGCCGGCCTTCTCGTGCGCCTTGTTGAACTCGCGCAGCTCGGCGAGCGATTTCAGCGGCGCGGCGGCGCCGAGCGACGCGAGCCATTTGTTGAAGTCGCGCTTCATGCCGTACTTGAGCACGACCGAACAATCCTGATCCTTGCCCTTCACGTTGGTCACGCCGGAGCAGGTGGTCCAGCGGACGAAGTTGTTCGTCGGATCCTTCTCGGCGATGCTCGGGATGTTCGCCGGATCGACGACGATCGCGCCTTCCTGTGTGAGCACCGCGATCGCGTCCTCCATCGCTTTCTTCTGCGCGGCAGTCAGCCCACCGCGATTGCCCTCCGGCATCGCGTCGAGGCGATCGAAATAGAACGCGCGCGGGACGCCGATGCGCGCTCCCTTCAGCCCGTCGCGCTTCAGGTACACGGTGTAGTCGCGGTTCGGCGCCGGCGTGCACTTCGTCGTCGCCGGATCGTTTGGATCGGGCGTGGCGCTCTCCATCGCGCCGAACATGATCGCGACGTCGGTCACGCTCTTGGCCATCGGACCGGCCGTGTCCTGATCCGCGGTGATCGGAATCACGCCGTAGCGGCTGATGCGTCCGACGGTCGGCTTGACGGCCGCGAGCATGTTCTGGTTCGAGGGGCTCAGGATCGATCCGGACGTCTCGGTGCCGACGTTGCCGGCCCAGAAGTTCGCCGCCGTGCCGACGCCGGAGCTCGATCCGCCGGTGCCGAGCGCGGGGCGTCCGTCGAAGGTCGCCTCGCGCGGGTCTTTTCTTGGATCGTACGGGTTGTAGCCCTGGCCGCCGACGGCGTTGTAGTTGCCCGGCATCGGCGTCGGCGCGCCGGCCACCCAGTTGGCGAGCTCGGTCATGCCGCTCTTCGCGATGATGATCGCGCCGGCGTCGACGAGGTTCTTCGTCAGCGTCGCGTCGTACGGCGGCACCAGGTTCTCGAACGCGAGCGCCCCGCCGGTCGTGCGCATGAACGTCGTGTGCACGTTGTCCTTCAACGCGATCGGAATGCCGTGCAGCGGACCGCGGATTCGTCCCTGCTGGCGCTCGCGATCGCGCTCGTCGGCGAGCGCGATCGCATTCGGATTCACCGTGATCGCCGCGTGAAGGCGATCTTCGTACATGCCGATGCGCGTCAGGTACTGCTCGACGATCTGCCGCGACGTCGCGCGCTTCTGGTCGAGCGCGGCGCGCATGTCGGCAATCGTCGCCTCGACGACCGTGAACGGCTTGCGTCCGTTCTGCGCGCGGATGGTGAGCGCGGCGGCCGCGACGGCCAGCCCGAGGAGTATCGAGAGGCGTTTCATGGCGGTCATGATAATTGGTTCGCAACCGCGAGCGCGAGATCGGCGGCGCCCTTCGCAAACCGCGACACGGCGCCGACGTTCACCGCATCCGGCCGGCGGTCGCGGGGATTGTGGAACCACTCGTTCGCGCCGATCAACGAAATGAACCGCCCGCCTTCGCGGCCGACTGTCGCCGCTGACCTCCGTTTGGCGACGGACGCGAAGCCGCCGTCTTCAGCAGACCGCGTCGGGTCAT
This sequence comes from Acidobacteriota bacterium, assembly GCA_003222395.1. Classification (GTDB taxonomy): domain Bacteria; phylum Acidobacteriota; class Vicinamibacteria; order Vicinamibacterales; family CAVVIG01; genus Gp6-AA45. The sequence continues at coordinate 246,441 of QHWB01000031.1, forward strand.
GCGCATGCGGACAACCTACTGCCGTTCGGCGACGACTGCAACGTCGCCCGGCAGCAGACGATACGAGCCGTACGAGCGGCGCATCGAGAACGCGAACCCGGCGGCGCTCAGCGCCCGGCCGATCTCGTCGCGGCTGAAAATGCGCACGCGATGCACTTCGTGCTCAAAAGTCATTCGAGCTGAGCACGGTCGTCGTCTTCCCGACGGTGAACGACAGCGTGCGCGTGACGCCGGGCAGATACACCGACTTCCTCGCGAGGTCGAGGAGCAGCACGCCGAGCGCGCGCACCTGGTGCGACTGGTCGGACATCCGGCTCATGTGCTGAAACGATTTCTCGATGACGCCGCGCTCGTCGGTCGGGCTCGCCAGCGCGTCGGCAAGGTTCTTCGCGCCGCGCAGGCAGTCGGCGATGTCGGGGCGCGTGTCGTCGTTCTTCTCGGCGAGGCCGGCGGCGGTCAGACGATCGTCGACGGCCGCGAACCCGGCTCTTTCCAGCCGCGCGGTCGCCGGCGCGTCGCCGCGCAAATGATCGTACGCAAACTGCGCGACGCCGGTGGCGCCCACCGCAGAGTTCTGCAGATAGTGCTGCCACACCGGAAAGTACAGCTGGCGCCGCCGCGCGACGCTGGCGATCGTACCGCCCACGCTGCGGTTCCACTCGACGGCCGCGGCGAGCGCCGGCGCGAAATCGACGGCCGACAGCGCCGCAAGTCGCGCCCACAGATCCTTCTTCAACGCTTCGTCGTTGATCGTCATCTGCGCCGCCCACGACACGTCTTTCGTCCCGATGCTCGGGAACTTCGCCTTCAGCGCGTCGGCCTGCCCTTCGCGGCACACGCCCCACAGCACCGCCATGTCGGCGCAGTAGTCGGATTGATGCTCGTCGAAGACCTTCGGCTGCTCTGACGACAGCAAGTGCAAACCGTACGCGAAGCTCGAAGCCGTGACCGGTGCGCCCGGCGGCACGAACGCCGGCGTCTCCGCCTTCAGGCTCATGCTCCAGTTGCGCCGCGTCATGTCGTACGCGTGGAGGACCGCGTAGCTGCGCGACGTGCCCGGCGTTCCTTCGCGGATGGATCGCGTCGTCCGGTTCGTATCTTTGCTGAACACCTTCCTGTCACCGATGCCGAGCGTGAAGCCCCACGCGCGCGTGCGTGTGACGGTCGTCTCGTTCAGGTACTTCTCGATGCCGACGCCGTTCGGCGCGGCGAGCACGGGCGCGAGGTTCCGGCGGACGAGCGGCGCGTGCATCGCCGCCAGCGCCTCGTCCGTCAGCGTCGCCTGCAGCAGCGTCGCATTTTCTTCGATGCGGCCGTACTCGAATGCGAAGCCGCTGTCGATTTTCGCTTTCACCGCGCCGGCGATCTTGTCGGCGACGGAGGCCTCGAGCGTGTCGATCGCTTTCGACAGGGCCGCGGGCGTGAGGTTGCGGACCCCGAGGCGTTCGGCGACGTCCTGAATCGACTGCTGCTCGGCCGGCGTCAGCGCGCTCGTCGCGCGCGCGAGCAGCGGCCTGACCTTCGAGAGCTCCGCGTCGAGCAGGCCGCTCACCGCCGCCGCGACGACTTCCGGCTGGGCGGCCTGGACCGTGGCCGTGACGCCGACGGTCGCACGGGCGTCGCTGATCTTCGCCTTGCGGACGAAGACTCGATACGCCGCTCCATCGTCGTCGCGCGTGAAGGTGAGCGCGAACTCGTCGTTCACCGATATCGATGCCGTTGCCTTCACGCCGGCGTCGATTCGAATGCCAATCGACGCCGGCGCGCGCAGCAGGCGCGCGAGGCTGCCGATTTCGCTCGTGAACACGTCGGCCCACGACACTTCGATGCTCGCCTGCAGCGTGCCCGCCGAGCGGACGGCGAGCGCATCGCCAGGCTGCAGCGCTCTGACGCTGTCGACCAGCGCGATCAGCCGCGGACGCTCGATATCGCGCGGGATTGCGAGAGCGACCGGCTCGTCGACGTCGTGGCGGCGGTAGTCGCACAGGCGCACCTGTTCCGCCGCCTGGATCTGACCGGCGGCGGAGCCGGCGTCGAGATTGGCAGTGGCGCGCGCCATTGCCTGAACGGAGTACTTGAGCCACGCAGACCCGCCCGCGAACCGGATCGGCGCCTCGTCGCTGCCGATGACGCCGTCGGCGTCTTTCTGGCCGGCGGCGTTGAAGCCGTCGATGCGCGACGTCGCGCCGGCGTCGATCTCGAGCGCGAGCGGCACCCCCTGGCCGAGCGAAATCGGCGCCGCGACCGCGGCCGATGCGAGATCGAGGCCGATTCGCACGTCGTTCAGTTTCGCGCGCGGCCCCGGCACCTGCGCCACGATGTCTTCCCACTTGACGATCGTCGTCGTGATTTCAGCGGCCATATCGCTTTCTCCTCGGAGTCGGTGGAATTACTGAGAGCAGATCCTTGTCCCAGTCGCGGCCGCGCATTCAAGGTTTTCGTGTGTGTCGTGGTCTCGGGCGTTTCGTGGTCTACACGCGCGTTGCCGCGGACGGACCGGCCGCCGGCGCCGGTGCCGCAGATTGCTTTTCCTGATCGATTGCCGATGCCACCGTCGTCTTCAGAGAGGTCAGTCCTTTGAGCGCGTGGAACCAGAAAGGCGATCCCAGACTGAGCAGCGCCGCGCCGATCAGGATGCCGACGATTCCGGCGCCCCAGCCCGTCGCGCCGAAGCGGCGGACGTGCTCCGGCCACGTCGGCACGTCGAGCTGAAACTGCGCGACCGCGAGCTTCGACCGCAGCTCGCGCGCCTCGGTCGAGAGATCGTCGATCGTCCGCGTCTGCTTGTTCGAGAGATCCTGTTCGGCCTGCGTCTGAACCGCGCCGGCCATGCTCACCAGCGAATCGCGCACGCTCTTGTCGGCGGCGACCTTGTTGTACAAGTCGATCGCGTCGAAGTGCATCAGGATTGCGACGGCGACGGCGATGCCCGCGGTCCAGACGCGGACGTTCAGCGTGAACCGCTGCGAGACGCGGTTCATCGCCGCGTCGAACCATTCGTCGATTCGCGCGTCGACGCCGCTGATGCTGCTGACGGCGCTGTCGATCGACGACTGCAGCCGCGCCGCCGCGGCCGGCGTGAGCCCCTTCTTCAGCTCGTCGAGCGTGACGCGCGCGCGACCGAGCAGCCTGTCGGGATCTTTTCCCAGCGCGGTCGCAAGCGCCGCATGCCACGGTTCGCTGCTGTTCGCGCCGGCCGCGACGAGCTCGCGCAATATGGCCTTGAGCTCGTTCGGGCGGACCGCGCTTGCGCACCGCCAATGGCCTGCGAGCGCCGGCATCCGCTTCTCGACCCAATCCTTCGCCTTGAAGGGACTCTGCTGCGAAAACGCCGAATCGGACAAGAGCGGATGCGTCACGACTCTTGCGACGATCGCGTCGGCGTGCGCCTCGAGGCCCGGATCGGCGGTCTTCAGCAGCGTCACGAGCCCGGCGCGCAGATGCGAACCGCGAAGGTTCAGCAAGGAGCTGATCATCTGCGTCAGAATCGTGACGAACAGACTGACTCCGAGCAGCACGACGACGATAGCGATGGCGACGTCGAGTTGTTGCAGCATGGCGGCCTCCAGTGGGGCGGGTCGGACGGGAGGCGCATCATAGCAGCAGATGCGCCTCTGCGACTTTCCACGCGCGGCCTGGGCCGTCAATGGGTCATCGGGGCGGCAGGACTCAGTCAGATTACAGAAGCGCGATCCACGCTGCAGTCGCCGCGGCTTTCTCATCGGCGCGCCACGGGCTGCCCAGTGTCTTTCCGAACGCCGACAGGGCGCGCGTGATCCGGCCGTCCGGCTGCTTCAACGCGGCCGCCGCACGCGTCGCGAGCTGCTTCTCGACGATGACGTCGCACTTCACGCCTCGCGCGGCCAGCGCCTCCTCGAGCACCGTACGGAACAGACGCCCTTCATACGCGTGCGCGCGGATGTGCGGGTTGCCGATTGTCTCCGGATCGATGACGCTGCCCACCACCAGCGCGGCGCGAAGGGTCTCGTGGGATCGCTCGGCTGAAGCCGCGCTGCACGTCTGAAGCAGCGCCGCGACCGACGCCTTCGCGCAGCGCTCGATGATCGTCGACCGGCGCGCGATTTCGCGGCGATCCTGCATCTCGACGCCGAGGCCGTCGTGATGCGGCTGGCGCGTTTCAGGAACGTCGGGATCGCTGAGCGCGACGATGTGGCGCGCCACCGGCTTCGGATCGGACGCGGGACCGCCGAGCACGACGGCGATCGCGTAGCCGGATTTCACGCGCAGACCGATCGCTCGGCTAACGCCTTCGCGCGCCGTCCGAGCCGAGCCGTCGCGCTCCATTGTCATCGCATCAGCTCGTTGACGTCGTCGTACGGCAGCGCGTGGTCGAGGAAGCCGTACGTGCCGCGCGTCTTCAGCTCGCGCGCGATGTCGCGCATGAGCGCGAGCGCGGCGCGCGCCGGCCCCGATCCGATGCTGACGCGCGCGACACCCATCGCTTCGAGCTCCTGAACCGGCGGCGTCCCGGCGGTCGCGAGGATGTTCACCGGACCGCGGATCGAGCGGACCAACGCCGCGATCGTTTCGCGATCGCGCACGCCTGGAACGAAGACGCAGTCGGCGCCCGCGGCGAGAAACGCGTTGCCGCGCTCGATGGCGACCGGCAGGCGCGTCGGCAGCAGGCCGATGCCGCGGAGGAACACGTCGGTGCGCGCGTTGATGACCACTCGCACGCCGCTCTTCGCCGACGACTTGGCGATCGTGGCGATCTTGTCGCATTGGAGCGACAGCGGCTCCAGATCGGTGGTGCCCGGCACGCAGTCCTCGATGTTCACGCCGACCGCGCCCGCCGCGATGACGCGCTGCACGACGTCGGCGGCCGCGTTCGGCGTCGCCGCGTATCCGTGCTCGATGTCGGCGGTCACCGGCACCGACACCGCGCGCGCGATCCGCGCGATCGCCTCGATCATTTCGTGAGGCGGAACCGCTCCCCCATCCGGATGGCCGAGCGCCGCGGCGACGCCGGCGCTCGTCGTCGCGACCGCGGAAAAGCCTTCGGCCTCCACGATCCGCGCCGTCGCCGCGTCCCACGCGTTGGGTAAAACGAGAATGGGCGGGCTCTTGTGCAGAGCCCGCAGGCGTTCCGCCTTGTCGGGCATGGCGGAAGAGTATACCCGCGGTTTCTGTTGATTCGCGCGCGGCCGCGGCGATCGACGCCGAACGGGCTGATATCGACAATTTACTCCGCGCGTAAAGTCGTCACCGGATCGAGCATGATGGCGCGGCGCGCCGGCACGAGGCACGCGCAGCAGCCGACGAGCGCGAGGGCGATTGTGACCACGGCGAACGTCGCCGCGTCGGTCGCGCTGATGCCGAATACCTGGCTCGCCATCACGCGCGTCGCCGCGGCGGCCCCTGCGAGTCCCAGCGCCGTGCCGGCGAGCACGAGCGCCATGCCGTCGGCGACGATCATCGCGAGCACGTGGCGCGGCCGCGCGCCGAGCGCCAGCCGGACGCCAATCTCGTGGGTGCGCTCCGCGACCGCAAACGCGACGATGCCGTAGATGCCGATGGCCGCCAGCGTCACCGCCAGCGCGGCGAAGAGAGACAGCAGCAGCGTATTGAACCGGCGCCGCCCCAGCGATTCCCCGATTCGATCCTCCATCGTCCGCACGCTCGAGATCGGCTGATCGGGATCGATCGATGCGACGACTTCGCGCACGGCGCCGGCGGCCGAGGTCGGCTGGAACGATGTCCTCACGACGATGAACATCGGCCGCGCTGTCCAGCCCTGGAAGAGCGGCTGCGAGTACGGGACGTACAGCTCGGGCTTCTCGGCTGCATCCAGCGTGCGATGGCGGATGTTCCCGGCGACGCCGACGACTTCGTACCACGCCGGTTCCTGGCGATCGAACGCGACGCGCTTGCCGATCGGATCCTCATGGGGCCAGTACTTGTTCGCGAGCGCCTCGTTGACGACCGCGACACGCGGCGACCGTAGCGTGTCGCGGGGCGTGACCTCGCGGCCGACCCGCAGCGGGATCCGCATCGCCGAGAAGTAGCCGGCGCTGACGAAGCGCACCTGCTCGTCCGGCTTCTCCGACGGCGGCGGATTGAGCTTCGCTTCGAGAAAGAACGAGCGATCCCCGCCGTAGCCGGAGAACGGCAGCGCGTCGATCGCGGCAACAGCCTCGACGCCCGGCTTCGACGCCAGCTGCGAGAATACGTCCGCATAGAGCTGCTCGCTCTTCTCGAACGTGTACTTCGCCGTCGACGGCGCGAGTCGGAACGTGAGGAGATGACTCGGATCGAAGCCCGGTGCCACGTCCTGCAGTCGCGCAAAGCTGTTGATGAGAAGTCCGGCGCCAATCAGGACGACGAGCGAGAGTGCGACCTCGGCGACGACGAGCGCCCGGCGGACGCGATGACCTCCGGCGATCGTGCGGCTTCCCTCCTTCAGCGCTTCGGTGAGATCGGCGCGCGACGCCTGCAGCGCCGGCGCCACGCCGAACACGATTCCGGTGAGCATCGACAATGCAGCCGTGAACGCGACGACGCGGCCATCGAGCGCGACCTCGTGCAGCCGCGGAATGTCAGCCGGCGCGAGTGCGACGAGCGCCTTGACGGCCCAGAACGCGAGCGCGAGCCCGACGCCGCCGCCGATTGTCGACACCACGAGGCTCTCGGTGAGCAGCTGGCGGCCGATGCGAGAGCGCCGTGCGCCAAGCGCGGCGCGAATCGCGATCTCCTTTCGCCGCGCGTGAGCGCGCACGAGCAGCAGCCCCGCGATGTTCGCGCACGCGATCGCCAGCACCAGCGACACGGCGCCGAGCAGCAGATACAAACCGGCCGTCGTGTCGCTGAGGATGTCGCCTTTCAGATTGCGGACGGTCGTCGTGAAGCCGCCGCGGTAATGCGACGGGTAGTCGCGCACGAGCGAGTCGGCGACGTGGTTCATCGCCTCCTGCGCCTGCGCGATGGTGACGCCCGGTTTCAGCCGCGCCAGCACCGTGTAGGTGCGCGATCCGCGGTTGTTGTCGCTCAGCAGCTCCGCGTCGATCACGATCGGCATCCACACGTCCGGCTCGTTCTCGCCGAAAGCGAACACGGTTCCCGGGCGCAGCACACCGACGATTTCGGTGAGCTGCCCTTCGAGCGCGACGAGGCGGCCGACGACACCCGGGTCGCCGCCGAAGCGCCGTTGCCACACCGCATGACTGAGCACGGCCACGCGGGCGCGACCCGGCTGATTGTCGGCGTCCTGCAGCACGCGACCGATCGCCGTCCTGGCGCCGACCAGCGGAAACAGGCTGCCGGTGACGACGACGCCGTTGAGGCGCTCGGCTTCACCCTGACCGGTGAGGTTGAACGCCGCCGGGTCATAGGCGCCAATCGCATCGAAGACCCGGCTGCGATCGCGGAAGTCGACGTACTCCGCGCCCGAGACCACGATGTCCTGCAGATGGATCGACGGCAGGTTGCCCCAGACGACCACGAGACGATCCGCGTCAGGATAGGGAAGCGGACGCAGCACGATCGCGTTGACGACGCTGAAGATGGCGGCGGTCGCGCCGATGGCGAGCGCCAGCGTCGCCACGACGGTCGTCGCGAAGAGAGGGTTCTTTCCCAGCCCGCGGACCGCATACCGAAGATCGCCAACGACGTCGCCGACGCCGAAGGCCACCGCAGCGGCAGACGCCGGACGCGTGGATCGTTCGCGCACATCGGCGCCTTTTCGCGACTCGGCGGGCTCGTCGAGGTCGAGCTCCGCCCGCGTCGCGCGCACGGCTTCCTCGTGCGAGGCGCCCGCGGCGCGCAACTCGTCGTAGCGGTCGTCGAGATGCTGCTGCATCTCCTCGTTCACCGAGCGTCCCCAGTCAGGCATGCTCCACCCGTGTGATGCGGTTGATCGCCTCGACGAAGTCGCGCCACGTATTGCGCTGCGACGCCAGCACGCCGGCGCCGGCGGCCGTCAGCTTGTAATAGCGGCGGCGCCGCTGGCCGGCCTTCTCCACCCAGCGCCCTTGAATCCAGCCGCGATGCTCGAGCCGGTAGAGCAGCGGGTACAGCGAGGCGACGCGGAATTTCAGCAGCCCTCCGGATCGGGTCTCGATCAGCTTGCTCAGGTCGTATCCGTGGCGCGGCTCGTTTTCGAGGAGCGAGAGGATCAACAGCTCCGCGCTCCCTTTTTTCAGCTCCCGATCGAGCATCGCGTTGTTATGTTGCATAGCAACATATTGCTCTAAGGCATAACACGCGTCAAGCGGCGCAAACGTTGACTGTTAACATCTGACGGCGATCCGCCGTCCTCCTCAGGGGCGGACCTCGCATGGACCACGTGCTCGAGCTTCCGCGCGTTCCCGTCGTGACCTGGCGCCGCGAGCCGGAGACCCTTGCCGAGACGATCCGCGCCGTCGCGAGCGGCGACCAGGACGCGTTCGCGCGGCTGTACGCCGACTACGTCCGCCTGGTCCACGCGATCGTGCTCGGACGCGTGCCGCGCCGCGACGTCGACGACCTCGTGCAGGACGTGTTTCTCACCGCGTACGTGCGCGTCCGCGAGCTGCGCGATCCGGCGGCGTTCGGCGGCTGGATCGCCGCCATCGCGCGCAACCGTGCGACCGATTACCTGCGGCAGTCGCCGCGGCAGGAACCACTGCCGGAGGAGGTCGCCGGCGGCGATCCGATCGAAGCGGAAACGCTCGCCGTGCTCGACGTGGTGCGGAAGCTCCCCGACGCGTACCGCGAGACGCTGCTGATGCGGCTCGTCGAGGGGATGAGCGGAAACGAAATCGCCGAACGCACCGGGCTGACGCCCGCGTCGGTGCGCGTGAATCTGCATCGCGGGATGAAATTGCTCCGCCAGCGACTGGGATGGACCGGCCATGAATGACGACTACTTGTGGGACGCCTCGGGCCCGCCCGATCCCGACATCCAACGTCTGGAACGGCTGCTCGGACGGCTGCGCAGCACGCGGAATGCCGGTGAATTCCGCGTGAAGGCGGACGCCGCCGATCTCGCGGTCGTCCGCTGGACATCGGCGCGCTTTCTCGCGCCGGCGCTCGCGGCGGCGGCCGCGATCGTCATGATGGTCGGCGCCACGTGGAGCACCGTTCGCGTGGCGTCGCCGCCGTCGACATTTTCCTACTGGCCGGTCGCGGCGATCGAGGGGCGGCCGCGGATCGGATCGACGGCGCTCGCGGGATCGGGACGGCTGGCGGTCGGGCAAACCCTCGTCACCGACGCCGTCTCGCGCGCGCGCGTCGAGGTCGGCACGATTGGCGAGGTCACGGTCGATCCCGATTCGCGCGTGCGACTCGTCTCCACGCGCGACGGCCATCATCGCTTTGCGCTCGCGAGCGGCACGCTCCGCGCCGTCATCACGGCGCCGCCGGGCCAGTTCGTCGTCGAGACGCCGTCGGCAACCGCGATCGACCTCGGGTGCGCGTACACGTTGCACGTCGACGAAGACGGGTCCGGTTTGCTGAGGGTCACCGCGGGCTGGGTATCGCTGCAGCTCGCCGCGCGCGAATCGTTCGTGCCGGCCGGCGCCTCGGCGCGCATCGATTCGGCGCTCGGTCCGGGCACGCCGCGGTACGACGACGAGGATCGGGAGTATCAGGACGCGATCGATACGTTCGACTTCGATGAGGATCCGGGGCGGCGCGCGTCCGCGCTGCGCGCGCTGCTCGCGCGCACGCATTCAGGCGACGCGGTCACGCTCTGGCATCTGCTGTCGCGCGTCGGCGAACCCGATCGGGCGGCCGTCGCCGACGCGCTCGCGGATCAGGTCGCGATCCCGGCCGGCGTCACGCGCGACCAGGTCCTGCGGCTCGATCGCGACGCGCTCGACGCGTGGTGGAACGCGCTCGGCCTGGGCGACGCGACGTGGTGGAGAAAATGGAGGTTGGAAAACTGGTGAATTGATCGAATCCATGAGCGCGTTCAGTCGTGTAGCGTGCGTGCTACAATGACTCCGTGAGCCACCGGATCACCCAACGAGAGCTCCGCAACGACAGCGGACGAATCATGCGGGCTCTGGACAGGGGAAAAGCCTTCATCGTCACGCGCAATGGTGTGCCCGTCGGGGAGCTGATTCCCGTACGACAGCGGCAATACGTGCCGACCGAAACCGCACTGGCGGCTTTCGCCAATGCCCCACGCGTAGCGTTCCGGCGATTTCGGAAAGATGTAGACGCCGTTAGCAATCAGGATCCCACGCCGCGTGGCTGACCCACGCCATCCCCGCGGACTAGTCGACACTTCCGTTGTCATCGACCTGGAGCTGGTAGACCTCGCCGACTTGCCCTTGGAGCTCGCGGTCTCGGCGATTACGATGGCTGAACTCGCGGCGGGTCCACACGCAACCGCCGATCCGGCTGAACGCGCCCGGCGTCAGGATCGATTGCAACGTGCCGAAGCGACCTTCGATCCCTTGCCAGTCGATGTGGCGGTCGCTCGAGCGTACGGCCGTGTCTACACGGCAGTCGCCGTGGCAGGGCGCAAGGCACGAGGCCGGCGCGCGTTCGATCTGCTCATCGCCGCAACGGCAATTGCCGCCGGTCTGCCCCTCTACACTCGCAATCCGGACGATTTCTCCGGTCTCTCGGAGCTGCTCGAGATCGTCACTGTGTGATCTTTGCGCCCGATTCGGTTTTGGTCGTCGTGGCTCATCACTACGGCGGCATTTCTGCCGAACGTCAATATTCGGCTCATCTGAGCGCGTGGCGCGTCACGCGCTCCTCGCCTTGATCGCGGCCAGCACTCGGTCGGATCTGAACGGCACTCGCCGGATCCTGACGCCGGTCGCGTCGTAGATCGCGTTCGCCACAGCCGCGATCGTCGGCTTGCACATCGTCTCGCCGGCGCCGTAATGCGGCAGATCGGGCCGGCTCGCATTCGGATCGCCGTTCACCAGGACGACGTCGATCGTCTCCGGCGTATCGGCGTGCGTCAGCGTCGGATGCGAAACCCAATCGACGCTGGTCACCTTTTCGCCGTCGAACCTCACTTCTTCGTGAAGCGCGCGGCTCAGCGAATGCAGCATCCCGCACTCGATCGTGTGGCGCAGCGCCTCGGGGTTGACGACGAGCCCGCAGTCGTGCGCGCACACCAGTCGCTTCACCCACACGCGGCCCGTCGCGCGATTCACTTCGACTTCCGCGATTTCCGCGACGACGGTCTGGTTGCGGAACGCGTACGCGATCCCGCGGCCGGCGAGGATGTTTCCGGCGCGTCGCGATCGTGGTGAAGGACGAGCGTCCCACCCGTACTTCTCCGCGGCGGCCTTGATCACCGCGATGGATCGCGCGCGCCTGAACCCGCCGTCGTCGTCGGCGCTCGCCGTCAGCAGCTTCAATCGGAATGCGACCGGATCGGCTTTCGCGGCGGCGGCGAGCTCGTCGATGAACGACTCGGAGGCGAACGTCACCTGCGGACCGTTCGGGTCGCGCAGATTGCCCGTGCGCAGCGGAGTCTCCCACACGACCGGCAGCCCGACGACGTGTCCCGCCATGCGACGGTTTGGAATCACGTACATGTCCGACGGTGTCGACACGCCGCCGCGCGCGGGCGTCGGGCGGCGCATGCCGGTGAGCTGCGCGATCAGCACCGTGTCGGGCTCGTTGTACCCGAGGTGATTGTGATCGCAGGCGCGAGCCTCGTAGTTCAGCGCGACGAGGTTGCCGTCGCCATCGAGCCCGCCGCGCATGCTGATCGTGTACGCAGGGCCTTTCGTATCCCAGGCCGTTTCCTCCTGCCGCATCCACTGCACGCGAACGGGGCGCCCCAGTTCCTTTGCGAGAAACGCCGCCTCGAAGCCCGCATCGTCGGCGGCCGTCCGTCCGAACGCCTGCGGTCCGTCCATCCAGATGACGCGCACGCGATCGCGCGGCATCTGCAGAAACTGCGCGACGCCGTTCCGCAGGCCGTACGACTTCATGTCGTTGGAATAGATCGTCATCTGATCGTTCGACGGATCCGCGGTGGCGTGGGCGGGACCGATCGCCGTATGCCCCTGGAACGGCACGTCGTAGACGGCCTCGAGTACCTTCGCGGCGCCGGCGAGCGCCCGGTCGATGTCGCCCGACGTGACTGGCGCGATGGTCGACGTGGGGGTCGCGCCGCGCATGTAGTCGAAGAGATCTTCGGACGTCGGGAAAGGCGCGACCGGCGGCTTCTGCCAGTTCACCTTCAGCTGACGCGCCGCTCGAATCGCCTGCTCTTCGCGCTCGCAGACGACGGCCACGTAGTTGCCCTTGCGGACCACTCTCACGAAGCCCGGGATCCCGCGAACCGACGATTCGTCGATGCCGAGGAGCTTCGCGCCGGCAACCGGCGGCTTCACGTTGCGCGCGTGAAGCATGCCCGGCAGCTTCACGCCGACGGCCCACTGGAGCGAGCCGTCGACCTTCGGCGGGATGTCGAAGCGCCGCGGCGACTGGCCGACCATCCTGAGCTCCTGGACGGTCTTGACCTTCGCGATGCCGGCCGTCGCATCGATGTCCTTGCCGGTCAGCGCGACGTTGAATCGCTTCCCGCCGATCAGTTCGCCATACGTCACGCGCCGCGACGGGTCGTTCCTGATCGAGATGACGCCGTCGCTGACGGCGAGGCGATCGGACGTCACGCCAAATCGCGTCGCCGCCATCTCCAGCAGCACGCGCCGTGCCTCGGCCGCGACGCGCCGCATCGGCCAGCCGTCGGTCTGCAGCGCGTCCGAGCCGCCCGAGCCGCCCTGATCGACGGTGATGTCGGTCCGCCCCATCACGACGGTGGTCTTGTCGTACGGGATATCGAGCTCGTCCGACATGATCTGCCGGAATGCCGTGCCGGTTCCCTGACCGAGATCGGTCTTGCCGACGTAGAACGTCGCGGTGTTGTCGCCGCGGATGACGATCCACGAGTCGAGCTGTCTGAAGTCGGGATCGGCGTACGGGCCCGCGTCCTGAACCGCCGCGATATCGGCCAGCGATATGGCGCCGGCGCTGACCACGAGGAAGCCGGAAGTCTTGAGGAAATCCCGTCGCGAAGGCGAGGTCATGACGCCATCTCCTTCGCCGCACGCTTGATAGCGGCCTGGATGCGGTAATACGTCATGCAGCGGCACAGCGCGCCCTCCATCCCCTGCCGAATCTCCGCGTCGGTCGGATGCGGATTTCGATCGAGCAACGCTTTGGCCGTGAGGATCTGGCCGTTCTGGCAGAAGCCGCACTGCGGCACCTGCTCGTCAATCCAGGCGCGCTGCAGCGGATGGAGTACTCCGTCGCGCGCGAGCCCTTCGAGCGTCGTGATGTCCGTTCCCTGCGCAGTGGAAACGGGCCTGGTGCACGATCGCACCGCTTCGCCTTTGATGATCACCGTGCATGCCCCGCACTGCCCGAGGCCGCATCCGAAGCGCGGCCCCTCGAGGCCAAGATCGTTGCGCAGCACGTAGAGGAGCGGAACGGAAGGCTCGACATCCACCAGATGCGGCGTGCCGTTCACGGTCAAGGTAATCCTGCTCATCGGTTCGGGTCTCCAAGGAATTACACCACGGTGAGTCTCGCTCCGACATCGGAGGAAATCAACATCTCGTGTAGCGAATCTTGCGCCAGCAGGCCGGACGTTGATAGGCTGCGCCCTTCACTTCGCTCAGTTCATGCGGTCGCCGCTGATGTCGTCGGCGTGCGTCCTTTCAGCGTCACAGGAGAATCACTTATGCGTAAGCGATTCGCTCTCGCAGCCGTCTTGTGCCTTTCACTCGCCGGGCTGTTCGTCGGCCTGAGCGCGAACGATCAGCGGGATCAACAGAGCTCGCAACGCGCCGGCAAACGTCTTGGCGGCAAGATGTCGGCCGCAGGCCAGGCCGCCCGGCGGCGTTCGAGAAACGCCGGTCTCGAGACACCGGCGCTCGGCCGCATTCAGGAGCTGCTCGGCACCAAGTCGCCGGGAAAAGCGCAATGCGCAGAGGCGGACGACGGAGAGTGCGGTGAAGGAGAAGGACTGACCGACGGGCCTCCGAGCACCCAGTCAGAAGTTTCGATTGCCGTAGACAGTACCGGTCAGCACGTCGTGGTCGGCTTCAACGACTTCCGCGGCTTCGACAACGGAACCAATCCACTATCGGTCTCGGGGTTCATGTACTCGGATGACGGCGGAGCGACGTTCGTCGATGGCGGACAATTGCCATCACCCGGAACCGACGCCATCGGCACCCAGAGGTTCCCGCAAGTGTTCGGCGATCCTGACGTCAGATATTTGGGCGCGTGCAATTTCATCTACTCGTCGATCATCCTCACGAAGTTCTCGCCGACGACGGCGGCGGAGACGATGGGCGTTCATCGGTCGACCGACTGCGGACACACGTGGACCGGACCGTTCGAGGTGACGGCCGCGACGAATCCGAACGGATTCATCGATAGGTTCGGCTCTCCCGTTGACGCCGCCGACAAGGAATTCATGTCGGTCGACTCTGACACCGGACGCGTGCTCATGAGCTGGTCGAATTTCACCAATCCCGCCGTGGTGCCCTCGGCGCCGGGCGGCGTCGAAATATCAACGACCTACTCCGATAACGTGATGACCGCGACACCGCCGACGTGGTCGGCGCGCAGAGTCGTCGGGCATGACGAGCAGGACGGCCAGTCGTCCATTCCGGCGTTTGCGGGACGCGGCTCGAACAACGCGTACGTTGCGTGGTCGCGGTTCCCGCTCTTCGGGTTCATCCACAAGGTCGCCTTCGCCCGTTCCACCGACAACGGCGCGACGTGGTCGGAGCCGACCGAGTTGTCGCGCGAGTTCGCGGCGACCGATCAGATTCTCGGTAACGATCGCGTGAACACCAGCCCGTCGCTGGCGGTCGACACGTCGCGCGGCCCACATCGCGGCAATGTGTACGTCGTCTACGGCAACAACAACACGTTCGACGGCGCCGACGTCGTGTTTCAACGAAGCATGGACGACGGTGTGACGTTCTCGGCGCCGATCTACTTGAACAGCCGCCCCGGCGAAGATCGCGCACAGTGGTTTCCATGGGTGGCGGTCGACGCCACGACCGGGCGCGTGAACGTGTTCTATTACGACCAGGACGTCGACGCGAGCGGCGATGTCACGGCGGTGTCGTGGCAGTACTCGAACGACGGCGGTCTGTCGTGGAGCAAGCCGATGGCGCTGACGGCGCGCGCGTTCCACGCGGGACACGGGAACGACACGGGTCAGCCGAACCTGGGCGACTACAACCAGGCGGTTGCGAGGCAGAACCAACTCTTCGCCGCCTACGCGTCGACCCGTCAGGTCGGCTTCGCAGATGGGCAACCAGGCCTGCGGTTCACCGTGCCCGACGTCTCGTTCACTCGGAATCCGCCGCAGAAGATCTCGCTGCGTCAGGGACAGATCACCGTCACAGATCCACCCTCCGACCGGCGCAAGGGCAGGCATGACGGAGAGGACGATGACGATGAGAACGATGGGGTCGTCAAGCTCGTGAAAATCCCGCTGTTCAACTACGTCACCAACCCGCTGAATGCTTCGGCGATACGAAACGTCGAAGGCAGGCTGTCCACGACGACGCCCGGTGTCACGATCGACGACGACGAGCGCGAGTACCGGACGATCGCAGCGGGCCAGACGAAGACCGAGGATGGCGACTACGTGCTGAAGCTGGCACGCAGCTTCGTTGCAGGCACGCCAATCGAGCTGGTGCTGCACGTGTCGAGCGAAGAAGGATCGACGGTGCTCCTCGATACGATTGATACCGGCCAGGCGCAGGCGACACAGTTGCTCGCCGAGAACTTTGACGGAGTCGCGCCAGGCACCCTGCCGGCGGGATGGGCGGCGGTGCACGTCGCTCGCGCGAACGGCACGCCGAACAACATTCCTTGGACGACGAGCAACTCGTTCTGCGGCACGACCTCCAACGCCGCGTTCCATGTGAACGCGAACGACGTCGCGATGCCGCCAGCGCCGAACCAGGCGCGATTCGAGCGGTTGTTCAGCCCGGCCTTCGACGTGCCTGCCGTATCGAGCTACGTGACGCTCGACATGGACGTCTGCACGAACACCGAGGACGAGCCGTTCTTCAACGTCCAGGCGTACGACGGTCTGGTGCTTCGCATCACCGATCTGACAACGGGCCGCGTGCTTCGAAGCAATCTGGCGGAGGCATTCGCGAAAGAGATCAGGACCGGTAGCGCCAAGCACTATCCGAAACACTTCCCGCGCTTCTCGAGCGCCGTATACCTGGAAGACATGTCCGCGTGGGCGGGCGATTCGCACGGATTCCAGCACGTGCACATGAAGCTGCCAGGCATGGGCGGCAGCCGGGCTCAATTGCGGTTCGAATACACTCAGGACTCGGCCGCCGATTGCACGTTCGTACGGCCCGGCACATCGTGCGGCGTCATGGTCGACAACATCGCGATCAGGAATGTGGTGCTTGGAGGACGACCGTAGGGCAGAGGCATGCGCATTCTCCTGATCGGCGGATCCGGCTTCATCGGCCGTCACGTCGTTGAGTTGTGGCGCGGCCCTTCGAGGGCCGCGCCCGATCTGACGATCTTCCACAGAGGCACGACTCCGATATCCGGCGCGCGCGAGATCATCGGCGATCGCAGACAGCTGCCGGCGTACGCCGGCGTGCTGCGCGCGCTGAAGCCGGACGTCGTCATCGACCTGATCCTCAGCTCCGGCGGCCAGGCGCGCGATGTGATGACCGTCTTCCGCGGCGCGGCCGGACGCGTCGTCGCGCTGAGCAGCGCGGACGTGTACCGCGCCTGCGCCGTGCTGCATGGCCTCGAGCCCGGACCGCTCGAGCCGATTCCGCTGACGGAAACCTCGGCGCTGAGAACTCAGCTGCACACGTATCCGCCGGCACAGCTCAGGATGGTGCAGCAGCTCTATCCGTGGATCGACGACGAGTACGACAAGATCCCGGTCGAGCGGGAGATCATGAGCGACGCGACGCTGCCCGGAACGGTGCTGCGGCTGCCGATGGTGTACGGACCGGGCGATCCGCTCCGTCGCTTTCACGGCATGCTGAAGCGGATGGACGATCGGCGTCCGGCGATTCTGTTCGAGCAGTCGTTCGCGGCGTGGCGATCGCCGCGGGGCTTCGTCGAGAACGTCGCTGCGGCGATCGCGCTCGCGGCGACAAACGATCGCGCGGCCGGCCAGATTTACAACATCGCGGAAGCCGAGAGCTTCACCGAGCTCGAATGGGCGCAGATGATCGCGCGGTCGGTCGGATGGGCCGGCGAATTCGTCGTGCGGCCGGCCGATCAGGTGCCGGAGCATCTGCGGCTGCCGGGCAACACGCAGCAGCACTGGGTCGTCGACTCGACGAAGATCCGTCGCGACCTCGGGTACACGGAACCGATCGCGCGCGACGAAGCGATCCGCCGCACGGTTGAATGGGAACGGACGAACCCTCCGTCAGGATTCACCCCGCACCGGTTCGACTACGCGGCGGAAGATGCGGCTTTCGCGCATTGAGGTGTAGCGCGAGACTTTCAGCCGAGCGACGGACGGACGTTCAGCGCAGTGCGCGGTCGGCGTCGGCCTTGATGGCAGCCCACTCCTTCATCAGATCGTTGAACCGCTCGTACGCGCTCGCGCCGACTTTCTGATCGGCCTGGCCGATCTCCCGACCGACGTTCGACAGCTGATCGATGAACATCTGATCTTCGTACGGACCGGACCTGGTGATCAGGCGCTCCTGCAGCGACTGCAGCGCCGCCTGATCGCCGCGCCTGGCGTCGATGGCCTGCCGGACGCGCTGCGCGAGCTGACGTGCTTCGGCGAGGGCGTCGCGCACTTTGAGCGCGAACTTCGTCTGCTCGGCGAGATCGGCGGCGGTGACGCCGTCCTTCGCGACGCGCGGATCGATCTTCACCGTGAACGATTCGGTCTTCGTGACGCCGTTGGCCGTCAGGCGCGCGCGATAGGTGCCGGGCGCCGCGAGCGGTCCGCCGCCGCTGATCCCGCCCCCTTCGCCGTCACCGCCACCTGCGGGGCCGCCCGGATAGCGCAGGTCCCACACGAAGCGATTCATCCCCGTCTTGATCGGCAGCGTCGACGGCAGATTGCCGCCGCGGCGTCCGCCGCCGCGTCCGCCCTGCGGCGCGCCGCGCGACACGCTCGTGTACTCGCGGACGGTTTTTCCAGCCGCGTCGACGATCTCGAGCTTCACTTCACCGGACGGACTGGCGAGGAAGTAATCGAGGCGCGCGCCGGCCGGTGGAAACTCCGGCATGTCGGGCCGTCCCATCGAGGCGGCGAAATGCATGCGATACGCAGGCGCCGGCGTGAAGAGGAACACGTTCGAGCCGTCGAACGGTTTGATGGGCGTGCGAGCGGCCGTCGCCGCAGGGCCGACACGTTGGTCGGCCCCTACGCGCGGCCGCGTCTGCATCGACGCGCGGACAACGTCCCGCCCCTCCTGTCCGTCCCGCCCATCCCGCCCCTCCTGCTCATTCGGGTTATCAGTCGAACGCGGACGCGGACGCTTCGTCACGCTCGCCGCGATCTGCCTGAGCGGTGCGATGTCATCCATGATCCAGAACGACCGCCCCATCGTCGACGCGAGCAGATCGCCATGGTGCACCTTGAGATCGGTGACGGGCGTCGCGGGCAGGTTCTGCTGCAGCGTCTGCCAGTGCTTCCCCTGATCGAACGACACGTACGCGCCTTCGAGCGTGCCGGCGTACAGCAATCCTTCCTGCTCGGGATCTTCGCGCACGACGTGCATCGGCTGATCGGCGGGAATGCCGTTGGTGCCGTCGGTGAGCAGCGTCCAGTGCTCGCCGTAATCGTTGGTCATATAGAGGTACGGCTTGAAGTCGTTGAAGTACATCCGGTACACGGACACGTACGCCGATCCCTTGCGGTGCGGCGAATCCTCGATGGTGTGCACGCGTCCGCCGGGCGGCAGCCCTGCCGGCGTGACGTTCTTCCAATGCGCGCCGCCGTCCTTCGTCACCCACACCGGGCCGTCGTTCGAACCGGTCCAGAACACCGCGGGCTCGAGCCGCGACGCGCGCATCGAGTACAGCGCCGCGTACACTTCCTCGCCGGTCATGTCGCGCGTGATCGGCTCGCCCGACGTCACCTGACCTTCGGGGCCGTTCGCCGTCACGTCCGGGCTGAAGCGCGTCCAGTGGATGCCGCCGTCGGTCGTCTTGTGCACGTACTGCGACCCGTGATAGACGATTTTCGGATTGCGGGGATCGATCTCGATCGGCGCCTGCCGCACGAACCGGTACTTCATGTCCTTCGGATTTTTCCCGTAGCGCTGCTGCGGATAAATCCAGTAATGCTGCTCCTGACCGGTCTCGACGTTGTAGCGGCCGAACTCACCCTTACAGTCGCCGTAGATGATCTTCCCGTCGGGCACGATGCGAATCTGGCCGCTCTCGCAACCCGACGCCTGGAACCACGTCTGCGTCGGGCTGTCCATCGGCCACGCGAACGCCGGCAGGCTCGCCACCGCGTAGGTGCTGTTGTCCTGCTGTGGACCGACGAGCCGATAGGGAAACTCCTCGTCGGCGTCGACCATGTAGATTTCCGCGGTCGGCTGATTCATCTCGGAGGAGAAGCTGCGTCCGCCGTCCTCGGTGATGTTGGCGCCGCCGTCGTTGGTCTCGATGAAGATCTTCGGGTTGTCGGGATTGATCCACATCACGTGGTTGTCGCCGTGCTGCGGACTGAGCGTCGTGAACGTCTTGCCGCCGTCGGTCGAGTGATGGAACCCGAGCTCGGTCACGTACACTTCGTTCTCGTCCTTCGGGTTGACGAAGACCTTGTTGAAGTAGAACGGCCGCGCCCGGAGCGACTGGCTGCTGTTGACGAGCGTCCACGTCGAGCCGCTGTCGTTGGAGCGGTACAGGCCGCCTTTCGCGCCCTTCGCTTCGACCTGCGCGTAGACCACTTTCGGATTCGACTGCGCGACGTCGACCCAGACCTTGCCGATCAGGTCGTCGGGCAATCCGTTGCCGACGCGGCTCCAGTGGTCGCCGCCATCCGTGGTCTTGTAGACGCCGCCTTCGCTCGCCGGCCCGCCGCTGATGATCGTCCACGCCTTGCGCTGCGCGCGCCACGCGCCCGCGTAAATCTCGTTCGGATTCGACGAGTTGATCGCGACCGAGACGACGCCGGTCTGATCGTTGATGAACAGCACCTTCTGCCAGGTCCTGCCGCCATCCTTCGTCCGATACACGCCGCGATCGGGTCCCCATCCGAACGGGTTGCCCGAGGCCGCGACGTACGCGATGTCGGGATTCTTCGGATGTACTTTCAGCTGGCCGATCTGTCCGACTTCCCGCAGGCCGACGAACTGCCACGTGCGCCCGGCGTCGGCCGAGCGGTATACACCGCGGCCGAGAATCACGTTCGACCGAATCGCTTCGCTGCCGGTGCCGACGTAGACGACGTTCGGGTTGGAATCGGCGACGTCGATGGCCCCGATCGATCCGGTTGCGATCTGTCCGTCGCTCACCGGCGTCCAGGTGATGCCGAAGTTCTCCGTTTTCCACACGCCGCCGCCGGTCGCGCCCATGTAGAACACGTTGGGCTGCGTGCGGACGCCGGCCGCGGCCGTCGAACGCCCCCCGCGATGCGGGCCGATCGATCGCCACCGCAAATCCTGATACGTGTTCGGATTGACCGCGCTGCCCGACGATGTCTGCGCGTGATCGCGCGCCTGCTCGAGCGCGACCATCGACAGGAGAGTCAGCGTCAGAAGAAGGATCTTTCTCATGGCTGCGGATCTTAGCCGCGGGAAACCACGGCCGTCCATTCCCTCGCGACCGGGCTGGAGGGTCACGCGCAGACCAACGGTTGCAGATGCAGATGAATCAGCGGCCGCCGACGGCCGAGTCGACGGCGATGGTGACGGCATCACGCCGTTGGCTTCCGCGCCAGACGTGCGCCATGGTGAAGTTCTTGGCCAGCCGCGCGTCGAGTTGTACGGTCGCAGGCGCCCGGCTCCGATCACACGGCACGCCTCAGCGGCTGCTCGAGCGCCCGCTCCAGAACGCGCGCCACAACTCGCCGAGCGTCGAAGTGCTCCTCGACCAGCGCGCGAGCCTGGCGGCAATGGTATTCGTAGTCAGCTTCGGCGGCGCAGAGAGCGGCGGCGGCTTCGTCGAGACTGCGGAATCGGAACAGGCCTTCGCCGTCGGGAAGAAATTTGCTGCGGCCCGTGTGTTGGACGACCGCCGGCCTGCCGCTGGCCAGATAGCACAGGGTCCGGTCGCTGATCCACGCAGTCTCCAGCCTCACGTACGCCGGTTTCGCGCAGCTGAACTCGCCGCGCGATCGCTGAATGTAAGCGCGGTACGCTTCGAGAGTCGAGCTGACGTCCCACGCTTCACGCACGCGCCACCCGTGCGGCTCCATGAGCTGGCGGCATTCGTCGAAGCACTGGGCCAGGCACACGGCGACCTCCAACCGGACGCGCGCCCGCGCAGGCAGCTCGAGATAATCGAGGAAGGCAACGCGCTTCTCGTTCCAGAACGTCGTGCCATCGTGCTCGAATTTGCCGCCCCACCAGTGCGCCACGGTCGTGTATGCAGCCGCGCCCTCGGGCGGCATTGCCGGCCATTCCGGCAGAAACACCGGAACCGGCGTGTAGATCCATTGCAACCCGCAATCCGGGAACAGTGCCCGCGGCGTGCCGACGGTTTCGCCAATGGTGAAGTAGACGTCATGCGGCGCAACCTTGACGCTGCCGTTCGTCATCCACGTCTGCAGCAGTCCGGGATCGGTATCAATCAGCGCGGAGCGGCGGAACCGCCGCACGACCTCGGCCGGCAACGAGTGCCAGAGATTCAGGAGGAGATCGGCCTGTGCGGCGGTCTCGAAATCGAGAGCTCCGGTCGCGACGTCGCCCGGCGGCGCCGCGCCCGCGGGCGTCGTGAAGGCGAGAGCGTTCGCGAGGTCCCAGCGGGCCAGGCGCTCTCGCAGGATCGTGACATTTCGTCGCGTCTCCTCCACCGGATCCGCAGGATCAATCTGTTCGAGCCAGATCACGTCGCAGCCAAGCGCTCGAAGCCCGAGCGCCCACTGGAGATATACCCAGAAATGGCCGCCGCCGTTCGGGTAAGCGATGGTATGCGCCGGTGCGAGGCAAATCGTGAGAGTCATGAGTCGTTGTCACGCCGATCCGTCATACCCGGCGTGCCCGATTCTCCGCGGGCAGGAGCGGGTCGGTACTGGTCGGGAATCTTCGAACCGAGCGTTTCATCGAGCAGCCGGGCGACGATCTGCTCGGCATTGAAGTACGTTTCGGCGATTTCTCTCGCTGCCCGGCAGTGTCGCTCGTAATGAGTATTCACGGACTCGATGGCGGCCGCCGCTTCCTCGACCGTCGTAAACCGAAACAAACCTTCCCCGTTCGGTAAGTAGGTGCTCGGTCCCGTATGCTGCACGATGGCGGGTTTTCCGCTGGCCAGATAGCATACGGTCCGGTCGCTGATCCAGGCGTTTTGAAAATCGATGCACGATGCCTTTGCACAACTGAACTCACCACGCGACTGCTGGATGTACGAGCGATACGCCTCGGGGCTGCCGGCAGTGTCGCGCGAATGACGCACTCTCCACCCGTGTTCGTCGAGGCGCACCCGGTCTTCCGAATCCTGTTCGGTCAGATACAGCGCGAGTTCGAGCGGCTGATGCGTGTGGCTGGGAAGGTCCAAAAACGGCAGAAAGGCGACGCGTTTCGTGTTTTCTCGCAGGACGGTCTTCCCGTTCTCCCTGACTTTGAGAAAGTCGGTGGTCAACCAGGTCGAGATTGTGGTGAACGCCTCCGCCTGCGGGATATAGGTGAACGGCCAGAGATCGAGACAGATTGGCGGCCGGATATGAATCCACGGCAGTCCACAATCGGAGAACCGGGCGCCCGGTGTGCCGACCGTCTCGCCCGTGGTGAGGTAGTAATCATGTGGTTGCACGACAAGTTGACCGGTACTCATCCAGTACTGGAGCAGTCCGGGATCGATGTCGACGAGCGCCGTGCGCCGGACGGAAGCGAGCAACCGAGGATCGATCGCGTAGTGAAAGTTCAGCAAGACATCGGCGCGTTGCAGTACCGCCTCTGCCTCGGCGGACGTTGATCCGGCGAACTGGAGCGAACCGGTGCCGCCCGGGGCACGCTCGCGCGTGTAGAGCAGCGTTTTCCCTTCGAGGCCAAACCGTTTCATCCGTTCGAAGAACATCGCGAGCAGGACGTCCTCGCGCTGTGGATCCCGTTCGGGCTTGAGCTGCTCGAGCCAGTAGACCTCGCACCCGAGGCGCAGCAGGGCCTGCACGTACTGCATGTACACCCAGAAATGGCCGCCACCATCCGGGAAGTTGGCGACTTTGTACACCGAGATCACCACCGTGCTCATCTCGATCGCTCCGCCGCGTCGAGGCCTGTGGAGACGACGGACAACTCACGAAAGCCAATGAGACGAATTTCCTTTCCGTGAATCGCCTGGCGAACGCGGTCGTCGCACAGCGTCCGCAACTCCTCTTCCCGTTCAGCGGCGTAGCTCGAAGGGAATCCAGGCTCGATGTAGCCGGGGTGACAATTCAACTCGGTCACATCGCCGCAAACATCGGCTTCGAGCATGCGAATCAGACTCTCGACGCTGATCTGCTCGAGATGGGTTTCGCCGCCCCACTGGCCGTAGAATTTCGAAAAGTGGCGTGCCCGCGAACAACCCCGCACGTGCACGCCGATCCGTCGCGACCAGACCAGTACGTGGGGCAGCACACGCGGGTCGTAATGCACGTCGTGGTGCGAATCCGCGTGAGTAGGAGCGCCGCCAACCAGTTCCAGAAAGCGGTCGTACTGCCGTTCGAGCTCCGCGGGGACGCGGTCGGCGTGGTTCGGATCCAGTTCGAGATGGATGCCGACGCTCAATGTCTTGTACTCACGCGCGAGGCTGCCCGCCTCATCGCCTGCCGGTCTATCGACCATGAGGCTCGTGCTGGTGAGGATGCCCTCGCAGTGAGCCTGGATGATCCCGCGATTGATTCCGCTCGTAATGCCGAAATCGTCGGCGGTCACGATGAGCCACTTCATGGGCCTTCACTCCTCCAGCGCCGGACGGAGAGCCGCGAAGTAGCGATCCCAATCGATGATGTCATTGACCGCCCACTCGGCGTCATCGTGCAGCAGCGCCATCGCGGCAAAGAGCAGACAGTGCACATACCGCGAGCTCTCGGCGGTGTGGAACAGCAGGTTCAGCTCTTCGAGTCCCGGCAACTGCCAGCCTGCACGCGCCACCGTCTCGCGGTACTGCTGCACGATCCACAACCGCTCCTCGGGAGCGGAGCGATATAAGAATGTCGAGAGGTCGTAGCTGAACGGGCCCGCCCCGACGTGATCCCAGTCGATGAGCTGTGCGCGCACCGCTTCGCCGTCACCGGTCACGAACACGTTTTTGGGCCACAGATCGCCGTGCAAAAGAGTGTCGGGGCCACCCGCGTCCTTCATCAATTGGACGCGTCGCGGTGCATCCTCGACGAGCGCGTGGACACGCTGCAGCAGGCGCGTCCGGGCGCCAGCGAACTCCGGTGGCAGCCCCGACCGGACCGTCTCCAGCGCTTCCAGGGCGACGGCGGCATCGTTCAGGTTCGATGTGAAGAAGTGCACGCCGTGGTCGCGAGCGCGCCAACGGACTTCTGGAATCAGAGGGTGGTTCGCGGCGCGTGTGTGCAGCTCGGCGATCAGCGCGACGGCCGCGGAGAGACGTGCGGGTTCGCGCTGCGAGTTGAGCGTCTCGTCCCCGATGTCCTCGTACGCGTGCCACACCCAGCACCCGTCGCGTTCCGCCGCGCCCGCCAGCAGCCTCGGCGAGCGATCGGTGAGGCCGAGCGCAGGCAGCCACCGCTCCATCACGAGGCGATCCGTCTGTGCGATGGCCGGCTTCAGACATTTGAGTACGATCGCGCGCGGTTCATCGCCGCCGATGCGCAGCCGGTAGACTCCGTTTTTGAGTCGTTTCAGGTCGAGCGTCGGCGCTGCCGAGACGACCGTACCATTCAGCATCCGCTGGATGAGATCGCACAGCTCTCTCGCGCCGGGTTCTTGCCGCTCTTCGAGCGAGGGTCCGAGCTGCTCGTGTACATCAAAGCGTTCACCGATCTGACTCGCCATCGTTCCCTCTCCTCGTTCGCGCATCACGGAGCTCGGCATCCGAGCGTCGATTGATGTCAGAGTGCCTCATTCACCAATATTTGCGGCGACTAAGGTCGTCGCCTTCATCCATCGCGGAGCGCAAAATCCAGCGCGGAAACGAAATCCCCGTTGCTGCCGTTCCGACCCAGCCCTACCGGTTCGAGACGCTCGCACAGGGCGAGCACGGTATGGAGACGGAGATCCTCAGCGCCGACCAGGTGCTCGGGTTCCGCGTTGTAATGAGCGAGAAACGCGTCCCTGCACAACCGGTACGCCCCGGCATCGAAGCGGGCCAGTGTGAAGCACGCGAGATCGGCCGCGAAGCCCCCAAGGTCGAACCCCGGGTTGGACCGCCGGCAGTTCTCAAACCGGTAAAGATAGAACTTCCCGTCGATGCCGAAACGGATGCAGTCCCAGGCCATCGCACCGTGGATCGGACACCGGGGGCGCTGCATTTTCAATGCAGAGCGCGCCTCGCTTGCATGAACGCACATACGAAACCGATTGACGAAATCTGATCCGAGGACGGCCCGGACGGTCGTCTCCGCTCGAGCAATCGCGCGTTCAAGGGTTTCGCCGCCATCGCGCTCCGTTCCGGGAACCGTGACGCGGCTCTTGTGCAGAGCCGAGAGCGTCTGCGCGACCCGTTCGGCGAAGTGCCGGACGGACCGGGGCCTGCGACGACACGCGAGATACTCCCAGAGATTCATCCATGGGTCGAAGTCGAACAGTACCAGGCGCGGCTCGCTCGTGAGCCGCGCCAGCGGCCGCGGGATTCGCATGCGCTCGGCGAACCCGGCGTCGTGGAGCCTGGCGGCCGCTTCGAGGTCCGCCCGCGCGCGGTCCTCCGCCCCATGCAGCCTGCCCGTAACAACCCGCGTTTCGAACGTTTCGTCATCAGAGTGCGCAATGCGGACGGCGTATCGGTAACCGCTGTCACCAGCATCGGGGGAAATCGCGTAGGCGGTACAGGACACGGCGCCGTTCCCGCCGTTGACGAACTCCGGAAGCACCGACAGTTCCTCTGCGATACGACGGGAGGACGGATCCTCGTGGTTGTGAGGGGCGAAACGGAACGATGAAGCCGGGATTGGATCTGGCGCGGGACGGTAACACAGAAGAATCGTCCGTCCCTCGTTTTCGAAGCTGACTACCGTCGACACTGCGCAGTCGAGATTGCGGAATCCGCACCCGTGATTCTGATAATAGGCTTCTTCGTCCCGATATCTCTGGTATGTAACGGCAACATCGAAGCCGGGACCTTGATCGGTGATGGCGATCAACGCGCCCTCGCCGGTCAGCACCATTTCGACGGCAACTGTCTTCTCCGGATCGCCGCCGTTGCCGTGCTTCCAGGCATTGCCAAGCGCGTTCCTCAGCGGGATCAGCAAATCCGGCAGCAACTCCATCCGCGGCACCGATGCAAAACGATCGGAGAGCACGACCTCCAGGAATGGAAACAGATCGTCACGACCGTGACCAGAGAGCCGGACCTGCACGTCGCGACGGGCAACGCGGCGGTCGGCCAGGTCGTTCACGGGCTCGGTCGGGTGATGCGATGCATCGATCTCCGCCAGCAGCTCCGCGCGCGTGCGATCAAGCGCGATCATGGGTCAACTTCTTCGCGCCGAATCAGTCGAGCGCCCGCTCGAAGATCCGTCGCACCACGCGGCAGGCGTCGAAGTACTCCTCGGCGAGGGCTCTGGCGCGGCGGCTGTGCCGCTCGTAATCGGTCTCGAGGTCAGCGAATGCGCGGACTGCGTCGTCGATGCTCCGGAATCGAAAGATCCCCTCCGCCTCCGGCAAGAACCGGCTCGGACCGGTGTACTGGACGACGGCCGGCTTTCCGCTGGCGAGATAGCAGACGGTTCGGTTACTGGTCCAGCTGTTGACAAACTGCGGGCAGTACGACTTGACGCAGCTGAACTCACCTCGTGATTGCTGGAGGTAAGTCCGGTAATCGTCGGGCGTCGCGCTCACATCCCATGCCTCGCGAATTCCCCAACCGCGAGGCTCGAGACGCGCGCGCCATTCTTCGTAATGTTCACCGAGGCAGATGGCCAGCTCCAGCTGTGCCGTGGTACGTCCCGGGAGGTCAGCGTATTCGAGAAAAGCCGCCGACTTGTCGTTGGAGAAGGTCTCGCCCCGGAACTCGAATGTCCCGCCCCACCAGTGCGTCACCGTCGTGTACGGCGCTGTGGCCTCGGTGCGGATGACGGGCCATGCAGGCAGGAACACGGGCGTCGGCGTGTAGTGCCAGCGCAGCCCGCAATCCGGGAAACGTGCCAGGGGCGTTCCCACGGTTTCGCCAGTCGTGAAATAGATATCGTGCGGCGCCAGCTGGATGTCGCCTGTCGTCACCCACACCTGCACCAAACCCGGATCGGTATCGACGAAGATCTTCCGGCGGAAGCGGCTCACCACCGGCGCCGGCAGCGAGTGCCAGGTATTCAGGAGCACGTCGCCGGCCGCCGCAGCATCCAGATCGAGACAGCCTTGGGCCACGTCGGCGGGTACCGTCCCGCCATTCATCGAGAAGAGCGCCAACGCGTCGGTCAGGCCGTAGGAGTCCAGCCGCGCCTTCAGAATGGCGACGCACTCGCGCGGATCGGCACCCCGCCAGCGCCGGCGCCGCGCGGTCGAGTCGCCGGCGCCGTCGAGGTCCACTCCTTCCAGCCAGATCACCCGGCAGCCGAGCTCTCGCAGCGCGAGACCCCAGTTCAGGTATTCCCAGAAGTGGCCGCCTCCCCGCGGGTAGCCGATGGTCGGCGCGGGGACGAGGCACACAGTTGTAATACTCACTGGTTGCTCCATCCAAGCCGCTCGAGGGCGTCGTCCAGCTCGATGACGTACGGTTGGAGAGCGCTCATCGATGTATGAGCCCAATCGTCCGCCAGATTGAGCACCTCCCACGACATGCCCGCCAGCGCACGGAATGCCGATCCGCAAACCGCAAGTCGTTGAACCGTTTCGACGGACGCGTCAGGCCAGCGGTCTCGAACAATCGACCAGTAAGTCGACAGGTCCGGATTGGCGGACAGCCGGTTGGAGAGCAATGACTGCTGCGCCAGATCCGCGGCCGGTATGCCCCAACCCGCCTCCTCCCAGTCGAAGACGAGCACACGACTGTGACCGTTATCCGATCGCATCAGCAGGTTCTTCGAGTTGAAGTCGCCGTGCACCAGCGTGCGCGGCAGCCCGGCACATATTGCGTCCATCCGGTCCCAACGAGCGGCGACGTCGCCGAGGTGCGCGTGAAGTGCTTCCAGCGTGTCGACGTCAACCGCCGTCAGGACGGGGTTCGCCAGGTGTTGCGAAATGAAGGCGCACGTCCCCTGCAAAAGCTCCCGATATCGCCCCGGCCCCGCATCGGGCAGAAGCCCGTTCACCGGCACATCGGCGACTGAAGAGTGGAGCCGTCCCAGCCAGCGCGCCGCTTCGGCCCGATGTCCGGCCGAGAGACGTGAGTACGTCTCGCCCGTCGCGAGGTCCATGAAAATCCAACAATGTTCGCCGTCCGGCTCCTCGAAGAACCCGTGGTAGCCCAGCGACGCGACAGCCGCGCGGGGGAGAATCTGCTCGTTGACCGCACGCTCCACGACACCGCCGCGCTTCCCGCACCGTTTGGCGACGATGGCCGGACGACCGGCCATTTCGAGCCGGTAGATCTTGTTCTTCTGTCTGCGGACTCGTAAGGGGATCACCTGGAGCGGCGCAGCGTCCGGGTGGATTTGACACCAGGCTTGAGCGGCCGGGTGCGCCATGACATTCGACCGGCGCGTGGTGACGATGGCGGGCGCCGCTGGAACCACAGTCGTGGCTCCCCGGCTCGGAACATCGTTCACGATGCGGCCGTTCTCGATTCCAACGAGCGTCCTGCATCCCTCCAGCATGCTCGATCGATGCGTGATCACGAGCACGGTGCGTCCGCGCATGAGCCGGCGCATGGTGCGGAGAATTGCCGATTCCGACTCGGTATCGACGGCGCTCGTCGGCTCGTCGAGGATGAGCACCGGGCTGTCCTGCACGAACGCGCGGGCGAGGGCGATGCGCTGGCGCTGGCCGCCTGAGAGCTGAAGCCCGCGTTCGCCGACCTCGGTGTCGTAGCCGCGCGGGAACGCCGTGATGAAATCGTGGGCGTTCGCGACCTGCGCCGCTGCCACGATCTCGTCGCGCCCCACGCCCTTTTTGCCGTAGGCGATGTTCTCCGCAATGGTTGTGGAGAACAGCACCGGCTCCTGCAGCACGACAGCGAATTGCCGGCGGAGGTCCGCCAGCTTGTAGTCGCGAAGATCGATCCCGTCGAGCAGAATGCAGCCGTCGGTCGGGTCGTAGAAGCGCATGAGCAGGTTGATCAGCGTGGTCTTGCCGGCGCCCGATGCGCCAACGATTCCCAAACGCGTGCCCGGCTCGATCTCGAACGACACATCGTGCAGGACGGCACGATCGTCGGCGTAACCGAAGCAGACATTTCGGAACTCGATCTTCCCGACCGCCCGCGCGAGTGGCCGGGCGTCCGGGCGCTCTTCGACATCGGCAGGGTAATCGAGCAGCGCGAAGGCGCGCTCGATGCTGGCCAGATAGCCCTGCACCGTCGCCACTTTCCGGCTGATGGTCTTGACCGGATCGTAGAGCTTGGTGAGGTAGCCCATGATCAGCAACAGGTTTCCCAGTGACAGCGTCGCCGATCGAACGTGAGCGATGCCGACGAAGAGGACAGCCGCTGTCCCCGCGCCGGTCGCCAGCCCGACCAGAACGCTGAAGTGACCCTCAGCCGCGGCGAGTTGGACCCGGCGCCGCACTCCCTCCTGGGAACGGCGCATGAACCGGTCGGTTTCGTGATCCTCCTGCGCGAATGCCTTCACGACACGGAGTGCGCCAAGCACTTCGTGGACGATGGCCATTGCCGCGCTCTCGAGCTTCTTGACATCAGTCGACTGGGAGCGGAGGCGTGCCCGATAGGTCTGCGTCACCAGCAGGATCGGCGGCGAGATCGCGAGAGCGACGAGCGTCAGGCGCCAGTCCATCCGGATCATCACGTAGATCATGGAGGCCAGCATGGCGAAGGCGCTGACCGAGGGCATGAAGCCGTCGATCACCAGCGATCGCATCGCCTGGGCGTCGTTCTGGATCCGATACAGCGAATCCGCCGTACCGGTGGTGTCGTGGTACGAGAGCGAGAGCCGCTGCAGCTGGCGGAAGATTCGATCGCGAAAATCGACGACGAGCCGCTCGCCGGCGACGGCGGTCAGGTACCGGGTCGCGAGCGCCTGCACCTGAGTGAGAATCGCGATCAGGATTGTCAGCACCGCGGCGAATGTGAGCAGGAGCGTCGGCGTG
Organism: Acidobacteriota bacterium; assembly: GCA_003222395.1. Classification (GTDB taxonomy): domain Bacteria; phylum Acidobacteriota; class Vicinamibacteria; order Vicinamibacterales; family CAVVIG01; genus Gp6-AA45. Next base: position 276,887 of record QHWB01000031.1, read on the forward strand.
CGCGAAAGCGCCGCCGGCACGAGGGCGTCGAGAAAGCGCGGCAGCGGACGCGACCCCAGCACGCTGTCGACGGCAATCTTCAGCGGCAGCGGCGTGAGCAGCGCCAGGGGCGTCGCAAGCAATCCGATCGCGAACAGCGCGGTAATCGACACCCATGACGAGAGCGCATGGCTCGCCAGGCGTCGGTATAGCGCGAAGTCGCCGTAGCTGGCTCTCGTCATCGTGCGGCTTCCTGTCCACTCCCGCCCACTCGACCGTTTCGCTCCGCCAGTGGCGGCAGCTCGTTCAGAAAACTGCTCAACGCCGAAAGGTGTATCGCAGCGAGAACTGAACGCTTCGCGCCATCGCGGCGACGTTGCCGCGGCCGAAGAACGGCGAGCTCATGTCCCCGACGATCGCGACGACGTTCGTCCGGTTCAATGCGTTGAATACGTCCACCATCAGCTCGATCGCGTTGCGCCGTTGACGCTGTGCCGCGTCGTCCACGTGCACAACGGCGATGCTCTTGATGAGCCGCAAATCGAGCTGCGCAAAACCGGGCCCGCGACCGGTGTTCCGGGTGACCCCCGCCGGCCGGTCGTTCGCCAGCGTGTCGTTATTGTCGTCCAGCCCGGTCGTGATGTCGTAGGGCCGACCGCTCGTGACCGATAACACCAGGCCGGTTTGGAAGCCGCGTGGGAGCGTCAAGACGCCCATCATGTTGAAGCGATGCCGCGCGTCCGCGTCCGAGGGGCCGGTCTCCGGGCGCAAGTCGTAGCTGTTTGCCGGAATCACGAACATCCCCGACGTGTTGTCGGTCGTCTTCGACAGCACATACTGCGCGTACGGTTGAAAGATCTTCCCGACCCGCCCGCGCCAGGTGACGGTCAACGCCTGGCTGCGCATGAACGCGGTGGACTCGACCTGGTTGATGTTGAGAAAATTCTGATCGGGCCGAACATCGGTGACGGGAAACGGGGCGTTCACATTGCGCGAGCGAAACAGATGCGTTCCGCGGAACCACGCGTACTCGGCCGTGATCCAGTTCCGGTGGGAGATCTCCCGCTCGATGCTGACGCTGGCCTCCGAGAGCGAGGGCGAGTGGATGTTCGGGGCAATACTGACTTTGCTCGGCGCCGGCGTCACGTCGGCGCCGCTCGAGAACGGGGCGGGGAACGACGGATCGGCAATGACCACTTCCCGCAGCCGGATACCGTCGACGAGCAGCGATCGCTCGACCGCCGAACGGGGCAAATCGTCGTTGAAGATGCCGACGCCGCCGCGAAGGATCGTCTTCTTGTGATTCTCGGGCGCGTAGGCAAACGCGAACCGCGGCGCGAGATTCTTCTTGTCGTTGACCATTGACTGCCAGTCGTACCGGAGGCCGAAGGTCAGCGTCAGCTGCGGCCTGACCCGCACCTCGTCCTGCACGTAGCCGTTCGCCCCGTACAAGTTGAAGGCCGCATTCGGGTCGCCCCGGTTGATGCGAAAGAACAGAGGCGTTCCGGCGGCATACGACTTGAGGTCGGCGAATTCGTAGGTGCCGGCGAAATTCGAGGCATCGAACGCATCGACGCGGTCGCTCCTCAGCCGCGCGCCGAACGAGAAGGCGTGTCCCGTGTGGCCCAGATACCGCGCCGTGTTCTCGAGCGTGAAGGATTGTCTGGTCGCGCGCGTGAACGTCGGTGACGGCCCCGACGAAAACGCATCGCTGACATCAATCGCCGGTGCGGTCGCGGCCGCTCCGGCATGGTCCTCATTGTTGATGAGACCGAACAGGAAGTCGTTCTGCCATTGCGACGCACGCAGGAGCCGATGGCTGAAGGTCAAGGTGTGCTTGTGCTTCTCCGCGGCAATGCCCCGCTCAGCCAGATTGAATCCGCCCGCGTCGCGGTTGGAAAAATCGTGACCGCTGAAACCGTAGCTCACGATGAATGTATTGAGATCGCTCGGCCAGGCCTGAAGCCGCGAAAAGATGCTGGTGTGATCGTGGCCCGTGGGCACGTTTGCGATCACCGGACCCGACAGCGTCTCGGCATTCACGATCCCGCTTTCGTCGTGGATGTGGCGCTGACCGGTGAAGAAAAACGACGACTTCTTCCCCGGGAGCGGACCGCCGAAGGTCGGCTGCACGAGGCCACGCTTCAAATCCTGGGTCGTCGTGGCAAACGCATTCCGCGCGGCGAAGAGAGTACTGCGGTTGGCCATCTCGAGAATGCCGTCGTACCGGCTTCTCCGGCCGCGCTTCGTCGACACCTCCAACCGCGCCTGGCCCGGATGCTGGTACAACGCCGAGTACGGATTTCGATTGAGCCTCACCGTGCCGATGGCGGCGGACGGAACCTCGATCTGATCCCCTTCGATGCCGTCGACGACGAGGGAGGCGCCCTGAGCTCCCTGCGCGCCCGGGTAAAAGAAGTTGGTGACGACGCCCATGAAAAAGTCGGCGACAATCGGAAGCGCGCTGCGAAACTCGCTGTCCATCCTCATCGTCTCGCCGCTGCTGTTCGACGTTGAAAACGTGTCCGCGGATTCGTCGGCTTCCACCGTGACATCGGTTTCGAGCGTGGCGACACGCATCGCGATTTTGAGTGGAGGCGACGGCTCCTGGGTGACAGCAATGGGTTTCTGGTAGGTTTCGAAACCGGAGAGCTCGACTCTCAAGACGTATGCCCCCGGGGCGACTCCGTCGACGCTGAAGGTCCCGTCGGCTTGCGAGGTCGTGCTGCGCATCGCGCCGGCCTGACCGAGCAGGGTCACAGCCGCTCCGGGAATCACGCCGGCGCTCTGGTCGACGATCACGCCGGATACGACGACCCCGGCCGGCGCCGCCGTCTGCGCGCGCGCCGGCATGACGCTGAAGCCGCAGACGAGAACGGCAATAAGGATGTGGATTCGAGATCGCATGTCGTCAGTCCGCGGTGACTGCCTGGTCCGAGACGCATCGTTCGATGACAGCGATCGCCAACCCGCAATGCCACGCCGCCCGCAGGGCCACAGACGCGGCCGCGATGCCGAGAACGGCTGCGGCGGGCCACGCCCGGTCGAATCCGGCTGCCACTGCAAGGGCCGTTGCCGCCATGGTGAGTACCGGCGTCACCGCCGACATCGTCGGCCACCAACGCGCCCGTATGAGCTGATTGCCGGCTCCGTGATCTTCAACCGCCATGATCAGACGCGCGGCGCCGAGCGTGCCGCATGCCACTTCCAGGTCCCAGCGATCCCAATCGCCGCCCCGCCGCACGGTGGATCCGACCGCGCGCAGCGTCTCCTCCACACTTCGGAGCCGCGCGTCGGGCGCCTCCCCTCGCTCGGTCCAGCGCGCGAAGGCCCGCGGCCGCGGGAAGGAAGGCCGAACCCCGCGGGCCGATGGGCACGATCCTGCCTCCAGCCGGCCGCACAGACGCGCAACGGGATGGAGCACGTGGAGCAGCGCCGTGAGAAGGCGCAGCGCGAATCGTCGGAGCCGGGCCTGACGACCGCAGAGCGTCGTCGGGAAGACGCCGCTCGTGCTCAACCACCCTTGAATGAAGGGCGCCATCGTGGTGAAGGCCAGCAGCGGCACCGCGAACAGGAGCGGGCGCCACAGGGTGCCGAGCGCCGAGATCACGGCGAGAACGGGTATCGCGAGGTACCATTCGGGCATCAGCGATAGCGAATAGAGCGCGTGAGGCGCCGGGTGGTACAGCCGTTGGAACGGCGCTCCCCCCCACATGCCGTGATAGATACGTCCCCTTCGGAAATCGAGAGCCCGCGTGAGCCCGCGGCTGTAGATTCGACCCGCCCACGTGAGCTGCCCCGTCCCGTTGTATTTCTCCGGCCATTTCTTCTTGAGCAACGCCTCGGCCCGCCCATAGCCTCGCTGCTGCTTCCAATATGCGCGCACGGAGTTGCGGCGATGGTGCCAGACCATGGCGGTCGGGTGGAACCCGAGCGTCCAGCCGCATTCCTGAAGCTGCCAGCACACGTCCACGTCGTCGCCGGCGACGCGGAACTGCGGATCGAACCCGCCGATCGCTTCGAGGCACGCTTTGCGGAACGCCATGTTGCAGCCTGGGATGTGCTCCGCCTCGCGGTCGGAAAGGAGCACGTGCACGGGACCGCCCGGCGCATTGGCGACGCACTCTGCGATCGGCCCGTCATCCGGTGGCGGGATATTCGGTCCGCCCACGCCTGCATGGTTCGTGGCGCTGAAGGTTGACGCCAGGTATTTGAGCCAATGCGTGTCCGGACACGCATCATCATCGATGTAGGCGATGATCTCGCCCGTGGCCGCGTGCAGGCCAGTATTGCGCGCGCTGCTCAGGCCGCGGTTTTCGGTCCGAATCAACCGAACATCGTATTCGTCCACGATGTCCGCCGTACCGTCGGTCGAACCGTCGTCGACGACGATGACCTCATAGTTTGGATAATCCAGCCGCTTCAGACCGTCGAGGCAACCGCGGATCGTCCGTGATCCGTTGTATGTGCACACGACAACTGAGACGCGCGGCCACGGCAGATCCCAAAAGGGCACCTCGTCGAACCTCTCGCGAACGGCAACGAGGGCGGGCTTGGGTCGACGCTCGCGGTCGGTGATGCCGAAGGCCCAGTCGTCCACTTCGGCTCCGGCCCGATGCCATTCGTCGGTCCAGGAGAAAACAAAAACGCCGGCACAGCCGCCGGCGAAGGCGGTTTCGATCTGCCAGTCGAGACTCTGGGCCTGCGCGAACTCGCCGTTGCGGAACGCGTCCAGTCCCAGCTCGCTGAGGATCAGCGGACGGTCCGCCGCAACATTCTGGAGGCGCGCGAGGTACGCATCGAGCGCCGACTGCCTTTCGAGATACACGTTGTAGCTGACGAGATCGAGGAACGGCAGCTCCAGGTATTCCGTCGAGGGGTAGTTCACGTACGTGACCAGTCCATCAGGGTCTTCATCTTTCACCGCGCGATACAGCCACTCGAGATAGCGTTCTACCCGGCGATGTCCGTACCACCTCGCAATGTGCGCCGGGATTTCGTTGCCGAGCGAGTAGGCCAGAAGCGCTGGATGGCCGACGCAGCGTCGTACCCGGTCGCGCAGCACGCGCTCAGGGTCAAGGTCCCTCCGCTTGTCGATGACGAAGCCGAGATACTGTTCGGCCGACAGCCCAACCATCACCCAGAGTCCGTGTCGATGCGCGGCATCGAGCAATGAGCGCGGCGGCATCGTGTGAGGGATTCGAACACAGTTGATGCCGTTTTCCACCATCTGCGCGAAATCGCGCTCGATGGTGGCGAGGTCGTGATATTCGTTCCCGTCCGCGTCCGGCCGGAAGGCTCCGTAGGTCACGCCGCGCACATAGAGCTTGCGATCGCCGACGAAGAGAAACTTCCCTCGGATGGTCGGACGTGCTCCGTTCGACGGGCCGACTGACACAGACGACGGCGCCAGCGTACGAACCGGCACACGGAGTTCTGCCTGAGAATCTCCGGTCATCTGCATGGCGATCGGCGTGGCGAAATGCTGAAAGCGCAGCGCATGTTTCCGTTTTGCGGCGTCGCTAGAATCGGAACAAGTAGCCGACCTTTGCGAATACCTGATGACGAGCCAAGCGGCCATACAGTCGCGCCGCCGGTTGCAGCCCGATGTTTCGCGCGCGCCTCAATCCGCAGTTGCGCGTGACGACCACGCGGAACCGGTACGCGCGCACGATTTCCGCCGTGCCGTCCGTTGATCCGTCGTCGACGACGATCACTTCGAAGTTGTCGTATTGAAGCTTTCGCAGTTGCTCGCGGCACGGTCGGACGGTCCGCGCGCCGTGGTCGCCGCAGACAACGACCGAACACGAAGGGCCGTGGGAAACGAACGTTCCGCGCACTGTCGGACGCACACCGCCGTAAATTGCGCGCATCGGCGGACACACGCCGGCGTGCATTCCGCGTGACGATCGTGACGTAGCTCGGTCCACCATGCGCGCTTCTGTGCAACAGAATCGTTTCTGATTCCGCGCCCAAAGGACGCATTAAGTCGCTGGCGATCAAACGAAGTCAAACGAAAACTGCGCGAAGAGTTCTCTTTTCGGGAAGTGCTCAGGCTGAAAATGGGTTGGAGTCGGCTGGAGTCGCGTGACCGTACCAACAGCGCGCAAGACCAAGCGAGGCGCCCCAACGGGCGACAAGAAGAACTACGAAGAACTAGCAGTTACTTGCGACAGCGCCGGTTGCGCGCTTCGAATCGCACGACGTCCGCGAATGCGATTCGGTACAGATGCGTGCCGACCTGCCACACCGGCAGGATGCCGCTGTCAATGAATTTGTAGATTGTCCTGCGTCCGAGTTGCCATCGGCGCGCGAGCTGAGACACGGTGAGCCACGCGGGTTCGACGGCGTGACGCGACGGCGAGAGTCGTGGCGTTTCGTACTGTGCGCTGGACATACGAGACGAACTCCTCCTCGGATCTCTTTCCCCACGGCGTGGCGCGGCGTCGACTTCCTGCATTGTGCGTATTGCATGTCCGCTCATGCTTCCAACGATTTTAGTATTGATCGTGGCAGTAACTTTTCGCGCCGCGGTTGAACGATATGTCGGACCGGCTAGCCAAAAAGTGCCTGCGGGAAAACTGTTGAAGTGGCTGCCCCCACCTCATGAGGTTCGAGTGAGACTCGATCGGCGTCGACGTGGACGGACGATGAAGCGATGGAAGTTGTCGGTGACGATCGGCTACTTGCGATAACGCCGGTTGCGCGCTTCGAATCGCAAGACGTCGGCGAGGGCGATGCGGAATAAGTGCGTGCCGACTTTCCAGACAGGCAGGGTTCCCTTGTCGATGAATTTGTAGATTGTCGTGCGTCCCAGCTGCCATCGGCGCGCGAGCTGAGAAACGGTGAGCCACGCTGGCTCACCCGCGTGTCTGCGCGACAACGGTTTTAGTGTTCCTGACCGTGCCGTTGGACGACGAGACGAGCGACCGCGGGTCTTTGTCCCCATGGCGCAGCCCGGCCTACAACGTACCGAATTGAAGGTTTCGCATGTTCGTGTACCCGTTCGTGATGCAGATCGGGTGCCGACCTCCGATCGAGATCGCTCAGGCTCGATCCCACACGTTTCGGAATGACGTGCGAGCCTCAGTGCCGAGAGATATCGACTCGCGAGCCCAAAAGTCTGCGGGCGGGCGTACTTCGTGATCTCGTGTCCAGTTGTGTCAGTTTCTTGACGTTCGGAACACGAAGGCGCACAACGGAGGCGCGCTGGTTACCGCGGGTCGGCAGTCGCTGACATCGCGTGCACGGCGATCGCACCGAACGCGATGCGCGCTGCGCTCTGTGGGTCCGTTCGAAAACAGCTGATGGTGAAAGAACGCGAATCAGTTGGCGTACCGGGACCGGTCGAGATGATCGAGCTCGTGGGTCACCTGCGCGAGCTGAATCGTGTCGGAGGCGATGTTCGAGTCGAGTGTGATGAAAAAGGAGTTGCCGTCGTTAACATCAGCGTTCGCGGCCGCGTCTTCATCACCGTTGGAAACCCTACTGCACGACGTTCGCTACGCCCTCCGGACGTTTGCCCGGATGCGCGGCGTCGTCGCCGTCGCCGTCGTCACGCTCGCGCTCGGCATCGCGGCGACGACGACGATGTTCAGCGTGGCGTACGCGGCGCTGCTGCGGCCGCTGCCATTCACCGCGGTCGATCGACTGGTCATCCTTTATATAAACCGTTCGACTCCTCGCGAGGGCACGGTCCGCCTCCGATGGTCGAAACCGGTGATTGACATCGTCGGGGCGGTCGCTCCCTACGCGTTCGAATCGATTGCGACCTTCACCTCCACCAACATCAGCCTGAGCGGCGGCGAGCAGACGCCGGAGCAGGTCGACGGCGAGACCGTGTCGCCGAATTACTTCGACACGCTGCGCGTGTCGCCGATCGCCGGCCGCCTGTTCGCCGGCGAAGACGACGCCGTCGTTCTGATCAGCGAGCGCCTCTGGCGCCGACGGTTCAATGCCGATCCGTCCATCGTCCGGCGCACTATCCGGCTGAACGACGACCCGCTGACGGTTGCCGGCGTGCTGCCGGCGTCGTTCACGGGGCTGAACGGCAAGGCGGACGTGTGGATCCCGCGCGCGCTCGCGCCGCGGCTGATTTACTCGGACTATCTGACGACGCCGCAGCATTTCATCAGCGTCGTCGCGCGGCTGCGCGCGGGCACGACGCTCGGGCAGGCCAACGCCGCGCTGGCGACGATCGGTCCGAGGCTCGCCGACGCCGACGGCCCGCGCGATGCCCGATGGAGCGCGATGGCGCTGCCGATCGGCGACGCGCGCATCGATCCGACGCTCCGGCGCTCGGTGCTCGTGCTGCTCGCTGCCGCATCGTGTGTGCTGCTCATCGCGTGCGTGAACGTGGCGGGACTGCTGCTCGCCCGGGCGCGCACGCGCGAGCGAGAAATGGCCGTGCGGCTCGCGATCGGTTCGAGCCGCGGCCGGCTCGTGCGGCAGCTCCTCACCGAAGCGCTGCTGCTCGCGGTCGCGTCCGCGGCCTTCGGCGTTCTGCTCGCGGAGTGGGGCGTCGAGGTCTTCGCCCGCACGTCGCCGGCAATCATGGCGTCGGCGCGCAACGACTACGGGGTCTTCGCGCCGTTTGCCGCGCCGGCGTTGGACGTGCGCGTCCTGCTGTTCACGCTGCTGATCACCGTGGCCACGACGATCGCCTGCGGCCTGACGCCGGCGCTCCAGGCATCGCGGGCGACGTTCGTGCCCGCCTTGAAGGAAGACGTCCGCACCGGCGGCCGGCGCCGCGCGCTCGGCGGACTCGTGATCGCCGAGGTGGCGCTCGCGGTGCTGCTGCTGACGGCGTCAGGGCTGCTGCTCGAAAGCTTCGCCGGGATGCAGCAGCTTCGCGCCGGCTTCGCGCCGGACGGCGTGCTGACGTTCTGGGTCCGTCCACCGAATTCGCGGTACGCGCCGGCTGATGGACCGGCCATCATCGAGCGTGTGCTCGCGCGGATCGAGCAGGTGCCGGGCGTCGTCTCCGCGGCGGTCAATCGCGCGACGCCGTTCATGGGCGGCGCCCGGACGACGGTTTTCTTTCCGGACAGGCCGGTCGATCCGCGAAACGCGCCGTCCGTCGGACGGCACTACGTCTCGGCGGCGTATTTCCGCACGCTCGGCGTGCCGCTGGTTGCCGGCCGCCTGCTGACGGCGGCCGATCGCAAGGGGCGTCCGCCGGTGACGGTCATCAACGAGACGGCGGCCCGCCGCTTCTGGCCGGGGGCGAACCCGATCGGCAAGCGCGTGTGGTTCGGATCGGCGACGGGATTTACTGATCCTTCCAATCCGGTGGAAGTGGTCGGCATCGTCGGAGATGTGCCGTACGATGGCGCGGCGTCGGGCTCTGCGTTCTCTGCGTTCCATCCAGATTTCTACACCTCGTACCTGCAGTTCTCCTATCCCGACACGATCGTCCTGGTCAAAACGCGCGGCGACACGGCCGCGATTGTCCCGGCCCTGCGCAGCGCGGTCGCGTCGGTCGACCAGTCGATGCCGATTTTCGATCTGCAGACCCTGGACGAGCGCGTCAGCGTCGCGCTCGCGCGGCCGCGATTCAACGCGAGCGTCGTCGCGCTCTTCGCCGGCGCCGCGCTCCTGCTCGCGGCGATCGGCGTCTACGGCATGCTGTCGTATTCCGTGTCGTCGCGCCTGCGCGAAATCGGCATCCGCCTCGCGCTCGGCGCCGATGCGGCGCGCGTCCTGCGGCTCGTGCTCGCCGACGGCCTGCGACTGACCGCGGCTGGCTGCGCCATCGGATTGGCCGCCGCGCTCGTCGCGTGGCGGCTGCTGCGCGGCTGGCTGATTGGCGTCGCCGATCTCGATCCGCGGCTCCTCGTCTTCGTCGCAGCCGCGATGGCGCTCGTCGCGTCGGCCGCCGCGCTTCTGCCCGCGCGGCGCGCGAGCGCCGTCGATCCGGCGATCGTTCTGCGCAATCTATAATGGCCGCCCGCGATGCGCGGCCTCCGATATGCGCGCCGCGCGTTGAGTCTTCACCATGAATGCACAACGCGTCATCGACGATCTTCGCGAGCTGGCTGCCCGCACCTCGACGGCAGACGGGGCGCAGCGGCTCGCGTGGGGTCCGGTGTGGCGCGAGGCGCGCGACTGGTTTCGCGGCAGGATCGCGGAGCTCGGGCTGGGCGTCGACACCGATTCGGCCGGCAACAACTGGGTCGCCCTTCCCGGCGCGTCGACGAAGACGGTGATCGTCGGCAGTCATCTCGATTCAGTGCCGAACGGCGGATGGCTCGACGGCTGCCTCGGCGTCATGGCGGCGCTCGAGGCGCTGCGCATGCACGCCGCCGCAAAACCGGCCGTGACCCTGAAGCTGGTCGACTGGGCCGACGAAGAAGGCGCGCGGTTCGGCCGCAGCCTGCTCGGATCGTCCGCGGCGGCCGGCAGCCTCGATATCGACATGGTGCGCGAGCTGACGGATCGGCAGGGGACGAGGCTCGTCGACGCGCTCGCGGAGAACGGCGTCTCGCTCGAGCGCATGCGCGACGCGCATCGCGAGCTGAAGGCGATCGACGCGCGCGCCTACCTCGAGCTGCATATCGAGCAGGGACCGGTGCTCGAGTCGATGAACAAGTCGACCGGCGTGGTGCTCGGCACGTTCGGGGTCGAGCGGAACACGCTCCGTTTCACCGGCCAGGCGGCGCATTCCGGGTCGACGCCGATTCCGATGCGGCGCGACGCATTCCTCGCGGCCGCGCAGACGGCGCTCGAATGCCGCGAGATCGCGAAGCGCCATTCGCGCCCCGGAGCGGGCGTCGTCTGCACCGTGGGCGTCGTCGACGTCGAACCGAAGATCGTGACCGCCGTGCCGGGCGTATGCGAGATCTCGCTCGATCAGCGCGCGCTCGATCCCGACGCGCTCGCGGCGATGCTGCGCGACGCGCATGCCGCGGCCGATCGCGCGGCCAGGGACAACAACGTGGCCGTCGAGTGGCGGCCGCTGTGGCGGATCGATCCGCGTCCGTTCGATACGGCGCTGGTCGGTCTGTGCGAGGAAGCGGTCCGCGAGGAGACCGGCGACGCGCCACGCCTGCCGTCAGGTCCGCTGCACGATGCGGCCGAAATGGTGCCGCACATGCCGGTCGTGATGATGTTCGCGTGCTCGTCGAACGGTCTGTCGCACTGCAAGGAAGAAGACACGCCGATCCCGCATCTGGAGAAAACGATCCGCGCGTACCTGCGGCTCGTTCAGAAGACCGTCGCGCACGTGGCGAACGCGTGAATCGCGTCCGGCGCGCCGCACGATGACCGTATAATCCCGCGGCATGCGAAATCTGTGCTGGTTGTTGATTGGTCTCGCGGCGCTCGCGTTCGCGGTGGGCACCACGATCGCATTCAGCCATTCGGTGTTTCTGCTGGAACCGGTCGGCTACTGGCGCGGCGCTGTCGGATTTCTCTTGTTCGCAATCGCCTTGCGGATGATGAGCAGAGAATGATCGGATCGTTTGTCGGGATTATTCAGGGGGCAGCGAGCCCGAATCAGTGCGTGACGCCGCCGCTCTGCTGGGGACGCGGATCGCCGACGTGCTGGCCGTTGATCGTCTCGTACTGGTAGGTCATCTTGAAGGTGGAGCGTCCTGCGATGAGCACGCTCGCTACTGATTCGATCGACACCGGGACGCGCACGCCGGCAATTCTCTCGTAGCGCCGCACGATCTCGACGCGGCGCGTCCAGAACGACGGCGCCTTCGACAGCGTCCCTTCGATGCGCCGCAGATCCCCTTGGTCGGGCTCGACGAAGATGGCGCCTTCGACGAGCAGCACGTCCTTGCGGCGCGGCGTGATCGCGACCGCCGCCAGCCCCTCGGGTCCGAGGCCGCGCTCGAGGAACGTGTAGTTCTCCGCCGTCAGCGATGCGCGCTGCGGCTCGCGCGCCGCCCAGATCCGCTGTTCGCCCTCGAGCGCCGCGCGCAGTACCTTCTTGCGCACGTATCCGCTGCCGCCCTCGGCGACGATCTCGAACTGGAGCCCGTGCTCGTCGTCGAACTCCGTCCACGCGTCCATCCAGCCGCTCGCGCCGAACTTCGTGTTGCGCGCCTCGAGATGACGCAGCGCGCGGTACGCGACCGCCGGGCTGTCTCCACGCGCGAGAAAACGCTGGAGCGCGGCGCCCTGAAACGTGACGAGCGCGGCGACGAGCAGATATGGAAGAGTGAAGGTGATGTGGAAATTTTAACGCAGTTCCGCCGTGCGCCGCTGCGGTTGTGGATCGCCGACGTGGTGGCCGTGGACAGATTCGTATTCGTAAGTCATTCGGAAGGTCGACCGTCCCGCAATGAGGATGTTGGCCACCGATTCGACGGCGACCGGCATCCGGAAGCCCGCAAAGCGGCGAAACCATCTGACGATTTCGACGCGGCGCGTCCAGAACGAAGGAGACTTCGACAGCCGTCCCTCCAGCCGCACCAAATCGCCGTCGTCGGGATTCAAGAAGATCGATCCGTCGACGAACAGGACGTCCTTTCGTCGCGGCTTCACCTGCAATGACACGAGGCCGTCCGGCTGCTCGCCGCGATCTTCAAAAACGTAATTATCGAGCGTGAAGCCGGCGCGGTCGGGCGCGCCCGATGCCCACATCTCGGCTTCCGTCTTCAGCGTCGCCCTGAAGACGCGCGACCGGATGTAGTCCGATCCGCCTTCGCCGACAATTGTGTAACGGAACCCGGACCGATCGGCTTCGGTCCACACATCCATCCACGCCGTTTTGTCGAACTGATCGTTGCGCGCCTCGAGATGACGGAGCGCGCGCACGTCGGATGGCGTTGGATCGCTGAGCGCGAAGAACCGATCGAGGACGTTGGAGCGGCCGGCTGTGGAAGGCGAGGCTTCAATCAAGCGATCGGCTGCACCAACGGGTGCCAGGAGCGCGACCGCGAATCCCGCGGCGAGTACGCTATGGCTGAGCCGCACGCCTCAGGAGAAGCAATTCGCGCGCCCAGCGGAACCGGCCGAATGGCGCGCAGAGACCGCAGAGAAATCTTCTCCTTGTATCAACGATCTCTGCGGTTGCCCGCGCGCAATGCACTGCGCGCCCGAACGACCAGCGCGCGCGCTTCTTCGCTCGTCGCGGCGAGCGCCGTCAGATGTCCCATCTTTCTTCCCGCGCGAGCCGTTGCTTTTCCGTACAGATGAAGTTTCACGGAAGGAAAGGCGAATACGGCGGACCAGTCGGGCTCCCCTGACTCCCAGAGATCGCCGAGGATGTTCGCCATCGCGGCCGGCTGAAGCGCGTCCGGCGATCCGAGCGGCAGGCCGCAAATCGCGCGCAGCTGCTGCTCGAATTGGCTCGTGCGGCACGTCTCAATCGTGAGATGACCCGAGTTGTGCGGCCGAGGCGCCAGCTCGTTCACCATCAGCGATCCGTCGCGCGCGATGAAGAACTCGATGCACAGGATGCCGACGTAATCGAGCGCCGCCATGACGCTTCGCGTGACGTCGACGGCCTGCCGCGCCGTCGGCGTCGGCACGCCGGCGGGCATCACCGATACGTCGAGGATGTGGCGATCGTGCGCGTTCTCGATCGGACCGAAATGCGACCATTCGCCGCCGGCGGCGCGCGCGCCGATGACCGAAATTTCGCGGTCCAGGTCGATGAACCGTTCGAGGATGGCTTCGGCGCGACCGAGCGACGTCCAGGCGGCTGCGGCGGCGTCGCGCGAGGCGACTTTCACCTGACCTTTGCCGTCGTAGCCGAACGCCGCCGTCTTCAGCACGGCGGGCGTGCCTACGTTATTAATAGCCGCCGCAAGCTCCGTCTCGGTCCGCACCGGCGCGAACGGCGTGACCGGCAGCCCGAGATCGGCGACAAACGTCTTCTCGCGGATCCGGTTCTGCGCGACGTGGAGCGCGCGGCCGTTCGGACGCACGAGCGCGCGCGACTCGGCCGCTTCGGCCGCCGCCGCCGACACGTTCTCGAACTCGAAGGTGACGACGTCGACGGCGCTGGCGAAGGCGCGGACGGCATCGAGATCGTCGTACGACGCGTTGATTTCGACGTCCGCCACTTGTCCCGTCGGCGTGTCGTCGTCCGGGGCGAGCGTGTGCACGCGGTAGCCGAGACGGCGCGCCGCCATGGCGAACATGCGGCCCAGCTGGCCGCCGCCAAGGACGCCTATCGTGGATCCGGGGGGGATGACGCGGGACATTACATTGCAGATTGATGATTGCAGATTGCTGATTGATCGCAGAAATCAGCAATCTCACAATCTCTGTTGGCGCACATCAGCAGCCATGTCGTCGCGGTACTTCTGCAGCTTCGCGCGCAGCTCGGGCCGCGCCGTCGCCAGAATCGCGACGGCGAGCAGGCCGGCGTTCGCGGCGCCCGACGCGCCGATGGCGACCGTCGCCACCGGCACCCCCTTCGGCATCTGGACGATCGAGAGCAGCGAGTCGAGACCGTTCAATGCGGCGCTCTTCACCGGGACGCCGATGACCGGCAGGATCGTGTGCGATGCGACCATCCCGGGAAGATGCGCGGCACCGCCGGCGCCGGCGATGATCACTTCGATGCCACGCCCTGCGGCGAGCGATGCGTACTCGGCCATCCACGCGGGCGTCCGATGGGCGGAAACGACCTGGCATTCGTGCGGGATTCCGAATTCGGACAGTACGTGATCGGCGGCGCTCATCGTCTCCCAATCCGATTTGCTGCCCATGATCACGCCGACGAGCGGCCGCGTTTCCGGCACGACGTTATTTCATCATGATCGTCTGTGGAGCGCGAGTCTTTCAGACGGGCGCGAGCCTTTCAGGGTTGTAGCGCGAGCCTTTCAGGGGTGTAGCGCGAGCCTTTTCAGGTTGTAGCGCGAGCCTTTCAGAGTTGTAGCGCGAGCCTTTTCAGGTTGTAGCGCGAGCCTTTCAGGCGAGCGTAGAATCGAGGCTCATGAAACGCGCTGCCTCCGCTCTCCTGATGCTCGCGCTCGCGGCATCCGCGTTTGCCCAGACGCCGCCTCCGAAGCTCGAGCTCAAGTACACGCAGTTCACGCTGCCGAACGGATTGACGGTCATCCTCCACGAGGATCACAGCGTGCCGATCGCGACGGTGAACATGTGGTACCACGTCGGATCGGCGCGCGAGAAACAGGGACGCACGGGGTTCGCGCATCTGTTCGAGCACCTGATGTTCATGGGGTCCGGTCACGTCAAGCCCGGCGAGTTCGACGCGTGGCTCGAGGCTGCCGGCGGCGACAACAACGGATCGACCGAAACCGATCGCACGAACTACTGGATCAACGTGCCGTCGAACGCCGTCGATCTCGCGCTGTTTCTCGAGTCCGACCGCATGGGGTATCTGCTCGACTCGATGACGCCGAAGACCGTCGACGCGCAGCGCGACGTCGTGAAGAACGAGCGGCGTCAGAGCTACGAGAACCGGCCGTACGGGATGGCCGAAGTCATGATGAGCGAGATGCTCTATCCGCAGGGACATCCGTACCACTGGCCGGTCATCGGCTACATGGAAGATCTCACCGCGGCGAGCTACGAGGACGTCGTCGAGTTCTTCAAGAAGTACTACTCGCCGGCGAACGCCAGCCTCGTGGTCGCCGGCGACATCGATTCGGCGAAGACGCGCGCCGCCGTCGAGAAATGGTTCGGCGACGTGAAGCCGGGGCCTGCGGCCGAACCGATGACGATTCCGGGCGCGCAGCTGACGGGCGTTCAGAGCAAGACCATCACTGATCGCGTGCAGCTGCCGCGCCTGTACCTCGCGTGGCTGACGCCGCGTCACCTCGAGCCGGGCGACGGCGCGCTCGACGTGGTCGCCGACGTCCTCGCGGGCGGCAAGAACTCGCGCCTGTACAAACGGCTCGTCTACGACATGCAGATCGCGCAGGACGTCAGCGCGTTCCAGTCGTCGGGCGCGATCTCCTCGGCGTTTCAGATCGTCGCGACGCCGCGTCCGGGCCACGCGGTCGGCGAGCTGCAAAAGGTGATCGACGAGGAGATTCAGAAGCTGCAGCGGGAAGAGCCGACCGATCACGAGCTGCAGCGATCGATCAATCAGATCGAGTCGTCGTTCTTCAACCGGATGGAGCGCGTCGGCGGCTTCGGCGGCAAGGCCGATCAGCTGAATGCGTACTTCACCGAAACGGGCGATCCGGACTGGTTCAACGAAGACCTGAGCCGCTACCGCGCGCTGTCCGCGTCCGACGTGCGCGCCGCCGCGTTGCGCTTCCTGCCGCTCGGCAAACGCGTGGAGCTGGCGGTGGAACCCGACAAGAAATAAGACCCAATGGGTCAGTCGCGTCTTGTGACGTTCTGTTCTAAATACGCGCAAGCACTACGGTGCGAGCGCGTCAGCGCCGGGGGTGGGGCCCCGGCGTTTTGAAAAATGATGGGCCCCGCGAGAAACTAAAAAATGTCGACAGGTCGCATCGTCTTGGCTCTGTGGCTCGCGATCGGTACAACGCCACTCGCGCAGCAGGCGCCCGATCGCAGCCATCCGCCGCAGCCCGGCCCGCCGCCGGCGCTCAATCTGCCGGCGATTCAGAAGCTGCAGCTCGCCAACGGCCTGCCGGTCTGGATCGTCGAGCAGCACAAGGTGCCGGTCGTGCAGGTGAATCTGCTCGTGCTCAGCGGTACGGCCGAAGATCCTGCCGGCAAGTTCGGCGCAGCGAACCTCACCGCCGCGATGCTCACCGAGGGCGCCGGCTCGCGATCGTCGCTGGAGATCGCCGACGCGGTCGACTATCTCGGTGCCGATCTCGGCGCCGGCAGCGGCATCGATTCCTCCGGCGTCCGGCTGCACGTCCCGGTGGCGCGGCTGGCCGATGCGCTGCCGATCATGGCGGACGTCGCGGAGCGACCGACGTTTCCGAAAGACGAGCTCGAGCGGCTGCGCCAGGAACGGCTGACGAGCATTCTGCAGGCGCGCGACGACCCGCCGACGATCGCGTCGATCACGTTCTCCCGCGTGCTGTTCGGTCCGACGCATCGGTACGGGACGCCGATGTTCGGCACGGCCGAAGCGGTGAAGGCGATGACGACCGACGATTTGCGCGCCTTCTACACGTCGGCGTACCGTCCCGACAACGCCACGCTGCTCGTCGTCGGCGACGTGGCGCGCGCGACAGTCGTGCCGCTCCTCGAGAAGAGCTTCGGTTCGTGGAGGACGCAGGCCGCAACCAAATCGTCGCAGACGCTGCCGAACGTCGACCAGCCGGCGATGCGCCAGATCTACCTGGTCGACAAGCCGGAGGCGCCGCAGTCGCAGATTCGCATCGGCTGGATCGGCGTCCCGCGCTCGACGCCCGACTACTTTCCGATCCAGGTGATGAACACGATTCTCGGCGGATCGTTCAGCTCGCGGCTGAACACGAATCTGCGGGAGGAGCACGGATATACGTACGGCGCCGGATCGTCGTTCGACATGCGCGCGTCGGCGGGACTATTCGTCGCGTCCGCCGGCGTGCAGACCGACAAGACCGCTGACGCGCTGAAGGAGTTCTTCAAGGAGCTCGGCAACATCCGTCAGGCCGTGCCGGCCGAGGAGCTGGCGCGCGCGAAGAATTACGTCGCGCTGCGGTATCCCAGCGCCTTCGAGACGACGGGCGACGTCTCACGGCGCCTCGAGGACGCGATCGTCTATCACCTGCCCGACGACTACTTCTCGAAGTACGTGCAGAACATCCAGGCCGTCACCGCCGCCGACGTGCAGCGCGCCGCGCAGAAGTACGTGCAACCCGACAGGTTCGCCGTTGTTGTCGTCGGCGACCGTTCCAAGATCGAGGCTCCGATCCGCGCGCTGAACCTCGGCGCGATCGAGATCATGACGGTAGACGACATGTTCGGCCCGCCGCCAAAGCTCTAGTCTTTCTTCGCGTTTTCGTGCCTTCGCGGCGTATCGTGGATTTATCCAAAAACGGATAATACGAAACCGGACGACATCTTTGCACATTTTGCAAACCGGCTCCGCCAGGTCCCGACACAGAGTGAAAAGAGAACACGGAGGCGTCAGCCACAGAGACACAAAGACCCAGAGTTCCTTTTGTACAAGAACGGCTCTGGGTCTCCGTGTCTCTGTGGTGTTTGCTCAGTGTCTCTGCCAACTCTGTGTCGATTAACGTTGCCCGGTCGACGTCGTCGCCGTCGACATCAGCTGGTCCCAATGTCGTCCGGCGTTCTTGAGGATGACCGCGAGATCCTCGGCGAGGAGGAAGCGCTCGTCGATCAACTGCAGCGCCGCCTTCGAGACGAGTCCCAGGTACTGGTCCTTGTCGTGATAGCGCTCTTCGATCGACTGGCGCGGATCGCCGCTGCGCTTCCGATCGGACGCTGCGCGCGCGAGGGGAATATATGACCCCTGCATGCTCGAGATCACGTCGGTCGGCCCCGCGCGCGCGTTGAAGAGATTCCATCCGGTGTAGGTCGCGAGCGGCGCCGCGAGCTCCGGCATCCTGATGCCGGCGATGCCGTTCCCGTCCGCGTCCCCCTGCGGCACGAGAATCGGGAAGGCGGCGCCGATGCGCGGCGGCTCGATCGTCACGACCCCTTCGGTGATGAATCGCGGACCGTAATCGGCGCGGTAGGCGCGGTGAACCGCCGTCGACGTCCTCACTCCCGGTACTTTCGGAAAGCGGAGCCGATCGGGTGCGACCAGCGTGCCGTCGCCGATGTGCGGGTATCGGCTCGGCGGCGGCGGCGTGCCGTCGGCGATCCAGCGATCCATGTCGAGCAGAAGGGCCTTCATCGCCCACCGGTAGTCGAGCGGGTTGTTGCGCTGCTGCCCGATCGTCTGTGTCGGCGGGAAGGGACCCGGTCCGTGCTGTCCGGCCGTCAGCAGATAGATGCGGACGTTGTCCATCAGCGGTGCGTCGCTCGCGCCGTCCGGCGTCGTGTGAATGAGCGATGCGGCACGGCCCCAGTACTCGTACTCCGAGTTCGTGTAGAACACCTTCGGCAGGAGATCGGGAGAACCGGCGTGCGTCAACAGGCCGTCGGTCACGCCGGTCACCGGATCGGTTTCCGCCGCGTCGGTGAACGGGAAGATGTCCGTCGGGTAGAAGAAGTTCAGGTACGGATGTCCGTCGCGCGACGGCTGCGCGAAGCGGTGGTTGAAGCTGCCGCGTCCCGCGCCGGCGACGTGCGCCATCACGCCGTCGAACACCCTGCGATTGCCTTCGTCGCGGTTGAATCCGTAGTAGAGATACGTGCGGAGAAACCGTCCGCTCTGCGAGACGCCGAATCCGACCGCGCGCCGAATCGCACCGGTCGGAATGGACCACGAGTCGGCCGACTTGTACTTCAGCATCGAGATCGTGTCGCGGATCGCCGCCGGTCCCAGGCCCACGAGCGGCGGGTTTTCAGCCGTGTAGACGACCTCGTAGATCTTGTTCGGCTCGAACTTCGCGTTGAGATACACCTTCGTCCGATCCGCGGTGAAGCCCCACTGATCGCGCGGAACGAGCCGGCGCTGTCCCTCGACCGAATCGCGGACCGTCAGCACGTTGTCGGGAGACGTCGGATCGAGGACGGCATACGCCGCGTGATCGCGATCGGCGAGCGAATGATCGGCTTCACGTTCCGTGACGACGAAGTCGCTGCGCACGACGCCGCGTATTGGCGTGCCGTTCTCCGTCGTCCCTCGACCCGGCTCGGGACGACCCTGAGGCTCTCGAAGGGTCGCGACCGGCGGATAGACGCGCACGAGGCCTGCCCGCTGCGGCGGGTCGAACTGCCATCCCACCCACAACAGCGTGAAACCCTGCTTCATCAGAAAACCGTCGCCCATGTCGGCCAAAGACGATGGATCGAGGCTGCCCGTCGCGTGGTTGAAGAATCCGAGCATCCCCTTGCCGCCGCGGTTCGACACTTCGTAGAGCAGCGCGCCGTTGCCACGCTCGATTCGTTTTGGCTTGATGAGGAAGAAGTCGGACGAGAACTCGACCTTGCCGGCCGCATTGCGCGGCGCGTTGTCGATGTCCGTGACGATGCGGTTCGCCGGCAGCGACGGATCGACGGCGAAGAAGATTTTGCCGGCGAGCTTCTCGTATGGACCGGCCGCGCCGAACGGCTGTCCTCCGACGAGATCGGCGCGCGACGTCACCTCGATCCGCACGACCTCGGCGGACACCGGTGCCGCCGCAAGCGCGAGCAGGACGATCACTCTCGAGACTCTGAATAGCATCGCGAACTCCGTTACTTCGCCAGCGGATCGGGCCGCATCTGGAAGTGCATCACCTTGCTCGTCGTTCCTTTGCCGGTCTCCATGTGGAATGGCGTGCGCGTGCTCACCGTCGCGTAGAGGCCGCGCCCTTTCCAACCCGCCTTGGCATCGTCGATCCGGCCGTCCATCCACTTCGTGTAGAAGCCGATCGGATACGGAACGCGCAGGACGACCCACTTGCCGTCCTTCAGCACGAGCAGCCCTTCTGACGCGTTGCCCGTGTCGATCGGAACGTTCTCGCCGAGGCCGAGCGATCCGTGCCAGTCGACCCACGTGTAGTAACTCGCTTCGGAGCTCCCCGGTTCGGTGACGCCTTTCATTTGCGGCAGCGGCTCCGCGTAAAGCGTCCACCCCTCGGGGCAGTGCTGACCGGTCGCCTTCGGGCCGTTGAGCGGTCCCTTGCACTTGCGGCGATCGAAGCTCGCCATGTGTCCGCTCGCGAGCGCGGTCCAATAGACGCCGTTGCGATCGACATCGCCGCCACGCGGCGAGAAGCCGGGCATCGGCGGTTCGTACACTTCGGCGAGCGCCGTCTCCGGCGGATTCGATCCGGGATTCAACCGAACGACCGCGCCCGGGAATCCGAGCACGCTTCCCCAGATCGAACCGTCGGGCGCCGGCGCGACGGCGTAGAACGCGCTGCCGAATCGTTTGTCCTTCGTCGGATCGACCGGTTGGTTCGGCTCGACGTACGCGTCGCGCTTGCCGTTGCCGTTGGTGTCCATGACGAGCGCGGTCCAGCCCTGCGACTTCTCTTCGTCGTGGGTCTCGTCGAACATCTTGGTGTTCAGCCAGCCGACCACCTGGCCGCCACCGCTCGTCCACAGCGTCCGGTTCGCGTCCTCGGCGAACATCAGGTGATGCGTGCCGAAACAGGTGCTGATGTGCGTCAGCTGTTTCGTCTTCGGATCGTAGACGGCCAGATGCCGTCCGGCATTCGCGAGCGGATACAGCTTCGCCGACGGATGGCTCGATCCCTCTTTGCAGAAGTCCGGATTCGGCGACGGACGCACGGCGGAGGTGATCCACACGCGTCCTTTTTCATCGAGCATCGGATTGTGGACGTTGTTCTTGCTGTTCCAGATCGCTTCTTCGCCCCAGTACGGCGACGGCGCCTCCATCTTCGGAGACGTCGGCGGCGTGTTCGGATCGCGGACGGTGAGCTTCACCTGGCTGATCTTGTTTTGAACGGGATCCAGCACCGGCAGATAGTCGGCGCTCAGCTCCAGCGATCCGTAAATGAGGCCGTTCGCGTTGATCGTGGGATTCCGCCTGTCAGTCGACACTTCGTCGTGCAGGTACGCTTTCGGGTCGGCCCAGTCCCACTGCGTGATGACGACGTTGCGTTCGAGCCCCTGCGGACGCTGAGGCGCGGGCGGCAGCTCGCCGGCCGCGATGCGATCGGTCCAGTCGGAGAACATCTGCAGCGCGCGCTCGCGGCCCAATGTGTTGAGGCCGCCGCTCATCTGCGCGCCGGCCTGTCCCGATTTGATGCGTCGATCCCATGCCTCGGCCGAACTGTGGAACGTGCCGAGCTCCTTCGGAATCTCGCGCGTCCCTTTCGTGCCGAGCTGATGACACGCCGTGCAGCCGCCCGACTTCAGACGCTGGATCCAGTCGGCCTGGCTCTTGATGTTGGGGGAGATCCCGTTGCCGCCCGGCGCGTTGCCCGGGAACTCGCTCTTCTCCGGCACGCGAATCATCGAGAACCAGAATCCGGCCGGATAGTACTGCGCCGCCGCGCGCTGGTCGGGCGCGACGACCGCCGTCAGGTTCAGGTTCTTTCCCGGCATCGCCTGGACCTTGCGCGAATCGACCAGTCCGTAGCCGCGCGCCCACACGTCGTAGGTCGCCTTCGGCAGATCGGGCAGCACGTAGCGTCCGCGGTCGTCGGTGACGACGATCTTCACGAACTTCGTCGGAAGCTCGTTCGTCTCCGCAATCACCCAGACACCCGCCTCGGGTCCCTTCGCGCTCTTCACGACGCCGCCGATGTCGTCGGCGTCGATCCGAACGGCATCGTCGGCCTGCTGGACCGCGGTCGTGCGGACCAGCGACACATCGAGGAACACAGCAAAGCCAATCGCCACCGCGCACGCATAGAAGATTCGCGTCATGGATCGACTCCTTGTTTCGGCGAGATTCTGCCACAGCGCCGCCGCAACGCACGGCAAATTCTGCGCAGTGATTTGCGCCCGTGCAGGCGATTTCATGGGGGAAAGCGCAGCTGATCGGTGCGGGACGCTCCTCGCACGACGATGTAGAATGCGCTCCATGAAAGCGACCGATCCGCGCGTCACTTTCGCCGAGCTGCAGCAATGGCCTGACGACGGCCGCCGGTACGAGCTGTATGACGGCGAAGTGATTGTGGTTCCATCACCCTTTCTTCGACATCAGCGCGTTGCGATGCATATTGAGGAGATCCTGCTCGAATATGAACGAGCGCAGGGCGGTGTCTCCGCCCTCGCACCGCTGGACATCGTTCTTTCCGAGCACAACGTCGTGCAGCCCGATGTCGTCTATTTCAAGCCGGAACGCCGTCACTTGCTCGAGGATTGGGACGCGAACCGCATTCCGCCCGACCTTGCGGTGGAAGTCCTCTCGCGCAGCACGGAGGCGCGCGATCGCGGCCGGAAGATGCAGCTGCTCGCGAGGTTTCAAGTCCCCAATACTGGATTGTCGACCCGGCGAAAAACACGCTCGAGATTTATGTGCTCCGCGATCATGACTACGTGCTCTTCGGCTCGTACGACGAAGCTCAGGACGTCAACTCGCCGAGCCTGCCGGGACTTGCGTTTGCCGCCGCTCGTGTTTTCGCTGAATAGCTGAATAGCAGAATTCGCGGCCAGGAGTAGTCCAATGTTCGCTGTCCGTCCCATTCGCGCCGTCGCCATCATTGCGGCGCTGCTCGCCCCGACGCAGCTGGCGCAGTCTCCGGATCAACCAAGGTACCTGCTGCCGCCGCCGCAGATCGTGGCGACGTTCGACAAGCCGCCGCTTCCGCAGGTCATCGTCGGCCCGACGCGGCAGCAGCTGGCGGTGACGATGCGCAAGGGGAACCCGACGCTCGCCGAGCTGGCGCGGCCGACGCTCCGGCTGGCGGGATCGCGCGTCGATCCGAAGAACAACGCGCAGCACCGCAACCCGGGCGCCTACGCGATCACGCTGAAGAAGATCGCCGACGGAAGCGAAACGCCCGTGAAGGTGCCGCCGAACGCGAACCTCACGAACATTCGCTTCTCGCCCGACGGCGCGCACCTTGCGTTCGCGAACATCACCGACACCGCCATCCAGCTGTGGATCGCCGACACCGCCACCGGGCAGGCGAAGATGGTGAGCGGCAGCGATCGATTGAACGCCGCCACCTCCGAGCAGGACTCGGACACGTGCATCTGGGTGCACGACAACGTGACGATCATCTGCGAGATCGTGCCGCCCGATCGCGGACCTGCGCCGGTCGAACCGATCGTGCCGGTCGGGCCGCCGACGCTCGAGAACCACGACAAGGCCGCCCCGGCTCCCACGTACGAAGACATGATCCGGACGCCGTTCGACGAGACCTTGTTCGAGTACTACTTCGCGAGCCAGCTCGCGGCGGTCGATACGTCCACCGGTCGAAGGACGCTCGTTGGCCGGCCGGCGATCTTCGAATCGGTCTCGCCGGCGCCGAACGGCGAGTACGTGCTCGTGTCGAAAGTGAAGCGTCCCTACTCGCACTTGATCCCCTTCGACGGGTTCCCGCAGGACGTGGAAATCTGGAACCGTCGAGGCGAGGTGGCTCGAAAAGTCGCGGAGATTCCGTCGCGCGAAGGGGTGACGCTGACCGGCGTGCGCACGGGGCCGCGCGATTACCGCTGGCGTCCCGATCAACCGGCGACGATCGTCTGGGCCGAAGCGCTCGATGAAGGCAACCTCAAAAACAAAGTGCCGTTCCGCGACAAGGTGATGACGCTCGCCGCGCTGTTTGCCGGAACACCGTCGGAGCTGACGAAGACCGAGTACCGCTACACCGGCGTGTCGTTCACCGAAAAAGGGATCGCCCTCGTCAGCGAATCCGACCGCGCGACGCGGCGCGTGCGCACCTGGCTTCTCGAGCCGGGCGCACAGCCGAGGAAGCTGTGGGATCGACGCCAGGAAGATCGCTACGCCGATCCGGGGACGCCGGTGGCGCGCGGCGACAACGGGACGCCCGCCGGCGGCGGCGGAGGCCGCGGCGGCAATCGCGGCGCGCCGATTCTGCAGAACGGCGACGACATCTACCTGTCGGGCGAGGGCGCAGGTCCCGAAGGCGATCGGCCGTTCCTCGATCGACTCAACCTGAAGACGCTCGCGACCGATCGTCTCTTCCGCAGCGACGCGACGTCGTACGAGACGGTCGTCGCGCCGATGACGGCCGATGCGAAGACGCTGCTGACGCGCGCGGAATCGCGCACCGATCCGCCGAACTACTACACGCGCACGGCCGGCGGCGACGCGAAGCGCGCCGTCACGACCTTCAAGGATCCGCAGGAGCTGTTCCGCGGCGTCGAACGGCAATTCATCACGTATCAACGCAAGGACGGCGTGAAGCTCTCGGCGACGCTGTACCTACCGCCTGGCTACAAGAAAGGCGAGCGTCTGCCGGTCATCGTGTGGGCGTACCCACGCGAGTTCTCGGACACCGATACAGCAAGCCAGGTCGTCGGCTCGCCGAACCGCTTCACGCTCGTCTCGCCGGGCAACACGCACATGTACCTGCTCTTCGCCGGCTACGCGATCCTCGATGGTCCGACGATGCCGATCGTTGGACCTGGCGAGACGGCGAACGATCACTATGTCGAACAGCTCGTGTCGAGCGCCGAGGCGGCCATCGACAAAGTCGTCGAGATGGGCGTCGCCGATCGCAATCGCATCGGCGTCGGCGGCCACAGCTACGGCGCGTTCATGACGGCGAACCTGCTCGCGCACTCGCGTCTGTTCAAGGCCGGCTTCGCCGAGAGCGGCGCGTACAACCGCACATTGACGCCGTTCGGGTTCCAGAGCGAGCGCCGAACGTTCTGGGAAGTCCCCGATCTGTACGGGAAGATGTCGCCATTTTTCCACGCCGATCAGATCAAGGACCCGATTCTGCTGACTCACGGCGAGATGGACGACAACAGCGGCACGTTCCCGATCCAGTCTGAGCGCTTCTACATGGCGCTGAAGGGACATGGCGCGACCGTTCGCTACCTCACTCTGCCGTACGAAGCGCACGGCTACGCCGCGCGGGAAACCCATCTGCACCTGATCGCCGAGAAGATTACCTGGTTCGACAAGTACGTAAAGAACAGTACCGCAAAGGCGACAACTGACTCACACACAGTAGGGATTCGGGATTAGGGGTTAGGGATTAGCCGGCCGAATCTCGAATCACGAATCCCGAATCCCGGCTGAGCTCTACTGGCCTCACGTTTGTATTCAGCCTCTGCATGAAGCCGTCCGGGTTGAGGCAGCCCAAGCCGATTGACCTCGGCCGCGTCCGAGAGTGGTTCGACCGCGGACCCGTGTACTACCGGGATCACCGCCGCGCCGAAGATCGAATTCGCGATGAGCTGCGCGACTCGCGGGCGATCATCATCAAAGGGCGTCATTGGAAAAAGGCTCTGCCATAACGTACGGCCTCTGGTAGTAATCCAAACGCTCCCGATACATTCCGGCTGTTGCTGCTCCAGGCCACCGGTCTCACCAAACGGTACGGGGATTTCAGCGCGCTGACCGACGTGTCGTTTTCGATCCGGCCGGGCGAAATCCTCGGTCTGATCGGACCGAACGGATCGGGGAAGACGACGCTGTTCGAGTGCCTCGCCGGCGTGCTGCCGGCTGACGGCGGCACGCTGCGACACGACGATCGCGTTGTTCCGCCCGGCGCGCGGTCCTCCATCCTCTTTTACATGCCCGACGCCATCGCACCCTGGCCGTCGCAGACGGTCAGGTGGGCGCTGGACTTCACTGCCGGCTTTTTCGGAGGGACGGTGCCGGAATCGGGGCCCGACATCGTCCCACAGCTGGACCTCGTGCCGCTGCTGGATGCGCCGATCGGGACGCTGTCGAAGGGGCAGCGCAAGCGCGTGCTGCTGGCCATCGGCCTGCTGACGCCGCAGCCGGTGCTGCTCGCCGACGAGCCGTTCGACGGCCTGGATCTGCGACAGACGCGCGACGTCGCGCGCGCGCTCCGCTCGTACGCCGCCGCCGGACGCACGCTCTTTCTCTCGATTCACCAGATCTCCGACGCCGCTCGCATCTGCGACCGTTTCGTGCTCCTGAGCGCCGGCCGCGTCTGCGGCGAGGGGACGCCCGCCGAGCTGTCGTCGCTCGCCGCCGCGCGCGGCACGCCGCCGGCCGCGGATCTCGAGGAGGTCTTCCTTGCGCTCACGTAGATCCGCGTTCGTGTGGCTGCTCGACAAGGAACGTCGCGAGCTCGCTGCGTCGAAGTCGTGGTGGGTGATGCTGCTCGCGATGGGACCGCTCGTCGGCGTGTCGTTCATCAGCGCGGTGCGAACCTACGCGGAAGCGAGCGGACTGAATGGCACTTCCGCCGGGGTGGGCGAAGCGTTCTCGCCGCTCGTCGGCGTATGGGCTCCGACGTTCTCCGCGTGCGAGCTCGCGGCAGCGTTTCTGCTGCCGTTCGTCGGCATTCGCCTCGTGTCCGGAGACCGGCAGAGCGGCGCGCTGAAGCTCGAGCTTCAACATCCGATGCCGGCGTTCGTGCGTCTCGGCGCGAAAGCCATGGTGCTGTTGTCGGCGTGGATCGTCGCGTTGCTCGCGCCTCTGATCGCCGTCGTCCTGTGGCGCAGCTACGGCGGCGCGATTTATCTTCCCGAACTGGCGACCGTCGCAGCCGGACATCTGTTGAACGCCGGGCTGACGGTAGCGCTAGCCGCGTCGACCGCGGCGATCACCGAGCATCCGTCGACGGCGGCGATCCTGACGCTCACGGTCACGGTCGGCACGTGGATCGTCAACTTCATCGCCGCCGTGCAGGGCGGTGTGTGGGAACGCGTCGCGGGATACACGCCGACGGCGATGGTCGGCGAATTTCAACACGGCCTCGTACGCCTCGACGTCGTGTCGATTGCGGCGGCGCTCATCGCTTCGGGCCTCGTCGTCGCGGCGATCTGGCTGCGGCTCGGGATGCCGGTGCGACGCCGTGCCTATGAATCGATCGCCCTCGGCGCGCTGACCGCCGCGACGCTGTTCGCCTGCACCTTCATCACGCCGAGCTGGGACTTTTCCGAGAATCGGATGAACTCGTTCGCTCGGGCGGACGAGGAGGCGCTCGAGCAAATCCACGCGCCCTTGAGCATCGAAGCGCACCTCGCGCCGGAAGATCCGCGGCGCGTGGACCTCGAGCGGCGGGCGCTCTCGAAGCTCCGGCGCGTGATGCCGCAGGCGCAGGTCCGGTACGTGTCGGCGACCTCCATCGGCATCTTCGAACAGACGTCACAGCATTACGGCGAAATCTGGTACGACCTCGGCGGCAAGCGCACGATGAACCGTGCGACGACGGCAGAAGGTGTGCTGGAGGCGATCTACGATCTGGCCGGCGTGAAGCCGCCAGTCGAGACCGACGAGATCTTCCGAGGACATCCGCTCGCCGTGGCGCCGAAAGGCGCGGCCGCGGTGTTCTATGGCATATGGCCCGCTCTGGTCGTCGCGGGCGCATTCTTCGTTCGCAGGAGACGGGCATGAAATCGCTGATCGGGACGCTCGCGCTGATTCCGCTGCTGGCGGCGGACACGAAAGTCGATTTGAGCAGCGAGCAGGTCGGCAGACCGCCCGCGACGTTCGAGCCGATGGTCGGAACGTGGGTCGTGACGCAGGACGGCCCCGACAAGGTGATCATGGTCGATGGGCGGCCGTGGGTCGCGAGCAAGGACAATCCGACCAGGCTGCTGGTGCAGAGCGCGCGCCGGCTCTATGGCACCTCGAACGAGGAGCTGATGGACAACGCCAAGCAGTTCGCGTACTTCCCGGTCGCCGTGCTCAAGAGCGTCGACACGTTCTCGAACGGAACGATCAGCGTGAAGTTCAAGACGATCGCCGGTGACGCGGATCGCGCGTCGGGAATTCTCTTCAACGTGAAGCCCAACGGCGACTGGCTGGCGGTTCGATACAACGACACCGAGAACAACGTCGCGCTGTGGGAGTTTCACAACGGCATCCGCCGGAACATCCGGTTCAGCGATCGCGCGAAGAAGTTCATGCTCGATCGGAACGCGTGGCACGACCTGAAGCTGGCGGTCGACGGCGCCGCCATCAAGACATGGCTCGATGGCGACGTCGCGCTCGAGTACGCCCTCGGGAGCGCGCCGGGAGCTGGCCGCGGCGGCGCGGCGCCGAATCCAGATTTGCTTCCCGAGAACAATCCCGTCCTGCGTCCGCCGGTGGCGGGAAAGATCGGTTTGTGGGCGAAAACCGACAGCACGAGCTACTTCAAGGATTACGTGGTCAGCCCCAAATGATCGGCGCGCTGGTCACGCTGCTGCTCCTCGCGCAGTCGCAAGGCACCGCCACGATTCGCGGCCGCGTCGTCGATCAGACCGGCGGGGCACTGCCCGGAGCGATCGTGACGGTGACGAACACGGACACCGGCATCAGCCGCGAAACAACGACCGATCGCACCGGGTTTTACACGGTTCCATCGCTGCCGCTGACGGGCGAGTACGTCGTGCGGATCGCGCTGCCCGGGTTCTCGACGAGACAGACGGACCCGCTCGACTTACGGGCGGGTGAAACGGCGACCGTCGACGCGACGCTGCTGGCGAGCGGCGGCACAAGCGAGATCACGGTATATGGAACGGCGCAGGGCGTCCGGACGGATGAACCGCAGCTCGGCGTCACGCTCGATTCGGAGCGCATCGACGACGTGCCGATCGTGGGCCGCAAGCTGACGAATCTGCCGCTCCTCGATTCGGCGGTCCGGCCTGCCATCAACACCGGCGATCTCTTTCTCAACAACGTGCTGTTCGTCGTCGACGGCAGCGGCCGCCGCCAGACGACGTTCACGCTCGACGGAAGCTCGGCCGACGATGCGTGGGGACGGCAGACCATATTCACGAACGTGCCGCTGTCAGCGGTTCAAGAGTTCACGGTCCTGTCGAATGCGTTCTCGGCCGAATACGGCCGCACGACGGGTGGCGCCGTGAACATCGTCACGAAATCGGGCACGAACGTCGTGCGCGGCGATACGCTCGTCCTGTTCCGTCCCGCTCGGCTCGAACCCTCTCTGACGATTGACGCACTGGCGGCGATCAACAATCTCTCGGCGACGATGAAGGTGCCGGATGCACTGCATCAGATCGGCGGATCGCTTGGGGGTCCGCTGCTGAAGGACCGCACGCATCTCTTCGTCGCGGCGGAATTCAGCCATCAGATACGCGAATCCACGATTTCATCGCCCGCATCGCCGAATGCCGTCTTTACCGGTACGTACAAGCAGGTGCTGCTGAACGCGCGCGTGGACCATCGCGTGCGCGCCGGACGGACGCTGTCGGTGAAAGCGAACGTGGACGGCTTCAGCGACACGAACCCGCAGGGCGTTGTCGGCGGCCTGACGCTTCCGAGCGCCGGCCGCACGTTCACGCGACGCGCCTACGGCGGGCAAGGCGGCTATCAGTCGGTCGTCAGCGCGACGATGATGAACGATGCGCACGTGCAGATCTTCTACGGTGCGCCTATCACGCGATTCTCGCCCGATAACCCGTCGACGCAGTTCGTGTACCCAGGCTTCGCGACGATCGGCGAGTCGCGATTGGCGGATCTCTACAGCCACCAGGTCGACCTGTCCGACACGATCGCGATGAGCCGTGGGCGCCACAACATGCGCGCGGGGTTCAACGCGATGCATTCGACCTCCGGCGGCAACGGTCAGGAGTTCGGATCGCCCTTCGTCCTGGGTCAGTTCACGGTGCGGACGGGCGTCACGAAGCCGGTCGCGGAACTTGCCGCCGCCGACATCCAGTCGTTCACGCAGGGATACGGCGCCGCGACGTACGAAGTGAAAGAGTGGGTATTGGCGGCGTTCGCGCAGGATGACATCAAGCTGAGGCCCGACCTCACCGTCAACCTCGGCCTCCGCTACGAGCGCCAGACCCTGACCGATGACACGAACAATCTGTCGCCGCGCGCCGGCTTCGCGTACAGCGTGGCCGGCGATGCGAGCACCTCCGTGCGCGGCGGCTACGGCGTCTATTACTCGGAGGTCCGCGCCAATACCGCGGCCGCATGGAATCTGAACGGACCCACCGGATTTTTCTCGTTCACGGCGCAGCCCGGGCAGCCCGGCTTTCCAGCCTCGCTCGCGTCGATTCCGGCGACGCTGCCACCGGGCTCGGTGGTGCCGCCGCGAAATATCACCGTTCGTCCGGGGATGGCTTCGTATTACAGCCGGCTCTTCGACGTGTCGAGGTTGAAGGGTTACCCGAATGCGCTTCTGAACCCGCGCACACAGTCGGGATCGATCGGCGTCGAGCGCGAGATTGCGCGTCGGTGGTTCGGGAGCGTCGATTACGTGACGCAGCACACGAACCGGATCGATCGGCCGCTCGACATCAACTCACCAGCGCCCTTCGTCCGCACGGCCCCTGGCCAAACGCGATCGGCGGCGGCCGCCGACCTGACGCGCCCAATCGTGCCGGCTGCCGGCGGCTATCGTCAAATCGTCGCGATTCTCAACAGCGGCGACGCCGACTACGACGGCCTGCAGCTGAACGTCCGCAAGAACAGCGAACGAGCGTCGCTGCTTGCGAGCTACACGCTCGCGAAGGTGACGAACACGGTCGAACCCGATGTGCCGGCGGGAACCCAGGCGCCCAACGACCCGAACGACATCGGCGAGACGGAGCGCGGCCCGGGCCTGCTCGATCAACGTCACCGCTTCGTCTTGAGCGGGTCGGTGCGCCTGCCGTACGACGTGGCGGTCGGCGGCGTGGTGACTGCGGCGTCGGGTTATCGCTACAACGTCACGACGGGCACTGACAACAACGGTGACGGCTCCAACTCCGATCGTCCCGTGATCGATGGAGCGGTCATCGGACGAAATGCGGGACGAGGAGATCCGATTTACAGCGCCGACGTGTTCGCGGAGCGCCGGTTCCCGCTGACGTCCGAGCGCGTCGTGTCCGCTCGCGTCGAGGCGTTCAACGTCTTCAATCGCGCGAACGTCGCCGGGTACAACGGCGTCTATGGCGACCTCGCGACTGGACTGCCGGCGTCATCGGCGTTCGCCACGCCGAACACCGGCATCGCGAACGTCTTTCCAGGCCGCCAGGTGCAGTTTCAGGTGCGATTTCGTTTCTGATTCGTGACAGGCAAGAGGCAATGGGCATGACGCTGCGTCCCGTGAGTGACGATGCCCACCGCGATTGACGCCTCCTCGGTCCTCGGCCTCGTCGCCGTCGGCGTCTTCACGGCGCAGATTCTGATCGGGCTGCTGCTGTCGGTCGGGTACAACCCGGTCCGACAGTGGCCGCGCCAGCGCGTCAAGCTGTTCATCTTCCACAACTGGCTCGCGTACATCGGCCTGACGATCGCCTGCACGCATCCGCTCGTCCTGCTGCTGTCATCGACGGCCGGATTTCGACTGTTCGACATCCTCGTCCCCATCTGGTCGCCGACGCAGCCGGTCCCGAACACGCTCGGCGCCGCCGCGCTCTATCTCGTCACGTTCGTCGTCCTGACGTCGTACTTCCGCCGGCTGCTCGCGCATCACACGTGGAAGCTGCTGCACTATGCGGCGTACGCCGCGGCGGCGGTGTTCTACGTGCACGGCACGCTCGCCGATCCGCTGCTGCAGAATCGCCCGGTCGACTGGATCGATGCGGAGAAGATGTACGTGGAAGCATGCGCGCTCGTCGTCGCCGCCGCGACGATCGCGCGCGTCCGGCACCGCCGCGGTCCGCGCGGACGACTTTCGCGAGCCTCGGTGTAGGGCGAGCCGTTCAGGCGAGCGAATCCGACGCGCGAAGGTCGACGCCGTTATGATGGCTCCATGGCCGAATGGTGGGATCGGGCAATCCGGCGGGCTGACGAGATGGCTGCGGGCGACGGATCGGCTGCCTCGCTTCTTGCGTTCTACGCGCGCCTGCTGCGAAGCCAGAAACGCCTCTACGAATCGTTCCAACGCGGGACGCCGTCGGGTTCGATCGAGCGGGATCTGCCGTTGCTGAAAAAATCTGCGTCTGCTCTGCTGCGTGACGTGGCGGACCACGGTCCGGACCAACTCGCCGCCCAGGCGCGTCGCGTCCTCGACGACGACGCCGGGTCGACCGACAACCTTCTGCTGTCGTACTGGGAAACGCGATCCGATCGCGAGTTCTTCGCCAAGGCGATCGTTCAACCGTACGCCCTCTGGCTCGCGGATTCGGCCGTCGTTCCGCGCCGGCACGACGACGCTCAAACGGCGGAGAATCGTTGCCCGCGCTGCGGCGGCATGCCGCAGCTCTCGATTCTCGAGGCCTACGCGTCCGCGTCGGGCGACGGCAGCGGTCGACAGCTGCTGTGCGCCACGTGCCTGAAGCCGTGGTCGTTCCGCCGCGTCGTCTGTCCGCAGTGCGGCGAAGAAGATGAACGAAAGCTCGGGTACTTCCAGTCACCGGCGTTCGGTCATGTCCGGATCGATGCGTGCGAGACCTGCCGCCGATACCTGAAGACGGTCGATCTCGGACGCTTCGGGCTGGCGGTTCCTCTGGTCGACGAAGTCGCGGCAGCGCCGCTCGATCTCTGGGCGCAGGAGCACGGCTATGCGAAGATCGAGCTGAACCTCGTCGGCCTGTGAGGTCGGTTCCGTGTTTTGTCGTGTCCCGCGTCGCTCCTTCAAAACATGTTCGCGAGATGTTTGGCGTCGGCGTCGGAGATCGCGATCGTGGTGGCCGGCAAGGCGGCATCGAGCTGCGCGATCGTGCGCGGACCGATGACGGCGGCATCCACGCGTGCATGGCGCAACACCCACGCAATCGCGAGCGCGCTCATATCGACGCGCCGGGCTCTGGCTTCGTCCGCGAACGCCGCGATCCCGCGAAACGTCCTGTCGGATACGAGGTGCAGGTACGGTTCGGGCCGCAGCGTCATCCGCGATCCATCCGGATACACGCCGGCCGAGCGATACTTGCCGGTCAGCCACCCGCCCGCGAGCGGACTGAATGCGGTGAAGCCGACGCCCCGATCCTCACAGAGCGGAAACATCTCGCGCTCGGCGGTGCGATCGAGCAGGCTGTAGGAGTTCTGCACCCACTCGAAGCGGACCAGATTGCGGACGTCGCTCAGCCACAGTCCGCGCGCGAGCCGCCACGCTTCGATGTTGCTGGCGCCCACGTACAACACCTTGCCCATCCGGACGAGATCGTCGAGCGCGACGAGCGTCTCCTCGAGCGGCGTCTCCGGATCGGGTTCGTGAATGAGATACATGTCGAGCCGATCGGTCTGCAGACGCGCGAGGCTCTCGTCGACCTGCTGCAGGATGTGTCGCCGTGAGAGCCCGCGATCGTTCGGTCCCGGTCCGACGCGATTGAACACTTTCGAGCTGAGGAGCAGCCGCTGGCTGACGGTGGATCCCTTCGTTTTCAGCCAGTTGCCGATGTAGGTCTCGCTGCGGCCGCCGCCATATGCGTTCGCCGTGTCGAAGAAATTCATGCCGGCATCGAACGCGCGATCCATGAGCGCGAACGCCTGCGCCTCGCTCTCTCCCATGCCGAAGAATTCCGGCGCCGACCCAATCCCGCCGAAATTTCCGCAGCCGAGCCCGAGGCGCGAGATCTTCAGACCGGTAGATCCAAGGCGTGTGTACTCCATCGCGAGATAATATGACCCACATGAAAACGCTCGCAGCCGTCGTCGCGCTCACGGCGATTTCGATGCCGGCGCCGCCGCCGGCAGATCAACCGGCGGCTTCCTCGACCGTCGTACTGGAGAACGCGTCGGTCCGCGCCTATCGAACGATGGCCGACGCGCTCACCCGAGTTCCTCACGGTCCTGGCGTCGTCGTGTGGCTGGAGACAAGTCTGCCTGACAAAGATGTGCGCGTGCTCTGGATGGACGATGTCGCAGCACCTCCAGTGCTGGCCGCGCTAAGCGGTCCGGTTGTTGTCGTTCAGCCACTCCGGCGTCCGGCGGCTGCCGCGCCGCAACCCCCGCCCGAATCGAGTCGCGGCAACGCGGAATTCGCCGGCATGAGCTTCGTGCCTGTCTTCGAGAACGGGCGCGTATCCGTTCGTCGCGCGCACATGGACGTCGACGCGCGCGAGAGTTTTCACACGCACGGCGCCGACATCGTCGTCGTCCACGTCTCAGGCGGCGAGATTGAGGACACGTCGAACGGCAAGACGGTCGTGAATCGCTGGAAGCCCGGCGATGTCGAATTCGAGGCGCGCGGCTCGAGTCATTCGGCGCGCAACGTCGGCCAGCCGATCAGCGTCGTCCTTGTCGAACTCAAACCGTAGTTCCGCGCAGTCGAGCGGCCTCCGCCGCGTGCTCGGCCTCGGCTTCGGCCTGGCCGTCATCGTCGGCAGCACGCTCGGCATCGGTATCCTTCGCACGCCCGGCCTCGTGGCCGGTCAGCTGTCGACTCCATCCGCCATTCTCCTCGTCTGGATCGTCGGCGGGTTGTACACGCTGCTCGGCGCCGTCTGCTTCGCGGAGCTCGGAACGATGCTGCCCGAAGAAGGCGGCTACTACGTGTACGCGCGCCATGCCTTTGGCAACACCATCGGATTCGCCGTCGGCTGGACCGATTGGCTGTGCTACTGCGCCGTGCTCGGGTACGTGTCGATTGGCTTCGCGGAATTCACTCGCGTGCTCCTGCCGTCGCTGTCGCTTTCCGTCACGGTCGTTGCGGTCGCGGTGCTCGTCAGCCTGGTCGCGCTGCAGCTGGCCGGAGTGCAGGTGAGCAGCCGCTTTCAGCAGGGCGCCACGGCGGTGAAATTCCTCGCGTTTCTCGCGGTCGTCGTCGCGGCGTTCGCCGTTCGCCATCCCTCGCCTGCTTCGTCCCCGACCGCGTCCTCGGCGTCGGTCGCGGGCCTCGTGTTCGCGCTACAGGCCGTGGTCATCACGTACGGAGGATGGCAGAGCGCTCTGTATTTTTCAGAGGAGGATCGGGATCCAACCGCGAACATCCCGCGGTCGATGATTGGCGGCGTCGCCGCCGTCATCGTCGTGTATCTGCTCGTCAACCTCGCGCTCTTGTGGGTGCTGCGGGTTCCCGATCTCGCGCGGTCGACGCTGGCGGCCGCCGACGCGGCGCGAGTGCTGGCCGGACCGCGCGGTCAGCAGATCATCACGGTGCTGTCGCTCGTCTCGCTGCCGCCGATGCTGAACGCCATCGTGATGATCGGCGCGCGCATCATGTTCGCGATGGGGCGCGACGGCTTGCTGTGGAGGAAGACCGCGGCCGTCGGCGCCGGCGGCACGCCAGCGATTGCGACGCTCATCACGACGGCCGTGGCGGTCGTCGGCATCGTCAGCGGAACATTCCAGCGCCTCGTCGCGATTACGGCGTTCTTCCTTGCGCTCAACTACGGCATCTGCTGCGTCGCGCTCGTCGTGTTACGCCGCCGCGAGCCGCACCGCGCGCGGCCGTTCGTCGCGCCCGGATATCCGTGGTCCGCGTACATCGTCCTGTCTGGCGCTGTCGCGCTGGTCGTCGGCACGCTGGTGGGCGACACGGTGAACGGCGGGCTCGCGATTGCGCTGCTGATCGCGGGCCTTATCGGGCGGATGGCGTTCGCCCGGCGCGGTGCGCGGCGATCGGTGGCGAAGTTGTAGCGCAGGCCATACGGCTCCGCTCGCCTGAAAGGCTCGCGCTACGAAAGCCTGAAAGGCTCGCGCTACGAAAGCCTGAAGGGCTCGCGCTACGAAGGCTTGAAAGGCTCGCGCTGCGAAAGCCTGAAGGGCTCGCGCTACGAGAGGAGCAGGCCAACGACGACGACGACGACGGCGCCGATCAGGTTGTGCCACAGGAACTCGATCCACGGCAGCTCGATGGCGACCGTCAGAACGGCCGCCATGCCGGCGATGAGGCCGATGAAGGCGCCGCGCGCCGTCGCGCGCGGCGTCAGGATCGCGAGGATGAAGACGCCGAGCAGCGAGCCGTATACGAACGATCCGTAGCGGTTCACGACCTCGATCAACGATCCCTGCCCGGCCGCCCGCATGGCGACAACGCACGCGAAGAGTCCCCAGAACACCGTCGCGATCTTCGAGACATGGACGTAGTGCTGCTCGGGCGCGGACGTCACGAAGTGGCGCCGGTAGAAATCGATGATCGTCGCCGTCGCCAGCGCGTTCAGCTCGCCGCCGCTCGCCGACATCGCCGCGACGAAGATCGCTCCAATCAGCAGCCCGACGAGGCCGACGGGCATACGCGTGGTGACGAACGTCGGAAAGATGTAGTTGGAATCGTTGTAGTTCTCGTCGCCGCTCGCCTGCTTCACGAGCGCGACCGCCCTGGCGCGGACGCCCTGCAGCCGCGCGTCGCTCGCCAGAAACGCGGTGCGCTCCCCGCGCTCGGCCGCGCCGCGCCGCGCCGCCACCGATCGATCGAATTCCTGCTGGAGCGCTGCATAGTCGGCCGCATACGCGCTCCCGGCGATCCGATCGTCGTACACGCGGTTGAACAGCATGGGCGGCGTCTGGAACAGGTAGTACACGAACAGCAGCACGCCCGTCCCGAGGATCAGCAACTGCAGCGGGATCTTCACGTACGCGCTCATCATGAGCGAGTGGCGCGCCTCGTCGATCGACTTCGCCGAGAGATACCGCTGCACCTGGCTCTGATCGCAGCCGAAGTACGACAGCATCAGGAAGAGGCCGCCGATCATGCCCGACCAGAACGTGTAGCGCTCCGTGAGGTTGACGTTGAAGTCGATCGCGTGAAGCCGCCCGCTGGCGCCGGCGAGGTGCAGCGCCTGACCGAGGCCGACGTGCTGCACGATGCCGTACAAGAGGATCGCCACCGCCGCCAGCATCCCGAACACGACAATGAACATCTGCTTCACGTCGGTCCATGCCACCGCCTGCACGCCGCCGAACGTCGTATAGACGATCATCGGCACGCAGATCACCAGGACCGTGACCGGGAGCGTCCATCCCAGAATGGCCGACATGACGACCGACGGCGCCGCGAGCGTGACGCCGAGCGAGGCGGCGCGCCCGACGAGGAAGAGGAGGCTGGCGAGCGACCGCGTCTTCGCGTCGAAGCGGCGCTCGAGATATTCGTACGCCGTGTAGACCCGTGCCCGAGTGAAGAACGGCACGACGGTGACCGACAGAATCACCATCGCGAGCGGCAGGCCGAAATAGAACTGCACGAAGCGCAGACCGGTCAGATATCCGAGTCCCGTGGTACTGACAATCGTCACCGCGCTCATCTGCGTCGCCATCACCGACAGGCCGACCGCCCACCACGGCAGCGATCGGTTGGCGAGTAGATAACCGTCGACCTGATCGGTGGCTTTCGATCGGCGCAGCCCGTCGACGATGACCCACGCGATGTAGGCGATGACGACGGCCCAGTCGAGCGGACGCATCAGGCGAAGAGGCGGCCGAAGATCCAGAGGACGGTGATGACGAGAGCTTCGAGGACGATGACCTGGATATACCTGCGAGTCATTTTCTTTATTTGCGCGCGGGGCCCCACCTTTCTTTAGGCGGCGGAGACCCCACCCCCGCCGCTGTTGCTCGGCGCATGCGCGCCTCGCAACGGCTCAAAGCTGTCGCGCGCTGACGCGCTCGGGCTTTTCTGACTGCTCTCGCAGCTCCACCCCCGCTCGGCTCGCTCGCGCAATTGCGCTCGCTCGAGCCGCGGGCGCTGCGCTCGCGCGTATCCAGAACGGATCGTCACGGCAACCTCACAGCGCCGCTGATCGTGCGGCAAGGTTGCGTTCGGCGTCCGCGAGGCCGGTCGTGGCGCCGTTCCACCATGCTTCGTCGGACTCGAGCGCGGCGCGTGACTGCCTGGCGGCGCGCGCTGTCTCTTCCGGCGCCGGTCCGCCGAGCGTGCGTCGGATCTCGATGAAATGGCGCGCGCTGAGAATCTGCGCGATCGCCGCCTCGTCGTACGCAAGCGGCACGCCGGTCAGATCGGCCGATACCCTCGCGAGCGTGTGCGACAGCGGCACGCCCGGATCTCTTTCCCGCTCGTGCATCAGCCGCGACGAAATGGCGTGCGCCGTCCTGAACGGCAGCCCGTGATCGCGGACGAGCGTATCGGCCAGCTCCGTCAGCGTCGTCCAGCCGTCGGCGGCGCGCGCTTCCAGTCGCTTCGCGTCGAACGCAGCGGTCGTCATCGCCGCGGCGACGAGCTTCACCGCGCGCGTCGCGTCGCGGAACATCGCGAAGACGAGCGGCTGCAGGTCGTCCTCGGTGTCGACGATGTCGCCGAACGGCGTGTTGTGGACGGCGGTGACGATGGCCTGCGCCTGGCCGAGCGCCTTGCTGCCGATGGCGCGCGCGTGCTCGATGGCGACCGGATTCCGCTTCTGCGGCATGATGCTGCTGCACTGCACGTAGCCGTCGCCGAAGGAGACGTAGTTGAACTCCGCCGTCCCCCACAGCAGCAAATCCTGGAGGAAGCGGCCGAGCCCGACCAGCAGGACCGACGACGCGGTCACGCTTTCGAGCAGGTAGTCGACGGTCGCAATGCTGCCGTAGGTATTGCCGGTCGGCCCGCAGAAGCCGAGCAGATCGGACGTGAGCTGCCGATCGATCGGAAATCCGGTCCCGGTGATCGCGCACGCGCCGAGCGGATTGCGATTCGTGCGGTCGTACGCGCCTTTCAGTCTCGTCGCGTCGCGCTCGAGCTGCTCCACCACCGCCAGCAGGTAGTGCGCCACGGTCGTCGGCTGCGCGCGCTGCGTGTGCGTGTGCACCGCCAGCACCGTCTCGCGGTTGCGATCGATCACGTCGACGAGCGAGCGCCGCAGCGCGAACGTGGCCGAGAGGAGACCGAGCACGAACTCGCGCTGCCGCATGCGGTACATCGTCATGTCGATGTCGTTGCGCGACCGCGCGGTATGCAACCGTCCTGCGACGTCCTCTCCGCATCGAGCGATGACCAGCCGTTCGATATAGAAGAAGAGATCCTCGTAGCTGCCGTCGTACCTGGCTTCCTGCACCTCGTCGAGCGAGATGGAGTCCAACGCCTCACGGATCCGATGCGCATCCTCGCGCGAGACGATACCCTGCTCGGCGAGCATCACGAGGTGCGCGTGGTGAATCGCCATCAGCGGCGAGAGAAACAGCTCTTTGGCGTCCTCGAAGTTCTCGTTGAGCACGTACGTGACGTATTCCGGAGCGAATTTCATTGTTTTGAGTATAGTTCGATTATGCGTACACCTGTCGCAATCGCCTGCAGCATCGTCTTTGCGCTCGCGATGCCGACCGCTCCATCGGCGCCGAACGATCAGCGCGCAAGAGACCTGTTCAAGCAATTGATCGAAATCAACACGACCGACACGCCGGCCGGCAACGTGACGAAGGCGGCCGACGCCGTCGCGGAGCGGTTGAAGGCGGCGGGATTTCCGGCGGCGGACATTCAGGTGCTCGGACCGGATCCGAAGAAACACAACGTCGTCGCCCGGCTGCGCGGCAGCGGCGCGAAGCGGCCGTTGCTCCTCCTCGCGCATCTCGACGTCGTCGAAGCGAAGCGTGAGGACTGGTCGTTCGATCCGTTCGCCTTTCTCGAGAAGGACGGCTTCTTCTACGGCCGCGGCACGAGCGACGACAAGGCGATGGCATCCATCCTCACGGCGAATCTGATCCGACTGAAGGAGGAAGGGTTCAAGCCCAATCGCGACCTGATCCTCGCGCTCACCGCCGACGAAGAGGGCGGCCGCTTCAACGGCGTCGACTGGCTCGTGAAGAACCACCGGACGCTGGTCGACGCGGCGCTCGCGCTCAACGAGGGCGGATCGGGTCAGATGAAGAACGGGAAGTATCTGATCAACGAAGTGCAGGCGAGCGAGAAGGTGTATCAGGACTTCCGGCTCGAGTCGCGCAATCCGGGCGGGCACAGCTCGCGGCCCATCCGAGACAACGCCATCTACCATCTCGCCGACGGTCTCGCGAAGCTCGAACGTCTGGACTTCCCGACGCGCCTCGGCGAGGTCACGCGAACGTACTTCGAACGGATGGCGGCGTTTCAGAGCGACGCACAGGTCGCCGCCGACATGCGCGCCGCCGCGCAGCCCGAGCCGGATCCGCAGGCCGTCGCGCGGTTGTCGGCCGGCTCCTCGTACTTCAACGCGCTGATGCGGACGACGTGCGTGGCGACGAGGCTCGAAGGAGGACACGCGAACAACGCGCTCCCGCAGATCGCGGCCGCGAACGTGAACTGCCGCATTCTGCCGGGCGAAGCGCCGGAGGCGGTGAAGCAGAAGATCGAAGAGACGCTCGCGGATCGGAAAATCAACGTCACGTTCGTCGACAAGGCCACGCCGAGCGCGCCGTCGCCGCTCACGCCGGAGGTGATGACGGCGATCGAGTCGACGACCAAGACGATGTGGCCCGGCGTCATCGTCGTCCCGATGATGGGCACCGGCGCGACCGACGGTCTCTTCCTGAGGAACGCTGCCATTCCGACCTACGGCATCGAAGGCATCTTCTACGAGATCGACGACAACCGCGCGCACGGCCGCGACGAGCGCATCGGCGTCAGGCAGTACTTCGAAGGGCTCGAGTTTCAGTACAGACTGATCAAGGCGCTTTCGCAATGAACAGGCCGGCGGTCGCGTTCGCCCTTGCCGTCTTCGCCGCTGGCAAAACACTCGGGCGACGGCGGGCCGCTATCGCTTCAGCGTGCGGACGTACGCCTTGACGACGTCGTAGACGAAGTCCTCGCACGCTTCGCTGGTCTTCGGATCGTACGCGTCGCCGTTCGTGATGTTGTCGGACACGACGCGGATGCCGAGGAACGGCACGCTCAACAGCTTCGCGATCTGCGCGGCCGAGGCCGTTTCCATTTCCTCGACGGCGGTCCCGAATTCCGTGTGGAACCGCGCGATCAGATCGACCTCGTCGTTCCACATGTCGCTCGAGCCAATCGCGCCCTCGACGACTTTTCCGCGCGTGTAGGTTTTGGTCACGCTCCGGGCCGCGTCGAGCAGCGGGCCGTCGGCCTCGAAGCGCGCGGCGCGGCGCGCGTTCGGATCGTTGGCCGCGCTCCCGTCCGCCGCGGTGAGATCCATCGGCCTCCAGTCGAGCGGATTGCTGCCGGACCCCGCCGCGCGGTAGCGGCTCCTGAACGCGCCGAGATTCACCGCGCTCGTGCCGAGCACGATGTCGTAC
This sequence comes from Acidobacteriota bacterium, assembly GCA_003222395.1. Classification (GTDB taxonomy): domain Bacteria; phylum Acidobacteriota; class Vicinamibacteria; order Vicinamibacterales; family CAVVIG01; genus Gp6-AA45. The sequence goes on from QHWB01000031.1 coordinate 318,342, forward strand.
AGCCGGAGCCGCGGATCGTGGCCGCCCGCGGTGCCCTGATTGATGATCGCGAGCGGCCGGAATCGCTCGACGGCGAGGACGGTTGCCGCCGCCGCGCTCGACATCCCCTTCAGCGTCTTCGAAACAATGACTGGATAGCCATCGATCGTGCCGCTCCAGAACGTCCAGTCGCCCACGCGCTCGACCTTGACGTGTTCCAGCCGGCCGGCGAGCTTCTCCGTCTCGATCTGCATCGCGCCCTGGACGATGACAGGACGCAGCGCGGCCGCCGGCGATTGAGCGAACGCCGGAAGCGGAACGAGCAGAAGTACAAGCACGAAGGACGAAGTCCGAAGTCGGAAGAAGTCCGAAGTACGAAGTACGAAGTCGGAAGATCGGCTTCGTACTTCGTTACTTCGTACTTCGTTACTTCGGACGTCGTACTTCAGACTCCGTCCTATGCCAGCCATCACAGCACGCGCGCCTGCCGCATGACCCCTTCCGCCTTCGGCCGGATCTCCCGCGCGACCTCGAACGGATCGCCTTGCTGGAATTTCGGCAGGAAGAGCTCGACGGACAGCGCACCCGTATAGCCCTTGTCGGCGAGCTTCCGGAGAATCGTCGTCAGCGGCGACACGCCGTCGCCGGGGATGACGCGCGTCACGGTGTCCAGCAGCTCGCGCGGCATGTCGGGCACGTCCTGGAAGTGCACGTGACCGAGCTCGCCCGGCTTGAGCAGATCCAGGTCCTCGAGCTTGTTGAGACCGGACCAGAAGTGATAGCAGTCGAGCATCGGACGCATGTTTGGATGTCCGGCGGCGCGCGTCATCTTCAGCAGCGTCGGCAGCGTGGAGATGAGCGGCGACGTGCGTATGAACTCGGCCATCGCCGTCATGTCGAACTGTCTGGCGATTTCTCCGACTTCGCGCATGCTGTCGGGAACAGGTTTGTAGTCCTCGGCGGTGACCTTCTGCTGTGGCGTAGCGGTCGTCGAGTAAATGCGCTTCAGACCGAGCGTTGCGAACATCTCGCAGCGCTTCTTCAACGCGTCGAGCGCGGCCGGTCGGTTCGGATTCTGTTCCCACAATCCCTGCAGCGCGCCGCCGTTGCACGATACCGGCGTCAGTCCGAGGTCGGTGAGCAGCCGGTGCGCTGTCGCCAGCGATTCGGTCTTCAAGAACTCGTCGAGAAGATTCCCGGCGATCTCGACTTGCCGGATGCCCGCGCGCGACCAGCCTTCGAGCGACTGCCGGAAGCCCGCTCTCGAAGACGTGTTCTGATGGATCGCGAGCGTCATCTTCGACGCCGCGGCCGGCGCGCCGCGCGCCGCAGCCAACGCGACCGGCGTCAGAAGCATCGTTCGTCTGGACAGCATGAGCCCTGCTTTCGTTCGAACGCTACTTGGCGTGGATTTCGATACAACCTGCCCACCACGGTTCCTCCGTGTCCTGAACGACCTCCGTGGTGGAGAGCTTACTTCTGCGACGTGCCCCTGCTCTTCGTGACAGGATTGCCCGCGTTCACCCACTCATTCCATCCGCCGAGGAGGGCGCGCACGTTCTTCACGCCGCGCTGCTGCAGCATGAGCGCCGCACGGGCGCTCGTGAACTCGTCGCGTCAGGCACAGTAGGTGACGATCGGCTTCCGGCTCTTCTGGATCATCTGCGCGACCTTCTCGTACTCAGCCGGCCACGTCATCAATCCTTCGAGCGGCAGCAGCACCGCGCCCGGGATGTGCGAGATCTCGTATGCGTCGACGTTGCGCGTGTCGACGATGAGCACGTTGTTCGACGCGACGAGCTTCTTGAAGTCCTGCTGGGTGATACGGGGCGCGTCGACCTGCGCGGACGCGGCGGGCGCGAGCAGCAGCAGAGCGGCGAGGGACAAGCATGCGTGTTTCATGGGTCTACTATAACGACATATCACATTGTTGATTCGGCGCGATCCGGACGTGCTCTCTGCGTTTCTCGAGGACGCGGCCCACTTTCCAGGCGGGCACGCGGCGGGAATCGCCTCGCCGTCGAGTGAATCGGAGGTCGCCGACGTTCTGCGATCGGCGAGCGCGGTGCTGCCAATCGGCGCGCAATCGTCGCTCACCGGCGGCGCGACGCCGATGGGCGAGGTGCTGCTCGGCACCTCGCGGCTCAATCGCATCCTCGAAATCGGATCGGATTGGGCGCGCGTGCAGGCGGGCGTGACGCTCGCGGATCTCGATGCGGCGCTCCGGGCGGTAGGCAAGTACTATCCGCCTGCGCCGACGTTCACCGGCGCGTTCGTCGGCGGCACGGTGGCCACCAACGCAGCCGGCGCCGCCACCTTCAAGTACGGCACGACGCGCGACTGGGTGCGTGCGATGACCGTCGTGCTCGCCAGCGGCGACGCGCGTCGGATCGAACGCGGCGGCGTGAAGGCCTCCAGCCTGGTGCCGGTGCCCACCTACCGGATGCCGGCAGTGCCGAAGAATTCGGCCGGTTATTTCGCGGCGGCCGGCATGGACCTCATCGATCTCTTCATCGGATCGGAAGGAACGCTCGGCGTCATCACCGAGGTCACGCTGCGCGTTCTGCCTCGGCGTCCCGCGTTATGCCATGCGTTCGTGACGTTCGCCGATCGATCGGCGGCGCTCGCGTTCGTGGCAGGCCTGCGTCGCGCGTCGCACGCCGTCGCCGTCTCCGCGATCGAGCACATGGACGCGCGCTGTCTCTCCATCCTTCGAGAAGACGGCGTCGATCGTCAGCTCGGCGTGCCGATTCCGGACGATTCGGCGATCGCGCTGCTCGTCACGCTCGAGCTCCCTGCGGGCACGGACGCCGAGCAGGCGTTCGACGAGATCGGCCGTGCGCATGACGGGTCGCCGCCCGATACGCCGCTCGTCCGCCTGTGCCGGATGCTCGACGAGGCGGGCGTGCTCGAGCGCGTGGAAATTGCGGTGCCCGGCGATTCCGCCCGCGCGGAGCAGCTGCTGGCGGTCCGCGAGGCGGTGCCGGCGTCGGTCAACGCGCGCGTCGGCCGCGCGAAGCACGCCATCGATCCGCTCATCGCGAAGACCGCGGCCGATATGGTCGTTCCCTTCGATCGGGTCGGCGATCTGATGACGATGTACGACGAGGAGTTCGCGAGGCGTCGACTCGACGCAGCCGTGTGGGGACACATTTCGGACGGGAATCTTCACCCGAACGTTTTGCCGCGATCGTACTCGGACGTCGAATCGGGCAAGGACGCCATCATGACGTTCGGCCGCGCGGTCATTGCCATGGGTGGATCGCCTTTGGCCGAGCACGGCGTCGGCCGGAATCCGGTGAAGCAGGCGTTGCTTGGCGAGCTCTACGGCGACCGCGGCGTGGCCGAGATGCGAGCCGTAAAAGAAACGTTGGATCCGGACTACAAGCTCGCGCCTGGTGTCCTCTTTCCACGGCGATGATGACGAACATTCTCTCAGTCGCGCGGGGGCGGCCCCGCTTTTCTTTCCGCGGCGGAGACTCACCCCGCCGCTGTTGCTCGGCGCATACGCGCCTCGCAACGGCTCAAGGCTGCCGCGCAAGCCGCGGGCGCTGCGCTCGGGCGTATCCAGAACAGAACGTCGCAGACTGATGGCGCGTCACACCAGCACAGCGATGCCGATTACCGCAAGCGCGACGATGATCAACCAGAGCGTGAGCGTGCCGGCGACGCTGGCAGCGCGAGGATCGCGTTCGCGTTCCATCGCATACGCAATGGTCGACTGAGCGCTGAACGAGGCGCCGATCGCGGCGAGCAGCAGCAGCCATCCGGCGCCGAGCGCGACGCGGGCGCCGACGCTGCCGCCGGTGAGCCGCGTCGCGAAGAACAACGTCCCGAGCCAGCTCGCCACGGCGACGCCGGCCAGCAGGCGCAGCCGTCCGATTTCGCGATCGCCGGCCTGCCGCAGCAGCTCGAGCTGCAGCGCGCGCTCGGCGCGGTTGCGCTCCGCCTCGAGCTGCTCGCGCTCGAGCTCCAGCCGCCGCGTGTCGCGGTCGAACGCCTCCTTGAGCGCCGCCACGACGACGCCCGCAAGGCGCGTTTCGAGGCCGCCGAGCGCCCGCCCGGGATCGGCCTGCTGCAGCGTCTCGTTCTCCGACGCCATCGATCGCATCCTGCGGCTGCGCGCCAGATCGGTGACGCCGATCAGCGTGTCGAGAATGCGGAGCCAGGGAACTGCCATTACTGGTTGCTGGCTGCTGGAATGACCAACGACCAACGACTAATTATGCAGCCATCGATCGCGGAACGCGCGCTGCGCCGACGTCATCGTTCCGCCGGCGGCTTCGATCGGTACGGCCTCGAGGTGTGGGTCTTCGGCAAGCGTCACGGTCGGTCGACGCGTGAGGCGCGTTCGATCGACGAAGACGACCTGCACGCGGTCGCCCGGCCTGTGCCGCTGCAACGCGGCGGCCGCGTCGTTCTCCGATCGGATCGGACGACCATCGATTTCGGTCACCTCATCGTCCTGTTCGAGTCCGGCTGCGTAGACCGGCCATGACGGCGAGACGATGGAGGCGACGCGCGCGCCGTTGCGCATCTCGTATTTCACGTCGCCCAGCCACGCGCGGCCGGCATTCCGCCTGCGAAGAGTCACTCCTGCGCGGCCGAGCAGCCGCTCGTAGTCCGCGACGTCGCGTCCCTCGATGTACTTCGCGAAGAACTCGCGCGCGAAGGCGCGATCGCCGCTGACGCCGGCGAGCGTTTCCTCGGCGTCGGCCAGCGAGTACGGGCGATCGACGTAGCCTTCGCGCGCGCCGCCGGGCCGGCCGAACTTCTGCCACATGGCCCGCATGAAGTCGTCGAGCGACACGCGGCCGTCGCTGCGATCGCGCAGCGAAAGATCGAGTGCGAGTGCGATGGCGCCCCCGAACGGATAGTACGAGATGACGGTGTTCGCCCAGTTGGTGCGATCGACGGTCCGGCCACCGTCGATGAACGGCGCCATGCGGCTCATCTCGACGGCGGATCGAACGCCGCGGCCGGGATCGTTCACGACCGTGTCGACCAGGCCACCGACGATGGCGGCCGTCGCGGCGACGTCGACCAGCTGCGCGCGCTGCATCGCCAGCGGTCCGTAGTACTGCGTGAAGCCTTCCGCGAGCCACAGGGAATCGGACAGGTTCGCGCGATCGAAATCGAACGGCTCGAGCCCTGACGGACGAATCCGTTCGACGTTCCAGCAGTGAAAGAATTCGTGCGCCACGGTTTCGAGAAGCCCCGTGCGCGAGCTGCCGATCGACCCCGACGAGGTCATGACGGTGCTGTTGCGATGCTCCATCCCGTCACCGCTCGCCCACGGCACATAGTCGGCGAGAAACGTGTAGTATCCCGGCTCGTACTGCGGGTACTCGCCGAAGATCGCGCCTTCCTGCCGAACGATCTTCTCGACGTCCTTCACGTAGCCATCGAGCTCGGCGTCGGTCCCCGTGTGGTGCAGCGAGAAGCGGAACGTTCGCCCGCCCGCGGTGAACTGCCGAACGCTGACCGGGCCGAACTCCACCGGGCTGTCCATCAGGTACTGAAGATTGGGCGCGGTGAACTCGAGCGGAGACGACGAGGCGTGCAGCTGCGTGGCGACCTGCCAGCGCATGCCGGCGGGCTCCTCGAACGTGAGCGTCGCGGGACGATCGTCGAGGCCGTGCGCCCACATGATGGCCGCCGGCATGTTGATGTGCGCGTGCGTTTCGTCGACGGCGAGATACGTGCCGTCGACGCGATCGCCGTACACCTTGTAGCCCACCGTCACGCTGCCGCCGTGTCCCGCGACATTCCATCCGTACGGGTCGGGCCTCGTCGGCTGTATCCCGCGACCGTCGGCGCCGACCGCGCCGACGTCGTACACGTTCTTCGCGAAATCATGAAGCGAATAGCGGCCGGGCGACGATCGGCTCATCCTCAGCTCGAGCGTGCCCGATTCGAGATCCGGAAACGTCGCCTCGACCTGCATCCACCGATGCTGGGGCTGGGGAAACGAGAAGCGGTAGCGAATCGGAGAATCGCCGTGCAGCCGAACGTTGTGCGGGACACAGAAAGCGACGGCGGCGAGAAGGGCGAAGCCGGTGCGGATCAGCGGGCGCGAAACATCCATATCGCATCGTACAGCGGCGATCGGCCGCCCTCGACCGTGGCGACGATGGCCGAGCGCGAGTGAATCGGCGACAGACCCGCGGCGCGGCCGGCCGCGGCGGCGAGGGGACGCGGCTCGTTGTGCAGCAGTATGCCATCGGGCGCCAGCATCAGCGCGATGTTGGCGAGCGCAAGCGACAGATCGGCGTCCGTCAGATACGGAAAGACGTTGGTGACGACGACGAGATCGAACTTTCGATCGAGTCGATCGACGACCGCGTCGAGCGTTGCCGCGTCGACGGCATCGGTGATTCCTGCGGACAGATCGATCGTCTTCGCCAGATGTCCCGGCGCGGCGGTACGGGCGGCCTCGACACCAATCGAACGTCCCAGCCTCTCGAAATAGCTGCGGTAGTCGTCGGTGAATCGGACGCGATCGGTCTCGCGGACGCCGCTGACGAGCATCAGGTGTGGCCGCGTGCCGCGCGAGCCGCGCACCCAGTCGACGACGTGCGCGTTGATGTCAGCGGCGGTGACGTGGAGCGTCGCGCGGTCCGCCAGGCCGCGGCCGAGAAGCGAATCGATCACCGCGAACGGCTGATAGCTTTGCGGCTCTCCGCTCTCGACCAGCCCCGTGCGCGGCGCCACGTCGAGGCCCGGTCCGACGATGAGCACTTCACGAATGCGGCAGCGCGGCTCGAGCTCGCGCAGCGTCGCCAGCTCCAGATCGACGAGGTATCCGGCCTCGACCGACGTGTCGGTGCTCAGCCCGCGTTGTTGGTACAGCAGACCGGTCGCCGCCGCGGCGTCAGCATCCGCAGCCGCGACGAATTCCTTGTCGTAGAGGAACCGCATCGCGCGCGCGTACTCGCCGAGGATCGAGGATCGCCGCGTCGCGCGATCGGGATATGCCCGCGCCGCGATCTCCCGGAAGTATGAGAGGCGCGGGCTCGGATCGCCGCCGTCGATCGCCTTGAGGAGCGCGTCGACGCGTGCCGCGACGTCAGGAGGAATCGACCGCCGGTCGATGAACGCCTTCGCGCTCAGCGCCGGTTCGATCGCCGGCAGGCTCGTGAACGACGCCGACTGCAGCGTGTAGTAAACGAGGTGATCGAGCTCGCCTTCCCGGACCCGCTTCTGGTTTCGTTCGCGGACACTGCCGATGTAGGCGGTAAAGGTCGGTCCGCTGAGCCCGTGGGCTTCGAGGATCTGCTGGAGCGGCCGGGCGAGATCATCCCACCGGATCTCGCGAATAACGGAGTCGGCGCTTAGCGTCGCCCCGATCGCGAAGACAAGCGAAACAGCAATGCAGAAGTTCTTAGCCACAGAGAACATCGAGACACAGAGCAAGGATTAGCCACGGAGACACAGAGACACTGAGAAAAGCAAAGCAAACGCAGAGATCGCCAGTATGAGTACGGCAAAGTGAACGCCGACCGGGTCGACGGCGGCGGCCTGCGGAGCAGGCCGCTGGGCCTCTGTCTCCGTGGCTTATCCAAACTTCATCGTTCAAAATAGCAGCTTGATGCCAAGCTGGCCGTACCGCGGGAAGTTCGACTGGCGCACGACCGTCCGATCGATCGTTCCGAACAGTGAGTTGGTCGGATTGTTCTCGTACTGGCGCTCGTCGTAGATCACCTGGTTCAGCACGTTGTACAGCTCGAACCGGAGCTGCAGCCGCACGCTGCGCGTCAACTGCGTTGTCTTGGCGAAGTTGATGTCGAACTGATAGAACGGCGGCCGACGGATGCCGTTGTCGCGGAAGTTCACGTACGTGCCGGTGTAATTCGGCTTGATGATGAAGTTCGGCTCCGTGCAGCCGGCGGCCACCGAGTAGCTGAGCATGGTGACGACGCCCGCATCGCTCATCTGCGCCACGCACGGCCTGACCGCGCGAATCACCCCCGCGTCGAAGTCGACGTTGTCGATCGCCGCGTCCTTCACGTAAATGACGTTCTGCGGCAGGCCCCACGGCCGGCCGCTGTTGAACAGCCACATGCCCGCGACTTCCCAGCCCGCGGCGAGGCCATTGACGATCGAGCTCGACGTCGACAGGAACTTCTGTTCGCGTCCGAATGGCAGGTGGTACACCCCGGACACGGTGACGCGGTGACGCCGATCGCTCTCGAAGGGCGACCGTTGGACGATCCGATCGACGTCGGTGATGAGCGGGTTCACGTTGTTGTTCCCGCCGATATCATTCGCGCCGCCGTTTTCCTCGATCATCTTCGACAACGTGTAGGTGCCGGAGAGCGTGAGGCCGGTCGACACGCGCTTGTTCGCGACGAACTGCGCCGAGTTGTACCAAATCCGGCCGTCGTTGCGGTCGAACATCGTGATGCTGCCGAACTGCGGGAACGGCCGGCTCAGCTCGTAACGCGACAACGTCGGGCTCGTGAAGCGCGCCGTCCCTTCGAAGCCGGGCACCTGGAAGAAGGGATTCGGCAGCAGCTCGTTGCAGAAGGCGACGCTGCCGCCTTTCGTCGGATCGCAGCGATCGCGCAGCGACAGCGGCGGCTCGTTGAATCCTCCCCAGCGGTTCTGCTCCTGTCTCGTGCGGCTGCCGACGTAGGAGAGCTCGATCGTCGTCCGCCACGGCAGCTCGCGCTGCGCGCCGATCGAGAACTGGTGAACGTACGGATTGACGAAGTCGGGATTCGAGAAACCGACAGTGCGGCCGAGAAACGTCTGCAGCCCCTGCGACGATCCCGGAGCTGGCGCGATGCCCTGTGAGAAGGGATTCGACAACGCGAACGTCGACGTGCGGTCGGCATCGAGCGACGTAATCAGCGGTGTCTGGACACCGAAGCCGTTCGACGCGGAGATGCTGACGACGTTGAGGTAATAGAGCCCATAGCCGCCGCGCACGACGGTCTTCTCGCCGAGCAGATAGGCGAACCCGACGCGCGGCTGGACGTTGTTTCGATCCCATTGGTACGGGTACTTCGGGTTGCCGCCGACGTCGACGAATCCGAGGCCACCGCGCACCTGATAGCCGGGGAACTGCTGCTGGTCGATCCGCGACGACGCGGGGTTGATCGTCTGTGTGTCGAACCCGTAGTTGAGCCGGTCGTCCCGTTCGAACACCGGCGTGTTCAGGTCCCAGCGGAATCCGAGATTCACGGTGAACCGGTCCGTCACCTTCCAGTCGTCCTGCACCCACGGTGCCGCGTAACGCCACCGGAACGTCGGATAGAAGTTGTTCTCGACGATGCCGAACGCCGGCGCGCCGAGCAGGAACGACGCGATGGAATTGCCGCTGAGCGCATCGGCCGCGTTGAAGACCCGCTGGGTGAACCGGCGGTCGAACGTCATCACGAACAGATTGAAGTTGATCTCGCGCGTGTACCATGTGAGCCGCATGTCGAGGCCGCCGCGGACGCTGTGCGCGCCTTTCACCAGCGAAAAGTTCGGTTGCAGGCTGAATCCCGTCGTCGTCTCGCTGTTGCGGCTGTTGCGTCCGAGGTTCTGGTACTCGGTCGTCCCGCCGGTTGACGCGCCGAAGCCGCTCGGCGCGCTCGCCGTCGTCACGAAATTCAGCCGTGGAAACACCTTGTTCGGAAGCTGATTGACGAACGACGCGGGGAAGCCGAGCTCGGCGGGGTTGGAATTCAGGCCCGGATCCGACCGCGCGAGCTCGAGGTACTGATTGAGGCCGGCGCGAACGTTCAGGATGAACGACGAGCTCACGGTTCGAACCCAGTCGGCGACGCCCGTGTGGTTGATGCGCCACAGCGGCAGCTGGCCGTCCTGTGCCGGTCCGCTCGTGATGCCGTTCGTGCTGCGCTGCTCGGTCCGCTTGTTGTAGGCATAGCGCACGAACATCCTCGTCTTGCTGCTGATGTTCTGATCGACCTTCATCGCGACGTTGTGGAAGGTGTCGAACGCCAGGTTCGGCGCGAAGACGAAGTTGTTGCGCCATGGATCGCTTCCGACCGGCGCCGAGGCGTTCGGCTGCAGGAAGTACTGCGAGAGCCGCTGCGCCATCGGGTCGATGCGGTTGGCGGGAATGACGTTGCCGGGGAACGGATCGCGGATCCACTGTCCGTTTTCCAGGCGTCCGGTCGCCGGATCGTAAATGGTGATGAGACGTCCCTGCGCGTCCCGCAGGTTGCTGAAGTCGCCGCGAAGCTGCGCCGCATCGGGCACCGTGTAGGTCGCCGGGTTGGGCGTCGCTTCCTTGTAGCCTTCGTAGTTGAACATGAAGAACGTCTTGTTGCGCCCGTCGTACAGCCCCGGAATCTGGACCGGGCCGTCGACCTGGAAGCCGTATTGATCCAACTTGTGATCCGGCTTCTCGCGGTCGTTCACCTTGAAGAAGTACTCGTTCGAGTCGAGCTCTTTTCGGCGCGCGAACTCGTACGCGGCTCCATGAAACGTGTTCGTGCCGGACTTCAACGAGACGTTGATGACGCCGCCGGCCGTCCGCCCGTACTGCGCGTCGTAGCTGTTGGTGACGATCTTGAACTCCTGCACCGAATCGACCGGCGGCACGTACGCGATGTTGTTGCCGCCCTGGATGGAGTTGTTCGGCGCGCCGTCGAGCAGGAACTCGTTGTTGCGGTTCTGGCCGCCGTTGATCGACCAGTCGGCGATGGCGCCGTTGTCGAACGGCCGCTGGTAGATCGCCGGACCGTTGTAGGTGATGCCCGGCGCGAGGTAGGACAGCATGAACGGGTTGCGGGCGTTGAGCGGCAGCTCGGTGACGCGCTGGTTGTCGATGACCATGCCGCGGTCCGCCTTCGACGTCTCGATGAGCGGCGATTCTCCGATGACGGTCACCGTCTCGGAAATCGATCCGACCTGCATCGTCATGTTGAGCGTCACCGTCTGGCCCACTTCGAGCTGCATGCGCTCCTGCGTCCACTTGCGGAATCCCTCGAGCTCGGCTGCAAGCGTGTACACGCCGGGCTTCAGAAACGGGAGCGAGTAGACGCCGTCGGCGCTCGTGATGGCCGTCGCGATCTCGTTCGTCTGCGTATTGGTGGCGCTCACGGTCACGCCCGGAATCGGCAGTCCCGCGGCATCGACCACGCGACCCGTCACCGTCGCGCGAAACTCCTGCGACCACGCAGATGGAGAAACGAGACAGGCGAGAACGAGGAGGATCTGCACGCTGATGCGCGGCGAGAAATTGATCATCAGTTTCCTCCAGCGCAGTTTGACCCCGCAGTATAGGTGCAGCGGCCGCGAACGCGAGGAAAAAGTCTTGCGCGCGGCGGCGTCTCGAAGTGGTCAGACCAGAAGGTCAGACCAGCGGCGGCATCATCTGCTGGCGGGGTGAGCGTGGCGACCGGCGATCGACTGCAGAAGATCGTCGAGGTACGGCCAGATGTTGTCGGCGATCGCGCGCGCGCCCGCGGCGTTGGGATGCGCTCGATCGGGCTGCATCATCTCGGGATTGCCGATCACGTTCAGCAGCATGAACGGCACCAGCGGCACCTGATATTTCCCGGCGAGCTCGCGATACGCGTTGTGGAAGGCGACCGAATAGTCCCACCCGTGAATCGGGAGCGCCTCCATCCCGCACAGCAGCACCGAGATGCCGCGCGCCTGCGCGGTCTCGATGATGCGACCCAGGTTCGCCTCGAGCTGCGCGATCGGCACCCCGCGCAGCCCGTCGTTCGCGCCCAGCGCGACGATGAGCACCCGAACGTCGCCGTCGAGGGCGCGCTCGAGGCGCCGGACGCCGCCGGCTGAGGTATCGCCCGAGATGCCCGCATTCACCATCGTGAATTCGAGTTCTTGTGCGTCGAGGCGCTGTTGCAGGACGGCCGGGTAGGCGCTATCGACGCCGATGCCGCGGCCCGACGTCAGGCTGTCGCCAAGCGCGACGATGCGTGCGCGCGCAGACGATTGCGCCGGTTGAGCCGAAGAAATCACGAGAGCCGACACGAGTGGCAGGAGAAAGCTCGACAGAATCATCAACAGGAACCTTTCCTTACAAGTGTATCGAATGGTGCGGCGGATTGGCGCAGCGTTTGCGGTGGTCGAGCGGCGCGTGGCTCAGGAACTGCTCGACGCGGCATTACTCCGCCTCGCGGCGATCATCGATTCCTCCGAAGCGGCGATCTACAGCATCGACCTCGACGGAACGATCACCACGTGGAATCAGGCGGCCGAGCGTCTGTTCGGCTTTCCGTCGACGACGGCAATCGGTCAGCCGTTGTCGATAATCGTGCCGCCTGAGCAGGAAGCCGAAGAAGCCGAAGTCGTTCGGCGCATCCGTGCCGGTGAAGGCGTCGAGCACTACGAAACCGTCCGCCGGCGGCGCGACGGCTCGCTGCTCGAAGTCGGCCTGACGGCATCGCCGATTCGCGATCGCGCCGGCGTCATCACCGGCGTCTCGAAAATCGCGCGCGACATCACCGAACAGCGACAGCACGAACGGAACGGCCGCCTGCTGGCCTCCATCGTCGAATCGAGCGACGACGCCATCATCAGCAAGGACGTCGCGGGCGCGATCACGTCGTGGAATCGCGGCGCCGAACGGCTGTTCGGCTACGCCGCCGAAGAAGTCATCGGACAATCCATCCGAATCATCCTTCCCGCGGATCGGCAGGGCGAAGAAGACGAGGTGCTGAGTCGGATTCGGCGCGGTGAAACGGTCGACCACTTCGAGACCGTGCGCTGCCGCAAGGACGGGTCGCAGGCCATCGTCTCGCTGACGGTGTCGCCGATCCGGGACGCGGCCGGCCGCATCGTCGGCGCGTCGAAGATCGCGCGCGACATGACGCAGGCGAAGCGAGCGGCGGAGCGCGCCGCATTCCTGAGCGAGGCCGGAAAGGTGCTCGCGCGATCGCTCGATTACGAAGCGACGCTGACCACCGTCGCCAGCCTCGCGGTCCCGACCATCGCCGACTGGTGCGCCGTCGACGTCGTCGGCGAGGGGCGGAACATCGAGCGGCTCGCGGTGGCACACGTCGATCCCGCAAAGGCGGAGCTCGCCAAAATGGTGCGCGCCCGGTACGAGGATCCGAACTCGCCCAACAGCGTGGCGTGCGTCGTGCGGACGTCGACGCCGGCGCTCGTGCCGCTCATCACCGACGAGATGATCGTCGCGGCGGCGCGGGGCGATCAGGAGCGCGTCGACCTCGTGCGCTCCCTCGGGCTGATGTCGTATGTGTGCGTGCCGCTGGTCTCGCACGGCCGCACGCTCGGCGCGCTGACGTTCGCCACCGCCGCCAGCTCGGGCCGGCAGTACAACGAAGACGACCTCGAATTCGCCGAGGACGTCGCCGCGCGCGCGGCGGTCGCCGTCGACAACGCCCAGGCCTACAGGGACGCGCGGATCGCCAATCAGTTGAAGGACGAATTCCTCGCCACGCTCTCACACGAGCTGCGCACGCCGCTCAACGCCATCCTCGGCTACTCACGCCTCATCCGATCGGGGATGCTCGAGCCGGGCAAGCAGGCGCGCGCGCTCGACACCGTCGAGCGCAACGCCACCATGCTCACGCAGATCGTCGGAGACATCCTCGACGTCTCTCGAATCATCACGGGAAAGATTCGGCTCAACATTCAACCGGTCGACGTGCCGGCAGTAATCAAGAGCGCGCTCGAGACCATCACGCCGGCCGCGGATGCGAAACAGCTGCGCGTGCACACGATTCTCGATCCGCGGGCCTCCCCCATCTCCGGCGATCCGGATCGCCTGCAGCAGATCGTGTGGAATCTCGTGTCGAACGCCGTCAAGTTCACGCCGAAAGGCGGGCGGATCCAGGTCGTCCTCGAGCGCATCGATTCGCACGTCGAGATCGTGGTCAGCGATACCGGGGCCGGCATCAAGGCGGAGTTCCTGCCGTTCGTGTTCGAACGCTTCCGTCAGGGCGACGCCGGGACGGCGCGCGAACACATCGGGTTGGGCCTCGGCCTCGCCATCGTTCGTCACCTGGTGGAGCTGCACGGCGGCACGGTGACGCCGGAAAGCGCGGGTCAGGGGCAGGGCGCGACATTTCGCGTCCGGCTGCCGCTGATGATCGCGCACGCCGACGTGGCGCCGGAACGAGCGCGCGCGGCCGCGCACGCCAGCAGCAGCGCGATGCCGGACTATTCGACGCGGCTCGACGGCATTCACGTGCTCGCCGTCGACGACGACCACGACGCGCTGACGCTGATCCGCGAAATCCTCGAGACGGCAGGCGCCCGCGTGACGACGGCAGGCTCTGCTCGCGAAGTCCTCGACGGGATAGAGCCGGCGCGCCCCGACGTGCTCGTCGCCGACCTCGGTCTGCCGACCATCAATGGATTCGATCTGATCGCGCGGATCCGACGGCTGCCGGATCGAGAGCTTCGTCACATTCCTGCCGCGGCGCTCACTGCGTACGCGCGATCGGAAGACCGCGTGAAGGCGTTTCAGAGCGGCTTTCAGATGCACCTGGCGAAACCGATCGATCCGGTCGAGCTCATCGCCGCGATCGCCACGCTCGCGGGACGTAATCAGCGGTAACGAATCAGCGCATATCCAGCTCGTTGAGCGGCACGTCCCAGTGCGCGTCGAGGATCTCGAACCGGCGCTGCTCTTCCTTGAGGAACTTCTGCCGATCGGGATAGAGCCGCTTCTGGATTTCTTCCTCGCCCGAGGGCCCGGTCATCGCCGCCGCATCCTTGAACACGATCTGCACGGCGAACGTCCAGTCGGCGCGTCCGTCGCCGTGATAGGTCGGGACGAACGTCTTCACGCCGACGAGCCGGCCGCCCTTGATCTCCTCGCGCAGCACCGGCAGGTGATTGCGCGCGAACAGCGACTGAAACTCTTCCTGGAATCCCCATTTCACGCGGTAGAAGTACCAGACGGTCCGCTGCGGGCTCGCGGCGTTCTGCGCCGCGGGCGATTGCGCGTGGCCGACCGCCGACAGCAGGAGCAGCGATCCCAGAACGATGTGCCGCATACGGTCACCTCACCAGAGCGCAGAGAAACTCGAACATCACGTTTGCCGCCAGCACCGCCGTGATCTGACCCGGACCGTCGAAGAGCGGCGCCACTTCGACGATGTCGCCGCCGACGAGCGACAGGCCGCGCAGCCCGCGAACGAGGCGGATGGCTTCGTGGCTCGTCAACCCGCCGACCTCGGGCGTACCGGTTCCGGGCGCGAACGCCGGATCGACGCCGTCGATATCGAACGTCATGTACGCAGGACCGGTGACGATGCGCCGGATCTCGTCGATGGTCCACGCGACGCCGCGATCCTTCACCTGATCGATGTCGACGACGGTGATGCCGTGCTCGCGGTGGAAGTCGAAGTCGTCCTCGCCGTACATCGGTCCGCGAATGCCCACCTGCACGAACCGGCGGCCGTCGACGAGACCCTCTTCGATCGCGCGCCGGAACATCGTGCCGTGGAAGTACTTGCCGCCGAAGTACTCGTCCCACGTGTCGATGTGCGCATCGAACTGCACGAGGCCGAGCTGGCCGTGACGACGCGCGAGCGCGCGCAGAACCGGCAGCGTGATCGAGTGGTCGCCGCCGACCACGATCGGCCGCGCGCCGGCGTCGGCGATCTGGCCGATGCGCGCGTCGATCGCGTCGTAGGCCTTCTCGATGCTCACCGGCGGCGGGTCGACGTCGCCCGCGTCGGCGACGTTGAGGCGATCGAAGGGGGCGACCTTCTGGAAGGAGTTGTAGGTGCGGATGAGCGACGACTGATGGCGAACCTCGCGCGGCCCGAGCCGCGCGCCCGGCCGGTACGACGTGCCGCCGTCGTACGGCACGCCGACGATCGCGACGTCGACGCCGGCGAGATCGTCGGTGTGAGGGAGGCGCATGAACGTCGCGGGCTGCGCGAAGCGCGGAGACTTGAACGAAGGGCGCGGCTGATTGTTCATCGCCGGCAATTCTACGGCTTCTCGCCGTCGTCTTCCTCTTTTCCACGCATCGTGATCTATAGTGCGGCGGCGAATGGCGACACGCGCGGCGACAAGACCGGCGCTCCACGGCGGGCTCAGCACCGTCGAGTACTTCACCTTCGGCTTCGGCACGATGATCGGCGTCGGCTGGCTCGTGCTGATGGACGACTGGCTGGCACGCGGCGGGCCGGGCGGCGGCATGCTCGGTTACCTGGTCGGCGGCCTCCTGCTCTTTCCAATCGCCCACACCTACGGCCGCCTAGTGCAACGCATCCGCGATGCGGGCGCCGAGATCGCGTACACCGAAGGCGTCTTTCCGCCCTTCATCAGCTTTGCCGCCGGCTGGACGATGGTGCTGTCGTACGCAATCGTCTGCCCGTGGGAGGCGGTCGCGACGGGCAACCTCCTCGCGCGCGTGTTTCCCTCGCTGAACACGTATCAGCTGTACGTCGTCGGCGGATCGCCGATCTACGCGCCGCGGCTCGGCGTCGGCCTCGCGCTGACCGTCCTTGTCGCGTACGTCAACTACCGCGGCATCAAACCGAGCGGCCTGTTCCAGGACGTCATGACCTTCGGGCTTCTCGCGACGTTCGCGATCTTCACCGCGCTCGGCTTCGTCCGCGGGTCGGCGGCCAACATGCGGCCGTTCTTCTCGCAGGGCGGATCGGCGGGACCGTGGCTGTCGATCTTCCTGGTACTGCAGATCGTGCCGTACTTCATGACCGGCTTCGAGTCGGTCGCCAAGGGGTCGGAGGAAGCCAAACCCGGTTTCGATCCGGCAAACTTCACGAAGGCGATCTACGCCGCGCTCGTCGCCGGCTTCGTCTTCTACGTCCTCATCATCGGCGTCGTCACGTACGTATACCCGTGGCAGGAGATCGTTTCCGGCCACGTGCGCACCGAAGTCGCCTTCGAGCGCACGTTCGGCTCGCACGCCATCGCGCAGCTGATTCTGTTCGGCGCCTTTCTCTCGCTGCTGAAAATCTTCAACGGCAACTTCGTGGCCGCCACGCGGATGCTGTACGCGATCGGCCGCCGCAATCTCGTGCACCCGTCGCTCGGCCGCGTGCACGCGGCGTTCGGCACGCCGGTCGTCGCGGTCTCGTTGATGGGCGTCCTGACCGCCGCCGCGGCGATGTTCGGCGACGCGCTCCTCGTGCCCGTGACCGAGGTCGGCTCGCTCGCCGTCGGCATCGGCTGGCTGTCGGCGTGCGCCGCCTATCTGGCTCGCCGGCGGCGGCGTGAATGGAGCGCGGGCCCTGAGGCGAGCGAGTCGGCGCTGTTCGCGTGGGCCGGCGCGGCGGTCGCCGCCGCGATCGTCCTGATGAAAGTCGTTCCGAACGTGCCCGGCAGCTTCACCCGAGCTGAGTGGACCGCCTTCATCGCGTGGTCGGTGGCCGGCCTGCTGTTTTGGCTGATGCGACCACGATCAATGAACAATTAACAATCTAGCCCTTTGTAAATTGTGAATTGTCAATTGTAAATTGACCGAGCGCCTGTTCGATGAACGCGTCCTGCGGCAGCGCGCCGAGAATCTCCACCTGATCGTTCACGACCGTCTTCGGCACGCCGGTCACCGTGTACCGGCGCGCCAGATCGGGGAACTCCGTCGCTTCGACGGCAATCGCCGTGATGTTCGGGTTGGCGAAGGCGATTTCGTGCGCGAGGCTGACCGCCCGCGGGCAATGCGGTCAGGTCGGCGTCGTGAACACCTGAAATGTGAGCGGCGTGGCGACGGCGGCGATCTTCTTCCGGTTGCTTTCGGTGAGATTCGACTCGCGTCCGCCGACGAGCAGCACGGCGTTGATGAGCGACATGAATTCGTAGCCCGCCGGCGTGCCCAGGAACCGTATTCGCGAATCGCGCTCCTGTCCGTCGCCGTCGGGGCCAACCAGCGCGAGCGCCGGCACGCGATCGACGCCGTATCGCTTCGCTTTCTCGGCGTCGAGCACGAGATTGACTTCGTCGACGGTGATCTTGTCCGACAGCGGCGGGAGCTCGTCGATGATCTGACGCGCCTGCGGGCATGTCTCGCAGCCGAGCGTCTGGGTGAAGAACAGAATCTTGACCGAATGCCGCATCTCCGCGAATGCCTCGCGGAGCTTCGCCTGATCGGACGGGGACAGAAGGGCCATTTCCTGATTATGACGGGGCCGGTTGCTGGTTGCTAGGTGCTCGTTGCCAAGCCGGGCGCTGGCGACGCGCCGGCAGGCCTAAAGGCCTGCGCTACCGCCTCGACGGCGAACTGTTTCGGTAGTGCAGCCCTTCAGGGCTGCTCACTTGAACAAATCATCAAATGCTTTGCGGGCGCTCGTCGTCTCGCCGCTCGGCGCGCCGGGGGTGCTCGTCTGGCGCTCGACAGTCGTGCGCGGCGTGAAGAACACGCAATCGTTGCGCTCGTCTTTCGGCGCGACGCGCGCCGGCAGCTTCGCGCTCTGCGCGCATTCCCACCGCGCGCTCGTGTCGAACGAGACGCACTGAATGCAGCTGTGGATGTCGACGCCGCAGCGCGAGCATTTCGCGTCCGCCGCCACCGGTACGGCGAGCAGGTTGCCGCACCGCGCGCAGCGGAACACCTCGTGCGCCGACATGAGGTTCGGCGTCTTCGGACCCGACGCGTCCTGCAGCACACGGCCCGGTGCCCGCTCCTGCGGCGGCTTCGGCGGACGCGGGCCCTTCGGCCCGCGCTGGCCCGAGTCCTGGTAGCCGCGCTGGCGATACTTCCTGTCGTCAGACATGAGTCATCGGTTCGGATCGATCAACGAATCGAATGTGCATCCTCGTTTTCTTTCAGAAACTGTTCGAGGTACTTGCCCCAGACCGCCGGCAGCGAATGCGTGCCATGCCCGCGGGTCTGCTCGCTGGTTGGAATAAGGATATACCGCCCGCGCTTCACGCGCGGCATCAGCTTCTCCATCAGCCCGAGCTCCGGCGGGTTCACGACGTCGTCGGCCGAGTTGATCGCGAGCACGGCAGCGGTGATCCTGTCGAGATTCGGTGAGGGATCGTAGTCGCGCGACGCGTTGTACTGGTACAGCATGTCGTTCGCATCGGTCGATGCGAGGCGCGACTTGATCTGGTTCTCGTACCACTCGTCGGCCGCATCGCGCGTCGGGCCCGACTTGTGCCACTGAAGCGGACTGCTGGTCATCATCATCAGCAGGTTGATCGCGCCGGTCAGTCCCTGCCGCGGCTGCTCGGTGTACTCGCCGTTCCTGTAATTCGGATCGCGGGTGATGCTGTCCATGATCATCGTTCGCATCACGCGGTTGCGTCCGGCGATCGCGGTCGGCGCGCTCGCGAGCGGCACGAGCGCGTCGACGAAGTCGGGATACATCTCACCCCACACCCAGCAGTGCATCGCGCCCATCGACGTGCCGAGCACGAGCCGAAGATGATTCACGCGCAAACCGTCGGTCAGGAGCGCGTGCTGTGCGCGGACCATGTCGTCGTACGTGTACTTCGGAAACCGCGCGTGCAGCCCCTCGCTCGGCTTGCTCGACCTGCCGTGGCCGATGCCGTCCGGAAGAACGATGAAGTAGCGCGTCGCATCGAGCATCTGGCCCGCGCCGAAGAGTCCGCCGGCGAACGTCTGGTTCAGGAATCCGCCGCCGCTGCCGCCCGTGCCGTGCAGAATCAGGACCGCGTTTCGGACGACGCCGGCCGCGTCGCGGCGAGGCGTGCCGATCGTGCGGTAGTGCAGCTTCAGCTCCGGCAGCATCTCACCGGTGCCGAACCGGAAATTGCGCACGACGAAGTCGGCCTCGGTCGGCGCCGGGTACTCCGCCGCCAGCGCCGCGTGGCTCGCGGCGCCGGCGCACAGAACGAGAACGACACGAAGCCAGGTCTTCACAACGCTCATCACGTCCTCAGAACCGGTACACGAACGTCACCTGCAGCGCGCGGGCCGGTTGCTGGTTGCGCATCTGCAGGAAGTTCGCCTGGTTGAACACCTCGTTGGCGCCGTTGTAGTTGTACTGCGTGAAATCGCCGGCGTTCAGCAGGTTGAAGATGTTCGCCGCCACCTCGATGTTTCGTCCGCCGCCAAGAGAGAGCTTCTTGCCAATCTTCAGACCGAGCGTCTTGACCGCCGGCGCCATCACCTGCCCCTCTCCCCTCGTCGGATACACGAATCGCATGCCGGTCGACAGCGGATTCGACGCCCGGAATCCGGTCGAGGACACGACGATGCCGGGCCCGAACGCCAACCTGCGTGGATCGTTCGGATCGGTGATGAAGTCGACAATCGCGCCGGACCACGGACCCGCCTCGACGGTGTAGCTGGCGGCAACGACGACACCGTACGGCGCGATCCAAGAGCCGCCGAAGTTCAGCCGGTACTTCTGCCACGTCGGTCCGTACGTGTGCACAGTCGTGCCAGTCGTGATTGGCAGGCTGTTCTCCTCGTTGTTCCCGCGTGGCATGTACAGCAATCGGTCGTTTGGAAACGCCGACGGCTGGATGAAACGAGCGGGATCGGTCGGGTTCCAATCTCCGCTGATGTGCTGCCACTGCCGGTTGATGCCCGCCATGAACTGGAAGCCGTGCGTGAGATTCTTGGTGGCCGTGATCTCCAGCGCTGTGTAATTCAGGCGACTCCATGAGTTGTTCGTTTGCTGGAACACGATGCCGCGCGTGGGATCCACCTTGCCGAAACCGCCGAACGGCTGGTTCGGGCCGCTTGGATAGAAGCCGTTGATGTCGATGCGGGCATACGTGTCTTTGTAGGCGCGATGGATCCCGGCGATGTCGATACCGATCGAATACGGCAGCTGTTTTCGATAGCCGAGGATGAACTCGTCCACGTACGGCTGGTGAAGATTCGGGGCGAACTCGGACGCCGCCAACGATCCCGTCCGCGCCGGATCGTCGAAGCGGGTTTCGAACACGCCGTCGCCGTCGAGATCGTACGTGTCGACGAATCCGGCGCGTCCGCCTGCGCCGAACAGCGTGACGGCGTCGCGCCCCATCATCTGCTCCCCGACGCGAACGTAGCTGCCGCGCAGGACGTTTCTCGCGTCACCGGTCACGAGGTACGAGAATCCGAGCCGCGGCTGCACGACGTGTGCGTTCTCGCGCGTCACGTCGAAAATCTTGTCGTAGCGCTTCACCCAGTCGAACCGGATACCGAGACTGGCGGTGAGCCTTTCAGTGGGCCTCCAACTATCCTGGACGTAGAACGCGAAGTTGCGATCGCGTGCAAGACGGGTTGTGAGATCGAGCGGTGTGGCAAAGCGACGATGGAACGGCACGGTCCCTCTCCCGGGATCGTTGGCATCCACCTGTCGCCGTTCTTCGAGGATGAAGCCGTCGTTGAGATAGATCGTCTCGGTGTCGTATGTGCTGCGCGGCGAGCCGAAGAACCCTGTCTGAAACTCGTGCGATCCCGCCAGGCCCTCCTTGTAGTAGGTGAGATCGCCTCGCAGCGTGATTTGCGATGACGGCAGGTATGAGATCGACGCCTGCCCGGCGCCAGGGGAGCCGTCGTCGATATTTCCGCCAGAGACCAGCCGGCCGGTTCCAACCAAGCGTCCGCCCTGGAGGTTGACGCCTTGGTGGATCGTAACCGTCGGACCGGAGCCAATCCGACCCTCGAACGTGCTGGCATCGGAGCCGCCTTTGTTGTTGTACGACGCGAGGAAGGTCGTCGTCACCTTCTGGCCCCAGACCGAAGTGATCTTGCCGCCGTACAAACCACCGCCGGTGGAATACACGACGGCGCGGCTGTAGTGGTACTCGCGGTCGCCGGTGGCGGTGAGTCGATCCTGCTGCACGAAGCCGACGAGCTCGTGCGACGGCGTGAGCTTCGCGGTCACCTTCCCGTAGGGCTGCCAGCTCTTGGTCGTGTTGTTGAAGAGTGAGGCGTTGGGGAAGAACGCCTTCAGTCGCCCGACCTCGTCAGAGGTCCGGCTGATGCCGGCCTCGAGATCGGCGCGGCGAACGGATCCGAAGAACCACACTTTGTCGCGCTTGATCGGCCCGCCGACGCCGCCGTCGAACTGCCGGACGATTGCAGTGGTGGATGTGCCGGCGGCAGCCAAAGACGACGGCTTGCAGCCGGCGCTCGGTGAACAGTTGTTGGCGTTGTCGCCGTTCCAGTCCTCCGGTTGATACGCGAGCGCGGCGGACCCCTTGAACATATTGCCGCCGCTCTTCGTGATGACGTTGATATTCAGACCGACGCCCATCGGCGCCGACGCGTCGACGCCGCCTGTCTTGACCTGTACGTCATCGATCATGTCTGCGCCCATTGCAACGTAGGTAACCTGTGCGTCCTGGTAATTCGAGGCGATGGCGCCTTCGAGCTGGATCACATGGGCGAAGTGCTCGGTGCTGTGACCGAAATACACCATGCGGCCGCTGCCGTCGTCGAATGGCCGCGAGTGGACGCCCGGCGTAATCTCCAGGAAATCGCTCCAGTTTCGGCGCGCCTGAATCGGCATGTCGCGCTGGAACTCGCCGGAGATATTCAGCACGTTGCTCGGCTTGCTGACCTCGAGCATCGGCGATTCGCCGGCGACCGTTACCGTCTCCTGCAGCGAGCCGATCTTCATCGTCACGTCGACCTGGAAGTTCGCGCCGGCGCGAAGCAGGACGTCTTCGCGCCGGTACGGCGCAAAACCGGTCAGCTCCGCCTTGATCACGTATGTTCCCGGCGGCAGATTGATAAGGCGGTAATAGCCCTCGGCGTCCGTCGTGGCCGTCGTCGGCTGAATCAGCGCGGGGCTGGTCGCCGTCACCGTCACGCCCGGGAGCGCGCCGCCCTGTTCATCCTTGATGTACCCGCGTAAACTGCCCTGGCCCGTCTGGGCCTCGGCGATCGCCGCAGCAATCAGCATGACGAGGCAGGCGATTGCGATTCGTGTGCGGACCATCGTGACCTCCTCGAAGAAACGGGAGATGCCGAACGGATGAGTGCCGCGGGGGCGATGAAGTGCCGCCTCTTATATCAGCCGCTTCGGACGCTGGCAAGCTGCGTCGTCTGGCTCGCCGTCGCGCTTCGAGCCGCCGCGCCATCCGCCGCCGCGGCCGAACTCCCACGCGTCCATCTGCTCGCGACCGGCGGCACGATTTCCGGCGGACAGCAGCCGCTCGACGCCGCCGGCGTCACCGCGCTCGTGCCCGGCGTGAAACAGATCGCAGCTGTGTCTATGGAGGACGTGACGCGAGTGGGCAGCTCGCGCATGACGCCCGAGCTGCAGTTCAAGCTCGCATCGCGGATCAACGAGCTGTTCACGAAAGATCCGGCGCTGGCCGGGATCGTCGTCACGCACGGCACCGACACACTCGAAGAAACGGCATTTCTCGTCGACCTGCTGCTCGCTGGCGATCGGCCGGTCGTGTTCGCGGCGGCGCAGCGTCCGCCGCGCGAGACCGACACCGACGGTCCGCGCAATCTGCTGAACGCGTTTCGCATCGCGGCGTCGCCGACCGCGCGCGGCACCGGCGTGCTCGTCACGCTGAACGACGAAATCCACAGCGCGCGCTACGTGAGGAAGACGCACGCGATTGCCGTCGAAGCGTTTCAGTCGCCGTGGGCCGGGTCCGTTGGCTACGTCGATGCGGGACACGTCATCCTGACGCGCCGTCCTGCGGCGCGCGTGACGATCGCGACGTCGCGCGTCGAGCCGAATGTCGATCTGATCACCCTGACCGCCGGCAGCGACGGTCATCTGATTCGCGCGGCGACGGCTGCCGGAGCGAAGGGAATCGTCGTCGAAGTGTTCGGCCGCGGTAACGTGCCGCCGGCAATCGTCGAAGCGGTACAAGAAGCGAGAGCGAAAGACGTCGCGGTGGTGTACACGACGCGGACGCGCGGCGGACGCGTCGAAGTAGATCAGGAATCCCGAAAGGTCGGCGTCATCGGCGGCGAAGATCTCGACGGCCTGAAAGCGCGCATGCTGCTGGTCGCCGCGCTCGGCGCCGGGGCTGCGACTGAGACTATTCAGGAGTGGGTGAATCGACTCGCGGGATCGCGGCCATAATGCGGCTCGCCTGAAAGGCTCGCCCTACGGGCGCGCTGTAGCGCGAGGCTTTCAGCCGAGCGTGGCACAGCGTAGCGCGAGGCTTTCAGCCGAGCGTGGCACAGCGTAGCGCGAGGCTTTCAGCCGAGCGTCCGATGGAGGAAAAATGCGTTCTGCTCATCGAATCATTGTCGTACTCGCCGTCCTCATCGCCGCCGGCATCGCCGTGCGGGCGCAGTCGCCGCGGCCGATGGGCATCGTCGATCTGCTGAACCTCCCGCGGCTCGGCGATCCCGAGATCTCGCCCGACGGCCGCACGGTGTTGTTCACCCGCGGGGACGCCGACTGGAAGGCCGATCGGCGCGTCACGCATGTTTGGCGCGTATCGACCGACGGCGGCCAGCCGCTGCAGCTGACGTTCGGTACCGAGAGCGAATCGTCGCCGCGCTGGGCGCCGGACGGCAAGACGATCGCGTTCACGGCCAAGCGGGGCGACAACGAGTTCGCACAGCTGTACCTCCTGCCGATCGACGGCGGCGAAGCGCGTCAGCTGACGACGCATGCGAGCGCCGTGTCGGACGTGCGGTGGTCCGGTGATGGAACGGCGCTGTACTTCTCGGCGCCGGAACCGAAGACCGCCGACGAACGCACGCGCGACAAAGCCAAAGACGACGCGTATTCGTACGACGAGAACTACAAGCAGACGCAGATCTGGAAAGTGACGATTGCGACGAAGGAGGAATCGCGGATTACGGGCGGTGATTTTTCCGTCACCTCGTACGAGCTGTCCGACGACGGGAAGAAGATCGCGTATCACCGGGCGCCGACGCCGCTCCTCGGATCGTCGGCCGACGGCGAGGTGTGGATCGCGAACGCCGATGGATCGGGCGCAGTCCGCCTGACCAACAACGGCGTTCCCGAAACGAACGCACGCGTGTCGCCCGATGACTCGCGCGTGCTCTTCATCTCACAGGCCAACGCCCGCTTCGACACGTACTACAACGGCCGCCTGTTCGTCGTGCCCGCCGCCGGAGGTCCGGCCCGCGTCGTCGCCGGCGAAACGGAGTCCTTGGACGTCGACCGCGCGTCGTGGTCGAAGGACGGCAAGTCGATCTACTTCCTCGCGAACCTCGGCGTCCACGAAGAGATCTTCAGCGTCCCCGCGGAAGGAGGCAAACCGACACAGCTCACCGACGGCCGGCAAAACATCGGCGCGTGGTCGCTGGCGGGCGATCGGCTGGCCATGACCATCAGCGATTCGACGAGCGACGAGATCTGGACGATGCGCGTGGGCGACCAGAAGCCGTCACGGCTCACGCATGTGTTCGACTACGTGACACGCGACTTCAAGCTCGGAAAGCAGGAAGCCATTCAGTGGAAAGGCGCCGACGGCATGACCGTCGAAGGAGTCCTCACCTATCCGGTCGACTATCAGGCGGGACGCAGGTATCCGCTCGCGGTGATGACGCACGGCGGACCGCAGGCGGCCGACAAATACAGCCTCGGCAGCACCAACTACGAATTTCAGGTGCTGGCCGGCAAGGGCTACGCCACACTGCAGCCGAACTACCGGGGATCGACCGGCTACGGCGACGCCTTCCTGCGTGACATGGTCGGTCATTACTTTCAGAACGCGCATCTCGACGTGATGACGGGCGTCGACGAGGTGATCCGACGTGGCATCGCCGATCCGGACCGGATGGTGAAGATGGGGTGGAGCGGCGGCGGACACATGACGAACAAGATCATCACCTTCACGGATCGCTTCAAGGCGGCGTCGAGCGGCGCCGGCGCGGCCAACTGGACGTCGATGTACGCGCAGAGCGACATCCGCTTCATGCGGACCCCGTGGTTCGGCGGCACGCCGTGGCAGAAGAACGCGCCGATCGAGGCCTACTGGAACAACTCGCCGCTCAAGGACATCGCGAACGTGAAGACGCCGACGATCTTCTTCGTCGGCGAGCGCGATCCGCGCGTGCCGATGCCGCAGTCGATCGAGATGCACCGCGCGCTGAAATCCAACGGCGTGCCGACGCATCTCTACGTCGCGCCGCGCGAGCCGCACGTGTGGGCCGAGCTGCGCCATCAGCTGTTCAAGCTGAACACCGAGATCGCGTGGTTCGAGCAGTACGCGACGAAGCGGCCGTTCACCCCCGAAAAAGCGCCGGCGGAGGAATCGAACAAGGACGGACGGCCGACGACCGACCAGCCGTAGGGGGGCGCGTGACGTTTGATGAGATAGGGGGGTCGCGAAGGCCGACGGAAACGGAGTAAGCTCGGGAAGTTTCGCATCGTTCGATCGATGTCGCAGATCTTTCATCGAAGCGCGAACACGATCGCGCGGGTCAGCATTTTCGGAGCCGTCTTCTTCATCGCGGCGCTCCTCGGACTCTTCGACGAAGTGAATCGATCGCCGTGGGTGACGCAGGCGCGCACCGCGCGCGAGCAGCCGATTCAGTTCAGCCACGAGCGCCACGTCGCCGGCAACGGCATCGATTGCCGCTACTGCCACACCTCGGTCGAGGAGTCGTCGTTCGCCGGCATCCCGCCGACGAAGACGTGCATGAACTGCCACTCGCAAATCTTCGCGAACAGTCCGTTCCTCGAACCGGTGCGCGAGAGCTTCCGCAGCGGGCGATCGATCGAGTGGACGCGCGTGCACGACCTGCCCGACTTCGTCTACTTCAACCACAGCATCCACGTGCACAAAGGCATCGGCTGCACGACCTGCCACGGCCAGGTGGACCGCATGCCGCTCATGTGGCAGGAGAACTCGCTCCAGATGGAATGGTGCCTCGACTGCCATCGCAATCCGGAACGCTACGTGCGCCCGCGCGCCGCGGTCTTCCGCGTCGATTACGCGGCGCCGGCCAATCAGCTCGAGCTCGGACGGACGCTGGTCGCTGAGTACCAAATCCAGAAGCTGACGAGCTGCTCGACGTGCCATCGATGAGCGCTGA
Source organism: Acidobacteriota bacterium (assembly GCA_003222395.1). Classification (GTDB taxonomy): domain Bacteria; phylum Acidobacteriota; class Vicinamibacteria; order Vicinamibacterales; family CAVVIG01; genus Gp6-AA45. The sequence continues at coordinate 345,157 of QHWB01000031.1, forward strand.
CACTCCTCGGGACTCGGGATTCGGGATTCGGGATTCGCTCAAGATTCGGGATTCGGGATTGGGGATTCGGGATTCGTTGGGGATTCGCGACGCGCAATCCAGCAATCGAGGCTTGCCCCGCGAATCCCGAGTCCCCAATCCCGAATCCCGCAATCGAGACCTGCCCGACGAATCACGAATCCCAAATCCCGAATCCCGACACGGATCGTTCTGGAGAACGCTCGACGAACGCGCGAGCGATCCGGCATTTCAGCAGCGGCTTTACCGCGAGTTCCCGTCGCAGATCGAGGCGATCGCCGATCCGGTCGAACGCAGAACGTTTCTCAAGTTGATGGGCGCGTCGCTCGCGCTGGCCGGCGTGACCGCGTGCACGCGGCAGCCGGCAGAGACGATCGTTCCCTACGTTCGGCAGCCCGAGGAGTTGATCCCCGGGCGGCCGCTGTTCTTCGCGACCGCGATGCCGCTGGGCGGCGTCGCGACGGGCCTGCTCGTCGAGAGCCACGAAGGGCGGCCGACGAAGGTCGAAGGCAATCCGCTGCACCCCGGAAGCCTCGGCGCGACGGACGTGTACGCGCAGGCGGCGATTCTCGGCCTCTACGATCCGGATCGATCGCAGACGCTCACCAACCTCGGCGAGATTCGCCCGTGGGCCGCGTTCCTCGGCGCGATCCGCGCGGCGTTGACGGCGCAGGCGCCGCTCAGAGGATCCGGGCTGCGAATCCTCACGGAATCGGTGAACTCACCGACGCTCGCCGCGCAGATCCGCGATCTGCTCGCCCGCTTCCCGTCGGCGAAATGGCATCAGTGGGATCCGGCGAGCGCCGACAGCGCGCGCGCCGGCGCGAAGCTCGCATTCAACGAGTACGTCGACGCGCAGTACCGCCTCGACCAGGCCGACGTGATCGTCGCGCTCGACGCCGATTTCCTCGGCTGCGGCCGCGGCAGCCTCCGCTACGCACGCGATTTCGCCGCGCGCCGCAACCCCGAGCAGCCCGAGCGCATGAATCGTCTCTACGCGGTCGAGACGATGCCGACATCCACTGGCGCTCGCGCGGATCATCGTCTGCCGCTCAAGCCGAGCGAGATCGCGCGCGTGGCCCTCGCTATCGCCGGGGCCGTGGGGGCTGGCGGGGCGGGAGAGGGAAATGTAGCGCAGCCGCCTTCGCAAGGCTTCGGCGCGCCTGCTGTCCAGAAATGGATCGACGCGGTCGCGAAAGATCTGCGCGATCACCGCGGCCGGTCAGTCGTGATCGCCGGCGACTCGCAACCCGCGGTGGTCCACGCGCTCGCGCACGCGATGAACGGCGCGCTCGGCAACGCCGGCCGCACGGTCGTCTATATGCAAACCGCCGAAGCCGAGCCGGTCGACCAGCTCGCGTCGATCCGCGATCTCGTCGCCGACATGAACGCCGGCAAGGTGGATCTGCTCGTCATTATCGGCGGCAATCCGGTGTACACGGCGCCCGTCGATCTCGCCTTTGCGAGCGCGATGGGCAAGGTGCAGCTTCGCGCGCATCTGAGCCTGTACGACGACGAGACGTCTGAGCTGTGCCACTGGCAGATTCCTGAAGCGCATTTCCTGGAGGCGTGGAGCGACGCGCGCGCGTACGACGGCACAGCGTCGATCGTCCAGCCGCTGATCGCCCCGCTCTACGGCGGCAAGAGCGCGCACGAAGTGCTCGCCGCGATGAGCGACCGGCCGGAGCGGTCGGGCTACGACCTCGTTCGCGAGCTCTGGAAGGTCGATCCCAAAGACGATTCCGCGTGGCGCCGCTGGCTGCACGACGGCGTGATTCCGGACACGGCGTTCGCGCCAAGGAACGTCAGCGTGACGCCGTCGCGTCCAGCCCCCAGCCCCCAGCCCCCAGCCGAAGGATTCGAAATTTCGTTCCGAAACGATCCGTCGATCCTCGACGGCCGCTTCGCGAACAACGGCTGGCTGCAGGAGCTGCCGAAGCCGATCACGAAGCTGACCTGGGACAACGCGGTCATCATCAGTCCTGCGACGGCGGCGAAGATCAGCGGACACCAGGCTCCGGCCTTCACGGGCGGCGAGCACGGACAGGTCGTCAGCGACGTGCTCGAGGTCCGCTACGGCGGCCGGACGGTGCGCGGACCGATGTTCGCCGTCGCCGGCCACGCCGACGACTGCGCGACTCTATTTACAGGCTACGGCCGGACGCGCGCCGGCCGCATCGGCACGGGCGCCGGCTTCAACGCCAACGCGCTGCGCACCGCCGACGCGCGTCTGTTCGCCGGCGGCGCCGAGCTGGCGCGGACGGGCGACACGTTTTCGCTCGCGTGCACGCAGTATCACCACCTGATGGAAGGGCGCGATCTGATTCGCGCGGTCACGCGTGACGAGTACGCGCGCGATCCCAGGTCGATCCGCGAGCACCCTGGAATAGAAGCCACTCCGCCGCGAACCATCACGCTGTATCCGGATTACCGGTACGAAGGCTACAAGTGGGGCATGGCCATCGACGTCAACGCCTGCATCGGCTGCAACGCGTGCGTCGTCGGCTGCCAGGCCGAGAACAACATCGCGGTGGTCGGCAAGGATCAGGTGCTGCGCGGGCGCGAGATGCACTGGCTGCGCGTCGACACGTACTACCGCGGGCCGGCCGACAATCCCGAGACCTACTTCCAGCCGGTGCCGTGCATGCAGTGCGAGAACGCGCCGTGCGAAGTCGTGTGCCCCGTCGGGGCGACCGTGCACAGCCATGAAGGGCTGAACGACATGGTCTACAACCGGTGCGTCGGCACGCGGTACTGTTCGAACAACTGTCCGTACAAAGTGCGCCGGTTCAATTTCCTGCTCTATCAGGACTGGGACACGCCGAGTCTGAAGCTCGGACGCAATCCTGACGTCAGCGTCCGGAGCCGCGGCGTCATGGAGAAGTGCACGTACTGCGTGCAGCGGATCAACGCCGCGAAGATCGAATCGGAGAAACAGGATCGCCGCATCGCGGACGGCGAGATCCAGACCGCGTGTCAGCAGGCGTGTCCCGCCAACGCGATTGTGTTCGGCGATCTCAACGATCCGAACAGCCGCGTCGCGAAGCTGCAGCGACAGGAGCGCAACTACGCGCTGCTCGGCGAGCTGAACACGCGTCCGCGCACGACGTATCTCGGCGCCGTGAGGAATGTGAATCCGGAGTTGGAGAGCTGACGGTACAGGGAATGCCAAGCGCACAGCCGAAGATCAACCACAGAGACACCGAGACGCGGAGCGCCTCGATTCGACGGGATGGCCGGCGTAGCCGGCCATCGTGCGGACCGACGCCGCCGCTTCGCGGCGCCCGTCGAATCGATCGGCGTTCACCGGCTGTGCGCTCCGCATCTGCCGATGCCAATGTCATGATGCCGCCCCGCGAGCGAATGCTGCTGCTGCGCGCTCGAGTTTCTCCGTGTCTCTGTGTCTCTGTGGTTGATTCGTCTCCGTGTCCTGCCGCCAACTCCGTGTCGTCACGTACATGGATCCACTGAACCCGCTCGCCCCGCCGTCCGAAGGTCCCGAGGCCATCCACAAGGTCCCGGCCACGCCGCCCGTGATCGCGCCGGGGCACACGTTCGGGACGGTCACCGACAAGATCAGCTCGATCGTCCTCACGCGGAAGACGCCGCTCGGCTGGTGGCTCGGATTCGGCCTCGCCTCGATGTTCACGTTCCTGCTCATGATGTCGCTGACCTATCTCGTCGTGAAGGGCATCGGCATCTGGGGCAACAACATCCCTGTCGGCTGGGCGTTCGACATCACGAACTTCGTGTGGTGGATCGGCATCGGCCACGCCGGCACGCTGATCTCCGCGATTCTGCTGCTGCTCAAGCAGACGTGGCGGACGTCGATCAATCGGTTCGCCGAAGCGATGACGCTCTTCGCGGTGGCGTGCGCCGGCATCTTCCCGCTCTTCCACACGGGACGGCCGTGGCTCGCGTACTGGCTGATCCCGTATCCGAACACCATGAACGTCTGGCCGCAGTTCCGGAGCCCGTTGATCTGGGACGTGTTCGCCGTGTCGACCTATGCGACGGTGTCGGCGCTGTTCTGGTTCGTGGGACTCATCCCCGATCTCGCGACGCTTCGCGACCGATCGCAATCGAGAGCCGGGCGCGTCATCTACGGCATGCTCGCCATGGGTTGGCGCGGCTCGTCGCACCACTGGCACCGCTACGAGACGGCGTATCTGCTGCTCGCGGGCCTCGCGACGCCGCTCGTCGTCTCGGTCCACACGGTGGTGAGCTTCGACTTCGCGATCTCGATCCTGCCCGGCTGGCACACGACGATCTTCCCGCCTTACTTCGTCGCCGGCGCCATCTACTCCGGCTTCGCGATGGTGCTGACGCTGGCGATTCCGATCCGCGCGGTGTACGGGCTCGAGGACTTCATCACCATGCGCCACATCCAGAACATGGCGAAGGTGATGCTCGTCACCGGGCTGATCGTCGCGTACGGCTACGGCGTCGAGGCATTCATGGCCTGGTACAGCGCCGACAAATTCGAATCGTTCGTGCCGCTCAACCGCTTCACCGGTCCGTACTGGCCATTCTATTGGGGACTGCTGGCGTGCAACATCGTGCTCGTGCAGTCGCTGTGGATCAGGCGCGTCCGCACGAACGTGGTCGTGCTGTTCATCATCGCGCTGATCGTCAACGTCGGCATGTGGCTGGAGCGCTTCATCATCATCGTCACGAGCCTGCACCGTGACTTCGCGCCCTCGTCGTGGGGCATGTTCAACGCGACGTTCTGGGACTGGTCGACCTACTTCGGCACTATCGGGTTGTTCCTCGCGCTGCTGTTCCTGTTCCTGCGCTTCCTGCCGATGATTTCGATCGCCGAGATGCGCGCGATCCTGCCCGAAGCGCGGCTCGACGACGACATTCGGGTGATTTGATGGCGACACGCTCTTCGATTTACGGATTGATGGCGGAGTTCGACGATCCGGCCGCGCTCGTCACGGCGGCGCAGCGCGCGCGCCAGGACGGCTACAGCTGCATGGACGGGTATGCGCCATACCCGATCGAGGAGCTGCACCACGCGCTCGGTTCGCCCACGACGCGGCTGCCGCTCGTCGTGCTCATCGGCGGCCTGCTCGGCTGCGGCGGCGGCTACGCAATGCAGTATTGGATGTCGGCAGTCGCGTACCCGCTGAACATCGGCGGCAAGCCGTTACACAGCTGGCCGGCGTTCATTCCGGTGACGTTCGAGTGCACGATTCTCGCGGCCGCGCTCTCGGCCGTGCTCGGCATGCTCGCGCTGAACGGCCTGCCGCAGCCGTATCACCCGGTCTTCAACGTGCCGCGATTCGCGCTGGCGAGCCGCAATAGGTTCTTCCTGTGCATCGAGGCCGCCGATCCGAAGTTCGATCTCGAGCAGACACGAAGATTCCTCGAGACGTTGAATCCGCGCGAGGTGTCGACTGTCGCTGATTGAGATTGGGAGGACACAGAGCTTGGAAGAGACACAGACCAAATCAACCACAGAGATGCGGAGACCCAGAGACGGCGAATCGAAGTCGACGAGCGCAGTCTGGGAACGCCGAGCGGTTCGGCGGCGTCGCGAAGCGACTTGCCGGCCTGCGCAGCAGGCCGGCCGCCGAACCGCCCTCTGCACGACTGTGTCTCTGTGGTTTGCCTGTCTCTGTGTTCTCTGCCCTCTCTGTGTCCTCGGCTGCCGCCAGGACATGCACGATCAACCGAAGTTCGTCCCGCTCCGTCAATCGACCTTCTTCTCCGATTCGCGATCGGCGCGGCCGCTCGTCGCCGGCACCGTGGCGCGCGGTCAGCTTCGCGACGACGTGTTGCTCTACACGGGGAAGGCGAACGGGAAGGATGCGGACATGTTTCCGTTTCTGATCGACGGCAAGGTCATGTCGCGCGGCCAGGAGCGGTTCGACATTTACTGCTCGCCGTGCCACGGCCGCACCGGGCAGGGAGACGGGATGATCGTGCGCCGCGGGTACCGTCGGCCGCCGACCTACCATCAGGACCGCCTCCGTGATGCGCCGGTCGGCCACTTCTTCGACGTGATCACCAACGGCTTCGGCGCGATGCCCGACTACGCGGCGCAAATCAGGCCGGACGATCGCTGGGCCATCATCGCCTACGTGCGCGCTCTGCAGCTGAGCGAGCACGCGACCATCAATGATGTTCCACCAACCGACAGAGACAAGCTTCGGTGATGTTCTGTTCCAGACGAGAGCGAACGGCGAGCGGGGGCAGCTCTGAGCCCGACGGTACAGGGGCCCCACGCGCGTGAAGATGACCCCCGCGAGATGGTAATAAACGAGACAGCTGACGTTGCGATTCCAGAGCTGGCCGGCGTTCAACGGCGCGCCTTCGCGGTCGGCGCCGTCGCCGCCCTCGTGTCGGCGATCGGGCTGTTCGTGAACGTCGATCAGTTTCTGCAGTCGTATCTGATGGCGTTCATGTGGTGTCTCGGCGTGACGCTCGGCTGCCTGGCGCTCGGCATGGTCCACCAGTTGTCGGGCGGCGCGTGGGGTGTCGTGCTGCGCCGGCCGATTGGCGCCGCCGCGCGCGTCCTGCCGGTGATGACGGCCCTTTTTCTGCCGATAGTGGTCGGCGCGCGGCATCTTTATATTTGGACGCACGCCGACGTCGTGGCGGCCGACGAAGCGCTCCAGCACAAGCAGCTGTATCTGAATACGCCGTTCTGGATCGTGCGCGCGATCCTGTACTTCGCCGTCTGGAACGCGCTCTCGTACGTGCTCAATCGCTGGTCGGCCGAACAGGACCGCACCGCCGATCCGCGCATCGCGCGCAAGATGCAGCTCGTGAGCGCCGGCGGCCTGGTCGCCTACGGCGTCACGATCACGTTCGCGTCGTTCGACTGGCTGATGTCGCTGGAACCGCGCTGGTACTCGACGATCTACGGCGTCCTCGTCATGGGCGGCCAGGGGCTGTCCGCGCTCGCCTTTCTCATCGTCACCATCGTGTGGCTCAGCCGGCGCGCTCCGCTCGATCGCATCATCGTCGCTTCGCATTTCCACGACGTCGGCAACCTGATGCTCGCGTTCGTGATGCTGTGGGCTTACTTCTCGTTCTCGCAGTACCTGATCATCTGGGCCGGGAACCTGCCTGCGGAGATCGCGTGGTACCAGCACCGGCTCCAAACCGGCTGGCGAGCCGTCGGCGTCGCGCTCGTTCTGTTTCACTTCGCCGTTCCGTTCGTGCTGCTACTGTCTCGGGTGATCAAGCGCACGCCGGACCTGCTCGTCAAGGTCGCACTCGGCGTGCTGTTCGTCCGGCTGATCGATCTGTTCTGGCTCATCGCGCCTGAATTTCACATGCAGGGACTCGCGATCAGCTGGCTGGACGTCGCGCTGCCGATCGCGCTGGCGGCGGTGTGGCTCGGCTGCTTCGTGCGGCAGCTTCGCGGCCGCGCCATTCTGCCCGTGCACGACCCGCAGTTCGACGAAGCGCTCGGCCGCATCATCGAGCGCGGCGCTCCGCCGAGGACGCGCACCAGCGAGCCATGAGCGAGCTTCACCTTCCGCACGGCGCCCACGCGGAAAGCCCGCGCGTCGACAGCCCGGACGTTCGCCACGAAGAGAGCGACGTCAACATCCGCGCCATCTTCGGGTTCGGCATCGGCCTCGCCGTGGCCGGTATCGTCATCTCCTTCGTCGTCTGGCTGCTGTTCCAGTACTTCGAGGCACGCGAGAGCCGGAAGGTGACGCCCGAGTTCCCGCTCGCCGCGCAGCAGGAGAACCGCCTGCCGCCCGAGCCGCGCCTGCAGACGAACCCGCGCGCCGATCTCGCCGACCTTCGCGCGCAGGAAGAGAACGTGCTCAAGACCTACGGATGGATCGACAAGAAGGCGTCGGTGGTGCGGATTCCGATCGAGGAGGCGATGAAACTGACCGTGCAACGCGGGCTGCCCGCGAGACAGGAACGCCGATGAGGCCCGTTGGACGTTCTCGTGCTTTCGTGTTTTTCGTGGCGCTTGCGTGGCTGGAGTTGAACGCGCCGCTGCTGCGGGCGCAGATGACCGGCGCCCCCACCGCGGGCTACAAGCTCGAGCCCGGCATCACGTCGTCGACGATGCCGCGGCCGCTGCGCGAGATCGGGTTCGATCAGAACCTCGATCAGTACGTGCCGCTCGACGTCCCGTTCCGCGACGAAAGCGGCCGCACGGTCCGACTCGCTGATTACTTCGGCAGCCGTCCCGTTGTGCTGGTCTTCGCGTACTACGACTGCCCGATGCTTTGTACGCAGGTGATCAACGGGCTGTCGACCGCGCTCAATCTTCTTTCGCTCGCGCCTGGAAAGGATTTCGAGATCGTCACTGTCAGCTTCAATCCTCGCGACACGCCGGCGACGGCATCCGCGAAGAAAGCCGTGTACCTCGAGCGGTACACGCGCGACGGCGCGGCGCGGGCATGGCACTTCCTCTCAGGCGATGAGCCGTCGATCGACCGGCTCACGAAAGCCGCCGGTTTCCGCTACGTGTGGGACGCGGAGACGAAGCAGTTCGCGCATCCGACCGGCGTCATCGTGCTCACGGCGGACGGACGCCTTTCGCGGTATCTGTTCGGCATCGAGTACGGCCCGCGCGATCTGCGCTACGCGCTCGTCGAGGCATCGGCCGGCAGCGTCGGCAACGCCGCCGATACGCTGCTGCTCTACTGCTATCACTACGACCCGATGACCGGCCGCTACGGCTTCGTCGTCATGCGCGCCGTCCGGATTGCCGGCGCGGCGACGGTGCTGGCGCTCGTCTCGTTCATCATCGTCATGGTGCGGAAGGAGAAGCGTGCCGCCTCTCTTTCCTGAGCGCGCCTCGACGATCGCGGCGCGCGTCGACGCGCTGTACTTCTTCCTGCTCGCGATCGCGATCTTCTTCGGGCTGCTGATTGCCGGCCTCATCGTCTATTACGCGGTGAAATTCCACCGCCGCTCGCCGAGCGCGGTCGGCGCGCGCATCCATGGCGGCATGGTGCTCGAAGTCACCTGGACGGTCGTGCCGCTGCTGATCACGATGGTCATCTTCGTATGGGGCGCGAGCGTCTACTTCGCGATGGCGCACCCCCCGGACGAAACGCTGAACATCTACGTCGTCGGCAAGCAGTGGATGTGGAAGTTCCAGCATCTCGACGGCCAGCGCGAGATCAACGAGCTGCACGTCCCCGTCGGCCGTGCGGTGAAGCTGATCACGACGTCGGAGGACGTCATCCACGATTTCTTCGTGCCCGCCTTTCGGGTGAAGGCCGACGTGCTGCCGGGACGCTACGTGACGATCTGGTTTCAGCCGACCCGGCCCGGACGCTATCACCTGTTCTGCGCCGAGTATTGCGGCACGCGCCATTCAGGGATGATCGGCGAAGTCGTCGTGATGGAGCCGAACGAGTACGAAACGTGGCTGAGCGGCGGGGCGGCCGAAGGTTCGCTCGCGTCGGCTGGCGCGAAGTTGTTTCAGGATCTCGCGTGCAACACGTGTCATCGACCCGACGCGCAGGGCCGCGGGCCGATGCTGGAGGGGCTCTTCGGCAAGACCGTCACGCTGCAGAGCGGCGAGACGGTGACGGTCGACGAAGCGTACGTGCGCGAATCCATTCTGACGCCGTCGGCGAAGATCACCGCCGGCTTCCAGCCGATCATGCCGACCTTTCAGGGGCTCGTCACCGAAGAACAGCTGCTGGCGCTGATCGAGTACGTGAAATCGCTGCAGGCGCAGCCGCAGGTGACGGCGAAGTAACCATTTATGTCAACCGTCCTTCTTCCACCGCGTCACTACCTGAACGACGGCTACGGCGTCAGGTCGTGGCTGCTCACGCGCGATCACAAGCGCATCGCCCTGTTGTACCTCGCCGGCGTCACCTTCTTCTTCTTCATCGGCGGCGCGATGGCGGTGCTCATCCGGCTCGAGCTCGCCACGCCGCCCGGCGACCTGGTGACCGACGAAACCTACAACAAGCTGTTCACGATGCATGGCGTGATGATGGTGTTCTTCTTCCTCATCCCCGTCATTCCGTCGGTGCTCGGCAACTTCCTGGTGCCGATCATGATCGGCGCCAAGGATCTCGCGTTTCCGAAGATCAACCTTCTGAGCTGGTACATCTACGTCGTCGGCGGCCTCTTCACGCTGTATGCGCTCATCAGCGGCGGGCTCGATACCGGCTGGACCTTCTACACGCCGTTCAGCACCGTCGCATCGACGACCAACGTCATTCCGGCGGCGCTCGGCATCTTCATCACCGGCTTCTCGTCGATCCTGACCGGCCTCAACTTCATCGTCACGATCCACCGCATGCGCGCGCCTGGCATGACGTGGTTCCGCATGCCGCTGTTCCTGTGGTCGACCTACGCGACGAGCCTGATCAACGTGCTCGGCACACCGGTGATCGCCATCACGATTCTCCTCGTCGCGGCCGAGCGCGTCTTCCACTTCGGCTTCTTCAATCCGGCTGTCGGCGGCGACCCGGTTCTCTTCCAGCATCTCTTCTGGTTCTACTCGCACCCGGCGGTCTACATCATGGTGCTGCCGGCGATGGGCGTCGTCAGCGAGCTCGTCGCCGCCGGCTGCCGCAAGCCGGTTTTCGGCTACTCGTTCGTCGCGTTCGCAAGCCTCGCCATCGCGGTTCTTGGATTCCTTGTGTGGGGCCATCACATGTTCGTGGCCGGCGAATCGGTCTACTCGGCGCTGATCTTTTCGATCCTCAGCTTTCTCGTGGCAATTCCGTCGGCGGTGAAAGTCTTCAACTGGACGGCGACGATGTACCAGGGCGCGGTGTCGTGGGAGACGCCGATGCTCTACGCGTACGGCTTCATCGGGCTGTTCACGATCGGAGGGCTCACCGGATTGTTCCTGGCGGCGATCGGCGTCGACGTGCACGTGACCGACACGTACTTCATCATCGCGCACTTCCACTACATCATGGTCGGCGGCACGATCATGGGATATCTCGGCGGGCTGCACTACTGGTGGCCGAAGATGAGCGGGCGCTTGTACAACGAAGGGCTCGCGAAGCTGAGCGCCGGCATCATCTTCATCGGCTTCAACCTCACGTTCTTCCCGCAGTTCGTGGTCGGCTATCTCGGCATGCCGCGGCGCTATCACGCATATCCGCCTGAATTTCAGGTGCTCAACGTGTTGTCGTCTGCCGGCGCATCGATCCTCGGCGTCGGCTACCTGATTCCGATGGTGTACCTGATGTGGTCGCTGCGCTACGGACGCCTCGCCGGATCGAACCCGTGGGGCGCGGTCGGGCTCGAGTGGACGACGTCGTCGCCTCCGCCGACGGAAAATTTCACGGAGACGCCGCGCGTGACGTGGGACGCGTACGAATATCCCGCCTCGGTGGAGACCGATGTTGCCTGAAGCGGCGCATCACCATCCGGCGGGGCTCGCGCATCAGTTCGACAACCTCGAACAGCAGAAGGAAGCCGCGACGCTGGGCATGTGGGCGTTCCTCACCACCGAGATTCTGTTCTTCGGCGGGCTGTTCATGGTCTACACGGTGTACCGCAGCTCGTATCCCGACGCGTTCGCCGCCGCGAGCCACGAGCTCGTCGTGTGGGCCGGCACGGTGAACACCGCCGTGCTGATCACGAGCAGTCTGACGATGGCGCTGGCCGTGCACGCGGCGCAGTTGGGACAGCGGCGGCTGCTGATTGTGTTCCTCCTGCTCACCATGGCGCTCGGATGCGTGTTCCTCGGCATCAAGGCGTTCGAGTACTACACGGAGTTCGTCGAGCGCCACATCCCCGGCCTGAACTACGACTTCGAGCCGAAGTACTTCCGCAACGCGCAGCTCTTTTTCTCGCTGTACTTCCTGATGACGGGATTACATGCGCTGCACATGATCATCGGCCTCGGCATCATGGCGTTCATGCTGTGGTGGTCCGTTCGCGGCGTGATTACGGCGGAGTACTACATCCCGATCGAGATCAGCGGTCTCTACTGGCACTTCGTCGACATCGTCTGGATCTTCCTGTTCCCGCTTCTCTATCTCATCGGCCGTCATGCCCACTAACCATATCCTTCCGACCCGCGTGTACTACACGATCTTCGCGATCCTGATGCTCTGCACGTTTGCGACGGTGCTGATCGCGTTCTTCGACCTCGGTCCGCTCAATGCCATCGCCGCGCTGACGATTGCCGTGTTCAAGGCGGTGCTGGTCGTCCTGTTCTTCATGCATGTCCGCTATAGCACCCGGCTCACATGGGCAGTCGTTGCCGGTGGGGTTTTTTGGCTCGGGATTCTGCTTGCCTTGACACTTTCCGACTACTTGACCCGCTCCTGGCAGACCTTCGGATAAACTTTCACATCCGAATTGATTGATCCCGCAAGGCTCGCAAGGCGCTTGCGTTGACGCAGCGCTGGGCATCAGCCTGCCACCCGCGGCGCGCCAGGCCCAGGCGCTGCGCCGATCGATAGCGCCCTCACGGCGGCGAGACCCGTGCGGGCCACCCTCGCTCTGGCGCCCCGTTCGACAAGAGGGCGCCCGTGAAGGCTGCGTACAATGGCTGCGGAGGGAGGGACTATGACCAATTGGAAAGGAGTTCCCGACGGCGCGTCGGCCGTGATCCCCAGGCTCTTCTGCCTCGATCCAGTTGCGGAGATCGAGTTCTGCACGACCGCGTTTGGAGCCGAAGAAGGTGTCCGCAGGCCTGGTGCTGACGGGAAGATTGCTCACGCGCTCATCACGATCGGACCAGCCATGGTGATGATTGAGAGCGAGTGGCCGGAAGTTCCCAACCGTGCGCCCGCGCCTGATGGCAGTTCGTCGGTGGCGCTCTACGTATACGTCGAGAATGTCGACGAAGCCGTCCAACGCGCGGTGAGGTCCGGAGCAAGGATTCTGATGCCGGCGACGAATCAGTTCTGGGGCGACCGGACCGCATGGATCATCGACCCGTCCGGACATGTGTGGACCGTCGCCACGCGTATCGAGGAGACAACCGAAGAGCAAAGACAGGAACGCTTGGCGCGCCTTCACGCCAAATCGTCGCTCTAGCGCTTCATCGCGCGCGGCTCATCCACCTTCGGCCGCACGGGCTCGAGCAGCAGGTGCTCGTAAGCGAGCGCGGCGACACAAGCGCCGGCAATCGGCGCCACCCAATACGCCCAATGCCACTGCCAGTACATCTGCAGCACAGCCGGCCCGAACGATCGCGCCGGGTTCATCGAAGCGCCGGTGACGCCGCCGCCCGCGAGAATGTCGAATGCGACGGTGAGCCCGATACCGAAGCCGCCGATCTTGACGTTCCGCCCGCGCTCGTCGACAGCGGTTCCGAACACCGACGTCATCAGCAGGTAGGTGAGTAGGAGTTCGGTCACGAGCACGACGCGGGTCGAGGCCCAGGCCGCGGGAAGCGGCAGGCCGAGCTTGACGGCCGCCACGATGTCGGCCGGAAAGATGAACCGGCAGAAACCGGCGGCCGTCGTCGCGCCGAGCAGTTGCGAGATGATGTACGCGACGGCAAGCGTCGGCGTGACTCGCCCGGTCACGAGGAACCCGCACGTCACCGCAGGGTTCACGTGCGCGCCGGATATGCCGCCGAAATTGCTGATGGCCAGCGAGAGGCCGAGCCCATGGGCCAGCGCAATCACCACGAGTGCCGCGCCGGGCTCAACGCCTTTCGCGGTCGCGAGAATCGCGGCGATTCCGGGAAAACACAAGTAAAAAGTGCCCACAAACTCGGCCAGACACGGTCTGAACGTCTTCATGAGGTACTCCCTTGGAGCGACGCTGCTACTTCAGGTGTCCGCTGCGTCGTGGGGACCGCAGCGAGTCGGCGCGCCGCAGCGATCCACCGACGGCGCCGGCGTGCATGCGTACGTAGTCGACACCGGCGTAAGGAAGACTCATGCCGAGTTTGGCGGCCGCGCCGACTGGGTCGGCGACTTCGTCGGCGCGACCTCATCGCGTCCGGTGAGCGACGACGCGCGCGACTGCGATCCCGGCGACGGTCACGGCACGCACGTCGCCGGCGTTCTCGGCGGCCGCACGCTTGGCGTCGCGCCAGGCGTCCAGCTCCACGCGCTGCGCATCCTCGCGTGCACCGGCACGACGCGAACCGATCCGGAAGCGGCCATCCACGCCGTCGACTGGATCACCGAGAACGGACGCAAGCCCGCCGTCGTGAACATCAGCCCGCTGCGCCTGGAGACGACCGAGGCCCGACTTGACGACGCGATCCGCCGATCCATTCGAGCCGGGTTCGTGTACGTCGTGTCCGCCGGTGGGATGCCGGATCTGTCGCGCTTCACGCCGCAGCGGATAGCTGAGGTCATCGTGGTGGGCGCCTCGACCGAGGACGATCGCGCGATGCAGAGCGAATACGGTCCACGCTTGACGCTGTTCGCGCCCGGCGCGCGGATTCCGGCGGCGGGACGCGCGGCCGACGACGCGATCGTCGTCGGCGACGGCGATTCGTACGCCGCGCCGATGGTGTCCGGTATCGTCGCGATGTATCTTCAGCGTCACGCCGGCGCGTCGGCCGCCGACGCGAAGCAGGCGCTGCTGGCGTCGGCGAAGCGAGATGCGATCGCGAACGCGGGTCGCTCGCCAGGCCTCCTCGCGCACGTGATTCAGTAGAATGATGACGCGTGGCCGATCCGTCCGCTCTTGAAGAAACGATCGCGATTCTCGAGGCGACGCTCGATGCGACACACGACGGCGTCGTCGTGTTCGATTTGAATCGCCGGTTGATCCGGTACAACCGCAGGTTCCTCGAAATCTTCCGCATCACCCCCGACGTCGTGGCCGGCGGCGTCCCGGCAATCGCCTCGTACATCCGCGCGCAGCTCGACGAGTCGGCGCCGTTCCTGTTCGACGCCGACGCGATGTGGACCGACCCGGCGTCGGAGTCGACCAGCCTGATGCGCTGCCGCGACGGCCGCATCGTCGAACGATTCGTCGCGCCGCAGCGCGTCGAAGGGCGGATCGTCGGCCGCGTCGCGAGCTACCGCGATGTCGGCGACTCCATTCGCGCGGCGGACGCGATCGAGCAGCATCGCGCGTTCCTCGAACGGGCGCAGGAAGTCGCGCACGTCGGCAGCTGGGTCGCGGAGCTCGACGGATCGGGTCATCTCGGCTGGTCGAACGAAACGCATCGCATCTTCGGCGTGGCGCCGGGCCAGTTCGTCGGCACCTCCGCGGCGTTTTTCGAGTTCGTTCACCCCGACGACCGCGACACCGTGCGGGCTGCGAGCCGGGCGGCGACCGAAACGGGCCAACGCTACGACATCGAGCACCGCATCGTGCGTGTCGACGGGACGGTGCGCTGGGTCCACGAGCTGGCCGACATCGTTCGCGACGACGAGGGCCGCGCGATCCGCATGATCGGCACCGTGCAGGACATCACCGAACGGCGCCACCTCGAGGATCAGCTTCGGCAGTCGCAGAAGATGGAGGCGATCGGGCGACTCGCCGGCGGCATCGCGCACGATCTGAACAATACGCTGACCGCCATGGTCGGCTACGCCGAGCTCGCGCTCACCGCCATCGCCGCGGATCACGAGGCGCGGCCCGACATCGAAGAAATCCGGCGCGCAATCGAGCGGGCGGCCGCGGTCACGCGCCAGCTGCTCGCGTTCAGCCGCAAGCAGATCCTCGAGCCGCGTCTCTTCGACGTCAACGACACGGTGGCGTCGATCGCGCGGCTGTTGTCGCGGCTCGTCGGACCCGACATTCGCGTGCGCACGGCGCTCACCGAAGGCGTCCAACCAATCCTCGGCGATCCGGGACAGGTGGAGCAGGCGATCGTCAACCTGGCCGTCAACGCGCGCGACGCCATGCCGAAGGGGGGCGAGCTGACGATTTCGAGCGAGCTGCTGGTGGTCGACGAAGCGTTCGCGCGCGCGCACGTGCCGATGCCGCCGGGACGGTACGTCACGCTGAGCGTCAGCGACACCGGGCACGGCATGTCTCGGGAAACGCAGGCGCGAATCTTCGAGCCGTTCTTCACGACGAAAGGGGTCGGCCAGGGCACCGGCCTCGGTCTGTCGATGGTGTACGGGACGCTCAAACAGGTCGGCGGCTTCATCTTCGTCGACAGCGAGGTCGGCCGCGGAACCACGTTCCGGCTGTACTTTCCGCCCGCGCGGCAGGCCGCGCCTCCCGCGAAGCCCACGACTGCGGAGCCGACCGTCGCGGAGGGTCAGGAGACGCTGCTGGTCGTCGAAGACGAGGACGCGGTGCGGAACCTCGTCGCCTCGGCCCTGCGGCACGACCGGTACACCGTGCTGCTGGCGACGTCGGCCGAGGAGGCGCTGCAGGTCGCCGACTCGTATCCGGGCACGATCGATCTGCTGCTCACCGACGCGATCATGCCAGGCAAGAGCGGCGTCGAGCTCGCGAAGACGCTGCTCGAGCGCTGGCCGAAGCTGCCGGTGATTTTCATGTCCGGCTACACGGAAGAGGACGTGCACGTCGCCGCGCTCAACCGGCCGATCGAGCTGTTGCAGAAGCCGTTCACGCCGCGCGACCTCCGGCAGCGGATTCGGCGCGTCCTCGGCCGCTGATGTCGGTCGTCGCGCACTATGTGAAGTGGCGCCTCGGCCTCGCGGCGGCCGAGGGCGCGACCACCGCAGCCGAGGCGGACTGCCTGGTGCGCCATGCCTGCGGGAAGAAACGGCTCGCCGAAATCGGCGTGTGGCAGGGCGGCACGACGGCGCGCCTGCGCGCCGCAATGGCGCCCGGCGCGACGCTGTTCGCGGTCGACCCGTTTCCGAAGGGGCGCCTCGGGTTCAGCACGCAGCGCGCGATTGCGACGCGTGAGGTCGCGAAGATCGCCAACGGCCAGGTCGTGTGGATCCGGCAGACGGCGGCGGACGCGTCACGGGATCCGATCGTGCGCAGCGGCGGCTTCGAGTTCGTATTCCTCGATGCGCTCCACACGTACGACGGGCTGCGCGAGGACTGGGAAGCGTGGTCGCCGCTCGTGGCGAATGGCGGCGTGATCGCGATTCACGACAGCCGCGCCTCGCCTGGCGGTCACAGCGAAGACGTCGGAGGCGTGCGCTTCACGAACGACGTCATCGTCAAGGATGACCGGTTCGAGATGATCGAGACGATCGATTCGTTGACGGTGCTGCGACGACGGACCGTCGCCTGAAGGCTCGCGCTCCATTTGCGCCGCCGCTCGCCTGAAAGGCTCGCGCTACCGCGGTACCGTGTGGCGCGAAGCTCTCAGCCGACTTTGATCGGCGACCTGTAGCGCGAGCATCAGCGGACGCATGACGTCCTCCGCAGGGCGACACTGTAGCGTACACAGCGCGCAGCGAGTTGACGGACGATCCGCGGCCAATTAATGTTGGCCCGGTGCGTCTGCGGATCGGTTTGATCGGTTTCGGCCGCTGGGGACCCAATTACGCGCGCGTGCTCAGCGACCTGCCGGGCGCCGAGCTCGCGATCATCTGCGATCGAAGCGCCGACCGTCTCGACCTGGCGCGGCAGCGCTACCCGACGGTGACGACGTGCCGCGACCTCGACCCGGTGTTGAGGCGCGACCGTCTCGACGCCGCGGTGATTGCGACCTCCGCGTCGACGCACGAAGACATCGTGAAGCGGTCTCTCGAAGCCGGCCTTCACGTCCTCGTCGAAAAGCCGATGGCGCTCCGGGCCGACAGCTGCACCGCGCTGACCGGGCTCGCCGCCGCCGCCGACCGCGTGCTGATGATCGGGTACACCTTCTTGTACAACGCGGGCGTCCGCAAGATGAAGGAATGCATGGCGGCGGATCAGTTCGGCGACGTCTACTACCTGCACGCGACGCGCACCAACCTCGGGCCCATTCGTCCCGACGTCAACGCCGTCTGGGATCTTGCGCCCCACGACGTGGCGATCTTCAATTACCTGCTCGGCGAACAGCCGCAGTGGGCCTCGGCCATCGGCACCCGGGTTCTGCGGACCACTCGCGACGACATCGCGTTCGCGACGCTCGGCTACGCGCACGACGTCGTCGGAAACATCCACGTCAGCTGGGCCGATCCAAACAAAGTTCGCGAGGTCGTCGCCGTCGGCAGCCGCCGCCGCGTCGTGTTCAACGATCTGAACGACGCCGAGCGGGTGCGGTACTTCGAGCGCGGCGTGTCGGTGGGCGAGGCGATCGCCGACTCGTTCGGCGAGTTCAAGCTGCTCGTCCGCGACGGCGAGATCGTCAGCCCACGGGTCGAACCGGCCGAGCCGCTGAAGGCGCAGTGCGTCGAATTCGTCGACTGCATCGCCGAGCGGCGTTCGCCGCTCGCCGACGGCCGCTTCGCGCTCGGCGTCATTCGGGCCCTTGCCGCCATCGACAAGTCGATCCAGTCGAGAGGCGCGGCCGTTGACGTCTGACGTGGCGCGCGTCCTCACCGCCACGTTTGCCTACAACGAGGGCGAGAAGATCCGGCAGACGCTCGCCCGCCACCCGCGCACGCGCGCGTACGATCTGCTCGTCGTCGACGATGGCTCGACCGACGGCGCGCTCGACGGGGTGGATCCGGCCGTCATCGTGCTGCGCAACGAGAGGAACCTCGGTATAGGCGCGTCGATGAAGCGCGTCTTCCGGCACGCGCTCGACGAGGGCTACGACGTGCTGGTCATTCAGGCGGGCAACGACAAGGACGATCCGCTGGAGATTCCGTCGCTCGTCGATCCGATCGTGAGCGATGCGGCCGATTTCGTGCAGGGCTCGCGCTATCTTGGCGGCGGCGGGTTCGGCAACATGCCCCTGTACCGCGTATTCGGGACGCGCGTCGTCCACCCGCTCGTCTTCTCGCTCGCCGCCCGCAAGCGCGTCACCGAGAGCACGAACGGCTTTCGCGCGTTTCGAACCGCGCTGCTTCGCGATCCGCGAATCAACTGGCGCCAGGACTGGCTCGACCGCTACGAGCTCGAGCCGTACCTCCTGCTGAAGGCGATCACGCTGGGATACCGGCATCGCGAGGTTCCGGTGACGAAGATTTATCCGCCGCATCAGCTCGGGTACACGAAAATGCGGCCGTTCGTCGACTGGTGGAGCATCCTGCGCCCCGTCGTCTATCTCGGCCTCGGACTGAAAACATGACCACCGCGACGCAGGTGCCGTTCGTCGATCTTCGCGCGCAGTACGAGCAGATCCGCACCGACGTCGATCGCGCGATGCGGCAGGTGATCGATCGCGGCGACTTCATTCACGGCAGCGCGGTCGCGCGGTTCGAGAGCGACTTCGCGGCGTACATCGGCGTCAGCCACGCAATCGGCGTCGGCAACGGCGGCGATGCGATCGAGCTGGCGCTGCGGGCGTTCGACGTCGGGCCCGGCGACGAGGTCATCACCGCGGCGAACACGTTCATCGCGACCGTGCTGGCGATCTCGGCAACCGGCGCCCGGCCCGTGCTCGTCGACATGGACCGCGAGTCGTACACGATCGATCCGGCCGCGATCGGCGCCGCCGTCACGCCGCGCACGCGCGCCATCGTGCCGGTCCACCTGTACGGACAGCCGGCCGACATCGAGGCGGTGCTGGCGGTCGCGTCGCGGCACAATCTCGTCGTCATCGAAGACGCCGCGCAGGCGCACGGCGCGCGCGTCAGCGGGCGGCGCGCCGGCGCGTTCGGCCACGCGGCGGCCTTCAGCTTCTACCCATCGAAGAACCTCGGCGCGTACGGCGACGCCGGGATCGTCGTGACCAACGACGGTCGCGCGGCGGAAAAGCTGCGGCTCCTCGGGAATTACGGGCAGCGCGTGAAGTACGAGCACGCGGTCGAAGGGCGCAATTCGCGCCTCGACACGATGCAGGCGGCCGTGCTCGCGGTGAAACTTCCGCACCTCGATCGCTGGAACGCGGCGCGGCGCGCCCACGCCGAGACCTATCGCGCGCGTCTTCTGCGCCGCGTGCATACGCCCGCCACGCGGTCCGGCGTCGAGCACGTGTTCCACTTGTACGTGATTGAAACCGAACAGCGCGATCGGCTGCGGGAGAAGCTCTCCGAGCGCGGGGTGCACACCGGTATCCATTATCCGGTGCCGGTGCACCTGCAGGATGCGTACGCGTCGCTCGGCTACAGGACCGGCGCGTTTCCCGCGACGGAAGCAGCGGCAAAGAGGATGCTGTCGCTGCCGATGTACGCCGAGCTCACGGAGGAACAGATCGATTACGTCTGCAGCGCGATCAACGTGTAGGGGCGGCCGGCGTTGCGAGCGGCTTTCCTTTTTCCACGATGTACGTCGCGAGGATGCGTGCCGCGCCCTGCCCCTTGTTCGTCGCGTTGTGCACGGCGCCGGCGGCAATCAGAAACGTCTGGCCCGCGTTGAGCGTCGCGGCCGGCTTGCCTTCCTGCTCGAGGAGCACCGTGCCCTCGAGGACATAACCGACTTCCTCGCCGGGATGCGTGTGGCGTCCGGCCGCAACTCCTGGCTGAAGCTCCGCGATCGCGGTGACAGCCTCGCGTCCTGGCACCGACAGGTCGACCTGCTGCAGCACCGTCCGCTTGAACCCTGTCTGCTGCGCTGCCGCGGCACTCACGACCGCCACGATTGATACAGCGCCAATCACGAGCTTTTTCATATCAGCCCCCCAGCCCCCGGCAACCAGCCGCCAGCAACTCAACGAGCGGCGCGCAGCGTCACCTTCTGGACCCGCCAGTTCGTCAACTCGCCGATGTACAACTCATTTTCATTTCGGCAGTCGATCGAATTGACCATGCCGAACTCCTTCGGCAGCTTCCCGGCGCGCCCGAACTTGCCGACGATGCGGCCGTCGAGCTCGAGCTTGTAGATCTCGCCGTTGTCCAGCGTTTCCGGATCGTTGGAGTTCGAGCTGTAGAGATATTGATGCGCGCCCGGCGTGATGCAGACCGCGTACGGCGTGCCGACGTTCGCGATCGCGGTCTTGAACGTGCCGTCGCCGTCGAACACCTGGATGCGTTTGTTGCCCGCGTCGGCGACGTACACGTTGCCCTGCGCGTCGAGCGCGATGCCGTGGAGCGAATTGAACTGGCCGGGCTCGCTGCCGCGCGCGCCCCACGACTTGATGAAGTGGCCGTCCTTGTCGAACTTCGCGACGCGCGCGTTGCCGCCTCCCACGGCGACGCCGTCGGCGACGTAGATGTTGCCGGCGCGATCCCACGCGACATCGGCGGTGCGCACGAAGCTGTCGCCTGGAATTCCCGACCCCGGAGGTCCGGGGATGCCGCGTCCGCCGCCGCCACCGGCGCCGGGGGGCGCGCCGCCGCGGGCTTCGCTTCCACCGCGTCCTTCGGGCGGCGGGGCCGCGCGTCCTTCAGCCCCGCGTCCTTCGGGCGGCGGACCGCCGCGCGGCGCGGCGGGTCGAACGCCGATGGCTTCAGGCTTGCGGCTCAGGACGAGCTGAATCCGGCCTTCGGGATCGAACTTGATCACGTTGCTCGATCCCTGATCGACCGCCCAGATGTTGTCCTGCGGATCGATGCGCAGCGCCTGCGCGAAATTCAGTCCGTAGACGCCGGCGCCGATCTCGCGCACGAACTTGCCGGTCTGATCGAACTCGAGCAGCCGCGAGCCGGCCTTGTAGAACGTGCGCGACGCGCCGACGGTGGCGTTCGCCGGACCGGTGCGTGTGTACACGAACACATGCCCCCTCGAGTTGGTCGCGACACCCGCCGCTTCGCCGAGATGAATCGTGTCCGGCAGCTTCAGGAAGTCCGCATTCGAGTCGAACGCGATATCGGGAGCTGAGGGTTGCGCTCGGAGCGACACACCGAGGGCGAGCCCGAGGAGCGCGAGGAAACGCAAAGACCGCGGAGAGCTCAAAGGATTTGTTCTTCTCATGGGCGGTCTCCTACTTTCCGCTCGACGTCGGGAGTTGCTGGCGCAGGATGATTTTCTGCACGCGCCAGTCGGTGATCTCCGACACGAACAGCTCGTTCGGATTCCGGCAGTCGATCTCGTGGACCGTGCTGAACTCCTTCAGCGCCTTCCCCGCCTTGCCGAAACGGCCGACGATCGTGCCGTCGAGCTCCATCTTGTAGATCTCGCCGGTCTGCGCCGCGAGCCGCGAGTCGCCGTTGTCGGGAATCGAGTTCGACACGAATAAATATTGATGCGTTCCCGGCGACACGCAGATTGCCCACGGGCTGCCGACCGTGTCGTAGATCGCCTTGAAGGTCAGGTTGTTGTCCCACACCTGCACGCGCGCGTTGCTGCGGTCGCCGATGTAGACGTTGCCCTGCGCGTCGGTGGCGAGCGTGTGCGGCAGGTTCAGCTGACCCGGCTGGGTGCCGCGCGTGCCGGCGCTCTTGATGAAGCGGCCGTTCCTGTCGTACTTCACCACGCGCGAGTCGCCGTAGCCGTCCGACACGAAGATGTTGCCGTCCTTGTCCCACGCGACGTCGGTCGGCCGGTTGAACGAGTACGGCTTGTTCGCGCCGGTGTACGCGCCCTGACCCGGCATGTCGGCGAGCTGATCGACCGTTTCCTGGCGCCGGCCGAGCACCAATACGACGCGTCCCTGTGGGTTGAACTTGATCACCATGTTCGTGCCTTCGTCGACCGCCCACACGTTGTCCTGCGGATCGACGCGCACCGCGTGCGCGAACGCGAAGCCGTAGAGGCCCTGTCCCCACTCCTTCACGTAATTGCCGTTCTGATCGAACTCGAAGAGGCGGGTCTCGCCGCTCCGCGTGTAGACGAACACGTGCCCTTTCGAGTTGGTGGCGACGCCAATCCCTTCGCCGAAGTAGATGTTCGGCGGAAACTTGAAGAAGTTCGGCACCGAGTCGTAGGCGATCTCCGGAACGTTCTGGGCCTTGGCCTTCGACTGCGCGAACGCCGGCGCGGCCGAGACGACTGCAAGCGAGATGACGACGCCAATCAGAGTGCGGCGCTGCATGCGAACCTCCGTCCGACCGAAACTGTAGAATACGGGCGGCCCGATGACAACCCCTCCGACCCGCCGGGCGCAGCCGAACGCGCCGTCGCAGAGCGTCGACTCGGATCTGCTGCAGATCCTGATGTTCCGCAAGGCGCTGACGCGCGAGCAGGCCGAGCGCGTCCGCAAGCACGCGCGCGCCAGCGCGATGCCCGTCGTCGAAGCGGTCGTCAAGCTGGGATTCGCGACGGAGGTTCAGGTCGCCGAGGCGCTGGCGCAGTTCACCGGCCTGCGCTTCGTCAAGATCAATCCGCTCGAGCTCGACCTCGACGTCGTCACCGGCGCGCTCTCCGGTCCGTTCGCACGCAAACACGGCATCGTCGCCCTCGCGAAGACCGAGGAGAAGCTCACCGTCGCCGTCTCCGATCCGTTCGCGCCATTTCCCGCCGACGACATCAAGCGCGTCACCGGACTGCTCGCGATCGAGCGCGTCATCGCGACGCGGTCCGACATCGAATCGGTCAACAAGAGCTTCTACGATCTGAAGTCGAGCCTCAAGACCGCGGAGAAGCAGCTGTCGGCGCGGTCGGTACCGGCGTTCGATCTCGGCAACCAGGAGTACTTATCCGGCGAAGCCGAGGAGCTCGATCCCGGTTCGGGTCCGGTGATCAAGGCGCTCGACCATCTGCTCGGCTACGCCTTCGAGCAGCGCGCGTCGGACATTCATTTCGAGCCGAAGCGCAACGCGACGCTCGTGCGACTGCGCATCGACGGCATGCTGCACGACGTCCATGTCATCCCGCGCATCGTCTATCAGGCGGTCGTCTCGCGGGTGAAGCTGCTCTCGGGCTGCAACATCGCCGAAAAACGGCGGCCGCAGGACGGCCGCATCAAGCGCGACCAGAACGGCCGCGAGATCGAGCTGCGCGTGTCGACGATGCCGACGGCGTTCGGCGAGAAGGCGGTGCTGCGCATTTTCGATCCCGACGTGCTGCTGAAAGGGGTCGACGAGCTCGGGTTCGCGGCGCCCGACCTCGCGAAGTTCCATCAGTTCCTCACGCGCTCGCACGGCATCATCCTCGTCACCGGCCCCACCGGCAGCGGCAAGACGACGACGCTGTATTCGGTGCTGAAGCATCTGTCGCGGCCCGAGGTGAACATCGTCACGATTGAAGATCCGATCGAGATGGTGCACGAGGAGTTCAACCAGGTGGCGGTGCGGCCGGCGATCGAGCTGACATTCGGCAACGCGCTGCGCACGGTTCTGCGACAGGATCCAGACATCATCATGGTCGGCGAAATCCGCGACGGCGAAACGGCCGCGAACGCCGTGCAGGCGGCGCTCACCGGGCACCTCGTGCTGTCGACGCTGCACACCAACGACGCGCCGTCGACCGTCACGCGGCTGCTGGACCTCGGCATCCCGCACTTCCTCATCCTGTCGACGGTGATCGGCATCGTCGCGCAGCGTCTGGTGCGCGTGAACTGCAATCACTGCTCGGTCGACGTCGAGCCCGACGCCGAGGAAGCGGTTGCGCTCGGCGTGCCGCTCGATCAGCTGCCCGATCGCCGGCTGCGTCGCGGAACCGGATGCCTGCACTGCCGGCAGACGGGATATGCCGGACGCGACGGCGTGTTTCAGGTCATGCCGATCGGCGAGCGCCTGCGCAGTCTGATCGGGCGGCAGAGCACGTCGCTCGAGATCTTCGAGGCGGCGCGCGGAGAAGGGATGCGTACGGTTCGCGAAGCGGCGATCGAGAAGGTTCTGCAGGGCGTGACGACGGTGTCGGAAATGGTACGCGTCACCGGCGCGTGAAGCGCCAGCGGCTCGAGCGAGGCGCCGGGTCCCCAACGCGGCAGCCGCGTTGGGGTGGCTCGCCGGAGGGAAGCCCGGCGAAGCCGGGCCGCCGAGTGAGCGCGAGCGGGGGCAGCCTTGAGCCAAGCGTGGGGGTGGGCCCCCACGCGAATAAGGGAAGTTCCCCGCGAGCATTGCAGAAAGGTTCGACATGTTCTTCCACGACATCCGCTACGCGTTCCGATCCATCTCGCGTCAGCCGACGTTCGCGGCGATGGCCATCCTGACCCTGGTGCTCGGCATCGGCGCCAACACCGCCATCTTCGGCGTGGTCAAGGCGGTGCTGCTGAACCGCCTCCCGTACGAGAAGCCGTCGGGTCTCGTCGTCCTGTGGGAGCAGAATCCCAACGGCTCGCCCGATCTCGTCGCGCCGCTGACGTTCAAGGACTGGCAGTCGCAGTCGCGCGCGATCGAATCGATGGCGGCGTACCGATCGCTCCGCTATGCGTTCGCGGGATCGCCTGTAAAGGAAGACCCGCTCGACGTACCAAGCATCCGCGCCACGCCGAATCTCTTCGGGGTCCTCGGCGTTAACGCGATGCTCGGCCGGACGTTTCTCCCCGAGGAAGGCGTTCCGGGCGCCGACCACGTCGCGATGCTCAGCCGCGCGTTCTGGGAGCGTCATTTCGGCGGAGCGCCGAGCATCATCGGCCGCACGATTCAGCTCGACGCGCAGCCCTATACGGTCGTCGGCATCATGGCGGCGAACTTCGACTTTCCGCCGAGCGATCACATCGACATCTGGACGCCTTTGAGCTTCGACCCGAACGACGCGCATGGCCGATCGCGGAAGGGACGCTCGCTGAGCGTCGTCGGACGGCTGGCGTCGGGCGTTCCGCGCGAGCAGGCGCAGCGCGAGATGAGCCTCATCGCGAGCCGTCTCGGCGTGACGTATGCCGACAGCAACGCCGGCTGGGGCGCGCGTGTGATCTCCGCCCAGGAACAGCTCGTCACGACCGTGCGTCCGGCGCTGCTGCTCGTCACAGCAGCTGTCGGTTTCCTGCTGCTGATCGTCTGCGCGAACGTCGCGAACCTGCTGCTCGCGCGGATCTCGAGCCGGCGCACCGAGCTCGCCGTTCGCGCGGCGCTCGGCGCGGGCCGCGGGCAGCTCGTGAGGCAGGTGCTCGCGGAGAGCTTCGTGCTGTCAGGGATCGGCGGCGCGCTCGGCGTGCTCGTCGCGTGGGCCGGCGTGCGGTTCGTGCACGCGCTGCCGGAAGGCAGCCTGCCGCGGATGAACGACGTGCGGCTCGACGCGGGCGTGCTCCTGTTCGCCGTCGTCGTGTCGCTCGTCGTCGCGTTGATCTTCGGACTCGTGCCGGCGCTGCAGGCATCGCGCGCGGGGCTGCGCGACACCGTCGGCGCGTTCGGCACGACGACGGCGGTGTCGGGCACGCGGGTGCTCAGCGCGCTGATCGTCGTGGAGGTGGCGCTGGCGCTCGTGCTCCTCGTCGGCGCCGGGCTGATGACGCGAAGCTTCGCGCAGCTGATGCGCGTGTCGCCCGGATTCGAGCCGTCGAATCTGCTCGCGGTGCAGGTCTATCTGCCGCAGACGAAATACAAGGACGCCGCTTCGCGCATGCGGTTCTACAAGGAGGCGCTCGGCCGCATCGACGGTCTGCCGGGCGTCCGCTCGGCTGCCGCCGTCAGCGCGCTGCCGATGTATCCGGTCGGCATCGATTTCGCGCTGCCGTTCACCATCGAAGGCAAGGCGGCGCCGACCAACGGCGAGGAGCCGCGCGCCGACATCCGGATCGCGACGCCGCGCTACTTCGAGACGATGAAGATCCCGATGGTGAAGGGGCGGTCGATCGACGAGCGCGATCTCCCTGGCCGTCCCGGAGCGATGGTGATCAACGAGACGATGGCGCGGCGGTATTTCCCTGGCGAGGATCCGATCGGACGCGTCGTCAGGGGCCCGCACGGCACCGCCGAAGTCGTCGGCATCTCGGGCGACGTGAAGCATTACGGCCTCGACGGCGGCCCGCGCGCCGAGCTGTTCATGCCGGCGTGGCAGCAGCCGCTGAACGGCATGGCGTTCGTCGTCCGGACGGCGTCGGATCCGACGAACTTCATCGAGCCGATCCGCCGCTCGATTGCGGCGATCGACGCGGAACAGCCGATCTTCGATTCGAGCGCGATGGTCGACGTAGTGGCGCGATCGGTGTTCCTGCCGCGCATCAGCATGGTGCTGCTCGCGACGTTCGCGGCGCTGGCGCTCGTGCTCGCGGTCGTCGGCATCTTCGGCGTCGTCTCGTACAGCGTCGCCGAGCGGACGCGCGAGATCGGCGTCCGCATGGCGCTCGGCGCGAACGCGGGCGACACGCTGCGGCTCGTGCTCGGAAGAAGCATGGCGCTCGTCGCCGCCGGAACCGTCGTAGGACTCATTGCGGCGGTCGCGCTCACACGTGCGATCACCGGGCTGCTCTACGAGGTGAGCCCGCTCGATCCCATCGTGTTCGTGGGCGTTTCGATCGTGCTCGCCGCCGCCGGACTGCTGGCGAGCGTCATCCCCGCCCGCCGCGCGACGCGTGTAGATCCGCTCGTCGCGCTGCGGGTGCAGTGAGGCGATGCTGGCAATTAATCCCCCTCGAAATCCGAGCGGCGGCGCATTAATGCCCGGCATATGGCCCGTCGTCGGTGACCGTCTTGCCCTGTTGCCGCAGGCGCCGCTCGTCGTGAGCGGCGCCGTCGAGAGTCTCGAAGAGAATCCGCGCAGCTCCGGCCTTTGCACGCAGGTGCACTCACGGCGGGAGCGCGTATGAGCCGGGAGGTGTCACAGCCGCCGGCCACGCGCGTGATTACGTCGGTGGCAGATCGCCGCGACACGATCCTCGATGTCATCCGCAACGCCGAGCGCGACATCTGTCTGTCGCTCTTCCGCTGCAGCGACGCGGCGATCTTCGAAGAGATCGGCCGCGCGGTGAAGCGCGGCGTCGGCGTCAACGCGCTCATCACGTCGCGCGCCAAGGGCGGCCAGAAAAAACTGACGAAGCTGTGCGCCGCGCTGGACGATACCGGCGCGACGATCTCGGCCTACACCGACGCGGTCGTCAAGTATCACGCCAAGTACCTCGTCGCCGACGATGGTCCGGCCGTCGTGGGATCGTGCAACTTCACGCGGAAATGTTTCGAGCGCACGTGCGACGCGCTCGTCGTCACTTACGACGCCGGCGTCGTGTCTGGCCTGCGGGCGCTGATGGCCGCCGACCGTGACGGCCTGCGCGCGCCGGAAACCGTCACCGAGCGGCTCGTCATCGGTCCGGAGCGGGCGCGCCGGCAGCTCACGACCATCGTCGAACAGGCGCGATCCAGCATCCGGCTGATCGACGCCAAGCTCTCCGATCCCGACCTCGTCACGCTGCTCAACGCCAGGCGTGCCGCCGGCTTGAAAGTCGAGGTGTTCGGATCGAAGAACCTCGGCGGCCTGAAATCGCACGGCAAGATCCTGCTCGTCGATGATCGCCTCGCCGTCGTCGGCAGCCTCGCGCTGGCCGCGATCAGCCTCGATTTCCGCCGCGAGGTCGCCATCATCGTCGACGAGCCCGACGCGGTCGCCGAAGTACGCAAGCTGTTCCGATCGATCGATGGCGCTCCGATGATTGGCGCAGAAGGGCTGGCGTTGTGATTTCGGTACGCCGTCGAGAGCTTCATCGCCGACCAGGACGGGTTCAACGGCGATTACGGCGTCAACAACTTCTACTGGTACCGCTGGACGAACAAGAACCAGTTCACGTGCCGATACGCGCGGCTGGAGCGCGAGATCGAGTGCGTCTGCCTGTAGAAGGGGAATGGCGGCGGTGACGTTCTGTTCTAAATACGCGCGAGCGGTTTACGCCGCGAGCGCGTCTGCGCGTGGGAGTGGGGCCCCACGCGAATAAAATAAATCCTTTGCAGGTGCCGGCGCGCGCGGTCGGTCAGCTGATTCCGCGTCAGCCCGTATCCGCCCGCAGATAACCGTTCGCAGCCGAACTCGACGAAGCCGGCCAGCCCGCCGCTGCGCGTCGGCGCCGCGTCGACACAGCGTGCTTCGTCGGGGCGCGCCGCGAACGAGAACAGATTCTTCAGCCAGCCGCCCGGCAGCCCGGCCGCGCGGCCGAACGCAATCGCGGTCACCACGTACGGCGCCGCCGCCACGACCCGTCCTTCGGCAAGCGCCGGACGGATTTCCCATCGAAGACGGAACGCCAGGTCGGCGGCGTACAGTAGTAAGAGCGTGCGCGCCGACGGCTCGCCGGCCTCTTCGCCGGCCACGACGAGGTCGTCGAAGACGCCCGACGCATCCCACTCGCTCACGCCGCCGCGATGCCCGCGCTTGACCGCCGCGATTTCATGTTTCGCGGCGGCCTGCACCGCCACGCCGCTGACGCCATCGACCGCGATCAGCTTGCCCGACGGCCGACCCCGGTCCTGCCGTGGTCCAGCCACGTCAGCCTCGGCCTCCGTTGAGCGCGAGCCACTCCGTCACCGCGTCGACGTTCCACTCGGACCACGGACGCCGCTGCCCCTGGCGAAAGAGGTCGCGCAGCTTGTGATGCTGATCGCCAATCGGCTGCTCGGCGTCGATCGTGATCATGTTGAAGATGATCGCCAGCGACTCGTACTCCTTGATGACGCGCTTGATGAACCGGTAGTAGCTTTCGACCGGATCGACGAGATCGGTGACGTCGCGCCCCGACTCGTAGTAGTTGGGCGTGCGCGTCGCCGTGACGCGGCGGCTCGACGTGTCGGGTGTGACGGTGAAACAAAACACGAGGTCGGGCCAGAGCAGCGGCTGATACAGCTTCAGGACCCAATCGAGATCGAGACCGCGCGCGACGTCGCGGGCGAGGCCGGTGAAGAGAAACCGATCGGCAATCACCACCTTGCCGGCCCAGAGCGCCGGCAGCACCGTATGCTCGACGCGATGCCTGAAGTCGGCGGCGTGAAGTAGCGAGAACTCTTCCGGGCTCAGCGCCTGCACCGACTTGCGCGCCTTGATGATCGGCTTGATGAGCTCGGACGAATTCCATTTGGTCGTGACGACTTCGTAGCCCTCCGTCTGCAGCCACGTCTTGAACAGCTTCCGCTGCGTCGTCTTTCCCGATCCGTCGGGGCCTTCGAACGCGATCAGAAAGCCGCGACGATCGGGATCGGTGAAGCGCGCGCGGGCGCGCTGCCGAAGCTGACGCAGCGTGGCGGGAGGCGTCGCCATTTTTTAGCGCGCAAAGTTTACATCGCGAGCCACAGAATTCGAATCGCTGCCACGTCCCTGCCGCGAAAGGTGTCGTCCGGGTCGTACCGCTATAATCGCGACGGGGGCGCCGCAGCTGTCTCATCGCGAATCCGATCCCGACGCGGCCTGGACAATCGTGCTCGCCGCGGCGCGGCATGCCGAACGCCTCGCACACACGCATGAACAGTCGACGTTCGCCGTGACCGATGGCGGCCAGCTGCGAACGGTGACGCCAGAGCACACCGACGCCGTCCTCGAGTGGCGTCCCGGCGCCGGCTGGGCCCTCGCGCTTCGTGGCGATGACCCGCGCAGCGCCATCATCGACCTCTATCTCCCCATCTGCAGCGCGACCAGCGCGCGACCGGTGACGGTCGGTCACCTCGGTCAGAGCCTCGACGGCTTCATCGCCACGCACGCCGGCGAATCGCGGTGGGTCACCGGGCACGAGAACATGGTGCACATGCACCGGCTCCGCGCGCTCTGCGACGCGGTCGTCGTCGGCTCGGGGACCGTGGCCGCCGACGATCCGCAGTTGACGACGCGACTCGTGGAGGGGCCGAATCCGCTGCGCGTGGTGCTCGATCCCGCACGCAGGCTGGGCGTTCACCACCGCGTGTTCACGGACGGATCGGCCGAAACGATCTACGTCTGCTCGCGCCCGCTCGTCCGCGCCGGCGAAGATCGTTTCGGCTGCGCGTCGATCGTCGGGCTCGAAGGCACCGCCGAGCGAATCGATCCGGCGGCGCTGATGCGGCTGCTGCGCGGCCGCGGATGCACGCGGGTCTTCGTCGAAGGCGGCGGCGTGACGGTGTCGATGTTCCTCGAAGCGAACCAGCTCGATCGCCTGCACATGACGATCGCGCCGCTGCTCATCGGCAACGGACGTCCGGCCATCAGGCTGCCGGCGCCGGCGGCGCTCGGCGACTGTCACCGCCCGCGATACCGCGTGTTCCGGATGGGCGGCGACGTCCTGTTCGATTGCGAGCTCGGCGTCCGCGCGGAGGACGAAGGGCCGGACGCCGGCGATCGTCCGCCGGTGACGCGCGTCGTGTAGTGGAATGTCGTTGCCACATCGGGCAGTCGTTCCACGGGCACGAAGAGTTTCGTGTTTTTCGTGGTTTCGAATCTTCGTGATCAAGCAGCGTTTGCTGATTCAGCGAAGACGGTCAGCGAGCGTGAACAGCTAAGGCAGCCAGCCGCCGAGATCGTCGTGGCCGACGACGATCCGCGATCGATTCTGCGCAACGTGATCCTGTCGTCTGACACGCCAGCTTTGAATCATCGCCGACTCCTCCGGCGCGATCTCCGCCGCAGCTTCGGCCCATCCCTCAATCAACTCACGCTGCAGCGCGTGCATCTCTGATGGGAGCGCCCAGTCGCTCGGCTCGCGCGTCATGACGTATCCGGCCGCGGCAAAGCAGCGCTCCGCTCGATCGACGGCGTCCGGTCCGGCCGCTCGGCCGAATCCCTTATCGTTCGCCCGCTGATGCCGGTTCATCAGCTCGCGTATCGCGTCGTCTTCGGGCTCGACCGGCGAGCATTGCGAGCGGCCGTTGTAGGTCAGCGCGAACAGGACGGCAGCGCGCGCGGCACGACACCGTTCGGCAAGATCGCGGAGCCAGCGCTCGGACACGAGATCCAACAGTGCCGACGCGGTGACGAAGTCGCGGTTCGCGAAAATCTCCGGACGATCGAGCGGACCCAGGTCGAAGCATTTCGTATCGACGGCCATCATGGCGGCCGTTCGCCGCGACGCCTCGGCGAGCAATTCAGGATCGCGATCGACGAGGAGCCATTTGTGATCGGGTGGAAGGAAGCGCGCCAGGTAGCGGACGTTGGCGCCGGTGCCGGTCGCCAGATCGAGAATGCGGAGCGGCCGCCGCCGCGGCAGCGCGTCGACGACGGCGCGCGTCAGCGCCGCGGAGCGCGCCGCGAAGTCGGCGGGCTCGCGCAGGGCGAGCCAGTCAGACAGCGACTCGCTCAAGCGCAGCCGCCATTCGTTCTGCCGCCTGATCCCAAGTCGGCAAACGGCCGCGCACGCGCCGCGCGCCCGCCGCGAGCCGCTCGCGAAGTTCGCGATCTTCCATCACCTGCCGAAGCGCGACCGCGAGCGCGTCCACGTCGCCCGGCCGCACGAGAAGGCCGGCGCCGTCGCCGATGAGATCCGGAATCGCGCCCGTGTTGGTGGCGACGACCGGCAGGCCGCGGGCGAGCGCCTCGGCGACGACCATACCGTAGGTCTCGTGCAGCGAGGGATGCACGAACACGTCCGCGCGATTGTAGGAATCGGCGACCATCCCTTCGCTCAGTTCGCCGCCGAGCCACACCTGATTGTCAAGCCCCTGCTCTCGCAGCAGCGCACGCATCCGCGCGGCAGTCGGCGGATGCCGCTCGAGCGTGCCCGCGCAGGTGAGCCGCCACCGCCGACTGTGGATCGAGGCGAGCGCGCGGAACAGCGTGTCGTGACCTTTTCCCGGCGTCAGCGCCGCCACCGACAGGAGCTGCAACGGCCCGTCGACGGAGCCGCGCGCGAGCGGCGCCGGCATCGTGCCCGGCTCGACGACGACGACGCGGTCGCGATCGACGCCGTACCGTTCGAGAGCGGCGACGGTGGTCTGGCCGGTGACGACCACCAGTCTGGCCGCGGAGAGCGCGCGGCGCTCGGCCGCTTCGAACAGCACCGCGAATTCGCGGCGGATACCCGGCTCCGCCGCGAGCGGCAGGTGCACGAGCGCGACGATGCGCAGCCTCGAGGCTTCGCGCTCGGCCTGTTCGGGCATCACTCCCAGCGCGAGGCCGTCCACCAGTACCGTGGCGCCGTCGGGAATCGCCGCGAGCGCGCGCTGGGCGCGCTCCAGCTGCGCCGGCGTCGGCAGCGGAAAGCCGTCGTCGAGCTCGCGGATGCCGACGGTCCACCCGCGGGCGCGCAGCGCTGCCGCCATCCTGCGGTCGTACTCATACCCGCCGGTCCGCGTCTCGATGGATCCGGGAACGATTAGGACGAGTGAACGCATCGAGCGTCGATCCGGATGTGGCAAAAGACGTGTCCACTAGGCTGACACATCGACGCGTGCGTCGAACGACGCCGACGCGATGTGCGATTCGTGGAGCGTGACGCGGATGCTGTGCACGCCGCCGGCGTCCGGGCCGAGATCGCCGCGCTTCATCGCCGCGACGATGCGATCGAAGACGACGCGCGCCAGGAACTCGGACGTCGTGTTGCGTCCGCGAAAAGCCGGGTCTTCGTCGAGGTTGCGATAATTGAGCCCGGCGAGAACGGCGTCGAGCGCATGCGCCGCGCGGCCGATGTCCACGACGATGCCGCTGGCGTCGAGCGAGGCTCCGCGAAACTCGACGTCGACGATGTACGTGGCGCCGTGCAACTGCTGTGCGGGACCGAACACCTCTCCGCGAAGGCTGTGCGCGATCATCATGTGACCGCGGACCGTCACGCTGTACATCGACGGAGATCCTCGTCGGTTGCTGGTTGCTGGTTGCAGGTCAATAGCGAATCCGGTGGCAGAGCGTGTCGCCGGGCGTCGTCGCCAGCTGGTCCATCACCACGGGAAGCGTGTCGAACGCGCTCTCGCCGGTGATCAGCTTGTCGAGCGACGCATCGCCGAGCAGCGACAGCGCGAGCGCCATCCGGCGGCGCGCGTCCCATCGGGCGCGCTGCGACGCCGCGACGTGCGCGATCTGCGACGACTTCAGGGTGAGCCGCTGCGAGTGGAAGGCGCCGCCGAGCGCGAGCGGGACGATCCGGTCGCCATACCAGCTCGCGTCGACAATCGTCGCCTCGAAGCCGGCGATGCGCATCGAGACGTCGAGTCCCGACGGCGAGCCGCTCGCATGGATGACGAGGTCCGCGTCGGCACGCGCCGATGCGGGCGTGGCGAAACCTACGCCGAGCGCGCGCGCGATCGAGGCGCGATGGTCGTTGACGTCCACGAGCTCCACGTCCGGCGCCGGCATGCGCGCCGCCAGCCAGGCGACCAGGCACCCAACGGTGCCGGCGCCGACGATCGACACGCGATCGCCCGCGTGCGGACGCGCGTCCCACAGCACGTTGATCGCGGTTTCCAGATTCGCGGCGAGCACGGCGCGCGGCGGCGGCACGTCGTCGGGCAGCAGATGCACCGACGGCGCCGGCACGACGTAGCGGGTCTGGTGCGGATAGAGAACGAAGACGTCGCGTCCTTCGAGATCGCGCGGCCCGCGTTCCACGCGGCCGACGTTCGAGTATCCGTACTTGATTGGCGCCGGGAACTCGCCCTCCTGAAACGGCGCGCGCATGCGGTGATGCTCGCTGGCCGGCACCCGGCCGAGAAAGACCAGCGACTCGGTGCCGCGGCTGATGCCGCTGTACAGCGCGCGGACGACGACCTCGTCCGGAGACGGCGGCGGCAGCTGCTGCGCGCGGATCTCGCCGCGCCCCGCCTCCGCGATCCAGAACGCGCGCGCCTC
Organism: Acidobacteriota bacterium; assembly: GCA_003222395.1. GTDB lineage: Bacteria > Acidobacteriota > Vicinamibacteria > Vicinamibacterales > CAVVIG01 > Gp6-AA45. Next base: position 379,468 of record QHWB01000031.1, read on the forward strand.
GAGTGCGGTCACGCGCCAATTCTAGCGGGCCCCTAGGTGCTTTTCACGCGCGCGATACAATCCCGGCCACGTGGACGTGCCGCTGGGCGCCTGGTACCCGGTCAAGGCGATCGCGCTGCTGCTGGCGATCGCGTTCGTCGTCTGGATCCGCTGGCGCACACATCACCCGTTCCCTCGCTTCGGGCCTGCGAACCAGATCACGACGGTTCGCGCGCTGATCGTCGCGCTGATCGCCGCGGCGATCGGCGAGCCGCCGGCGCCGGCGTTCGCCGTCGGCGCCGTCGTGGCCAGCGCCGCCGCAACGCTGCTCGACGGCGCAGACGGCTGGGCGGCGCGCCGCACGAACATGGCCAGCGCGTTCGGCGCGCGGTACGACATGGAAATCGACGCGCTGCTGATTCTGGCGCTCGCAATTCTCGTCTGGCAGTTCGGGAAGGCGGGCGCGTGGGTGATCGCGTCGGGTCTGCTGCGATACGCGTTCGTCGCGGCCGGATGGGCGTGGGAGTGGATGCGACGTCCGCTCGCGCCGACGCGTCGGGCGCGCGTCGTGTGTGTGATTCAGATCGCCGCGTTGATGATCGCGCTGCTGCCCGGCGTCGCGCCGCCTGCGAGCGCGCTCGTGTCTGCCGCCGGTCTCGCCGCGCTCACCTACTCGTTCGCGGTGGATACGATGAGGCTGTGGACATCGCGGGCCTGAAAGGCCCGCGCCACATGGCCTGATTTGTTCGAAAGCAGATAATACGAAACCGGAGATCGCCTTACACGGTTTCCGACTTGTCGACACGTCAGATGTTGAGCTGAAACACCATCGAATCAGACGACCGAGAGCCGATGCCCCAGCTTCTCTTTCTTGGTCCGCAGGTACCGTCGGGAGATTTCGGAGGCGTCGATCTCGAGCGGCACCATCTCGACGACCGGCAATCCGTGCTTCGTGACGCTGGCGAGCTTGCGCGGGTTGTTGCTCAGGAGGCGGATGGAGCGGACGCCGAGGTCGCGCAGAATCTGGACGCCGATTCCGTAGTCGCGCAGGTCCGGCTCGAACCCGAGGCGGACGTTCGCCTCGACCGTGTCGTACCCTTCGTCCTGCAGCGTGTACGCGCGAATCTTGTTCGCGAGGCCGATGCCGCGTCCCTCCTGATCCAGATAGACGACGACGCCGCGGCCGGCGGCGGCGATGCGCCGCAGCGCCGCCTCGAGCTGCTCGCCGCAGTCGCAGCGCGTGGAGTGAAACACGTCGCCGGTGAGGCAGGTCGAGTGCACGCGCGTGAGCACCGCTTCGCCGTTGCCGACCTCGCCGCGCACGAGCGCGACGTGCGTTTCCGTGTGATTCTCGTAGACGTAGATGCGGAACTGGCCGTACTCGGTCGGCAGCGGCGCCGCCGCCACGCGATGAACGCTCGCCGGCGCGCGAAGAGACGCCAAGGCCGCGCGCAAACGTGTTCTGATTGACTGGAACATGGGAAGGAGCCCGTCAAGCATCATAGTCTGGATCGCGCCGGCCGCCGCGGTTTTCCTCCTCAACGCGTCGCTGACTTTTATCAATGTCTGGCCGACCCCGGCCATTACCTGGCGCGGCGGCCTCTCGCTCGAATTCGCTGTCTGCGTGCTCGCGCTGTGTATTGCAGGATCGCGCAATCGTGTGCACTCGCGACGACTGATCGCCTGGATCAGCTCCGTGTGGGTGCTGCTCGTCCTCGGCCGCTACGCCGACGTGACCGCCCCGGCGCTGTACGGCCGCGACATCAATCTTTACTGGGACCTGCGATTCATCCCCGACGTCGTGTCGATGGTGACGCGCGTCGCGCCGCTGTGGCTCGTGCTCGCGGCGCTCGCCGGGATCGTGCTGTTCGTGGTGATCCTGTATGCGATCGTGCGCTGGGCGTGGCGCCGCGTGATCGACATGGCGGCAGCCGCCAATCGGCGGCGGACGCTCGCGGCGCTGGCGATGGCGGCCGTCGTCGTGTTCGTGGCGGCCCGCGTCAGCGGCCGCGGCGGCGCCGATTCGTCGTTTCCGACGCCGGTCGTCGAAACGTACGCTCGGCAGATCCGGCTGGTCGCCACGGCGATGGCGGCGCCGCGTTCGCTCGCGCCGAGCCCGCCGATGACGTCAGATCTGTCGCGCATCGCCGGCGCCGATATTCTGCTCATCTTCATCGAATCGTACGGCGCCGTCGCGTACGACCGGCCCGCATTCGCATCGGGCCTCGCGGCCGCCCGCGCGCGGTTCGAGGCCGCCATTCACGACGCGCATCGTGCGTCCGTGTCGGCGTTCGTCGAGTCGCCGACCTTCGGCGGCGGCTCGTGGCTCGCGCACATCAGCCTGCTGTCGGGCATCGAGGTTCGCGATCCCGACACGAATGCGTTGCTGATGACGCAGCGGCGCGACACGATGGCGAAGGCGTTCGCGAGGCGCGGCTACCGAACGGTGGCGTGGATGCCCGGAATGCGTCAGAGGTGGCCGGAAGGGCGCTTCTACGGCTTCGACGACATCTACGGCGCCGATCGCCTCGCGTATCGCGGTCCGGAATTCGGCTGGTTTGCCATCCCGGATCAGTACTCGCTCGATCGCCTCGACGCGTTCGAGGTGAACCGCCCGTCGCGCCAGCCGCTGTTCGTCTTCTTCCCCACCATCAGCACCCACTTCCCCTTCAGTCCGACGCCGCCCTATCAGCCCGACTGGCGCCGGATCACCGACCGACACCCCTACGACGGTCCCGACATCGTCCGCGCCTACGCACGCGAGCCGAACTGGACCGACTTCGGCCCCGGATACGTGGACGCGCTGTCGTACGACTTCACCTCGATCGCGGGCTACGTCGGCGCGCACGCGGATCGCGATACGGTCATGATCGTGCTCGGCGATCATCAGCCGCCGGCCGCCGTCAGCGGAGAACATGCATCGTGGGACGTGCCCGTGCACGTAATCGCCAGCCGGATGGCCGTACTCGATCGCCTCGTCGGTCACGGATTCCAGCGCGGCCTCACGCCGCGGCGTCCGTCGCTCGGACGCATGCACACTCTGTTGCCGATGCTTCTCGACGCGTTTGGCGACTCGCGGCCCTGAAAGTTGTGTAAGATGTCGTCCGTTTTCGTATTATCCAATCGCGTCGCCTCGGCCGAAGCAACCGCGTTTGCTTTTCACGCGGGCGCAATCGCGATGACCCGCAGCGGGCTGCCGCTGCCGCCGACGATCTTCAGCGGCGCGGCGATGACGATCGATCCGGTCGGCGGAAGCTGATCGAGATTACACAGGCTTGCGAGGCCGAACTTCCCTGCGCCGTGCATGATCGTGTGGTTCGGAAACGGCGGGTCGAAGGTGCCCGCCTGGCCCGCGTCGGTGCCGATCGTCTCGACGCCGACGCCGACGACGTCGCGATCGTGCGCGAGCATCCTCGACGCGCGCGGGTCGAATCCCGGGCTGTGCGGACCGTCGGCGGCCGCATTCACGAACGCCTTCGCGTCGGTCCTCTTGCTCCATCCGGTTCGCAACAGCAGCCACGCGCCGGCCGCGATGCGCCCGTGAGCCGCTTCCCACTCGTCGATGCGCGCCGGCGTCAGGAGAAAATCGGGGTTCGATGCCACGTCGGCGGTGACGTCGATGACGCACGCGGGGCCGACGAGCCGGCGGACCGGAATCGTGTCGCAGGCGTTGTCCGGCAGATCCTTGCCGGTGATCCAGTGGATCGGCGCGTCGAAGTGCGTGCCGGTGTGCTCGCCGAGGCGGATGGTGTTCCAGTACCACGCCGGCCCCTTCGCGTCGTAGCGCGAGATCGCTTCCATCGTCAGTCCCGGCGACGGCGCGAACATCGGCGGCAACCCGATGACCGGTGTCGCCGGACCGAGCGGCGCCGTCAGGTCGACGACCTTCAGCGTGCCGCGGCTCAAGCCCTCGACGACCTGCATCAACACGGTCGAAGTCATGATCCTCTCGCTTCGTCAATCACGTCGACGAGCGCCGCTCGAAACCGCTCGACCTCTTCGGGCGTGTTGTAGTGCACGAGCGACGCGCGCACGGCGCCGCCGGGCATGAGCCCGAGCCGCGCCATCAGGCGCGGCGAATACATGTGACCGCTGCGGACGCCGACGTCGCGCGCGGCAAGGCCGTCCGCCACGATCGACGATTCGATCCCGTCGACCGTGAAACACAGCGTCGGCACCCGCTCGTGCAGCCGCGAGCGATTGGTGACTCCATGCACGGTGACGCCAGGAATGCCCTGGAGCGCATCGAGCATCGCGCTCGAGAGCGTCCGCTCGTACTCGGCGACCAACGCCATCGCCGCACCGATCGATCCGCTTCCAAGCTGCTCGAGATACTCAATCGCGGCTTCCATGCCGGCGACGTTCTCGTATGCGTACGTACCCGCCTCGAGCTTGTCGGGTGTGACGTCGGGGATGAAGTCTTCGCGAAACGTCGGCAGGCGGTTGATCGCCTCGCGGCGGCACCATGCGAATCCCATGTGCGGAGCAAAGATTTTGTATCCGGAGCAGACGAGATAGTCGCAGTCGAATGCCCGGACGTCGACCGCGCCATGAGGCGCGTAGTGCACCGCGTCGAGGAACACCTCGGCGCCGACGGCGTGCGCGCGCCGGCCGACCTCCGCGACGTCGACGATCGTTCCGGTCGCGTTCGACGCGACGGTGCACGCGACCAGCCGCGTCCGGTCGCCGAGCACGGCATCGAGATCGGCGGGATGCAGCCGGCGGTCGGAGTCGCGGACGCGCCACCAGACGATTCGCGCGCCGACGCGCTCGAGCGCCAGCCACGTCGCGACATTCGCCTCGTGATCCAGCTCGCTGACGACGACCTCGGGCCGCGCCGCCAGCGTCTGGCCGACGGCGAGGCTGATCGCGCGGATGAACGACGTCGCGTTGAGGCCGAACGCGATCTCGTCGGCGCCGCGCGCGTTGACGAAGGTGGCGACGCGCGTGCGCGCGCGCGCGATCATGGCGTCGACTTCGCGCGAATGGCGGTACGGACCGCCGCGCTGCACGTTACGCGCGAGGAGATGATCGGTCACGGCGTCGACGACCGGCGACGGAACCTGCGCGCCCGCGGCGTTGTCGAAGAAGATGAAGCGGCCCGCGCGCGCGATCGCCGGGAACCGGCGCCGCACATCATCGATCGGAAACGCATCCACGGGCGGGGCGGCGTGCTGCTGCCGGACCCCCTCGTCGGTCGTCATGGCCGCCGCGCATGCTAGCACTAAAATAAAAGACCGTGCCCGCCCTCATCGAAGCGATCGGCGTCAAGCGCAAGATGTTCTTCGAGTACGAGAATGCGCCGTACCATTGCCTCGACGTCGAGGTCTCGAAGCCGACCGCGCGCGGCGGCCAGACGCTGGTCCGCATCAAGATGAGGAATCTGCTCACGCGGGCGGTGTTCGACCGCACGTTCAAGGCCAGCGACAAATTCGCCGAGCCCGATCTCGTCACCGTGGCCGCGTCGTACTTGTATGCCGACGGCGACGGCTTTCACTTCATGGATCAGGAGAGCTTCGAGACGCTGACGCTCGGATCCGATCTCGTCGGCGACGACCGCCAGCTGCTCGTCGATAACCTGATCGTGCAGATCATGAAATACAACGGCAACCCGATCGGCCTTCAGCTCCCGCCACACGTGGAGTTGACGGTGGCGTCGACCGAACCGGGCGCGCGCGGCGACACAGCGGGCGCGGCGACGAAGGTCGCGGTGCTGGAGACCGGCCTCGAGATTCGGGTGCCCCTCTTCATCACGGAGGGCGAGAAGGTGAAAGTGCACACGGAAACGCGGGAATTCGCGGGAAGGGCATAGTGGGGCGATGAGCGTGCGAGCGACGGGCGTGACGATCATGTTGGCCGCGAGCCTGCTGGCCGCCTCCGATCCTCCGGTGACGATCGATATCACCGACTACGTCGAGATGCCGATCACCGGAAAGCTGGACGGCAAAGGACAGACCGACGGCATGCTCGCGCGCATCAACTCGCTCCGCGAGGAGCCCGGCGGCGCGACGCGATTCTTCGTGAACGATCTCAACGGACCGCTCTACATTCTCGACAAAGCGACGACGAAGCTCTCCGTCTATCTCGACTTCAACGGCCGCGAGGGCCATCACGGTCTGTTCCGCAGGTTCGCCTACGAGGTCGGCTACGCGAACGGCCTGAACAGCATTCAATTCGATCCCGACTACCGCGCGAACGGGAAGTTCTACACGGTCCACATCGAGGATCCTGCGCTGGCCGGCTCGAGCGTCCCCGACAACACGAACCTGCCGGCGCTGAACCTCGCGGGGTACGCGCCGACCACGCCCATCCCGACGCCGGGACCGATCCAGCGCGAAGGCGTGCTCATCGAATGGACCGACACGAGTCCGTCGAATGCGACGTTCGAAGGCACGGCGCGCGAGCTGATGCGCGTGCCGCTCAACACGCGGATCCACACGCTGGCCGACTTGAGCTTCAACCCGTCGGCGCGCCGCGGCGACAGCGAGTGGCGCGTGCTCTACATCGGATGCGGCGACGGCGGATCGGGCGAAGCCAAGAGCAGCATCCGCATGAACCCGCAGCGCCTCGACACGCTCGTCGGAAAAATCCTGCGGATCGTTCCGGACCCGGCGGACCATCAGTCGTCGAGCGTTCTCAGCGAGAACGGCCGCTACCGCATTCCGAACGACAACCCGTTCGTGTCGACCGCCGGCGCGCGCAAGGAGGTCTGGGCGCTCGGCCTGCGCAATCCGCATCGCCTCACCTGGGCGGACGGCCATCTGATCGCGAACTCCATCGGCCTGCACACGTGGGAGACGGTCAACATCATTCAGAAGGGCGCGAACTACGGCTACTCACTGCGCGAAGGCAACGAGGCGCTGCAGTTCGACAATCACACCACCGCGCTGCCCGAGGCCGACAGGATCCCGGTTCAGGTCACCGATACCGTGACCGCCGGCACGGTCGTGCCGACGTACCCCGTCATTCAATATCCGCACAAACCGGGCGGCGGCGACGCCGTCGGCACCGGCCTCGTCTATCGCGGCAGCATGATTCCCGCGCTTCGCGACAAGTACGTCTTCACCGACATCTCGACGGGCCACATCTGGTACGCCGACTTCAACGAGATGCTCGCCGCCGACGACGGCAATCCGCGCACGATGGCGACGATGCACGAGGTGAAGATCCGGTGGAAGGGACAGGTCTACGACACGATGTTCCCGATCGTCGAGAGCGCCTACCACGCGCGCGGCGGCCAGAAGGCGCGCCTGCCGGGCCTCGCGCTCGTGTCCGGCGAAGGCCGGGCCGACACCCACGTCGCGACCGACGCGTCCGGTGAGCTCTACGTACTTACGAAAAGCGACGGCGTCATTCGGATGGTCTCGCGTCCAAGGTGAGCGTTTTCCGCACGCAGCTTTCCGACGATCGTCGCAGGAACATCCATTGCAGCGAGCCTCCGCCGATAGCAGCTGCTCGTAGACGCGCGTCACACGGATTCGATCCGGCTGCATCCGCGGTGTGTACCGCGAAATTTTTACCGTCGCAAAACCTGACATGCCTATGACTGAGGAGCGTTTTGGCAGTCGCCTGCGGCGCGAACGCGAGCGCCGACACATCGCCCTGTCGTCGATTTCGGCCAACACGAAAATCAGCGTGGCGTTGTTCGAGGGGCTGGAACGCGACGACGTCTCCAGGTGGCCGTCGGGCATTTTCCGGCGCGCCTTCATCCGCGCGTACGCGGAGGGCATCGGGCTCGACCCCGACGCCGTCACGCGCGAGTTCAACCAGCGCTTTCCCGATCCGGAGCTCGCAGCCGCCTCGGCTCCCGAGGTGAAGGCCGCGACCACGGCCCACGCCAATACCGTGCTTCGGCTGACACTGGCGGATGGGGGGACGCCGTTCATCAGGGGACGGGTCATTCCCGATATGCGCCGCCGATGGGCGGCGGTCGCGTCGGATGCGTGCGTCGCCTTTGCCATCGCGGTCCTGGTGTTCCTGGCGTCGGGAAAGTTCTGGGCGCCGCTCAGCGTCACGGCGCTTGGGTACTATCTCGGCGGCATCCTGCTGCTCGGCAATACGCCGGGCGTCTGTTTGTGGGGACGCGCGTCCGAAGAGACGGCCGTCGCCGTGGCAGGCACGAAGGTGCCGCGCTGGGTCCGCCTCATAACTGCTCGTCTTTCGTCTCGGGTGTCCGCGAGTAGCCCAATGATCGACAGGACGGCGGCCGACAGGTAGTAGCCGATCATCGCTGCTGCCCGGCCAGAACCGCGCGGAACATCGCCTCGTCGATGTCCACTTCGAGCTTGTATCCCTCCGGATCGATGAACGGATGTGTCCCTGCGGCGTCGTGATGAGAAACTCCGCGAGGCTCTTCGTGCCGACGTAATAAATGTTGCCGATCACCTTGTGCGGCGGGAACGGCGTCGTCATGTCGTCGGGGCCGCCGACGTTGCGCTGAAACAGCGAGAGCTGCGTGAACGTGTGGCCGCGGACCGTAATCGTCGGCCCGGGCTGCTGATTTCCTCGCGCGCGGCCGCCCTGGCATGCGCGATCGCGGCGGCCGATACGACGAGCGCCGCCAATACCGCGTGAGATACTGGCGCCATGCACGCAGTCAGTCGTTTTCCCACCCCGGACCTCGCAACGCTGCCAGAGGATATCCGAAGCCGCATCCTCGCGGTACAGGAGAAGGCCGGATTCGTCCCGAACGTGTTCCTGGCCTGGGCGCATCGGCCCGACGAGTTCCGCGCGTTCTTCGCGTATCACGATGCGCTGATGGAGAAACCGGGCGGGCTGACCAAGGCCGAGCGGGAGATGATCGTCGTCGCGACGTCGAGCCTGAATCATTGCCACTACTGCGTCATCGCGCACGGCGCGATCCTGCGCATCAGAGCGAAGAAGCCGCGCGTCGCCGATCAGGTCGCGATCAACTATCGCAACGCGGATTTGACGCCCCGCGAGCGGGCGATGCTGGACTTCGCCGTGAAGGTCGCCGAGCGATCGCACGAGGTGAACGAGGAGGATTTCGCGGCGCTCAGGAGGCACGGGATGACCGACGACGACATCTGGGACATCGGGTGCATCACGGCGCTCTTCGCGCTGTCGAACCGCGTGGCGAATCTCCTGGCGCTGAAACCGAACGACGAGTTCTATACGATGGGACGGTAACGTCGCTGCGACTCAATCCATGTTCTCGCCGTCGATGATCGTGAGGCTGGCCGCCCCGTGCTCCGTGTCCATCGCGTGCGCCGTGCAGAGCCCGCAGGTTCTTGACCACCGAGGCACAGAGAGCCCAGAGCGCCTCCGTTCGGCGTCCACTCTGCGGGCTCTCCGGTTGAATCTCTGTGTCTCCGGATCTCTGAGTCTCCGTGTCTCTGTGGTCAAGAACCTGCGGGCTGACTAATTCGAACGCAGCACGTTCAACGGATCGAGCCGTGAGGCGCGGTAGGCGGGGACGAGGCTCGCGACGAGGGCCACCAGCGCGAGCGCGCCGGCGACGGCGGCGAGCGTCAGCGGGTCGGAGGCGCTGACGCCGAAGACGAGCTTCTCGAGGATTCTCGCTGAACCAAGCGCCGCCACGGCGCCAGCCGCGATGCCGACGATCGCCGGCGTCATTCCTTCGACGACGACGAGGCGTACGACGTCGGCCGTCCCGGCGCCGAGCGCCGTCCGGATGCCGATTTCGTGGCTGCGGCCGCGCACGATGTACGAGAGCACGCTGTAAATGCCGACCGACGCGAGCACCAGCGCGACGGCGGCAAACATGCCGAGCAGGAGCGCGCTGAAGCGCTGCGACGTCAGCGTTTCGTCGACCACCGCTTCCATCGTGCGGATGTCTTCGACCGGTTCCTCGGGATCGATCGCTCGCACGATGCCGGCCGCCGATTGCGCGAGCGATGCCGGCGGAACCATTGTTCTGACCGCGAAGGACAGGCTCCCCCACGGCCGATCGTGCGTGTATTCGTACACGGCCGCACCGGCGGCCGCGGAAAGCTCGCCCTGCTTGACGTCGCCGACGATGCCGATGATCTCTTTGACCACGATCTTCGACTGAAGCGGCAGCGTGACGCGGCGGCCGATCGGGTCGGCGTCGCCCCACAGCAGCGCGGCCGCAGACCGGCTCACGAGCATCACCTCGGCGTCGCGATCCGCGACGTCGCGCCCGCGCAGCAGCGGGATGCGCATCGCTCGCAGATAGCCGGGCGTAATCTTGCGCACTTCGACCGTCGGCTGATCGCGCGGCAGCAGCTCGGCGTGGCCTTCGAGAACGATCGGCTGCACCGATCCGCCCTGCGCCGGAAGATCGTCGATTGCGCCGGCAGCTTCGACGCCCGGCAGCGCGCGAATCCGCTGCAGCGCCTGGTCGAAGAACGCGCTCTTCTGTGCCGGCGTCGAGTACCGCGTCTCGGGCAGCGACACGTGCATCGTCAGCACGTTGCGCGGGTCGTATCCGGCGTCGACGTGCCGAAGGGCGAGCAGGCTGCGAAGCATTACGCCTGCGCCCATCAGCAGCACGAGCGAGAGCGCCACCTCGCACACGACGAGCAGGCGGCGCGTGCGGACGCCGACGGCGCCCTCGTGACGGCCGCCCTCTTTCAGCGCGTCGTTGAGATCGGTCCGGCCGGCCCGAAGCGCGGGCAGAGCTCCGGCGAGGATGCCGGTGAGAATGGACGCTCCGGCGACGAACAGCAGCACGCGCACATCGATCGTGATCTCGTCGGCTCGCGGCACCTGTTTCGCGAGCAGGGCCGCGCCGGCGCGGAGCCCGACGCGCGCGAGGAACAGGCCGGCCGCGCCGCCGGCGGACGCGAGCACCAGCGATTCGACGAGTAGTTGTTGAAACACGCGGCCTCGCCCTGCGCCGAGCGCCGACCGGATCGCCAGCTCCTTACGACGCATGAGGCCGCGCGCGAACAGCAGATTCCCGACGTTCGCGCAGGCGATGAGCAAGACGAGCGCGACGGCGCCGAGCAGCATGACGAGCGACACCCGGATGTCGCCGACGATCAGCTCCTGCAGCGGAATCACGGTCGCGCCCCACCCCGCATTCGCCTGCGGGTACTCATGTTCGAGGCGCGTCGAGATGACGGTCATCTCGGACTGCGCCTGGCCGACGGTGATGCCGGGCTTCAACCGCGCGATGACCTGCGCGTTATGGTTCTCGCGGACTGCGCGCTCCTCGTCGGTGTACGCGAGCGGCACCCACAGGTCGCGAGCCGACGCGGCCCACGACGTCACCGAAAAGCGCGCCGGCATGACGCCGACGATCGTGTACGGCTCGCCATCGAGCTTCAGCGTTCGGCCGACGACGTCGGTGGCCGCGCCAAAACGGCTCTTCCAGAATCCGTCGCTCAGGATCACGACATGGCCGCGATCGGGAGCGTCCTCTTCGCGCAGGAATACACGGCCGAGCGCCGGCCGTGCGCGCACGACCTCGAAGAAATCGGTGCCGACGGCGCCTGCGACGACCGACTCCGCATCGCTGCCGCCGGTAAGCGCGAACTGCCGGAACCGATAGATCGCCATCCGCTCGAAGAGTCGTGCGTCGCGCTTCCAGTCGTAGAAATTCGCTGGCGAGACGGAAAATCTCTTCAATCCCGGGAACGTGCTCTGCGGTGGAATGTGAAACAGCCGCACGAGCCGGTCCGGTTCGTCGAACGGCAGCGGACGCAGCAGCACGGCGTTGACGATGCTGAAAATGGCGGTGTTGGCGCCGATGCCGATCGCGAGGACGGCCACGACCGCGATCAGAAAAGAAGGCGTGCGAACGAGCACCCTGAACGCGTAGCGAAGGTCGGCGGCGAGCGTGCGCAGCATGGAATCTCCCGGCAGTGGATCCCGAGCAACCAGTGAAAGCTTGGACGGAACGGGGCCGCGTCAGGTTTGCGGCAGCGCGTGACGCTCGATGAATTTCTCGACGGCCGCTTCGTCGATGTCGGTAAACATGAGCCCGACGCGATACCGGAACGGCCGCCCCTTGGCCGACTGTTCGCGCCGCGCCCACAAGAGCCGTCCCTGGCAGAAGCACGGCGCCTCGTCGGACAGCAGCGATACGGTGACGATGCGGCCCACCTCCGGCGAGGCAGCGCAGATAGCCTGTGCGCCGGTGACCGAGAGATCGACGAGCGCGGCGGGCTGCCGATCGATTTGAATCTTCGTTCGCGCCGGAAATTCGTGACGCTTCGCACGCTGCCCCGCCTGCTCCGATGGCGCCGGCGGCGGCGTCTCGAGCATCGCCGCAAGATCCACGTCGTGATCTTTCGGCCCGCGATCGCGCTCGAACAGCTGGAGCTCGAGCAGGCGAATCCGCTCGGTCGCCGCCAGGAGCCGCTCGGTGAGGCCAGGGTCGTCCTGCGACGCCGGCGCCGCCTGGCTCGTCGCGTCGAGGCGCGCGGCCAGCTCGTCCCGCTCTCGGATGGCGGCGTCGGCCCGCGCCTCGGCTTCTTCCAGCGCCTTCGTAGTCCGTGCTCGCTTCGCTTCGATCGCCTCGAGGCGCGATTCGACGGCAGCGTGCATCCCCTGAACGGTCTTCTTTGCCGCCTCGAGCATCGCGGCGAGGCGCTCGCTCTCAGCGACGGCCGCCGAGGCGCGATCTTCGGCCTCGGCGATGCGCGCGTCGGCGTCGGTGGAACGCACGCCGGCGTCTCTTGCGCGGGCATCGGCTTCGCTCGCACGCGCCTCCGCCTCGCCGGCCCGCGCGTCGAGCTCGCCGATTCGAGCTTCCATCGACGATGCGCGCGCGTCCGCGTCGGCGATTCGCCGTTCGGCAGCCTCAGCACGAGCGTCGGCGTCCCTGGTTCGCGCGTCGGCTTCCGCGATCCGCTGGTCCGCTTCGGCGGTCCGAGCATCTGCTTCGGACGTGCGCGCGCTCGATTCGGCCGCACGCGCGTCGGCTTCCTCAGCATGCGTCGCTGCTTTGGCCGCTTGCGCGTCGGCTTCAACCGCTCGCGCGTCGGCTTCGGCGGCACGTCCGCTCTCGTGCGCCGCACGCGCGTCGGCGTCGGCCGCGCGGGCGTGCGCCTCCTTCAATTGCTTCTCGGCTTCCGCGCGCTCGGCTTCGATGTCCGCCAATCGCGTGTCGACGGCGATCTGAGCCACGGCGGCTTCCTGCCGCGCCGATTCCGCCGCCGCCGCCATCGCATCGCGTTCGTTCGCGGCCTCCTCCGCGCGTTGTATGGCGGCGGCGTGCTGGCGTTCGAGATCCGCGTAGCGCCGTTCGAGCGCGTCGGTCGCCGCGCGTCGGTACTCGTCATCCGCGGCGCGCGAGTCCGACAGCTGCGCGAGGGCATCCGATTTCACCTGAAGCTCCGCTTCGAGCGCGACGGTGCGCTCGCGCTCGATTTGCAGCGTGAACTCCAGCTCCTCGATCTTGCGCGCATCGTCCTCGGCCTGGCGCACGTCGCCGGCAGACTGCTGCGCCGCCGCGAGCTGGCTTTCGAGCGCCGCGCGCGTCTCGGACAGCTGCGCGACCGCTTCACGCTGACGCGCGACGTCGGCGTCGAGCGCCGCGCTGCGCTCGCGCTCATGGCGGAGCGCGCGATCCATTTCTTCGAGTGCGTCGCGCGGACCGGCGCCCGCGGCCAGCGCCTGCTGAAGCGCCGCCTGCGCGCGCTCCAGCTCGCGCAGCGTGCGCGCGGCGGCCTCGCGCTCCTCGCCGAGCGTTCGCTGCTCGTCTTCGATTTCGTGGCGGAGCCGGGCGGAGGCCTTGCGCTCTCCCTCGAGCATCTTGCGCGCCTGGTCGAGATCGTGCTGCAGCGTCTGGATAGTGGAGCGCTCCGCTTCGAGCGCGCGCTGCGCGTCGGCGGCGGCTGCGGCCGCGCGATCCTGGGCATTCAGCTGTGCTTCGAGCGACGCGCGCGTCGCCGCCGCTTCGGCTTCCGCCGTCGCCACGCGCGCCAGCTCGAGCACGAGATTCTCGAGCGACGCGCGCGGGTCGGGATGCGCGAGCGCCCCCTCGAGCGCCGCGAGACGCGAGTCGAGCTCCGACCGCAGCGTGTCGAGCTCGCGCTGCGCGTTGGTCGCGAGATACTGTCTGACCAGTTGCGGCAAAGGTTCGGCTTTGGGCGGGGTGCGGCGATCGGTCATCGCGTGAGGCGGAACCAATTATAGTTTGTGGTTGTGTCTGCGCACGACAGCCCGTCCGGTCGAGACGCCGATCTGATCGCGGCCGCGCGAGCGGCGTCGGCGTGGGGTCGCGCGCGACGCTCGACGTGGACGAACCGACCGCTCGCGATTCCGTCGCCGCCGAGCGTCGTCGTCGCAGCTGCGGTGCCCGCGACCGTGCACATCGAGCCAGTGCCGCGAGCGACGACGGTGCCGAAGCCGCCACCGGCCGCTCCAATTCCACCGCAACCGTCTCTTGCCGGGCGAGTCGCGGACGTCGGTCGATCCCTCGGGCCGTCGGCCGCGAAGTGGCTCGTGCGCGCTGCCGGTGTTGCCGCATTGGGCGGCGCCGCGTACGTCGGATTGCCGTACTTGTCGAAGGCGCTCCAGACGCGACCGAACCGGACGACGACGTCCGGATCGAAAAAGGGCGCCAAACCGGTCGCACCAGCGCGACCGGTCGGCACGCTCCACGTGGAGTCGACGCCTTCCGGTGCGCAGGTCATGGTCGATGGCAAACCGCGCGGCGTCTCTCCGGCGACGATCCCCGATCTGTCGCCTGGCCGGCACGAGATCGTGATCAGGAGCGTCGAAGGCACCGTGCGCCGAACCGTCTCGATCGCCGCTGGCGAGACGGCTGAAGTCAACGAGTCGATATTCTCCGGCTGGGTGGTCGTGTACGCGCCGTTCGAGGTGACGATCAGCGAAGGCGGGCGCGTCCTGCGGCCGGACGAGCGCAATCAGGTCATGCTGCCGCCCGGCGTTCACGAGCTTCGCGTGGCGAATCGGACGCTCGCGTACGAGTCGGGCCACCGCGTCGAGGTGAAGCCGGGCGAGGGTGCGACGCTCCGGATCACGCCGCCGCCCTCGACGCTCACCGTCACTGCAGCCGAAACCGCGGAAGTGTGGCTCGACAACGCCCGCATCGGCGACACGCCGGTGAGCGCCGCGCCGGTGCCGCTGGGCACGCACGAGCTCGTCGTCCGCCGCGCCGCCGGCGGCGAGCGCCGATACACGGTGACCATCGGCGCCGCGCCGTTCACGCTGAACGTCGATTTCCGGTAATCGACGAAACCTCGAAATTCATTTGCGGTCTTTGCGATCTCTGCGTTTCTGATCGCTGGTGTCGATCCAACCGCGCGCCGTTCGACCAATCTGCAGCGGGAAGGAACTTGGCAACCTGACGGCCTTGCGCTTGCGGACCGGAGATGCTGTGATCGGTCGCCGTGCCAGTGACCGACCCTCTGAACAACGTCCACGAGACGGTAAGCGCCGTTTACCTTTCCGATTCGCGCCGGGTGCTCGCGACGCTGATTCGCCTGCTCGGCGACTTCGATGCCGCCGAGGAAGCGCTGCACGAAGCGTTCAGGGCGGCGCTCGAACAATGGCCGCGCGAAGGGGTGCCGAAGAGTCCGCGCGCGTGGCTGGTCTCCACCGGACGCTTCAAGGCGATCGACGCGATGCGCCGCCGTGCCCGATTTGGCGCGCTCGAAGAAGCCGGCGACGCCGACATCGCGGTGATCGATACGGCGGCATGGGCCGACGAAGAGAGTGTCGAAGACGACCGCCTTCGTCTGATTTTCACCTGCTGCCATCCGGCGCTGGCGCCGGACGCGCAGATCGCGCTCACGCTGCGCGAGGTGTGCGGTCTGACGACGGAGGAGATTGCGCGCGCGTTTCTGACGCCGGCGCCGACGCTGGCTCAGCGAATCGTGCGCGCGAAAGGCAAAATCCGCGACGCGCGGATTCCGTACGAAGTGCCCGCACGCAGCGATCTGCCCGAGCGGCTCGACGCCGTGCTGCGCGTGATCTATCTCGTCTTCAACGAGGGATACGCGGCGTCCTCTGGCGCGACGCTGACGCGGCATGATGTGTCGGCTGAAGCGATTCGTCTGGGGCGGCTGCTCGTCGATCTGCTGCCCGAGCCCGAAGCGAAGGGCCTGCTGGCGTTGATGCTCCTGCACGATTCACGGCGCGCGGCGCGAACGTCGGCGTCCGGCGAGCTGATTCTGCTCGAAGAGCAGGATCGCGCGCTGTGGAACCGCGATCAGATTGGCGAGGGGATCCGGCTCGTCGAACAGGCGTTGTCGTCGCGGCGTTTCGGTCTGTACACAATTCAGGCGGCGATCGCAGCGGTGCACGCCGAGGCGCCGAGCGCCGACGCGACCGACTGGGCCGAGATCGTCGGGCTCTACGACGCGCTGCTCGGATTCGACGCGTCACCCGTCATCGAGCTGAATCGAGCGGTGGCGCTCGCGATGCGGGACGGCCCGGCCGCGGGCCTCGCGATCATCGACCGAATCCTGGCGCGCGGCGATCTCGCCGACTACCGTCTCGCCCACGCGGCGCGCGCCGAGTTGTGCCGGCGTCTTGGAAGAACCGCGGACGCCCGCGGCTCGTTCGAGCGCGCGCTCGCGCTGACGCGACAGGAACCGGAGCGGCGCTTTCTCGAACGTCGGATCGCCGGGCTCGGAGGCTGATCATGGGGACGTCAATGAAATACCTGTGCCTCGTGTACATGGAACCACAGAAACTGCACGCGGTGCCCGACAGCGAATGCGCCGCCTGCGGCGCCGGGATGCGGAGCCGCGGGGTGCTGATCGCGGCCGAAGCGCTTCAACCCGTCGACACCGCCACGACGGTGCGAGTGCGCAACGGGCGGGTGTCGGTGACCGACGGTCCGTTCGCGGAAACGAAGGAGCAGCTCGCAGGTTTTTATCTGATCGAAGCGAAGGACCTGAACGAGGCGATCCAGACGGCCGCGAAGATTCCGCCGGCGCGCGAAGGCAGCGTCGAGGTCCGGCCCGTCAGGGAACTGAATCCGTAACCGCGATCTCGGGTCGGAGGACGCCAGTGCTGAAGAAAATCGCGATCGTGAGGTAGACTCTCGCGCGTCAGGATGAAGAAGCCGATCGCGACCATCGGCGCCGCAACCAGCCTCGCCCTGCTGACGATCGGGATGGGCGCCGGCCTCGCGCAGGCGCAGCGCGGCGCGACGCCGCCGCGTGCTTCGGCGGTCGACCCCGCTTCCACGTACAACGGGCCGCGCACCCCCGACCGCAAGCCCGATCTGAATGGCATCTGGCAGGCTCTCGGCACCGCCCACTGGAACATCGAAGCCCATTCGGCGAGCGAGGGTGTTCCCGCGGGGTTCGGTGTCGTGGAAGGTGGCACCATCCCCTACCAGCCGTGGGCGCTGGCCAAGCGAAACGAGAACTTTCAGAACCGGCTCATGGCCGATCCGCTCAGGAAGTGCTACATGCCCGGCGTGCCGCGCGCCATGTATCTTCCGTTTCCCTTTGAAATCACGCAGACGCCGAACCACATCGGGATCGCGTACGAATTCGCTCACGCCACGCGTACGATCTTCCTGGACGGGACGGCGCACCTCGACGATCTGGACTTCTGGATGGGCGACGCGCGCGGAAAGTGGCAAGGCGACACGCTGGTCGTCGACACCGTGAGCCTGGGCGACAAGACCTGGTTCGACGGGGCAGGAAACTTCCACAGCGACGCGCTTAAGGTCGTCGAACGCTTCACGCCGATGGACGCGACCCACGTCAATTACGAGGCGACGATCGACGATGCCAAGGTGTTCACGCGACCGTGGAAATTGAGCATGATCATCTATCGGCGCCTCGAGAAGAACCTCGAACTGCTCGATTACGAGTGCGCGGAACACGTGTACGAGAAGCTGTTCAAGAAGCGAGGCGGTCAGCCATGAGGACGTCGATCACCATTGCGGGTCCGCTGCTTGCCGTTCTGTTTCTGCCTGGTGCCGGCGGCGCGCAGGATGGACGCGGCGCTCCGCCTGCGGGACGCGGCGTCGCGCCAAACGCGAACTATCCGCCCTACGCGCGCCCGGTCAGCGCATATTCGCCGCCGCGGACCGCCGACGGTCAGCCGGACATCTCCGGCCTTTACGTTGCCATCCCGCTGCCTCGCGGCATCGAGACGCCGCTGGTGCCGATGGCGAACCGCGCGCCGAACCGCGCGAACAGCGAGTTTTCCTACAGCCTCAACGAGCGTCCGAAGCTGCCTGAGGGAGCGATCGCGCGGCCGGTGGGTGTGGATCCGGCAGACGGCAAGATCCCGCTGACGCCCGAGGCGCTGGCCCGGCGCAAGGACATCATCGCGAACCAAGGAAAGATCGAGTACCTCGACGGTCGCGTCCTGTGCCTCGCCCCCGGCGTGCCGCGTACGACCATTTCGGCGCCGGTCGTCGGCTATCAAATCTTCCAGAAGCCCGGCTACGTGGTCATCTTCTACGAGCAGAACCACCTGTATCGGACGATCCCGCTCGACGGACGTCCGCCGCTCGATCCGAACATCCGCAAGGCCATGGGCGTGTCGCGCGGCCGTTGGGAAGGGAACGTCCTCGTCGTCGAAGTGACGAACTTCACCAACAATCTCAGTAACAACTGGGTGATCGGCGCGGTCTCCGCGACACCCGGCGTTCCCGCGGAATCGCTGACGACCGGTCACGGCATTCCCCACAGCGAACTGTATCGGGTGACCGAACGCTATACGCCAATCGACGCGAACACGATTCACTACGAAGCCAGAATCGACGATCCAAAGGTGTTCACCCAGCCGTGGACCATCGCGTACTACGCGTTCGCGCGCGCGCCGAAGAACTATGTGCCGGTCGAATATGCGTGCTTCGAAGGAAACGACAAGAATCTGCTGCTGATGACGAACACCGACATCAGCGGCATTCGCGTCGACGTGCCCTAGGAGTGAGGTCGATGGACAAGAAACGAACCGTCGCGGCGGCGAGTCTCTGGCTGATGGGGTTGACCGCGGCGGCCGGCGCGCACCATGCGTTTTCGGCCGAATTCGATCAGGACAAGCCGGTCGTGCTCGAGGGCGCGCTCACGAAAGCGGACTGGACGAATCCGCACGCGTGGATCTACATCGATGTCAAAGGTCCCGACGGCAAGGTCGTGAACTGGGCGATCGAGATGGGACCGCCCAACGCGCTGCTGCGTCGCGGCTGGAAGAAGAGCTCGATGCAGTACGGCGCGGTCATCAAGGTCGAGGGGTTCGCCGCGAAGAACGGCAAGGAGTTCGCGAACGCCACGAACATCACGCTGCCTGACGGCACGAAGATCTTCGCAGGCACCGACGAGCCTCTGAAGTAGCGCAGGCCTCAGAGGTCTGCCAACCGCAGCGGCAGCCGTGAGGGCTGCCCTAAGGCGTTACCGCAATCTGTAACTCAGCCCCGAAGAGCATCGTCCGGTCGTTGTCGCGAGCGGCCCATTTGAGCAGCGTCCGGACGTCCCGCTGAACGATACCGTCGAACGCCGTCCGCCCGTTCACCACGACCGTGATCGCCCGATTCAGATCGAATTGATCCGGCGACAGCAGCAGCGTGAG
This sequence comes from Acidobacteriota bacterium, assembly GCA_003222395.1. Classification (GTDB taxonomy): domain Bacteria; phylum Acidobacteriota; class Vicinamibacteria; order Vicinamibacterales; family CAVVIG01; genus Gp6-AA45. The sequence goes on from QHWB01000031.1 coordinate 398,911, forward strand.
CGCCGCAACGCCTCTGCTCGTCGCGTCGATCCTGTTTCCGGTGCGAACCAGATCGACACGTCCGGATTCGCGCTGCCGCGGAAACATCGCGTCGGATTCGCCCGGCAGCACAGTCGGCGCGTACCGGCCGGACACGCGCACCGATTCGCCGCCGCGATCGACGGTGAGCAACAGAGGTCGCCCCGACGGATAGCCGCGAAGAAGTTCCGCGACGTCGGTGCCGGGAGATTCGGGTTGGTTGTTGATTGTGAGAACGATGTCTCCCGTTCGGAGGCCGATCTGCTCGGCGTTCGATCCGTTGACGACGCGATTGATGCGCGTGCCGCTCCCGCGGATTCCGAAGTCGAGGGCAGGACGCGTCAACATCCTGTTCACGTCGGGCATCGAACGCTCGTCTTTGGCTCCTGCCGCGGCCGTCGCCCGCTCCCGCTCGGCGCCGAGCCGTTCGATGACGACCCAATGCGCCCGGCTCGGGATGTTCGGCGGTCCGCTCTCCCAGCTCAGCGCGTCCGGCAGCGGCCGCCGTGGATGATCGGCCACGAACCGCTCGAACGAATCCTTGATCTCGGGCCACCACGACGTGTCGTGCGCCGCGGCGGGTTGCGGGCGATAGACGAGCTCGACGCCATGACTTTTCAAGTGCTCGACATACGGATCGACAACGCTGGTGGGATACATCGGATCGCGCCCGCCGTTGACGACGAACAGCGGCTTGTTCAGCAGGTTGTTGGGAAAGAGATCGCCGTCGGCTTCAGCCGTTTCGCTCTTCAGGACCATGATGAAGCCGTTGAGCGGCAGGAAGCTCGCGAACGGCGTCGTTTCCCGCATCGCCGTGTAATAGGCGCCGGTTCCGCCGTCGGAGACACCGGACAACACGACACGGTTCTCGTCGACGTTGTACGTCCGCTTCACCACATCGAGAATCGCACGAAGGTTGTCGATCTGGCGGCCGCTCCACCACGGTGCGTCTCTCCAGGCGTACGGCACGACGTAGATCTGTTCGGCGCCAGGCAGGCGGGCGTTCGATCCGGAGCGAGGCGACGTGTTGGCCTCGATGCGGCCGACGCCGCCATGGAGCTGGACGCGGACCTGGTATTTGCGTGCCGGGTCGTAGCTCTCCGGAACGTCGAGCGTGTAGAAGTACTCACCACCCTCGCTGCGATAGCTCCCCTGCACGACTCCTCGGCGCACGTCGCGCGAGTAGACGCGGCCCTGCCTGAGGCGAGCGAACGCCTCGTCGAATCCGACTCCGCTCGCGACGATCTGATCGGAGGCGTCGGCGGCTTCGCGCGCAGTACGAGCGTGAAAGAACGTCGAGAATGCGGCGGCATCGCCCGCAGCGGCCGGTCCGGACGCCTGATTGGCAGACAGCGCGACCGTGACAATCGCCACGAGAACCGACGCCAGGAACCGAATCATCAATCTACCTGCCCTACTTCGCCGCCGCCACCGCCACGTTCGGTTCGCCAAACCTGGCGGCGTCGATAGGAACATTCAGCTTCACATCGCTGAACTCGAAGTTGTCGCGGCCGTCCAGCCATGCGAACGTCCAGCGGAACGGGAACTTGATTCCATCGACATCACGGTAGTCAGAGTAGTCGACCTGCGTCGGGACGCGGCCGATCGGTGACCGGCCGTGACGCACCATTCGCACCAGCAGGCCTGACCGATCGTCGAAATACAGCGTCGCCAGCGTGCCATTCGGGCCGTTCCCCTGAAGGACTGTCACGTCCCGATCCGCGATCGTCGCCGGCGGACCCACGCGCAGATTCGTGAGCGCCTGTTTGATCTGTGTTGGAAACGACAGCATCGCGTCCAGTCTCGCGCCGTCTCGCTCGCTTCCCGCGAGCTCGTACTTCCGCACGACGGCGAGCGGCGTGGCGATCCAGCCGGTTCGGCCATCGAACGTCCTGGCGCTGACGCCGCGATCTGGATATTCCGGGAAGCTGATGTGCGTCGCGCGCTTATCGGGCGTCTGAGCCGAAACTTCGACGACGCCGCCGCCGCCGAACCCGCGGTAGCCGACGCTCTTCCCCGTGGCGACAAAGCTGGCGACTCGCGCGACGTTCTGGGCTCCGCCTATCGCGCGCAGATATTTGTCGAGAACCTGATCGACCGACGCCACTCCCCGAGCCTGCGTGAGCACATCGTCGGATTCATCGGTCGGCGGGCCGTACACCGCATCCAGTGTCGGAGTGGTCACCGGTCGGTCGCGGCCGCGATGACACGTCCAGCAGGTGACGACCTGCCGTCCGTTGAAGTTGTCGCGGTTGATCGCGGTCACCATCTGCACCATGCGGCGTGCGGTCCTTTTTCTCGGGGTGTCGAGCGCCCAGTCGACGTGGTCGGTGCCGGCCGACGGATGACATCCGACGCAGTCGGAAGCGACCGCTGCCGACATGATGCCCATCGTCAGCAGGAAATCGTCGACGCCGATGCCTTTGAGCGCCTGAACGTTCTTGAACACGTCCTCCACCATCATCGGTTTCGTCGGCGCCGCCGCTTGGCGCTGGGCCAGGGCGCGGCGATCGATTCCGTTCGCCGCCGCGAGCACGATGATGACCACGGCAGCGATCGCTGGCCTCGATCCGAAAATCATTTGCGGACCCTCACTTGTCGCCGCTTTCCTTCGAAGTGTGGGAGATCAGCGAGGCGGCAGCGCGAAGCTCAGGATGAGATCGCCACCCCGACGTCCGCGATCACCACCGCCAGAGGCGACGGCTACGAACTCCTGGCCGTTGACGGCGTATACCGACGGCGACGAGAACACGCCCGATCCGGTGTTGAACTTCCAGAGCTCGTCGCCGGTCTTCGCATCGAACGCAAAGAAGTAGCCCGCGATGTTGCTGCCGGTACCGACGAAGACGACGTCACCCGCCGTTACGGCCGATCCGGCCTGGCCGAAGCCTTCGAAGATCTTGCGCCATTTCAATTCCCCGGTCGTCGGATCGTAGGCGGAGAAGTACCCCTTCGGTCCGCGTCCTGCGTTGAATGGCTGATCGATGGCGTTGACGTAAAGGAGACCCGTCCGCGGGCTGTAGGACAATGGGCTGTAGTTGGTGCCGCCGCCGGTGCCGGGAGCACTGATCTGGTTCGGCCGCCGTGGACTGAACACGGGTACGGGCTTGCTCTTGGCGAGTTGCTCCGCGGGGATCTCGAGCGGCTCGATGGGACAGACCGGCTCCATGGGCTTGCCGCTGGCCGTGAACGGAATCGGCTGTGACGGCCATGGCGACTCTCCCGCCCCCGCGCTGTCGGTCGGCACCGGCATCTCCTTGATTGGGTGCACCGGCTTTCCCGTCTCGCGATCGAGGATGTAGAGGAACCCGTTCTTGCTCGCCTCGGCCAGCGCCTTGACGCGCCGGCCGCGCACCTGCATGTCGAACAGGATCGGCGGCGCGCCCGAGTCGTAGTCCCACACGTCGTGGTGCGTCTGCTGGAAGTACCACTCGAGCCGACCCGTATCCAGCGTCAGCGCGACGATCGAGTCGGTGAAGAGATTCATGCCGGCACGCTTGCTGCTGTCACCGAACGGATTGCCGACCGCCGTGTAGAGCATCCCGAGCTCCGGATCAATCGCCGCCGTTTCCCAGATGCCGCCCCCATTGCGCTCCCCGCCAACCCAGGTCGGGCCCGCCACGTCCCAGCCCTGATCGTTCTCGTCCTGTGGAATGGTGTTGAAGTGCCAGAGCACCTTTCCCGTTTTCGCGTCCACCGCGAGCACGTGGCCGCCGGGGATGTGGCTCTCGCTGCGTGTGCTCCCGATGTACAGAACGCCGTTGAAGTATTGCGGCGCCGTCGTGAACCAGTAGCCCATGCTGATCGCCGACCTGACGTCGGTGTAGCGCTGGCTCAGCACGTCGAGGATGACGCTGGCCTGGCCCTCCTTCCCGAACGCCGGAACAGGTTTGCCCGTCTTCGCGTCGAGCGCGAAGATGAACGACCCGCCGGCTGCGTACACGATGCCGTCGCCGTAGGTCACACCGCGGTTGCGGAACACATAGCCTTCGCGCGCGCCGCCACCGAGCTTGGCCGTGACGTCGTACGACCACAGCAGGTGGCCGTCGGCCGCGTCCACTGCGTACACGCTTCCGCGCGAATCGGTCACGTACATCGTGCCGTCGACGATGATGGGTGTCGTCTGATTGCTGACGCCGTCGATGACGCCGTGCTGGAAGAGCCAGCGTGGCACCAGCGACTTCACGTTGGAGCGGTTGATCTGATCGAGCGTCGAGTAACGCGAGCCGGCAAGATCCAGATTGTGAAGGGGCCAGTTGACCGTCGTCGCCAGCGTCCGCGTCCGGGCGGCGATATGAGGCGAGGTAGCAGAAAACGCGGCGACGCTCCCGATGGCAACGACGGCGACGGCGGTCGCCTGCCTCGATCCGAACCTCATTTGCGGACCCTCACTGTTTCCGCGGCTTCGCGCCGGCGTTGCCCGACGGCGACTGCTCGCGGAATTGCTCCAGGCGGCGCTGGAGCTTCTGATAGAACTCGGCGCCTTCGCCCGGGTACCAGTAGCTCCGATGGCACGCTTCACACGCCTTGTCGAGATTCTCGCCGACGTCCCACAGCTCGTCGACATCTTTTCTCTTGACGACGTCGATCGCTTCGAGCGCCACATTCCTGAGCGCCTCGACGCGTGCGTTCCATTCGACAGGATCACGTTCGACTTTCGCGGTGATCTGTGCCGGCGACAATTCGACCGCATCCGGTCCGGCGCTGTCGTTCTCGTCTCCGGGCGGCGTGAACGGTCGACGAATCCTGAGCAGATCCGCGCTCTCCGCAAGAGAGACGGCACCGATGCGAATCTTGTCCCAGTCTTCTTCGGTCTTCGGCTCGACGTCGACAACCCCGTGCTTGGTGACGGAGGTACCGACAGCGTTGAAGATGTTATCGGCCACAGGATCGATCATGTACTTCATCAATTCCTTGACCGACACGACCGGCTCGAGGTCACCCCAGAGCGGAGCGGCCTGCGACGCAGCCGTCGTGTGCGCAGGAGTCGGCGTCGGCTTCGACGAGGAACATCCGGCGAGCGCGCCAAGGAGAACCAGCCCTGCGCACGCGGTGACACGGTGAGGTGTGCGAGCCGTATCCAATTCAGCTCCAGTCAGAGGGGCAACGACGATCAATCAGAACTGCCGAATGGCTCGAACTCTTCGAGGGAAATGCTTGTCGTCGATCGAGCGACGCATATCCCATCCTGTCTGCAACAGCGCTGACGCTCGTGCCGTTGATCTCGATCGAGATCGTTGTCTCGCTGCGATCGATGTCTGAGTACAACGACCCTGGCACGGGTCGATTGCGTGCCCAGCCGGGAATGCGCAGACTTTTCTTTTCCAGAAGCCGTCGCTGATCGCGACTTCGGAATAACGTTTCGGCCGTATCGGATAGTCAGCGATCGATGAATAGGCCGCGTCGGATATTCGTGGCGACGGACGTGTGTTCTGTGCCTTCGCAGCGGCGACATAGCTCATCGCACCAGCAGCGATCGGAGCAGCCTTCAGGAAATGACGCCGAGTGATATCGCGCATAGCTTTCCTACGTGCCGCAGCCCGGTAAACGGAAGGCGCCAATCTTCGTCGAATACGTCCCGACGCCTTTCTTCAGATAATCGCCCACGTACCAGATCGTGCAGTCGTCGTTCGGGTCCATGGCGGTCTGTGTGTAGTCCTCCCATCGCATCGCGTCCTGGGCGCTCTCTCCTTCGACGAGGACGGTTTCTCGCAGAGTGAGTACGCCTGGAGGATCGCCTGCCAGCCGGCCGGCGAACCGCTGGCCCGCAAAGTTTGGCGCGCCGCCGAACGAATAACCGATCGCGATGTTGCCCGCACGGTCCATCGCCGGACTTGCCATCCAGCGGAAGAATCTGTCGGGAGCGTAGGTCCCCTGCTGATGCAGAGTGACGTTGCGCTGTCTGTCGACTCGCAGCTCGTACCAGCGCACGCCGCCGCCGCCCGCGGCGGTATTGACTGAGTGCACGGCGACCACCGACTCCTGATCGCCAATCCGGCGATACACGGGCCGCGCCATGATCTTGTCGCCTTGCGAATCGAGGCGGCGATCGGTGCCTGGTTGCGGCACGCAGTTGGACAACTGCCCGTCACATAAATAGTGATACGGCGCGACGCGAACCTTCTGCGGACCGGTGACGTGCGTGTTGGCCGAACGCTTCCAGTCCACGTGAAGCTGCCACACGTCGACCGAGTCGGCTTCGAAGACGTTCTCGAGCTGTGTGCCTCCGGCTGCCATCATCACGTTCGGAGCGCCGGCGGGCGGAAGAGACTTTCCGTCGATGTCGGCGTTGTTCAGGAAGTTCACGTTCTCGATGACGAGGCACTGTTCCGACGCCGGTTCGCCCGCCAGCATCTTCGCCCGTTCAACGACGCACGCATGCTTCTCTGTGGCGATCTTCTCGGAAATCCGGTTGTCGCCGGTGCTCGTCGCGACGTAGTAGCCGTCGGGCCAGATTGCCGGACGCGGATAGTCGGGAAAGAGCGGCCGCAGGAATTCGTATCGGTAATAAGCCCCGAAAGGATCGGGACCGGTGCTCACGGCATAACAGATCGAGTACGGTCCTTGCGGTGCATCTTCGCCACGCTGCGCGGCGCCTCCCGCTCGCGGCGGCTGCGCGGACTGCGGCGAGGCTTCCGCCGGCGCAGGCGAAGGTTGAGAGAGCGGAGCGGCCGGTCCGGGTTGCCCAAGCCGCCCCGGAGGACTGACATAAGCGGCGTTTCCGCCTTTCCAGAGGCCGGGCTGGTCCGGTCTCGCCGGGCCGCGCGCGAAGATCGGCATCACGATCAGCCAGCGGTCGGCGATCTGGTCGTAGCGAACGACCGCGTCGCCATTGTTCCGCGCTTCGCACTGGCCGCCGAACCCTTTGAACACGTTGTTCGTCGGCACAGGACCATACAAGGCTCTGCCGGTCGTTCCGAACTGTTTGCCTTGCTTCGTGAAGATCGCCATGCGCGAGTTCACCGTTTGCACGATGTGATTCGGCCCGACAGCGAGGCTGTTGTCCGAGGGATTGCGCAGGCCGACCATGCCTTGCGGACCGGTGAATCCGGCGCCGAGACCGTCGAAGCTGGTAACGAGCGTGGCGGCGGGCTTCGTGCCGGGAGTCGTTTGCTCGACCGCCGCCGATCCTGACGGAGCGGCAATCGTGGGAGCGGCGGCACGCGGCGATTGACTCGGGACGAATGTCGCGATGTGCTCCGCGCGGATCTCGGTGAGGGTGAACACCGACTGCGCCGCCAACCACGAACAGACTGCGACGACCGAGACGACTCCGATCAAGATCGATGCATGACGCCGCCAGGCCACACCCGCAGTGAGCCCGCGATTGCCGGTGACGACGTGCGTGCCGGGAGCACGGGACAGCGGTGGTCGAACGTCGACTGCCGCGGTGCCGGCGACGCCGAGCACCACCGCGGTCGCGAATCGTGCAAGGAGTCGGCTCACGTCGCACCTCACATCACGTGTCGATACAATCGCCCGGCAAGCTTAACGGACATTTTCGGCACTGCGGAGATTTTCTTGTCGACGTAGAATGCGCCGCGATCGAACGGGAGGCGTCATTCATGCGTACGAACCATGTGTCGCTCATCGCGTTGCTCCTCTGCTTCACGGTTGCCGACGTCTTCGTCGCGCCCGCGTTCGTACAAGGGACCGGTCAGATCGAAGGCGTCGTCCGCGACGAACAGGGCGGCGTGCTGCCAGGCGCGACGCTTTCGCTGCGAAACGCAGACAGTGGTGTCACGCGGACCGTCACGAGCGAATCGGATGGACGGTACGTATAGCCGGCGTTGCTGCCGGGACGTTATGTACTGCGGACGGAATTATCGGGTTTCGCAGCGCAAGAAGTGAGAGACGCCGTCATCACGATCGGGCTGGAGCTGCGACGCGACTTCACGCTGAAGCTTCAAGCTGTGGCGGAAACCGTCACCGTCAGCGCCGATGCGCCGGTCGTCGATACCACCAGAGCCGAAGTTGCAGGCGTCGTCACGCGGCAGCAGATCGAGACATTACCGGCGCCTTCGAGCGCACGGCGATCGACGAGTTCTATACCGTGCCTTTGAGCAATACGATCGCGTCGTCGACCTTGTAGCTGTTATGGTCCGTACGTTCGCCCAGGATCAAGTCTTCAATCCGAACGACGCCGCGTCAATGGCCAACCTGAGGAACCCGATTCTATTCACCGCGACGAGCGCGCCGGTCACGACCGTCGATCCCTCGCGGTATTATGTGACGTTCGTGTTCGTGGCTTATTTGCCGGCCGGCTTGTTGTCTGGCGAGCTGGCGGCTCCGCCGAGAAACAGTCTGCGCCCGTCGGCTAGCACGAGATTCCGGCCCACGCCTTTATTGGTCCCGTCTTTCGCCTGATAGCCTTCAATGGTCATTTCCGTCCCGATGGCCAGCGTATGTTTCGTCACCCCTTGCTTGATGAGTTGGTTCGGGCTGCCTAATTCCTCGAAACTTGAACGGCTTGTTGATGTCAAATTCCGCGGAAAATGCATGGTGTGCCATTACGGGCGCTGCGGCCAGCAACAGAGCGACGCCGACACCGACAACGGCTCGCCTCATGCGCATTGAAAGTCCCTCCTTATTTCGGGGATTTCTTTTTCGCGGCTTCCTCGGCGGCTCGCTTCTCCTCTGCCCGAGCGCCGGCCAGCGTGTTGTACAAGCCATAATTCCCTTCGTGACAGGCGTGCTCAAATATCGGACCTATCGTTTTCTTCCAAGGCACTTCTGCCGACCAGGATCTTGTCCACGTCGCAGGATCTTCGACCGTGAATTGATAGCGGATCGTGTCCTCGGCCACGCGCGTGAAGCGCTCGGTCAGACGCATGTTCTCGCTCGAACCCTGGAACGCGAACTTGTCGGTGAGATTCGTCGTTTCGACAACGAGCGTCTGGCCCTCCCAATGACCGCGGGAGCTTCCTGTCCACTGACGGACGTTTGGCGGCAGATGCGGACGTCCGTCGAGCGGAATGATGCGAGCATCGTGCAGCATCTCGGTAAGAATCATCACGTATCCGGGAGCCTGCATGATCTGGTAGTCGTTGTTGTAGGCCCCGCCTAGCATAGGCGGCCCATTGCGGTCCATCAGGATGCAACGCGCACTGAGCGGTTCGTTCTGTACGGAATCGTGGGGGCCGCCCCTGCTCTTTCGCGCCGCTGCACGCTCGGCGGCTCTTCGCTGTCCCTCCGCGGACAGTGGAGGAAGTCTTCCGTCTGCCGGGTCGACGATGAGCGATGTGCGCAGGTTCAAGGCCATCGTTCCCTGGCTTCGGTCCAGTCCGAACTGCGTAAAGTCATAGTGCACGTCGGCGACGGTGCCCGGCTCGGTCTGGTCGCTCTCCTCGAGGGCCGCGCGCTTGGCTAATTGGAGCGCTTCCTCGGGAGTGTAGAACTCCTTGGTGACGTTCTTCGGTCGCTCCAGAGGTGTATACGTCGCATTAGTCCAAATGCCCTGCAGATCCGGCTGCCCGTCTGGAGTGCGCGGCGCCGCGTAGGCCTTCGGCGGGCTTCCATTCGGTCTCGCGCCGGTCGCTCCCGCCTGGCCGGCCACCGGCGCCGTCGCCACGACGGCCGAAACGACGAGACCGCTCACCAAAGCGAGAAATCGATAATTCATCTGAATCTCCCTTTTCACCGCGTCACTTCCCCGGCTTCTTGCGGAGATGCCCGTACATCAACTCTTCGACAAATTCCACGCACCTGAATTCCATGATCTGGGCGTTCTTTTCCAATCGGCGGTAGAGGAGCATGCTGATCTTCCACGGTCGCGTGAACACGTTCGGATCCTCGATCGTCGCTTCATAGAGAAGATGGTCAGGGCTGGTGGCGGTGTATCGTTCGACCACGTGCAGCGCGTCGCTATGGAAATTTCCTGCGCGGTCGAACCAGGTCTTATCGTTGAAACCCGTGGTATCAACGACTAACGCGTCTCCGTCCCAGTGTCCGTTCGACCATCCCATCCAGCTGTCAGCAGGCGCTTCTTTGTGCTCATCCATGTAGATGGTGCGCACCGCGCCCCCGTACGTGTAGATCATCATGATGTACTTCGGGCCCTGAATGACCTGGAAGGGATAGGGCATGTAGTTCGCGCGCGGCACGCCGGGCAGATAGCACTTGATCTCCGGATCCAGCTCGAGCCGGTTCGCGTAGTTCTGTTGTTTTTTCGCCAGTGCCTCGGGTTTGTACGGAAGCGTCCCGCCCTCGATGATGCTCAGGCCGCCCGCGACCGCGTGGGCTGCACCCAGTTCGATCACCGGGCTCGGCGCGGCGGCATGAGCCTCGATATCCCAATAGGCCTCGTTGAGGGCCTGCCAGATGCCGTTGAAGTTGGGCTTGCCGTCGGCAGCGCGTGACGCACGATACGTTCGGGTCTGACCTGCAGCGGCGATCACCGCCAACGTCAGACCGAGACTCACGGTCAACGCGCGTCTGAGCCACTTTCTCATCGGATGCAGCTCTCCACCGGCCGGATCGGGTGACGGCCAGAGTCGTGTCCGGAAGCCAGCCGGATCACGCTGTATCTAACGCTTCCTGAAGCGGCTCGTCAAGAAGATCGCGCAGGCGCCGAGCTCCTTTCAGGACGTTCGTGTCGTGAATCGAAGAGAGCTGACGACACCGAGCGCGAAGCGGGCTTCACAGTCGCGTTCGTATCTGCAATCGTCGGGCGTCGACATCGATCGGACGTGAGCTCGCTCGTGCGTCTGTCCTTTCTTGCGTCGGCCAGCCTGCCGCGGAGGTGCGCCTCACGCACGAGCCGCAGGAGCATGACGCGAACAGCCGCTTGAAGGGAAGTTCAGCACCGTTCACGCGTTCAACTGGTGGAAGCCCGAAGTGATCCGGCGGCACGGCGCCGCCGGCATCCTGATCGTGCGACTGCGTGACGCCCACGTCAGACCATGTGGGCGATATCGGATCCGTGTGTGGGGTAGGCCCACAGCAGCTCCTTGAACCGATCGGCCGTCGTACCGGTGCGCATGCCCAGCGCGAACAGATTGATGGTCTCATCGGCGTGCGGCCCGAGCAGGTGCGCCCCGACGATCCTGCGGCTGTCCTGCTCGATCAGGACTTTGAACGCCGAACACTCTTCACCGAGGCGGCGCGACGAATACCAGGCCCTGGTGTCCTCGTGGTGCGTGACAAACCGGAGTCCCGCCGCCTGGGCGTCGGATTCTTGAAGCCCCACTCGCGCCAGCGGCGGCAGCGTGAAAACGACGCTCGGGATAGCGTCGTAGCTCGGCGTCGTGTGATTCCCCTCGAGCAGGTTCGTCGCCACGATGCGCCCCTCGTACGACGCCACCGGGGTCAACGCCGGGCCATCAGTCGCCGCGCAGTCGCCAGCCGCATAGACGATCGGATTCGAGACGCTTTGCAGATACTGATTCACGTGAATGCCGGCGCGCGAGGATTGAATGCCGCCCACATCGAGCGCGAGGTCGTCGACATCGGGTACACGGCCCGCACCGTGAACGACCAAATCGGCTTCAATCACCTCGGTTCCGCGCGGCCCGTCGATCGTCACGCGGTAACGGCCATCGACGGCGGCGATCGCCCGTGCCTCGGCCCCGAGCCGAACGTCCACGCCAAGCGCGCGCGTGCGGGCAATGAGGCGGTCCACCAGATCCGGATCGAATTCGACGAGCGGTCGTGTACCGCGATTGACGATGGTCACACGTACGCCGGCGCGTGCGGCAACGTGCGCAAACTCGAACGACACATAGCCGCCGCCGATGAAAACGATCGACGGTGGCAGCGAGGCCAGGTCCAGAAACTGATCGCTCGTGGCGACATGTTCGCGGCTCTCGAATGCGAGATCCGCGGGACGGGCGCCCGTCGCGACGACGATCGCACGCGCGGCGTTGAGCGTCGAATCGCCCACGCGGAGGTGAGTCGGACCGACGAAGCGCGCGCTTTCCTGAAACGCGGCAATCCCCGCTCGAGCCAGCTTCGCTTTGAGCGTCTCAGGACGCGGGTCGGTGAAGGTCCGTTTGAATCGGATCAGCTCGGCCCAGTCGATCGCGAAGGCTTCCGGCCGCACACCCTTCCCCGAAAGGAGACGAGCCGCGTCGACGGCGGCCGCAGCGCCGACCAGGACCTTCTTCGGGTCGCAGCCTCGCAGCGCGCACGTGCCGCCGAACGGACGTTTGTCGATCATCGCAACCGTCCAACCGGCGGCACGGCACCGCGATGCGACATTTTGCGCGGCCGTACCGGAGCCGATCACGATGAGATCGAACGTCTGGGCCATCTGAGCAGTCAGTTTGTCGCGACCGTCGCCAACAGGCCGATTTACGACTGACCGCCGAGACGAGCTTCGGCGATCGTGGGTTGAAACAGTTCGACCGGATTTCCGGATGGGTCATCGACGATGATCTGTTTTCCGCCAACGCCGGCTACGATCTGATTTCGAAAGTGTGCGCCGGCTGCACGAAGGCTGGCTACGGTCGTCTCGAGACTGGCGACTTCAATCGCGAATCGATTCCACCCGCCAGGAACCTGCCGAGTTCCATCCGGCATCGATTGTCCGCCGCCTGCCGCGGCATTCGGCGCGCTGAGCACGAGCCGCAGGTCGCCTCGCGACAGCATCGCGAATGCTGGCGCCGGATGCATGTCTTCGTGGAATCCGAGATGCTCGCAATAGAAGGCAATGGCCGCGTCAACGTCGTTGACGATGTAACGGACTTGTACAGTGGCCACTGGGCATCTCCTGCAGATGCGCGATCACGATCGGCGGGGAAGCCACTGCACTTCCAGATCTTGCTTCCCCTCGAGCGGCTTTATCTCCGGATCGCCGGTGAGAAGCGTCGAACGAAACTCGAGTGCCGTACCCACAGCAAAGGCTTCGGCGTATGCGATCGTATGGTTTGCCTTCAACTCGGCAGCACGTCGAACTCTCCGCCGCGTCGCATCCTTCACTGAAACGGGAAGCGTACCGCCCGCCGCCATCCGCCACAGCGACTCCGCGGCCTCGCGCCGCTCGACTCGAATCAAACGGTAGTACGCTTCACCCAGATTGATGATGGACGTGACGCATTCGGCGCGACCGCCATCGGCTTCGTCGAGCCAGCGCTGAACGGCCGCTGCGCCCGGTTCGTCCTGCAGCCACGCCAACCATGCAAATGCATCAAGACAGATCCTAGCGCTTCGCCTCACGCCGGTGCTCCGCAAGATGCTGCCTCAACGCGTCGGTGCCCTTCGCAGAGCCACGCAGCGATCGCCATCCTGCGCGACGGGCCGAAGTCCGTCCTCGCGTGAGCGGCGACAGAACCAAGCCCGCGTCGGTGTCCTCCACCTGAAGGCGCATGCCGGCCGTCAGGCGGTGCTTGTCTCGGAGATGGCGGGGTATGACGACCTGACCTTTGGAAGAGACTGTTGTCGTCGACATCAAGTCATCTTACCGCGTCAGGTAAGACAAGACCGGACCGAGCGCGCCGGTTCGCGGTGTACGGCGGAGAACGCCGTCGAAATTCAGGCGGTCGTGGGCTGATCACGGTGTGCGTGCGTCGGCAGAACGCGCCGCCAGACGTAGGGCAAAGTGGGTCTTCCACGTCGCTCGTTCATTCGCAACTGGCTAATCCAAGTGGCGACGGCACGCCGAGGCCGGCGAGGCCACCAAACGTTTTTCGGATTGGCACCCGCGCACGGTAGAGCGGCCACATCGCGAGCATTCGGCGGTATCGTGTGGCCGTGCCGTTCTTCTCGGTGGTGATCGGGGCCTTGAACGCAGCAGCCACTCTTCCGGCCACCATCGCCGCACTGCATGAGCAGACCTTCACGGACTGGGAGGCCATCGTCGTCGACGACGGGTCTGCCGACGATACTCCGGGAATCGTGCGGCGGTATGCCGGTGCCGACCCGCGCATCCGGCTTCTGCACGCGTCATCGCGCGGCGTTTCTGCCGCGCGGAACGATGGAATAGCGGCGGCCGCCGGAGCGTGGTTGCTGTTCCTCGACGCCGACGACACGATTTTCCCCGACGCCCTCGATGCCTGGCATCGGGCGATAGAAGCGGAGGCGGACGTCGACGCGTGGTGCGGCGGCTGGGTGCGCGTGGCGCCGGGTGGCGATGTCGTGACGCACGAACAGTGGCCGATTACGCCCGACATGTTTCCGGTACTCGCTCGTTTGTCCGCATTCCCCATTCACAGCTGCGTCGTTCGGCGTTCCATCGTGTTCAGGTCCGGAGGGTTCGATGTCGGATACATCACCTGCGAGGACTGGGACCTCTGGCAGCGACTTGCCAGGGCAGGCGCCCGGTTCGGCACGATTGCCAGCGATGTGGCGCGCTACCACATGCGGCCTCGCTCGGCGTCGCTCGCGGCGCGGCAGATGCTTGTCGATGGACTCCGCGTGATCACGACGGGGCATTCAGCGGATCCCCGTGTGACATCTCCCGTTGAGCAATACGCGAACGGTATGCCGGAGGGCGCCGCGCCCGCGGTTCGCTTCGGATATCTGTGCTGGCCGGCGGGGCTGCTGCTCGGTGACGGCGCCGACGCGCGATCGCTCTTCGATCTCATGGCAGGCGAACGGGCGGCCGACATCGATCCCAGCGTCGTCGCTGACGCAATCTTCCGATCGGCGACCCTCCGACGCTGCGCCGGTCCTTCTGCCTGGGGCGACCTCTGGCCGGCAATCGCGCCGAAGCTTTCCCGGTTCCTCCGGACACTCGAGGAGCGAACCGGCGCCCGGCTGCTGGCGCGACGCGTGTTCGTGGCTCTCGCACGATCGATCTTCGAGCACCTTCCCGAAGCGTCACCGCTGACCTGCGTCGGTCTGACGCAGCTGCACACCGTCGACATACGAACGCCGATGCAATCGCTGCGTTTGCCGCGCCACGTCGAGCGCGTGATCGTCCGCGTCCGGGCCGGCGCGGCGATTATCGGATTTCTCGAACTGCCTTCATGTGATGGTTCGCTCGACGCGGCGGTCGTTCGGGACGCCATTGCGCACGAGTTCGGGTGGTCGCTTCTTCGTGGCGTTCTCGAGGCCACCGTGTACGACCAGGTCGGCCGCCGCCCCGCGCGGGACGGGATGGAGGCCGTTCGAAACGGCGTTGGCCCGAGCGCCGTGCCAGAGGATGAGCAGGAATGGGCCGCTCGACGTCATGACGCGATCGGTTGGACCGTTTTCCTGCACGAGATCTGGGACCATCCCGATTGGCCCGCGAAGGCCTTCTACGATCCTGACTGGCCGTCGTCGGAAGGAGCGGGAGCGGAGCTGCGCGGTGACTGGATCAGCGTGGACGTTCTCGACCCAATCGCTGACACTCTCAGCGCGGAGAGTGCCGTCAACGCGGAGCTGTGTGCCGGAGGCGTCCCGGTGTGCTGCGCGCGCGTGCCGGTCGACGAAGGAGTGATTCGTGGTTCGCGGGTCCGTGCACTGTTGATGGCTGCCGCTGGCATGGAGCTTCTGCATGTCGCGGTTCGTGAGGCGCTCATCGGCGCGCCGGAGAACGCGGGCAGCCTTCGCGAGCGTCTCTCGCGGCGGCGAGCATTGAACGTGGCGGCCGGCACCTCAGCCCCGCCGTTCGCCGGTGCGGCTCCCTCTGCCTCGGCGTGCATCGCATCGATCCGTGCGCGGGACCGCGGAGTTGCAATTGTCGCCGCCCGAAGGCTTGGTTTCCCCGGCTCGCCGGCGTCGCGGCGGGTGGATCTTCCATCGCGAGCGCGCCGGGACGTCCTCGCGGCTGCGCGCGCCGCCCGGGAGCCGGTCATTGCGGGATCGAAATGGCGACGGAGGCGGGTCGCGTACGCGCCCGAGGTGCTGTATGACGGCGCCCAGCGGCCGCTCGACCCGCCGCCGCACTGGCCCGTCGCGAACACGTCTTCGTTCGGACGGCACCATTTCGAGTCGCTGTTTGCCGGCGGCTCCGATCCGTGGCGCTATACCACTGCGTACGAGTCGCGCAAGTACGAACAAACGATGTCGTTGCTGCCGCCAGGACCGATCCGCCGTGCGCTGGAGATCGGGTGCGCCGAAGGTCACTTCACCGACGCGCTTGCCGCGCGCGTCGAGGCGCTCGCGGCGGTCGACATCTCCGCGATTGCACTCGAGCGCGCCGCTGCACGCTGCGCTCACCGCGAGAACATCTCGTTCGCGCGGCTGGACCTCGCGCGCGACCCGCTGCCGCCCGAAAACGATCTGATCGTCTGCAGCGAGCTGCTCTACTACGTCGGCACCGTCGACGATCTGCGGCAGGCGGGACGCAAGCTTCGCGACGCGCTGCGGCCCGGCGGTCGGCTGCTCACCGCCCACGCGAACGTCGCGTTGGACGATCCCGCGGGAGCGGGATACATGTGGGACGTGCCGTACGGCGCGAAGACGATCCGAGAGGTGCTTTCGGCCACGCCGGGTCTGCAGCTCGTGCGTGAGCTTCGCACGGCGCTCTATTCCGTGATGGAGTTCGAGCGCGGTGACGAGTCTCGTGCTCCGGTCGTGCTGTCCGCGGGATTCGCGATGCCCGAGCCGCACGTCGCCGAGCGCATTCGCTGGTCGGGCGGCGAGCCTGCCGCCGTCGCGCCGTCACCGGGCGCGATGCTGCCCATTCTCATGTACCACCGGCTGTCGACGTCGGCATCAGCAGCGAGTGCCCGATACGCAGTGTCCCCCGATGCGTTCCGGGAGCAACTCGCGTATCTCCGCGACGCAGGGTTCCATACCGTTTCGCTCGCGGACTGGACCGCTGCGCTTCAGAAGCGCGAGCCGCTCCCCGGCCGTCCCGTCGCGCTGACCTTCGACGATGCCTACGTGGATTTTGAGTCGGTCGCGCTGCCGCTCCTCCAGCAGCACGGGTTCGGCGCGACCCTGTTCGTCGTCACCGCGCGGCCGGGCGGCTGGAATGCCTGGGACGCCGCGCTTGGCGATCCCGTCAGGCTCATGGACTGGCCTGCCATTCAGCGCGTCGCGGCGTCAGGGATCGAGATCGGGGCGCACTCGACGACGCATCCGCCGATGACGGGACTCACACCCGCGGAGATCGCGCGCGAAGCGAGTCGCGCGCGCCTTGACATCCAGGAGCGGCTGAAACAGCCTGTGACGGCGTTCGCGTACCCCTACGGGGATTCGGACGCGGTAGTGCAGCATCTGGTCGGCGGTTGCGGGTTCCTGAGCGGCGTGACTTGCCGTTTCGGGGTGAGCGCGCTGTACGACCGCCCCCTGCGGCTGCCGCGGATCGAGATCGCCGGGACCGATTCGCTGACGGATTTCATCCGGAAGCTTGGCGGGCGCTGACAGACCTCTTTCACCGGCAATGGATACGGCATCTCTCACAGGGTGTATCGATGAAGCTGAATCCGCAAATCTCGCTCGCGTTCAACGGGCAATGCGAAGCCGCGTTCAGGTGTTATGAACAGTGCCTGAACGGAACAATCGCATTCACGCTCACGTGGGGCAATTCACCGATGGCAGGCGAGGCACCTCCCGGTTGGGACGCGAAGATCTATCACGCCACTCTCAAAATCGGCGACGCCGTGGTCATGGGCGGGGACCTGCCTCCCAACCGATACGAGCAACCAAAGGGCTTTTCGCTTGTCCTCCAGATGGACGACTCCGTCGCAGCGGAGCGCGCATTTCAGGCGCTCGCGGAAAACGGCAGGATCGAGATGCCACTCCAGGAAACGTTTTGGGCAAGTCGGTTTGGGGCGTTGGTGGACCAGTTTGGAATACCTTGGTCAATCAATTGTGAAAGAGCCGTCGAGGCGACACAGTGATCGACAACGCGAAGCCTTCGTTGCGGGCGGCGTCTGCCGGACGGGTGATCCCAGGTTCACCTCTGCGTTCAACGACACGTCGTGGATTCGGCAACGCGTTGTACCAAGGGGCGATCAGACGCGCGGGCGTAAATTGCGCGAGATCATATATGCCGAGCCGCTTCTCGATGCCGGCGACCTGATCGACAATCTTGTCGAAACCTTCTTCGCCGAAGAGTTGATGTTCTTTCGTCTCGAATTCTTCGCCAAGCGTGTCGAACTCGTGCTTCGACAGAATACTGCGAAGCGCGGGGAACAGCACCGTGTCCTCGCGGGCCTCATGTGGCTCGTACATCCGAACGAACTGCTCCATGGCTTCGACGATCGCCTTTGCAGAGGAGGGATCTTTGAGTGTTTGGGCGTTCGCCAGCTGTGTGATTCGGTCGGTTAAACGCCGACCGGCTTGATGCTGCGCGCGGAGGCGCGCGACCTCCGCGGCGATGTCTTCGAGGATGAAATGAATTCGGTTCCACCTCCGTCGACGGTCGCCGGCCGTCAGACATCGGACGGCCGGCGGAACTTCTTGGACCACTCAGTAAGAGACGCGGGTCTCCTCGAGTGACATCCGCAAACGCGGGCGCGGCACTGGAAAGCAATGAGAAACCCAGATGCGTCGTGTAGAACCGGATGGCGGCCTCAACGTGATCAACGAGGTAACGGATGTGAACGGTAGCCATCCTTCAACGATCTTGACCTGCCCGCGACACACGGTCACGAGGTCGTGCGAAGAACAGCACCGCTCGGGACCCGCGCCGTCATGGTCGCGCAATCTTGAGACGCCGGCGCGCGTGCGCCGCCAGCACTGCCATGCCCGCGGCGTACGCCCGCCGGTGCTCCTGCGTCCACGGCGGACCGGCCGGCCGGCCGGCACGACTGACGAACTCCTCGACCTCACGAAGTGTCACGCCGAGTTGCTTCGCGGCCCGCGAAGTCTCCTCGCCACGGCGGCACATGTGGACATCAAGTCCGATCTGCCGCGCCGCGCGACAGATGGCCAGCTGATACAGCATCCCGTCCGCGGCGCATTGCAGACGATACGATTGCCGCACCGCAGGCACAGTCGCGGGAAGCTCGGGAAATGGGGGCTTCCTGATGGCGAGCGCCACGGCGGCATATGTCGGCGACAGCTCGGTCACCACGCGCTGTAATGCGAGAGTAGTGCGAGCGGCGATTGATCGCCGCACTCGCGCAATGAGCGCGTGGGCCTCGTCTTCCTTCATGCCGACCGATTCGTGCTCGTACGGCATCTTCGGCAAGCCCGGATCGATCAGCGTCACCCGCCGCCGCGCGATGACGACCGGCACCAGGCCAGACGCCGCGACGCAGATCACATGCGCCCAGCCGGCATGCTCGGCCACGCTCACCACGCACGGCGCGCCCTTCATCTCCTCAACCTTTTCCGCCTCGCGCCACGCACCAGATATGGCCGGAGCGTCGCCTCGAGGTCGTCGCGCAAGCGCCCAGCAGCGGAGCCCTCCCGATACAACGTCCACGCCAGGAAAGAACCATCAAGCGTGACCTCGATCATGCGCGCCAGCGCCCGGACGTCTGTACCAGCGCGCAGTTCGCCCGCAACGACGGCGTCGGCCAGCAGCTGCTCGTAACGAGCCCTAGCGGCGCGCCCAAGCCGCAGCAAATGTCTGCGGAGCACCGGGTCCGCCAAGTCGTTCTGCAGGTACGCGAGATTCCGCACCGCGGCGCGGGGCGACTCGGCCAGCTTGGCGTGCACCGCCGTGACGGCGCGCAGTGCCCTGAGCGGTGAAGACGTCCGTGCGGTGCGAGGCGCACCAAAGCCGATATCGCCGGTGGCAGCGGCGTACCGCGCGTGCGCGTGCAGCAACTCACGCTTGGAGCCAAACCGCTGCACCAGGGCGCCCGCCGTCACGCCCGCCTCCGCCGCGATTGCGCCGAGCGTCAGCTCCGCGGGCCCGACGCGCAGCATCACCCGCACCATCGCCGCGAATACATCGGTATCCTCCGCCTTCCGGCGTCGTGGGCTCATCGCTGTTCCTTGACATAAACTAAATGGTCGTTTAGCTTGAGTCAAGATACGACGACCGCAGAGCGTCCCACAATGACGCCGAAGAGATCGCCTCAGACGCCGCTGACCGGACGCGTGGCGCTCGTGGCCGGCGCAACCCGCGGTGCCGGCCGCGGCATCGCTCGCGCGCTCGCCGAAGCCGGCGCGACGGTCTACTGCACGGGCCGCAGCGTCACCGGCAAGCCGTCGCCGTACGGGCGGCCGGAGACCATCAACGAGACCGCGACGCTGATCAAGGCCGCGAGCGGCACCGCGATCGCCGTGCGCGTCGATCACACGAGCGAGCGCGAGGTCACTGCGCTGTTCCGCCGGATCCTCCGCTCCCACCACCGCCTCGACGTCGTTGTCGACAGCGTGGCGGGAGAAGATCCACTGTTGAAGCAGCACGGTTTCCTCTGGCAGGCGGATCTCAGGAACGCCGACGCGATGTTCCGGCAGGGGCTCACCTCGCGCATCATCACGGCGAAGCATGCCGCGCTCGCGATGATGCCAGCGAAGCGTGGCCTGATCGTGGAAGTCACGGAAAACGACATCATCGGCGGCGGCGCAAACCCGATGGCCCATGCCGTCAAGACCGCGCAGAAGGTGCTCCCGCTCCAGTGGGCCACCGAGCTCGCGGCGCATGGCATCACTGTCCTCGCCATCACGCCCGGCTTTCTCCGCTCGGAAACGACGCTGCAGCACTTCGGGGTGACCGAAGACACCTGGCGCGAGGCGGGCAAGAAGGATCCAAACTTCCTGGTGTCGGAGTCGCCGCTGTTCGTGGGGCGCGCGATCGCCGCGCTGGCCGCGGATCCGAAGGTGCGGCACCGCACAGGCTTGCTCCTCAGCTCGTGGGAGTTGGCGCGCGAGTACGGCTTCACCGACTACGACGGCCGGCGTCCGGACTGGGGGCGCCACAAGATCGACTTCTCGGTGCTCCCGCCGGAGTGGATCGACCTGTTCCGCACGGGCACCGACCTGGAAATCGAGTGGCTGACGACGCTCGCCGCGCGGGCCAGGAAGTTCCGGGCAAAGGTCCCGTCTTGACCCTCGTGTCGCGTGAGAAACCACACGGGACGCTTCAAGGATTTCTATAAACTGCAGAAAGTTCAGAGTTCCGCGAGATTCTCGGAATCCTCGATGTCAGCAGGTGTCGTGTAGCAGTGGACAACCACAGGCTCGTCCTTCACGAGCGTGCCATCCGTTGCTCATCACGCCAGAGGCCTTCGCCCTCGGGTAGGCCGTTGCTCCACCAAGTACACGGTCGATGCTCGGAATGAACAGTCGGTCATTCGTCGGTCTTGTCCGCTATTGGTCGAAGTGTTTCACGGGCGGTGATGCTGAGATTCGGATTGAGCTCCTGATAGGCGAGTACTGCGACGTCGGGCAGTTCCAGCGCGGCCAGCTGTTGCAGAATTGGTCGGACTTCGGACGATGTCAGCATTGTCGGCGGCCGCCGTTGACGACGATGCAGTATGGCGGTCCGGGAGAGGAATCGAGCGATTGCGTGCAGGTGAACGCCGATGCAGCCGCCGCGGAGATCCCGAGATCGCGAAACATGTCGCCCAGGAACACGTTCAATCGATCACGAAGGTCCTGACCGCGCGTGCCAGTACCGAAATGCGCGAACGGCTGGAGCAGTTCCACCTGCACATCGATCGGCGCCGGCAGGTGAATGGCCCGCGTCATCTGGTCAAGCCCTTACACGGAACGGCGCCATGTCGCAGACGTGTGTTCGTGCGCTCGGGGAGCAGTTCCTCCTCGGAGAGGACGAACATCGAGGGGAATTCGAGCTCGATCAACTTCCGTACGAAGCGTCTGATTCGGGCGTTCGCCACGACGACCGCCGCCGCATCCGGATGGACCGCCGCCGCGCGCCGCACCAACGCGAGGACTCGCTGCGGTGGTTCGGGTTGAATCGTCACGACCGAGCGGTACGACAACCAGAAGCTCGAGAATCTGCAGCTCGCCGCAGCGAAGCTCGAAAGCGGCAAGACATTCAACGCACCGCCGCGCGCGAGCGTTCCGCCGCCGAACTGTCAAGTTTTTGTCAAGAATTCGGCCGATCGTGAAGAGGAGGGAGATGCAAATCGAGCCGAAGAAATCGAAGATAACCCGCCCGATGATCAGGATTTAAAAACTTGGCTGGGAGGCAGGGATTCGAACCCCGATACCGTGGTCCAGAGCCACGTGTCCTACCGTTGGACGACCTCCCAGTGCCCGTCGCGCCTATCACCGGAATGATGAACTTCCGATTATAGCCCAATCCAAAAAGGGACCGGCAAGCGCACGGACACCGGGCGTCGCTCAATGCATCGCGATCGTTATGTCAGATTCTCATTCCGCACGTCGCCCATCATGTCGCCGCCGACATTCTGATCCGCCGCCGGTTCGCTCTGCACGTCGCCCGTCTGCTGCTGCTTCCGACGATGACTCGCCATCCCGCCCTTGCGGCCAGCTTCTCTCGCTTCCTCGCTGGTCCACTCGTGCGCCGTCCCTTTCTGATGCGCAGCCTTCCCGCCCTTACTGGCGATCTCGCGCTGCTTCGCTCGATCCATCGATGCAAAACCGCGATCCTCTTTTGCCACGTTCCCTCCTGCTCCTCGCACGCGGGTGTGCTCGCGAACACTCGGGCTGCAACCGATGTGCCACGATATTCCCTAACTCTCAGCAATACAAGCACTTAGGAAATGATTTTCCGCTGAAAACGGTACGCCGTTTGTCGAGTGGAAAACGAACTCCACTCGACCGGCAAGCGTCGACGGCTCAGCGAGTTGTCCAAGGGAAACGGAAGGGAATGATTAGGAACGCGAGGGCGAGGCCAACTGCACGGCGGCCACCAACCGCCGGTGGACGGTGTCGCGGCCGAGAAGCGCGAGCACTTCGAAGAGACCTGGACTTACCGTTTTTCCCGTGACACCGACCCGAACCGCGTGGATGAGCGTAGCTGCTTTCACACTGCGCGCGTCAGCTGTCAATCGCAGCGCCTCCTCGATCGCCGTCATCTCGAACGTCGGCAGCTGCGCGAACGCCGCGTCGAGCGCGTGAAGGTGCCCGGCCATATCCTCGCCCAGATGTTTGTCGACCGCACTCCGATCGTACTCGACCTCGTCGGTAAAGAAGTACCGGCCCTGTGAGACAAAATCTCCAAGCCGTTTCGCGCGAGGCTTCAACAGCTCGAGGACTGCGAAGAACCATGCATGTCGATTGGTGAAGTAATCGTCACGCCACAATCCGGCCGCTTCGAGCGACGGCTTGACCCGGACGCCGAGCTCGTCGGGCGGCAGCCGCGCGATGTGCTGTTGATTGAACCACTCGAGTTTGTCGGGATTGAACACGGCGTTGCCGCCGCCGATGCCTTCGAGCGCGAACGATCGGACGAGCTCGTCGCGCGTGTACAGTTCCACTTCCGCACTGCCGGGAGACCAGCCAAGCAACGCGAGAAAGTTGACCATCGCTTCGGGAAGAAACCCCTGTCGCGAGTACTCCATTACCGATGTCGCGCCGTGACGCTTGCTGAGCCGTTTCTTGTCCGGACCCAGAATCAGCGGGACATGCGCGAACTGCGGCGCATCGGCCCCAATCGCGCGGTAGAGGAGGATCTGTTTCGGCGTGTTCGAGATGTGATCGTCTCCGCGCACCACATGACTGATCTTCATCTCGGCATCGTCGACGACGACCGACAGCTGGTACGTGGGATGACCGTCGGATCGCAGGATGACGAAGTCCTCGATGTTCGCACCGTCCATCTCGATCGCGCCGTGGACGAGATCGTCGAAGCGGATCGGACCGTCCGGCACCTTCACTCGAATCGCACGCGGAAGGCGAGTGCGCTCGCGCTCGGCGACGGCGTCGGCGGTCAATCGGCAGCAGGTTCGATCGTATTTCCACCCGCCGCTCGTCTGCTCGGCGGCTTCGCGCTTCGCCTTCAGCTCTTCGGCGGTGCAATAGCAGTAGTACGCGCTGCCCTGCGCGACGAGCCGCTCGGCCGTCGAGCGGTAATGCTCGCGTCGCTCTGATTGGAAGTACGGACCGTACGGACCGTCCACTTTCGGACCCTCATCCCAGTCGAGGCCGAGCCAGCGCAGTCCGTCGAGAATGCCCTCCACCATATCCGACGACGATCGCTCGACGTCGGTGTCTTCGATGCGGAGCACGAACACACCGCGATGGCGGCGGGCGAACAGCCAGTTGAACAGCGCCGTGCGCGCCCCGCCGACGTGCAGATAACCGGTTGGAGATGGAGCGAACCGAACGCGGGGAACCATTGAAGTGGCGAAGTACTGGAGACCACTATCGCAACCGGTGACGTCCACCGTCGCCCCTTCGCGCGACGGTGGACATCCTTGCGCGCGCTTGAAATCACTGGGCTTGCCGTCCGTAGCGCGCCGAAAGCGAGCGAAGGATGGCGGTGAGGCAGGGATTCGAACCCTGGATACAGCTTTTAGGCCGTATAACGGTTTAGCAAACCGCCGCCTTCAGCCTCTCGGCCACCTCACCTTTGCGGTCGTTGGTCGTCAGTCCTTGGTCGTCCGGTCGCCGGTCTTTGGGCCATTCGTCGCGTCGCCGGTCGAGCTTCCGAGGACGAACGACCGACAACGAACGGCCGGCGACTTAACGACCAACGGTCATTTTAGCGTTTCTTTCCGGCCTTGCGCTTGCCGCCGGCCTTGCGCGCGGCTTTACGCGCTGGCTTGCGAGCGCCGGCTTTCCTCGCGCGCTTCTTGCCGGCAGATTTCTTCGCGCCCTTGCGACCGCCGCCGCCACCACCCCCGCCTGCGGCCTTGCGAGCGCCGCCCGACTTGCGCGCGCCCGACGACTTGCGCGACCGCGCGCCGCCCGAGGTCCGTCCGCCAGGTTGCGCCCTGCCTTCGCCTTCGCCTTCACCAGCGCCGGCGCCGGCCTCGCCGATGTCCCCGGCGCCGCCGCCCAGTTCGTCGTCCGGCATACCCATTCCGCTGTCGAAATCGTCCTGCATATGCGCCCTCGTTGTGAATTGTTCGAGCGGCCTAGTCTTATTGAAGTCGGCTATACAAATCAAGAATGGCGTCGATCGCGCGCCGGCACACGGCGCAGAACGGAACGGCGTCGCGCGTGAACATGATGCAGTCCGCCTGCGGACGGTAGTAGCCGCGCGCCTCGTAGTTCGCGCCCTCGAATGCGCCGACTTTTCCGGCGTACGGGCCGCTGTTCAGCAACGCGGTGTCGTGGCGCTGTTCCTCGCGAAACAGCGCGTCCATTTCAGCTTCGGGCCGGTTCGCCGCGCGAATGTCGCGCCGCTTCTGCTGCGCCTCTTTCGTGTAGCGCTCGAACTCTTCCTTCGCCCACGGCGTCGGCAGCGGCATTCGCGGCTCGACGAGATCTCGCCACTTCAAGGAAGCGGGATCGAGGAGCGCCGTGGCGTTCGGCTCCCACGGCTCGACGCGATCGGCCGCCGGAAGATATGCGACGTCGGACGTGTAGTACTCGTCCGCGAGCCCGGCGATGTGGTGACCGAACTCGTGCACGAAGACGTACGGCGCCCACGCGTTGTCCGCTGCGACCGTGCTGTACAGACCGTAGATGCCCCCGCCGCCGTACGTGGCGCTGTTGACGAGGATTTCGACGACATCGTACGGCGCGTTCGCGGCGATCTCTCGAAAGGCCTTGTTCTCGAACGTCAGCACGTAGCGCTCGGTGTCGAAGGCATCGAAGGTGGCGCCGAGCGGCGATCGCCGGTAGACATGTTGCGAAGGTCGCGAGACGCCGGACCGCAACGCCGCAGGACACAATCCCCACACGTTGACGTCGCGGCGTCGCTCCTTGAAGGGGGACGTCTGAAACAGCACGTCGGCAAGACGACGCGCGTCGCGCTCGAACTTGCCGCGCTCGGCCGCCGTGTACCCGTCGCCGAGGATCAGGAGGTCGAGCTTTTCGGACGGATCGCCGCTTCGCTGGATCGCGAGAAGCGGTCCGGCGTCGGGCGATGCGGCATCGGGCACGATGAACTTGTCCGACGGATCCACGGTCAGGGTCCAGATGTCACGAAACGCGTTCTTCGGATCGCGTTTGCTGACGACGATGCGCACCGGTTTGTCAGGCGCCGGAAAGCGGAGCGATTCCGAGAACGTCCGATGGATGGACTTCGCTTCGGCGGTCGTCTCCCATTCTCCGTAAATTGAGCTGAAGCCGCGCGAATACACAATCCTTCCGGCCGCGGCGTCTGCGACTTCGAAAAAATATTTGCCGCGGTTCGTCTCGTCGATCGGCCGCGCCGGATTACCGGGCCAGGCCAGCGGCTCGGTGACGACGCGGTCGAGGCTGAAGCGCTCTTCTGTCGCGTTTCCCGTATGGTAGAAGTCGACGCGCATCGTCTTCGGCGCGGCGATTGCCGCAGCCGGCACGACCAGCATCGAAACGAAGAGGATCACCCTCAGGATCGATTTCGTCGCTTGATGTGACATCAGGCGGACGCCGATCGGCGACGGCCGATCAAGTAGATGACCGCACCGATGGCGACGAGCGCCAGCGACGACCCGACGACCTTCACGACGGCAAGCATCTTGTTCGGCTCGTCGTCGGCTGGAACGCACGCGAGCACGATCGACACCGCGGTCGTCACGAATCCGAGGGCCGCCAGCGCGATCGCCGCCGTCGATCCTCCGGGGACGCGGATCACATCCGGCCCGGCGGGCTCGCGCTGCAGCACGATCATTGCCGCAAACATGAAGAGAAACGGGATGAAATACGCGATGATCCCCATGCTGACCAGCGCGTCGTATGCGCCGCGCACCGACGTCCCGGCCTGGCCGATGAAGACGAAGAACGCCGCGATGAGCGCTTGCACGAGCAGCGCGACGTACGGCGTCCGCCACCGCGGATGGAGGCGGCCGAACATCGGCGGCAGAAACCGATCGATGCCTGCAACGAACGGCAGGCGCGCGGTCGCCGCGAACCATCCGCCAACGCCGCCAAACGCGTTCAGGCTGACGAATGCCGCGACGATCGGCGCGAGCCACGACACGCCGACGCGACCCGTCATCGCCTGAATCGCCTGCATGATGCCCTGCAGGCCAGAGATCTGTTCCTTTGGTATCGCGAGCAGCACCATCAGCGTTCCTATGAGATAAAGAACGGTCATGATCGCGCCGGCCGCCAGAATCGCGCGCGGAATCGTCCGGCGTGGATGCTCGATCTCCTCGCCCATCGTCGATGCGCTCTCGACGCCGCCGAATGCAAACGCGATCGTCGACCAGAAAATGACGTCCTTGAGGGTGGTGTTCGGAACGAACGCACGCGCGGGCATCGGCGTTGCCGACCCGAAGCGCGACCACGACAGGATGCCGAGCACGAGGAGAAACAGCATCGGCACCCAGCTCGCGACCGCGCCGACGTTGTTCAGCCACTTGCCGACGTTCAACCCCACGACGTTCAGCGTGACGGCCAGAACGAGGCCGCTCATCGCGACGATGATGAAGTACGTGCTGTTCGACGACAGCGGCTGCGACGCCGCGCCGCCCCCGGGGAACATGTACAGCGCGTTCGCCGCCGCAAAGTACAAGAGCCCTGGCAAATACGGCAGGTTCGATCCCCAGTACGTCCATCCGGTCATGAACGCGGGAAACGGTCCGAAGGCCCGCTTGCTCCAGACGTAGACACCGCCCTCCTCCGGATAGCGCGACGACAACTCGAGCACGGTGAACACGAGCGGGACGAACAGACCGAGCGCCGCGATGACCCAGATGACGAGCGCGCTCGGACCGGCAGCCGCTGCGGTCGCGATCCAGCGCAGGCTGAAACCAGTGACCAGATAGAAAAGGAACAGGTCGCGAAACGTGAGGACCCGGCGTAACCCGTGTGAAGCTTCGACCGGCTCACACTCGCCGCGAGCACCGCCGAGCGGCGACGAACTCGGCGTCGTCATTTGTAGAGCGCCGCCGCGGTGTCGTGAAGGTACGCACGAGCCATTGGGAGCGCCTGCTGTTCGGTAATCTCACGCGCAGCGATCATTTCGGCCAGGGCGGCCGCAAGGGCGGTGCGCGAGGTGTGCACGCCCATCCAATACACCTCCTCGACGCCGAGCGCCGCGTTGTAGGGGTATGCGTCCGTGCCGAAGGTCACTTTTGCAGGGAACGTCTCGAGCCAGTGCTTCAACACGTTCTTGAACTCAGTCGGGTACAGGATCAACTCGGTGGCGGAGGAATCGAGGTAGACGTTCTTCATGAACGCCAGCAGGATTGCTTCGCGGTCGAACGGATACCCGCCGTGAATCAGCACGAACGTCGTCGTCGCGTACCGCGGGTCGCGCAGCACGTTCTCGAGGTTCAGCACGTTCACGCCGCGCAGATTGAAGTAGTCGCCGCCGCCGACCGACGTGTGGATGTGCACCGGCAGCCGCAGCCGGCCGGCCTCCGAGACAATGTGTCTGAAGATGAAATCCTGAAACGTCTTGTATTCGTCGGCCGACGGCACGCCGCCGCGGCGGTACTCGTCATAGATCGCCGCGGCCGCCTCGCGCGAAGGATCGTCGAACGACAACGACCGGAAGTACGCGGCCTCGAACTTCACCGCCGCGCCGCCGCGCGCCTGGTTCGCAGCGAGCGAGCGTGAGACGAACGACAGATAGCCGTCGAAGGTCGCCGGCGGCGCGTCGAGGCCCAGCGCCTGCTCGTACTGACGCCGCAGCTTCGTTTGCAGCGGCATGTAGACCGCTTCGTCCGTGTTCTTCGCGGCGAGCGCCGAGTTGTCGAACGGAAACATGTAACAGTCGACGAAGAACACCCACTTGAAGCGTGCCGGATCGAGATAGGGGGCCATCGCGACGCGATTGGCCATCGACGTCTCGATTCCGAGCCGATCGAGCATTTCGTCGAAGTACTTCGCGCCCGCGTACTGCTTCTTCAGCGCGCTCTTCTTGTCGACCAGCCATTGCCCGTGCGCGCCCTTCATGTCGGCGAACGGGAACCCGAACAAGGCGCGGGCAGCGGCGCTCGTCTCGGGGTTGTCGTCGCGCATACGCAGAGGCGTTCCGCCCGGCGGCGGCGGCGCGATATCGACGTCCGCATCGTCGGGGAGCGCCGGATGCGCGTGGTGATCGAACAGCTTGATCGTCTCGATCTGCGGCAGCAGGCGAGCGTAGATGGCCGCCGCGGCCGGCGCAACGAGCGGACGCGACTGAGACTCCAGCACCGCAGCCGAACAGAGCGTCAGAAGCGCGGCAACGACTCGATTGCGCATGCTGTCGCCGCGATTCTACGTGCGGGCACGCTCGGGGCGCCAGCGGTCACCGGCGAAGACGAATCGCGTCTCGACCGGCGCGTCGCGCGGCGGCGGATCCGGATGCAGCGGATCGCCGGGTATGACGAGCATGCGCCGTCCCTGTTCTTCGAGGAGCTCCGGCTGGCGGCGCACCACCTCACGGCGCCGCGCCCACGCTAGGGCCGCATCGACGGACCGAAACGGCTCCAGTTCGCGCAGCGTCGTCCAGGTTGGCGGCGGCAGCACGATTGCGCCGGACTGCGATTGCCGAATCGCGCCCGACGGCGTCATCCAGCCGCTGTGCGTCGTTTCCGTTTCGTCGTGCGCCGGCGTTTGCTCGGGGGGAACGCGTGTGACGAAGAACCGCGTATCGAACTGGCGTGTGTCGATCGGCGGCGTCACCCAGTGTGCGAACAGCATCAGCGAATCCACCGCCAGCCGCAGCGTCTCGCGCTCGACAATGGCACGCAGCGTCGCCGCGCCCTTGTGGACATCCGAACGGTATTGCTTGAAGCGCGCGTGCGCGTCGGCGCCGGCGAGCGAGACGAATTGGCCGTTCGCGCTTCGCGCGAGCAGGACGCCCGCTTCTTCGAACAACTCGCGCGCCGCGGCCACGTGATACGCGCGTGCTTCATCAGCGGTCACCGAGGCCAGCTGCCGCTGCGCGTGCTCGAGACCGTCGCACCACGTCGCGTCCGCGTCATGGTCCGACGCATCCACGCGTCCGCCAGGAAACACGTGAGCGCCGCCCATGAACGCCGTCCCTTCGTGGCGGCGCACCATGAATGCTTCAGGACCGGCGGAGGTATCGCGTAGGACGACGACCGTCGAAGCCGGACGGGGATCGACGGCGAACTGGGTCGGCACGTCGCACAATATTAATTGATGGCCCGAAGCAGCTCAGGCATGGACACGAACGGCGTCATCGCGAGCCTCCTGCGCGATCTCGCGTCGGTGCAGAAGTCCACACAGAGCAAATGGGGATACAAGCGCGCCGCCGCCGCGATCATCAGCCTCGACGAGCCGATCGAGGCGTTTCTTCAACCCGATGGCACGCTGAAAAAGATTCCACAAATAGGTCCTTCCTCGTCGCGCGTCATTCTCGAAGTGCTCCGCACCGGATCCTCGCAGACGGTCGAGCGGGCGATTGCCGAGAGCGGACGTACGGGCGATGTCGAGAAGAGCCGCGAGCTTCGCGGACACTACTTGAGCCGCGCGCAGGTCGTTGCGGCGTTGCGCAATCCAAAGCTGCGCGCCGTCAGACGCGACGAATATCGCGGCGATTTGCAGATGCACTCGGTGTGGAGCGACGGAAGCCAAACGCTCGAGGACATCGTCGAAGCGGGCCTGGCGCGCGGCTACGACTACTGCGCCGTCACGGATCACTCGTACGGACTGCCGATCGCGCGCGGCGTGTCGATGACGAAATTGTTCGAACAGCACCTGGAGATCGATCGGCTCAACGATCGCTATCGTGGGCGCTTTCGGCTGATCAAGGGGATCGAGGCCAACATCCGCGCCGACGGTTCGGTCGACATGCACGAGGCCGAACTGCGTCAGCTCGAGCTCGTCGTCGCGGCGCCGCACTCGGCGCTCCGGTCGACAGCGGATCAGACCGCCCGCATGATCGCTGCGGTCCGGACGTCGGGCGTTCACATCCTGGGACATCCGCGAGGAAGAATGTACGGATCGCGTCCGGGTGTCTCTGCCGACTGGGACAAAGTGTTCGAGGCGGCGAAGCAGTCCGGCGTCGCGATCGAGATCGACGGCGACCCGGCGCGGCAGGACGTCGATTACGACCTCGCAAAGCGCGCCGTGCGCGCCGGATGTTTCATCGCGCTCGACAGCGACGCCCATTCCACCGGCGAGCTGCGGTATTCAGAAACTGCGATTGCGCACGCGCGCCTCGCGGGCGTGCCGGCGGAATCGGTCGTCAACACGTGGCCGATCGATCGATTAATGCAGTGGCTCTCGAACCGCTCGCGTGGCGTCCGACTTAAGCCGGATTCTTTGGATGCGGACTCGCGAGTTCCGGGTTCATCGGTCCGGCAAAAGCCGGACACCACAGGGAACGTCCGGTGATCTCTCGATGATCGAGGCCAGCCGCGCGATCGAGCCTCGCGACGATTGCCGGCAACTCCGTGCGGAATCGCCACTCGTCGGCGCGTCCGCCGGCGGATTCGACCTCGCGCCGCCATCGATTCCACCAGCTCGCCGCGCTTCCGGCCACCGGTTCGACGATCAGGAGCGTGTCGCCACGTTTTACGCGCGCGATCAACTGCCCGAGCAGCACCTCGCGTGCGCTCTCTGAAACCTCATTCAGCGTGAACGCCGCCAGTACTGCCACCGGTTCGTTCGGAAGCCGCACCGACGCGATGTTGCCTTGTCGCATCCGCGCGGCAAGACCGAAGGCCCGATAGGTCGTTGCCGCTTCGCCGAGCGCCCACCGATTGCGATCGAGGCCCACGACGGATGGCCGCGCCGCACATGCCGATCCCCATGCTGCGCCGGAGGCGCCGGTGCCGCATCCCAAATCGACGAGCGTCCGAAACGTGCCGGTCGCTCCAGGAATGGATCTGACAATGTGGTTGACGAGTAAGTAATGGAGCGGCCCGTAGAACAGAGCGAAGGCCGCGCGTTTGCCCCGGCCCGACAAGGCAGCCCCTTCACCCAGATGCCGGCGGCGCCTGATATACGTCGCCGACAGGGCACGCAGAGCGCGCGAGACCTCGGAGAACGTGAGCTCCTCGAGATGCCGCACCTCGAGCGAATCGACCCAGCTGGCGAATAAGCGATCCGTGGCGCGATCTTATCCGGTGGGAAGCGCGCGGCTGATGAGCTTTACGCCCAGACTCAACGCTCATCGGTATCGGGATTGCTTCGACAGTCCAAGCCCGAAGGAGGGTGACGATGTCTATCGCTCGCAAGTCGCTCGTTTTCACATTCGTCATCATGACGGCGGTGCCTGCAGCCGCGCAGCACATCGTCCCGCCTCAGCAACTCGCCGCGACGATCACCGAACAGATGACGCGGCAGGATGCCGATCGCGCAGCCGTCCGCGAGGCGCTCACGCGACCTGAAGTACGCGCCGTCGCCTCGTCCATGAAGATCGATATGGACAAAGTGTTGACGACCGTCGACACGCTGTCGGACGTGGAGCTCGCACAGGCAGCAGACGCGGCGCGAAAGGTCAACCAGCAACTCGTCGGCGGCGCCTCGACCGTGGTCATTTCGACGACGACGATCATCATCATCCTGCTGCTGCTGATCCTGCTCATCGTGATCATCAAGGCGTAGATGCTGGCGTCCATCGCTGTCGCGCTCGCGCTTGCCTCGCCGCTGATGCTCGACGTCCCGTATCTGCCGCAAAGCGATGCGCTCTGCGGCGGTGCGGCCGCGGCAATGGTTTTCCGCTATTGGGGCGACA
Organism: Acidobacteriota bacterium; assembly: GCA_003222395.1. GTDB lineage: Bacteria > Acidobacteriota > Vicinamibacteria > Vicinamibacterales > CAVVIG01 > Gp6-AA45. The sequence goes on from QHWB01000031.1 coordinate 431,369, forward strand.
CGCACGCGAGCGTGCAGGAGTTCGCCGCGCTCGTCGATCGGCGCGGCGGAGGAATTGCCGACGACGTCCTCGCCAGCGATATCCGGCAGCGCGGCTGGAATGCCGAGCGGTTCGAAGGGTCGATCGCGTTGCTGCGCGATCGACTCGAGCGGCGTGAACCGGTCGTCGTGCTGCTCGCGGATCGCGGCACGCGCTATCACTACGTTGTCGTCGTCGGTCTCACCGACGATGGTGTCATCGTCCATGATCCGTCTTGGGGACCGTCGCGGACGATCCGCGAGGCGGAGTTCGTGCGGCTCTGGGAGCCGTCACGTTTCTGGGCGCTCCTCGTTCGTCCCGGCGACGACGCCATTGTGACGTCCGGCCCTTCGGCGCAGCTCGCGGCCGCCCTGAGCTCGTCTTCAATCCCACAACGCAATGCATGCGACGCGCTTCTCAATCGCGCGATTGCCGACATCGCAGCCCGCGGACTCTCGGCCGCTGACACCAGCCTTGCCACCGTCCGCGAGCAATGTCCTGAATCGCCGGCGCCGCTCCGCGAGCTCGCCGGCGTTCGGTTCGCCGAACGGCGCTGGAGCGAAGCGGAGTCGTTCGCGCTGCAGGCGCTCGCGCGGGATCCGCGCGACGCGTACGCGCTCGACGTGCTCGGGTCTGCGCGGTTCATGCGCGACGACCCTGTCGGCGCGCTGCAGGCGTGGAATCAGATTGGCAAGCCGCGTCTCGATCGCGTCCGCATCGAGGGGCTGCGCCACGCGCGATACCAGGCGATTGTCGAAGCGCTGAATCTCCTGCCCGGCTCGATGCTCACCCCCGACGCCTTTGCACGCGCGCGGCGCCGTCTCGACGAGCTGCCGGATCGATCCACCGCCCGCCTCGGGCTCCGCCCCGACGCCGACGGCTTCGCCGTTGTCGACGTCGTCATCGTCGAGCGCGCGTCGGTGCCGCGGCGCGCGGGAGATTTCGCAGCAATCTCCGCCGGCGCCGCCATCGATCGGGAGGTGACATTATCGGTTCCCGGCTTCACTGGCGAAGGCGAGATATGGAAAGCCAGCTGGCGCTTCTGGTCCAATCGCCCGCGCGTCGCCGTCGGCTTCGTCGCGCCGCGGCTTTCGCGATTGCCCGGCATCTGGAGTGTCGACGCGAGTTGGGATGTACAGACGTTCGCGGTGGCCGATTCGACGTCGCTGCTGCGCGAGTCGCGCACCCACGGCGGCGTGGCGGTGACCGATTGGATGACCGCCATGCTGCGCTACACGCTGCGAGGCGGTCTGGATCGATGGAACGGCGGACGGCGCGCCGCGTCGGTCGGCGGGACGCTCGAACGCCGGTTGTTTCGCGATCGCGTGTCCGTCGTGCTCGACGCAGAGCGGTGGGTATCCATTGGAGACGCGCCGGATTTCGGAACGACCGGCGTGCGCGCCGCGTGGACGTCGCCGCTCGCGACAGGCGGCTGGGCGTACACGGCGGTGGGCGGACTGCAGCGCGTCAGCGAAGGCTCACCGGCGGGGCTGTGGTCCGGCGCCGGCGACGGTCACGCGCGATCCGAACTGCTGCGCGCGCACCCCCTGCTCGATGACGGCGTAATCAATGTGACGGGTTCTACGGTGTTCGGCCGCCGGTTGATGTTCGCCAACGCCGAAGCGCAGCGCTGGCTGCAAGGTCCGCTGCCGGCGCGATTCGGCGTCGCCGTGTTCGCCGACATCGCGAACGCCTCTCGTTCGCTCGATGCGATCGGGACGCCTCTCCAAGTCGACGTCGGCGCCGGACTCCGTCTCAAGATTCCTGCAGTCAATCGCGTTCTGCGGGTCGACTTCGCGCACGGCTTACGAGATGGCGCGAATGCCGTGACCGCAGGCTGGGTGTTCTGACGCTCTAGCACGTTTCATGCTGATCGGTACAGCGAACAGCCGTTCGTTCGCAATGCGGCCGGGCGAATATGGAATCCGTCTGCCCCGAGGCAGATGTTTGTCAGATGAGCACACGACCTTCGCGAATTCGATCGACTGCTTCGTTCGTCATCGCCGTGACCGCGTTCACGCTGATCGCGTCACGCGTCGGAGGTCATAGCAGAACGACGCAGGTCACGTGGACCGTCGACGTCGCGCCGATCTTCGCTTCGCGCTGCGCAACCTGCCATACGAAAAACGGCTTCGCCCCGATGCCGCTGCAGACGTTCGAGGAGGTACGCTCATGGACGAAGGGAATCCGCGAAGAAGTGCTCGCCGGTCGAATGCCGCCGTGGCCCGGCGATCGCGGGTTCGGCGATTTCAGCAACGATGCCAGCCTGAGCGCGACGGAAACGGAGCTGATCGTCGCCTGGGCCGATGGCGGCGCCCCGCTCGGGCCGCCAATCGCGTCGCGCCGCAACCAACCGGCGCCGCTGGCGGACGAACGGGTGCTGCGCCTTCATCTGCCGGCGATCGAGGTGAGTGGCGGATCGACTGAGCGCTTCGAGCTGTCGCCGGCGATCGACGACGATCGGTGGATTACCGCGTGGACGTTCGAACCAGATGCGCGCGCGCTCGTGGAGGAAGCGACGGTGCTCGTCGCACCCGATGCGCCGCTGGGATCGTGGACACCTCTCGAAACGACAATCGCGTTTCCCGGTGGCGTCGCTCAGAGGCTCGTGCCACGCTCGCACGTCACGGTAGACGTTCGGTACAGAAAATCCGCCGTGCCGCAAACCGACGCGAGTGCGCTGATTCTTTATCTCGGTCCGCGGCCTGCGCGCGAGCTGCGCCACCGTTCGGTCGCGTGCGGCACCGTCGAATTCGATCGGCCCGTCGATGTCCTCGCCGTTCAGCCGCGCGCGGCCGGAGGCGAATCGATCGAGGTCGTGGCGCGCAACCGCGACGGCGAAGTCGAGCCGCTGTCCGTCGTGTCGCGATACGAGCCCGAATATCCGGTCACATTTCGACTGCGCCGCGCGGCGCACCTGCCGGCCGGCGGGCGCGTCGACGTCTCGTCGTCCTCCCGCGAGTGTTCCGCGAATCTCGACTACGTCGAGCGTTAATCCGCGACCGGGACCGTAAACCTCACCGTCGTGACGCGGCCCGCGCGTTGAAACTGCGCCCATAACCGATACATCCCCGGACGCGGAAACAGAATTTGAAAGACCACGTTCGGACCGGACGGTGACGAGACAGCGTCGACGGGGTGGCTGTGGAAGGCGACCGACAAGTCGGCGCTCGTGGCGAGCACATGTCCTATGGCGCCAAGATACGGTTCGAGATCGGCGATTGGCGCGCCGGTCGTTCGATCGCGCAGCTCGAATGTCAGCAGTTGCTCGCGTCCGGCGTGGACGTCCGGAGGGGCGAGATGCACAGTCATGTCGCGCCCGATCTTGTCGGCGACGTCCGCGACGGGCGCCGGCGGCTGCGTGAATGATCCTCGGTAATGCGCGGTCGCGAACGCTCGCTGGACGAACTGCGGCGAGCCACCCGACGGCAGGAAATCCGCAATCAGCTGATAAGCGCCGGGTCGGGGTACGATGACTTCGGCGTCGAGCGATCCGTCCGGATGCAGCGACGGGTGGACGTGCGCGAAGAACTCGAGATCGCGGCTGACGATGAACAGATGGAACACGCGCTCATGAACCATCTCGAACCGCTTCACGATGGCCTCGGACGTGGGATCGCGAACGATGAAACGCGCGCGTCCCTTCTCGCCTGGGCGCAGCGCCCGCGGCGTCAAGTCGACGTCGAGGTGGTATGGGTGATAGTCGGCGGTTGCGGGCACCAACGCCATCCTGCATTTGCCGCAGACGTCGCCCGCTTTCCCGCGCACGTCGGGATGCATCGGGCACATGTACTGGGCGCTCTGGGCGGCGGCACGATCGCCGGCCTGGGCGCCGACAGCGTCAATGAAGGCAGCGAGGCAAAGAAGAGAAATCGCGCCGACGCCGAGGGTAAAGACGCGGCCCACCGATCCATCTTAACGGCGGATCTCGCTTGGCTTGCCATTCGAAGCTGAGGTCCACCTTCGCGTGGCTTGCCAACCGCAGCTCACGCTCTCGCTAGGAAGCGTGAGCGAAGCTTGGCGAGCAACGCGACGCTTGGCGGAGGGAGAGGGATTCGAACCCCCGGTACCCTTCCGGGTACAGTGGTTTTCAAGACCACCGCCATCGACCGCTCGGCCATCCCTCCGCTCTTTGTGACAGGTTTTCACATCGTCGATTTCACAGTCGCGCCAGCCTTCGTGATCTTCTCCTTTCCGTCCATGTAAGGGCGCAGCGCCGACGGAATCGTGACCGATCCGTCCTTTTCTTGAAAGTTCTCGAGGATCGCGATGAGCGTGCGGCCGACCGCGAGGCCCGATCCGTTCAGCGCGTGCAGGAGCTCCGCTTTGCCCGACCCGCCGGCGCGGAACTTCAGGTTCGCGCGGCGCGCCTGAAACGCCTCGGTGTTGCTGCAGGACGAAATCTCGCGATACGTCTTCTGGCTCGGCAGCCAGACCTCGATATCGTACGTCTTCGCTGACGAGAAGCCCATGTCGCCGGTGCACAGCAGCACCGTGCGATATGGCAGCTCGAGCCGCTTCAACACCTCTTCGGCATCCGCCGTGAGCGTCTCGAGCTCGTCGTACGACGATTCGGCGGACGTCAATTTTACGAGTTCGACCTTGTCGAACTGATGCTGACGGATCAACCCGCGCACGTCCTGTCCGTACGATCCGGCCTCGCTGCGAAAGCACGGCGTGTAGGCGACGTACTTCATCGGCAGATCGCGGCCGTCGAGAATCTCGCCGCGATGGAGGTTCGTCAGCGGCACCTCCGCCGTCGGCACCATGTAGAGATCCCAGTCGCCGGCGATCTTGAACAAATCCTGCTCGAACTTCGGCAGCTGCCCCGTGCCCGTGAGCGACGCCGCGTTGACCATGAACGGCGGCAGCACTTCGACGTATCCGTGGTCGCGCGTGTGCAGATCGAGCATGAAGTTGATCAACGCGCGCTCGAGCCGTGCGCCGGCGCCGCTGAGGACCGTGAAGCGCGCGCCCGCGACGCGCGTGCCGCGCTCGAAATCGATGATCCCCAGCGCCGGCCCGAGATCCCAGTGCGCCTGCGGCGTGAAGTCGAATTCGCGTGGCACACCGTGCCGCCGCACCTCGACGTTCTCGGCGGCCGTCCTGCCGACCGGCACCGTCGGATGCGGAAGGTTCGGCAGGTTCAGCAGAGCGATGTCGCGCTGCCGCTCGACGGAATCGAGCTGGAATCCGAGCTGCTTGATCTGCGCCGACCGCAGTTTGCTCGCTTCCTGAATCGATGTCGTGTCCTTGCCCTGGCGCTTGGCGCGTGCGATTTCGTCGCCCGACGTGTTCTGCTGCCGCTTCAGTCCTTCGAGCTCCGGGATCAGACGGCGCCGCGCAGTTTCGTACGTCGCGACATCCTCGAGCGTCTTGTCGATGTCGATCCCGCGGGTGCGCAGACGACTCCGCACCTCTTCGAAGTGATCGCGAACGTTCGCGGGGTCGAGCATGTAACCTCAGGTAGACATTGTACGTTACGATTCTGCCGTGGCCACTGTACGCAAGGCCGTCTTCCCCGCCGCCGGCCTCGGCACGCGGTTCCTTCCCGCGACGAAAGCCCAGCCCAAAGAGATGCTTCCGCTGGTCGACAAACCGATCATTCAGTACGGCGTCGAGGAAGCGGTCGCAGCCGGCGCGGGCAACATCATTCTCGTGACGGGACGAGGGAAGAACGCGATCGAAGATCATTTCGACGTGTCGATCGAGCTCGAGTCGTTCCTCGAAGCGCGCGGCAAGCGCGAGCAGCTGGCCGAGGTTCGCAAGATCTCGAACATGATCAACTTCGCGTACGTGCGTCAGGGCGAGCCGCTCGGCCTCGGCCACGCCGTTCTCGTCACGCGCGAGCTCGTGGGCGACGAACCCTTCGCCGTCATCCTCGGCGACGATGTGATCGACGCGACACCGCCGGCCATCAAGCAGCTGATCGACGTCTTCCAGCGGCTCGACGGTCCGATCCTCGCCGTCGAGCGGGTGCCGGGGGAGGACATCTCGAGCTACGGCGTCATCGCGATCGAGCCGAACGTCCGGCTCGGCGACGGCATCTATCAGGTGCGCGATCTCGTCGAGAAGCCGCCGCGCGAGGAGGCGCCGTCCGATCTGGCCATCATCGGCCGCTACGTGCTCACGCCCGACATCTTCCCCGCGCTCGCCGCCACGAAGAGCGATCGCACCGGCGAGATTCAGCTGACCGACGGACTGCGCGAGCTCCTGAAGCAGCGACCGATCTACGCGTGTGAAGTCAAAGGCGTCCGCCACGACACCGGCAACAAGCTCGGATTTCTCAAGGCGGTCGTCTACTTCGCGCTGCGGCGTCCCGACCTCGCCGACAAATTCGCCGACTATCTCTCGTCGGTCAATCTGCAGGAGTTCGCAGGGAAGCGCTAGTCTTTCGGGGTACTGGATGAAGATTCGGTCTTCGCAGGCTTGCCCGGCTTGGTCTCGGTCTTCGTCTCGGTCTTCGTCTCCGTCTTCGTCTCTGTCTTGTCGCTTTTCTCGCTTTTCCCGCCGTTCGACGAAGCGCCTTCCGCGGCAGTGGACGAATCCTTCTTCGCGTAGTCGGTGATATACCAGCCGCTGCCTTTGAAGTGAATGGCCGGCGACGACATCAGCTTGCGGACCGGTCCCTTGCCGCACAGCTCGCACGTCTCGAGCGGGGCGTCGGAAAATCTCTGGATCTTCTCGAAGCGGCGCCCGCAGGCGTCACATCGGTATTCGTAGAGCGGCATCGGCCTCCAGCGTCTTTATTCAATCACATCGCCATCGTCGCCCAGCATCAGTTGACGATGGAGCCAAAAGGGCGCGGTACCCTGCGACAGCAGCGTGTCGTGGAACGAGCGGAGCGAAAACGATTTGCCCTGCTGCTGTTTCACGTCCTGCCTCAGTTTCAACAGCGCGAGCTTGCCGACGCTGTACACGAGGTACGTCGGATCGAACGTGCCGCGCTCGGCTTCCCGGCGCGCGCTCGCTTCTTCCATGAACGCTTCTTCGCGAAACAACCGGACGCCCTGCTCGACTGACATGTCTTCCGCATGCAGCTTGATGCAGACGAGAAACCGCGCGAGCCGGATGAGCGACTCGGCGAGCTGACCGAGCTGAATGCTGTATTCGCGCCGACCGAAGCCGGCCTCGATCATCATCTGCTCGCAGTAGTGCGCCCAGCCTTCGACGAACGACGCCGGCGAGAACATGATCGACTTGCGCGTCTTCGACTCGACGCGCCGCAGGTGCTGGTAGTGGAGGAAGTGGCCCGGATACACCTCGTGGATCGAGATCGACCACAGCGTCGGATAGTTGTAGTCGCGCAGGTGCTCGTCCTGACGCTCGGGCGTCCAGCTCGGATCGACGTCGGTCAGGTAGTAGTACGCGCGCGTCGGCTTGGTCTCGAAGGGACCGGGCGTCCACATGCTGGCGAACGACCACCGGTAGAACTCGGGGGTTGGCGCCACAGTGATGTCTTCGCCGGCGGGCAGCGTGATGATCGACTGGCGCTGGACGAACGTCGCCAGTTCATCGAGCTGCTCGCGGCCGACGTCGACGAGCTCCCCGGGTTTCGGGTGCTCGGCCTTGGTCCGTGCCCACGCCTCGAGCGCATCGCCGCCGTCCATTCGACCGGCGAGCGACTTGAACGCTTCCTGCGTGGCATGCAGCTCGCGCGTCGCGATCGCGAGCAGCCGATCGACCGGCACGGCGAGCCCTTCATCGAGGCGGAGCTTCTGCTCGAAGCGTTCGCGCCCGAGGCGGAACGACGCGCGCGCTCTCGGCGCAACCTCGTTCTCCAGGAACTCGATGTACGACGCGACGGCGTGCGTCGCTTCCGTCTGCGCGTCGGCGAGATCGCCGAGGAGATGCAAATCGTCCACGTCACGGAACGCGCGGGGCAGATCTTCTTCGATGAACTTCAGCGCGCCGCGCATCGTCTCGACGCCGACCTTGACGAAGATGCCCGGCGGATCCTTGATGTTGTCGCGCGCGGCCTGCAGCAGCCGCGGCGTCTGACGCAGCTTCGACAGCACGCGACGCGCGCGTTCGGCCGCAGGGGCGTGTGAGAACAGCGCCTGGCCGGCGAGGCTCGACGCGAGGATGTCCGAGTAATACTGCGGGTTGCGCTCCCAGGTCCGGACGTCCTCGAGCTCGAAGATGCGCGACTGCAGGTTCGCCCGCAGCATGCGGTGCTCGAGACGTTCGATGTCGGTCAGCGTCTCCTGGCTGATCTCGTCGAGCCGCCGCAGATACCCGGTGAGGGCATGTACCTCGCTGTCGATCGCGTGCCGGCTCATGTCCTCGAGCAAATCGTCGTGCGTATGGACGCCGTCGAGCGTCGCATGCGTGGGATGTGTCTCGTGGAGATAACCGAGCAGGTCGTCGACGAAGTGCGGAAGGGGCTCCGAAGCTATCATCGTTTCCTGACACCCGCTCCTCGGCAGAGGTAAGTCCCCGCCACGGCGAACGATCCGTCAATGGTACAATAAACCTCCTCCACTCATGGCGGGGACGTTGTTCGTGGTCGCCACGCCGATCGGCAACCTCGACGACATCACGCTCCGCGCGCTCAAGATTCTTCGAGACGTCTCGGTGATCGCCGCGGAGGACACACGGCGCACGGCGCATTTGCTCGCGCGCCACGCGATTGCGACGCCGACGACGAGCCTGCACGAGCACAACGAGGCAAAGAAATCGGCATCGCTGGTCGCCCGCCTCGAGCGCGGCGATCACGTCGCGCTGGTGTCGGACGCGGGTACACCCACTGTGTCCGATCCGGGAAGACGCCTCATCCGCGACGCTGTCGCGGCCGGCATTCGGGTCGAGCCGATTCCAGGTGCGAGCGCCGTTCTGGCCGCCCTTTCAGTGGCTGGGTTAAACACTGAGCTGTTCACGTTCCTTGGCTTTCCACCAGCTAGGGCTAAAGCCAGAAAAGACTGGTTAGAACGGCTACGGTTGCTCAACGGCGTGGCAGTGTTCTTCGAAGCCCCTCATCGGATCCGCATCACGCTGACAGAGCTTCTGGAGGTGTTGGGCGACTGTCAGGTTGTAATCGCCCGTGAGCTCACCAAGATTCACGAAGAATTGGTCAGAGGACCAATTTCGGCAGTCTTGGAGCGGCTGCCGCAGCCGCGGGGCGAGTTCACTGTCGTGCTCGAAATCGGTTTAATGCCACAAGAATCGCAGGAGGTAATTGGTGAAGTGCCAGATAAAATGTCTGCCTCTAGGCGCGAATCAATCTCTGCCCTCGCACGGATACTGGGGCTCTCAGTGAACGACGTCTATACGGCATTGGAGACTCTCAGGAAATAGGTCATATGCCCGCCTCTGGCCAGGCAAACCCGACCATGACTTGACCGATCAAGTGGCATTCTGCTACTTTACGGCGCTTCCAGCGCGCATTTTCTAAGGCTTGCGCGGCGTTTATGGCGAAGCGGCGTGCCCTCTCCCGTCCACCGAAGGCGCCAACAAACGCCCCGTCCTCTCCGACAATGCCTCGGTCGGAAACGGAGCGGTTGCGTCCGCCGACACGTGTGCCTCCGGCTCAACAGCAGCCGCAACGCCGATCGACATATTTTGAAGCTGTTGCTCTGTACGAACGAGGTCTGGAAACGCTGCAACGTCACGCCTACCAGGAAGCGGCTGAGCTCTTTGAATCGGTGCTGCGCCAGTACCCGGAGGAAAAAGAGCTGCACGAGCGCGTGCGCCTCTATCTGAACATCTGCCAGCGACAGGCGGCGCCTCGCGTCGCCGCTCCGCAGACGATCGACGAACGGCTGTATGCCGCCACGCTTGCGATCAACGGCGGGCAGTATGACCAGGCGATTGGCCATCTCCGCCTGGTGCGCGACGAAGATCCCGACAACGACCACGCGTTGTACATGCTCGCCGTCGCGCACGCGCAACGCAACGAGCCGGCCGAAGCCGTCGCGCACCTCGAACGCGCCATTGCGCTGAATCCGGAGAACCGCGCGCTCGCGCGCACCGATCCAGATCTCGAGCCGCTTCGCGGCGACGAAGCGTTCCGGGCGGCACTCGAAGCGCCGCCCTCGCCTCCGCGTCCATCGCTCAAACGCCCGTTGAAAACGCGATCGGCGCGATAATCAGCGCGTACAGCCTTGGGACGTTGCGAGGAGCAACGCGCTGAGCAGCAGCGGCGGGGTTGGTCCCTGCCGCGATGGGGAGATGTGGGGCCCCACGCGATTAAGAAATGAATCTTCACGTCGCCATTCTCGCTGCCGGCAAAGGCACGCGGATGAAATCGGCGCGTCCGAAGGTGTTGCACCGGGTGGCCGGACTGCCGCTCATCGAACACGTCCTGGCGACCGCCGCCGCACTCAAACCGCAGACGACGACCATCGTCGTCGGGTATCAGGCGGCGGAGGTGGAAGAGGCGCTCCTGCGGCACTGCGGGCTCACTTTTGTGGTGCAGGAACCACAACTTGGGACGGCCCATGCGCTCCTGACCACCGAACAGGTTCTGGGACATGCCCGCGGCACGGTCATTCTCCTGTACGGTGATGTCCCGCTCCTGTCGCGTGCGACGCTCGAAAACCTCGTCGAACGACATCGTTCACGAAAGGCAGCGGCGACGGTGGTCACAGCAATCGTCGACGATCCCGGCGGCTACGGACGTATCGTCCGGTCCGGCGAGCAGATTGCACGTATTGTCGAGGAGAAGGACGCCAGCTCGGCCGAGCGCAAGATCCGCGAGATTAATTCTGGTATCTACGCCTTCGAGCTCGCAGGGCTGTTCGACGCGGTGCGCAGCATCGCCACTGAAAATGCGCAGCGCGAGTACTACCTGACGGATCTTGTCGCGGTTTATCGAAAGCGGGGAATGAACGTGGAAACGGTGATTGTCCCGAACGCCGACGAAATCCGAGGCGTCAACAGCCGAAGCGAGATGGCGGCGCTGAGTCGGATTGCGAGAGATCGAAAAACGGCAGAGCTGATGGCGGCCGGCGTCACGATCGAGGACCCGGCGACGGCGTACATCGATCGCGATGTGACGATTGGCGCCGACACGATTATCCACCCGGGCGTGTGCCTCGAGGGGAACACCACGATCGGCGGCGGCTGCGAGATCCACAGCGGCGTGCGGATTGTGAACTCGGCGATCGGCGATCGCGTCACGGTCTTCAACCACTGCGTGATCACCGATGCGCGCGTCGCGAGCGACGCGAAAGTCGGTCCCTTCGCGCATCTGCGCAATGACGCGGACATCCGCGAGAAGGCGCGCGTCGGCAACTTCGTCGAGCTGAAGAAGACGGTTCTCGGCGAAGGATCGAAATCGATGCACCTCGCGTATCTCGGCGACGCGACGATCGGCGAGCGGGTGAACATCGGCGCCGGCACCATCACATGCAACTACGACGGCGAAAAAAAGAATCAGACCATCATCGAAGACGGTGCGTTCATCGGCAGCGACTCGCAATTGATCGCGCCGGTGACGATCGGCGCAGGTGCATACGTAGGCAGCGGCGCGACAATTCGCGAAGACGTTCCGTCCGGCGCGCTTGCGGTCAGCGCGGGAAAGCAGCGGAACATCGAAGGTTGGGTCGATAAAAGAGGTAAGAGCCGAAAAAGCGATAGGAAGCGGTGACGTTCTGTTCTGGATACGCGCGAGCGGAACACCGCGAGCGCGTCAGCCGAGTGACGCCTTGAGCCGTTGCGAGGCGCAGCGCGACGAGCAACAGCGGCGGGGGTGGGGCCCGCCGCAATGGGAGATGTGGGCCCCACGAGGAATAAGAAAATGTGTGGAATTATCGGCTACATCGGGCCGAAGGACGTCGTTCCCGTCCTGATCGACGGCCTGCGGCGTCTCGAATATCGCGGCTACGACTCAGCCGGCGTCGCCGTCGTCCGCGACGGCGCGGTGAATCTCCGGCGCAGCGCCGGCAAACTCTCGAACCTCGAAGACGTCATCGGGTCGGATCCGATCACGGGCGACTACGGCGTCGGGCACACGCGCTGGGCCACGCACGGGCGCCCCACTGAAGAGAACGCGCACCCGCACCGCGACTGCACCGGCAAGGTCGTCGTGGTCCACAACGGGATCATCGAGAACTACCTCGATCTGAAGCTGGAGCTCCAGGCGCAGGGGCACGTCTTCGTCACCGAGACGGACACGGAGATCGTCGCGCATCTCGTCGAGCGCGAGATGAAAAATGACGGTCTCGAGAACGCCGTGCGGCGCGCGCTGATGCTGATGCGCGGCCTCTTCGCGCTCGTGCTGATCTCCGCCGACGATCCCGAGAAAATCGTCGCCGTCCGCAACGGCCCGCCGATCGTCGTCGGCCTCGGCGACGGCGAGTTCTTCGTCGCGTCCGACATCCCGGCAATCTTGAGCCACACGCGCGACGTTGTGTTCCTCGGCGACGAGGAGATGGCGGTCATTACCAGGACCGGCGTCATCTTTACCGATTTCTTCGGCCGGCCGGTGTCCAAGGCCACGCAGCGCGTGCTCTGGGACCCGATCATGGCGGAGAAGGCGGGCTACAAGCACTTCATGCTCAAGGAAATCTTCGAGCAGCCGACCGCCGCGCGCGAGACGATCCTCGGCCGCGTGTCGCAGGACAGCGGCAAGGTGTTCCTCGAAGAAATGAAAGTCAGCGACGCGACGCTCGCCAAGGTCGATCGCGTGACGATTCTCGCGTGCGGCACGTCATGGCACGCGGGGCTCGTCGGCAAGTTCATGATCGAGCAGCTCGCGCGCATCCACGTCGACGTCGACTACGGATCCGAGTATCGCTACCGTAAACCGATCGTCACCAGGAACACGCTCGCCGTCGTCATCACGCAGTCAGGCGAGACGGCCGATACGCTGGCGGCGCTGCGCGAGGCGAAGCACGAGGGCGCCAGCAGCATTTCGATTTGCAACGTCGTCGGCAGCATGGCGACCCGGGAGACCGACGGCACCATCTACACGCATGCCGGACCGGAAATCGGCGTCGCCTCGACGAAGGCCTTCACCTCGCAGCTGGTCGCGCTGTATTTGCTGGCACTGCGGCTCGGTCAGGTGCGCGGCGTGCTCTCGCCGGATGCGTCGAAACCTCACGTCGACGCCTTGTTGCAGCTGCCGCAGCTCCTCGAACAGACGCTGAAGGTGGCCTCCGACGTGGAAGAGATTGCCAGCCGTTTCCACACCCGCACCGACTTCTTGTACTTGGGACGTGGCATCAACTACCCGATCGCCCTCGAAGGCGCGCTGAAGCTGAAAGAAATCTCGTACATTCACGCCGAGGGCTACCCCGCCGGCGAGATGAAGCACGGTCCGATTGCGCTGATCGACGAGCGGCTGCCGGTTGTTGCCATCTCCCCCGACGATCACGTGTTTGAAAAGATGATCGGCAACATGCAGGAAGTCAAAGCGCGTGGCGGTTCGGTCATCGCGTTGACGACCCGCGGCGATCGCAAGCTGGCGTCGATCCTCGATCAGTCGAGAGACTTCGTTCTCGAGCTGCCACGGGCGCCGGAGCTCCTCACGCCGATCGTGATGGTGCTTCCGCTTCAGTTGCTCGCGTACGACATCGCGGTGCGCCGCGGCTGCGACGTCGATCAGCCGCGGAATCTCGCGAAGTCAGTCACAGTAGAATAGGGATTCGGGATTCGGGATTTGGGATTTGTCGGGATTGGTTTCGATCGGGATTCGTTTCCGAGCGAATCCCGAATCCCCAATCCCGAATCCCAATGCAATCCCGATGCAATTCCTCGACGCACTCAATCCTGAACAGCGCGAAGCGGTCCTGCACATCCGCGGACCGCTCCTCATTCTCGCCGGCGCCGGATCAGGCAAGACGCGTGTCATCACCAGCCGCATCACGTACCTCGTCGGCGATGGACACGCCGAGCCGCATGAAGTGCTCGCGGTCACGTTTACGAACAAGGCCGCGGAAGAGATGCGCGCGCGCGTCGAGGCGCTCCTCGGATCGGAGTGCAGCGGCATGTGGATGTCGACGTTTCACTCGCTGTGCGCGCGGCTTCTGCGGCGTGAAGCGCCCGCGATCGGCCTCTCGCGCGATTTCGTCATCTACGACTCGTCCGATCAGCTGACGGTCGTCAAGCGCGCGCTGAAAGATCTCCACATCGACGACACCTTCGTTCAGCCGCGGGTGGCGCTGGCGCGCATCAGCCACGCGAAGAATCGGATGGAAGGTCCGGATGCGATCGCCGCAAACGCAGGCTGGAACCGCAAGGACGAGCAGATCGCGAAGGTGTACGCGCTCTATTTGAAGGCGCTGCAGGACAGCGGCGCGCTCGATTTCGACGACCTGCTCTTGAAGACCGTGGATCTGTTCGAGCAGTCGGAACGGGTACGCGCGAAGTACGCGGAGCAGTTCCGTTTCGTCATGGTCGACGAGTACCAGGATACGAACCGCCCGCAGTACCTGCTGATTCGACGCCTCGCCGAAGTGCACCGCAACCTTTGCGTCGTGGGCGACCCGGACCAGTCGATCTACAAATGGCGCGGCGCCGACCTGCGGAACATTCTCGACTTCGAGAACGATTTCCCCGAGGCAACCATCGTCAAGCTCGAGCGCAACTACCGCTCGACGCAGATCATCCTTGACGCAGCCACCGCGGTCATCACGCAGAATCGGAAGCGCAAGGACAAGCGACTGTGGACCGACCGCAAAGGCGGCGACCGCATCGTCTACTTCCGCGGCGGCGACGAGCTCGAGGAAGCCGATTTCATCACGCGGACCGCCCGGACGGCGCTCGCCGACGATGTCGACGCCACGGTCGCCGTGCTGTATCGCACCAACGCGCAGTCGCGAACCATTGAAGACGCGCTGATGCGTGAGGGCATCAGCTACAAAATCGTCGGCGGCGTCCGATTCTACGAGCGGAAGGAAATCAAGGACGCGCTGGCATACATGCGCCTGGTCATCAACCCGCACGACGACGTGAGCTTGCGGCGCGTCATCAATGTGCCGGCGCGCGGCATCGGCAAAGGCGTCATGGACGCCGTGGAGAAGGTGGAACCGGCCACCGACGACAACATGCCGCTGCTCGCGGCGGGGTTGCAGCCGGCGCCTTCGGCCAATTCGCTGTGGGCGCGACTCGTGCGCGGCCTCGAGGATCGCGCGTTCCCGGCGCGGGCGGCCGCGTCGCTCACCGTATTTCGCGATCTCATCGTGAATCTCACGGCGATGGCGCGCCAGGAACCGGTGTCGTTCGCGATCGGCAAGATGCTGGACCAGAGCGGCTACCTGCAGGACCTGCGCGAAGAGCGCAGCGAGGATGCGGAGAGCCGTATCGAAAACCTCGCCGAGCTCGTGTCGGCCGCTCGCGAATACGAGAGCCGCGAGGCCGAGCCGACACTCGGCGGATTCGTCGATCGGTTGTCGCTGCTGTCGGATGCCGACGAGGAAGCCGGGTCCAGAGACGCGCGCGTCTGGATGATGACGCTGCACAGCGCGAAAGGACTCGAATTTCCAGTCGTGATTCTCGCCGGCCTCGAAGAAGGACTGTTTCCACACTCGCGATCGAGCGAGGATGCTGAGGAGCTCGAGGAGGAACGGCGCCTCTGCTACGTCGGCATGACGCGCGCCCGGTCCAGGCTCGTTCTCACAGGCGCCGCGCGCCGCCGGATCTTCGGCGAGTACCAGGCGAGCAAGCCATCGCGGTTCATCGAAGAGGTGCCTGCCGAGCTCCTCGATCAAACGACGTCGTCGTACACGTCGTCGAACGACCGTGCCTATCAAAGCAACTTCTACGAGTTCCGCACCAATCCGTACGGACGCGGACGCGGCAATCGCGCCCGCGAGGAAACGGCCACCTATGCGTACGAGGACGAGGATCAGTCGACCGGCATGAATCTGCGTCCCGGCATGCGCGTCCGGCACCCCCAGTTCGGCGTCGGCAGCGTCATCAGCGTCGAGCCGCTCGACGACGACACGAAGCTGATCGTGCGATTTGCGGCCGTGGGCCAGAAGACGCTGCGCGCGAAATACGCGCGGCTCGAGCCCGCGTAAACCGCGAGTCGTTGGTCCGATGACATCGAACGGCACCGCGATCGCGGGCGTCGTGTTCGGCGCGCTGATCGCGTTCTTCGTGTATCAGTGGTGGTTCAATCCGACGCGCGCCGTGCAGCGTCGGCTCAACGAGATTGCCGCCACCTTGTCGGTGCCCGAGGACGAACCGTCGGTTGCGCGCGTCACACGGATAGCGCAGCTTCGCAAGTTTCTCGCTGACGATGTTCGGATTCGTGCGGGCGAAGGCGAACTGGCGTCGCGCGATGCGGTCGTGGGCGTGGTCGCCGCCTTCACGCCGCCTCCTGGTGGCTGGAACGTTCAGTTCGTGGACGTACAGATCAAAGTCGACGGGTCCGGCGAGGCCGCGGCCGTCCGCATGGCGGTCGAAGTCAACGCGCGCGATCCGCGCACCGGCCAGCCGACGGTCGATGCGCGGGAGGCAATCGTGACGATGAAGAAGCAGAATGCCGGGTGGGTCGTCACGACCGCCGAGGCGAAAGACACGGTGCCACGTTAGGGCGTCGCCACGTCAGGGCGTCACGAGGTCTTCGTTCCTGCCGGCGCCGCGGCGTCTTTGAGGCTCGTGATCACCCAGCGGCCGGTGATGTCCCCTTTCTCGCCTTTCAAAAGCGCCCGTTGCATCGTAATCATGTAGGTGTGCGGCGAGGTCTCGCCGTTCGGCTGGCGCAGCGTCGCATTCACCGTCACCTCCTTCGACACGAGCTCGCCGTCGTACTTCGCGACGTCGATCGGATTGCGCGGATCCGCGACGCTCATCTTCACCATCGCGCTCTCGGTCGCGAGCTTCCGGCGTGCGTCGGTCACCTTGCGCGACAGCTCGATTCCTTCATCGAGCATCCTGAACCACGACGCCTGCACGTCTGCGTCGCCGCCTTTCAGCTTGGCTGTGCGCCCGGCTTTGACGACGCGCTGAACCGCCTCGTCGTTCTCCTGCCGAAACGTCTCGCGCCGCGTGTTCAGCGCCGTGTCTTCCGCTTTCGCATCGTCGTGCGCCTTGGCGAGCGACCGCAGCGTGAGCGGCTTGCGCTGTTCGGCGCTCACGTTCGTGATGCTGAAGCTGGTGACGGTCCCCTGCTTCTGCGGGTCGAGCGCGACCATCGAGAAGCCGTCGAGCGTGGTGTTGTCGCGCAGGCGCGAGGCAGTGAAGAACTGGTTGAGAATCGGCTGCTCGGCAGCGCCGGAGCAGCCGGCGAAGAGGGGAATCAGGGTGGTCAGCGACGCGGCGAGGAGTACTGAAACGCGTGGTCTCAGCCGATCCATACCAACCTCCCGGGACCTGGCAGCCCTCTAAAGGGCTGCGCTACTGCTTTACGTGTTTGGCTCTTCGTCCTCTTTTTCTACGAGCTTCGCGACGGAGACGACGTTGTCGCTCTCCTCGATGTCGATGAGTCTGACGCCCTGCGTGGCGCGACCGATGGCGCGCACGTCGTTGGTCTGCATCCGCAGGATCATGCCCTGCTGCGTGATCAGCAGCATCTCGTCGCCCTCCTGCACGTAGGCGACGCCGACCACGATGCCGTTGCGATCGCTCGTGGAGATGTTGATGATACCGACCCCGCCGCGCGACTGCACGCGGTATTCCTCGATCTCGGTTCGCTTGCCGTAGCCGCGTTCGGTCACCGTGAGCAGCGTACCGCCCGGGCGCACCACTTCCATTGCGACGACCAGATCGTCGTCTCGCAGCGTGATGCCGCGAACGCCGTAGGCCGTGCGGCCCATGGCCCGGATATCGCTTTCGTGAAAACGAATCGCCATTCCGTTGCGCGTGCCGATGAAAATCTCACCGCTGCCGTCGGTCACCTGGACGGTGATGACGGCGTCGCCGTCCTCGACGCCCATCGCGATGATGCCGCCGGCGCGCGGGTTGCTGAAGGCGGACAGCGCCGTCTTCTTCACGACGCCCTTGCGCGTCCCCATCACGATGAACTTGTTCTCCTCGAACTCCTTCACCGCCAGCATCGCCGCAATCTTCTCGCCTTCGTCCATCGACACGAGGTTCGCGATCGACTTGCCCTTGCCGCCGGGTCCGACGTCCGGAATCTCGTGGACCTTCAGCCAGTACGCGCGGCCGCGGTCCGAGAAGATCATGATGTAGGCGTGCGTCGACGCGACGAACAGATGGCTGACGAAATCTTCGTCGCGCGTGCGCATGCCGATGCGCCCCTTGCCGCCGCGGCGCTGGCTGCGGTACGTCGAGATGGCCGTGCGCTTGATGTAGCCGGTGTTGGTGACCGAGATCGCCATGTCCTCTTCGGCGATCAGGTCTTCGATGCTGATCTCGCCCGACTCGTCGATGATCTGGGTGCGGCGGTCGTCGCCGTACCTGGTCCGCACCTCCTTCAGCTCGTCGACGATGATCTGCATCAGCAGCCGCTCGCTCGCGAGGATCGCGCGCAGCCGTTCGATCGTCTTCAGCAGCTCCGCCAGCTCGTCGAGAATCTTCTCCCGCTCCAGGCCGGTGAGTCGCTGCAGCTGCATGTCGAGGATCGCCTGCGCCTGGATCTGCGTCAGGCTGAAGCTCGCCATCAGGCCTTCCCGGGCCTCGGGCGGCGTCTTCGATCCGCGAATCAGCTTGATCACCTCGTCGAGACGATCGAGCGCAATCTTGAGCCCTTCGAGGATGTGATAGCGCGCCTCGGCCTTCTTCAGCTCGTATTCGGTCCGGCGCCGCACGACCTCGCGCCGGAACTCGACGAACGTCTCGACGAGCTCGAGCAGGTTCAGGACCTTGGGCCGGCCGCCGACGATGGCGAGCATGATGACGCCGAAGCTCGTTTGCAGAGGCGTGTGCTTGTAGAGATTGTTCAGAATGACATCGGGCACCTCGCCGCGCTTCAGCTCGATGACGATCCGCATCCCCTCGCGATCCGATTCGTCACGCAGATCGGAGATCCCCTCGATCGTCTTCTCGCGCACCAGGTCGGCAATCCGCTCGAGCAGATTCTTCTTGTTCACCTGATACGGGATCTCGGAAATCACGATCGAGATCCGATCGCCCTTCTTGTTGGTCTCGATCGTCGAGCGCGCCCGCATCAGAATCGAGCCGCGGCCCGTCGTGTGCGCCTGAACGATGCCTGCGCGTCCGATGATGTAACCGGCCGTGGGGAAGTCGGGGCCGGGAATCAGCTTGATCAGCTGTTTGAGTTTTTCCCCGCGCGTCATCGCGGGGCCGACGTCCTGCGCCACGTCCCGGGCCGGCTGCAGATGCGTCTGTTCGATCAGCCAGATGCAGCCCTCGACGACCTCGCGCAGATTGTGCGGCGGCACGTTGGTCGCCATGCCGACGGCGATACCCGCCGACCCGTTCACGAGCAGATTCGGGAACGGCGCCGGGAGAACCGTGGGCTCCTCGGTCGTCTCGTCGTAGTTCGGCACGAAGTCGACGGTCTCGTTGTCGAGATCCGTCATCATGTCGTCGCCGAGCGCCTGCAACCGCGCCTCGGTGTACCGCATCGCCGCCGGAGGATCGCCGTCGACCGATCCGAAGTTGCCCTGGCCGTCGACCAGCGGATAGCGCATGTTGAAGTCCTGCGCCAGCCGTACGAGCGTGTCGTAGATCGAGGCGTCGCCGTGGGGATGGAAGTTGCCCATCACCTCGCCGACGATCTTCGCGCACTTCCTGTACGCGCGGCCGGGCGAGAGCCCCATCGTCTTCATGCCGTACAGCACGCGGCGATGCGCCGGCTTCAACCCGTCGCGCGCGTCGGGCAGCGCTCGTCCGATGATTACGCTCATGGCGTAATCCATGTACGAACGCTTCATTTCGTCTTCGATGTTGACGGGGTGGTGCTGCGGTACTAGGTCTGCCATGCTGCTTGGGATTTGGAATTCGGGATTTGGGATTCGCAGCGATTCGGGAAGCGTGACTCGCGTGATCCGCGAATCCCGAATCCCAAATCAGGATCCCTCAGACGTCCAGGTTCTTTACATCCAGCGCGTTGTCCTCGATGAACTTGCGGCGCGGCTCGACCTGATCGCCCATCAACGTGGTGAACATCAGATCCGCTTCGGTGTGATCTTCGGCGCGCACCTGCAATAGCGTGCGCGCTTCCGGATTCATCGTCGTCGCCCAGAGCTGATCGGGATTCATTTCGCCGAGGCCCTTGTAGCGGTTGATCGCGACACCTTTCTTTCCTGCGGTGATGAAGAAATCGACGATCGCGTCGAGCGACTGCAGGCGGACGTCGCTGAACTTCTCTTCGCCGTCGGCGCCGGCGACCGCGGCCACGACGACGTCGCCGTCGACGGCGGACAAGTCGCGATGATTCGCCAGCAGCGTCCGGTACTCGGCAGCGGTGACGAAATCGACGCCGATCGTATGCTGCCGCGGGTACCCGCTCGATCGATCTTCGACGTGCAGCAGATAGCGGTTGTGCTCTTCGTCGCGCTGCACGGTGACCGTCCGCGTCGGCGTCGTCAGCGCCTGCGCGAGCGTCTCGAGTTGGTCCTTGTCGGCGAAGTACTCGCGGTCGGCGCCGGCCGCCACGAGCGCTTCGACGATCTCTCTCGGATGGCCGCGCCGCTCGACGACGTGCAGGAACTTCTGGTGCGCGATCATCTTCTGCAGCAGCCGCTCCAGATCCGCGCCCGAGATTTCGATCTTCTTCGAAGGGATGCGCATGACGCGCGCTTCGGTGGCGCGCTTGATCAGGTAGCCGTCGAGCTCGCGCTCGTCCTTGATGTAGGTCTCGGCCTTGCCGCGTTTCACGCGAAACAGCGGCGGCTGCGCGATATACACGTAGCCGCGCTCGATGAGCGCCGGCAGTTGGCGGTAGAAGAACGTCAGGAGCAGCGTGCGGATGTGCGAGCCGTCGACGTCCGCGTCCGTCATGATGATGACGCGATGGTACCGGACCTTGTCGGCATCGAAATCTTCGACGCCGATGCCGCATCCGAGCGCAGCAATCATCGTCTTGATCTCGTCGCTGCTGAGCATCTTGTCGAAGCGCGCCTTCTCGACGTTCAGAATCTTGCCCTTGAGCGGCAGAATCGCCTGGAACCGCCGATCGCGCCCCTGTTTCGCCGACCCGCCGGCCGACTCGCCCTCGACGATGTACAGCTCGCTGAGAGCGGGATCGCGCTCCTGACAATCGGCGAGCTTGCCCGGCAACGAGCCGCTGTCGAGGGCGCCTTTGCGCCGGACGAGATCGCGCGCCTTGCGGGCGGCCTCGCGCGCGCGTGCGGCATCGGCGGCCTTGCCGATGATGCGCCGCGCAACCGACGGGTTTTCTTCGAGAAAGGCGCCGAGCTTGTCGTTGACGATCGCTTCGACGATGCCCTTCACCTCGGTGTTGCCCAGCTTCGTCTTCGTCTGCCCTTCGAACTGCGGATGCGGAATCTTGCAGCTGATCACGGCGATGAGACCTTCGCGGATGTCGTCGCCGGTGATGCTTTCCTTCAGGTCCTTGGTCAGATTGTTCTTGCTGCCGTAGAAGTTGATCGTCCGCGTGAGCGCCGAGCGGAAGCCCGACAGGTGCGTGCCGCCCTCGTGGGTATTGATGTTGTTCGCGAACGAATACACCGTCTCGGCGTACCCGTCGTTCCACTGCAAGGCGATCTCGACGTCGATGCTGTCCTTCTCGCCGTGCATGTAAATCGGCTTCTCGTTCACCGCGGCCTTGTTCTTGTTCAGGTGCTGGACGAACGAGACGATGCCGCCTTCGTAGTGGAACTTGTGGCTCTTGCCATCGCGCTCGTCGTCGAGCGTGATGAGGACGCCGCCGTTCAGGAACGCGAGCTCGCGCAGCCGCTGCGCCAGCGTGTCGAAGCTGAACTCGGTCGTCTCGAAGATTTGCGGATCCGGCTTGAACGTGACCTTCGTGCCGCGGCGTTTGGTCGTGCCGGTCATTTCCAGTTCGCCGGTCGGCCTCCCGCGCTCGTAGCTTTGCTGGTAGACCTGTCCGTTGCGCCAGATTTCGAGGTCGAGCGTTTCCGACAACGCATTGACCACTGACACGCCGACGCCGTGCAGCCCGCCCGACACCTTGTAGGCGCTGTTTTCGAACTTGCCGCCGGCGTGCAGCACCGTCAGGACGACTTCCGCCGCCGACTTTCCGCTTTCGTGCTGGTCGACCGGAATGCCGCGGCCGTTGTCGACGACGGTCACCGATCCGTCGATGTGAATCGTGACGTTGACCTGATCGCAGAACCCTGCCAGCGCTTCGTCGACGGAGTTGTCGACGACCTCGTAGACGAGATGATGCAGCCCGGCCGGCCCGGTCGATCCGATGTACATCGCCGGACGTTTCTGGACGGCCTCGAGACCCTCGAGAACCTTAATCTTGTCCGCCGAGTAATCGTTGACGTCTTCGCTCAATCCGGGGGCCCCTGCCCACCGGACGCGCTCCGCGGGGACCCCTTCGCCCCGCTCCGCTGGAGCGACACCATGTCCGTTGTTGCCGGCGGGCACCTCCGGCGTCAGCGGTTGTTCTCCTGGATGTTCTGTCCGATCGGTATGATTCACGCGATTCCTAATCTCAATCCCGAATCCCGAGTCTCAGACTCTCATCGGCATGATCACGTACGTATAGTCGTAGTCTTCGGCCCCAACCGGCTTCATCAGCGCCTGGCTCACTTCGTCCTTCAGCTCGAGCGACACGACGTCGGTCGAAACGGCGGAAAGAAAATCGAGCACGTACTGCGCGTTGAAGCAGATCTGCATCGGCGCGCCCGTGTAGTCGACCGTCAGCGTTTCCTTGGCTTCGCCGAGATCCGGACTGCTGGAAGTGATGTCGACTTTGCCTTTGTCGATTTGGATCTTCACGGCGCGCGACCGTTCGTTCGAGAGCAGCGCCACCCGCTTCACGGCGTTCGTCAACCGATCGCGCTCGAATTCGATTCGCTTGTCGTTCCCTTTCGGGATGACGCGCTCGTACGCCGGGAACTGACCGTCGATCATCCGCGAGATCAGCAGGCGATCGCCGACGTGAAAGAACAGATGATTCTCGCCTCGCTCGTACGCGATGTCGCCCTCGCCCTCCATCAGCAGGCGCGACAGCTCGCCGAGCGTCTTCTTCGGAAGAATCGCTCTGATTTCGTCGGTGTCCTTGTTCGCTTTGCCGTCGCGCGGTACGGTGACGAGCGCCAGGCGGTGCCCATCGGTGGCGACGAGGCTCATCGAATCAGGGCGCAGCACGAACAGCGCGCCGTTCAGAAAATATCGTGTGTCCTCTCCGGTGATCGCGAAGTGCGTTTTCGCAACCATCTCCTTCAGCGCGCTTCGAGGCAGCGTTGCGCTCGGCGCGCCGGCGCCCGACTCGGGGAGGGTCGGGAAGTCTTCGCGCGGCAGCGTCTGCATCCGCGAATCGAACCGATCCGCCGCGACCTTCACGCCTCCCTTGTCTTCGGCAATCCGGATGTCGGTTTCGGGCAGTGCCTTGATGATCTCGTAGAACTTTTTCGCCGGAAGCGTGAGCGATCCGCTCTTGGCGACCGATGCATTGCACTTGCTGCGCAATCCAACTTCGAGGTCGGTGGCCAGAAAGCGCACCTCGTCGCCGTTGGCTTCCATCAGCACGTTGGCCAGGATGGGGATGGTGTTTTTTCTCTCGACGATGCCCTGAAAAAGTTGCAGTTCTCGCAGTAGGTCGTTCTTACGGACGACAAGTTCCATGGCTGTGCTGACCTCGAAAAAGCGCTGGTTTGGAGCGCGATCCTCTGGAGGAGAGGAGAGATTCGAGAATGAGAAAGTATATAGGAAAGGAGGGTGTGTTGAAAAGGAAACCGTCGCTCTTACTGCTTATATTTGAACAGTTTAACCTGTGGGAAAAACGTGACTGAAAAAGCTCGCTTTCGATCCGATTCGGACCCCTGCGACAACCTCGACAGTTTTCCACAGCAATGCACAGATGGGATTGTGGAAAACCCCGATCCCTACCTGAATCCTTCGAGAAAATTACTGATCTGGCTGTTGAAATTCGAGTCCTTTTTCCGCAGATCCTCGACCTTGCGAATGGAATGGATGACGGTCGAATGATGCTTCCCGCCGAAGCTGCGGCCGATCTCGGGCAGCGAAGCATCCGTCAGCGATTTACACAAATACATCGCGACCTGACGAGGCATCGCAATCGACTTCGAATTGTTCCGCGACTTCAGATCGACCATCTTCAGGTTGTAATGCTCGGCGACGAATTTCTGAATCGCCTCGATCGTGATCGCTTTGTCCTCGTGATCAATGATGTTCCTCAGCACCTGCTGCGCGAGCGGCAGCGAGATTTCCTGCCCGGTGAGCGACGCATAGGCGATCAGTCGAATCAGCGACCCTTCGAGCTCGCGGACGTTCGATTTGATCTTGCCGGCGATGTACATCGCCACGTTGTCGGGCAGCGGAACCGTCTCGGTCTCGGCTTTCTTTTTCAGAATCGCGACTTTGGTCTCGAGATCCGGCGATTGGATGTCGGCGATCAATCCCCATTCGAACCGCGATCGAAGCCGCTCTTCGATCGATCGAATCTCGTGGGGC
>QHWB01000070.1 GCA_003222395.1 Acidobacteriota bacterium
CGATCCGCAGTTCTGGCTCGACTACTTCACGCGGATCCACGCAGACGCCGCCTGCCTGAGCGCCGGCGGCGTCGTCGCGTACTACCCGACCGCGGTCCCGCTGCATCACCGAAGCGCCTGGATGGGCGATGCGGATCCGTTCGGTCAGCTCTTCGAAGGATGCCGTCGCCGGAACATGGTCGTCATCGCGCGCACCGACCCGCACGCCGCGCATCAGAACGTGTACGACGCGCATCCTGATTGGATCGCCGTCGACGCGAGCGGAGAGAAACGCCGCCACTGGGCGTCCCCTGAGTTGTGGGTGACGTGCGCGCTCGGTCCGTACAACTTCGAGTTCATGACCGCGGTTCACAAAGAGATCGCGTCGCGCTACCGCGTCGACGGCATCTTCGGCAACCGGTGGTCGGGATCGGGCATGTGCTACTGCGAGCACTGCCAGCGTAATTTCCATTCGGCGGCCGGTCTCGATCTGCCGCGGACGACCGATCCGAGGGATCGCGCGCGCCGAGCCTATCTCGCGTGGCAGGAACAGCGGCTCTTCGATCTGTGGCGACTGTGGGATCGCGAGATCCGCGCGATCAACCCGCGCGCGCGGTTCATCGCCAACGCCGGCGGCGGCGCGCTCAGCCCGCTCGACATGAAGACCGTCGGCGAGATCGCGGACATCCTTTTTGCGGATCGTCAGGCGCGGCGCGGGCTGATGCCGATCTGGGCGAACGGCAAGAGCGCGAAGGAATACCGCGCCGTGCTCGGCTCGAAACCGGTCGGCGGCATTTTCAGCGTCGGCATCGAAGAGCCGTATCGCTGGAAGGATTCGGTGCAGGGCGAGGCCGAGCTGCGGATGTGGGTCGCCGAGGGTACCGCCAACGGGATGCGGCCCTGGTTCACGAAATTCTCCGGCGAGCTGTACGACCAGCGATGGCTGCCGATGGTCGAGAAGATTTACGCGTGGCACCACCGCGTCGAGCCCTACCTGCGCAACGAGCGGCCGCTGGCGCGCGTCGGCCTCGTCTACTCGCAGCAGACCGCGACGTTCTACGGCGGTGACCGCGCGCGCGAACGGGTCGAAGATCACGCGCTCGGGTTCTATCACGCGCTCATCGAGGCTCGCGTCCCCTTCGAGATGGTGCACGATCGCCTGCTCGACCGGCAGCGGCTCGAGCCGTTCAAGCTGCTGATCCTGCCCAACGTCGCGTGCCTCTCGGACCAGCAGTGCGATCAGCTGCGCGCGTTCGTCGCCGGCGGCGGCGGCATTGTCGCGACGTTCGAGACGTCGCTGTACGACGAGGCCGGCGCCCCTCGCGCCGACTTCGGCCTGTCGGATCTGTTCGGTGCGCGTCGCGCTGGGCCGGTCGAAGGACCGATGCACAATTCGTATCTGCGCCTGCAGCATGCCGGCGCGTCTGTACCGCGCCATCCGCTGCTCGCGGGCTTCGACGGCGTGCCACGGATCATCAACGGCGTCTGGCGCGTGCCGGTCACGTCAGCCGCGCCGGTCTTCTCCGCGCCGCTGACGCTGATTCCTTCGTATCCCGATCTGCCGATGGAGATGGTCTACCCGCGCGGCGAACGGCCCGATCTCCCGCAACTGTTCCCGCGCGAGATCGGCCGCGGGCGCGTCGTCTATTTCCCGTGGGATATCGATCGAGTGTTCTGGGAAGTGCTGTCCGCCGATCACGGCCGGCTGATTGCGAACGCGCTCGAGTGGGCGACCAGCGAGGAGCGGCCGGTAGCCGTCTCCGGTCCCGGTATCCTCGACGTGACGATCTGGCGACAGAAGGCGTCGATGACCGTGCATCTCGTCAACCTGACGAACCCGATGATGATGAAAGGCCCTGTTCGCGAGCTGCTGCCAATCGGCGAGCAGCGAGTCCGCGTGCGGATTCCGGAGCGCGAATCGGTCGCGCGCGTGCATCTGCTCGTCGCCGACCAGACGCCGCGCGTGGAAGCGTCAGCTGGATACGTCGACGTCACCGTGCCGGTGATTACCGACCACGAAGTCGTCGCGATCGATTTGCGTTAACGTCGCTTGTTCGTGGCTTCATGTTCGCGGTCGCGTTCGAGTCCATGTCCTCCGTGCAGGCGCAACTGAGGTGTTTGATGAAGCAACACCACGCACGGCTCTGCAGCGCGGCCGGCCTCGTCATCGTCCTCAACGCCGCCACGACCAGCACAATCGCCGGTCAGCAGCCGCCATCGCCTGATCCTCCGGTGCAGGGACAGCGGCTCGAAGCGCGCGATGGCGACACGGTAATCCTGGAAGGCGACGCGCGCGTGAACATCGTCCGGCGGCGTGACGGGCACGTCCGCGCGCTGTTCAACCAGGCGCAGCAGCGGCTGATACTGCTTGTGAGCTATGCCGCAGATGCCGGAACGGTCCGGCAAGTCGTCGACGAGACGTTCACGTTCCACGCGCTGAACGGCGAGTGGCCACTCGGTGCTCGATGGGAAGGCGATGCCGTTCTCGATCAGTACTCTATGTATGTCGCCCGCGGCCTGCCGTCCGGCATCGGGTTCACATCGCCTCTCGGCACAGTGCAGCTCTTCGATCGCGTCGACCAGCAGCAGTTGTTCGCCGATCCCGGTGCCGTGGCCGTGCTCTTCTACCGTGCGTTCGGAGGTGGTGGCGGCGGCGGCCAGTCGTTCGATGACGCTGAACAGGTGCAGATTGCGATGGCGACTCGCAACGCCGGCGCGAACGCGCAGCTTCCAGCCGGCGGCCAGTGTTGAATGGCAGGCCGGTTCCGATCGTCATGACGACGCCGGTCTCGTTTCCATGAACGGCCATGATTACACGCCGCGAATTTCTTACGGCATCGTCGGGATCGCTGATCGTCGCGGCGGTCGGTTCGCGTAACGCGGCCGCTGCCGAGCGTCCGTGGTACGCGACGATGCGGCGCTGCGGCCAGCTGAATCTCAACGAACGCGATCCGCTCACGCTCGACGTGGCCGCTTGGATCGACTACTGGTCGTCGCTGAAGCTCGACGCCCTGCTCCTCAACGGCGGCGGCATCGTCGCGTTCTATCCGACCGACGTGCGCTATCACCACCGCAGCGAGTTCCTCGGATCGCGCGATCTGTTCGGCGAGCTGGCGGCTGCGACGAAATCGCGAAACATGCGTCTGGTCGCGCGCATGGACTGCAACTACGCGTACGGGGACGCGCTGAATGCCCATCCCGAATGGTTCGAGCGCAATCGCGACGGATCGCCGCGCCCGCACAACGAATCGACGTGGCTGTACAAGACGTGCATGTTCGGCCCGTATTTCACCGATCAGATGCCGGCGATCTATCGCGAGCTCAACGGGCGATATCCGATCGACGGCTTTTTCACCAATGGCTGGCCGAGCACCGGCGATCTCGCTGTCTGTCACTGCGAGCGCTGCCACAAGGTGTACCGCGAGCAGGTCGGCGGTGTGCCGCCCGACCGCACCGATGCGACCAGTCCCCTGTATCGCAAGTACTACGACGCCTACATGAATCGCGTCCTCGACGTGTGGCGGCGCTGGCAGGCGTCGGTCACCGAGGCACGGCCCGAATCGGTGTACGTCGGCAATCTCGGCGGCGGTATTCGAACCGTCAAGAACGTGAAGCGCCTCGGCGAGGTGGCGCGCTGGTTCAACGCGGATCACCAGGGGCGCGGCGGCGACACGGTAATCTGGGACTGCGCGCAGCAGGGGCGCGTCGCGCGCGCGGTGATGGAAGACCGCACGGTCACCAACGTCACCGGCGCGTACAGCAACAGCCGGCCGACATGGCGTCACGTGGCGAAGGCGCCGGCCGAGACGACGATGTGGATGGCGCAGACGGCGGCGAGCGGCATGGTACCGTGGTTCCACTGGCTCGGCGGCGCGCCCGAAGACACCCGATGGAAGGAAGTGGGACGAGACTTCTTCGCCTGGCTCGCCGCGAACGAGCCGCACTTCCGCAACACGCGGTCGGTGGCCGACGTCGCGGTCCTGTACCCGCAGCGGACGATTGCTTTCTATCGATCGGGCAGCGGACCGAGGGACTGGCGCGGCGCAGAGCGCGCGCAGACGGCGGAATACCTGCAAGGACTGTATTATGCGCTGCTCGAAGGACGATTCTTCTTCGACTTCGTTCACGAAGACGACCTGCGGACGGAGACGCTCAGCCGGTATCGCGCGCTGCTGATTCCGAACGCGGCGTACGTATCGGATCAGCACTGCCGGCAGATTCGCGATTACGTCAGCGGCGGCGGATCGCTGCTCGCGACGTTCGAGACCTCGCTCTACAGCGAATGGGGCGATCGGCGATCCGATTTCGCGCTGGCCGATCTGTTCGGCGCGAGCGCCGACGGAGACACGATCGGTCCGCTCGGCAACAGCTACATGCGGATCGAGCGGCGCCATGCGACGCTCACCGGCTTCGAGGGGACGGCGCTGCTGCCCGGACCTGAAAACCGGGTGCCGCTGCGCGAGACCGCCGCCGGCGACGCGGTCTCGCTGACGGTGGTGCCGTACTACCCCGCATTCCCACCCGAGATGGTGTTTCCGCGCACGCCGCGCACCAATCAACCGGCAGCGCTGTTCCACGATCGCAGTCGATCGCGCGTCGCGTACTTCGCGGGCGACGTCGAGCGCACGTTCTGGCGCTCGGGCAATCCCGATCTCGGTCTGCTGCTCCAGAACACGGTCCGCTGGCTGCGCGGCGATACGCGGCCGCTGGTCTCGCTCGACGGCGACGGCATCGTCGAGACGTTCGCCTGGGAAACCGAACCTGGGTACGCGCTGCACATCCTCAACTACACGAATCCGAACATGACGCGTGGATTCATCCGCCGCTTCTACGCGATCGGCGCGCAGAAGGCGGCCTTCACGGTGTCACGCGGACGGCGGATCGCCGCGGTCCGCGCGCTGCGGACGGCGCGCGCGCTCCCCTTCTCGCAGGACGGCGACCTCGTCCGCTTCGAGGTGCCGTCGGTGACCGACTACGAAGTGATCGCGCTCACCTGATCGCTGGAGGACCTATGGATCGGCGCGCATTTCTCGAGAGCTCGTTGCTGACGGCCGGCGCGGCCGCGCTCGGCCGATGGACGCCGCTTGCCGCCGCGGAGCCCGCGATGATCGGCATCCAGGTCGGCGCGGTGTCGTTCGTCGACGAAGGCACCGAGAAAGTGCTCGACGGCTTCCGCGAGATGGCGGCGATCAACACGCTGTTCCTCGCGACGTTCACGTACGGACGCGGCATCGCGGGCCGTCAGCCGCGCGGCAACCCTCTGCCCGATCACGGCAGGCAGGAATACGACGACAACTACCACGGCGGCAACTTCGCGACGCCGCATCCGCAGTTCTATCGCAACACGACGATCGCGCCCGAGAAGGCGCCGGACCATCCCGGCTACGACGTGATCGCCGACGTGCTGCCGGCCGCGCATCGGCGCAGCATGAAAGTGATCTGCTGGTTCGAGGACGTCTTCAACAAGGATGTGCCTGGCCTTGACAAAGCGGTCGAAGTCGACGTGCACGGCAAGCCGACGGCCCGCGTCTGCATGCGCAACCCGAATACGCGCAGCTTCTGGCTCGGTCTCGTCGAGGATTATCTGCGGTCCTACGACGTCGACGGCTTGATGTGGGGCAGCGAGCGGCAGGGTCCGCTCGACAACGCGATCGGCGCGAACCACGGCGGACGCGCGAACCCGGCATCGGTCGGCTGTTTCTGCCCGCACTGTCTGGACGCGGCGCGCAAAGCCGGCATCGATGCGGATCGCGCGCGCAAGGGATACATCGCGCTCGAAACGTGGGTGAACGCGATGCGCGCCGGCCAACGGCCGACCGACGGCGCATTCGTCACGTTCTGGCGGACTCTCGTCGAGTATCCCGAAGTGCTCGCCTGGGAGCGGCTCTGGAACGAAGCGCTGCGCGACACCTACCGCGACATGTACGGCAAGGCGCACGAGGTTCGGCCCGCCAAGGGGATCGGCTGGCACATCTGGCACAACAACTCGTTCTCGCCGTTCTATCGCGCCGAGCAGGACTACGCGGCTTTCAGCGGCTACTCGGACTTTCTGAAAGTCGTCATGTACAACAACTCGGGCGGTCCGCGCATGGCGCAGTACGTCCGCAACGTCAACTCCACGCTGTTCGCCGATCTGACGCCCGAGCAGACGCTCGAGCTGACGTACAGTCTGCAGCATTACGGAGACGAGAAGCCGCTCGATCGCATCCCGCAGGAAGGTTTGTCGGCCGACTACGTGCGCCGCGAGACCCGCCGCGCGGTCGCCGGCGTGTCGTCGAAGGTGAAGATCTGGCCCGGCATCGACATCGACATTCCGACCGGGCCGAAAGAAAAGAAGACGCAGCCCGACGACGTGTATCAGGCGGTGAAGGCGGCGTTCGACGGCGGCGCGCACGGCGTCCTGCTGTCGCGCAAGTACTCCGAGATGCCGCTGGCGAACCTGCGCGCAGCGGGCCGTGCAGTCCGCGAGTTGAAAGTGGGCTAGGCGAACCAGCGCCGATCAGGTTCGCCGGGCGGCCTCGCGCAGAGCCCGCCCGGTTAGCCTCGCTCAGTCTACTGACACGGCGTGTGAAGCTGAATGTTTCCGCCACTCAGGAAACCGATCGCGCTGTAGCCGGTCGACAGGGTCAGACTGAACGTGTCGTCGCGACCGGGCTCCCCGTTGTCAGCGACATCCGCCCGGTAAGTGCCAGGCGTTCCGTCGATGTCGGCAGTGCCTTCGATGTGGCGCGTCGTGGGGCCGGTCACGCTGTACGCCGTCACGCCGGTTCCTTTCACACGCGGCCCGTTGGCGTGATCGATGTACTGGAGATGCCCCCAGAAGGCTCCGTTCTTGATCCCACCCGCGACTGCGAAATTTGCCCTTGCGCCGGACGGTGAAATCGATCCGCCACCGGTCACAAAATCGGACCCGGGGCATGGCGGCGGAGGTGGCGGAGCAGGACAGGCAATATCGGCGTGTGCCGACGCGATGATCACGTCAGCGACGCCCGGCACGGTCACATGAAGCGCGTTGACGGTGATGTCGCCAGTGCTGTTGCTCTTCTGCTCGTTGATAATGACCTGGCCGGCACCTAATGGCAGCGCGACGGTCTGGTTTGGTTCGCCACTCACGACGATTGACTGGCCGTTGATGGCGAGTCCCACCAGCTCGGAGCTTCCGCTGGCAGACGCGCCTCCGGGCCCGCACACCGCCGTCGCGCGCGCCATCAGAAAGTCGGCTCCGATCGTATTGCCACCCGCTGTCAGGGCGAGGGCGGCCACCGACGCTTCAGAGCGACTGCGATCGCCCTGGCCCACCGTCGAAGCGTGAGCGACTTCAGCCGTCACCAGGTTCGGTTCGTTCACCTCCAGCAGAGAAGCTTCCCGGGCTCCTCCCGATTGCGGGAGCGCTCCCGTGTCCGACACGACGATCGTCATGCCGGTCAGCGGCAGCGTGGCGCGCACGACGGTCGCCTGCCCGCTGAAAATCGCGCCGGAGTCGGCGCGGAGCGCGGCCGGGCCCACCGAGAGTCCGGCCAGCAACAGGAAGAACACAACCATGAGCCATCGCCGCCGCACAGTGTGTACTCTCATATCACCCCCTCGTAACAACGACGGGTGTCGACAGCAAACTGAAATCCGTATGTGATCTCAGTCGGGCAGATATGAGTTCCGGTTGCGAGAATTGTGGTGTCCGATCCGTCGTTGCGACTTCGCGCTGGTGCCGCCTGCCTCGAAACCGCGCCGCGCGTCGTTTCCTTTCGTGACGTCCGCGATGTCACATCCGTTGATGAGATCCAAGGTCGGACACGTCGGCGTCGGTTTTCGTGACAGGCTCGCAAGACCAGACCCGGCTCACTGACGCGCGAGTCCGCCAACGCGCTTGTGTGGGCTCGATGTCGTGTCCATCAAGTCCGACACCGGTTAGCCTTAAGTGAACTCGCGCGACGAACGTGACGCTGGTGATTCGATTCCATGCACGGCCGCCGACCCGCGGTACCGTCGTTGCTGTCTCAATCAGCCCCCGCCGAAATTCGGCAGTCGTGAAGAGGAGTTCGGTGCCTCCTCCGAATCGATCGGCCGATGCACACGTCGCTATGCCTCGGCCTCTGATCAATCTGCCCGGCTTGGTTACTGCGGTGCGGCTCAAGACAGATCTGCTGCGTCACCTCTCGCGACGCTCCGCGGACGAGTGGCCGGAGCACATCAACCGGTTCATCGATGCGATCGCCGCATCAGAGCTCGAGGACGCGGTTGCGTTGGGAGTGTTGCTGGCCGATCTGACAGCGGAAATTCGAGTACTCCTGGGTCAGGACGCCGTCGCGCAGCCGCTCGATCGCGAGCAGCCAACCGGGTCACTCGACGCCTTGTCGAGGCGCGACGTTCTTGCGGAATTCCGAGTCGAGGTCGGCGAGCTGCTCGCCGGGCTGAGGCGTGCTCAGGAGCTCGCGTCGCCGCTGGTCGCGCGAATGCTCTCCTTCATCGAGGAGCGCTACGCCGAGCCACTCACGCTCGACGTCCTTGCCGCCGCATTGGGTCGATCGAAGAGGTACCTGGCCACGCTGTTTCGCGATCAGACCGGCCAGACGGTTCACGGCTTCTTGACACAGGTGCGGGTGTACCACGCCGCTTCTCTGATTCGCGCTGGTGAGAAAATCGAAGCGATCAGTCTTCTCGTCGGGTATCGGAGCAAGAAGAATTTTTACCGCCAGTTCAAAGAGCAACTCGGCGTCACGCCGACCGCCTACCGGAGCGCAGCCGTTGGCGTGATGCCGCCGCCCAGGGCCACCCTGCGACCGCCCCTCGCTTGAAACCCTCCCACTCGCCCTCCGCCGCGCGGGATGGACGACACACGTTGCGCTCCTCGCGGCGTCGCGCTACGCTCACCGGTTGGAGGTGCGCGATGGCCAAACAGCTGCGCTGCGGCGATCTGATGCCCGGGTGCGACCGTGTGATCGAAGGCAAGGACGAAAAAGAAGTCATGGCCAAGGCGACCGAACACGCGCGGAACGATCACAACATCCGGACGATGACGCCCGACCTCGAACAGAAGGT
The DNA here is from genome assembly GCA_003222395.1 of Acidobacteriota bacterium. Taxonomy (GTDB): domain Bacteria; phylum Acidobacteriota; class Vicinamibacteria; order Vicinamibacterales; family CAVVIG01; genus Gp6-AA45. The sequence continues at coordinate 9,016 of QHWB01000070.1, forward strand.
TCGGGGCGCGATCCACGAGAAACCGTAGCGTCAGTGAATCGTTTCCTTCGGCCGTTGGTCGCGCGGTGGAGGAGAGTTGGTTCCACGACCCTGAATTGCTAATCGAACGGCGTCGGCGACGACTGCGATGATCACCGCCAGGTAGGGCACGAGCGTCGGAACGCCGAACGCACCCAGCATGTAGACGACAAGAAATCCAGCGATGGCGCGGACGGCCCAGCGCTGCAGGCGGCTGTCGGAGCGGCTCAGGGTCATGCGGTCAGTTTAGTCCTGCGCGAGCTCGGATCTTCCATCAGCGACAGGGAGTCGGACTCCCAACGGCGTTCGAGTGTTGTTGTGACAAGGGCTACGTCTACAATGGTCCCGTGGCTTTCGACGAGGCGTTCCATGATCTGGTGCGTCGGCGTGCGACGTCTCTGGATCGATATGCGCAGTGGGAATCTACGCACCCTACCGTGCTCGGATCAGCTGCCGCCCTCGAAGCGATCGGTGCGCTATACGAGATCCTGCCAACGGCAGTCCGCGAGCGCCCGGTCGACGCGAGCGGCGTTATCTGCCTGCACCGAATCCTGAAACACGTTTCTCGATGACCGTTCTCGAGCAGGCGCTCGCCGAGATCGTCGCCCTTCTCGAGCGCCTGCAGATCGATTACATGGTGATCGGCGGAATTGCCAATGCGGTGTGGGGCGAGCCGCGTGCCACCGTCGATGTCGACGTCACGGTCGCAGTTGACGAGGACGCGATCCCGAACACCGTCGACCAAATCAGCCGACGAATTCGGCTCGCGGTCGCCGACCCAGTGGCCTTTGTCCAGGAGACCCGTGTGCTGCCGCTGGACACGCCGAATGGCGTCCGGATCGACGTCATCTTCGCGCTCCTGCCGTTCGAAATGGACGCGATTCGGCGCGCGCGCACGATCACGCTCGCCGGACGCGCCGTGCGTGTCGTCACGCCGGAGGATCTCGTGCTGATGAAGATCATTTCCGAGCGCTCGCGAGATTTGGCCGATGCGGAAGCGCTCACGCGACGCCGGATCCACGACCTTGATCGCGATTATCTCGAGCCGCGGATTCGCGACATGGCCGCGTTGCTGGAACGGCCGGAGATTCTCGATCGATGGCATCGCTGGGCGGAACGCGGTTAGCCCCAGCGTGATTATTACGATAGCGGATTATTCGAAACCGGACATAACCTTACACGATTTTCCGCGAAGCCGATCGGACGATCGAATCCCGAATCCCGAATCCCGAATCCCTGGCCACGCATCGCTCATCACTCCGGCCGCTCGGCGAGCTGATAGATTCTGCGCGCCGCCGCCGCATCGATCCCGACGCCGCGAATCTGAGGAAATTCTCCTGAGTACGCGGTCACGTCGACGCGCTTCGCGGCCTCTTCCGCCGACAGACCCTGTTTGCGCGAGGCGTTGACCTGATTGATGACGTCGCGCAGATACTTCTGGAACGCGTCGATCTTGGCCGTGCCCTTGAACACGACGCCGTGTCCCGGCATCACCGTGTCGAAGTTCAGCGCTTTCAACCGATCGAGCGTCGCAATCCATTCTTCCGGAAACGAATCGCCCATGTACGAGATTTGCGATTCCATGAGATCGCCCGTACAGACGATGCGCTCCTTCGGCAGCAGCACGACGACGTCCGTGTCGGTGTGCCCGCGGCCGAGATACAGAATCTGAATCTCGCGGCCGCCGCGGAACAGCGTCATCTTCTTGTCGATCGTCACGTTCGGCGGCGTCACCCTGGTCTCTTTCACCTGCTCGAGGTACGCGCGCGAGTTCGCGGCCTGGCGCTCGAGCGACGCCTTCTGCTGCGGATCCTTTTCTTCCGCGATCCGCTGCTTGAGCGACTCGAGCCGCGCCGGGACCGGCTGCACGCTGTTCAAGTACGTGTACTGCTCCATCACGTTGCCGAACTCCCCGAGCAGCCGCCTCCGCGTGTTGTCGTGGCCGATCACCGGAATCGCCGGCGCGAACACCTGATTGCCGAACGCGTGATCGTAGTGATAATGCGAATCGACGATGTAGCCGACCGGCTTGTTCGTGACCGCTTTGAGGTCTGCGACGAGCGCGCGCGCCGCCGCCGGCGTGATCTCCGAATCGACGACCATCGCCTCGTCGTCGTTCACGATGACCGGCGAGTTCGAGCCGACCGTCATCGTCCCCGACGCGGTCGCGTAGTAGATGCCGTCGACGACTTTCTCGAACCGGTGCGCGCCGCTGACGACGGGTCCTCCGCTCTGCGCCCGCGCGTCGTGCCAGAGCCAGCCGGTGATGATCAGGACGAACAGGGCAGCGATCCCCACGCGCATGCTGCGCTCCTCTCTTAGAACGTGATCCCGCCTCCGAAGCGTGCGACTCGAGCAGAGACGATGCCCGTTGCCAATCCGAACTGTGGGCCGGTCAGGCGGTTGATCGACGTGATGCCGCTCGCGTTGAGCGCGTTGAAGACCTGGAAGTTCAACTCGAAGAATCGGCCCTGACCGAGCCCGAATCTCTTCGTCGCCTTGATCGCGACTATCTGCACGGTCGGCGCCGTGTATTCGCCGTACTCGCCCATCCGCAGCGTCACCGAGCCCTGCCGCAGCACGGACGAAGCCGCCGAGAACTGCTGCGTCCGCTGCTCCCGCTCGCCCGACTGCGCGCGGTAGGAAGACGACAACGAAATGTCCAACGGGAAGTTGACCGTGCCGCTCGCCCGCGCTTCCCACGTCCACGTGTCGTCGACCGCGAATCGATCGTCGTTGGGGCTCTGCGGCGTGTTTCCGTTGCCGCCCGAGCTGTTGCCCGTGATCCACCGGTGATTCTTCGTCGTCCAGAACGACGCGGCGCCGGTCCATTTCCTCGAATAGCGCTTCGTGGCCGCCACTTCGATGCTGTGGTACGTGTCCGGCCGATCGGTCGGAGCGTTCGCCGCCTTCAGGACGTTGAACGCGGCGCCGACTTCCGAGGCGGGATACGTGTAGATGGTCACAGGACTGCCGGTGAGGCCGTCGGCGAACGTACCCGCCGCGGGAATCCACGTGTCGTACGGCCGCAGGAACTGAAGGTTGGTGTTGTAGTTGTTCAGAATCCGGTGATAGACGTAGCCTGCGCTGACGGCCACGTTCGGAATCAGCTCGCGCTCCATCCTCGTGGTGTATTCGGAGGTCGTGTTCTGTTTCAAATCCGGATTGATCACCGAGTTGATCCCGCCGGTGGCGCTGAGCGGCGTGAGCGACGGCAGCGTCGCGAGGAACTGCGGCGTGACGTCGCAGCTGGTGTCGTTGAACGTGTCGTTCCTGTACTGCGTGACCAGGCACGGGCCGGTCCACGAATAGGTTTGCGTCGCCTGGCCGTTCGGATTGAACGCGTTCGAGTACAAGTCTCCCATCGTGTCGCCGAAGATGCCGAACGAGGCTTTGGCGACCGTCTTGCCGTTGCCCGTCAGGTCCCACGCGGCGCCGACTCTGGGCACCGTGTCGACCCAGGTGAGCACGTCCTGCCTCGGATAGGTGCGCGCCGGGAAGATCGCGCTGAACTGCCCCGCCTCTTTCGTCTGCTCGGGATAGAAATTGCGATACCGCTCCCATCGCACGCCGGCGTTCAGCGTCACGCGCCGCAACGTGTAGGTGTCGGTCACATAAACCGCCTGGCCGAGCAGCGTGTTCGTCGACGTCGCGAATGGAAAGTTGTAGACGACGATTTGCGACGGCGCGCCGCGGCTGAATCGGAGCTGATAGTCGCCGGACGCTTTGTCCTCGAGCACTCTCGTGCCGGCGTTTTCCCAGTCGTCGGTCGTGCCGATCTTGAACTGGTGCGTCCCGCCGAGGTGCGGCTCCGAAGGAATGTACGTGACGGTCGCTTTGAGCTCGTAGCGGTTCTGCGGCCGATCCTGCACCGATTCGTTCGGTCCGTACACAAGGTTGTTGCTCAACTCGATGCTGCTCGGATTCCCTTTCACGTCGGTGCCGTCCGGAAATCCGTACTGACTGACTTGTGTGGCGGGCTGCGCGATGTAATGGGTGTGATAGCCGCCGTAGCCGTAGATCACGTCGAGGAGCAGGTTGTTGCGCGGAGCGCTCTGCATTTCTCCTTTCCACGTCTGATCGGGCTGGCGCTGGAACGTCGTCGACGGCAGCGGTCTCAGCTGGCCGGCTCCGCCCATGGTCGAATGATGTTTGACCGCGCTGAACTGCGAGGCGATCAGCTTCGTGGTGGGCCGCACCTGATAATTCACCTTCCAATTGAACTGCGGCAGCGACTGCGCCGTCGTGCCGGGCGTCGTGCCGCCGCAGCTGGCGAACCAGCAGCCGTCGGCGTTCGGCGCCGCAACGAATCCGATCTGCCCTTGCTTGACCGACTGCTGACTGGTTCCTCCGTAGAACCACAGCCTGTCTCTCACGATGCGGCCGCCGAGATCGAAGTTGTAGTCGTAGAAGCCGGGATCGACGATCGGATTCGGATTGGTAATGCCCTGCGCGGCGAGCTCGGCGGTCACGTTGTTGCCCTGCCATTTCGGATTCTCGTACGAACCGCGCGCGCTGCCGTGGAACGCGTTGCTGCCCGACTTCATCACCGCGACCTGCGCCACGCCGGGGAAGGCGATCTCCGCGTTGTTGCCGCTGGTCTTGAACTGCGCTTCCTCGAGCGCGAACGAATTCAGGTAAACGGCCGTGTCGGCGTCGTGAGCGGTGACCGTGTTGATCCCCTCGATGTCGAGCGTCGCCTGGAGCACGACGCCGTACGTGATGATCGCCGAGCGAGATGCGAGGTTGCTGTCCCCGACGTCCGGTTTGGTCTGCATGCTGAGACCGGCGGCGAGCGGCAGCATCTCCTGCATCGTCCCGCCCATTGGAATGCTGCGCAGCTGCTCCTGCACGAGGGTCGTCTGGCCCGCGACGTTCACGGTGTCGACGACAGGACTCAGGCCCGTCACTTGCACCGTTTCCGACAGCGCACCGATCTTCATCATGGCGTCGACTCGGCCCGCGGAGCCGGTCGTCAGATGCACGTCGGTGCGGACCGACGTCTGAAAGCCCGTCAGCTCGAACGTGACGGTGTATACGCCCGGTGGAAGTTCGAGGACGCGATAGTCGCCCTCGGCGCCCGTGACCGCGCTCAACTGCGACACCTGGAGCGCGGGACTCTTCAACGTGACCGTGACGCCAGGCATTGCGGCACCGGACTCGTCGGCCACTCTGCCGACGAGGCTTGCGGATTGCGCCGACTGTCCTGCGGCGAGGCTGGGCGCGAGGCCCATGATCACGACGCCCAATCCCGCGATGATCGTCGACGGGCGAACACGCGTCATATGCGTCCTCCTGACTAGATCCGGGGGGTTCGCCCCCGCGAACCCCCTACGCCGTCCGCTCGCGGGGGCCCCGATCCCCGCTCCGCGCCGGCGGGCGCGCCCGTGGCGCTCCTAGCGACGTGCGGCTGCGGACGTCGTCGTTGTCGCGCCCAGTTTGGTTGGCTGGATCACGATTTGGCGTCGAGATCGAGCGCGACGATCGTGTCGATCGGGTCGACGACCTCCGCCGGCAGCTTGACGACGATGCCGAAATCGTGCTCGGAGAATTCCGCCGCGCGTCCCGCGCCGAGCAGTCGCGCGGAACGAACCCTGGCCCCGAGCGGCGGGATCAGCAATGCCTTCTCGGGCGCATCGAACACGTGGACGTACACGCGGTTCCCCCTGCGTGTCGTGACGCCCCACGGTTGCGGCGTCAGCGGCCCGCCGCGCGTGCCGTAGATCGCGTCGCCGTTCTTCGCGAGCCACGCGCCCATCTCGCGAAGGCGGGTGACGAATTCCGGCTGGATGCGGCCGTTCGGCATCGGCCCGACATTCAGGAGAAAGTTCGCGTTCGAGCCCGCCGCCCGCACGAGGTAACGAATCAGATCGCGGGTGGACTTGTACCGCCGGTCGGTGATGTTGAATCCCCAGGCGCCGTTCATCGTCTCGCAGGTTTCGAGCGGCAGATCGCCGACCTCCGAGTCCTTGTTGAAATCGGCCGTCTTGCCGCCCGGCAGATCCTTTTCGAACATCTGGAAGTCTTCGCCCGGAAACGGACGGCGATGGTGGTTGGCGCCGATGAGCGCCTGCGGCTGCAGCTGATGGATCAGCGCGTACGTGTGGTCGAGCCGCCAGTCGGCATCGGGCCGATCCCACCAGCCGTCGAACCAGATGCCGCCGATGTCGCCGTAGTTCGTCAACAGCTCGCGCAGCTGGCCATCCATGTAGTCGATGTACCGCGACCACTCGCCCTGCTCCGGCCGGCCGGCGTCACGTCCGGTGCGCCCGCGCGGAAAGTAATCGGCGTGATGCCAGTCGAGTTGTGAGTAGTAGAAGAACAGTTTCAGCCCCTGCCTGCGACATTCGTCGGCGAGCGCCTTCAGGACGTCTTTCTTGTACGGCGTGCGCGCGACGACATTGTAGTCGGACACTTTGGAGTCGAACATCGCGAAGCCGTCGTGATGTTTGCTCGTGATGGTGATGTATTTCATGCCCGCGGCTTTCGCGAGCGCGATCCATTCGGCCGCATCGAAGTCGGTCGGATTGAACAATGCCGGCAGCTTCTCGTAATCGGCCGCCGGAATCCGCCGGTTGTTCATCACCCATTCACCGTCGCCGAGCACGCTGTAGACGCCCCAGTGGACAAACAGGCCGAAGCGCGCGTTCTGGAACCACTCGCGAGCCGCGAGGTTGACGACGCCTGGACGATAGGCCGGCTGCGCGCGAGTGGCGGCGGCAGCCGACAGCGCCACCGCGCACGTTCCGATCAGCAAACGGATGTGTTGGCCGACGCGCATATCACACCTCATGACACGGGCGCGGCAGACTATATAACGGAGTTGAAGGCGCGAGGGAGGGGCGTTAAGGGTTTCTTGAATCCGGCGCGACCGATGTCGCGCCGGATTCGGGTCTTGGCGTGAACGCGGTTTATGTAAACGACTTCGGAATTTCGAACCCCTTCCGGTACTCGCGCGTCAGCAGCCGGTCCGCGTCCTTGTCGTCGACGAACCGCTCTTTGCTTCCGTCGAACACGAGCGCTCGTCCGACGCGGTACGAGATGTTCGCGAGGTGCGGCAGCGTCGACGAGAGATGACCTTCCATGATGTCGCACGCGAGCAGCTTCGGATTGCCCGCGCGGATCGCGTCGATGAAGTTCTGATAGTGCGGATACTCGATCGTCGTGAGGCCCGTCGGCTCGTCGCCTTCACCGGCATGCGCATCCGATCCCGGACCCTTCTCGTTCTTCGGTCCGAAGTAGGACTGCCATTTCTTCCCTGCTTCTTCGATCCACAGCCAGCCCTTCGTGCCGTAGAAGAGATTGCCGATCCTCACGCCGGCTTCGTCGTTGGTGAAGCCGCCGCGCGTCCCGAATTCCATCACTGTTCCATCGGCGTACTCGTACATCGTCGTCTGTTCGTTCGGCGTCTCCTGCGACGACTCTCCCTCGCCGAAGTATCCGCCGACCGAACGAATCTTGACCGGGTGCTCCTGCTTCTGCAGTCCCCATCGCGCGATGTCGAACTGATGCGGTCCCTGGTTGCCGGTGTCGCCGTTGCCGTAGTCCCAGTGCCAGTGCCAGTTGTAGTGGAAGCGGTTGCGGTTGAACGGCCGCTTCGGCGCCGGGCCGAGCCACAGGTCGTAGTCGACCTTCGACAAGTACTGCTCGTCGTAGGTCGGTTCATACGAGGTCGACGTGACGGTCAGCGCGTACTTTTCGCCGGGCGCCATCGGGCCGTCGGGGTACTTGCCAATCGAAGGGCGCGGCTTGAAGCAGAGGCCGCGCGCCATATAGACCTTGCCGAGCCCGCCGTCGTGGATCAACTTGATCGCGTCGCGAACGGCCGGCCGGCTTCGATTCATCGTGCCGACCTGCACGATGCGGTCGTAGCGCGATGCCGCCTCGACCATCCGGCGCCCCTCCCACACGGTGTGCGACGCCGGCTTCTCGACGTACACGTGCTTGCCGGCCTGCAGCGCCCAGATGGTGGCCAGCGCGTGCCAGTGGTTCGGCGCGGCGATGACGACGGCGTCGATGTCCTTGTCGTCGAGCACGCGCCGCAAATCCTGCGCGAACTGCGGCTTGAACGTCGGCACGTCCTCCAGCCGCGGATCGTGGATGCGTTCGGCCGCCAGGTTCGCGTCGATGTCGCAGAGCGTTTTGTGCTCCACGTTCTTGAGGCGCGCGAACCCGCGCTTCAGCGCGTTGCCCTGACCGCGGATGCCGATGCTGGCGAGCACGACGCGATCGTTGGCGCCGAGAATCCGCCGGCCGACGCTCGGCGCGGCGCGAAGGCCGGAACCGAACAAATCGCCGCCGACCGCCACACCCGCCGCCGCCGCACCGATCCGTGCCGCGAACTCGCGGCGTGACAATCCATCCCGATCGTTGTTGTCGCTCGCCACAAGGACCTCCTCCCGTTCCGACAGGGTTACAACGTCAAGTTACAGCAGAGTATTCCGCCGAATCAGCGACGCAGCTCCATCTCGCAGACACAGAATACCCGAAAGCCGACACAATCGCGCGTGCTACGAGCCTTTATGCGCGTCATCGCACGAACTGTTGGTACTCGGATTCGATCCGTTCCGGCGAGGCTTTCCCGGACACGATCACGATCCGGTACTGGAAAGTCAGGGTGTCTCCCGCCTCGAGCGTCGTGTCGTTCCGCGCTTTGCTGCCGGTGAAGTCTGCCGATCCGAGCGGATTCGCTGCAAACAGGCCGTAGCCGCGTGCGTGCCAGTACGTCGGGTATCCGGGATTGCCCGGATGATCGAGAATCGCGAGCGTCACCGGTTCACGATCTACGATCCCGGTCAACATCATCCAGCGCGCGCGCGTTCCCCACACGTCATCGCCGACCTTCCCTTCGCTGCTGCGGTACTCGCCGGTGATTCCTGTGTTGTCCAGTTTCGGTACGGTCGTTTCGTTTCCGTTGCTGTCGGTGAATACCTCGGGTTCGTTCGATGGATGCTCGAGCGTCCGTGCGACGCGGATGCCAAAGGCGCCCTCTTTCGTGTCGCCGAAAACGACACGCTTGTCGCGCGCGGTCCACCGTGTGATGCGGTCGATGGCGCGCCAGTCGCCGCGCGCATGAAAGACGAAGCGCGTCTGCTCCGCCAGAATCACGGAACCGTCGGGCATCACCCAGTCGGCGGTCGCCTCGAGCTCGCCGCGGCCGGCGCCATCGACGGTCCGCGTGATCGCGCGGTGCACAATTGTGCCCTTGGTCGGCACTTCGTTGGCTGGCGTTTCATCCGAGTATCCCCAGAAGTCAATTCCGTTCACGTCGCCATAGGTAAACCAGGCACCGACCTGGTGAGGATGATCCGTGCGCTCCCTCGGACGCGGTTCGAGCGGAAATCCGCGCGTGACGATCGTGCCGTTCGCCGCGCGCAGCGGATAGAGCACCGGCTTCTTGATCGTTGCGGGATAGATGTAGGAGGTGAACGGTTTGCCGCCGACGAGAACGTCGACGCGCCGCGCGGCATCGTTGCGGACGATCGAGACGTCGGACGCGCCGTAACGCGCGCCGACTTCGAACATTGCGCCGATCACCAAGACGACGACCAGCGGTGCGCGATTCATCATGGCAATACAGGCTCGATGGAGGTCAAATGTTCGGCGAGCAATAGCATGGTGGTCAACGCGTGTCAACGGACTCGGATGATGCGGGCGGATGAGTTGGTGTCGCTGAATAATTGAAAACTCGTTGTTGCCCGGTCGGGAGGCCACGTGGATCGACGAGATTTTCTGAAGCGCGCCGGCGTTGCTGTCGGGATGACGGCGGTGCGCAGCCTTGGCGCCGCCGCACAGGAGGTGTCCCTCATCGTCGATTCACCGCGCAATCATCCCGGCCGACTACACGCGGTCGCCCCATCCGCTGCTCTACTACTTCGAGGTGCATCAACCGGACGCGCCGCGATTTATCCGGGATTCACGGCGGATTTGTCGAACCAGCCGTACTTCCTGGTAAGGACGATAGGCGCGGAGTCACAAAGTACGAAGTGAGAAGTCTCAGAATTCTCTAACAGAAATATTCCGGAACTGGACGAGGCTGGGTGGCGCGACCCATGCGCCGCCTTTCTTTTCGCCGTGGTGCTGCAGCGCGATCGGCCCGCGCGCGTCGATGCCCGGCAACTGCGCGTTGCCGATGACTTCCTCGCCGTTGAGCACGACCGTCAGTCGATCGCCGCGCATGGTGATCTCGAACGTATTCCACTGGCCGACGTCGCGATCGGCGTTGCGCTTCGGCGTCACGCCGGCGCGCACGGCGGCCGGCATCGACGTATCCGTGCGGTACCCGTACACCTCTCCCGATCCAGTCGGCCAGCACCAGATGTTCACCTGCGACTTGCTCGAGCCGCGCAGGTAGATTCCCGAGTCGGAGTCGGGCACCGAGAGGCGGATCTCGCGTCCTGTTGCATCCTTCTTGTGCGTGCCATCGAAGCGGATGATTGGCACGGCGGGATTGACGTACGGCGTGCTCTTGATGCGCCAGTCGACCCTCAGGATGAAGTCGCCGAACGATCGCTCCGACCACAGGCTCTTGTCGCCCCGCGCCTCGCTCTCAGCGTCGTAGTCGATCACCCCGTCGACGACCCGCCAATGACCGTTGTCGCCGGCCGGGATCTTCCAGCCAGTCAGGTCGCGTCCGTTGAACAACGACACGAAGTCGGACGCGCCTTCGCCGCGCGGCGGCAGAACGATGAGGACGACGACCGCGGCGATCGACCGGATGCTGTTTTTTGCGTTCCGCATGCGCGGTAGTTTAGGCTACCGGCCGCTGGAATGCCTACCGGATCCCGAACGCTTGGCGTCGCCGTCTGCGGCGTCGGCTGGTGCGCTTCGCAACACATCTCGGCGTTTCTGCGCAACCCGCGGACGACGATCACGTGGCTGTACGCGCGCGACATCGGACGCGCGCGGGCGAACCTCGAGAAGTACGGCATCGCCGTCCCCGACGCGCGGATCGCCACCAGCTATGACGAAGTGCTCGCCTCGCCCGACGTGGACATCGTCTCGATCGCGACGCCGAATCATCTGCACGCGGACGAGGCGGTGGCGGCGGCGAACGCCGGCAAGCACATCCTGCTCGAAAAGCCGACGGGGCTCGACGTCGACGAACTGGCGCAGATCGGCGCCGCCGTGCGGCGGGCCGGCGTGCGGACGATCGTCTCCTTCGAGCTGCGCTACAACCCGTTTCTGAAGTTCGCGCGCTGGCTGCGTTCGGAAGGATGGCTCGGTGGAATTCGCTTCGCGCGCACGCAATACCTGTCACGGGTCACCGACTGGTACAGCGGCTGGTCGTGGGTGCGTACACGGAAAAGCGGCCGCAGTCACCTGCTCGCCGCCGGCTGCCACGCCGTCGACGCGCTCCGCTGGTGCTCCGGCCTCGAGGCGACCGCGGTCAGCGCGTTTCACTCGCACTTCACCGACGGATACGAATGGCCGACGTCGATCGTCGCGAACCTCACGCTCGAGCAATCCGCGCTCGGCCACGTGACCAGCTCGACCGACTTCATGCTGCCGTACACATTTGTCGTCGAGATGATGGGCGATCGTGCGACGCTTCGGCAGGATGTGCTGCAGTGGCTCGATGCGCCGCTCGATCTCGCGGCGCTCGCAGCGGCCAATCCGTTTCCCGACGTGCGGCTCGAAGCCATGGCCGATGAGGGCGGCCGTCCGGCGATTCGCATCCGCTGCACGATGCCCGATTCGGCCGACGTGTCGCATCACCCGTTCCAGGCCGAAATCGACGAGCTCGTGGCCTGCGTGCTCGACGATCGCGAAACATCGATCAGCGTGTTCGACGCACAGAAGACCATGGAGGTCTGTCTGGCTGCTGACCGCTCAGCCGAACGCGGAGGAGAACCGGTTGCGCTGCCCCTGATTGCCGATTGACGATTGCCGATTGCAGGGCTCGCCGACCCCCGGCAGGCTCATACTATCGGCGCGAGGAGGCGAACGATGGCACGCTATGTCGGCGCAGTTCTTCTCGTCATCCACCTGACAATCACCGCCGCCGCCGCACAGACGGTCAGCGCGACCACGGGCGCCATAGACGGTCGGGTCACCGACAACACCAACGCGGTGCTGCCCGGTGTGACGGTGACCGTCAGCGGTCCCGCCATGATGGGCACTCGAATCGCCACGACGAACGAACAGGGCGCGTATCGACTCCCGGCCGTGCCGCCCGGCGACTACACCGTCGTCTTTACGCTCGACGGATTCGCGCCGCTCACGCGGAAGGAAATCCGCGTCGATCTTGGCTTCACGGCAACCCTCAACGTGCAGATGTCGGTCGGCGCCGTCGAAGAAAACGTCACCGTCACCGGCGCGTCCCCGGTCGTCGACGCCGCGTCGACGAAGATCACGACGACGTTCGACGCGCCGCTGCTGGCGAGCCTGCCAAGCGGCAGCCGCGATTACTGGGCGCTGCTCTCCGAGACGCCCGCCTTGAAGCTGACGCGCGTCGACGTCGGCGGCAGTGCCGCGGGATCGCAATCGAATTACTACGCCTACGGCACGACCGGCCAGAACCGCCCGATGATCGAGGGGATCAATTCGACGCAAGGAACCGAACGCTTCGGCAATTACCCGGACATGGGCTCGTTCGAGCAGATCGCCGTGAACGCCGCGGCGCACACCGCCGAGATGGCCGTGCCGGGGATCCAGATGATCTTCATCAGCAAGTCGGGCGGCAACACGTATCACGGATCCGCGACGGCGCACTACGAGAACGAGCGGTGGCAATCGTTCAACATCGACGACGACCAGATCGCGCGCGGCATCACCAGCGGCGGCGGACTGGAGCCGCGCGACGTCAACCGGCTTCACCGCTTCCGCGACACGAGCGCGGATCTGGGCGGATACATCGTCAAGGATCGCTTGTGGTGGTACGGAGCAGTGCGCGATTTGGAGACCGAAGTGCGGCTGCCGAACTTCGCGATCAAGCCGTTCGTCACGCGGTTGACGACGTATACGGGGAAGGCGACCTATACGCTGTCCAAGAATACGAAGCTCGTCGGATACATCGAGCGGAACACGAAACACCAGCCCAATCGACTGGATGCGTTTGCCTTGGGATTGACGGGCATCTTCACGTCGGAGGACGCGTCGTTCGATCAATGGTTGTACCCGCGCATCTACAAAGGCGAAGTGAACACGGTCGTCGGCGACGCGCTGTTCTTCGAGGCTCGCGCCGGCCAGTACGGATTCGATTGGCCCGATACCAACTACACGGCTGCGCCACGGTACGAAGACCTGGGAAACAATCTGGTCTCCGGCTCCTCGCGGTGGCGCGAGCTCGACATCCGCCGCAACCAGGTGCTCGGATCGGTGAGCTACTTCAGGAATGGCTGGCTCGGCGATCACAACTTCAAGATCGGCTGGGAGATTTTCCGCGATACGACCGACCAGACCGAGCGAACCGGATCTTTTGGGGACGTCGTCCAGATTCTTCGCAACGGCAGTCCGCTCGACGTGTACCTGCTCGGCAACCCGACACGGTCGGTCAACGGGCTGTGGACCTATGGCGCCTACGTGAGCGATGTGTGGCGGCCGACCAGGCGATTGAGTCTCAACGTCGGTCTGAGATTCGATCGCTATCGAAATTTCCTGCCGGCGCAAGTCCACGAGGCCGATCGATTCAATCCTGTCGCCGCGGTGTTTCCGGCCGTCGACGACTTGAATATCTGGAACACCTTCGCGCCGCGCATCGGCGCGACGTTCGATCTCCTGGGAAACGGCAAGACGATGCTCAAGGCGAACTACGGGCGCTACTGGTGGAATCCTGGCGCCGACTTCAGCGCGACCGCCAATCCCAATCCGCCGGTCTGGCAGCGCCGCCACATGTGGACCGACCTGAACAGCGACCGGGTGTGGCAGCCGGGCGAAGAAGGACGTTTGATTTCGTCGCTGGGCGGCGTCGCGAGCTCCGCGATCGATCCGAATCTCGAAGACACGCGAACCGAGGAAGTCGCGTCGTGGATCGAGCGCGAGGTGGCGGCGAACTTCGGCATCCGCGGCGGCTTCGTGTGGCGAACGGAACGGCAACTGTACCAACTGCTGAACGCCAATCAGCCGTTCGCGGCGTTCAACGTCGCCAGAACGGTCCCCGATCCCGGTCCGGACGGCATCGTCGGCAACCTCGACGACGGTCCGGCGATTGGTGCGTGGAACCTCGCGGCCGACTACCTGTCGCTGCCGGTCAGGAACGTCCTGATGAACGTGCCGGATGCCACGACCAATTACTACACGTGGGAGATCACCGCGACCAAGCGCATGAGCCACGGCTGGTCCGCGATCGCGTCGCTCGCCCGTACCACCAGCTACGCGCAGGCCAACACGTTCTTCGACACCAGCTTCCGCCAGAATCAGCTTCCGATCACGCCGAACGATCTGATCAACACCGAGCCCAACGGGCAGGAGAAATCGAGCGATCTCTCGGCCAAGCTGAATGCGTCGTGGCAGGGGCCGTGGGGATTGAAGATCAGCCCGATCTACCGGTTCCAGAGCGGCCAGAATTTCGGCCGGACGATCGTCGCGTCGCTCAACTACGGCAACGTGCGCATTCCCGCCGAACCGCTGAACGCGCGGCGACAGGACAACGTGTCGCTGGTCGACGTGCGAATCGAACGGGTGACGAACGTCCGCAGCGCGCGCCTCTCGCCGTTCATCGACGTCTACAACCTGACCAATGCGAATCCGATTCAGAACACCAGCTGGAGCTCCGGCAATTCGTTTCTGCGACCGCTCGCGATCGTGCCGCCCCGGGTGTGGCGCATTGGCGCAAAGCTCGATTGGTGAGCGCCTGCGGCCACGCCGACGGCCGGCGCGCGCGCAGCGCGAAGCCGGGGAGGCGTCACGGATCAAGCGCGTGGGGGTACAGGCCCCACGCGCAAGTGAAAGAGCGCCTGCGGCCACGCCGACGGCCGGCGCGCGCGCAGCGCGAAGCCGGGGAGGCGTCACGGATCAAGCGCGTGGGGGTGGGGCCCCACACGCAAGTGAAAGAGATGAGGACGCTATGGGTGACCGACGTTCACGACGTGATTTTCTCAAGGCCGTCGCCGCGGGCACGGCGATGACACCGACGATCCTGCGCGCGCAGGCTCCGTCTGCTGCGCAGCGCGTTTCGGCGAACGACCGGATTCGCCTTGCCGCGATCGGCGCGGGCATTCGCGGCCAGCAGGACGTGCGCTCGGCGTTGAAGACGTCTGGCATCGAGCTGGTGGCGGTTGCCGACGTCTACGAAGGACGGCTCACGCTCGCGAAAGAGCTCTGGGGCGCTCACCTCTTCACGACGCGCGACTACAGGGAAGTGTTGTCGCGGCCGGATGTCGATGCCGTCGTCGTCGCGGCGCCGGATCACTGGCACATGCCGATGACGATCGACGCGATGAAGGCGGGCAAGGACGTGTACGTCGAGAAGCCGATGGTCCAGCAGCTCGACGAGGGAGCGCGCGTGATCGAGGCCGCGCGGCAGACCGGCCGCGTCCTGCAGGTAGGCAGCCAGCACCCGAGCTCCATCGTGTACGCGAAGGCGCGCGAGCTGTTCCGCGCGGGCGCCATCGGGGAGCTGAATCTCGTCGAGGCGTGGATCAATCGCAACTCGCCGACCGGCGCGTGGCAGTACTCGATTCCGCCCGATGCGTCGCCGCAGACGATCGACTGGGACCGCTTCCTCGGGCGCGCCCCAAAGCGGCCGTTCGATCCGATCCGCGCGTTCCGCTGGCGCAACTACCGAGAGTACGGCACCGGCATCCCGGGCGATCTGTTCGTCCACCTGTTCACCGCCATTCATTTCGTGCTCGATGCGTCCGGTCCCACGCGCGCAATCGCGAGCGGCGGCCTCCGGCACTGGCACGACGGCCGCGACGTCCCGGATGTCATGCTCGCGATGTACGACTATCCGAAGACGTCGTCGCATCCGGCATTCACCGTCTCGCTGAAAGTCAACTTCGCCGAAGGCGCCGGCGACAACACGACGTTTCGTTTCGTCGGTCCCGACGGCGTTCTCACGATCGGCGACAATACGGTGACGCTGTCGCGGCGCCCGCCGGCGAAGGAACCGGGCGAAACGAGCGAGACGTTCGCGAAGGCGACGCAGCAGGAGTTCCTGAAGGAGTATCGCGCGAAGTACCCCGACGTGCCCGAGCTTCGGCCGCGCAGCGACGAAATGTTCAACGCGCCACAGCGGTACAACAGCACCGACGATCATTTCCGAAACTTCTTCGAGGCGATGCGCACGCGGCGCCCGGTCGTCGAAGATGCGGTGTTCGGGCTGCGCGCGGCCGGTCCCGCGCTGCTGGCGAACGAGAGCTATTTCGAGAACCGCGCGATGCGATGGGATCCGGACAAGATGGTCCGGCTGAAGGCGGATTCCACGGCGGAGGACCATCGGTAGGCGACGCCACCGCGGACGTGTTCCATGCGCACACCAACGATGATCGCCGTCAGCATCATAGTCGTCGCGGGCCTTGCAGCCGACGACAAGACGATGACGAACACGCTCACCGCGAAAGAGAAGGCCGACGGCTGGCGCCTGCTGTTCGACGGCAGAACGACCGCCGGCTGGCGCGGCTTTCGGCAGCAACAGATGCCGGCCGGCTGGCGCGTCGTCGACGGCGCGCTGACGCGCGTCGCCGCGGCCACCGACATCGTCACGAACGACGAGTTCGGCGATTTCGAGCTGACGGTGGACTGGAACCTGGCGTCGAACGGCAACAGCGGCATCTTCTATCGCGTCACCGAAGACGACGATGTCATGTGGCACACGGCGCCCGAGTATCAGATCATCGACAACGCGTACAACAAGGAGCCGTTGAAACCGGCGCAGCTCGCCGGCGCCAACTACGATCTCGATCCGCCGTCGCGTGACGCGACGAGGCCGATCGGCTCGTGGAACGCGACGCGGCTGGTGGTCCGCGGTCCGCACGTCGAACACTGGTTGAATGGGGTGAAGGTGGTCGAGTACGAGCTCTGGAGCGCCGGCTGGGAGCGGCGCGTGCGCGAGAGCAAGTTCAAGGACTTCCCACGCTATGCACGCGCCCGCCGTGGACGCATCGGCCTGCAGGATCACGGCGATCGCGTCGCCTTCCGCAATATGAAGATTCGCGAGCTGAAATAACGCCAAGGACACGAAGGACACGCACCTGGAGGCAGCCATGGCGAGCGAGTGTGAAGTATCGCGGCGCGCGTTTGTCGCCGGAGTGTCCGCTTTCGTCTTCGGCGCGTGGACCGATCCACCGGCGGTCACGAAGCGCGTCGAGAAGCTGTACAAGATCGCCGGCTGCAGGCAGCCCAACGATCTTCAGTTCGTCGCGGAGCGGGGCGAAGGGGTCCCCGCGCCGCGCGTCCGGGGGGCAGGGGCCCCCGGAGTAAGCAACGCCTTGTGGGTGCTCGATCAGGTCGATCCCAACAAAGCGTTCGAGGTGCGCCCCGAAGACGGCTCGATCATTCAAGAGCTGCAGACCGAATCGATTCACGGCAGCGGCATCACGTACGGCAACGGCGCGCTGTGGATCTCGTCGACGAAGATGGCGGATCCGAAGATGCCGCCCCGGACGTTGAAGGTCGATCCGAAGAGCGGCAAGACGCTGAAGTCGTGGGTGACGCCGGGATCGGGCCTGTACGGAAAAATCACGCCGAAGTCGACGCCGTCCGGCGCGCACGGATTGAAGTGGGTGGACGGCAAGTACTGGATGGCCGTTCCGGCTTCCGGAAAACTGTTCCTCATGGAACCAGAGACGGGAGAGATCGTTCGATCGATTCCGGCGCCGGGCGTCCGGACGCATGGCCTCGCGTGGGACAACGGTTTTCTGTGGTGCGTCGAGTCGGACGGACGCGTGATCTACAAGCTCGATCCATCCAACGGCCGAGCGCTCGAGCGGATCCAGCTGACGCGCGAGGATCCCGAGCCGCACGGCCTCGACATCCACGACGGCGTCTTGTGGTACTGCGACGCCGCGAGCGGTTGGATTTGTCGGCTCGTCTAGAGACGTTGTGGATTCCTACTGAACCAACGCTGGACTCAACTGCCCCACCGAGACAATTCGGCTCGGCGCGATCAGCAATCGCGGCGACGAATCAGCCGCGCGGAGTGGACATGACTAGACTCACCGGATTCATTGTCTCGAGCCTCTTGTGCCTGCCGATCGCGTCTGCCGCGCAGGAGCCGCCGATCACGTTGAGAGCAGACGTCGTCATCGACGGGACCGGCAACACGCTCCGAAACACGAACATCGTCGTGCAGGGCACCAAGATCCAGTCGGTCGGCCAGACCACCGCGCAAGGTCCGGTCTACGACCTCCGCGCGCTCACCGTGATGCCCGGCTGGATCGACACGCACGCGCACATCAGCGGCCACTTCGACCGCAAGACCGGGCGGCTGCCGGAGCAGGGATCCGAAACACCGCAGCAGACGATGCTCTACACGGCGGGGAACGCGTACCGCACGCTGCTCGCCGGCTTCACGGCGGTGCAGAGTCCCGGCGCCGAAGTCGACAAGGATCTTCGCGACTGGATTGCCGACCGGATTATTCCCGGACCACGCATCCTGACCTCGCTCAGGGCGATTACGGACAAGACCGGGACACCGGAGCAGATTCGCGCGTTCGTACGAAAGGCCGCGGCCGACGGCGCCGACGTCATCAAGCTGTTCGCCACGTCGAGCATCCGGGACGGCGGAGAACAGACGATGAGCGATGCGCAGATCCAGGCTGCGTGCAGCGAGGCGCATGCGCGAGGCAAGCGGGCGATGGTGCACGCCCAGGGACCCGAGGGCGCGAAAGCGGCCATCCTCGCCGGCTGCAACTCGATCGAGCACGGCAACCGGCTGACCAACGAGGTGCTCGACCTGATGGCGCAGCGTCAGGTCTACTTCGATCCGAACTTCGGGCTGCTGCTGCACAACTACCTGGAGAACAAGGCGAAGTTCATCGGCCGCGGCAATTACAACGAGCAGGGCTTCAAGTTCATGGAGGAAGGCATCCCGATCGGGATCGACACATTCAAGCGCGCGCTGACGCGAAAGATTCCGATCGTCTTCGGCACGGACGCTGTCGCCGGTGCGAACGGCCGCAACTACGAGGAGTTCGTCTACCGGGTGCGCGACGGCGGACAGCCGCCGATGGACGCGATTCTGGCGGCGACGTCGACCGCTGCGCGATCGCTCGCCCTCGACAAGACGATCGGCACGATTGCTCCGGGCTTGGACGCCGACATCATCGCGACCGACGGCAACCCGCTCCAGGACATCACGGCCGTGCGGCGCGTGGTCTTCGTGATGAAAGGCGGCACGGTCTACAAGAACGTGGCCGGCGCCCGGACTCCAGGAACGAGAACATCATCGGCGGAGTTCAGCCTACGTTGATCGGTCGCATGAATCGGTGA
The DNA here is from genome assembly GCA_003222395.1 of Acidobacteriota bacterium. Lineage (GTDB taxonomy): Bacteria > Acidobacteriota > Vicinamibacteria > Vicinamibacterales > CAVVIG01 > Gp6-AA45. The sequence goes on from QHWB01000070.1 coordinate 28,408, forward strand.
TGCCGTTGCTCCGCATCGAAAAACAAATGGCGGATTCCGATTGCGAGAAGGCGGACTATTATCCGCGCGCCGGCCACATGAAGTACACGCGTCGCGACTTCTTCGAGGCCGCCGGGGCCATCGTCGCCGCGGCGGGGGGCGGCTGCTCGAGACGGCCAGCAACGGCAAACCGCGTTTCGGGCGCTACAGGCGTGGAGCTGGGCGTCGAGGGCGCCGCGCTGCCGGATTATTCGCACGATCTCGAGCGATACCTCGTCCGACTCGCGAGCGACGCGCGCGCGCGGCGCCAGCAGGCGATCAACGCGATTTCCACGCCGCAGGGAATCGCGGACCGAGCAAAATTCGTCACCGAACAGGTCTGGAAGATGCTCGGCGGACCTTTGGAGCGGTTTCCCCTCAATCCTCGCGTCACGGGCACCCTTGACCGACCCGGCTATCGCATCGAGAAGCTGACCTTCGAAAGCCGGCCACGACTCTACGTCACCGCGAACCTCTATCTGCCGGCCGCGGCTGGACGCCATCCGGCGATCCTCGGGCCACTCGGCCATTCGACGAACGGCAAGGCGTGGCCAAGCTATCAGAGGTTGTTCTCGAATCTGGCGCGCAAGGGTTACGTGGTCCTGGCCTACGACCCGTTCGGACAGGGCGAGCGCATCGAGTACCCAGGAACACACGCCGGTCGGTCGGCGATCGGCGGTGGCGGAACGAGCGAGCACGAGTATGCCGGACGCCGTCTTATTCTGCTCGGCGCCAACTTCAGTCTGTTCCGCGTGTGGGACGGCATCCGCGGGATCGACTTCCTGCTGACGCGCGCAGAAGTCGATCCCGAGCGGATCGGCTGCTGCGGACAGTCGGGCGGCGGAACGCTGACGCAATTCCTGGCGGCGCTCGACAGTCGCATCCGCGTCGCCGTCGTGTCGGAGGGCAACACCGAGAACGTGGCGCATGCCGACGTCGAGCCGCCCGGTTCTGCCGACGATGCGGAGCAGAACATCGTGCCGGCGCTCTCTTACGGGATCGATCGTGCGGACTTGCTGTATGCCTTCGCGCCGAAGCCGCTGCTCATGACGGTGACGCTTCACGATGCTGGCCACACCTATTCGCCCGAGTACGTCGACAGCTCGCTCGATCTCTTACAGGAGTACAGACGCGCGTACAGCCTGCTGGCGGCCGATGATCGCGTGTCGCTTCAGGTCACCACCGAACAGCATGGATACGTCTACGAGCTGCGCCGCGCGACCTATGCCTGGTTCAACCGCTGGTTCGAGATGAAGAACACCGACGACGAAGAGGTCTCACAGGACGTGGAGCCGGACGAGACGCTCTTTGTCACGCCGACAGGGTTCGTCACCACTTCGTTCGGCGGCGAGACGGCGCTGTCGCTGACGCGGCAGATGGCCGCCGCCGTCCGGAGACCGCCCGCGGCAGGCGCGGACGACATGCGTAAGCGCATTCACGCCGCGCTTGGCATCGAGGCGTCGCGTGGCGAAGCGCCGGCGAGCCGCGTGCTGGCCACGATTCGCAAGCCCGGCTATCGGGCGGAACAGTTCGAGTTCACGAGCGATCGAGACATTCGTATTCCAGGCTGGCTGCTCACGCCGGACAAGGCGGGATCATCAACGCCGACCGTGCTCTACGTCGGCGAGGCGGCCGCGTGGAGTTCGGTCGCCGAAGACGGGTTCGCCGAGCAGCTGTGCAAGAAGGGCGGATGCCGCGTCGCGACGATGGACGTCCGTGGACGCGGCGATTGCGCGATCGCCTATCCGCAGCGCGGTCGGTTCTACTTTTCAAATCGCATCTCCAATGAGGCCTACCTGACCTGGTTCACATTGATCCTCGGCCGGCCGCTTCTTGGTGGACAGGTGTACGACACGCTTCGGGCCTTGGACTATCTCGGATCGCGATCCGACATCGCCGGCGCCGTCTCACTCGTGGGCGACGGACCGCACGGCGTGATCGCGCTCTATGCCGCGGCGCTCGATGAGCGCGTTCGCGGTGTCGCCCTGCGGCAGACCGTGACGGACTATCGTTCACTCGCCGTCGCCGAGCGCTATACACAGCCGTTCGGGATCTACGCGTACGGACTTCTGCGCGAATTCGATCTGCCGGAGGTGGCAGGCGCCGTCGGACCGCGCTCGGTGCTGCTGCTTGATCCCGCGACGCCGCTTGGCGAACCGGCCGGCGCTGCGGCTCGGGATCTCTACAGAGACGTGCCGAACGCCAGCGTGCAAGCCGAAGACGGTGAAGACCCAGTACAGATCTTGGCGGTCTGGACTGGGGGACACGTGTCGAGATGACCAGCGCGGTCACCCGATCGCACGCGCAGCGGCAGCCGCGACGATGACACTCATGCTTGCGACGTTCTCTCGATCGTCCTTGCGATGTTTCTCTCGATCGTCCCCCGCGCCCGCGGTCTCCCACGACGGTTGGCCACGTCCGTGCGCTCTTGCCGAAGCCTGCGCCATGGAACGACTCCGCCGAGTCGCGACCGTCGATGATCGCGACACGGCGAGTCGCAACCGGCGGCCGTCAGCCGCGGCAGTTGGTAGTCGTGGAATCGATGCTCGAGGTGATATCGCCATTGGCGGTGACGGTCATGCGAAGCATCTGGATCATGTCCCAGTTGTCGATGGATCCCGGTCCCTTCATCCGCATCTTGATCCGGATCGTGAACTCACCAGCACCTGATGTGGCCTGGACGTTGAACAGATCGTTCTCGGAGAACGGGTAGTTCGTCGCGGTCACTTGTCCGACGCCGGCTCCCTTCGACACGATCCCGAAGTTGATATGAAGTCCACCCGCGTTGTCGAATTTGAAGTTTGAGGTGATCGTTTGAAGGCCGTTCATGTCTACCAACTCGTTCGTGCACGTGTTGAGAATCGAAGTAGAGAAGGGCACCGTCGTCGTAGTGCTCTGCGCCGAAGCGGCTTTCGGCAACGCACAGACGACGACGGCGCACAGAATTCCGATTGAGCGACCGACCTTGGTTGCGATCATCCTGAACATCTCCTCTGAGTGTGCCGGCAAGAAGCGCGACACGGGTTTACGAGTGCCGTGTTGCGCGGCGAGCGCAAACAGCGTTCACCGCACTACGAGCATTCGAGCAAGTCGTACCCAAGCTGTGCCGCGTCTCGAATCGCCTGTGGAAGGGTCGCGTTGTTGATGACGCTTAGCAGCGCACTGCACACCGCCGTCGTTCCGCCGCCGTGGCCACTGCCTTTCGCCTCGAGCCGCGCCGTGGAAGCCGCGAGCCCCGACGCTAGCATCACGGCCATCGTCACGGCCGCGCCGAATCTGCTCATTCGCTTCACGCATCCTCCTACTTTGTGAATCGCCGATCGGTGTTCATTCCCGAGACACCGTCGGCGTGGTAGCGACAGGTGCTACGGTCCTCCTTGAAGACCGTAACGCGGTTTTGTCTGCCGTACGGATGACAATTGTCCTGCGCCTGGGAGAATTCGCGAATAGACCGAAGGTCTGAGGGCGTCGAGATCCCACAGGACCTAAGTCCTAGCCAATTTTGTGACGGGTGGCAGAAGAGACTCGAGATCGGACACACGTACTAAAATGACACTCTGAACACCGGCACTCGTCAGGCCGTTTCGGTGCGCTCGGCGCGCGCGAGCCTTTCAGTTGGTCCTTGCGGGTTTCAAAGATCCCGACATGAATGTCGCGCGGGGACGGGCTCAAGGCGTCCGACCCGCGAGGAAGCGGTCGACGCGCGCCGCGACATCTTTCAAGTACATCGCGTCGCCGGCCGGTAATTCCGTCGTGAAGGCACCGCGGTAGCCGACGTCGGTGAACGCCCGGTGGACGGCGAGCCAGTCGATGTCGCCTTCGCCGAGGTTCTTCCACGCGAACCGGCCGTTCGCGCGATCGAGCTGGAAATCCTTCAGGTGCACTTTGGCGATGCGCGCGCCGAGCGCACGGATCCAGTCCTGCGGGTACCCGTAAAACACCACGTTGCCGACGTCGAAATAGGCTTTCAGCCACGGCGAATCGACCTCGTCGACGTAGCGCGCGAATTCGAGCGGGCTGAGGAGGAACTTGTTCCACACTTCCTCGACGGCGACGATCACTTTCAGATCCTTCGCCACCGGCAGCAGCCGTTCACGAATGACCTTCTGCGATCGGGTCCACGCGTCGCGATACGAGGTCGATCCATCGACGACAGCCGGAACGAGGAGAACGGTGTCGGCGCCCCACGCGGCCGCGTTGCGCAGCGACGTCTCCATCCCGGCGACGCTGCGATTGACGACATCGCGATCGGCGGCCGAGAGCGGGAACCGCCAGTGATCGGCGTTCATCACCGAATGCACGCGCAGCCCGGTTTTCGCCGACGCCTCGCGAACCTCGGCGACTTCCTCTGCCCGCGACGTCGTCTGCATCTCGACCGCATCGAACCCGGCGTCGCGCGCGATCGCGAACCGCCCGGCGTACGCGACATCCTTCGGCAGCATCGTGATGAGAACGGCTTTAGGGCCGACACGCTGGTCGGCTCCTACGAGTGGTGCGACCGCGCCGGCCGCGAGCGTTTGCAGGAAGGTGCGGCGGTTTATCACACGTCACCCGTTCGCATGCGCTCTTTGAGCAGATCCATCGTCCGCCACGCCATGGCGAGGATCGACCAGGTGGTGTTCTGGGTACCGCCACACACGAACGGCGCGGCGTCGGCGAGGTACACGTTCTTCACATCGTGCAGGCGGCACGATGGATCCGTGACCGACGTCTTCGGGTCGCGACCCATGCGAGCCGTCCCGATCTCGTGAATCGACCATCCGGGCGGAAGCGGCTCGCGCTCGATCTTGATGTCCTCGGCATGCGCCGCCATCAGCATCTCCTCGATCGAGTCGGCCATGTCCTTCGCCATCTTCAGCTCGTTGTCGCCGAACCGGTAGTCGAAGCGCAGCACCGGGATGCCCCACGCGTCCTTCACGTCGCGATCGAGCATCACGCGGTTCTCTTTTCGCGGCAGCACCTCGCCGAATCCGCCGAAGCTGATGATCGCGGGATAGTACTTGCGCACGCTCGACTTGAATGACTTCCCGTATCCCGGCATGTCGTGCGCCATGCTCGGGTAGTCGGCGCAGCCGCCGCCGCCCTGGAAGTGATAGCCGCGAATGAAGTCGGGATGGCGATCCGTGATGTTGCGGAACCGCGGAATGTACGGCGCGACGGGACGGCCGTCGTCGAGCGTCGTCTCGGTGCCGATTCGCGCCGGGATGTAGCCGCTGCCGCGAATCCCCATGACGTGCTCGCTCAGGTAGCAGCCGAGTAGCCCGGACGAGTTGCCGAGGCCGTCCGGATACGCGCGCGTTCGGGAATTGAGCAGGATACGGGTCGAATCGAGCGTGCCCGCGCCGAGGACGACGACGCGCGCCGGGAAGTCGAGCACCTCGCGCGTGTTCGCGTCGATGACGCGGACGCCCGTCGCGATGTTGGTCGCGTCGTCGATGAGCACCTCGGAAACGATCGAGTACGGACGGATCGTCAGGTTGCCGGAGTCGCGCGCCGGATAGACGAGCGCCGTCGGCGAGTGAAACGCCGCTCCGATGTTGCAGCCGCGCCCGCAGCGGCCGCGTCCCGCGCACTTCGCGCGGTACTTGTTGAGCACGCCGTCCGTCGTGACACCCGCGCGCCCCGGAATGTAGTGGCGCCCCATCTTCGCGATCGCGCGCTTGAAGGCGACTTCGACGCAATTGAGCTTGTACGGACGCTGGAAGATACCGTCGGGCACCTGCTCGAGCCCTTCCTTCGTCCCCGAGCAGCCGAGCAGCACGTCGACCTTGTCGTAGTACGGCTTGACGTCGTCGTACGAGATCGGCCAATCGACGTCGAATCCGTCGCGGCTCGCGGCGTTGAACTGCAGCGGACCGTAGCGCAGCGCCCCGCGACCCCAGAAATTCGTCCTGCCGCCGAGCACGCGCGCGCGAACCCACGCGTAGGGCGTGCCGGTCGTCGGATGCTGCCGCTCGTCGACGACCCAGTTCCGCGTGAACGTGTTGCCCGAGTACGACAGCACCTTCTTCGATTTCTCGAACGCGGGATTGTTCCCGTACGGTCGATCGAGGAAGTTGTATTCGGCGACGGCGATCGGACGCTCGCCCGGCGGCAGCCGATTGCGCCGCATCGACGCATACGGCCATTCCATCGTTCGATACTCGGTGCGCTCGTCGATCAGCCGGCCCGCTTCGAGCAACAGCACCTTGATGCCGGCCATCGCGAGCTGATAAGCGGCCATGCCCCCGGCCGCGCCGCTGCCGACGACGATCACGTCCCAGCGATCGGTGCCCGGTTTGATCGCAGCCGCGAGCCGTCGCGACTCCCCAGCGACGTTGTCGAGATCGAGCGTCAGGGTTCGATCGGTCTGCATCATGGTCTTTCTGAGATTGCTGATTGCGGATTGCTGATCGCTGATTGAATTGTTGATTGGTTGCGGACTGGACTGCGAAGCAATCAGCAATCAATCAGCGATCAATCAATAATCTGAAATCTGAAATCTGCAATTTCATTCGACGCGTTTCTGTCCACACTGCGGGCAATCCTTGCCGTCCTCGGTCTCGCAGCCGACGAATTCGCGCAGGAACTTGTTGCCCTTGTAGCGCAGCTCCTGGTGGATGCCGATCTCCGACGTGTAATAGCCGCGAATCGTCGCCTGCTTGGCCATCACGAAAAATTCTTCGAGCGCGCTCTGCGGCGCGATCTCGTTGCGGCTGATGTTGTGGAGGATGGCGTCGGACTGAGCGGCAATGAGCTCGACGAACGGCGTCCTGAAGCGGGCCGTCGCCTCGGCGTCGAGCGCCGCCACGCCGCCGATCCACCGCAGCATCTGCTCCGGCTCCGACTCGCTGAGCAAGAGGTCGATGTAGTCGGCGACCCGCGCCTGCTTCGCGCCGGGAGAGCGATCGTCGGCGGGGATGATCATCTCGACGAGCGCCTCGAGCGTCTGGAACTGCGGCGGCGTGAGAACCTTCGGCTGGGGCGCGGCGTTCGCCTCCTGAATCCGAGCGAACGCGAGCAGCCCTTCATCGGATAACCATGGCAGCGCCGCGACGGTTCCGACGCCTGCGCCGAACGCTTTCAGCGCGGCGCGGCGGCTGATTTTTCCCTGCTGAGTCTCAGCGTTTTGCACGGCCACATCATCCTGCGGTGGGACGGCGAGATCAAGAAACCTGTTGAGCGCATGCCAATCGTCCTTTCGTCATAGCGACGAGCAGTAGCGCCGTGCCGAGCCCGATCAGCGCAAGCAGCGTAACCATCGAAATCTGCGCGCGCGGCTCAACGCCGGCGAGCAGTCCCGCCAGCCAACGCGATACCGTATTGAAAGCGGCGTGGCTGGCGACCGCGGCGATGACGCTGAAGCCGGCGAGGTTGACGCTGAACGTGAGGATCACGGACAGGCCGGTCATGATCTGCTTATCGCTGTCCAGTGCCGCGACGTAGCGTCAGTACCCGATCACCGCTGACACCGGTCCACCGCTCACGCTGGCCGTCAGGCCACTGGACGACAACGGCGCTGACGGCCGCCGACGATCCGAGCCCGAAATGCACACGCACGTCGCTTGCCGACAGGTAGCTGCCATCCGTCCTCACGCGGCGCCAGAGCGTGGGACGGCCCGATCGCTCGACGCCGACCCAGCTGCCGATGCCGAATCGATTCGCCGGCCGCTCGTCGAGACGCACCTGAATCCAGTGATTCCGCGCGCCAGTCTGGTTGAGGAGCAGCCGCACCGGCCCGTTGTTGTTCGTGAACACGATGTCGACGTCGCCGTCGTTGTCGATGTCGCCGAATGCCGCGCCTCTGCTGATCTCGGCGCGTGCGAAGGCAGGACCCGCGGACGCGCTCGTCTCCTCGAAGCGTCCCGTGCCGCTGTTCCGGAAAAGCTGATTCCTCATCCGGTACGGCGCCGGCTGCCCGCGAAGCGACTCCACGATGTTGACGGCGCCATTGGCGACGAACAGATCCGGCCACCCGTCGTTGTCGTAATCGATCCAGTCGGTGCCGAAGCCGGTGAACCGCGCGGTCAGCGACGCGAGACCGCTTCGCACCCTCGCGTCCTCGAAGTTGCCGCGGCCGTCGTTCACGTACAGCACCGACGTCTCTCCGACGATGTTCGTGACGAACAGATCTTCGTCGCCGTCGAGATCGAAGTCTCCCGACGCGACGCCCATGCTCCCTTCGGGGTTGCCTTCCGAATTCAACGCCGCGCCGGAGAGCGGTCCTTCGTCGACGAACGTGCCGTCGTGGCGATTGAGCCAGAGCTGATTCGGCGTGCCGTCGTTCGCCACGTACGCGTCGAGCCAGCCATCGCCGTTGTAGTCGCCGACGGCCACGCCGAGTCCCGCTCCGTACGCTTTGCTGATGCCAGCCGCCGCCGTGACGTCGACGAAGTGTCCTCTGCCGTCATTTCGAAACAGCCGCGCGGGAACGGGCCGATAGACGCGCGGACTGCAGTAGTCGCGCGTGCCGACCGGGTCGTTGCACAGCTTGTTCGCGGCCGCCGTGAAGTCGACGTAGCGAGCGACGAACAGATCCAGATACCCGTCGCGGTCGTAATCGAAGAACGCCGCGCTGGTGCTCCATGCCGAGTCGCTGATGCCAGCCTGCCTGGTCACGTCGGTGAACGTGCCGTTGCCGTTGTTGTGCAGAAGCGCGATCGAGCCGAACGACGTGACGAGCAGGTCGAGGTAGCCGTCGTTGTCGTAGTCGCCCACGGCCGCGCCCATGCCGTAGCCGCGAATCCCGGCGCCGGAGCGTTCGGTCACGTCGGTGAAGTGCAGCGTGCGCCGGCTGTCCGCGCCGATCGTCAGGTCGTTGCGAAAGAGGCGGCTGGTTGGAGCCTCGCGCGCCGGGCTGGGCAGCGCGCCACCCTGAACGAGGAACACGTCGAGGTCGCCGTCGTTGTCGTAGTCGAAGAGCGCGACGCCGGCGCCCATCATCTCCGGCAGGTAGTAG
>QHWB01000071.1 GCA_003222395.1 Acidobacteriota bacterium
CTGCCAAGCGCTACGGCAGCAGTGCTCTTGCCATCTTGGGTAAGCGTTTCGGTGATCTCGCCAGTCGCAATTCGCATGACGTGCACGGCGTTCGAGATCACGTCTGCAGGGCGCCTTTGGCCTTTGGGTCCTCTCGGCATAATGCTTAGCGATAAGCATACGCCAGAATGCTTCGCGTCGCGATATTATGTGAGCGGAATAGACTCAGGCGAAGCGAGACGTTGCCGCTCCCCCCGCAACTCTTTACAGGCAAGGCGGTTCGGCGCTACACTATCCCCTTTGCACGGGTGCCGACTATGTACGCAATCATCGAGACTAGCGGTCATCAGATCAAGGTGACCCCCGGGGGCTTCGCCACCGTGCCGGGCACGGTCGCGGAGCCGGGCACGAAGGTCACGCTCGAGCAGGTGCTGTTCGTCGAGAAAGAGGACGGGGAGGTGCTCGCGGGCGCGCCGTATGTCGCCAACGCGAAGATCCTCGGCGTCGTCGAAGGCGAATCGCGCGGCCCGAAGATTCGCGTGTTCAAGAAGAAGCGCCGCAAGGGGCAGCGCAAGACGAAGGGGCATCGCGCGGTTTTCACACGCGTTCGAATCACCGAGATCCAGGTGTAGGCATGGCTCATAAAAAAGGACAAGGCAGCTCACGCAACGGCCGCGACAGCAACTCGCAGCGCCTCGGCGTCAAAGCGCACGACGGCAATCTCGTCAGCGGCGGCACCATCATCGTCCGCCAGCGCGGGCGGCGCTTCCGCGCGGGCCTCAACGCGGGCCTCGGCAAAGACGACACGATCTTCGCGAAGATCGCCGGCCGCGTGAAGTTCGAGGACCACGGCGCGCACGGCCGCGTGATCAGCATTCAGGCGATTGAGTAAGCGCCAGCACAGAGATTGTTTGTAGACGAAGTCGACATTCACGTCGAAGCCGGAAATGGCGGGCGCGGATGCCTCGCGTTCCGGCGCGAGAAGCGCGTCCCGCGCGGCGGGCCCAGCGGCGGCGACGGCGGACACGGCGGATCGGTCTTCGTCGTCGCCAGCGCGCACGTCAACACCCTCATCAACTACCGATTCCATCCGGAGTTTGCCGCCGACCGCGGAGCACACGGCCAGGGCTCGAATCGCACGGGTCAGACCGGCGCGGATCTCGAGCTCGCCGTTCCGATCGGCACGCTCGTGTACGAAAAGACCGGCGACGGCGACCCGCCGTCTCGCCTGCTCGCCGATCTCGCCGAAGAGGGACAGCGCGTCCTCGTGGCGCGCGGCGGGCGCGGCGGGCTCGGCAACGCGCGCTTCGCGACGTCGACCAATCGCGCGCCGCGGAAAGTGCAGCCCGGCGAGCCGGGCGAGATCAAGGAGCTGCGGTTCGAGCTGAAGCTGCTCGCCGACGTCGGACTCGTGGGGTTTCCGAACGCCGGCAAGTCGACGCTGATCGCGCGCATCTCCGCCGCGCGTCCGAAGATCGCCGACTATCCGTTCACGACGCTCACGCCCAATCTCGGCGTCGTGCGGTTGAGCGACGATCGCAGCTTCGTCGTGGCCGATGTGCCAGGATTGATCGAAGGCGCGCACCGCGGCCTCGGCCTCGGCCATCAATTCCTGCGGCATCTCGAGCGGACGAAAGTGCTCGTGCATCTGGTCGACGTCTCGGGCGCGAGCGGCCGCGATCCCGCGCAGGACCTCGACATCCTGCGGCGCGAGCTGGAGCTCTTTCAGCCGACGCTTGCCGCGAAGCCGCAGATGGTCGCGGCGAACAAGATCGACGCGCTTGACGAAGCGGCGCGCGCCGCGGCGCTCGAGAAGCGGGCGGCCGATCTGAAGCTCCCGTTCTTCCGCATCTCCGGCGCGACGGGCGCCGGCGTGGCCGAACTCGTCGAAGCGATGTGGCATAGACTGGCGGCATCGCGCCAGTCGGCCGCATAAACGCATGCCGGAGCGACGTCGAATCGGGATCCTCGGCGGCACGTTCGATCCCATCCACAGCGGCCACATGGATGTTGCCACAGCCGCGCAGCGCACGCTCGGGCTGTCGCACGTCTACGTCATCACAGCGAGCGTGCCGCCGCACCGCGCGCAGCCGTCCGCGTCGAGCTTTCACCGCTTCGCGATGACGGCGATCGCGTTGGCGGGTCTCGACGGATGGATTGCATCCGATGTCGAGCTGCGCATGCCGGCGCCGTCGTATACGTCGAACACCCTGAAGACGTTTCACGAGCAGGGGTACGATCCCGACGAGTTGTTCTTCGTGATCGGCGCCGATGCCTTTGCGGAAATCGGCGCGTGGCGCGACTATCCACACATTCTCGACGCCTCGCACTTCGCGGTCGTCTCGCGGCCGGGACACTCCGTGAAGGGGTTGGCGGAGCGTCTTCCGGCGCTCGCGCCGCGCATGACGCAGAGGCCGGCAGGCGACGTCGGACACACGGCCACCTGGATCTTTTTGATCGACGCAACGACGGCGGACGTGTCATCCAGTGCCATCCGGCGCGCGCGCGCCGCAAGCGAATCGATCGCCGGAATGGTGCCGGCCGGCGTGCAGCAACACATTGAGCAGCACGGACTTTATATGCCGATGCCGCCAGAGCGCCGTGCGCTCGACGCGCGTCCGGCGGCCGCGGCAGGCAGGTTGCATGAGCAAGAAAGCGCTGACCACGTCGACTGAACGCCGCAGGAAGGCGCCGCACCTCCCCGCGCAAATCGATCGCGCGGTTCGCGCCGCCGAAGACAAGAAAGCCCACGGGCTCGTCGTGCTCGATTTGCGGAAGGCCGCCTGCTTCGCCGACTTCTTCGTCATCTGTTCTGGCACCAACGCGCGGCAGATTCGCGCCATCGCCGACGCCGTCATGGAAGCGCTCGCGCTCGAAGGCGCGCGGCCGGCGCACATCGAAGGCTACGACCGATCGGAATGGATCCTGATCGACTACTTCGATTTCATCGTGCACGTCTTCGCGCCCGAGACGCGCATGTTCTACGGACTCGAGCGCCTGTGGGGCAGCGCCGAGCGCATCGAGTTCCCAGAGCCCAGGTAATCGGGCCGCGCATGGCCAGGCCGACCCGACCGCGTTTCATCGCGCGCAGCCGCGCGATGCGGGCCCTGGACGAGCAGATTCGCCGGTTCGCCGACAGCGATTCGAACGTGCTCATCGCCGGCGAAACGGGCACCGGCAAGAACGCCGTCGCCACCGAGCTGCACGCCCGCGGCCCCCGCGCGAAGCGTCCGTTCGTCGCAATTGACTGCGCCAGCCTCTCGGCGACCCTCATCGATTCCGAGTTGTTCGGCCACGAACGCGGCGCGTTCACCGACGCCGTGACGGCGCGCGCGGGCCGCTTCGAACTGGCGGGCAGCGGGACGGTTTATCTCGACGCGGTGACGGAACTGCCGATCGAAGCGCAGGGCAAGCTGCTGCGGATCGTCGAAGAGAAACGGGTCGAGCGCCTGGGCGGCCACGCGTCGATGGCGGTCTCGGCGCGGATCGTGGCGTCGGCCGACGCGCGAATCGAGGACGCGGTGCGCGCCGGCGAGTTCCGGCACGACTTGTATCACCGCCTGCGCGTGCTGCCGATCTTCCTGCCCCCGTTGCGCGAGCGCGGCGACGACGTGCTGCCGCTGGCCCGATATTTTCTGGCGCGCGTCGCCGCGACGACGCGCCGCGACGCGCCCGCGCTCTCGCGAGAGGCCGCCGCGGCGCTGCGCGACTACGCCTGGCCGGGCAACGTCCGCGAGCTGCAGCACACGGTGCAGCGTGCGTTCGATGCGTCGGATGGCGGCACGATCGCGCTGCAACATCTTCCCGACGAAGTGCTCGAGGCGCCGTCGCTGTATTCGTCCGAGGCGCTCGCGCACCGCCCGACGCTCGATGAAGTCGAGCGCCGCTACATCGCGTCGACGCTGCGCCACGTCCGCGGCAACCAGACCGAAGCGGCGCGCATCCTTGGCATCAGCCGGAAGGCATTGTGGGAAAAGCGGAAGCGATACGGGCTGGACTAGACGCAGTACTCTCGGTTGTCCTGGCCTCGAGTTGCACCGCATGCGGCGAGCTGCTCGAGCATCCCACGCGCGGGCCGGTCTGCGAGGTCTGCTGGCGATCGATCCGTCCGATTACGCCACCAGTATGCGATCGATGCGGCGATCCGCTGCCGGCGTGGAGATTGATCAGCGTCGGGCTCGCGCAGTGTCCGCGGTGCCGGCGCGCGCGGCCGATCGTCGATCGCGCGCGGGCCATCGGAGAGTACGACGGGGCGCTCCGCGCCGTCATTCACGCGTTGAAGTACGAGGGACGGCGATCGCTGGCGCGGCCGCTCGCGGCGCTGATGCGCGAGCGCGGCGCCGCGATGCTCGACGGCGCCGCCTGCGCCGTGCCCGTGCCGCTGCATCGATCGCGCCGGCGCGCGCGCGGCTTCAATCAGGCAGCGGATCTGGCGCGGCGGCTCGGGGTGCCGGTGGTGCACGCGCTTCGCCGCCTGCGTCCGACGGCCACGCAGACCGATTTGCCCGCCGCCAGACGTCACCGCAACGTCCGTAGCGCCTTCGGCGCGACGCGCCATGCGCGGGCAATCGCCGGATCGGTCATCGTCCTGGTCGACGACGTGAGCACGACGGGCGCGACGCTCGACGCGTGCGCGCGCGTCCTGAAAGATGCGGGCGCACTCGAAGTTCGGGCCCTTACGGCAGCGCGAGTCGTAACCGGACGACGGTGAAGACTTCCTCCGCGATGTCGTCTTTCGACTGTTCACCGTCGACGACGACCCAGCGTCCCCCTGCCGCCTGACGCTGGTAGCTCTCCCGCACCCGCGCCAGCAGCGCCAGATCGCGCTCGTACCGATCGCGATCGACCGCCTTGCGGTTCGCCGCGGTCTCGGGTGCGATGTCGAGCAGAATCGTCAGCGCCGCGGGTGGCAGATACTTCTGAATGTCGGCCAGCCAATCGGGATCGAGACCGAATGCTTCTCCGTACGCGACGCTCGAGGCGGCATATCGATCGCACACGAGAATCAGCCCGCCGTCGAGCCACCGCTGCAGATCGCCCCTGCGCTCGTACCGGTTGGCGATGTACAGCAGCTGCATGACGTCCGCCTCGTACTCACGCTCGCCCTGCAGCGCGCGCGCGATCTCCTCGCCGATCGACGTGCCGTAGTCCGGAAAGGAAACGAGCCGCGACTTGCGCCCCTCGAGCTTGAGCCGATCGCGCAGTCGCTCGGCCTGCGTCTGCTTGCCGCTCTGATCGAGGCCTTCGAATGCGATCAGAACACCCGAATTGGTCATTGGTCGTCAGTCGTTGGTCGTCGTCAGTCGTCGGTTTCAAGCGACAGCATGTCGTCGGTCGTCTGGCGCCGGCGGATGATGCGCCATGCGCCGCTGTCGACGAGCACCTCGGGAGGGAGCGGCCGACGGTTGTAGTTGGAAGCCATGGCCGATCCGTATGCGCCCGCATCGAGGATCGCCACGAAATCGCCGACCTTCAACCGCGGCAGCTCGCGGTCGCGGCCGACAACGTCGCTGCTCTCACAGACGGGACCGACGATTTCGTACCGGCGCGTATTCGATCGGCGAAGCGTCACCGGTTCGATGCGATGGAACGCGTCGTACATGGCCGGGCGCAGCAGCTCGGTCATGCCGGCGTCGATGACCGCGAAGTCGCTGTCGGCGTCGCGCGATTTGAGATCGACGACGCGCGCGACGACCACACCGGCAGGCGCCGCAATCGCGCGGCCCGGCTCGATCACGATCGGCAGACCGGTGGCGCGTACCTCGGCGATGAGCATCGAGACGTAGTCCCCTATCGACGGCACGCTGCTACCGTCGTACGAAACGCCCAGCCCTCCACCCAGATCGAGGTACTCGAGCGCGACGCGGCGGCCCGCAAGATCGCCGGCCGCCGCCGCGGCGAGCGCCGCCGCGCGCTGCAGCGGATCGAGCGACGTGATTTGCGATCCGATGTGCACATGAACCGCCACGAGCTTCAGCGCGCGGCGATCCGGCAGCCGGTCGAAGAGATCCCCGGCTTCATCGAGCGGCATCCCGAACTTGTTCACCTTCAAGCCAGTGGAGATGCGTGGATGGCTCCTGGCGTCGATGTCCGGATTGATGCGCACCGCCACGCGCGCGGTGCGGCCGAGGCGCGACGCGATCTCTTCGACGCGCGCGAGCTCGCCCGCCGATTCGACGTTGATCGCCTTGACGCCGAGCGAGACCGCGCACTCGAGCTCCGAGGGCGATTTGCCGACGCCGGTGAACACGATGTCGGTGGGCGCGAAGCCTGCTCTCCGCGCGACGTCGATCTCCCACGCCGAGTTCGCGTCCGCGGCCGCGCCGTGCCGGCGGAGCAGCCGTGCGATCGCGAGCGTCGAGTTCGCCTTCAGCGCGTAGTGCACCGCGTGCGGGTAGCCGCCGAACGCCTCGTCGATCGCGCGATACCGCCCGCGAAGCGCGGCGGCGCTGTACACGTACAACGGAGTCCCGACGGCCGCGGCGATCTCGGCCAGCGGCACGTCGTCGCACACGAGGTCCTCTGCTCTGCGGAAGAAGCCGGTCGGTGATGACAACGTGATACGCTATTCTACTCAATCATTCATGCCGCCGGATTCTCCGTCGCCCGCGGACATCGAGGCGCTCATCCAACGATGCCTGCGCGGCGACCAGCTCGCCTGGGACGCGATCGTCAAACAGTACTGGCGCAAGGTGTTCAACGTCGCGTACAAGTTCGTCGGCAAGCACGACGAAGCGGAAGATCTGGCGCAGGACATCTTCCTGAAGATCTTCAAGTCGCTCGACACGTTCGATCGGCGCGCGAACTTTCAGACGTGGCTGATCAGCATCAGCCGCAACCTCTGCATCGATCACTATCGCAGCGTGCGGAAGGAGCGCGAGACGATCGACCGCGACGTCGACGCGAGCGAGCTCGCGCCCGCTTCGCGCGATCCGGGTCCGGTCCAGGTGCTCGAACAGCGCGATCGCGTCGAGCTGCTGCGGCAGGCGATGTCGGCGCTGCCCGACACGCTGCGGACCGCCGTGCTCATGCGCGATATCCAGGAACTGTCGTATCAGGAGATTGCCGACAAGCTGCGTCTGCCCGAGGGAACGGTGAAGTCGCGCATCAACCGCGGCCGCAACGAGCTGGCGCGCCAGATTCGAAAGCTGCGCGGCGAGGAATACAGTCCCACGGGGACGATGCCTCATCGCACCGGAGCCTACTGATGAATGTTAAAACCGAACAGGTCGGCGGCGTGTCGGTCGTGCGCGTCGGCGAGTCGCGCCTGATGTACCCCATCCTCGGCGATTTCGCGGCGGCGGTCACCGGTCTGCTCTCGACCGGCAAGCGCGAAATCCTGATCGATCTGTCGCCGGTGACCTACGTCGACAGCGCCACGATCGGCTGTCTGATGGATCTGTATCGGCAGACGACGAGCGCCGGCGGCCATCTGAAGCTGTCGGGCGTGCAGAAACGCGTCGAGACGATGCTGACGATGACCGGGGCCCAGAACTTCATCGAGATACACGCTGACGAGCCGAGCGCCGTCAAAAGCTTCGGGGCATAGCCATGCGGACGATCAAGACGACCACCGGCGCCTCGATCGCGCTCGACGGCGACCTGCTCTCGATCATGGAAACGCTCTACCAGGAAGTGACCGCCCGGCGCGCGCTCGAGCGGTCGTTCGAGGACATGGTCAAGGAAATCCACCATCTCATCGATCAGATGGACGACGGCGAGCGGCGCACCTATCTGGCCGAGAGTCTCTTCCTGAACACCGTGAAGTACGAGAACGACAAGCTCGAAGCCTACATGAAGCGACTCACGAAGAAGTAGTGTCGCTGAATTTTCTCGCAACACGGTTTCAGTGCTCCTGGCCGTGGACGA
Source organism: Acidobacteriota bacterium (assembly GCA_003222395.1). Taxonomy (GTDB): domain Bacteria; phylum Acidobacteriota; class Vicinamibacteria; order Vicinamibacterales; family CAVVIG01; genus Gp6-AA45. The sequence continues at coordinate 7,849 of QHWB01000071.1, forward strand.
CGCTCGTCATGCTCTGCGACGGCCGCATCGTCTGCGGATGCGCCGATCCGTACGGCAAGCGCGTCCTCGGCGACGCGCGAGCGGCGTCGGTTCACGAGATCTGGAGCGGCCCGGCGATCGGCGCGCTTCGATCCGACCTGAACGCCGGCGGATCGAAGTTCTGCGGTGATTGCCCGCTCAAATTGCCGCTCAAAAAAGGTGATGTCCCCGTCGTGCGGCCCATCGATGCGGGTCCCCTGCCATCGCGCATGTACGTCGAGTGCACCGCCGCCTGCAACATCTCGTGCGCGCAGGCGTGCTGCGCGCCGGAAACCGGCATCACGCGCACGCGCCAGGCCGGAATGCTCGATTTCGATCTGTTTCGCCGGGTGATCGACGAGGCGGGTCCTTCGCTGGGGCGGGTCGATTTCTTCAACTACGGCGAGGCGTTTCTTCACAAGCGCGCGATCGAGATGTGCGAATACATCAAGTCGCGCTTTCCGCACATCTACTTGTACACGAGCACGAACGGTCTCGCGCTGACCGAGGCCGGCGCCCGCCGGCTCGTTCATTCGGGCATAGACGAGGTGACGTTCTCGATCGACGGCGCCTCGCAAGAGACATACGTGAAGTACCGACAGCGCGGTGACTTCGACAAGGCGATCGCCAACCTGCGCGCGATGGCCGACGAGAAGCGCGCCGGCAGTCGCGATCTGCCGTTCCTGAACTGGCGGTACATCCTCTTCAAGTGGAACGACGGCGACGAGGACATGCACCTGGCGCGACGGATCGCCGCCGACATCGGCGTCGATCGGCTGTGCTGGGAGCTGACCGATCACCCCGAGGACAGCTTCTCGAGGCGATTCGTCAGCGGATCGTCGGACCTGGAATCGATCCGCCGCGAGATCTGGGACGACAACAACCTCGGAAACGCCATCCCTGGCGCGATGCCGAGGGCGCGCATCGACGTACGGACGCTCGTGCCGGGCCTCCCGCTGATCGCCCGCGCCGGACAGCTGGTTCGCGTGCGGACGCGCGTGCACAACCTCTCGACGCGTGCATATCCCGCGCAGGCGACCTACGGTCGGCGGCTCGTCAGGCTCGGCGCCCAGTTGTGTGCCGCAGACGGAACGCTTATCGATCGTGATTTCGCGCGGGCATGGCTGCCGTCCGCGCTCGCGCCCGGTGGAAACGCCGACGTCCCGATCGACGTGCCGGCGCCGAACCAGCCGGGACGCTACACGCTGAAATTCGATCTGGTCAGCGAAGGCATCGACTGGTTCGAGCGCTGCGGATCGCCAACGACGACCAAATCACTGTGGGTGCGCGGCTGATCGATCAGCTCGCTACGAAGAATGGGCCCTCGGCCTCGCCAAGTAGTTCCCTGGAGCGATCGCCGACCACTCGTAGCGCCAGCCGCTGACGAGATCGAAGATTTCCTGAGGGTTGTAATTCCACGGCGCGATCCGCGCCGGCTCGATCTCGCACATCAGGACGGGCCGATCGCGACGGAACAGCTGCTCGCCGCCCCGAAGCACGTCGCGCTCGCCGCCTTCGACGTCGATCTTCACGAAATCAACGCGCGGCAGCCTGCCTCGCACCGCGTAGTCGTCGAGGCGGCTCATCGGAACGCGGACGGCGCGCACCGATTCTCCGGGCGGCGGCCTGAGGCTGTTGCAGCCGGTCTGCCTGCCGTCGACGACGTACAGATCGACTTCGCCCTCGACGGCGCCGAGCGCGATCGGTTCGATCGTCACGTTGTCGATGCGATTGAGCCGAAGATGCCGCTCGAGCCTCGCGCGCTCCCGCGACGACGGCTCGAACGCGACGACGCGTCCGCATGCGCCGATGAGTTTCGCCGCAGTCATCGTGTAAAGACCGGCGTGCGCGCCGATGTCCAGCACCGTCATACCCGGCCGCAGCAGATCGAGGAGCAGCGCGCGCTCGGCCTTTTCGAACGTCCCCTCGAACAGCATGTCGCTCACCGCGTCGCTCTCCGCCATCCACCAGAGGCCGGGCGAGACGCGGAGCGGGAGCGCGGCGTTGGGCAGCAGGCGATTCCAGACGCGGCGAATGCGCGGGCGCAGCGCGAGCACGACGCTATCGTACCTGATGCGGCGCGATTCTTGAGGCTGCGTCAGAAGTACGAAGTTCGAAGTACGAAGTTCGAAGTAAACGCCGATTACTTCAGACTTCGTGCTTCGGACTTCGCACTGTACTTCTGACTTCGTACTTCGGGGACGATTAGTTCGCGAGCCGTGGCGCGGCGCTCTTGACGCCAAGCGCCACCGGAATCGGCGCGCTCACCGCGCTCTCGACGAGCCGCCAGGCGTGGCGCTCTTCGAGAATCTTCGCCGCGAACTCCGTGTGCAGCGCGTGGCCGGCACGATGCGCGACGAGATGGCCGATGACGGGATAGCCGACGAGGGCGAGGTCGCCGACCGCGTCGAGGATCTTGTGGCGGACGAACTCGTCCTCGAATCGGAGCGCGTTGTTGAGGATGCCGGTCTCGCCGAGCACAATGGCGTTCTCGAGCGACCCGCCGAGCGCCAGGCCGTTCTGGCGCATCATCTCCACGTCCTTGAGGAACGTGAACGTCCGCGCCGGCGCGACTTCCTCGACGAACGACTCCTCGGTGATCCGCACGGTTCGCGACTGGTGGCGCAGCAGCGGATGGTCGTAGCTGATGCTGTAGGTGACCTTGAAATGATCCGACGGATAGAGCGCGATTCGCTTGTCGCCGCGCGAGATCGCGATCGGGCGGACGATCTTCAGATACTTCCGCGACGTCTGCAGCCGCTTCACGCCGGCTTCATGAATGAGATAGATGAACGGCGCCGCGCTGCCGTCCATGATCGGCACTTCCGGCGAGTTGAGCTCGACGAGCACGTTGTCGACGCCGGTGCTGAGGAGCGCCGCGAGCAGATGCTCGACGGTTTCCACCGACACTTCATTGCGCGCCAGCCCGGTCGCGAGCTGGATGCCGCCGAGATGATTGACGGTCGCCGGAATCTCGTGTCCGCCCAGATCGGTACGGCGGAAGCGAATGCCGAAGTCCGGCGACGCGGGTTTGAGCGTGAGATTGACCTTGTTGCCGGAATGAAGTCCGATTCCGACGCAGGAAATTTGACGACGAAGCGTACGCTGTGCGTCCATTAGCCTCTCAGGCGATGGGGGCAACGCACAGCGGAGCTCAGCAAACACGATGCCCGACAGGTCGACACCGCGACGGTCGTGGCAACGTGTTGATTTGATTCTGACTTACACGCGATGAGCACGGTGCGGTCGCGCTTCAGCCTTACGATTTTGTGGTACCCGAACCACAGCGCAGACGGCCGAAGCTGTGGCCATACTACCACAATCAACTAGCTCGCTATCGACCGATCGGCGCGCGCCAAATACCAAATCTGACAGGAAGCGTCCGGTTGCGGACTGCCCGTTTCGTGCCACTTCTTCGGGTGTGCCTGCCGCGATGATCCGTCCGCCGCCCGCGCCGCCCTCCGGGCCGAGATCGATCACGTAGTCGGCCGACTTGATCACGTCGAGGTTGTGCTCGATCACCACGATCGTGTTGCCCTGATCGACGAGCTTCGTCAGCACGTCGAGCAGCTTGTGCGTGTCCTCGAAGTGCAGACCGGTGGTCGGCTCGTCGAGGATGTAGAGCGTGCGCCCCGTTCCGCGCTTCGAGAGCTCCTTCGCCAGCTTCACCCGCTGAGCCTCTCCTCCCGACAGCGTCGTCGCCGACTGACCGAGCTCGATGTAGCCGAGGCCGACGTCCTGCAGTGTGCGCAGCTTGTTCGCGATCGCCGGAAAGTTCTCGAGCAACGGCAGCGCCTGATCGACGGTCAGGTCGAGCACGTCGGCGATCGACTTGCCGCGGTATTTGATCTCGAGGGTCTCACGGTTGTAGCGGCGCCCTTTGCACTGCTCGCACGTCACGTACACGTCCGGCAGGAAGTGCATCTCGATCGCGATCACGCCGTCGCCCTGGCACGCTTCGCAGCGGCCACCCTTGACGTTGAACGAGAAGCGTCCCGGCCTGAAGCCGCGCGCCTTCGCGTCGGGCATCATCGCGAAGAGATCGCGGATGAACGTGAACAGGCCCGTGTAGGTCGCGGGATTGCTCCGCGGCGTCCGGCCGATGGGCGACTGATCGATCTCGATGACCTTGTCGATCAGCTCGATCCCCTCGATTCTGTCGTGCGCGCCCGGCTCATCGCCCGCTTTGTAGAGCGTCCGCGCCAGCGATTTGTAGAGGATGTCGTTGACGAGCGTCGACTTGCCCGATCCGCTGACGCCGGTCACCGCCGTCAGCACGCCGAGCGGGATCCTGACGTCGATGTTCTTGAGGTTGTTCGCGCGCGCGCCCCTGATGATCAGATCGCCCTTCATCGACGGCCGGCGCCCCTTCGGCGTCGGAATCGACTTCGCGCCCGTGAGATACGCGGCGGTCAGCGAGGCGCATTCAGCGCCGTTCGAAGAGTCGCTCGCCTCGCGCGAACCGCAGCCGCTCAACAACTGCTTCGGCGTGCCCTGGAAGATCACGCGCCCGCCGAGATCGCCGGCGCCCGGACCGAGATCGATCACGTAGTCCGCGACGCGAATCGTCTCCTCGTCGTGCTCGACGACGATTACGGTGTTCCCGAGGTCGCGAAGGCGCGCGAGCGTCGCCAGCAGCTTGCGGTTGTCGCGCTGATGGAGACCGATCGACGGCTCGTCGAGCACGTACAGCACGCCGGTGAGGTTCGCGCCGATTTGCGTCGCGAGGCGGATGCGCTGTCCTTCGCCGCCCGACAGCGTCGCGGCGCTGCGGCCGAGCGTCAGGTAGCCGACGCCGACGTCGTGGAGAAAACGAAGGCGCTCCTGGATCTCCTTCAGAATCCGCTCGGCGATGATCGCCTCGCGGTCGGTCAGATACAGACCATCGAACACGTCGAGCGCTTCGGACACCGGCAGATCGACGTACTCGGAGAGCGTGCGATCCTTCACCTTCACCGACAGGCTTTCCTTCTTCAGCCGCCGCCCGCCGCACGTCGGGCACGGACGCAGCGATCGAAACGGCTCGAGCTCTTCCTGTTCCGCCCAGGTTCCGCCGTCGTAGCGCCGCCTGAGATTCGGAATCAATCCTTCGAACTGTTTTCCGGAACCGAACAGCAGAATCTCGCGCTGTTTCCGCGGCAGGCGGCCGAACGCCATGTCGAGATCGATGCTGAAATCGCGCGACAAGGCCTGCAACTGATCGCGCACCAGCTTGCGATCGCCGCGCGCCCACGCCGCGATGGCGCCGTTGGCAAGCGATCTCGATTCGTCGGGCACGATCCGCGCCGGATCGAAATCGACCATCGTGCCGAGGCCCTGGCAGTCCGGACACGCGCCGTGCGGCGAGTTGAACGAGAACGCGCGCGGCGTCATCTCGGGCACGCTCAGCCCGCAGTCGATGCAGGCGAGCCGGCGCGAGAACAGGCGATCGCCGGCCTCGTACGAGTTGATGACGACGATGTCTTCGGCCAGATTGAGGGCCGTGTCGATCGATTCGGTGAGACGACGCTCGATGCCGCCGCGAACGATCAGCCGATCAACGACGAGCTCAATCGTGTGATTGCGGCGCCGATCGAGCTTGATCTCCTCGTCGAGCGAGCGGAACTGACCGTCGATTCGCGCCTTCGTGTAGCCGCGCGCGCGGAGTCCGGCAAGCTCCTTCTTGAATTCGCCCTTGCGGCCGCGCACGATCGGCGCGAGCACGTTGATGCGCTCGTCCTGCGGATACAGCATCACCATGTCGACGATCCGCTCGAGCGACTGGCTCGTGATCGCCTTGCCGCAGTTCGGGCAGTGCGGGTTGCCGATGTTGGCGAAGAGCAGCCGGAGGTAATCGTAGATTTCGGTGACCGTGCCGACGGTCGAGCGCGGATTCGATCCGGTCGTCTTCTGCTCGATCGAGATGGCCGGCGACAGACCGTCGATCAGATCGACGTCGGGCTTCTCCATCTGCTCGAGGAACTGGCGCGCGTACGCGGACAGCGACTCGACGTACCGGCGCTGACCTTCGGCATAGATCGTGTCGAAGGCGAGCGACGATTTGCCGGATCCCGACAAGCCCGTGATCACCACGAGCTTGTGGCGAGGGATGTCGACGTCGATGTTCTTGAGGTTGTGGACTCGCGCTCCGCGGACCGCGATCCAGTCGTGTGCCATACTGTTGAGAATCCGCTGGGGACGGAAACTCTTCATCGTAACACGGAACGCGCCATGACCCGATAGCACAAGTCTTTCCCGCCTTCTCCCCCGCTCGCGGATGAATCGAGCGAGCGCGTCTGTAACCTTTCGGCCGGCTGAAACGTGATGGAGGCATGACCTCCACAACACACGCACCAATCGTCATCGTTGGCGGCGGATTGTCGGGACTCGTCGCCGCGAACCACATCGTCCGGCGCGGGCTGCCGGTCGCCGTCCTGGAAAAGGCATCCGCGGTCGGCGGCCGCGCCATCACGCGCGAGAAACATGGGTTTCTCTTCAATCTCGGTCCGCACGCGCTGTACCGCGCGGGAACGTTGCAGCAGACGCTGTGCGACTTCGGAATCGCCGTCCGCGGCGGCGTGCCGACCGGGGCCGGAGGCTATGCGCTGTATCGCGGACGGCGGCACACGCTGCCGACCGGACTCGCATCGCTGATGACGACCGGCCTGCTCGACATCGCCGAAAAGATCGAGCTCGCCCGCGTCCAGACGGCGCTTCCCGCCATCGACGCGGCCGCCGCGGATCGCGAGACTCTTTCGTCGTGGCTCGACGCGCATGTACGCCATGAACGTGTGCGCGATCTGCTGCGAACGATCGTTCGCGTGACGACGTTCACGAACGATCCGGAGCGCCAGAGCGCCGGCGCGGCGCTCGCGCAGTTGCAGCTCGGTCTGAAAGGTGTGCTCTATCTGGACGGCGGCTGGCAGACGATCGTCGAAGGGCTTCGCCGCACCGCGCTCGCCGCCGGCGCGCGCATCGTCACGACGTCGCCGGCCGTAGGTCTCGAAAGACATGACGCACGCGAGGTGACGGCAGTACGCCTCGCCGACGGGACCGCCGTGCGCGCGTGCGCGGTCGTCATCGCCGCGGGACCCGACGACGTCGATGCGATCAGCGGACAGACGGGATTCGCGTCAACGCTTCCCTCGCCTGTGCGAATCGCCACCCTCGACGTCGCACTGCGGTCGCTGCCGAGGCCGAAGCAGACGGTCGCGTTCGGGATCGACACGCCGCTGTATTTTTCGGTCCACTCGGCGCTCGCGCGTCTGGCGCCGCAGGCCGGCGCGCTGATCCACGTCTCGAAATATCTGCGGCCGGACGAGAACGCCGGCCGCGAGGTCGAGCAGGAGCTCGAGCGCCTGATGGACGACATGCAGCCGGGATGGCGCGATCGCGTGGAAGCGCGCCACTATCTGCCGAGCCTGATGGTGACGCACGCCGAAGTCACCGCCGCGTCGGGCGGGCTCGGCGGCCGTCCTGCGCCGCGGCTCGCGCCATTCGACAACCTGTTCGTCGCTGGCGACTGGGTCGGACCGCGCGGGCAGCTGTCGGACGCGGCAGCGGCAAGCGCGGCAGATGCGGCGCGGCTCGCGACCGAAGCGGCAGGCCATGCGGCGCAGCGCTCTGGCGCGGCGATCCAAATCGCATGAGCAGCATCGAGCAGCTGTTTGCGGATCACCGGAAATTCCTGTGGAGCCTTTCATACAGGATGACCGGGAGCGCGGCCGACGCGGACGACGTCGTGCAGGACACGTTCGTCCGCGCGATGGAGCATCCGCCGCGGCGCATGGAGGATCCACTGCGCCCGTGGCTCGTCAAGGTCGCCCTCAATCTCTCCCGCGACGTGCTCCGCCGCCGCAAGCGGCGTGAGTACGTCGGCCCGTGGCTGCCGTCGCCCATCGAGACGACCGACGAACCGCCGTCGCACGAGCCGGCGATCGACGGCATGCGAGCGCTCGAAGGGCGATACGACCTGCTCGAAAGCGTCTCGTTCGCCTTCCTGCTCGCGCTCGAGCGGCTTACGCCAAGGCAGCGCGCCGTTCTGCTGCTGCGCGGCGTGTTCGACTACTCGGTGAAGGAGACCGCCGACGCGCTCGATCTCTCGGAGGCCAGCGTCAAGACCACGCATCATCGCGCGCGGGCGGTGATGGCCGCGTACGACGGCAGCCGTCAGAGGCCGACGGCGGCGCTGCAGCAGGCGACGCACGCCGCGCTGCTGGCGTTCATGCAGCGCCTCGAGGCGCGCGATGTCGCCGGCATCGAAGCGCTGCTCGCGGAGGACGTGAAGACGACCACCGATGGTGGAGGCGATTATCAGGCGGCGTTGCGCACGATCGTGGGCCGCGCCAAGGTGATCCGGTTCTATGTCGCCGTCGCCCTCCCGTCGGCCGAAGTCGAGGGCGACTTCGTGATGCTCAACGGCCTGCCGTCAGTGGCTGCCCGCGTGCCCGGCGCGACGGGACGCGCCGCGCCGCGGTTCGCGATGACGCTCGAGCTCGATCGTGAAGGAAAGATCTCGCACATCTACGTCGTGTCGGCGAACCGCAAGCTGACCGCACTTCCTCACCGTACGCCCGGCACGATCCGGTAGCGCAACGCGATCCCGGCGCGCAGGCGCATCTCAGATAACCTGCCGCAGCCGCAGCCGCTCGCGCTCGCCCTGGCTGATTCCCGCCGCCGCGAGCACATCGTCGGTGTGCGCGCCGAGGACCGGCGCGATGCCGCGCGCCTCGATCGTCACGTCTTCAGGCGCCAGCACCGGCGTCAGGCAGACGTCGGCGTCGCCGAAGAGCGCGAGCCACTCGCGCTCGGTGTGGCTGCGCATGATGGCGCGCACCTCGTCCATCACGCGCATGCGTTCACGTCCCTCGGCGTGCTGCAGCGCGATGAGGTCGCTTCGGCCCAGCCTCTCGCAGAAGCGTATCCAGAACTTCGCCTCGAGCGCGCCGAGCGCGAGCCATTTGTTGTCGGCGGTTTCGTAGATCGTGTAGCAGGCCTCTTCCAGATCACCGGTCGTCGGAAACATCGACCAATCGAGCGCGGCGCGCGCGATCGGCACGTCGACCGAGCTGCCTTCGCCGGTCCGCTCGCGCCGCAGCAGCGCCGCGAGGATGCCGATGGCCGCGTGCATCGCCGCGCCGATGTCGCCGACGAGCGGACCCGGCGGCGCCGGAGCGCGCAGAAGTCCAGCGAGCGCCTGGTAGTTGATGTCGTGAGCCGCGCGCTCCGCGTCGGGCCCGCTGCGGCCGAACCCGTTGATCGACGCGCACACCAGCCGCGGGTGGCGCATGCGAATGCTGTCCGGATCGACGCCGAGCCGCCGCGCCGTCGACGGACGAAAGCTGTCGACGATCACGTCGCTCCGCGCGGCGAGCGCATCGAGCACGGGCGCGGCGTCGGGCGATCGCAGATCGAGCGTGACGCTCTTCTTGTTTCGATTGAGCATGTCGAAATACGAACCGGCCGCGAGACTTCGCATCCCGTCGCCGCCGCGCGGGTCCTCGATCTTGATCACGTCGGCGCCAAGATCGGCGAGCAGCAGCGTCGCGTACGCGCCGGGGAGCAACCGCGTGAGATCGAGAATCGTGACTCCGTCTAGGGGCGGAGCTTGCTCCGCCCTGTGCGGCGTGGCAGGGTCGACCAAGGTCGACCCCTACGTCGTACGGGCCGGCGCGCCCGAGTGAAGACGGCTGTGCGTGTAGCCGTACGTGAAGTACAGCACCAGGCCGATGACGAGCCACCAGCCGAAGCGGCGCCACGCTGCTTCGGGCAGGCCAAGCATGATGTAGATGCAGCCGAGCGCCGACAGAATGCAGACGCCCCAGACGAGCGGCACCTTGAACGGTCGCGGACGGTTCGGCTCCTTGTAGCGCAGGACGAGGACGCCGACGCTCACCAGCATGAACGCGAACAGCGTCCCGATGTTCGTCAGGTCGTAGGTTTCGGCCGCGTCGCCGATTACGGCCCACAGCGCCACGAACACGCCGGTGATGATCGTCGTCGTCGACGGAATCTTCGTCCGCGGGTGAACCGTTGCCGCCCAGGCCGGCAGCAGTCCGTCACGTCCCATCGCGAAGAAGATGCGCGGCTGCCCGTACTGAAACACGAGCAGCACGGCCGACATCGACACCGCCGCGCCGAGCGCGACGAACCAGCCGACGGTCCGGAACCCTGCGAGCTCGAGGGCGCGCGCGAGCGGGTCGGCAACTGCCAGCTCTTTGTACGGCACCATGCCGGTGAGCACGGCGCCGACGATCACATAGATCGATGTGCAGATGGCGAGCCCGCCCAGGATGCCGATCGGTAGATTTCGCTGCGGATTGATCGTTTCCTCTGCGGCCGTCGAGATCGCGTCGAAGCCGATATAGGCGAAGAACACGATCGCCGCGCCCTGGTGAATGCCTCTGAACCCGTTGGGCGCGAACGGCCGGTAGTTCGCGCTGTTGAGGTGCGTCGCGCCGACCGCGATGAAGATCGACAGCGCGATCAGCTTGATGACCACCATGACGTTGTTCGCCGTCGCGCTCTCGCGCGCGCCGCGCAGCAGCAGCCATGTGATGACCAGCACGATCGCGAATGCGGGCAGGTGCAGGAGGATCGGAATGCCGGCGACGCGCGGCGCCGTGCTCAACAACCCGTGGATCTGCGGATCGGCGCTGAGGAGCGCCGTCCGATAGCCGGTCGTCGTCCACGCCGGCAGCTGGACGCCGAAGCCGCGCACCAGCGTGTTGAAGTAGTCGCCCCACGAAATGGCCACGGCGACGTTGCCCACCGCGTACTCGAGGATGAGATCCCAGCCGATGATCCACGCGACGAGCTCCCCGAGCGTCGCGTACGAATAGGCGTACGCGCTGCCCGCCTGCGGAATCATCGCGGCGAGCTCCGCGTAACACAGCCCGGCGAGCGCGCACGCGCCGCCGAGCAGAAGGAACGAGAACACGAGCGCCGGGCCGGCGCCCGACCGAACGACCTCGCCGTTGGGACCGATCTGTCCCGCCGCCGCCGTGCCGATCGCGCCGAAGATGCCGGCGCCAATCACTGCGCCTATCGCGAGCATGATCAGATCGCCTGCGCCGAGCGATCGTTTCAGGCTGTGAAGGCCGTGCGTTTCCTCGACGAGCTCCGCGATCGGCTTGCGCTGGAAGAGTTGCGACATGTGGCGCGATTGTATCTCGCTGGTTGCTGGTTGCTGGTTGCTGGACCGGATTACGACGACGACCGTGTCAGGCGATACGCAGTGTCGTTGGATGCGACGACGAGTCCGCCGCGGCCGTCGAACGCGACGCCGACGAGGCCGGGACCGGCGAGCGTCAGTTGCGGATCGCCTTCCGGCGGCACGCGATACAGTCCGCTCGAACCGGCGAGCGCCTCGACGACGTACAGCGCGCCTGACGCATCGAACGCCAATCCCTGAGGACGTCCGAAGCGCGCGTAGCGGACCGTCACTTCGCCGTTTGGAAGAATGCGATAGAGCGAGTCGTACGACGAGAGCGTCGGCCCCGTCACGTACACCGATTGGTCGGATCCGATCGCGACGTGGAACGCTGCGACGCTGGCCGGCAGCGACGCGAACGTCGTCGCGTGCCCCGCCCGGTCGACGCGGAAGATCGTGCCCGATCGATCGCCGACGAACAGCGTCCCGTCCGGCGCGAACGCGAGGCCGCACGCCACCCCGAGATCGTTCGCGAACTGTTCGGTCGATCCGTCGTTCGACACGCGGTACACGATCCCCTCGAAGCGGCTCGACACGTAGAGTCGTCCTTCCGAATCGATAGCCATCGACGTCGGGTTGACGATGCCCGACGAGAACGTTTCGCGCGTGCCGTTCGGCCTCACGCGGAAGATCGACACCGGCACCTGCTGCCCCCGCGTCCCGCTGTAGGTCACGTAGAGATTGCCGTCGCGATCGAACACGGGGTTGTCGACCTGGTGCAGGCCGGTGGCGTACGTGGCTGCGATGTCGATGAACGCCGTTTCGCCAGGCGCCGACGCGACGCGGACCGTCGCGCGCCCCCCTTCGACGCCGGCAGGGATCACGACGTCGATTCTCGTCGGCGACGCGGACACGATCCGGGCGCGCTGCTCGCCGATGCGGACCTCAGGTGGCAGCGGTTCGTCGACCGGGAATCCGGCGCCTTCGATGGTGATGCGGCCGCCTTCAATCGCGCTCAGCGGATGAACGGCGGTCACGCGGGCGGGCATTAGACGCGGCTGTTACGTGTCGTCGAGCTCGACGTTCCAGTAGAGATAATCGCGCCAGCTTTCGGGCGCGCTGCGGAGGCCGACCGTGATGCGGATGGCCGGGGCGGACTCAGGACGCTTCGGCATCCGCAAGAGATGCATGCCGGCTTCAGCCGGCGTGCGCCCACCTTTCTTGCGATTGCACGACACACAGCAGGTGACGATGTTCTCCCAGTCCTTGCGGCCGCCCTGCGCGACCGGCACAACGTGGTCGAAGGTGAGCTCGCTCGTCGACGAGAGGTCGCCGCAATACTGGCACGTGTGCTCGTCGCGGGCATAGATGTTGGCGCGCGAGAACGGAACGTAATCGAAGCGGCGCTTGATCCTGATGTAGCGCAGCAGGCGAATGACCGAGGGGAGCTTGAACGTAATGGAAACCGAATGGACCTCGCGGTCGTACTCACGCACCACTTCGACCTTCCCCTGGCAGAGCAGCGTGATGGCTTTCTGCCAGTGGACGATTTTCAGCGGCTCGTACGTCGCGTTGAGCAGGAGCGTCTGTTCCATTCGTGAACCCGGGCATCCCGGGATTCTTGCTTGAAATTTTGCCCGACGCCTGCCGAGGTGTCAAGCGCCTGACGGCGCAAACGCGTTGACTCGTCAGCCTTTAGGCGCACTGTGCTACGCTCGCTGTTGAGCCGATAAGCAGTGGATGTGACGAGAACAGCTCCCCTGCTCCTCGCCGCGTTCTGTGGAGCGTGCGCGTCGACGGGCGCCGTGCCGCGGCCGTTTCCGATGCCCGGCTCTGCACCCTCGTCCTCGTCATCACCTGACAGACCTGCCGCCCCGAGGCATATCGACGGCTACGCGCTCGTGGGAACCGCGCTCTCGTTTCGCGGCGTGCCGTATCGAAACGGCGGCAGCGATCCACAGGGGTTCGACTGCAGCGGCTTCACGCAGTACGTCTTTGCGCAGTACGGCGTCGCGCTCCCTCGCGAAGTGCGGGAGCAGTTTGAGAAAGGGCGCGCGCTGACGCCCGGCGAGGTCGCGCCGGGCGATCTGATCTTCTTCTCGACCGTCGCGCCCGGGCCGACGCACGTCGGCATCGCGATCGGCGGCGACGCGTTCGTGCACGCGCCGAGCTCCACGGGCGTGGTGCGCGTCGAACGACTCGGTTCGAGTTACTGGGCGCCTCGCTACGTGGGCGCTAGGCGGCTCTGAACGCGCCCTTCCGGATCAGCCGCTTCGACGAGTCGGCCGTGAACTGACGGACGTGCAGATCGTCCTCGGTGTAGCGCGTCGGCTGGTTCGCCGCGCGCAGCGTCTCGACTTTCACTCCCTCCGCGTCGGCCTCGCACGGCAGCTGCTCGGCGAGACGCTCGATGTAGCGCTGCGGAAACGACGGAAACGTCCGGAAGCTCGTGCCGACCACGCCGCCGAAGCGCGAGGCGAGCGAGGAAAAATCGTCCTGCAGGAAATCGTACGCGGCCGCCGACGGCTTCGACTCGAGATACGTGTGCACCATCGTCGCCACCTGCTCGAAGAAGTGATGGCCGTGGCAGTTGGCCGAGTAGGTGCCGTCGCCGCGCTCGATGCGTCGGATGCCGGTCATCTCGGGATCGATGTGATACAGCTCGTGCACGACCGTGTCGAGCTTCGCGATCCACGGATCGGCGCCCGGATAGAACCGCTCCTTGCGCGATCGGTCGAGCGATTGATCGCAGAAGCGCGGGAGCGCGAACGAGATCATGTATTTGATCGATCGGCCGCCGACGGTGACGGCCGGCGATTTGGTGAGGAACCATTCCGATCGCCGCGTGATCCGCCGCGTCGATCGATCGCGCCAGAAATAGTATCCGGGATCGCTAGCCGGCAGCGTGAGGCAATGACACGTGGCGAACGCGCCTTCGGCATTCGATCGTCCCGATCGCGCGAACACGAGAACGTCGGCCGGGTTGATGAATGATAACGTCGGGATGCGGGACACAAGATCCTGCATGAGCAGCGAAAGGCATTCGGTGTAGTTGATCATTCAGCGCACCACTACACAAAATCGACCGCGCTGCGCACACGCTGCCACGGGGGATAAGGCCCTCGGGTGGACAGGACCGCGGAAATCTGGGTTGTGTCGGAAAACGAGCGAAGGTGAGTATAGAGAACGAGGATCTGGAGGTCAAGCTGAACAGAGCATAATTCTTCGTCATCTTGCAAAATGAGTTTGTTCTTCGGGCGGAGTGACTGCGCCCATCCTGCGAAGAATCAGCTGCTGACGTCGAAGCAGACGCGTGCTCGGACGCGCCGGATTGAGCAACCGCGGGTTGATGATTGCACCGGCGAGAAGCGCCGACTCGATCGGTCCGAGCTCGGACGCCGACGATCGAAAGTAGACGCGCGACGCCGCTTCGGCGCCCCAGATGCCATCGCCCCATTCGATGACGTTGAGATAGAGCTCGAGAATGCGCGCCTTCTTCAGCTCCGCCTCGAGGCGGCGGGCGATGATGAGCTCCCGCAGCTTCCGCAGCGGATTGCGCGACGGCGACAAGTACAGGTTCTTCGCGAGCTGCTGCGTAATCGTGCTCGCGCCGCGCACGAAGCGCCCGCGCGTCCAGTCGATGCCGATCGATTCCTGGAGCTGCTCGAGGTCGACTCCCTCGTGCTGCCAGAACGCCGAATCTTCCGCGAGCAGCACCGCGCGCTTGAGATCCGGCGAGATGCGCGCGTACCTCGTCCACCGCTGCAGATGCCGCGGCGTCCTGGCGGCCGCGCTCGCTTCGCGCGCGCGCAGTTCCATGAACGCCGTCGTCGAAGGATTGGTAGTTTTCAACGCCCGGACGTCGGGCAGCGTGAGGTAGGCGTACGCGAACAGCGCGAACCCAATTGCCGGAACCGCGAGGAGAGCTCTGAGAACATAACGTCCGGCTCGAGCCGGAGTCATCAACCCGCCACCACGATCTTCAGACGCTCGCCGGCGCGCGGCTGATCGTTCACGGCGTGGCCGTTCATAATCGCGAGCGTCGACGCCTTGACCACGCCTTTGCCCGCGCGCTCGGCAATCGCCTGCCACGTGTCGCCGGGACGCGCCGTATATAGATCGATGCGGTTGGGGTGAATGCTCTCGGCCTCTGCGCGGGTTATCGGACGAAAGGAATCGAGACTTTTGCCGAAGATCGGCTCGAGGCGCTGGTACGTCCGTTCGGGCGCGATGCCCGCCAGGAGAAACACGGACCGCTCGTGGACGATGTGCGCGGCGCGAATACCGGCGCGGCCGAAATCCTGCAGCGTTCCCTCGTAAGTGCCCACGAATGCATCGAGCCCGTTGATCGTCGTGCGCCCGCCGCTCAGCGGACGGAAGCCGGCGCCTTCCATCTGTCGCAGCGCGACTTCCTGAACGGTACGGCCTGTCGCGCGCTGGATGACCTGAAGCAGCATCACCGGCTGCTCCCCGGGTTCCCTTGCGACGACCTGCGTCTGACCGTTCGTCACATCCCATCCGGGCGGGAATTCGATCGCGAACCGCAGGTTCGCATGCAGAAACGTGGCGCCGCGCACGACGCCCTGATCCGGGTTGTCGCCGTAGACGATGCCGTCCATCCGCTTCAGGTATTCATCGTGCTCGACCCTGAAACGTGGCGCGGGGCTTCCAGGTGGCGCGGGGCTTTCAGCCCCGCGCTCGGCATCTCGCACGGCCACCTGCACGCGCTGCACGCGATCCTCCGCCGCCGGATGCGTCTGCAGCCAGTTCGGCACCCCCTTGTTGTCGCTCGCCTCTTCGATCCTTCCGAGCGTCGTCAGCATCTGCGGAATGCCGTCGGGATCCCAGCCGGCGCGCGCCACGTACTTCACGCCGAGGCCGTCGGCCTGCGCCTCGTCGTCGCGGCTGTACTTCAGCATCAGCAGGCCGAGGCCGCTCTCGCCGAGCTGCGCGAACGGACGCGTCGCCGGCACGAAGATGCTGCCCAGAATGAGCCCGAGCTGCGCGCCGGTCGATCGCGAGTACTGCTGCGACGCATGACGCGCCGTGACGTGTCCGATCTCGTGGCCGAGCACGCCGGCCAGCTGCGCCTCGTCCTGCAGGAACGGCAGGATGCCGCGCGTTATATAGATGTAGCCGCCGGGCAGGGCGAACGCGTTGATGGCGGGGACGTCGACGATGGTGAAGTGCCACGGCAGGTTCGGACGCTCGGAGAGCTGCGCGAGTCGAAGGCCGATGTCGCTGACGTACTGCTGAAGCGCGCGGTCGCCGTAGACGCCCATCTCCTTGCGGACCTCGGCGTCCTGCGACTGGCCGATCTGGATTTCCTGGTCCTCGCTCATCAGCGAGAACTCGCGTTTGCCCGTGGCGGGATTGGTGGCGCAGGCGATCGCCAGCACGGTGATCGAGACGGCCAAACCTGTAGCGCAGCCCTTCAGGGCTGCCCTAGGCGTGAACGTGACGGCCTTGTTTGGCAAACGCGCTCTCCAGAGTCCCGCGCAATAAGACGATGAGGCGGGGCGAAGAGCTGGCGCCCATCAGCCCGACCCGCGAGATTTTTCCGGCGAGCGGTCCGAGGGCGGCGCCGATCTCGATGTTGAACTCGTCGAGCAGATGTTTGCGGACCGCGGCTCAGCCAGTAGTCCTCGAGCAGCGCGAGATCGAAATAGAAGCTGCGGCACCTCACGCGCTTCTCGAGCGCGCGCGGACCGAACACGACCGGTGCCATCCCCGCGGAACCGCCGAGGCATTTCTGCGTGCAGCTGTAGCAGTTGTCGATGCCCCACGCGCCGACGTCGAGCGGATGGCCGCCGAGCGAGGTGACGGCGTCGACGATGGTCAGCGCGCCGCGCTCGCGCGCGACTGCCGCAAGCTGCTGCACCGGATTCAGCACGCCGATCGCGTCTCCGCGTGCACGATGGCGACGACGTCGGCGTCGGACGCTTTGAGCTGCCGGCGCAGCGCCTCCGGGTCCGCCGCGCGTCCCCATTCGACGTCGAGACGCGTGACCGTCGCGCCGTACCGCTCGCACATCCCGGCGAGCCGGTCGCGCGTCCCCTCCTTCACGAGGTTGGCGACCGACGTCTCCATGCCCGACGTGCCGGTGCCGGACACGGCGAACGCGAACGATCCATCCGCGGCGCCGCAGGTTCGCGCCAGCTTCTCGCGGATGTCATCCATCAGGCGCACCATCACCGGATCGAGATAGCCGATCGTCGGCGCAGCCATGGCGCGCATGACGCCGGCGACGTGAGGCTTGGACCGGGCCCGAGCAGGATGCGATCGCTAGCGGGAAGCCGGCTCATTGAACGTGTCCTCGAATGCGGCGAGCGCGTCGCGAATCGCGGCGACCGCCGCGTCCGGCACGGGCGCGAGCGGCGGCCGCGGCACGCCGACGTCGATGCCGGCGAGGTTGAGCGCGGCTTTCAGCCCGGGCACGCCGTACGTGGCGCCAAGGATGCGCGCCACCGGCGCGAGCTGCTGCTGCAGCGCGCGCGCCTCGTCGCGGCGGCCTTCGCGCGTCAGCTCAAACAGCCGCACGCATGCGTGCGGGACGACCGATGCCGGCGCCAGGATGCCGCCGGCGCAGCCGACCGACAGCGCCGCGTAGAACGTCGACAGCGTGCCGGCGAGCACATGGAAGTTGTCGGGCGTTCCCGACACGAGCTCCGCTATCTGCGCGATATCGCCACCCGATTCTTTCATTCCCACGATGTTCGGATGCGTCGCGAGCTGATGCACAGCAGCTGGCAGCAGGTTGACGCCCGTCAGCGCGGTGAAGTTGTAGAGGAGCACGGGCACGGGCGAGGCGTCGGCGACCGCCGTGTAGTGGCGGACGAACGCCTCGGTCGTCATCTGGTTCTTGAAGAATCCCGGCGTGCGCACGAGCACGAAGTCGGCACCGTGCTCGGCCGCGCGCTTTGTCGCGCGCACCGCCGCCTGCGTCGACTCGCGGCCGGTGCCGACGATGAACGGGCGACCTCTCGGAATCGCCTCGCGCGCGGCGACGACGACGCGGTCCGCTTCGAAGTCGTCGAGGAAGACCGCCTCGCCGTTCGACCCGAGCACGACGAAGCCGGCGAGCGGTCCGGCTACCCAGCGCTCGAGCGCCGCGCGCAGCCGCCGCGTATCGACGCGATCGTCTTCGTCGAACGGCGTTGGAATCGGAGCGAACACACCTGAAAGGATCATCGAAGTGATTGTATTTCAGAGAAAAAAGAAAATCTTCTTCGTGTCTTCGTGGCCGTACGTAGCGCGAGGCTTTCAGCCGAGCGTCACCGCGCGTCAGCCGAGCGTCCTCTCGTACCCTCCCGCGTCCTCGATCGCGAGGTTGAGCCCGAGCACGACGAGGAAGATCGCCGCCGCGGGACTCAGCAGCCACGGAAAGTCGGCGAACACGCGGATGTTCGTCGACGCGTCGTGGAGCATCGTCCCCCAGCTCGCGATCGGATCGGGAAATCCGAGGCCGACGTACGACAGCGTCGCCTCGGCGACGATGAACGCCGGGATGAGCATCGCCAGCTCCGTCGCGACGAAGCCGCCCGCCGCCGGCAGCACATGGCGCACCAGCACGCGCGCCGCGCTCGCGCCGAGCGCCTCGGCCGCGACCGCGTAGTCGAGCCGCCGTTCGGAGCGGACGATGGCGCGCACGCCGCGCGCGATGAACGGCGCGCCGACGAGGGCGAAGATGCCTGCGAGCAGCGCGAAGACGACGCGCGGCGCGAGCACGAGCGGCAGCACGGCGCGCAGCGCGAGCGCGACGTACATCGCCGGCAGCACCATGACGAAGTCCGACGTCCGCATCAGCGCCTCGTCGAGGGCGCCGCCGACGTAGCCGGCGAGGCCGCCGGCCGCCATGCCGACGAGCATCGCGCCGACAGCTGAGACGAGCGCGAGGCTCAGCGACATGCGCGCGCCGTACAAGAGGCGGCTGAACACGTCGCGGCCGTAGCTGTCGGTGCCGAACAGCAGCAGCGGCGCGCGCGCTTCGTCCGAGGACTGCACGAGCGTCCCGCCGGAAAACCATCGAAGCGGAACCGGCCGACCCCGATCGATCTCGTAGCGCTGCTCCAGCTGGTTGACGAGCATCCACCGGTAGATGTACGGCCGCTGGACGAAGCTCACGTGAGGAACGGTCGGCGGCGAGTTCAACAGCCCGGGAAATCGATCGTCCACGGCGTGCGGCGCCACGACCGGCGCCGCGACCGCCGCCAGCGCCCAGACGGCGACAATCACGACCCCGATGCTGCGCGAGCTGAAGCGACCTGCGCCCTTGATGGGGCCCGGACCCGCTGTGCGCAGGGGCGGAGCTTGCTCCGCCCGGCCTGCGCCTTTCAGGCCCGCGATGTGGCGCGGGCCTTTCAGGCCCGTGATGTCCGTACTCACTCCGTCACCCGCGGATCGACGAACGCGAGCGCGACGTCCGAGAACAGCGTCGCGACGGCGAGGAAGATCGATCCCATGCCGGCGCAGCCTGCGACGAGGTACACGTCGCGCGCGCTCAGCGCTTCGAGCATCAGCCGCCCGAGGCCCGGCCATGCGGTGATCACTTCGACCGCGAACGATCCGCTCAGCAGCGTGCCGACCACCAGGCCGTACACCGCGGCAATCGGACGCAGCGCCGCCTTCAGCGCGTCGCGCCACACGACGCGCGACCTCGAGGCGCCGCGCGCCACCGCCGCGAGCACGTACGGCTGGCGGACGACTTCGCGCATCGCCTGCGACTGCAGCCGCTCGAACATCGCCGCGAGCGGCAGCGCGATGGCCGCCGCCGGCACGACGAGGTGACGCAGGACGTCGAGCGCCGCGCCGCCTGGCGGCGCGACCGCCGATCGCATCCCGGAAATCGGCAGCCATCCTGTCCGCGCCGCGACGAAGACAAGGAACAGCGACGTGAGCAGCGGCGGCATCGAGAGCAGCACGACCGACCCGGCGCGAATCGCGCTCGGCATGAGCCCGCCGTGCCGGCTGCCGACGACGATGCCGAGCGGAAGGCCGACGAGGGTGGCGAGCGTCAGCGCCGTCAGCGCGAGGACGGCGGTGTTCACGGCGCGCTCGGGAATGAGATCGCCGACCGGACGGTCGTAAAGAAGGGAGTTGCCGAAGTCGAGCCGCACCGCGTGTGCCACCCAATCGCGGTACTGGACGGCGAGCGGCTTGTCGAGCCCGTACCGCTCGCGCGCCTGCTCGAGACGATCGCGCCGCGCCCCTTCGAGGCCGAGCGTGCCGCTCGCGAAATCGCCCGGCACGGCGCCGGCCAGCAGCAGCGACGCCGACGACACCGCGACGACCAGGAAGAGGGCGAACGCGAGGCGGCGGATGATGTAGCGGGTCAATTCCTATTGAGGCCCGACTTTACTAACGGGGCCTCACGGCGATCGTATCAGCAGCCCACAGGACCGGGAGAGGCTGATACAGCGCCGGCGCGACGTTGACCAGGCGCGACGACACCGCCACGTACCATTTCTGCGCGGCGAAGTAGACGACAGGCTGATGCTCGTAGAGGATCTGCTGCACCTCGTCGAAGAGTCGCTTGCGCTCGGCGTAATCGGCCGAGCCGATCTGCTGCGCCATCAGCTCGTCGATGCGCCGCTCCCAGTCGGTGGCCGGCTTCGGCTGACTCATGTTCCAGAGGTGGAACGACCCCGAGCTGAACCAGAAGTCGGGGTTCGTGCCGGGATCGGTGTCCGTCGGAAGGATCGGGTACATCGCGGCTTCGTACCGGCCCGACACGAGGCGCTCGATGACGGCGTTCGCGTCGAGCAGCGCGACGTCGACCGTCAGCCCGATCTTCTTCAGCTCGTCGCGCACGACCGCGGCCCCGCGCTCGAGGCGCGGACGCCCCTTCTGCGTGACGATCGAGAAGCGCGCCGGCTGCCCGCTCGCGTCTTCCATCAAGCCGTCGCCGTTGCGATCCGTCAATCCAATCGACGCGAGCAGCGCCTTCGCGCCGGCCGGATCGTGCGGCGTCGCCGGCGTCCCGGTCCAATACCACTCCTTGTTCGCCGGCGTGACGAAGGAATAGACCGGCTCGCCCGCGCCGAGGAACACCGCATCGGCGAACGCCTTGCGGTCGACCGCCATCGAGATGGCGCGCCGCAGCTCGTCGCGCTGCAGCCACGCGGCGCGCGCGTCGCCGGCAAAGGCGCCAGGTTTCAGGTTGAACCAGAAGCTGTCGGCCCACAGCACGGGACCGAGGTCGAGGAGCTGCACCCGTCCCTCGCCCGCCGCCCGCTTCATCGTCGCGTACGACTCGGGCACCACCTCGCCGCTCATCGTGTCGATTTGCCCAGACTCGAGGCGCAGCAGCTCGGCGTTCTGGTCCGGGATGACGTCGACCGTCACGCGATCGAGGTACGGCAGCGGGCCGCCGTCCGGCGCCCTGCGCCAGTAGCGCGGGTTGCGCTCGAAGCGCAGCCGCTGCCCCGGCGTGTACTCGCGCAGCACGAAGGGGCCCATCCCGACGACCTCGGACGGCGGGGTGGAGAGGCCCCACGCGTCGGCCAGCTTGCCTGCTTTCAGCGCCGGCTCGAGCTTGTGGCGCGGCAGGATCGGCAGGTTCTCGAGCAGGCGGACGCCGGGCGCGAAGGCGAAGGGAAACGTGACGACGACTGTCTGCGGATCGGACGCCGAGACGGTGAGCGTCTTTCCACCGGCCTTCAGCGAGTCGGCGAGGATGCTGCCGGTCTTCTCGTCGTACACCGCCGCGAACGCGAACACCACATCGTCAGCCGTGAAGGGATGGCCGTCCGAGAACGTCAGGTTCTGGCGGAGCCGGATGGTGTAGGTGCGGCGGTCGGCGGCGAGCGTCCAGCTCTCGGCGAGCCACGGCTCGACCGCCTGGGTGACCTTGTTGATGCGGACCAGTTTGGCCTGCGTGAGCTCGGAGACGAGATCGGTGGTGGTGTCGCGCGCCGTTAAACGATTGAAGGTGCGAGGCTCGCTGCGCACCGAGGCGACGATCTCGCCGCCTCGGACGATGCTTGTGGATACCGACTTTCCGGCGGCGCCGGACGTCGAACCGGTGTCGGTGCGGCAGGCGGCGGCAAGGAGTGCCGCGACGGCAAGCACGATGAGCGTGCGAAGGTGTCGTGCGTGTCCGGTCAAAAGCTGACTGTGGCGGCCAGGAAGTTGGCCGATCGAATTTGCGTGCAACTCAGCCACGAAAATCGTTTTTGCGTGCAAAAGAATCGATTCTTGCGAGAGCGCGCGGCGACATGGCTAGCTTTTTGGCCGCAGCCGCGCTTCCAGCCCGATCGTTCCTGAACTCATCGTAATCCAGCAATTTCATCGTCCGCAAGGAGTTACCGGGTTTCCCTCCATTACGGTCCCGCTTGGAACCCATCGTGCCCTTATAGGCGGCACGCGGAGGGAAAAGATGGACGTCACAGAAGCCGGGTTCGAACCTCGTATCGGTCGCAGCGTTTCGCTGGACCACGCGGCTGAAATCCTCGGGGTTTCACGCCGCACCATCTACAACCGGATTCGAGAAGGCCGGCTGCAGACGATTCGAACTATCGGGGGATCGCAGCGGGTGCTGATCGATTCCGTGAACGAGATTCGACGCACCACGCACAACTAACTGACCCGGCGCCGATCCGGCGCGGCTGGAGCGATCATGGTTTTCCGCACGAGCCTAGTCTTCGGCACTCTTCTCGTTACCGCCCACGCCGCCGTGGCGGCGCCGGGCGGGGCGCATCGCGCGCGGATGAGCGCCGATCTGCAGGACCACCTCAATGTCGGGTCGCAGACGATCGAAGTGATCGTCGACGGCGACGCGGCGTCGATCGACGCGCTGGCGGCGCGCTACAACCTGCGTGTCAGCAAGCGCATCGAGAGCGGCGCCGTGCTGACCGTGAACGCCGGCCAGCTCGCGGCGATCCAGCAGGACGAGGCGGTCGATCATCTGTCGGGGAACGTGCGGATCCAGTCGAGCGACGCCGTGACGGCGGAGAGCATCGGGGCGGACCAGGTGTGGGCCGGCTCCGAGGCGGTGAAAGGGCTGACCGGCGCCGGCATCACGGTGGCGGTCATCGACTCCGGGATCGACACGACGCACGCGGCGCTGCGGGGCCGCGTGATTGCGACGAAAGATTTTCTGGGCGGCGACGGCCGGGACCTGTACGGGCACGGGACGCACATCGCCGGCATCATCGCGGGGCAGGGCGTGTCGACGCCCGACGGCAAGGATTACCGGGGCATCGCGTTCGGCGCGTATCTGGTGAACCTGCGGGTGCTGGACGCGACGGGCGGCGGCAGCGTGGCCGACGTCGTCGACGCGATCGACTGGGCGGTGGCGCACCGCAATGAATTCAACATCCGCGTGATCAATCTTTCACTGGGCGCGCCGGTTCTGCAGCCGTACCGGGACGATCCGCTGTGCGAGGCGGTGGAGCGGGCGGCGAAGAAGGGACTCGTCGTTGTTGCAGCCGCGGGCAATTACGGGCGGAACGAGCAGGGGCAAACCGTGCTCGGCTCGATCACTTCGCCGGCCAACAGCCCATATGCCATTGCGGTGGGAGCGATCGACACGCAGGGAACGCCGCAGCGGAGCGACGACACCGTCGCGTCATGGAGCTCGCGTGGACCGACAGCGTACGACCTCCTGCTGAAGCCGGACCTGGCGGCGCCAGGCGTCCGCATCGCCTCGGCGGAGGCGTCCGGGGCCTACCTGCCGACGACGTATCCAGCCCGGCACGTCACGGGCGACAGCGCAAACGCGTACTTCCAGCTGTCGGGAACTAGTCAATCAGCGGCCGTAGTCAGCGGAGCCGCGGTCTTGCTGCTGGATAACAGATCGATTCTGAGACCGACGGACGTTAAAGCTGCCATCCAACTCTCCTCATCATTGATGACCCATGAGGGACTGATTGGAGCGGGAGCCGGATCTGTCAATGTGCTCGCCGCCATCGAGCTCGTTCACGACGGTGAGTTGCCAGGTCAATTGTTGATCGCGAACGAACCAGCGATATCCTCCGGTGTGTTTTCGTTATCCGTGTCTGTGGCTAGTAACGCGAGGAATCAGTCAATCGTTTGGGGCATTAACGGTAACTCGATCGTTTGGGGCGTCAACGGCAACTCGATTGTGTGGGGTGTCAATGGCAACTCAATCGTTTGGGGCGTGAACGGCAATTCGATTGTCTGGGGTGTCAACGACAGCTCGATCGTCTGGGGCGTCAACGGCAACTCCATCGTGTGGAGCGTCAATGGCAGTTCAATCGTCTGGGGCGTCAGCGGCTATTCCATCGTGTGGGGTGTCAACGCCAACTCAATCGTTTGGGGCGTAAACAGCGCCTCGATTGTGTGGGGTGTGAACGACAGCTCGATCGTCTGGGCCGTCAAAGACAGCTCCATCGTTTGGGGCATCGGCGATGGCGTTTCTGCGGGAACTGCTGCGCCGGTCGCATAGCATTGTGGCTGTAGCCCGCGACCGACACATCGGCACAAACCAATTCCTATCAAGGATTTAGAGGAATACCATGAAGCGCATTATTGTTTGGGACTAGTCGAGCCGATAACCATGGACGCTCATGGTGTCGGAATCGCGGTTTTCGTCGCTGGGGAGAATCTATCTCTCCTCAGTCATCGCTGTTGGAATCGCCGTCATCGCGATGTCGATTCAGCAGCTATATGCACAGCAGATCGGATATCCGTGGTTCGTCCTCGCCGCTCTGACCCTACTTAGCGGTTCGGCGACACTTCAATTACCGTCTTCCTACGCGTCGATCTCGATCTCTGAGACATTCGTCATCACAGCGGCGCTTCTGTATGGCCCTGCCGCCGCGACCGTAATTGTCTCATTGGATGCGCTCGCGATTTCGTTCTGGATTTCCAAACGCCATCGAGACCAGCCTCACCGCGCTTTATTCAATATCTCGGCACCGGCACTATCGGCTTGGTTTTCTGCCCATCTTTTCTTTTCTGTCGCTCGCATTTCACCTCTCGTCCAGGAACCTGCACCTGTAAACGCGATTCTGCCAGCACTCGCGCTTTTCGCGCTGACCTACTTCGCGCTCAACAGCTGGCTCATCACGTTCGTAATTTCGCTCGAGCGAAATCTCAATCCGCTCAGCGTTTGGACAGACAGCTTCTTATGGTTGTCGTTGAATTATTTCGGAGGAGCGTCGCTCGCGATCCTATTCGTTGGCTACAACCGAACAATAGATTTGGGGTACCTCGGCTTAATCCTGCCACTATTGATCGTGTTGTACTTCACGTTCAAAACAACGATGGGTCGCGTCAATGATGCGAACAACCATGTTGAACAACTAAATCGATTGTATTTATCAACGATTGAAACTCTCGCGATGGCGATCGACGCTAAGGACCAAGTTACGCACGGCCATATTAGGCGTGTCCAGATGTACGCAACACGTCTTGCACGAGAAGTCGGAATAAAAGATGAGAAGTTAATTCGTGCGATTGAGGCAGCTGCTTTGCTTCATGACATGGGTAAACTCGCCGTACCGGAATACATTCTGAATAAGCCTGGCAAATTAACAGACGCTGAATTCGAAAAGATGAAACTTCATGCCAGTGTCGGTGCCGACATCTTGTCAGCCATCGAGTTTCCGTATCCTGTTGTCCCGATTGTTCGACATCATCACGAGAACTGGAACGGAAAAGGCTATCCCGATGGCCTGAGGGGAACTGAAATACCGATTGGGGCGAGGATTTTGTCTGTCGTGGATTGCTTTGACGCGTTAACGTCCGACAGACCGTACCGGCCGCGGCTATCAAATGACGAAGCGATCGAGATCCTTATGGAACGCAGGGGTTCGATGTATGATCCTTTAATCATCGACACGTTTACGAAGGTCCATCCGCGGATTGCGGTCGAAGAACCGATCCCTGCAGGTCCGCCTCCTGCCGCACTAGACGAGATTGCAACAGCTAGGAAAACGGCGGCTCCTCACGTCGCAACACCGGTACTTGATGAGATTGCCGCGAGCGCAGATGAGATGCTAACGCTGTACGAACTCGCGCGTTCGCTCGCGGGTCAAGTCAGCGTCAGCGACGCTGGTGACGTTATCGCCAACCATCTCCGTCGACTTATTCCATCGTCACTTTGTGTCTTTTATCTGTATGATGACCGCGCCAATGAAATCGAGGCCAAGCATGCGGTTGGCGACGGTTCAAAGATCGTCCAGGGGATGCGTATTCCGATCGGGCAGAGGTTGAGCGGGTGGGTTGCGGCTAATCGCCAAACGATTTCGAATTCTGATCCGGTATTAGACTTAGGTGAGCCGGCTCGTGCCAGGTCGCTTGCCCTGAGAAGTTGTATCAGCACGCCTTTATTGGCTGACGATAATCTCTTGGTCGGGGTTCTTACACTCTATGCGGGTGAAGTCAACGCGTTTAACGAAGACCATCGTCGGATTGTTGAAGTCGTCGCTCGCCAGATCGCTCACACGTTTAGGCGAGCGGTCGAATTCGACGAAAGCCCGCGGCGGGACCAGCTTACAGGATTGCCCAGCGAAAAGCAGCTCGAATCATTCGTTCAATCTTCGTTGGATGAGTCGAATTCAGCTGAATTCGCTCTGCTATTGATCGACATTGACGATCTAAAGGGAATTAACGTGGCATATGGACGCGGGGCTGGCGACGATGTCATACGGCATGTCGTACAGCAAACCCGTCACGGATTGCGAATGGCAGACATTCTCTTCCGAAGCAGCAGCGATGAACTTGTTGCTTATCTCAACGCCACCGACCGGGAAACAGCACACCTAGTGGCCGTACGAATTCGAGATCGCATTAGCCGCGAGCCGCTACTGCTCAGGCCTGGTAGCACCTTGGTGGTGCATGCGACAGTGACTGCTGTGCATGCTCCTCATGATGGACGCTCCCTGGATGAACTACTTGCGGCGGCTCGTCGTCGCGTTCGTACGGCAACGGCCGATTCTGAAGGTGCCAGCGTACACTAAGTCCGTCCTGGCACTTTAGAGCACGCTCCTGGCATCCCATCACTGTTGAGGCGACGACGTTCTGCACTGCACAAAAAGGACTACCACCCGAAAAATCTAGTACGGCCGACAAGGGGCTGATTTCAAAATGCCGACCTATGGTTTCAGTCCCAGAAATCGAACAGATGGTCTCCGAGGGTCGGTACCGCGAGGCGCTACGTAACTTTGACGCAGAACTACCGGCGGGTCATCGAGAACCGCCGACCATGGTACTGCGCGCCGAACTCCTACAACGTGTAGGCCGATCCGAACAAGCAAAGCGCCTGATCCGGGCGTTACTGAAGTCGAGCAAATTAGATGATAAGTCGCGGGCCTGGGCCTATTTCATACTCGGTCGGGCCGCTGCAGATGAAGGTGAATTCGAAGAGGCGTGCACCTATTTACACAAATCGACTAACATTGCGCTGGCAGCTCGTAATTATCGCCACGCGGCGTGGGCTCAAGCGAGACTCCTCGCGTTGCTCGCAGACAGCTCAGGCCCGAATGCCCTCGACTCATTGTTGACTGATCTTCGGCATAATGCCGCTCGATCCGGTGATCCGCAGGTTCTCGCTCTAACTCACCTATACATCGGTCAAGCCGAAGCGCAACGAACCGCTTTGTCGACCGCGCGTCGCCATTTGTCCCTTGCGGCCAGTCTATTGGCCACACGACCCAATCTATGGATCGAGTCGATGATCGAGCATGTTCGCACCGCGATTTGTATCATGGCGTCTGACTTTCCTGCCGCTACACAACATGCAAAAAAGGCACTCGCTCTCGCGGATGAATCCGGCCAGATGGTTCAACGCTCGGTTGCGTGTTCCAATCTCGGTTATACATTCTATGTAACCGGTCATTGGGACGATGCCGTCCGGTGCTATGAACAAGCGCTCGAAATGGTTTACCCAAACAGCGATCACTTCACCGGCGCCCTCGACACATTGGCCAACATTAGGTTCGAGCAGGGCAAGTTGACCGAATGTGAGGATCTTCTAAAAAGAATTGAGCACGTAACTTGTTCCGATACGAGTCTTACGCGGTACGTATATCGTCATTCAATGCTGACGCGCGTCAAGGTGCTGACACATCGAGGCGACTTCAGAGGTGCTTTAGCTCTTCTGGAAAAGAGCATCGGAGTCGCTGAACATAGCCAAGATAAGTGGCTGTTGACCTCCGCACTTCTAAACAAAGCCGACATATTGCGTCGACTCAGTGAAACTGAAACCGCGACTGACGTTATCGAAGCTGTTGGGCAACAAATCTCTACCGAACCCCCTGAATTGTTCGCGACGTACCAACGCGTTCTTGCGTGTGCTTTGGCAGTCAAAGGCGAGCACCAATCGGCCAAGATACATTTTGAACGTGCGCATCGAATATGTTTTGCGCTCGGCCACAGTCAGGGCGTCGCCGACCTGAGACGTGAGTGGCACGCAACAACGGCCGCAATTATAGAGTCCGCGGAGAACATGCCGTCCACAAGCAGCCAATTGGTTGGTGGCGCGCTCGAATGTATAGCAGCTCTAATAAGCTACGCAGGCAGATGGCATCTTGTAGGTCTCGAACTAATCCGAATGCTCTCAGACTGCGGTCTTACCGCTGTTCTTGTCACAGACTCAGCAAACGCAGACGAGAAGACTCGAGCGTCAACGGCTTCCACATCATCGACAGCAGATTGGCGTATTAATCTTCAGTCAGAAGAGCCCGTGTTAGAACTTGCAATACCGAGAAGTTCAGACGTCGTATCCGGTGCGGTCGTAAATGCGTTACGGACAATTGTTGGAGCGCTGAAAGCGCTCGACGGAGCACGCCTGGAAACCGAGCAGCGATCTGCACTCTGGCCCATGGATGAACTGCCGTCGAAACACGATCAGTTCGTTGTCTCGGGCCATTTCCGGGACCTCATGGCGTTTGCTCAGCGAGTTGCTCGGGCAAATGTGAATGTCCTAATCACCGGGGAGAGCGGCACCGGGAAGGAGATTCTTGCCCACGCTGTGCACGACTTCTCCGACCGAGCTGTCAAGCCATTTGTGCCATTCAATTGCGCCGCTATTCCGCCGCATCTGCTGGAAAGCCAGCTCTTCGGGTACAGACGCGGCGCGTTTACGGGCGCCGACAAGAACTATGAAGGCGTAATTCGAAGCGCGCGTGGCGGCACACTGTTTCTAGACGAAATTGGCGAACTCAGTTTAGATCTGCAACCAAAGTTCCTTCGCTTTCTTGAATCTGGCGAGATTTCGCCGCTTGGTGAACCTATATCGTCCCTCGTAGACGTTCGAATTGTCGCTGCAACAAATCGAAATCTTGAGGATTCTGTACGCGATGGTCTATTCCGCGAAGACTTGTTTTACCGCGTTAACGTCGTTCGCCTCGCGCTCAAGCCACTCCGTGAACGTCGCGACGAGATACCGCAGCTCGTCGAGCAATTCGTGGCGCGAGCCGCAAAAGATTTCAACAAGGGGCACA
>QHWB01000029.1 GCA_003222395.1 Acidobacteriota bacterium
CCATGAATGCGCGGTGCGCCCCATAACGGGTTGTCCGACGCCATCTTGCCGACCAGCGTACGGATCTCGCCATCGATTGGTGCCCGACCCCACCGCGTCTGCGTCGAACGGCGAGTCCATCGGCGGCGAAGCCAGTCGTGATGCCATCGCATCACTGTCTCCGGTTGGACGATCAGCAATGCGGTGCGCCATTGCCGCCACGTGCTGGCCAACCCGATCCAGAGCAGCCGGTCGCGGGTCCGGAGGCGCGGACGCTTCGTCGTCCGTTTTAACGCCCTGAGCTGCTGGCGCAGCGCGATGTTCTCGAGGACCAATTCGTGATGGCCGCGGCAGGCCAACGCCAGCGCGCGGACAGTCAACAAGATCGTCTCCAGCACGCTCCAATCGTGTCGTGCGCCGCGTGCAATATCAACCGGCACCGAGGCGGATGGCGTTTTGGCGAACGACAATGGTTCCAACTCGCGAAAGTGCGGCTCACCATCAATCGGCCTTTTCTGCTCAATCCCTTGCGGTGGCTAAACTGGCCGACCGCAAACAGGAATCGAGTCGCCACGAGCGATGCCGAACCCTATGCGTTTCGCCGACTGGCGTCCAGAGCGTGACGAAGTCGTAGTCCCCGGCAGTGCGCGGAGCTATGCTCCTTAAATGGTTGCTCCAATCACGGGGAGAGTAGCGATCGGTGCAACGATTGTCGCGGCCCTATTCGGCGGACTACACGTGATTTCCGCGCGTCAGACTCCCACCGTGCAACCCGTCGATGAAAAGGCTCTTCGTGAGTACACGGGCGTCTATCAGTTGGGACCTACGACGTTCTTGTACCTGCAGATGTGGGAGGAATTCAGCGGGTTCGGCAAGCCTCGGCTTGTGGTATTCGATGAATCCGGCGATGTGCGGCCGCTTTATCGAACCGACCAGGACAAGTTCTTCGCCGGCCCTGGCGTCGCCGTTCCGGAATCTGTCGAGTCGCGCCTTGCGTTTCAACGCGACCGAGCGGGCAAGATCGTGTCAGTCACCTGGCAGCGTCCGAGCGCGCCGGCGCGCACAGCACGGCGCGTCGACATCGAAAAGCGCGAAGACGTGCGGTTTTCGAATCGCGAGATTCAGTTGGCCGGGACGCTGATCGCGCCGTCGACTGGTAGCATACATCCCGCGATTGTGCTCGTCCATGGGTCGGGTGCCGAGAACCGCGAGCACGTGCTCGTTCTGTTCCATCGCTCAGCCGAAGCGATGTGCGCTTTATTACGCTGCGCGCCGGTAGAAGTTGAGCAGTCCACCGAGGCGTGACTGCCGGTGCACTCGGCCGGCACCGCTCACCGGTGCCCCCTCAATCAGGGCGTTCTCCAGACCTTGATGATTCCTCTCGCGGTGGTAATGCGCGACAAACTCCGACACCGCACGTCGGAAGTAACCCTCTCCGATCGGAATGATCCGGTCGAGACATTCTTCCTTCATCGATCGCACGAATCGCTCGGCGTACGCATTCGCGTTCGGGGCCTCATACGGTGTCTGCACCACGCGAATCCCGGCCTCCTCGAGCCACTCGCGCACGGCGACACTCCACTTCGCATCCCGGTCGCAAATCAACACGCGGCACACGTTATCGTCTGCCATCGAAAGCGTCCGCACGACCTGTCGCATGAAAGCTTCGTCCGGATGTGGCGTGGTCCCAACCACCTGCACGCGGCGGGTCGCCAGATCAATGACGAACACCGTGTAGAACGTCACGAGGCCTCGCCACGTCCACACCTCAGTCGTCAAGAAATCGGCCCCCGCGATCGCTCCCCAATGCGCTCGCAGAAATGTCTGCCACGACGTCGGGCGCTTCGGCGCTGGTGGCACACCGTGGGCCTTCAAGACGCGCGCGATCGTCGATCGCCCGATGCTGGTGCCCGAGATTCTTGAGGGCACCCTGAATTCGCGTGTAGCCCCACGTCGGATTTTCCGCGGCCGTGCGCAGCACGAGTTGTCGAATCTCGCCAAGAACACCGGAACGACTGCTTGGCCTCCTTGTATACGTCCACTTGCGCGCCACCAGTTGCCGGTGCCATCGCAGCAGCGTGTCCGGCGTGACGATCGTCGCGACCTGACGCAAGGCGTTCCGCCCCAGCCGGCGAGCGCGTATTGCGAGTCGCCGCCGATCGTCATCGGTGAACCGCAGGCGCCGCCCACCGACCTGCCGCCGGAGGAGGCGATTCTCTTCGATCAGATAGGCGAGCGCCTCCCGTTCCCGGCGATCGAGCCAACCGATGATGGTGAGGAGCAGCAACCGAAGAACCGACACGTCGATCACGAGCGGGAGCTTATATCACGGACGCGGCAAAGATGTCCCAATCCTGTCGATCCTGAGCTGGGACATTACGGGTTGCTCGAACCTATCGGCTACGTGCCGCCGGCCAAGTACGAAGCACGGTACTATGAGCGGGCTCCAGCGGCCTGACTCACATAACTCGCTCTCCGACAATCCCGGTACGGTTCACGAAGCCGACGAGACTTACATCGGTGGCAAAGCGCGCTTCATGCACGCCGACAAATGGCGTCGGTTGAACGTCAAGCGCGGCCGGAGTGTCGCCGGTAAGGTTGCCGTGATGGGACTGCTCGCGCGCCACGGTAAAGACGGTCACAGCGTGGTGCGGCTTGCCGTCGCGCGCAACGTTCGTAAGGACACTTTGCAGGCCAACATCCGCGCGAACGTCCGTCGCGGTTCGAAGGTCTACACTGACTTTCTCCTGTCGTATGACGGGCTGGACTCCGACTACACCCATCGCGTGATCGACCACGCCGAAGCCTACGTGGACGGCGAAGTCCACACCAATAGCTGCGAGAACTCTGGAGCCTCTTGAAGCGCGCCATCAAGGGTACCTACGTGTCGGTCGAACCGTTCCATCTGTTCCGCTATCTTGACGAGCAAGCGTTCCGTTTCAACAACCGCGTGATGAACGATGCGGAGCGGTTCGCGCACGCGCTCAAGGGCATCATTAACAAGCGTCTCACCTACACTGCCCTGACCGGCTCGGAGTTGCCGCAAACGTGCTGAAAAAGCCCTACCGCAACTGCGCCGTGGAAAGAAGCGACGATGACCGTTGAGCAGATCACCGTGATCACTCCATCCGACTTGATCGCGATGCGCGTGGCCTGCACGAAATGTCAGGCATCGTTATCGCTCCAGCTCAATCAGACAATTCGCGTTCCGGACGAATGTCCCGTTTGTTCAACGCCGTGGCGTGAACAGCGCAGCATGGGCGCTCCGACGGAAGCGGAAAGACTCGGTAACGCCATCAAGGTGTGGCTGGAGGCCGAACGACAGAAACAACCAAACTTTTCGCTCAAGTTTGAAATTCCGCATCTATGAAGAAAGTGCCTCGCACCAAAGACTCCGTGCCAGACGTGCCCGCCGATGATCCGGTGGGCACCATGGAACGGTTCAACGACGGCCTACGCCGCGTCTTGTTGGCGACCAAGGCTCAGCCCACTAAGTCTCGGCCTCAACGTCGCCAGACGAAGCGCCGATAGGGCGTTCTGGTTCTTGAAGTCGTTCAGCGAGATGACGCATGAAGATGCCAACGTGTAAGTAAACTTCCTCCGCCTGTTCCGGCGTATAGTCCCGTCTCACGTGAATCGTCGGATTTCGCCACGCGGCCTTGACTGCTCGGAGGTGGGCCGCGACGTCTGCATAGAACGACTCGTCCCGCTTCCATGCTTCAGTCTTTTTTCGGTGCTTCTGACTCACCTTGTCGTCGATTTGCTTTCTAGCAGGACGATGAAAAAGTGACTCGTGAGACGATTTCCTTCTCGGCCGT
>QHWB01000027.1 GCA_003222395.1 Acidobacteriota bacterium
CTCAGCATGCAGCAGGCGATGGTGAACCTGTTCGCCGACATGGGTGTTCAGCCGGGCGTGCCGGCGGGCTCGCTCCTGACCGCCACCGGTCTGCACGTCGCGAGCGCCTCGACCGATACGGTCGCGCCGACCTCGGCGATCGACGCGTTCGCGCTCGGCACCACGATCGAGCGCAGCACGCCGATCAACATCACAGGCACCGCATCGGACGTCGGCGGCGTGGTGGGCGGCGTCGACGTGTCGGTCGACGGCGGCGCCACGTGGCATCCGGCGGACGGCCGTGAAACCTGGAGCTACACGTGGATTCCCGCCGGCACGTCGGCCGTCATTCGCAGCCGCGCCGTCGACGACAGCGGCAACCTCGAGGTGCCGGGCGTCGGCATGAGCGTGGCGATTCAGACGCCTGCGCAGGAACACGTCACGATCTGGAGCCCGGCCCCAACGCCGGGAATCGCTTCGGTCAGCGATCCGAACGCGCAGGAGCTCGGCGTCAAATTCCGATCGGACGTCAACGGGTACGTCACGGGCATCCGCTTCTACAAGGGCCCCGGCAACACCGGGACGCACGTCGGTCATCTCTGGACCAGCGTGGGAGCGCCGCTCGCGGCCGCGACGTTCGCCGGTGAGACGACGTACGGCTGGCAGGAAGTGTCGTTCGCGACACCGGTCGCGATTGCGGCCAACACGACGTACGTGGCGTCGTATTTCGCGCCGAACGGTCACTACGGCTTCGACTCCCTGTATTTCCAATCGTCCGGCCACGACAATCCGCCGCTGCATGCGCTCGCCAACGGTATCAGCGGCGGCAACGGCGTGTTCCACGGCGGCGCGGGCTTTCCGAGCGACAGCCTCAACGCGGCGAATTACTGGGTCGACGTCGTGTTCAGCCCGACCATCGCCGTCACGACCGATGTCAAGCCGCCGGTGATCTCCGGATTGACCGCCGTTCAACTCGATGCGACGACCGCGATCATCCAGTGGACGACCGACGAGCTATCTTCATCCAGCGTGACATACGGTCTGTCGCCGTCGGCGCTGACGCAAACGGTAACCGGCGGGAACGGCGTCACGTCACACGCGGTCACCCTCTCCGGCCTGCAGGCGAACACGACGTATTACTACCGCGTGACGTCGACCGATGTGTCGTCGAACTCGGCGATTGCGCCGGGAACGCCCGCCAGCTTCACCGTGTCGTCGGCGCACTTCGTCGACACCACGGTCGCCGATTTCACGAGCGGGACGCTCGATGCCAACGGGTACATCGGCGAGCGCGCGAACGGCGAGCTCCTGCTGAAGCCGACTGTCGGGACCGAATTCTCCGCCGCCGAAGTGACCGCCACGGGGCTGCCCGCCGGCTGGTCGGCCACGATCCTGGCGCCGGGCGGCAGCGCCGTTGTCACCGGTGGACAGCTCGTGCTGGACGGCGCCAACGTGCGCACCGACAGCGTGTTCACCCCGGACCACATGATCGAGTTCGTCGCGACGTTCAGCGGCACGCCCAACGAACACGTGGGACTCGGAGCGATCGATGGATCATCGACGACCTTCAGCAGTCCACCCTGGGCCATCTTCACGACCGGCAGCGACGGCTCGACGTTATCGGCCAGGACGACGCTCAACCTCGGCAGCAACGAATCGATCACGAACATCGGCAGCGCCTATCTGAACGCGCCGCACCTGTTCCGCATCATGTGGACGTCGACGAGCGCGACCTACTTCGTCGACGGGCAGCTGATCGCGCAGCACTCGTTTCCGCCGCCGGGACCGGCCGCGCCGTCAGCAAGCGACCTCATCGTCGACGGCAACAGCGTCCGCGTCGACTGGGTGCACATGAGCCCGTATGCCGTGTCGACGACGTTCCTCTCGCGCGTCTTCGACGCGAACGGACCGGTCGCGTGGGGGGCGCTCGCGTGGACCGCGGATACGCCGGCGGGCACCAGCTTGACCGTGCGGGTCCACACCGGCAACACGCCGACGCCTGACGGCACCTGGACGCCGTTCACCGGGGTCGGCGCCAACGGCGGCGCCATCGGCACGACGGCCCGCTACGTTCAGTACAAGGCGGATCTCACGGCGACCGATCCATCGCAGACGCCCGTGGTGTACGACGTGACGATCGGCTTCCCGGGACTCGCCACGGTCAATCACGCGCCCGTCGCGAATGCGCAGTCGGTGACGACGGCCGAGGACACGGCTGCGGCGATTACGCTGACCGGATCTGATGTCGACGGGGACGCGTTGACGTATGTCGTTGCGACGCAGCCGGCACACGGCACGTTGACGGGCACGGCGCCAAACGTCACCTATACACCCGCGCTCAATTACAACGGCCCCGACAGCTTCACCTTCACGGTGAGCGATGCCGCTCTGACGTCGGCTGCCGCGACCGTGTCGATCACGGTGACAGCGGTCAACGACGCGCCCGTCGCCAACGCGCAGTCGGTGACGACGGCCGAGGACACGGCTGCGGCGATTACGCTGACCGGATCTGATGTCGACGGGGACGCGTTGACGTATGTCGTTGCGACGCAGCCGGCACACGGCACGTTGACGGGCACGGCGCCAAACGTCACCTATACACCCGCGCTCAATTACAACGGCCCCGACAGCTTCACCTTCACGGTGAAGGACGCCACGCTGGTGTCGACGGCGGCGACCGTGACGATCACGGTGACACCGGTCAACGACCCACCGGTCGCCAACGCGCAGTCGGTCACGACGGCGGAAGACACGGCCAAGGCGATCACGCTCACCGGATCTGATGTCGACGGCGACGCGTTGACGTTTACCATCGCGACGCAGCCGGCACACGGCACGTTGACGGGTACGGCGCCGAACCTGACGTATACGCCGGCCGCGAATTACAACGGGCCCGATAGCTTCACGTTCAAGGCGAACGACGGCACGGTCGACTCGAGCGCCGCCATCGTCAGCATCACGGTGACCGCGGTCAACGACCCGCCGGTGGCGGCTAACGACAGCTACGCGGCGACGGAAGACACGGTGTTGACGATCGCGGCGCCGGGCGTGCTGGCGAACGACAGCGACGTCGATGGCGATCCGTTGACGGCGCTGATCGTCGTCGGGCCGGGGCACGGCGCGGTGACGCTGAACGCGAACGGCAGCTTCACCTACACGCCGGCGGCGAACTACAACGGGGCGGACAGCTTCACGTATAAGGCGAATGACGGCACGCTGAACTCGAACGTCGCGACGGTGACGATCACCGTCACGTCGGTGAATGACCCGCCAGTGGCGAACGCGCAGAGCGTCACGACCAACCAGGATACGGCCAAGGCGATCAGCCTGACGGCCAGCGACGTCGACGGCGACCCACTGACCTACGCGGTCGTGGCCGCGCCGACGCACGGCGCGCTGAGCGGCGTGGCGCCGAACCTGACCTACACACCGTCAGCCGGATACTTCGGCCCCGACAGCTTCACGTTCAAGGCCAACGACGGGACGGTCGATTCGGCGGCGGCGACGGTCAGTCTGACGGTCGTGCACGTGAACCACGCGCCCGTCGCGGCTGCGCAGACCGTGACGACTGCAGAAGATACGGCCAAGGCGGTCGTGTTGACGGCGAGTGACGCCGACGGCGACCCGCTGACCTACAGCATCGTCGCGGGGCCGACGCATGGCGCGCTGAGCGGCACGGCGCCAAACCTGACCTATACGCCGGCGGCGAATTACAACGGGCCCGATAGCTTCACGTTCAAAGCGAACGACGGCACGGTCGACTCGAGCGCCGCCACCGTCAGCATCACGGTGACCGCGGTCAACGACCCGCCGGTGGCGGCCAACGACAGCTACGCGGCGACGGAAGACACGGTGTTGACGATCGCGGCGCCGGGTACACGCCGGCGGCGAACTACAACGGGGCGGACAGCTTCACGTATAAGGCCAACGACGGCGCGCTGAACTCGAACATCGCGACCGTGGCGATCGCGGTGGCGGCGGTGAACGATCCGCCAGTGGCGAACGCGCAGAGCGTCACGACCAACCAGGACACCGCCAAGGCGATCAGCCTGACGGCCACTGACGTCGACGGGGACCCGCTGAGTTACGCAGTCGTGGCCGCGCCGACGCACGGCACGCTGAGTGGCGTGGCGCCAAACCTGACGTACACACCGGCCGCCGGGTACTTCGGCCCCGACAGCTTCACCTTCAAGGCCAACGACGGAACGGTCGATTCGGCGGCGGCGACGGTCAGTCTGACGGTCGTGCACGTGAACCACGCGCCCGTCGCGGCTGCGCAGACCGTGACCACCACAGAAGATACGGCCAGGGCGGTCGTGTTGACGGCGACCGACGCCGACGGAGACCCGCTGACCTACAGCGTCGTCGCGGGCCCAACGCATGGCGCGTTGAGCGGCACCGCGCCGAACCTGACGTATACGCCGGCGCTCAATTACAACGGACCGGATAGCTTTACCTTCACCGCGAAGGACGCCACGCTGGTGTCGACGACGGCGACCGTGACGATCACGGTGACACCCGTCAACGACCCACCGGTCGCCAACGCGCAGTCGGTCACGACGGCGGAAGATACGGCCGCGCCGATCGTGTTGACCGGGTCTGACGTCGACGGCGATGCGCTGACGTATGCCGTGGCGACGCAGCCGGCGCATGGCACGTTGAGCGGCACGGCCCCGAATGTCACCTATACGCCGGCACTCAATTACAACGGACCGGACAGCTTCACGTTCACGGTGAAGGACGCCACGCTGGTGTCGACGGCAGCGACCGTGTCAATCACGGTGACGCCGGTGAACGATGCACCCATCGCGAACGCGCAGTCGGTGACGACGGCGGAAGACACCGCGAAAGCGATTACGCTGAGCGGATCTGATGTCGACGGTGACACCTTGACGTATGCCATCGCGACGCAGCCGGCGCATGGCACGTTGACCGGCACCGCGCCGAACGTCACCTACACGCCGGCGCTGAACTACAACGGGCCCGACAGCTTCACCTTCACGGTGAAAGATGCGGCGCTGACGTCGGCAACCGCGACCGTGTCGATCACCGTGACGGCCGTCAACCACGCGCCGACTGCGAATGCGCAGTCGGTGACGACGGCCGAAGACACGGCCAAGGCGATCACGCTCACTGGCTCTGACGTCGACGGCGACGCGTTGACGTTTAGCATCGCGACGCAGCCGGCGCATGGCACGTTGAGCGGCACGGCGCCGAACGTCACCTACACGCCTGTCCTCAACTACAACGGGCCCGACAGCTTCACCTTCACGGTGAAGGATGCCACTCTGGTGTCGACGGCAGCGACCGTGACGATCACCGTGACGGCCGTCAACGACGCGCCGGTCGCCAATGCGCAGTCGGTGACGACGGTGGAAGACACTGCGAAAGCGATTACGCTGAGCGGATCTGACGTCGACGGTGACACCTTGACGTATGCCATCGCGACGCAGCCGGCGCATGGCACGTTGACCGGCACCGCGCCGAACATGACGTATACACCGGCGCTCAACTACAACGGGCCGGACAGCTTCACGTTCACCACGAAGGACGCCACCCTGGTGTCGACGGCGGCGACCGTGACGATCACAGTGACCGCCGTCAACCACGCGCCTGTCGCCAATGCGCAGTCGGTGACGGCGGCGACGGCCACGGCGAGGTCCATCACGCTGACGGCAAGTGACGTCGACAATAATCCGCTCACCTACTCGATCGTTGCCGCTCCTGCGCACGGCACCTTGACCGGGACTGCGCCGAACGTGACGTACACGTCGGCGGCCGGGTACGTCGGCGCCGACAGCTTCACGTTCAAGGT
Source organism: Acidobacteriota bacterium (assembly GCA_003222395.1). GTDB lineage: Bacteria > Acidobacteriota > Vicinamibacteria > Vicinamibacterales > CAVVIG01 > Gp6-AA45. The sequence goes on from QHWB01000027.1 coordinate 5,795, forward strand.
AAATGACGGGACGGTCGATTCAGCGGCTGCCACCGTGTCGCTGACCGTGACGGCCGTGAATAATCCGCCGACGGTGGGTGCAATCACCTGGAACGTCCCGGTGGATCCGGTCAAACTTGGCGTGGCGATCACGGGTACCGCCAGCGTCACGAACGCCCAGACAGCGACGTGGAGCTGGGGTGACGGGACAACGTCAGCTGGCACGATCAGCGGAACGTCGGTGAGCGGCAGCCGGACGTATACGGCCGCAGGCGTCTACACGGTCACGCTGACCGTGAAGAATGCTGCGAACGCGTCGGCGACGTCGGTCTTCCAGTACGTGGCCGTCATCGATCTGTTAGCCGGCTCTGAAACCGGCGTGGGCTCCATCAACTCACCAGTCGGGTCATACACTGCCAATCCGTCGGTGGCAGGCACGGCGAGCATATCGCAGCTCACTGCAAAGTACGGCGCCGACGGAACCCTCGGTGCTCTCACCAACGCGTTCAGATTCAGCTACTCTGCCGCTGGCTTCACCTTCTCGAGTCTCAGCATGAAGTGGCTCGTGATTTCGGGCAACAAGTCATGGCTGAGAGGCGAGGGCGCGGCCAGCGGCGTCACCGACCCGTGTTATTTCCTCGTATCGGTCGTCGACAACACGACCACGCTGGACAAGGTGCGGGTGAAGATCTGGAACAAGGTAACGGGCAAGGTCATCTACGACAACCAGAAGGACAGCGCGGGCATCAGCGCACCGGACGATGCCGCAGCGGTACAGTCGTCGACGAGCCCGAGCACGGTGATGTTCTTGAAGTAGTTCAAATCTTCCGCGTTGCGAAAATCCGGAACACTGTCGGGGGCGTTCGCGCCCCCGATGGTTCTCGCGCGCAAGCTATGGGATCGAACTGCACGCTACGCTGAGCCCCTGAAGCACGGGAGCGCTCGGAACACCGTTTGTGAACGTGAGGTCGATGGCGGTGTCGACGAGCAACTCATCGGATTGATCGCCGTTTGAGCGGACGAGATAATCTCGCACCGCCGGATCCTGCATAAAATCCTGCGGCGTGGCCGGAAAGCCAGCGTCGGTTACGGTCTGCGACGAGTAGACGTAATTCGCCTTCTGAGTGCCATCAAGGACGAGCGTTCCGTCCGCCAGCACGTCCTGGCCGCTTCCACTGCTGGTATATGTGACGCCGACCGCGAATGGAACTTGGCCACCCTGAACCGTTGTGACGCTAAGCTTCACGGTACCCTTCACCAAAACGAAACCGCCGGTGCAACTGTTGGGGATCACCTTTGCGATCGGGACGCTGAAGGCATAGTTGAGTGTCACTGGCGAGAGGAGCTGCGCGTGTGCGTGCTGAGCGATCGTAAGCGCTCCGACGGCGAATGATATCCGAAGGAGCCTCGTTCTATAGCGTGTGCCTCGCGCTGTCGAGATATTCATTGTTGTCTCCGGATCATGAACTCGCCCTATTCAGCTACCTGCATTCGCCCTGGACGTTCTGGACTTTGAATGTGCCATGTCCGTTGGTGACGTTGAGAAGTATCGTTTGCAAGACGAAAAGATCGTCTCCCGGCACCGCCGAACCCTGGCGAATAAGATGGTCCCGGATGAGGATCCGAGCATAGAAATTCTGCGAACTGGCTCGGAACGTGTTCGTAGACATGCTCGAAAACTGATATTGCGCCGCTGATGCCGCTCCGGTCCCGGTTCCCTGATCGTGAAATGTGTCGCTAATCCTCGTAAAATTTGGGCCGGTTTGTGTCTGTGATTTGTGTGTCTCATCAAAGGCGACGTTCACGTTCTCGTTCGTGCATTGGTCGGGCACCGTGGCGGTGAGCTGAGTCCGCGTGGTTTCTGTGGTGGTGGTCGTCTGGGCGCCGGCCTGCGAGGCCATCCCGAACAGAGCAGCGGCAGCCAAGCTGAACGCGAGAATTTCACCGTCGAACCGCTTTCTTTTCGTGTCCGTTCTGATCGTCATTGTCTTTTGCTCCTCGCCTCCCGCAGCGCGGTCGCCAAACCTGTTGACTAAGCCCCTGTTGGCCTCTGCCGATGACGGCCATACATGAGCGACGTAACTGACCTCCCGTCTCAAGGAATATCGTCCGGCTCGGGAACGACCGGCCGTCCGTGTCAGCAACCGTCGTACCCGGGCGAAGCCGCTACGACACGCTGGTACGTGAACGCTCAAGCACCCAGAATGAGTCGCGCGATGCGCACTGTCTGACGTCGCATTGCCCACGTGAGTAAGGCGTGAAACAGGTGCGATGGCGTGGGCACCAACCGATCCGTTTCCGTTGCGCTAAATAGCATGCGCAGGGGTCGTGGAAGGAATCCTCATGCCGCCGCGCTCGGACGTCATGGAACTAAAGCGAAGCCTGGCGCGCGCGGAGAAGCTCTCGGCCGAGCAACGAAGTCGCTATCAATGCCGAATGCGCGCGTCGGCGCAGGCAACCTGATCACCAGCGTATGCTCGAGCTCGCGCGCTCGTGCTCGAACGCAGAAGCGGTATGCCTGAGCGTGAAGGTATGCCAGTCGCGCCCGACGTCACGGTGGCGACAGTGCCGCGCGGACTGTCGTCATCAGCAGCCTCAGGGTCGTGTTTCGACACGAATGACCCCATGTCGATTCAGACACCGGTTGAGACCCGGTTGGCGCTGCCGATGGAACTCGGCGGCGACGGTGATTTGCCGGGGCCGCCTTGTCCGAACCGAACTGGCCGAGCGCCGGACAATTCGCTCCGGGCGATGGCCGCGACGATTGCGAGCTGCCGGCTCGCGCATTCACAAGGCAACGACCCGCGGCCGGATCTGACCGCGATACACAGCGTCATCAAGGAGCGCGTGCGATTGATCGGCGGCACGCTCGCCATCGAATCGCGCCCGGTCAGGGCGCGCGCGTCGAAGTGTGGGTGTCGCGCGAGGCCCATGGATAAGACCAAGCTCGATCTCGCGATGCCGGGCCCGCCGGGCCTCGAAGTACTGCGCGCGCTCAACGGCGTGCCGCTGGTGACGCGCACGATTCTCCTGACAGCCAATATCGAGCGCGACGAGGTCGTCAAGGCGCTGCAGCGCGGTCGCCGCCGGCTACAGCAACAGGGAAATGGCGCAGCGCTTCTCGCTCAGTCAGGAGACGGTGAAGCATCATCTGACGCGGATTTACAACAAGCTTCACGTCACCAATCGTCTCGAGCTCGCGCTGTTCGCCGTCAGTCAGCACCTCGCCGAGCGCTGACGCGGTGAATTCCGTAGACAATAGTCACCTCTCACGCAGACTTTTCTGGCGGCGTTTCCGGGTAAGCGCGCGGAAACGCCAAGTAACTGACACATTCGCCTGCCTTCGTGTCCCCGCACGATGCGGCCACCGCTTTGCTCAATGCCCGGAGCAAATCGTTCACGCTTTTCCGTTTCGAGGATACGAATGCGAACTCTGATCAAGCAGCTGCGGCGTGTTGTGGTTTTCCTGTTCGTGGTGTGTGTCGCCGTCGGATCGTTCAGCGGCGACATCAGGCCGTGGGTCACGGTGAAGGCCGCCAATCCGTGTCTCACGCCGCCCAATGCGA
>QHWB01000028.1 GCA_003222395.1 Acidobacteriota bacterium
GTGCGGACGACCACGAAGGTGAGGTTGCGCCAGGCAGTGCCGAGCACGAGCGGACGGACCTCGACGATCTTCACTGCGCCTCAACGGTCGAAGGAACGCGCTCCAGGACGGCGACCCCGAAGCGCGGTAGCGTCACGGCTTCGGCGCCGGGCAGCTCGACGGAGCGCTCGCAGTCGGCGTGGTTGAGCAGCACCGACAGGCGGACGCCGTCGCCGCGCCGGAGCGGGACGTGCTCGACGCCCTCGGGCAGGTCGAAGGGCTCCAGGCCGGCCTCGGCCGCGAGCGAGCGATAGAGCGCGACGAGCGTCGGGACGTCGCCGGCGCCGGCGACGTAGACGGCGCGGCCCGCGCCGACCGCGTGCGCCGCGATCGCGGGGGTCTCCGCGAAGTCGCCGTCCTCGTAGACGGCGGTCGCCACGGCACCACGCGGCTCGATCTGCTCCCACCAGCCCTCGAACACGCCGTCCGGCCTGCCGTCGACGCCCGTGAAGCGGGCGGTCGCGCCGGTCAGCGAGCTCGCGAAGTCGACGACCTCGACGCCCGCGAGCTCGTCGAGCCAGACGGGCGGCGGGCGCTCGGGAACGATGTTGCAGCGATCCTTGACGCCTGCGCGCGGTGCGAGCACGAGCGTGCCGCCGTGCTCGACGAACAGTCGCAGGCGCTCCGCGACGCCCTCGTCGACGACGTACAGGTTCGGCGCGACGACGAGCCGGTATCGCGACAGGTCGGCAGTCGGCGACACGACGTCGATGCCGAGGCCGAGTCGCGCGAGCCCCTCGTAGTGCCGCTGGATCGTTTCCTCGTATCCGAGCGACGGGTTCGTGGGCTGCGCCTGCAGCGCGAACCGGGAATCGTAGTCGTGGACGATCGCGGCATCCCCCGCGACGGTCGCGCCGGCGAGCACGTCGCGCGCGTCGCGCAACTCGGCGGCGAGCTCCTTGACGACCTCGTATCGCCCGCCGGGCTCGCCGTGCGGATCGAGGATCCCGTACCAGTGCTGCTCGGTGCCGAAGCGGGCTGTGCGCCACCGGAAATAGCCGACGAGCTCCGCGCCGTGCGCGATCGCCTGGTACGTGAGGAGCCGCAGCTGGCCGCGGCGTGGCGTTCGCACCATCTCCCAGCCGATCGCGCCCACCTGCTGCTCGAGCACCCAGACCGGTGCGCGCTTCAACCCGCGCATCGCGTCGGCCGCGAGCGCCGGCGACGACCAGCGCGCGGTCGGATCGAGCACCGGATAGTTGTCCCACGAGACGACGTCGATCTCCGCCGCGAGCGCGTGGTAGTCGATCTCCGGGAACTTGAAGCCCATGAGGTTGTGTGTGATCTCCTGCTCCGGGCGCGCGAGACTGCGGAGCGCGCCGACCTGCCGGCGGAGGAACGCGACGTAGCTGTCGGACATGAACCGCCGGTAGTCGAGCGCGAGCGACGGGTTCGGCGCCAGCGGCCGGAATCCGTCGGGCTGCGATGCCGGCGTGACGTCCGGGGCCTCGATCTGCGACCAGTCCTCGTACGTCTGGCTCCAGAAGATCGTGCCCCAGCTCTCGTTCAGGTTCGCAATCGACCCATACCGCTCTCGCAGCCAGCCCTGGAAGCACGCGACGCAGCGCTCGCAGACGCAGCGCCCACCGAGCTCGTTGTCGATTTGCCAGGCGACGATGCGCGCGTCGGAGCCGTACCGCTCGCCGAGCGCGCGGACGATCGCGTCGGCGGCGGCGTGGAACGCCGGCTGGTTCGGGCAGTAGTGGCGGCGATGGCCGAACCCGTGCCGGCGCCCGCCCGGATGGATGGGGAGGATCTCGGGATGGCATTCGACGAGCCAGATCGGCGGTGCCGCCGTCGGCGTGCCGAGGATCACCTCCAGTCCGCGGTCGGCAAGGACGCCGATCGCGTCGTCGAGCCAATCGAGCTCGAAGCGACCCTGCGAAGGCTCGAGTCGGGCCCACGAGAACTCCGCGATGCGGACGACTTCGAGGCCGGCCGCCGCCATCAGCACGTCGTAGGGCGTCCGGCCCGGCGCGCCCTGCAGCGACCGCAGCACGAGCGGCAGCGTCCACTGGCTCGGTGATGGGAGGACGACCAGCGGCCAGAGGAAGTTGTTCCAGCTCGCGATGAAGACGATGATCCCGAGACTGATCAGGGCCGGTCTCGCGACCGGCAGGATGATCCGCAGGAAGATCCTGATCTCCGACGCGCCGTCCACGCGACCCGCGTCGATCAACTCGTCGGGGATCGAGAGCATGTACTGCCGCATGAAGAAGATCCCGAACGCGTTCGCAGCCCACGGCACGATCAGCGGCCACGGCGTGTCGACCCAGTGGAAGTCGTTGCGCATCATCACGAAGAGCGGCACGACGATCACCGCGAACGGCACCGCGAGCGTGGCGATCACGAACGCGAACAGCACATCGCGCCCGAAGAAGCGGAACTTCGCGAACGCGTAGCCGCCGAGTGCACAGAGGAAGAGCGAGAGGGCCGTCTGCGCGGTCGCGATGTACGTGCTGTTCAACAGCGCGCGCGCCGCGTTCGTCTGATGGAAGAACGCGCTGAAGTTGCGGAGTGTCCAGTGCTCGGGGAGGAAGTGATGTCCCGCGAAGATCTCCTCGAACGGCTTGAGCGACGAGACCACCATCCAGACGAACGGGAAGTCCATGAACGCCTACATGCCGATCAGCACGACGTAGACGAAGGTTTTCACGAGGCTGTCGCGCCGGATCGCCATCAGCGTTCGCTGAACCGCCTGTCTCGCCGGCCGACGAGGAAGAACTGTGTCAGCGCCATGACGACGATGACGGCGAAGTACACCCAGCTCATCGCCGAGCTGTAGCCGACGCGCAGGAACGAGAACGTGTTCTGCCAGATCTGGATCACCGGCGTCGTCGTCGCATTCGCCGGCCCGCCGTTCGTCAGCAGCAGCGGCTCGGTAAAGAGCGAGAACGTGCCGATGATCGACAGCGTGACCGAGAACACGATTACCGGCCGCAGCAGCGGCACGGTGATGCGGAAGAAGATGCGCACGGGCCCGGCGCCGTCGACCCGCGCCGCTTCCGACAGCTCCGGCGGGATCGCGAGGAGCCCGGCGAGCATGATCAGCATGTTGTAACCGAGCCATGCCCAGAGGACGAGGAGCCCGACCGAGATGCGCGCCCACCACGTCGAGCCGAGCCACGGCACCGGCGACACGCCGACGAACGACAGCAGCCGGTTCGCATAACCCGCGTCGCCGTCGAGCAGAAGCTGGAACGTGAACGCCGCCGCGACGGTGCCGGACATGATGTACGGGAGGAAGATCAACGTCCGCCACAGCCCCTCGAGCCGTACGTAGCGGCTGTTGAGGAGCGCCGCGAGCACGAGCGCGAGGAACGTCATCGCGGGGACGTAGATCAGGAACAGCAGCGCCGCGTTCAGCATCGACTGCCAGAAGAGGGCGTCGTGCAGCAACGCGTGGTAGTTGTCGAGCCCGACCCACCGCGCGGGCCCGATCAGCGACCAGTCGTGCAGGCTGAGCCACGCCGAGAAGCCGATCGGGTAGAGGCTGAAGACGGCGAAGAGGACGAAGAACGGCGAGATGAAGAGCAGCGGCCAACCGTGACGGGCGAAGCGCTGCCGCCGGCCGGCCCCGGCGGTCCGCTTGCGCGGTTCCGACGGAGCCGGAGCGGCAGTAGGGTCAGCGGCCAGCGTCATCCACCGTTCAGTGGCGACCGGTCCGCGACCTGATCGAGCTCGCGGCGTTCGACAGCGCCTGCGCCGCGGTCTCCTTGCCGAGCGCGAACTTCTGGAGCTCGGCCGACATGAGGCTGTTCATCTGCTCGTAGTCGCTCGAATAGACGTGGGCGACCGGCACCTGTGCCGCCAGCTGCTGGAACAGGAGCCGCGTCTTCTGGCCCCCGTA
>QHWB01000046.1 GCA_003222395.1 Acidobacteriota bacterium
GAGATCGCGGCGGCCAGGCTCTCGCGCGCTTCGTCCTTGGTACGCCCCTGGCCGTTCGCTCCAGGAATCTCAGGACAGTACGCGATGTACCAATCGCCGTCGCGCTCGAAGATCGCGGTGAACTCGTTGTGCGCGCTCCAAGCCTTCTACGATACCGTCGTGGGCCAGTCGCTGTCTAACGACTCGCCAACCGTCCGACTGGCGAGAACATCTGGCGGCAGCGTCGTATACCTGGTTCGTGTCACCGATTCCAGACGATCACGACGTCGATTTTTCGGCTCTCCTCGGTCCCGTCAAGGCGCTCCGCCCGCACAGCGGACTGACGGCCGTTGACCGGCCTCGATCGAGCCGCTTGGGCTCTTATGTGATGGTCGGCATGGTGTGACCGTCACACGTCAGCGACGCTCCGATAACCGCGCTCCACGGGAGCGGATGGCGCAGGTCAGGCCCGCGAAGCGCCGACCCGCGCGGGGTCCCCGGCGCGCGTTTTCCAGCGCGCTGGGGTGCCAACGGAGGGAAGGCTTGAGGTGCGCCATCCGGTCCCGCAGAATGAATGTTGGAGCGTCGGCTCTGACCAAGTCAGGTGCGCTTCGGACCTGGTCGCGCGATGAAGCGGTGTGTGAAGTCCGAGGGCACGCCTGGCACAAGCCTGCTACCTTCTCGCGATACAAGTCCGAAACGCTGCGATGAAGGAGGGGTGGAGCGCCAGTAATTACTCCTTGATGGCGATCGCGGACACGCCGTTCTTGATCGCGCTTGATCGCGTCGACGAGCTTGCGCCTGTTCAACGTCAAACCGGTCATCAAGGAGTGCGACCTCCTCGTGCTCGACGATGCGCACGGCGCCGAGCAACACGTCGCCCGAGATATGGACCGTCGCGGTGGCAAAGTCGATAACGCTGTTCAACTCGCTGATCAGCGCCGCGATCGCAAACGAGGCGTTGGAATTCTCGAGCCCGCTGTAACATCGTTTACATTTTCGTGAGGGCTCAGCAGCTTTCGTCACCGCCACTGAATCGCGTCACCGCATCGAGGCGCGAAATAGTCCACGACCGCCGCCGCGGCGCATGGTGCACTTCTTGCCCATCGCACCGAAATGCACATCACACGACGAACGCTGATGGTATCGCTGGCAATCGCGGGCCTGGCGTGGACGTTTGGAACGGTCGCTTCGGCCTTCACCAGTTTCACGGTGCCCGTCGGCGCCAACCCAGGTGCATCAGCCATCATTCCCCAGACGAATGAGCTGATTGTGGTCAACGGGGAGGCGGACGCAAGCGTCATCGACAGCGTGACCAACGCCGTATCAACCGTTCCTGCAGGCTTGAACCCGGCTTTCGTGGTGGTCAATCCGGTGACCGGCTACGCATATATCTCCAACTCGAACAGCAACACCGTGACGGTGTTCTACGGTTACGGAGAGGGAAAGAAACGAAAGGTCGTCTCGGTAGGCGCGGGACCGTTGCGAATGGCGATCAATCCGAATACGAATCGCACTTATGTCGCGAACTGCTGCAACGACACCGTGACCGTCATCGACGGCGATACCATCAGCACGGTGAATATCCCCGTCGGCAACCGCCCGATTGGCATCGCTGTCAATCCGGTGACGAACCGCGTCTATGTCGCGAACGATTGGAGCAACGACGTCACGGTGATTAACGGATTCACGAATCAGGCGATCGCGACGATACCTGTCGGCGAAGCACCGTATTCAGTGGCGGTGAACCCGTTGACGAACAAAGTGTACGTCGCGGTCCAGGGATCGGGCTTCTATTATGCGCCCGGCAACGTGACCGTGATCGACGGAGCCACGCATGAAACGGTCAAGATTCCTACCGGCCTTCAGCCGGTGTCCCTTGCCATCAACACGGCGACGAACAAGATTTACGTGGCTGGAGGGCAGTCGAACGGCGACGTCACGGTCATCGACGGAGCCACGGGCGAGACCGCTCACGTGGCGATTCCGTACGGGCAATGGGGCTTCGCGGCGCTCGGCTCCGTCGCGATCAACGAGGTGACGAACAAAATCTACCTGACCGACTCCATGTCCACCAATCTCGTCGTGATTGATGGGAACACGAACGAAGTATCGCTGCGACTGGTTCCTCTGTATTCAAGCTTCGTGACGGTCAACCCTGTGAATAACCGCGTCTATGTCTCGAACAGCAACGACGCCACGGTGACGGTCATCCAGGAATAGTTTCTGCACGCCCGTCCTTCTCCGTCCTTAAAATCACCGCCGGATCGGCGGCGGCCGCCCGCCGCGCCCGGCGCGTAGCTCGCAAGCAGCACGATGACATGGATGGCGGCGAGCGCCGTCGCGAACGTCACCGGGTCGGACGACGGGATTCCGAACAGCAGGCTCTGAATCGCGCGCGTCGCCGCAATGGCCGCGGCCAGGCCGGCAGCGCATCCGAGGCCCGCGATCAGGGGCGCCGCGCCGCAACACTTCGGACACGACACGACGCCGGTCGGCGCCGAGGCGATGCGGATGCCGATCTCTCGCGCGTCTGCTCGGCCACGCCGTACGCCGAAGAAACTCGAAAAACCCACCTCTAAACCAGCCGCAAAGAGTTCACGAAGCGTCGCAAGAATACGCAAGCATCCAGACAGTCAATGTGTGAGATAGCACCTCTGGACCATGGTATCGGGTGCGATCCCTGTCCTTGCATCAGAACCGCTCACGCGGTGGCGACGAGCCAGTTGCGAAACTCGTCCCAGATGGCCCGCCACTTTCTATCGCCAATCCCCCTGCGCTCGTGGATCGACTTGGACTTACCGAGCGACCGTTCTCACGATCCCGAACTTGATGAGACTCTCCGCGGTGGCGACTATCGCGTCCTCCCGTGACCGCGGCCTCCATCGCAGTACGCGCTCAGCTTTCGCGTTCGTCGCGCGACGAATGTTGTCGAGCAGCGGCCGTATCGTGGCATCGAACAACGCGACCGCTGTTGAGGCGATCGGGCGCAGGTCTCAGTCGACCATCGGCAGGGTGTGGCTGCTGTACTCGTGTTGCAGGGTGCGGTGTCTGACGGGATCGATCATTTCGATTTCGAATCTGTCGCCCCAACTGATCGCGCCCTGCACCGGCAGCGTCCCGCAAAACATCACGGTCCCTGGCGCGAGCGTTCCTTGCGAATCGGGGAATTTCGCGACGAGGTCCGTCGGCATCAGTATGTTGTTCACCGATCCTTCCTGGTAGACCGTCTTCTGACGGCCTCGCGTCACATGAGACCGAAGTATGAGCCGATCCCAGTGCGGCTCGACGTCGGCCAGTTTCCACAATGGCCGACCGATCGGCTTGGGGCAGATCTGTTTCGACACCGTCACCCCGTACGGTTCCACCTTGCGGTCAGTGTGATCGGATCCGATGCCGACATACATGCCGTCTGCGGCTGAAAGCAAAACGAACTCGACCTCTCCGGTCGATTCGTCGCCAACGACTTCGACGTCCGACGCGCTCGTCAGCAGGGAGGTCGCGAGACGGTAGAAACAGGGGATCGTCCGAGGCGGTCGCACGCCGATCGCGGCAAGTTCGGCGAGGTGATGCTCCACCGCTTCCCGACTGCGCCCGGTCCAACCGGCGATCACGAGTTGTCGGACGTCGAAGCGCCGAGCGGCGCCGTCCACGTCGAAAGTCATCGTGCGCATGTCGCGTTCCCCGGCGCGCCAAGCTTGTCACAACGCGGGTGAGCGCGGATAATCGCCCGCATGGCATCGAACTACTTCAAGGTCGGCCTGATCGTTCCTTCGTCGAACACGGTGATGGAGCCCGACTTCCATCGAGAGCTCGGCGCACGCTGTGTCACCAGCACGTCTCGAATCTATCTCGAACAGGTGACGCGCGACGCGGAGCAGGTCATGATCGACGAGGAACTGCCGAAAGCCGTCCGTCTGATCAAGACAACCGAGCCCCACGTCATCGTCTTCGGCTGCACGTCGGCGGGATCCCTCGGCGGATTGGAGAGCGACGCGGCGATTGCGCGCCGGATCGAACAGCTTTCCGGCGTCCACTCGTTGACCGTCGTCGGATCGGTCGTGCAGCAACTGAAGGCGATTCGACCGCGATCAGTGGCCGTGTTCACACCGTACAAGGAAGACCTCACACTGAGCGTGGCGCAATGCGTCGTCGAGGCGGGCTACGAATTGAGGAAGACCGCGGGTATGGGCATTCTCGCCAATCGCGACATCGGCCGGGTCAGCCCGGACGAAATCGTCGACTTCGTCGAAACGAGAATCGACGATGCCGACGTCGACTGCATTTTTCTCTCGTGCACCAACTGGCAGGCGATCGATGCGATTGCCCGGCTCGAGGCCCGCTTCCGGTTGCCGGTGATTTCGAGCAACCATGCGACCATCGAGGCGGTCCGGACGCAGCTGTCGAATTTCCAGAGCGCGCAAACCGTCAATGCCCGTGCCCGCTGAAACGGCGACAGGCAGCGGCGCCGCCGGCGGCGTCGAGGCCGTCTACGCCAGAATCGCGAGGCGGATCATGCCCGTTCTGATCCTGCTGTTCGTGATCGCGTGGCTGGACCGCGCGAACATCGGCTTCGCCAGACTGCAGATGCTGGCGGACCGCGCCTTCAGCGACGCGGTGTTCGGCTTCGGCGCCGGCATCTTCTACTTCGGGTACCTCCTGTTCGAGATTCCGAGCGACCTCTGGCTGCAGCGGATCGGCGCCCGAAAGACGCTCGCGCGCATCGCGCTGCTCTGGGGCGTGACGAGCGCCGCGACAATGTTCGTGAAGACCGCGATGCAGTCCTACGTTTTGCGTTTCATGCTGGGCGCTTTCGAGGCCGGTCTCTATCCGGGCGTGATTCTCTACCACGCGATGAAGCGCATCGAAACAATCACCGCAACCGGTTGGGTTTATCGATTGACTTGCGTCTGGCGTTGGCGTACGGTCGGCTCCTCTTCCACATCATCACAAGTCGCGCGGCGACCTCTCATAGGGAGACGACTCCATGCGATCGAGCGCTCGCCGGTTCATCTACGCGCTGCTGGTCGTGCTCACGCCGGCAGCGTCAACGGCGCAGACCACGAGCACGCTGCTCGGCGTCGTTCGCGACGCGAGCGGCGGCGTGCTGCCGGGTGCGTCGATCACCGTGAAGCACCTTGCCACGAACGCCGTACGGACCGTCGTCACTGAGGGCGACGGCAACTTCCTGATTCCCTTCCTCGCCGTCGGCGAGTACGAAGTCACGGGTGAATTGAGCGGGTTTCAAACCGCCGTCAGACGCATTTCGCTGGCCCTGGATCGGAGGGTTCGCGTGGATCTAGTCCTGCAAGGCACTCCTCAACGCTGAACGGCAATCGCCGCCGAGGCGCATCCTTCAGGTGAGCGTCACAGCCTGGCGCGTTGGATTGATGGAATTGGGGGAGCACATGAACTTGCGTATGAATCCGAGAGTACGTTGGTTGGCGGTGGGGAGCGTGCTGATGGCCTCGTTACCCTGGGTCAACGCGCAGCAGAGGAGCGCCGCCACGGTCGCGATCGACCCCGATGACATCGGTGGCGTCGTCACGAGCTCGAAAGGTCCCGAGGCCGGCGTGTGGGTGATCGCCGAAACTTCTGAACTGCCGACGAAGTTCGCGAGGATAGTGGTCACCGACGATCAGGGACGCTACGTCCTGCCGGATCTCCCACGAGCGAACTACCAGGTCTTCGTCCGTGGGTATGGGCTCGTCGACTCGGCACGGGTCGGTGCGAAGCCGGGACAGCATCTCGATCTCAAAGCTGTCGTTGCGCCGGAGGGGCGCGCCGCCGCCGAAGTCTATCCGGCAAATTATTGGCTGAGCCTCATGGAGATTCCGAAAGGCGATCTGTCCGACAAGGACGTGCTTCTGGAAACCAAGGCGTGCTACTCATGCCATCAAGTCGGGGACCGCGTGACCCGCGAAATTTCCAAGAATCTTGGCTCGTACGCATCCAGCCTTGACGCCTGGGATCACCATGTGACTGTGGGACCCAACGGGCCGGGCATGAGCGCCAACTTCAAGCGCATGGGGGCGCAGCGCAAGGCGTACGCCGATTGGACCGACCGTATCGCCGCCGGCGCCTATCCCAACGCCCCGCCGCGTCCGGCGGGTCTCGAGCGCAACCTCGTGATCTCGATGTGGGACTGGGCCCTTCCGACCAGTCGACGGACCGATGTGGCCGCCACCGACGAGCGCACGCCCGCGATGAACGCGAACGGGAGGGTCTACGGATCGATCCAAAGTTCAGACATCATTGCGGTGCTCGATCCGCGCGAGAACGCAGCGACTCAGATCAAGGTTCCATCGAGCGCACCCCCGATCGACACGAACACGCCGGCGTCGCCGTTCTGGGGCGACGAGAAGATTTGGCAACGGTCAGCCGACCCCCGGAGCGTGACGATGGACAGCCACGGGCGCGTGTGGGTGACGGCACGGATTCGACCCCCACAACAACAGCCCGCGTTCTGCAAAGACGGGGCGATGAACAAATTCGCCAAGTACTTCCCGCTTCCCGGTCCGAGTGCCAGGCAGATCGAGGTGTACGACCCGAAGACGGGGCAGTTCACGACGATCGACTCCTGTTTTGCTGCGGACCATAACCACTTCGACGACAAGGGCTCGATCGTCTTCGGCCAGAACAACGCGATCGGCTGGATCGACACGGTTGTGTTCGACAAAACTCACGACGCGCGAGCGTCGCAGGGATGGTGTCCGGCCGTGCTCGACACCAACGGCGACGGCACGATCACGGAGTGGACCGAGCCCAATCAACCGATCGATCCCAAGAAGGATCACCGGATCGAGTTCGGATGCTACGGGGATGCCATCAACCCGATCGATGGGAGCCTGTGGTGCTCGGGCATCGGCGTCAGAGACACGAAGCTCGTGCGGATCGCGCTCGGGGCCAACCCGCCGCAAACGTGTAAGGCGGAGGTCTACGTGCCGCCTCCTGACAAAATGCCGTTACCCGGTTCGGGAGGCGTGGCCATCGACAGCAACGGCCTCGTCTGGCAGAACTGGCGCGGCGCTCATCAGATGCTGAGTTTCGATCGCCGCAAGTGCAAGGTGCTGAATGGACCGAGCGCCACCGGGCAGCACTGCCCTGAAGGATGGACTGTCTATACGAAACCCGGGCCCACGTTCCAGGGAGGCCCCGATTATTCCAGCACGGACATGCTGTACATGACCGAGATCGATCGGGACAACACGCTCGGCCTCGGAAAGGACGTGGTGCTGTCCGGCGACGTCAACGCAGACTCGTTCTTCGTTGTGATGCCGCAAGGCGGTCAGATGACGACGTTGACATTGCGCGTTCCCTATCCGCTGGGATTCGCCGCTCGCGCGGCATCGGGACGGATTGATGATTCGAATGCGGGCTGGAAAGGCCGCGGGTTCTGGTCGAGCTATTCGATGTACACGCCCTGGCACCAGGAAGGCGGCAAGGGTACCAGGCCAAAAGTTGTGAAGTTTCAGGTCCGACCGACTCCCCTCGCGAAATAGGCGGCTTTGCGTGGAGGTGCGCCCTTTGGAGTTGATTGCTGCAGCGACGTGCGTGATCAGCGCGTGACCGTGACGGTGACCTGCTCGTCGCTCACCAACGCCCCATCGTCGGCGCGTGCGCACAGGACGTAGGTTCCCGGCTCGTCGAAAATCGCGGTAGCGGTCCATTTTCCGTCAGCCGGCAAATCGGGCGGCGTCCACAACGGCGCCCACGGCGAGTTCGCGCCCGTCCGCGTGTCTTCCCACGGCTCGATCTGCGGCGGATCGAACTTCACCATGCCGTTCCCGCGATACACGAACCATGACAGATGCAGGCCGACGACCTTTCCGACCGTCGCGCGCGAGGGAGGAATCATCGCCGGATTGCGAGTGCCGAACAACGCCGCGAATTCCTCCGAGCCGCGCGTGCGCGTGTTCGATCCGACGACGCCGCCCTGCCCACGGCGCTTCGGCACCCCATCGTCGGTGACCCAGGCAACGAGCGACAGCGGCTGACCGACTTTCACGGTGCGCTGCCGGTCGCCATCGAGCTTGATCGTCGGCGGCCGGTTCGCGCGAACCTCGGGACTGCTCGTTCCCGCTCCGAGCGCCCCCGTTTCCGACGCCTTCACGATGTCGTCGACCTTGGAATCGAGCCGTAGCGTCGCGTACGCCTTGTCGGTCTTGCCTCGCGTCGTGAGCGTCCAGATCAATTCCTTGTCGCCCCAGTCCTTCGGCACGCGGACCTTGAAGACGAAGCGGTTGCGTCGCGGCAGGAAGTGCGTCGGCTGACCGTAATCCGGTCCGTTCGGCTCGATATTGTTGTCCGGACCGACCGGAACGTCGAGCTCCTCCTGCCAGTTCCGGTTCATGTAGCCGAACAGGAAGCTGAACGACCCGTCCGAATTTTCTTCCCACCCTTCGTACCCTGGCGACACGGTTTGACCGCTGGAATAGGTCAGCGATTGCGCGGTCGTCCTCTCATGCGAGACGAAAACAATCAGGCCGATCGCCACCGCAACGAGAGGCAGTTTTCGCAAGTTAGTTCTGTCGCCCTGGCGGACGCGTCGTACTTGTCGCCGCCGGCGATTTCGGAATCACCAGGCACAGCGGACAACCGATCTGGACGTCGTTCCTCGTCAGCTTCAGCTTTTCGCGGCGTCTGGCCATTTCTTCCTGGAACTGCTCGTCGGTCATCGACACGCCCATCCCGAGGTCGATGAACATGTTCGCGATCGATCGATTGCCTGATCCCTGCCAGTTCCGAGGATCGGGAATGTTCCTGTTCGACGGCGAGTTGTCCATGAAGCCGATGATGTGCAGGATGGTGCCCTTCGGCAGCAGCGGCGCGTAATCGTCTTCGTACGCGTAGCCGCGCACCCAGTTGTGATCGTAGCCGGCGCAGCTGAGTGTTTGGATGGTGTAGCCCCAGATCGCTTCCAGACACATCCGCATCCCGGGAGCGTGTAGGTGCGGCTCGAAGGTCGTGATCTTCGTGTTCTCCTGCAGCACCGTGTACGCATGCAGCTGCTGGTTGGCTTCCATCGAGCGGATGTCGATATCGACGCCGTTGCCGAGTCCGCGTGTCAGCGATCGCTTGTAGTCAGGCTTGTACCCCTTCGGCGCCAGCTTGAAGCCGATCTCGAGATGCGCCTTCGTGTCGCGGCCGTTCGAGTGTATGTGGACGGAATTTGAAACGACCCACGATTTGGCTCTGAGCAATCGCCCGCCCTTCGGATCGAAGAAATCGGCGTTGCGTCCCACTTCGTGCACCGGCCACGAGGTGCTGTTGCTCTGATCGATCCCAATCTCCGGGCTCGTGTCGACTTGCCCGTCCGGGCCCTGCTCCCGCGTGCTCCAGATCATGTGATGGAACACATACCGTCCACCAACGGTGGCTCGACCCGTGCCATCCTTCGGCACGTCATTGACTTCTCGAATCTGCAGCGCGAGGACGTACCGGTCCTCGTCGAGTCCGACTGGCACGCTTTCGATCTCGCCCCACCAATCCGGCGCGCCCGCTTTGACGACGATCTCCTTCGTCTTGACGATGAGATCGGGTGCGCCGATGTTCCAGGTGTCGAGGTCGAGAAATTTCTTCGCCGGCGGCATGTCCGCGGGGTCGCCCTGCGGCGCGCCGCTGTCCGCCCAATTCGCAATCTTCGCGATTTCGAGATCGCTCAGCGACGGATCGTCCTTGTAGTGCTGGATGCCGATGTTCTTCTCGATGTACCACGGCGGCATGACGCCGGCATGCGGCCCGATGCCGGTGCGCTGTTTGATCGCGCGGGCCCACGGGCGCACATCCCCGTACGTGACGAGCGACATCGGCGCGACTCCATCCGGCCGGTGGCAGCCCTGACAGCTGCGCTGCAGGATCGGGGCTATGTCCTTCGTGAAGGTGACATCGCCCGGCCCCGCCGCGGCGGCGGCCGTCAGTGCGGCTCGCGATCCAACCGCGGCAACTATCGCGACGAGTGCTCCCGCGACGACGACTCCGATCCGCCGGCTGTTCCTTTGAGCTCGCATAAAGAATCAATCCTTGCGGGTGCCCAGCGTTGACGGCGTACTGTTCACGACGTTCCGATCGATCGAGTAGGCGACGACGCCGAATGCCGCCGCCGCGCCGATCACTATCATCATTTTCTTGCGTTTCGACATGCCGCTCGCCTCGAGTCCCTGCGCCTGCTGCTGCGCCTGCGCGGCGCGCGCGGCCTTCGGCGACGGCGACGTCCGTGCGAGATCTTGCGCCGCGCGCATCGCCGATTCGACGAGCGTTCCCTGAGCCCACGTCGGCGCCGGCCCGGCCAGCATCGCGACTGCGACGAACAGGACGAACCGCTTCATTCGATCACCTCTCAGAAGTCGATGCTGGCGGTCACGCGCGCCAGGCGCGGATCGAGAAACTGCGTCGGTTTGAGCCACGTGTTCGCAGTCAAGTTATACGCCGTGTTGACGCCCTGGACCGAGTTCGAATTCAACGCATTGTAGAGGTCGACTGCCGTCCGCAACCGCGCCCAACCGAGCTGCCACGTCTTGTTCACCGCGAGATCGAGCTGGTTGAAGCGAGGACCGTACACCGCATTCGGCGTAAAGAGCATCACGGTCGTCGCGGCGTTGAGCGCGGTCCGCGCCGGGTTGACGAACGTGACCTGCGAAGACGAGACGGTCAGCAGTCCGTTGTCGACGGCGCCGGCAGTATTGCGGTAAATGAAGCTGGCGCTCAGACCCGCCTTGAACGGAAAGCTCCCGCGGAAGCGCGTATCAAGCGTGTCGCCCCACGACGTCACGATCCGACAGAACGGATTGATCGCCGTGACGCTGGCGCCGCCGTTGAGCGGCGAGTTGTTGATGTCGTTCGGCTGATTCGGGACGTTGACGGTGAAGCAGTGATCGTCGACCTGCCGGCCGAAATCGACGCCGCCGCCAAGCTGGATGCCGTGCGGCAACCGGCCGTTGGCGGCGAACGTCAGTCCGTCCCAGTACCGCTTTTCCTTTCCGAACTCGTTGGCATTCGTCACGCGCAGCGTGCCCTGACCGAAGAACTGCGGCTTGACGTCGTAGTAGCCGCACTGTTTCTGGCCGCCGTTCGGTATCCGCGGATCGTTCGGCACCGTGATGCAGAACTCGTCGTAGGCGTCGGGACCGAGCAGCGCGCCGTTGTACAGCGTCTCGGTGACGATGAAGTTGCCATCCCAGTTGTGATTGTAGGCGGCGCTCACCGACAGGCCGTGAAGCAACTCGTGATCCACCTCGAGGTTGATGTCCCAGAGGAAATCGCGGTTGTGTTTGATGACGGAGTCGTCGAACTGCGTCGCCTGCGGGAGGAACTTGCCGAAATTGACATTCGAGATCGACCCGCATTCGCCGTTCAGCGCGAAATTCGACAGGTCGCAGTCCGGGACGAAATCATTGTTCCGATCAGTCCAACTGCGGAATGCTGACGAGATCGACGAGCTGAACGGATGGAAACGGCGCGTCATATCGCTGCGACTCAGCTGGTTGTAGCGCCCCGCCGAGGCTTTGACCGCGGTTCTGCCGTTTCCGTGTACATCCCACGAGATGCCGACGCGCGGATTGATGTCTTTCCAGTCCGGGACGCCGCTCAGTGCGTCCACGTGACGCGCCGGCGTGAAAGGTCCGGCCGGCAGATCCGCAGCCGGAAAGCCCATGTTGATGTAGTCGAATCGCAGACCCAGATTGAGCGTGACGCGTCGGATCGTCCACGCGTCCTGCGCGAACAGGCCCAACTCGACCGTCTGGCGCTCCTGCTGGAAGTAGGGTTGGGCGTAGTACTGAATACGCGACGGCCTTCCGCCGGAGAAGTCGTAACTCAGCGCGTCGCAGGCCGGCGTTGTGCAGTCCGGGCCGGGCGTGTTGTTCCGGCTCCGCGATTCGTCGTTGAACGCCTGCTCGTCGGTGACGCCGAGTTTGAAATTGTGCGTGCCGGTCACGTACGAAGCGGTGAAGCGTTCGGCACTCCGGCCGGTGCGTGCGATAGGTGCCGTCAGAAGCGACGTCGCGCCGTAGCGGAAGTTCGCCGGAATCGTGGGCGTGCCGGTCAACTCGAGAATCGATCGATCGTCGCGCCGCACGCCTGGCTCGGCGAAGTTCACCCAGTTTGCGACCTGCCACGACGCGCCGGCTTCGAGCAACAGCCGGCTGGTCACCGGCTTCGTCCACGTGCCCTGGACGACGCCTGACGGCCACCAGTCCCAGCCGCGCTCCGACTCGATCGCGTTCGCACCGGTGAACGGCCCCGTCGTGCAACGGCAGGACTTCTGAATGTCGAAGTAGAAGTTCACCCGCTGGCTTGCCGTTGCCTGGTAGGTGGTCCGCAGCGAGTGGTTTCGGTACCAGTCATAGCTGGCGGCAGGCCGGCTCGCGTCGGGAACAAATGTGATCGTCGGCACGCTCGGAATTCCCGACTGACCCTGCGCGGCGTTGAAGTACGCGCCCGGCTCGTTGACCGTCGAGCCCCAGCGTCCAATCGCAGCGAAGAACCACACCTTGTCCTTCTTGAACGGACCGCCGAGTTGTGCGCCCGCGCGATAGATGTGCTGGACCTGCGCGCTCGAATTGATGCCGTACGCCCGCAGCGCGTCGTCGATGTTCGAACCCTGCATGCCGCTCGTCGAAATGAACCCGTCGATGGTGCCGCGGAACACGTTGCTGCCGCTCTTGGGAATCGCGTTCAGCGAGGTGCTGCCCGATCCGGACTCGGCGCCCATGCCGGTCGTCTCGAGCTGCATCTCCTGAATGTTGCCTTGATCGGTGATGTATCCGACGCCGGAGGCGGCGCCGATGAAGTACTGATTCCGGAAGCCGTCGTAGGAGGCGCGCGTTCCTGTCTTTCCGTGGAAGAACGTGTACGCGCCCTGCGCCGACCACGTGTCGCGCGTCCCGCCGACGTCCGCCTGCGTTGTGGCAAAGCCGGGCGTCACGTACGCGAGCGTTTGCAATCCGATGTTGCCGGCGGGCAGTGCCTCGAGCTCGGTCGACTTCACCAACTGCTGCTGTCGCGAGCTCTGCACGTCGACGACCGGTGACGCCGCGGTCACGGTGACGCTTTCTTCGACCGAGCCGACGCTCATCGTGGCGTTGATTGACGCGGTGAACCCGCTTTGCAACTCGACGCCGTGGCGGACAACATTCGAGAATCCGGGCAGGGAGAACGTCACGGTATACGTGCCCGGACGGAGATCGACGATGCTGTAGCGCCCCTCGCCGTCCGTGGTGACCAGGCGCGTCTTCTCGATCAACGCGGGGCTCGCGGCTTCGACCGTGACGCCCGGCAACACGGCGTTCGACGAGTCGCGCACCACACCCGAAATCCCCGCCGCCTGTTGCGCCCACGTGGTGGACGCGCAGAGCACCGCCGCGATGGCAAGACGGATCACTTTCCAGCGAGAACGCATCGAGCCCCCTCTGCTGATTGCGCGTAGTATGGGACCGCAGACCGCCTTGTCAATGTAAATGATCCGCTTCGACCTCAAGAACACCGCCGCTTTCGGCGCAATCGTCCTCGCGATTCAACCTCCGCCGTCGATGACATTCGAAGACATCGCCGAGCGTGCCGGCATCCCGTTCGTTCATCGCAACGGCGCGGCGGGCGACAAGTTCTATCCGGAACTCTTTGGGGGCGGCGTCGCCGTGCTGGATGCGGATGGGGACGGCTGGCCCGATCTGCTCTTCGTCAACGGCACGGATTGGCGCACGCCTCGACGATCGCGATGCGCGTTGTATCGCAACAACCACGACAACACGTTCATCGACATCGCAACCGGCAGCGGCCTCGACGCGGTCGAGGGGTACGCGCTCGGCGCGTCGGTCGCCGACTACGACAACGACGGCCGCGAGGACGTGTTCGTGACGACTGTCGAAGGCGGACGGTTGTTTCACAACGAAGGTCGCGGCCGGTTCCTCGATGTCACCGATCGCGCGGGCATTCGCAATCGGGACTTCGCGGTCAGCGCGGCGTGGGTCGATTACGACCGCGACGGCCTGGCCGATTTATTCGTCGGCCATTACGTGAAGTGGTCGCCTGACGTTGAAGTCACGTGTGCGCAGGAAGGAGTGAAGGGCTACTGCGGGCCGGACGCGTACAAGCCGGTCGCGCCGAAGCTGTATCGCAATCGTGGCGCGGGCCGGTTCGAGGATGTGACCGCCGCGGCCGGCTTGAACGAGACGGCGAAGGCGATGGACGTCGTCGTCCTCGACTACAACATGGACGGGTGGCCGGATCTCTTCGTCGGCAGCGACCGCGTTCCCGCGCGGCTGTACCGCAATGATGGACACGGTCGCTTTGTCGATGAGGGATTGCGGTCCGGCGTCGCGCTGAGCGAGCAGGGGACCGCTCGCGCCAACATGGGAGCCGATGCGGCCGACTACGATCGCTCGGGCCGCCCGCATCTGCTCGTCGGCAACTTCCTGAACGAGATGCTGGGTCTCTATCACAACACCGATGGCCAGCAGTTCGTCGACGTCGCGCCGCGATCGCCGGTGGGCCGCGCGAGCCTGCTGTCGGTCACGTGGGGCGTGTTCTTTCTCGATTACGACCTGGATGGACTCCTCGACATCTTCGCGGCCAACGGCGGCACCGATGAGTCGCAGGGGATGGATGCGCGAGCGCGCCTCAGTCAGGCGCCGCTCCTGATGCGAAACCGTGGAAACGGCGCGTTCGAAAACGTCACCCCGTCGCTTGGCGCCGCATTCAACCGGCCCATGATGGCGCGCGGAGCCGCCTATGCCGATTTCGACGGTGACGGCGACCTGGACATCGCCGTCGCGACACTTGCGGGACCCGCGCATCTTTTTCGGAACGACGGTGGAAACCGAAACAACTGGCTGAGCGTCCGTGCCGTCGGTGGGCGCTCGAACAAGAGTGCGCTTGGAGCGATCGTTCGCGTGACCAGCGCGTCGGGCACGCAGTGGCAGATGGTGCACAGCGGCTCGAGCTACGCGTCGCAGAGCGATCTCACGCTCACGTTTGGATTGGGCCGCGATACGCGCGCCTCGAAGGTCGAAATCACATGGCCGTCCGGGGCCGCGCAGACATTCCCCGACGTAGCTGGCAATCAACCGGTGGTGATCGACGAATCGACCGGACTTCGCCGAGCGCGATGACGCGAGCGACGCCGCTCGCGCTTACGGCTTCCGCGTCTGTCGCGAGAGTTCTTCCTCGACGACGCGTTTGAGGAAATCGAACGGCGGAAGAAACGGCGGCGGGTCGGGTGCCAACCGGCCGTTGACGAGGAAGCTCGGTACGCTCTTGATCCCGTAGCGGGCGGCCTCGTCGATCGCGTCCTTGATCACGGACTGATACTGTCGTCGTTCGACGCAGGCGTCGAATGCCGCGCGATCCAGACCGGCGTCCGCTGCCGCTTGTTTCAGCCGCACCGCATCAACGGCGCCAGGCGGAAGTACGACGGCGTTGTGATACTGCCAGAAGCGGCCTCGGGCGTTCGCGCACTGTGCCGCTTCGGCGGCGGCGATCGAACCCGGACCGACGAGCGGCAGATTCTTGAACACCAGGCGGACGCGACCGTCGAACGTCTCGGTCAGCTTGCTGAATGCCTGCGCGAACCGGGCGTACGATGCGCTGACCAGATCGCCGAACGCAACGAGGACGACGGGCGCGCTGTCCGATCCCAGCGTGGCATCCTGCGGCGTTCGATCGACTTGAACGCGCGGTGGCGCGAGGAACACTTCGGCGCGCGCAGACACCTTCATCAGCTCTTCGACATAGTTCATCTTCGCAACTTCGGGCTCCGAGATCCGTTCGAGCCACGCGCGGAGCGCCGGCTTCATCTGCTCCAGGGTCGCCCCGCGCGTGAGGTCGCCGAGGCTCTGGTAGAGCGACACTACCGCGGACTCCGGCATCGTGATGGTCCGTTTCGGGATCTCCTCTTTGAGCAGCGCCTCGGTCGTCAACCCGCGTGACGCCGCTTCGCGTGCGAGCAACTCGTCGGCGACCATGACGTCGACGATGCGGCGGCGGTTGTCGTACAGCTGCCGTATCAATCCCAGATAACCCGCCGGATCGCGACGCTGCCATTCGCGATCGACGTCGGCGACCGTGATAACGCGGTCGGCGACTCTGGCGGCTGCATCGGTGCTCGCGCCTGAAATCGACGGCGCCGGAACGTCGGACGACGATTGACTGCGTGAATCGTTCGCGTCTCCGAGGACGAGCTGAAACGATCCGGTCTCCTGGGGCGAGGGTCCATAGCTGACGGTCAGAACGTACGTGCCGGCGGGCATCGACTTGATCGGCGCCACCGCGACGATCCGGTTGCCACCGACCGCATCGATCGTCAGCGGCACGAGATTCAACGTCACGAACGGCACGAAGCCGAAGTTCTCGCCCGTGATGGTCAGGCTCCCGCCGGCGGCGTCGGGAACAGCGCCGGTCACGACCACCTGTTTCGGTTGCTGCGCGAAGAGCAGACTGACGATGAGCGCGAGTAAGACCGCCAGGTTCATGGCAGCTCGTCCGTTGTCCACGGCGTACGACAAGGTTCGCGATGTTCGTATTTCGCGAGATTGTGCGCCAGGCGCGGCACGACGGCCTTCAACGCACTTTGTTCGGCGCCTCTCAACAGATCGCGCTGCACCGACGCCGCTTCGTCGAAGCGTCCTGACTCCGCCAGTGCCATCGCGAACGTTTCACCGAGATCGAGCGTTCGCTGGTCCTTTTTGAGGAGCATCTGCACGAGCGCGATCGCCCGGGCGCCATCGCGAACCGTGTCGTCGGGCGCGGAAGCGAGCAGGCGCGCGAGGCCGTGCGCGAACAACGATTCATCCGGATGCGTCTGCATCGCGTCCGCCAGCGAATTGCGCGCGTCGCGGTACCGGTGGAGCTGAACGAATGCGATTGCGCGATTGAACCGCGCTTCCGTGTTGTCCGGCGCTTCGACCAGCACCTGGTCGTAGTGCAGAACCGCGTCAGCCGCCCGGCTGACATGACGCAGGCTGTTGGCGAGCCGGAGTCGCGCGTCGGTGTAGTTGGCTTTCGTCTTCAGCGCGGCCGACAAATGCTCGATGGCTTCCGCGTGACGGCCCTGCGTCTGGAGCAGCACGCCAAGACTGTATTGCGCCAGGTGGTATCCGGGCGAGGTGCGCACGACGTGTTCGAACTGATCCTCCGCGCCGCGAACGTCGCCCTTCATGTACAACGCCGTTCCGAGCCGGTGACGAAGCGCCGCGTGGTCGGGCGCAAGCTCGAGTCCTTTGCGAAACAACGCCTCTGCCTCTGGCCAGTCTTTGTTGTCCAGCGCCTGGATGCCGCGCGACTCGTAGGTCTGGGGACTCTCGAGCAACGTCTCGAGCTCGACGATCAACGGATCGGCCGGCAGCACCTGGCGGTCTTCGCGCAATCGCAGATGAACCTCCGCCTGCTTCGTATCGCCGATGGCTCGGTACGCCATGGCGAGCGGATAATGGACCGCTGCGGCCTGCGGGTCCTGCCGCAACACGGCTTCGAGGTTCTCGATCGCGCGCGTGTACTGTTGTTCGGCAAGCGCGACCCGCCCGAGGCCGAACAACGCCGACCGCGAGCTTGGCTGAAGCGACAGAGCTCTTTCGAACCGGGGGCTGGCTTGTGCCGGATGCCCTTCATCGAGGTGCAGGTTGCCGAGCCACACCAGGGTCGCGACGTCCGCGGGTTTCAACTGGAGCGCTCGCTCGAAGGCTGCGACCGCATTCGACAGATCGCCGTTCTTCCGATGCAAGTGACCGAGATAGTAGGGCCAGCGGAAGTCGGCCGGCGCCAGCGTTTGCGCGTTGAGGAAGCACGGCTTCGCCGCATCACGCTGATCGGCAGCCATGAGCAGCTTACCGAACTCGCCGTACGCGTCTGCGAGCTCGACGACGGTAGTACTTCTCGTTGCGATCTTCTGCGTGAGCGCTTTGTAACTGTCGCGGATCTGCGTCTGCGCAGACGGCACCATCCTGGACAAGTCTGGCAGCGACACGGCCTGCAGCCCCGCCCGTTGTTGGTGCGGAGCGCATCCGGCGGCGACAACGGCGGCCAGCGCGGCGATTGTCCGCATCACGGTCGCTTTTGGCCTCCACCCTTCGTCAACGTGATGTACTGATCGATTGCGACGTTATCCCATTCCTCGGTCCGGCCGTCCGGCCATCGCACTCGCAGCGTCGGTTTCTCCGTCGATCGGCCAAGGCCAGCCAGCACGCGCGGATCGTTCGCTGAGGCGTAGCTTCCGTCGGCTCGCGCGCGACGCCGTAACGTTGGACCGGTACGCCGCACGATAGCGACGGTGGCGCCGAGCATATCCCGGCGCTCGCCGACGAGGCGCAATCCAAGCCAGTGACTGCGGTTGCCGACGTCGTTGACGAGGAGTCTGACTGGCCCGCTGTTGTTCGCGACGACCACGTCTGTGTCTCCGTCGTTATCGATGTCGCCGAACGCCGCTCCGCGGCCGACTTCGGACAGCGCGAACGCTTTGCCCGCCTTGCCGGTGACATCCTCGAAGCGGCCGTCGCCGAGGTTCCGAAACAGCTGCTTCCGTTGATCGTAGGGAAACTTGCCGTTCGCCCGTCCTTCCAGGGCCACCTTCCCGTTCACCGTGAGGATGTCGAGCAGGCCGTCGTTGTCAAAATCGAACCAGGCAGCGCCAAAGCCCGTGTACGGAAGGCTGGCGGGACCGATCCCCGATCGGGCGCTGACGTCTTCGAACCGACCGGCGCCATCATTCACGAGCAGATCGTGTCCTTCACCCGTCAGGTTCGTGAAGAACAGATCTTCGTCTCCATCGTTGTCGAAATCGGCGGCATCGACGCCCATGCTCGCTTCAGGTTTGCCCAGCTCGTTTACCGCCGCACCCGACAGCAGCGCGGTTTCCTTGAACGTGCCGTTGCGCTGATTGATCCACAACAGATTCTCGACGCCGTCGTTGGCGACGTAAATGTCGATCCAGCCGTCGCCGTTGAAGTCGGCGGTCGATACGCCGAGCGTTGGGCCGAAGGTTCCGCCGGCGAGCGCTGCGGCGCTCACGTCGACGAACTTGCCGTGCCCGACATTTCTGTACAGCCGATCCGGTTGTCCGCCGTACGTGCGAGGCGGACAGTAGTCGCGCACGCCTGCCACATTCGGGCATTGCGTGCCGTTCTCGAGCGTGTAATTGACGTTGTAGCCGACGTACAAATCCAACCAGCCGTCGCGATCGTAATCGAGGAACGCCGCTGCGACCGCGACGCCGGGCTTGTCTTCGATCCCGCTCTGCCTCGAAATGTCCGTGAACGTTCCATTGCAGTTGTTGTGGAACAACTGATTCGTCCCGAAATTCGTCAGCAGCAAGTCGACGCAGCCGTCGTTGTCGATGTCGCCCGTCGCGGCGCCGAGGCCGTACTGCCGCGCATCGATGCCGCTCTGCGCGGTGACATCGGTGAAGTGCAGCACGCGGCTGCCATCGTCGCGCACCTGCAGGTCATTGCGAAACAGACGTCCTCTCAACGGAAGCGACCGCGCCGGCGGTGGCAGCAGCGCGTCGGTGAGTGACTTCCCGGCTCCGAGCATCTGTCCCTGGACGACATACACATCGAGATCGCCGTCGTTGTCGTAGTCGAGCAGCGCGACGCCGGGTGGGAGGATCTCCGGATAGAAAAACTCTCCCGACGCGCCGTTGAAGTGAACGAAGTCGAGACCCGTCTCGAGCGCCCGATCGACGAACCAATCACCCCGTTTCGGCATTGAGCCGGCCGCTGGATCGCGCGTGGACGGTTCATCTGCGTCCTCTCGGCGCGGCTGAGTATCGTTCGGCCGCGCAAGTGTGGGGGGCGCCGCTGCGCGATCGACGTCGTTCGACGCTGCAGGCTTGCTTCGCTGGCTGTTGCAACCCGCGAACAGCACGACGGCCAGCAGCGCGATGGCGGACCGTACGGTCACGCCATTGTTATACCGGACCCGCACGATTCCTGAATGAACGCCGCTACCTAAAGAACGTCACCGGCGACACGATCGAGTGGTATGACACCGCGTGGAAGGCGTTTCAGCGCACGCCGAACGCGTCAGCGCCGCCAATACGAAAGCGTCGCTTCACACATTCGTGGTGGCGAATGGGCCAGCGTGGCGTGAAGCCCATCGACGCCTCCAGATCCCGCCCGCTAGCGTGAGACCAAACCCGATGAGCGCAATCGTGCTTGGTTCCGGCGTTGGCGCTACGGGAGTGTCGGCGAAGCGGGTCAGCAATCCAGTGCCGTCGCTCGTGGGAACGCGGTGGATCAGGTCCAGGAAAATTCGTGCGGTATCGGGACTGAACCCGGCGGCGAATGGGGTGATCCCTTCCGCCACGGCAGTAACGACGACGTCGAGGAGCAGGTTGCCGGCGGCTGGATCGTAGAGGAACGGTGTCGACAGCGGCACGACGAAGTCGAACGGGCTGCTGCCAGGGGACATGACGGTGACGGTGCCCGAGAATACCGGTTTGAGATCGGGCGTACTGCTCGCGAGAAACTTCGTCCCCCGCGATGCCGGCGATGCGGCAGTCGTCCCAAGGCTGAGTGTGAACGTATCCGACCAGGTCGGCGGCGGATTGAACCGCGGCGGTCCAAGGGTCTGGAATGCGATCTCGCCGATGCTGATCGGCCTCCTAAACGGCGTCGCCGCGTAAATCTGCTCGTACTGGCCGAGATACACGCCGAATTGTCCGGTGCCGGCGCCAAACGGGAACGCGTTCGCGGTTGAGCTCGACCCGATGGTAATCGAGTCCGCAAACGCGCTGATGCTGCCCAGCACGACCAAGAATGCTGCGATTGGACCTGTAAGTGAAAACGGCCTCCGCATTGTCCCCGCCCCTTTCCATTCTTCGCGGCCGAAGTTCTCCGCAAGCCCCTGGGAACGAGATCGCGTGACACGTGGAGCAATATCGTCGCCGGGTCGACCTACGGCTAAAGCGCTATGTCACCCACTTTCGGTATTGGCAGAGGATCCGCACGGCGAGCGGCGTAACGCTCCACCACGTCGCGCAGCGATCCATTCCAAGTCGCTTCGTACGAACGGGGTCGCCTGGCGGAATGCGAGCGAAGAAGGGGGCTTCTAGGAATCCGAGTGGACCAGTTGTCTTTACAACTCCAGCAGGCTTCGTTGACTGCGCGATACTCTTCGAGCGCCGACTGGCCAATGAGGGACCCGGATGTACTCGAGGGCCTGTGACCCCGGATGTCCGTCAGGTGCTCATTGGGCATAATCCTTTGCGAGACGCTTAATCTCTTGACGTCAACTGACCTGGTTGCGTGGCGTCCTGCAGCGTCACGACCGCCACTACGATTCGGTCTGCGAGCATGTCGGTGATCGCGCTGGTACGCTGTCGACCCGCTTCATCGCCATCGAGCAGCAGCATCACTCGGTCGTGGTGCGTGAGCTTGGCGACTGGATGCGAGTCGAGCCATCTCGAACGACCGCGTCGTTCAGTGCGGAAGTTTTGGCCGCAGTCTGCCGTACGTCCACGTGCCTCCGAGCGCGCTCAGAAACGCGACGAGCATCACAGGTGTGCCCGCGCCGACCAGCGCGACGAGCGGACCCGGGCATGCCCCGGTCAACGCCCAGCCGAGGCCGAACACCGTGCCACCCGCGAGATAGCGCGCGCCGGTGCCGAGCACCTTTGGTGTGAAGCCGAGTGGCTCGCCATCCGGACCCCGAACCCCGAGCCGTTTGATCGTCAGGAGCGAAATTGCGGCGGTGAGCACCGCCGTGCCGATGATGCCGTACATGTGGAACGCATCGAATCGGAACATCTCCTGGATGCGGAACCACGAGACCACTTCCGCCTCCACGAGGATGACGCCGAACGCGCTGCCGATCAGAAAGTACGGGAGGAGCGTCATGATCACCTCAAGACGATCGGAAGAATCAGGTACGTTCCCGCCAGACCGCCCGCGAAGAAGCCACATACCGCCAGAAGCGACGCCGGTTGCAGATCGGCCAGGCCGGAAATGGCGTGGCCCGAGGTGCAGCCGCCCGCGTAGGCTGTCCCGAACCCGACGAGAAACCCGCCGATGACGATCGAGACGAACCCTTTGAGCGTGAAGAGCGAGGCCCATGCGAACACCTCGTGCGGCGTCAACCCGGTCAGATCGTGCAGCCCGAGCTGATGCAGCGCGGCGGTCGTATGCGGTGACAGCGTCAAGGCGAGCGGCGGCGCGACCTCCGATGCGACCACTGCTCCGGCGAAGATCCCGAGGAGAAAGGCGAGGTTCCATCCGCCGAGGCGTTTCCAATCGTGGCTGAAAAACTCGATGCCGCATGGAGCCAGCGCGGCGCACAGATGCCTGAAGTTGCTGGCGACGCCGAACGGCTTGTTACCTAACAGGAGGAGCGCCGGCACGACGAGGCCGATGAGCGGCCCGGCGATGTACCACGGAAGAGGGTGCGTGAACAGATGTGACATCGTGCCTTCCATCGAAGAGTAGGATAGCGCCATGTCGAGTCGCCGGGATTTTCTGAAGCATGCCGGCTCGATGGGAATCGGATTCGGGCTGGGTCCGGCCCTCGCGTCATGCCTTCAGGGACGCGCGGAGGCCGCCGACATTGCCGGCAGCCAGGCGGTGAAGGCGGGGAGAGCGGAACACCTCACCATTCTGCATACCTCCGACATTCACGGGCAGATCGAGATCCACGACGAGTTCTTCTACGAGCGCGGAAGGCCGGCGTTCAGGCGCCGCGGCGGCTTCGCGACCTTGCGCACGATGATCAACGCGCTCAGACGGCAGAATCCCGCGCACACGCTCGTCGTCGACGGCGGCGACTGCTTTCAGGGCAGCGCAGTCGCGGCTCTGTCGAAAGGCCAACCAACCGATCGCGCACGGTGTGGATTACATCCTCGGCGCGGACACGCACGAGCGCATCCGCGAGCCGCTGCAGGGGAAGTACTGCAAAGTCACAGAGCCGGGCGCGTTCGCGTCCTTCATCGGCAAGCTCGATCTCCTCGTCGAGAACGGCGCAATCAAGGAGGAGACGTACGCGTTGCTAGACGTAGACCCCGAGCGGTATCCAGAAGATGAGGAGATGAAGACGCTCGTCGCGGTTGCGCGCGAGCCATACCGTCAAGCGATTGGCAAGGTGATCGGCCAGACGCGAACGCCTCTGCTGCGCTACTACGTGATCGAGACGCCGATGGACAACTTGATCACCGACGCCTTGATGTGGAAGTTCAACAAAGACTTCGTGGTCTCCAACGGTTTCCGATTCTGTCCACCGCTCGTG
Source organism: Acidobacteriota bacterium (assembly GCA_003222395.1). Lineage (GTDB taxonomy): Bacteria > Acidobacteriota > Vicinamibacteria > Vicinamibacterales > CAVVIG01 > Gp6-AA45. The sequence goes on from QHWB01000046.1 coordinate 23,182, forward strand.
CCGTCCGCGGGCGGCGAGGCGGACATCACGATCGAGTATCTGTGGAGCATGCTGCCCGTGGAGTCAGCGATCAAGACCGGCGTCGTGTCCGGGCAGCAGATCGTCGACTGGCTCGAAAGCGAATTGGACAACGTGTTTGCGAAGGAGGCAGCCAGACCTACAGGTTCAGGTGACCTCGCGTTTCATCGACCCCGTCAACCTTCGATCAGATCACTCGATTTCCGAGACGTTCAATGTTTTTCACCGTGGCGATTGTGGGCGTGGTCCTCGCGTATACGTGGGTCATCGATCCGGTTGCGCCTGCCTGGGTCGCCGGCGTCGCAGCGATGCTGGTCGTCGGGCTCGCAATCTGGCGCGCGCTCAAGACCGGCGAGTGGGGACTGAAACCAGCCGCGTTCCTTCCCGCGCTTGGGTGGTCGGCCGCAATCACCGGTGCGGGCGCGCTCGCGATGTATCTGGCAGCCTCACGTCTCGGGACCTGGAAGGAGCGGCGTGACCTGTGGACCACATTCGCGCTGCTGATTCCGTGGGCCCTGGGGCAGCAGTTCGCACTTCAAACGGTGCTGTTGCGGGAATCGCAGGCCACGCTATCGAGGTCGGCCGGAATCTGGCTCGCGGCAGCGCTTTTCGCGTCGTTGCACCTGTTGAATCCGTTCCTGACGGCGGCGACCCTCATAGGCGCGCTCGGCTGGTGCCGGGTCTACGACCGCTATCCGAATCTGCTTCCGCTCGCGCTGTCGCATGCGATCTTGACGCTCGTCATCCTCTGTGCGTTCGATGATGCGATAACAGGCGGGCTACGCGTCGGCTACGCCTACATCGCCCGGCATTGAAGATTCCCGCTCACCTTGACCCAGCAGTCAGCGAGGCATAATATCGGACTAAATAGGTCGGATTTGTCGATGCTGAGACTTTCAAAGAAAGCCGACTGGCGGCTATCACCTCGCGCGGCCGCCCGCTGCGATTTCCGTGGCGGAGATCGTCGAGGCGATCGATGGACCGCTTGCCATCACCGCGTGCGGTCCTGCCGATGAGCGATGCGGCCAGTTCTCGAAGTGCAACGTCCGCGACGCTCAGCCTTTCAGAAATGGCGCGCGGCGACGAAAGTGCGCCGCCGCTGAGAGTGCGCCTCGGAGAGTCAGGCAAGATGGATTCGGTCGAAGGACGATGAGTCGATGATTCAGATCACGGAGAACGCGGCGAACCAGATCCAGAAGATGCTGATCAAGCGCGCCCTTGGCGAGACCGGCCTCCGGATCGGCGTGAAGGCGGGCGGCTGCTCGGGGTTCGAGTACATCTTCCGCTGGGAGCAATCTCCCAAGGACACGGACGTTGTCTGTGAGGGCCCTGAGGGCGCGAAGGTGTTCGTCGATCCCAAGAGCCTCCGGCTGCTCGAAGGCACTGTCCTCGACTACGACACGAGCCTGCTCAGTAAGGGGTTCATCTTCAACAACCCGAACGCGAAGAGCACCTGCGGCTGCGGTGTGTCGTTCAGCGTATAGGCAGCGGGAGAGCATTGTGAGCACCTCGACGCAAACAATTGAAGAACTCGCGAATCGCGAATACAGGTACGGCTTCGTCACCGACGTCGAGCAGGACTCGGCGCCTCGCGGACTCGATGAGGACATCGTCCGCCTCATCTCGGCCAAGAAGGGTGAGCCCGAGTGGCTGCTCGAGTGGCGGCTCAAGGCCTATCGCATGTGGTTGACGATGAAGGAGCCGACCTGGGCGAACGTCAAGTACGGGCCGATCGACTACCAGGACATCATTTATTACGCCGCACCGAAGAAGAAGCCGGCGCTCCAGAGCCTCGACGAGATCGATCCCGAGATCCGCCGGACGTTCGAGAAGCTCGGCATCCCGCTCCACGAGCAGAAGCTGCTCTCGGGCGTCGCCGTAGACGCCGTCTTCGACAGCGTCTCAGTGGCGACCACGTTCAAGGAGAAGCTCGCCGAGCTCGGCATCATCTTCTGTTCCTTCTCGGAAGCCGTCCAGAGCCATCCGCAGCTCGTGCGCAAGTACCTCGGCTCGGTCGTGCCTTACTCCGACAATTTCTTCGCGACGCTCAACTCGGCGGTCTTCAGTGACGGCTCGTTCGCCTACATCCCCAAGGGCGTGCGGTGTCCGATGGAGCTGTCGACCTACTTCCGGATCAACGCGAAGGACACCGGCCAGTTCGAGCGAACACTCATCGTCGCCGAGGAAGGCGCGTTCGTGAGCTATCTCGAAGGTTGCACGGCGCCGATGCGCGACGAGAACCAGTTGCACGCGGCCGTGGTCGAGCTGATTGCGCTCGATAACGCGACGGTCAAGTACTCGACCGTACAGAACTGGTATCCCGGCGACAAAGAAGGAAAGGGCGGGATTTACAACTTCGTCACGAAGCGGGGCAAGTGCCTCGGCGTGAACTCGAAGATCACGTGGACGCAGGTCGAGACCGGCTCCGCGATCACCTGGAAGTATCCGGGGTGCATCCTGCAGGGCGACAACTCGGTGGGCGAGTTCTACTCGGTAGCGACGACGAACAACTACCAGCAGGCGGACACCGGTACGAAGATGATCCACTTGGGCAAGAACACGAAGAGCACCATCGTCTCGAAGGGCATCTCGGCCGGGCATGGGCAGAACACATATCGCGGGCTCGTCAAGATCGCCAAGCAGGCACGCGGCGCGCGGAATTACTCGCAGTGCGACTCGCTGCTCATTGGTGATCGGTGCGGGGCGCACACGTTTCCGTATCTCGAGATCAAGAACACTACGGCCAAGGTCGAGCACGAGGCGTCGACGTCGAAAATCGGCGAGGATCAGATCTTCTACTGTCGTCAGCGCGGCCTCTCCAGCGAGGACGCGGTCAATCTGATCGTCAGCGGCTTCTGCCGGGAAGTCTTCCGCCAGTTGCCGATGGAGTTCGCGGTCGAAGCGCAGAAGCTGCTGAGCGTCACGCTCGAGGGAAGCGTAGGGTAACTCTCACAATGCTCACGATCACCAACCTGCACGTGCGAGGCGGGAACCGGGAGATTCTTCGCGGGATCAATCTGTCGATCGATGCCGGAGAAGTCCACGCGATCATGGGACCGAACGGTTCCGGCAAGAGCACACTGGCTCGCGTGCTGGCGGGACACCCCGAATACGAGGTCACCCAGGGCACGGTCCTGTACGACGGTCGGGACTTGCTCGCGATGGATCCCGAATCGCGCGCGCGCGAGGGCGTGTTCATGGCCTTTCAGTACCCGGTCGAAATTCCGGGCGTGAACAACGCCTACTTCCTCAAGGCCGCGCTCAACGCGTTGCGCAAGCACCGCGGCCTGGAAGAGCTCGACGCCATGGAGTTCATGTCGCTCGTGCGCGCGCGGATGCAGATGCTCGACATGGACGAAACGCTGCTGACTCGCCCCGTGAACGAGGGGTTCTCGGGAGGCGAGAAGAAGCGGAACGAGATTTTTCAGATGGCGGTGCTCGAACCGAGGCTGGCGATTCTCGACGAGACCGACTCGGGCCTCGACATCGACGCGCTGAAGATCGTCGCGGCTGGCGTAATGACGATGCGCACGCCGCAGCGCGCGATTCTCGTGGTGACCCACTATCAGCGGCTGCTGAACTACATCGTGCCCGATTTCGTTCATGTCCTCACTGACGGCCGCATCGTGCGCTCGGGCGGCAAGGAGCTGGCGCTCGAGCTCGAGGAGAAGGGCTACGGCTGGCTCGAGGCGGACCACGTTGCTGGCGCGCCGGCGGGAAAGGCGTAACGATCGATGACCCAGGTTGCTAATGCGCCGGATCGATATCTGGAGGAGCTCGAGCGCGCCGATGCGGCGTGGGGGCGCGGAGCGCCGGCGTGGTTGAAGCGCACGCGTAAGGATGCGAGCGGCCGTTTCCAGTCGCTCGGATTCCCGACGACCGATGACGAGGAGTGGCGTTTTACGAGCGTCGCGCCGATCGCGGAGGCCACGTTTGCGTTGGCGACAGATGGGCGTGCAGCGCTCCGATCGGCAGACCTCGCGCCATTCCGGTTGACCGATCTCGCAAGCGCCGAGCTCGTGTTCGTGAATGGTCGCTATGCGGCCGACTTGTCGAGCGTTCGACCGTTGCCTCGCGGTGTCCGGATTGAAAGCCTCGCGTCCAGGCTGGCGACCAACGCGAGTGAGGTCGAACCGTTCCTGACGCGCGTCGCCCCGTTCGAGCGGCAGCCGTTCACAGCGCTGAACACGGCGTTGTTCGGCGACGGCGCGTTCGTCCACGTCGCGGCGAAGGTGGCTCTCGACGCGCCGATCCACGTGCTGTTCGTATCGACCGCCGACGGCCGTCCGACGATGACGCATCCCCGTGTGCTCGTGGTTGCGGGTGAAAGCAGCCAGGCCTCAATCGTCGAGAGCTACGTCGGCCCGAGGGGCGACCGCTATTTCACCAACGCCGTCACCGAGGTCGTCGTCAGCGAGAATGCGTCGGTGGATCACTACAAGCTTCAGCGCGAGAGCCTGGACGCGTACCACATCGGGACGATGCACCTGATAGGGAGCCGGAACGCGAGGTTCCAATCGCATTCGGTGAGCTTCGGCGGGTCGCTGGTGCGCAACGACGTCATCGCGGTCCTCGACGGCGAAGGGATCGACTGCACGCTGAACGGGCTGTATCTCGGCGACGGGCAGCGGCTCGTCGACAACCACACCGTCATCGATCACGCGAAGCCGCACTGCGGCAGTCGCGAGGTCTACAAGGGGATCCTCGCGGATCACGCCCGCGCGGTCTTCAACGGCAAGATTATCGTGCGCCCCGATGCCCAGAAGACCGACGCGAAGCAGACGAACAAGGCGCTGCTCTTGTCGGAGGATGCACAGATCAACACCAAGCCGCAGCTGGAGATCTTCGCTAACGACGTCAAGTGCACGCATGGCGCGGCCGTCGGCCAGATGGACGACGAGGCGATCTTTTATCTACGGGCGCGCGGCCTGAGCCACGACGAGGCCCGGAACCTGTTGGTTCACGCATTCGCGGGCGACGTGCTGAACAGAATGCCGCTCGAGGCGCTGCGGGAGCACGTGGAGGCGGTGCTGCTTCGGCAATTACCACACGCGACATCGCTGAGGACTCGGCCATGACAAGCGGAACGGCGATTTCGGCGCAGCGCACCACGCCCCTCGACGTGGCCGCGGTCCGTCAGGACTTCCCCATCCTCCGGCAGCGGGTCCACGGCAAGCCGCTCGTGTATCTGGACAATGCCGCCACGACTCAGAAGCCGCAAGCGGTCATCGATCGCCTGGTGCGGTACTACACCGAGGACAACGGGAACGTCCATCGCGGCGTGCACTGGCTCAGCGAGCGTGCGACTGACGCGTATGAGGCAGCGCGCGACATCGTTCGGCGGTTCCTCAATGCGGCTGAGTCGCGGGAGATCGTGTTCGTGCGGGGCACCACGGAGGCAATCAATCTCGTGGCCCAGACCTACGGGCGCACGCACGTCGGCGCCGGCGACGAAATCGTCATCTCGACGCTGGAGCACCACTCGAATATCGTGCCGTGGCAACTTCTCTGTGAGGAAAAGGGCGCGCGGCTGCGCGTCATCCCCATCAGCGACAGTGGCGAGCTGGATCTTGACGCGTACCAGAAGCTGCTCGGCGACCGAACGCGACTCGTATCGGTGGTGCACGTGTCGAATGCGCTCGGAACGATCAACCCGGTCGACGAGATCATCCGTCTTGCGCATCGCCGAGGCATCCCGGTGCTCGTCGACGGCGCGCAAGCGGTCGCGCACATGAAGGTGGACGTGCAGGCGCTTGGGTGTGATTTCTACGCGCTCTCCGGCCACAAGATGCTCGGTCCCACCGGCATCGGAGTGCTCTACGCCACTTCGTCGCTGCTCGAAGCGATGCCACCGTACCAGAGCGGCGGCGACATGATTCGCTCGGTGACGTTCGAGCAGACACTCTTCAACACGCTGCCGTACAAATTCGAGGCAGGTACGCCGGACATCTCGGGAGCCATCGTCCTGGGAACCGCGATCGGCTATTTGACGCAGGTCGGTCTCGACCGGATTGCCGCGCACGAGCACGAATTGCTCGAGTATGGCACCGACGCTCTCTCGCGGATTCCCGGCGTTCGCTTGATGGGCACGGCCAAACAGAAAGCCGGCATTCTCTCGTTCGTGGTCGACGGCGTACACCCGCACGATATCGGGACGATTCTCGATCGCGAGGGCGTGGCCATTCGCACGGGGCATCACTGCTGCCAGCCGCTGATGCATCGGCTTGCGGTTCCCGCGACCGCGCGCGCCTCGCTGGCGCTCTACAACACGCGCGACGAGATCGACGCGCTTGCTGCCGCATTGGGCAACGTGCGCGAGGTATTCGCATGATGTCCGATCTCCAGGAGCTCTACCAGGAAGTGATCCTGGATCACAACCGGCGGCCCCGGAATTTTCGCGCGCTCGACGATGCCCGCAAGGCTGAAGGCTACAACCCCCTCTGCGGCGATCGCCTGACGGTGTATCTGCGCGTCGACGACGGCGTCATCAAGGAGGCGACGTTTCAGGGATCCGGCTGTGCCATCTCGAAGGCGTCGGCGTCGCTCATGACCGAAAGCGTGAAGGGGAAGACGGTGGCCGAGGCGGAGGCACTGTTCGAGCGCTTCCATCGCACGGTCACCGCATCGCCTGACGCGCCCGTCGAGGATCTCGGCAAGCTCTCGGTGCTGGCCGGTGTCCGCCAGTTTCCGGTGCGGGTCAAGTGCGCGACGCTGGCGTGGTACGCGCTCCGTGCCGCTGCCGAAGCCCGCGGAGACGTCGTGTCGACTGAGTAGCCCGATCATGAAGGCGCTGCCCCTCGTCCAGCATCCGTCTGCCGTCCCGCCGGCGCCCGCGAGCGCGGCGATGACCGACGGCATGACGAGCGATCCCGCACGAACGGCCGCACTCAAGCCGCGTATCATCGAGACGCTGTCGACCGTGTTCGACCCCGAGATTCCGGTCAACATCTACGAGCTAGGCCTGATTTACGACATCATCGTCGACGCGTCGAGCGCGGTCGGCATTCGCATGACGCTGACGGCGCCCGCCTGTCCGGCCGCCCAGACGCTGCCCGTCGAAGTCAGGAACAGGATTGCGCAGATTCCCGATGTGACCGACGTGAAGGTCGATATCGTCTGGGATCCGCCCTGGGATCGCGACCGGATGTCGGACGCGGCCAAGCTGCAGCTGGGAATGTTCTGACTATTCGACCGCTCCGAACTGTTTGACGTCTTCCGGACCTTCCTTGAGAGCGACCGGCTCCTTACCCTGCACCTGCAGCCGGATTTCCTCGACGATCTCCGGGTTGGCCAGGGTCGTGACATCGCCTGTGTCCATCGCGTTCGAGATCGCGGCGAGGACGCGACGCATGATCTTGCCCGAGCGGGTTTTCGGCAGGTCCGGCACGACGTACACGGCCTTCGGGCGCGCGATCTTGCCGATGATCGCCTCGATCGTGCCAATGACCTGTTCACTCACACGTTGTCCGTCGGAGACGCCCGGCTTCAGTGAGACGTACACCGCCGGCACGCGTCCCTTGATCTCGTCGACGACCGGGACAACCGCCGCTTCCGCGACGTCAGGCACCGTCAAACACGCTGATTCGAGCTCTTTCGTGCCGAGCCTGTGGCCGGCCACGTTGATCACATCGTCGACACGACCGAGGATACGGAAGTAACCGTCCGAGGGAAGCACCGCGCCGTCGGCCGCAAAGTACGGCCAGTCGCGCCAATCCTGACTGTTCGCGTTCCTGCAGTACTTCGAGTAGTACTGCTTCACGAAGCGATCGTCATCCCCCCAGATCGTCTGCATGATGCCGGGCCACGGGTTCCGGATGCAGATGTTGCCCGCCTTGCCGGAACCGGCCGGAATCTCGCGGCTCATTTCGTCGTAGATGATCGGATAAATGCCGAGCGCGCCTGGGCCGGCGCTGCCTGGCTTCATCGGATGAAGCGCGGGAATGGTGGTGCAGAGAAACCCGCCGTTTTCCGTCTGCCACCACGTATCGACGATGACCGCCTCGCTTTTGCCGACGACTTCGTGATACCACCGCCACGCTTCCGGTTCGATCGGCTCGCCGACCGTGGTCATGTGCTTGAACTGGTAGTTGTATTTTTTCGGCTCGTTCGGACCGGCCTTCCTGAGCATGCGAATGGCCGTCGGTGACGTGTGAAAGATGTTGACGTCGAGGCGCTCGGCGATCCGCCAGGGACGTCCCGCATCAGGGCAGGTCGGAACCCCCTCGTACAGAACGCTCGTCGCGCCCAGCGACAGCGGCCCATACACGATGTACGAATGTCCGGTGATCCAGCCGATGTCCGCCATGCACCAATAGACGTCCTCCGGATGAATGTCCTGATAATACCTGGACGTTCCCGTGACGTACGCCATATAGCCACCGGTGCGGTGCTGACATCCCTTCGGTTTGCCCGTCGTGCCGCTCGTGTACATCAAGAACAACGGCGCCTCGGCATCCATCGGCAGCGGATCGACTTTGGCGCGCGCGAACTGTCTCACCAACTCGTCGATGAAGTAGTCGCGGCCGGCGACCATCGCCGTCGATGACAGGTACTGCCCATGGTGTCGGCGCCACACGAGGACTCTCTCGACCTTCGTGCCTTCTTTTTCGGCGACGTCCAGCGCGATATCGGCGCTCGCTTTGTGATCGATCGGCTTTCCGTTGCGATAGTAGCCGTCCGCGTAGATCATCACGCGACTGCCGGAGTCGGCCGCGCGCCTCCCGGCGGCTTCGCCGCTGAATCCGCCGAACACGACCGAGTGGATGATGCCCAGTCGCGCGCACGCCAACATCGTGATCGGCAGCTCCGGAATCATCGGCATGTGAATCGTGACGCGATCGCCGGCCGAGAGCCCGCAGAAATCCCGCAGGATCGCCGCGACTTCGTTCACGCGGGTGAACAGTTCCTGGTACGTGACGGCGTAGATCGGCTCGTCCTCGGGTTCGGGAACGAAGATCAGCGCGGCCTTGTTTCTGTGTTTCGCCAGATGGCGGTCGACGCAGTTGTAGCAGGCGTTCAGCTTGCCACCGGCGAACCATTTCCAGAACGGCGGCCGGCTGGTGTCCAGCGTCGTGTGCCAGTAGCGGTCCCAGTGCAGCATGTCCGCGTATTCCCTGAAGCACTCGGGAAAATTCTTCTCCGAGAACCGTTCCAATACCGTGGGGTCTGCCAGATTCGCCTGTCCGACGAACCTGGCCGGTGGACGGACGTACTCCTCCTCGCGCCAGTGGACCGCAATCTGCGCTTCGCTCGCCTCACGTCCGTGCTCAATCGCCATGGTTCCAGACATCCTTTCCGTTGCATGCTGCCGTCGGCGACATGGCATGTAGCTTACGACAGACCGGGCGGGCCTTGAGCGAGGCTCCGCCAGTAACGTGCGCGAAGCTCGTCGAGCCGACGTGAGACGTGAACTGCGCTGTGCGGCCCTCTGGCGAGTTGGCCGCACAGCGCGCGCAGGCTCAGCGATTCACGAAAAGCGCCGGTCCTTTGATTTGACGAATGGCCACTCCCTGACCGGGCCGAAGCTTCGGGGCCTGCGGATTGGTGACACAATTCTTCGCCGGGTCGACGTCAGGCATGCACGTGTCGGATGCAGTTCCCCAAAATGCGCCGTCGGCCGGCGAGACTTGCACGTGGAGAAAGTCGAACATGCTGCCGCCATCCTGAGCGTCGCAGCGACCCGGGCCGCAGTCCCCGCGGTGCACTGGATCGTTCTTGTCATTCGAGAGTGTCCACGTGAAGGTCGGATTGGCATCGAGCGCGTTTACCGACATGACCACGTAAATGTTCCATGGCCGCGTCGGGTCGCTGAAGTCCTGCGACTCGCTGCCGGGGAATAGAACGACGATGCGACCGGGATCGCCCGCGGCGATCGTAGGAAAGTTGACCTCGTGCACTCCGGGCGGCGCCATCATGATCGGCGTCGACCAGGTCGTGCCGTGATCCTTGGAGACGGAAAGAAACGCCAGGCGGAACGTTCCGTCCTGCCACACGGCGTAGACGTTGTCCGCGGTGTCGACCGCGAGCGTGACCTCGTGATCGGCCATCGGCGTGTTGTTGGTGATCTTGACGCGCGTCCAGTGGTTGCCTGCATCGCTGCTTATCGCCACCCACGGCAGGCCGCAGTGTCCCTTGGGCAGAAAGATGCGGCCGGCGCTGTCGGCGGCGAGGTGCCCCGTCAGACCGCCGCACACGCTGCCGGCATTCGGGTCGCTGCCGGTGAAGGCCGGCGTCGTGGTCACGAACGTCAGGCCGCCATCGGCGCTCCGGCTGCAGTTCGAGTCGGCCACCTGGTTGTAGCAGAAGTACAGCATGCTCGGATACGCGGTCGGGAAGCCAGGCGGCGGCGGCGCCGTGACGATCGTCTGGTGATCGTTGACCGGCGAGTTGCAGGCGAAGAGCGGGACCGACGTCCAGTGTGCTCCCTCATCGTCGGAGAAGATTGCGTTGGCGCCGCACGCTAGATCCAGATCGACCGAGAAGGCGCGTCCGGTCCTGCTGGCTGGATTCAGGCCGACCGGGTCGACATATACATACGGGTCCAGCGAGAACGGCGGGAATGTCGCGGTCTCCTCATCGTCGGGAAGGCTCGAGGTCAAGGACGGCGAGACGGCCTGCCACGTCACACCTTTATCGGTCGAGCGCATGACCAGCGTGCGCGCGAGGCGCGCAGGAAAAGTCGCGGTCGGAAAGTCGAACGTAGAAGCGGCGAAGAAGGCTCTGTTGTTCCGGTTCACGCCGATTGTCGGCTCTGCTGCGCCCCGGCCGACATAGTTGAAGCTCGTCTCGAGCTGCGCGACCAGCGGGGACGATTTCGCGGGCGTGCTGCTGGGAACACCGACGAAGTTCGCCGTGAAGGGCACGCCATTGTACGAGTTGGAGAGTTGGCGGGATGGGGGACTACCGATGGCGGCGAACCCGGAGTAGGTCCCGCCCGGAACGACGACGAACGGCTGCACGACGACGGTGTAGGTCCCGGCAGGCGGATTGTTCAGCACGAGCTCCTCGATGCCGCCCGACGTCCCCGAGCTCGCGATTGTATTGCCGTTCGGGTCACGCACGAACAGATCGATGTCGTCGGTCGGGGGGGCCGCGTCAGTGGCATTCGCCGCCGCGACTCGGACCGTGACGACGAAGTCATTCTTCGGCGGCACGATTGTGAGCGCGAATCGATCGCAAGTGGGGTCGATGCCGTTGACGCTGAAGCAGCTCAACGGATTCGGCGCAAGCCACGTCCGTCCGGCCCAGGTGATCGTCGGCGAATCCGCAGAGATAGCGGCGCCGGAAGGGCTCGCCGCAGCCAGCAAAGGAGGCGCGATCGGTTTCGTCACGATCAGCGTCATGGCTGTGACAGTAGCAATCATGATTCGCTTCACGTCCATACACTCCTTTCGCGCGGTGCGCGCAACGTGGCACGAGCAGAGCAATAGTGTCGCCATCGTCGCTCAGTGGCTCAGCCGCAGATGGCGCCGTTCTCAGCAAGCAGTTTTTGTGGAAGGTGACCGCCGTGACCGGCGTTCTTACCGTCGCTCTCTTTTGAAGGATTCCAACCTTCGGCGGATGTCGGCCGCCAAGTCGTCCCGACCGGTCGTGGACGCCAGATCCAGCGCCGCCTGCGCGGTGCTGATGGCGCGATCGAGCCGATTGGCCGAGAAGTACGCGACCGCGAGCGTATCCAGGACGAGCGCGTCCTGCTGTTTCGTCATCTGCGCAGCGTGCTCGGCGAGCCGCACGGCTTCATCGGGCGCGCGCACGTCGTGACGCTCCGAGGTGGCCAGGATCCAGGCCAGATCAACGAGTGCCGCCGGCAGGTCGGCGTTCAGCTGGAGGGCGCGGCGATAGTGCGCGATCGCTTCGTCAATCCGATCCCGCTGCGCCAGCAGGCTGGCGCGAGTGGCCAGAGCCGATGCCAGATTGTCTCGCGCTTCCACGTTCGCCGTGTTCAACCGGACCGCCTCGGTGTACGACGCGATCGCCTCGTCTGTTCTTCCTTGAAGCACCTGGACGGCGCCACGGTTGTTGTACGCCTCTGAAAAATCCGGCTTAAGCCGGATCGCGCGATTGAAGTGCTCCGCCGCATCATCGAGGCGCTTCTCCTTCAATAGCGTCGTGCCGAGATCGTATTGCGCGTGCGCCGAGCTCGGCTCGAGTCGAACCGCGTCTTCGAGCTGAACGATCGCATCCGCCGTGCGACCGGCGGCGAGGTAACAGAACGCCAAATCGGCGTGGAGCCTGGCGGCATTTGGGTTGATCTCGAGCGCCTTCTCGTCGCCGGCGATGTCTTCCTGCAACATCTTCGGCGCATAATCCACGTCGAGCGCCGCGCGGTCGCTGCTGGTGCGCGCCGCGAGCTGCAGCCACAAATCGCCCATCTCCGATGCGGTTGTCTGCCCGAACGTAACGCGCTTCGGCGGCCGGTTCGGGTTCCGGATGTTGTCGGCCGTATTGTCGTAGGTGTACTGCATCGTCAGCGTGGTGCCGCGCGGCAGCGAAATCGGCCGACGGAATCGATAGACGTCCTGCCATCTGAAATCCCAGTCCCTGATGTAAATCAGTGGCGTCGTCGTTCCGTCGGGCAATCTCGCAAATCCTTTCATCTCCCTCGCCAGGTTATGCGCGTGCGGCTGAACGCTCAACACCTCGACGTCCACTGGCAGCACGTACGAGTCGGTCACGCTGTAATCCCGTGTCCCTGCGGGAATGTCGATGCTCTGCCGGCCAAGCCGTACCATGTACGGCACACGCAACGGCGGCTCGTCGGTGAAGAACAATCCTACGCGCACCTGAACGCGCTCCGGCTTGCCGGTTGGCATCATGTGAACCTCGACGACGAGATCGCTGCCGGCTTCCAGCCGCCACGCCGTGTCGTCGAGCATGTGCGGCGCCTGACCCGGCGTCCAGCCGAGAAAGTGGCCGTCGGGGAACAGGGCACCGCGACCGCCGCCGCCCTCGAAGCCAGGCCCGGGATCGTCATCGTCGAGCCGACGAGACGATCGTGTGCGATCGATCTTGACGTTCGCGTGATGGACAGCCCTGGGAACGCCAGGATGGAATTCGAGACCCTTGACGTATCGACCCGTCGGCATCTCGATCGGGATGACGAAGGTGCGGAACACATCAGGGCCGTCACTTCCGAGCAGGTACGGCTCCGGCATCGAGACGATAAGATCCGGTTTCCCGAGCTGCCAGTCGCCGGCCCACCGCGGCGCCGGCGGAAGGTCGTTCGCATCGCCCTCGGGCGTGCCGAGCTCGACCCATTGCTGAATGAGCTCGACCTGTCGATCGCTCAATCGCCGCTCGCCGGCAAACTCTCCATAGCCCGGTTCGGGTTTCCAGGGCGGCATCGATCGGCTCTTGGTCATCGCCGCGATCAAATGCGCGCGCCGGCGCACATCGTCATACGTCAGCAAACTGAAGGGCGCGGCCTGACCCGGCCGATGACACGACGCGCAGTGCTCGAAAACAATCGGCGCGATATCGCGGGCGAACGTCACCGTCGCCGCGTTCAGCGCGACGCCTGCGAACGCGAGGCCGACGACGCTCAGCATGGACGATCTAGAACTTCAAGTTCGTCGAAATCCGCAGCAGCCGCGGCTGGAGAATCTCCAATGGCGCGCCAAGACTTGCGCCGAAGTTCTGGTTTTCGCTCAGCACGACGTTCGAATTGAGCACGTTGAATACATCCAGGCTCGCATCGAACCGCACCCTGCCGACGCCGAAGATCCGTCGCAGGCTCACGTCGACCTGATTCCAGCGCTTCAAGTACTTGGTTCCGGGGGGGACGAGGTTGACGGTGACCGACTGGGTTCGCTGTCCACCAGGAAACACGTTCGCGGGGACGGCCCAGTTCACCGCCAGCGGCGCCCCCGCATAGCTTTGGAAGTTGGCGCCCACCTGCAGGCCCAACGGGATGGGGTACGCTCCCACGAGCTTGAAATCGCTCCGAAACGGAATGTTCAACTGGCTCTGATCGCAGTAGCGAAACGTGTTCGGATCCCAGGAGGTCGCTGTGGTGCCGACGAGAGGCTGAGGTGCCAGACCCTCGCACGCAACGGTAATCGTCCGCTCGGACGACAAACCGCCGAAGACGCTGCCGCCCCTGGGCAGCTGCGCCGAGAAGCTCACTTCGAGACCGTCGAAGGTCTGACGGCTCTTGTCTCGATCCGTGCTGGTCGTGTCGATCAGATCCACCAACCCCTGTTTCGCCCGGTTCAGGTTGTAGATCGTAACGGGCTCACCATCGAGCGGGCTCGCGGTCTGAAACGCGGTGTAGTCGGAGAGGCTCACGAGCGTGTTGATCTGCTTCTCCAGGTTGTAGAACACCCGCCGATACCAGGCGGCGGTGACGGATACTCCAGAAAACAGCTCGCGATCCACGCCAACGCTGTACTCGATGTTGTACTGCCGCTTGATGTTCGGATCGGGATGCCTGGGCGGCGCGGCGCCGAAATTGACGTTGTTGCTCGGCCCGATTTCGCTCTCCTGGGCGATGTCGTCGCGGTTCGAATCGCTCCAGTTGCGAGTGTCGCTCTGCAGCGACGCGGGGTTGTAGCGAAGCGTGAAATTGGTCGTGTCGTTCTTGTTGTAGCGGTTCACGCCGAGCCGGAGCGCGGTCTTGGCATCACCGGTCAGGTCGTACACGGCGCCGAGCCGCGGCGCGACGTTGAACCATTCCGGCAGGTTCGACATCTCGGGAAACTGGCGGAAGCCGACGAAGCGGCCCGGTTCGATCGACTTGGGCTCGATCGACACGCTGAAGTACTCGAACCGGATCCCGGGGTTCAACGTCAGACGCCGGAGCTTCCAGGAATCCTGCACATAGAACCCGAGGTCCGCATTCAAGTGCTCGCGCGAATGGGTCGGGGTGTTGTACACAATCACCGAGTCGGGTACGCCTGAGCGATAGCGCTGGATCAGGTCCGCATTGGAATCGAAGTCGCGCCAGTACGGACCGTACCGCCACTGGACGCCTGTCTTGAGCGAGTGAGAGCCGGTCACGTACGACGCGGACGACGTGAGCATGTACAGGTACGGGTAGTCATGCTGCTCGGGCACGGCCGCCGTCGTCCTCGTGTTCAGCACGATGTCCTGTCGTGAAGCCGATGAGAACCAGTCGGCAGAGCCGCGTGGCTTGCGCACGTCAGGCTGGTAAATGAAGTTGATGGCGTTCACGGTTCCGCCCCATCCCGCCTCGAGCAGAAGCTTGTTCGTTACCGTCGACGTCCATTTCACCGCCGTCGTGTAATAGAGCACGTCGGTGCGGCGACGGGCCGCGGTCAGCACGTCCGTGCCCGACGCATAATCGTGCGGCACGTTCTTGATCGGGCGATCGATGTACGCCGTGAGCTTGTTGCGGGGTGTGAGCTGTGATGTCAGGCGTACGGTGAATTGATACAGGCGCTGATCGTAGAGTCCGGGGCGGCCGTCGGGATAAAAGCTGTTGGCGATGACGTTCGCATTGCCGATATCCCGATAGGATCCAAAGAACCATAGCCTGTCTCGTTTGATCGGCCCGCCGGCCGACACGTTGACATCGTACACGTAGTCGACGGCATCGCCCTGCCGGAGCCCTTTATCCTGCAGCTCCTGCGTGAGGTTGTGGCCCTGAAACGAGCTGCCCGTAAATCCCACGAAGCTCGAGCCGCTGAAGGCATTGCCGCCTTCCCGAGGAATCAGGTTGATGTGCACGCCACCTGCCGAGACTTCAGCGCCCGGCGAGCTGGTTTGCACCGTGACTTCCTGCGTCATCGCATCGTTGTGATTCGGCTGCGTCTCGCCCCCGAGGTACATCGAGTTCATCTTCATGCCGTCGACGTCGATGGTGTTGTCGGTGGCCGGCAGGCCGTGCAGCAACAGCCGCTGCTGCGTCGCGGTTCGCGCGCCGCCGACCGCCTGCGTGTTGGGTTTGACGCCCACCGCGAGCGCGCCGAGCTGCGCGTAGGTCCTGCCGGTTGGAATCGCATCCATCAGATCGCGCTTTAGGATGGCCGTGTGCTGCGTGCTCTGGACGTCGACGATGGGCGCGTCGCCGCTGACCGTGATCGATTCTTCGAGTGCCCCGACCTTCAATTCGGCATTGACGGTCGCGGTGAAGTTGGACGGCAGGTCGATGCCGTCGCGCACCAGCGTCGCAAAGCCGGAAAGGGCGAACGTCACTTTGTAGAGGCCGGGCCGCAAATCGACGATCGTGTATCGCCCCTGCTCGTCGCTGACGGCGACGCGGACGCGCTCGATGAGCGCGGTGCTGGCCGCCTGCACGGTCACGCCGGGCAGAATGCCGCCGCCAGAATCCTTGACGATGCCCGAGATGGCACTTTGTGCTGAGACTGTGAAAGGGATCGCCGCGAACGCGATCACGGCGGAGACGATGATCGTCCCGGATGTCTGTCGACCCACGGTTGCCTCCTTCGCCGGAATTTCCGCCTTGGGCCGGTCGAGTTCGGCAGCATGCTACATCCTGCACGTGGCGCTTCGGACGAAATTCTTTCGCTTCGGTCATCGCCGATGTTCGATGTCAGTCCATCGGGAAGGGGCGCGACTCGCTTCCCTCGTCGCGAGCGTCGTTCAGTGCGGAAGTTGTGGCCACAGTCGCCCGTACGTCCACGTACCGCCGAGCGCCCTCGGAAACGCGACGAGCATCACAGGTATCCCCGCGCCGATCAGCGCGACGAGCGGACCCGGGGCAATGATGTGATGTATCAGCGGAGCGATCGAGGCAACTCCCATCCTTCGCGTCCGAGCGCATTCAGCTCGCGGACAGGAAGCAGCTGAGCGGCACGCCGGTTCAGCCCTGGTGTGGCCGTTGCACACGCGTCCATTCGTGCCGCGGGATACGACGGATCTGTTGCGCTTCGTGCAAGGGTGCACGTTCGACGATTTCCTGCTGACGCCTCAGCTTGGCATCGTGCCCAGCCGCGATCCGGCGGTCATCGATCTCACCAGTCAATTCACCAGCCAGATTGCGCTCAGGCGCCCAATCGTGTCGGCCAACATGGACACGATTACCAGAGCCGCCATGGCCGTGGCTCTCGCAGAAGAGGGCGGGATCGGCGTGATCGACCGCGGGTTCCGCGCCGGCGATATCTCGCCGCAGATCGTCGAGGTGACGGCCGTCAAACGGACGCAGCACGGCATCATCGCGGATCCGCACACGATCGACGCGGGCCAGCGCATATCCGACGCCCTGCAGCTGATGGACCGAACCGGCGTCGGAACGCTCGTCGTGACCGCCGGCGATAAACGACTCGCCGGCCTGCTGACCCGGCGGGATGTTCGATTCGTCAGCGGCGATGCGCTCGTCGCGGACCGCATGACGCCGCGCGATCTACTCGTGGTTCACGCCGGCCCGATCTCTTCCGCTGACGCCGAGCGCCTCATGGCGGAACGAAAAATAAAGAAAGTCCCGCTCGTGAACGCGGACGGAACGGTGCTGGGTCTCATTACGGCCAAAGACCTCATCAAGCACCGAACGCACCCGTTCGCGACACGCGACGACCAGGGTCGGCTCCGAGTAGCGGCGGCAGTCGGTGCGACCGGCGACTATCTCGAGCGCGCCGTGGAGTTGCAGCGGGCCGGTGCGGACGCGATCGTCATCGACATCGCGCATGGCCATTCGCTCGTCATGGAGCGAGCCATCGAGCAGCTGCGAAAGCGGGTCGGCTCGGTTCCGCTCGTGGCCGGCAACATTGCCACCGCCGAGGGGGCGACGTTCCTGTTGGAACGCGGCGTCGACGCGATCAAGGTGGGTATCGGTCCGGGTGGCGGCTGCACCACGCGGCTCGCGACGAATTTTGGGGTTCCGCAGGTCGAAGCGCTCGTGCGGTGCCAACAGGCTATCAGCGATCGCGTGCCGCTGATCGCCGACGGCGGTGTAAAGCGCGATGGCGCGTTCGCGCAGGCACTGCTGTTCGGCAGCGACTCCGTGATGCTGGGCAGCGCCTTTGCCGGCACTGAGGAAACTCCCGGAGAGATCGTGCTGAAACCGGTCGTCATGCCCGAGTCGCAGAAAGTCGCGCGCGTCCCGTTCAAGGTGTTTCGCGGGATGGCCTCCGTCGGCGCCGTTCGCGATCGGCTCGATCTGGAGGACGTCGACCCGCGGGAGTTGGAGACGCTTGGATCGGAGGGTCTCGAGGTCAGCGTGCCGGCACGCGGGTCGGTGCGCACAATCATCCACGACATGCTGAAGCATCTGTGTTCGGCGATCAGTTATGGAGGCGCGGATACGCTGCAGCAGTTTCGCAAGCGGTTCTGGTCGGAGCCGCAGCGATACCTGATTCGACTCTCGCACGCCTCGCGGATGGAATCATTCGAGCGCTGAGGCGTGAATCACGACGATCTCGCGACAAACGGGAGGAGAGAATGACGATGCCCGACGAGCATGACGATGATCTGGATTCGGAAGTGGTCGAAGGCGCGGAAATCGAGACGGAGAAGTTCGAACAGGCGGAAGACGAGGAGGAAGTCGCGCCGATGACGCGCGTGACGAATCCGTCGCGCTCTGTGGAAGAAGGCAGAATGCCTGCGGGCGCGAAGGAGGAGGAAGAGCCCGAAGACGAATCGAGCGACACGATCTAGCGTGATCTATTTGATCTTCGACTTTGCCTTCCGCCGCTCCGCCCAGTACCGTTTCATGCGTTCCGAGACCGCCCGGCGCGCCGCAGCGGACATCGTTCTGGCGCGTTCCGTTGCCTTGTTCACCGACCGGCGCAGGGCGCGGCGGCGCTTGGGAAGAGCGAGCTCCGGGAACGTCCGCTCGATGGCGATGATTTCGGCCCGGAGCTCTTTCAAGATCACTTCTGCGCCTGCGCGAGCCAGCTCACGCAGTCTGTCTGAACTCAGTCGGTTTGCCGCTCTGGGCATCCGATCTCCTTTTGGCCGGGAAGGTTTCTATCGGCGCTTCTCACAGGGTTTCTACCACATTGTAGGACGATGCAAAGATCTGGCGGGCTCATCCAGCGACGGCGCAACCTGGCCCGTACTTCGTCGGGTTCACGCACCGACCGATATCTGGCGTCCAGGCGAACCGTCAACAGCGACGCGGAGGGCACATGAACGAATTCAATCGACGAGACTTTCTGACCCGCGCGATGGCGGCTCTCGGTCTGTCCGCGGCCGCCCGCCGGGACGGTTTCGCGGCGTTCATGCAGGACGCGGCTGGCGCCAGCGCGCAGCGCATCGACATCCACCACCACTTCGCGCCGCCGGCGTGGGTCGCGGAGGTGAAGGGGCGGCCGCTGCTGCAGACGGCCAACACGACCTGGACGCCGGAAAAGTCGATCGAGGATCTCGACCGCGCCGGCAGCGCGGCGGCGGTGATCTCGATCACCAATCCGGGTCTGTGGTTCGGCGACAGTCAAACCACGAACCGAATTGCGCGCGCGTGCAACGAGTACGGCGCGAACCTGGTGCAGCGGTATCCGACGCGGTTCGGTCTGTTTGCGGCCATGCCGCTGCCCGACATCGACGCGACCCTGAAGGAAATCGCGTACGCGTACGACGCGCTGAAGGTCGACGGCATCGGTCTGTTCACCAGCTACGGTGACAAGTGGTTGGGGAATCCCGCGTTTCGCCCGGTAATGGAGGAGCTCAGTCGGCGCAAGGCCATCGTCCACGTCCATCCGACCGCGGCGAACTGCTGCCGGAATCTGGACTACGGGACCGCGCCCGGGAGCATCGAGTACGGCACCGATACGACGCGCGCCATCATCGGCGTGACGTTCAACGGCGACACCACACGCTATCCCGACATCAGGTTCATCTGGTCGCACGGCGGCGGGGCGGCGCCGTTCCTCGCCGGCCGAATCGATGGCGGCTCCCGCAACGCGGCGGACCGGATGCCGGCGGGCTTCATCGCCGAAGCGAAGAAGTTCTTTTACGACACGGCAGGCGCCGCCAACCGCGGCGCCATCGCGTCGCTGCTGGAGCTGGTGGGTACGTCGCAGATTCTCTTCGGAACCGATTTCCCGCCCGGGGGAACAAACCTCGCGGTGGCCAAGGCGGTCGCGGATCTCGGCTACTTCAAGGCCGCCGACCTTCGCGCGATCGAGCGCGACAACGCGGTCAGGCTGCTGCCGCGCCTCAAGGCATCGGCGGCTTAGCGCGCGACGGAGGTGCGAACTCGCTCGGCCAGTCGATCATCGTCTGGCGCACGATCTCCACGATGGCGCGGCGGTCCGATTCCGCGAGGCGCCCGTACCTTGGAGCCGAGTCGCTGCCCGAGAGGATCTCCCATATGCGTCGGTACACGGCTTGACGCACCTCGATCGGCAGCGCGCGGAATGCGGCCGAGTAGATCATGTAGCTGCAGGGATACCGGAGCAGCCGATGCTGCAGGTCGAGCTGCCGCAGCGATCGCCCGCGACCGTCGAAGGGGCCTTGCGTCGCGAACGTCTGCGCAAACCCTGACGTGCCTTCGATCGCGGCGGTGAGGGGCTGCGCGTCGACGAAGAGCAGATAGTCGACCAGCTCTCTGACGCCGTCCTGCAAGGGACTGCTGCCGAGATCGAGCCGATGCTCGTACGCCGCGATGCGCGCTTCCCAGCCGATTCGCGTGATCAGGTTCGTCATGTGGCTCTGATGTTCGAAGACCATGAGCGCCGCGATGTCGCTCAGCGCCGACACGTACCCGTGAGCGTCGAACGTCCCGATTGACGTCCGATTCAACGTGCGATCCGAAACGATCGTCTCGGGCGTCTCGCCTCTGGCGACGATCGCGTTTCCGAGATGACGCATCGAGCCGTGTGTCCCCGTCACGTACCAGCCGCCCCAGCGTTTCGAGAACGGCGTCCGATCGTCGGCGTCGTAGCTGCCGAACTGTGAAAGCGGCAGGCCGTCCGGCGCGATGAAGACGCTGCGCAACAGCATGCCGGGCACGTGCAGCGTGTTGTAGGCCATATGACAGCGCAGGCACGACGATGGCCGGTCGAATCGAACGCGCGCCTGCGGCTTCTGATCGATCGTGTAGAGGATCACGCCCTGCCGCGGATCGTGAACGGCGAGCTCGACGAGCGGCGCGCCGCGAATGTAGCCGACGGTTACGGCGTCGTTGAAGAAGATCGCCCGCGGATTCTCCGGACCGGTGTGGAGTCCCTGCACGCCGGTCTTCGACATGACGAGCATCTGCGACTCGATCGGCACGTTCAGCGCCTCCAGCACGGATCGCAGGTAGCCCGTGCCCTCGTCGAACGCGATCCGCACGGCCCCTTCGTCGATCCGGCGATTCAGCTCGACGATCGGATCGGTCGTGGGTCGCGAGGCGTACTCGATGGCGGGATGCGTCAGCGCTTCGGCGAGCGGCCGCTCGGTGAGCTGTCCCGGCGCTGCCGCGCCGAGCGACGCGACGATCGCAACCGTGGCCGAGACGAGGCGACCTTCCATGCCCGTATGGTAAGTCAAAGGTGGAATGATGTACTTCCACACCGATGGCGAGACGCCGGAGACCGTGCCGTGGACCGGGCTCGAAGCCGCCACGCGCGCCTACGCGAGAATCGTCGACGGCGTGAACGGCCTCGATCTCAAGGATCTCCAGCGCCCGCCGGAAGTCGAACCCAGGACCCTCCAGCGGTAGCTGATAGCTGATGAAGTCGTTCAAGGCGTTCCGGGTTTTCGACGAGGGTGGGACACCAACGGGCCGGATTGTCGATCTGTCCCTGGACGACTTGAGCGCGGGCGCCGTCGTCATCAAGACGGCGTACTCGAGCGTGAATTACAAGGACGCGCTCGCGGCGACCGGCGCGGGAAAGATCATGCGCCGGTTTCCGCTCGTCGGCGGCATCGACGTATCAGGAACGGTCGATTCGAGCGCGGATCCTCGATTCAAGGCGGGCGATGCGGTGCTCGTGACCGGGTACGACCTCGGCGTCGCGCACGACGGCGGCTATGCGGCGTACGTGCGCGTGCCGGCGGAATGGGTTGTGCCCGTGCCCGCAGGCCTGTCGCTGTTCGACGCGATGGCGATCGGAACCGCGGGCTTCACCGCCGCATTGTCCGTCGTCGAGATGGAGCGCAACGGCCTCAGGCCGGAAAACGGACCGGTCATCGTCACGGGCGCGACTGGTGGCGTCGGCAGCATCGCGGTGCAGTGTCTCGCGTCGCGCGGCTATGAAGTCACGGCGGTGACCGGAAAGGAACAGGAGCACGACTACCTTCGGTCGCTCGGCGCGACCGACATCCTCGCGCGCGGATCGCTGCAGATGGGCACGCGCCCGCTCGAGAAGGCCACGTGGGCCGGCGCCGTCGATCCCGTTGGCGGCGCGACGCTCGCGTGGCTCACGCGGACGATGATGCAGAACGGGTGCATCGCCAGCTCCGGACTGACGGGCGGCACCGATCTGCAGACGACGGTGTTGCCGTTCATTCTGCGCGGCGTGAAATTGCTCGGCATCGATTCCGTGACGTGCCCGATGCCGACGCGGCTCGATGTGTGGCGACGCCTTGCGACCGACCTGAAGCCGTCGAAGCTGAGCGCGACAGCCGAGGAGATATCGATCGGCGATCTGCCCCGCGCGTTCCAGACGCTCCTGAAAGGGGCGGCTCGCGGCCGATTCGTCGTTCGCCCCGCGTGACACCGATGAGGTGAACGCCCTTCCGCTCGCCGGGGTGCAGCGCCCCCGACGAGCCTCAGCGGACTGCCGCGCGGGGAGAAACATCCGTTGCGCCGATATTACGCAACCGGATAATCCGAAACCGGAGATCGCCTTTGCACATTTCGAGAACTGACGGGTTGTGCGCGCCTCGCGCCATCATCGATGAGGCCGGCTCTTCGGTCAGCGACCTGCAGCGGCCCGCGGAGCCCCGCCAGCCGTCGAGACCACCGCGTGTCGGCAGCCTCCGCGACGCGGCCATAGCACTTCCGGCTTGGTCGGTTAGCCAATTCGGACCGTCGTTCGCAGCGCGACCGGCCTGCCTCGGCGCTTTCACGCTTTTTCGAACTCAGCGGTCAGGTATCGATCGCCGTAGGCGCTGCGCCGCCGTAGAGTAGAGCCGCCATGAACGCTGACCGTGGGGCCTCCACGAGGAGCGTCGTCGACGTGCTGGATCACGTCATCGACAAGGGTATCGTCGTCGACGCGTGGGCCCGACTCTCCGTCGCCGGCATCGATCTTCTGACTGCGAACGCACACATTGTCGTCGCGTCCAGCGCCACCTGTCTCACGTACGGTGGTCCGCTCGACGACGCCGTGCGTCCAGGCTCACGAAAAATCAGGAGTTGATGGGACGCGTCTACCTGTTCGCGTCACGAATCTGCGTGACGAACAGATCGACGTAGCTCTCGAGCGCGCGCACCACCGCCGCGCCGTGTGCGGTCGCCGCGCTGCTGCCGATGCCGCCACGATGCATCAGCGACACCTGCACCAGCACCGGCTGATCGCGGTACGAGAGGTTGGCGGTTGCGTGAGTATAGAGAAAGGCGTCGTACCGCGACACGCACGTGCCGTTGGGCATGGTGGTCGTCATCAGGTTGACATACAGGTACGTGTCTTCGTCAGAGTTCCTGCGAACGGCGAAACCGGCCGCTGTGAGCCGCTGCGACACCGCGGTTTCGATCGCGTCGTGATTCAACCCGCACGCGACCGCCTGGGCGCTCACATCTTCGACGAGAACCCCGAGGTTCTTGAGTCCTCTCAGCTCGGCGCCCGGCCGCGCGTCGAAGGTCTCGCGGGCTTGTGACGCGGGCGATGCGGGAGCGGCGGCTGCAGGACGTGAGGTGGCCGTGTCGGCGTCCGCGCCCGGTTCGTAGACGCGCCTGGCAACAGTCCTGCGGCAGCCGTCATTGCCAAATACACGACCGCAAAAGCGCGTTTCATAGCTTCGATCGACGGTAGCACGCCGACGCGTCGGTAAACCATGACGAAGACGTCTGGCGCGGCGTTCGGCATCGGTTAAGAACTCACTTAAGACGTTTTGAAATCGCGAACCTCGGCGTCACTCAGCGGCAACGGCAAGGCGCGCCGTTCGGCGGCGGAGCGGATGGCGGCTTCGATGACTGCCGTTACGACAAGCGCCTGCGCGGGGGGAACCGGATTGGGACCAGCGCCGTCGAGCGCGTCGCGCAACTGCGCGTAGAACTGCAGGTAGTCTCCGGACGGGATCGGCGTCTCCCGCTCGACGCCGGTGGCGCCATCGATCTGCAGCGCATACTCGCGCTCGGCAGCGCGGCCTTCCGACAATCCCAATGCGGCGTTCAGCCGCGCCTCTTGCGGGTCGAGTCCGTATTTCACCCAGCTGCCGCCGTCGCCGTGCACGATGAATCGCGGCAATCGCGCCGGCACGAGCAGCGACGCATGAAGGATCGCGTGAACGCGGCCGTAGTCGAGGAGCACATGCGCCCAGTCATCGGTTTGCGCGCCGGGGCGCTGCGCCGCAAGGCTCGCCTGAACGCGATCGGGCAGACCGAACAGCTGCAGGCTCTGATCGACGAGGTGTGGTCCGAGATCGTGCCAGAGTCCGGTCCCTGTGCCCGGTTGCTCGCGCCATCGGGCGCGGACGTGAGGCCGGTAGCGATCGAAGTGCGATTCGAAATGCATGACCTCGCCGAGCGCGCGGCGCGCGACGAGATCTTTCAGCGCGAGAAAGTCGCCGTCCCAACGCCGGTTGTGAAAGACGGCGACGACCCGGCCCGTCGTGTGCGCCAGCTTCACGACGTCGCGCGCCTCATCGAGCGTGAGCGCGAACGGCTTGTCGACGACGACGTGCTTGCCGGCGCGGAGCGCCGCGCTGGCAATCGGCGCATGCGTGTCGTTGGGCGTCGCGACGACGACGAGATCGACCGAGGCGGCCGCGTACGCGTCCTGCGGCGAAGCCGCCACCGCGACGCCGGGATGGTCCGCCGCGATCTGTTCCCTCCGACTCGAGCCAATCGCGACGAGCTCGAGCCCGCGCGTCGCGCGAATGAGCGGCGCGTGAAACGTACGTCCCGCGTATCCGTAGCCGACGAGCGCGACCCGAATCATCGTGTGCGATCCCGCGGCAGTATACCGGCGCGCCTTCCCGTCCCATCCCGTGCCACCGCCTGCGGCCGGCCAATTTGGTGGCCGCCGTCCGATTTGGAATGGCCGCGACGCCCGGCCGAATCGTCCGCGCCGTCGTCGGACGGGCGATTGGGCTGTCGATCGCCCGGGCAGTGCGATTTGAGACAAGATAACGGCGATATGAACAACATTCGGCAATTCCGGGTGTCGACGACCGTTGGCGCATTCGCGATCACGATTTGCGCGTCCACCGCGGCCGCGCAGACCGTCATCGTCAGGAACGCGCCTCCATCGGCGAAAGTCGAAGTGCAGGTGAACACAGGTGCTGTCGCGTCGGCTGCGGCGGATACCGACGGCAACGCCGGAGTCGCGGTCGATTTCGGGTCGCGCGCCGACGAGATCGACGTCGGCTTCTTCGTCGACGTGTGCACCGAAGCCGTTCGCATTCAGCTCATGAGCCCCGGCGTGCAGCCCGCTCCGGCGGCCGCCGGCTGCACCCGCAACGAGGTGTGGGGTGTGTTCGTCATGCGTCGGGTGACGACGTTCGTCGTCGATCTCGATGGAACGGCCGCGTCGATTCACGTCACGCAGGGTCCACCGCCCGCCGCCTGGGTCGGCCGCGGCCAGTCGGAGACCACGCGCCGATTCTTTCAGACCACGCCGCCGCTCGGGTTGGTGCTGTTCGGCGCAGCAGGCATCCCGACGTTCAGTCACACAATCGACTCGGCATGCGGAAACGCGACGACGTGCAGCCGCGAGACGTTCACGGGCGCCGGCGCCGCCGGAGCGACGTACTGGATCAAGAGTTTCCTCGGCGCCCAGATCACCTTCGCAAAGCCGGCGCCGGCGTCGGCGTTCGGCAGCGGCGACACGTTTCGCTTCGACAGCACGCTCGATTCACGTCTCATCACCATAGCGGCCACGGCCGGCGTGCCCGTCGGCGCGATGAGGCTGTACGGTCTCGGCGGAGGGAACTACCATCGCGCCACCTTCGTCACGACCGAGACGATCAACGACGCCACGGTGGTCGTCAACAACGTCACGCAGACGATCGCAGGCGGCACCGAGACGTTCGAGCACAGAACCGAAGGGTGGAACTGGATGATCGGCGGCGGCCTCGAAGGATGGATCACGAAATCGATCGGCTTCTACGTCGAGGCGCAGAGTGCCCGTTTGAAGGCCAGCGATGTCGGCGCCGCCGAAGGCGGCATCGACGATCATCTCCTCTTGATCGTCGCCGGCGCGCGCGTCCGCGTCTTCTGATCGGACTTGCCGCGGGAGCCTATTGCGCGTCCAGCAGCTCGATCTCGAAAAGGAGCGTGCTGTTCGGCGGGATTGAGCCGGAGCGCGTTGAGCCGTAGGCAAGCGACGGCGGGATGACGAGCCGGCGCAATCCGCCCACCTGCATCCCCGGCAGGCCCTGATCCCAGCCTTTGATCACCTGCTGGGCGCCGAGCGTGAACGTGAACGGCGATTTACCCACCGTCGAGTCGAACGACACGCCTTTCTGCTCGGGCTTCGACGCATCGTAGAACCACCCGGTGTAGTTCACCGTCAGCGTCTGGCCGGCGGCGGCCACCGCGCCGGTGCCGACGCGCAGATCGGTCTGACTGAACGGGGCGTCGTTCGACGGACCGGTCGGCGAACTGCTGCATCCAACGGACAACGCGATGAGGCCAGCGAGCACGACGAATCTGAAGGTGGACATCAGCATCCACGACAAGAATACCGCGATTGATCGCGGCTGGATTTCCGGTCAAAACGAGGCGCGCGTGAACGCCTCGAGCATGGCTTTCTCGGACGGAGGATGCAGGAGGTACTGTTCGGCGAAATCGTTGGGCCACGGAAACGTCGTCTTGCGAATCCGTTCTGCGGCGGCGTTCAGATCGTAGAGCGTGTGCTTCAGCTGTACGTCCGGTCCGAGCAGGAGCCAGTCGGCGCCCGGTTCGCCGAAAGGCATGCCGATGCTCCCGGCATTCACGACGCGGGTGCGTCCGATCGTACGGTCGAACTGCATGTGCGTGTGTCCGCAAACGACCACCGCCGCGTCGACTCCGTCGAACACGGGGAGCAGGCGATCCTCCGGCGTCAGGCGCGTGAACGCTTCGTCTTCATTCCGCGGCGTGGCGTGGCAGAACAACGCGCTGCCCAAACCGTCGATCTCGAGGCGTACGGTCATCGGCCACGCTCGAATCAGCTTTTCGTGGTCGCGAACCTGTTCGGCCGTCCACGCGATCGCGGGCCGATATTGTTCGGGGACCTTGGCCGATTCGCTGCCCGCCATCCGTTCGAGCACGGCAACCTCGCCGTTGCCGTAGATCCACTCGACCGGAACGTCGAGGTTCAGTAGAAGGGTGAGCGTTTCGCGCGCCATCGGTCCCGGCAACAGATCGCCGCCCACGACGACGCGGTCGACGCGCACATCACGGAGGTCTTCGAGAACGGCCTCGAGCGCCGGAAGATTGCCGTGAATGTCGAAGAGCGCCGCGACCCGCATATGTGGAAGGATCCCATACATGCTGTCAGATCTCGGCCGCGATAGTCGATACGCCATCCGGACGTGGAGCAGGAATCCGGGTTTTGCGATCGTCGCCATCCTCACGCTCGCGCTCGGGATCGGCGCCGCAACCGCGGTGTTCAGCATCGTCGAAGCGATTCTCCTGCGACCCCTGCCGTACGCCGGTCCCGATCGGATCGTCGCGATCTGGGACGGCCATATCACGGACAGGAACCTTGCGAAGATCTCTGGAGCATGGTGGTCGGCGTGGTCGGAAATCAGAAGACGCTGAGCGTGTACCAGGAGATGAACTGGATAGATGCGCCGTTCATCTACCGGCCGCTGACCCAGAGCCCTCCGCCGGAAGCGACCGTGGCGATTCGAACGCCGGTGCCCGAGGCAATCGGCGCGACCGTTCAGCGGTTGGTTGCCGCGATCGACCCCGACGTACCGTTGGCGAACGTGCAAACGATGCGGCAGCGGATCTCGAGCGATCTGGCGTATCCGCAATTTCGCGCGGCGGTCCTCGGCGCGTTTTCGGCGTTCTCTCTGCTGCTCGCGTTCGTTGGCCTCTACGCCGTCCTTTGCCAGCTCGTCGCGCAGCGCACGCACGAGTTCGGCGTGCGTCTCGCCCTCGGCGCCAGCTCGCGCCACATCGCGCGGCTGGTCGGCGTGCAGGGCGGCGTACCGACGGTCATCGGCCTGGCCGTTGGAATGTCGTCGGCGCTCGCATTCGAGCGGTTCATGTCGAGCCTGTTGTACGGCGTGAAGGCCGTCGATCCGATGACGCTCGGTTCCATCGGCGCGCTGCTGCTGACGCTCGCGTCGGTCGCGATGTTCATTCCGGCGCGGCGTGCGACGAGCGTCGATCCGATGACTGCGCTTCGATCGGAATAAGCAGCACGCTCGAAGCGTTACGACGGAGGGAAGTCGGGCTTCGTGTCTCTCAGAATCTCGAGGACGGCGCGCCGGTCGTCGCTGGTCAGGTGCGCGTAAGCAGCGCGCGAATCGCGGCCCGACAGAATCTCGAGCATCCGCGCGTAGACGGCGCGCTTCGCCGACGACGGCAGTCCGTCGAATGCCGCGGAGTAGACGATGTAGCTGCACGGATACCGCATCAAACGGCTCACCAGGTCGAGCTGCGCGAACGACCGGCCGCGACGATCCTTCGGAATCCGCGCCTCGAGATGCTCCGCGAAGCCGGGACGCGCGGCGAGCGGTACCGGCAATCGCGCCTCGCCGACGAAGAGCAGGTAGTCCGCGAGCTCGTCGACGAGATGACGGACGTTCCCGTCCGCCGACGCGCCCGCGCGGCCGCCGCTCGCCGCGACGCGCGATTCCCAGTTCAGCCTCGTCAGCAGGTTGATCGCGTGCATCTGATGATCGAAGACGAGCAGCGCGACGACGTCGCTCGACGCGGCAGGGTAGCCGCGCGCGTCGGGCGGGTTGCTGATCCAGTCGACGAACACCTGGTTCGACGTGTTGCCGCGTCCCGAGAAGGTGATGTTTCCCGAATGCGCCCTCTGCGAGTACGGCGTCGGCCCCTCGGACGTCACGAGCCAGCCGCCCCAGCGATCCGGGTGAGGCGTCCGATGGTTCACGTCGTGGGTGTCGGAGTGCGGCATCACGTCGCCGGCATCACCGACCGTGTTGGTGCGGACAATCATCCCCGGCACGTTCTCCGTGCTCGCCGAGACATGGCAGGAGAGACAGCTCGTGCGCCGGGTGAATGCAGGCGGAGTTGACGCCTGGTCGAGCGTGTAGAACACGACGCCCTGCTGCGGGTCGTGCGCTGCGAGCTCGAGGAAGGGCGCGCCAGGAATGTAACCGACGGCAACCGAGTCGTCGAAGAAGAGCGCCCGGGGATTCTCGGGGCTCGTGTAGGCGCGCTGCACGCCGGTTTTCGAGAACACGAGCAGCTGCGATTCGATCGGCACGCCGAGCGCGTCGAGGACTGAAAGCAGATAGCCGTTCCGCGGATCGCGCTGGAGCGAGCGTCCGCTCTGCACGAGTGCCTCTTTCAATTTCGTAACCCGGTCCGTC
This sequence comes from Acidobacteriota bacterium, assembly GCA_003222395.1. Classification (GTDB taxonomy): domain Bacteria; phylum Acidobacteriota; class Vicinamibacteria; order Vicinamibacterales; family CAVVIG01; genus Gp6-AA45. Next base: position 52,708 of record QHWB01000046.1, read on the forward strand.
GCCGGTCGACTCGCGTACTGAATCGCGGGATGTTCGTCCAGCACGCCGCCCCACGAGTCCTGCGCGCGGCCGGGCGTCGACGCGCCGTGCGCCATCACGATGCCGAGCGCCGCGCCGCCGACGAGTACCCGATCGCGCCAGCTGATCATCGATTCATCTTATTACGAGATTGTCGTATGGCGCTCGCGCTGCGGGCATCGACGGCGTGGAACGGATCGAATTACCGACCAAGCGCTGTCCGCACGAAAGTCGTGCGCGTCGTGGTTGATACAAATCTTATCGAGTCTCCACCTTTGAGCCATTTACTGGATCGCCGCCGCGTCTTAGTTTCACGCACGACGATTCGCAGAACCAGGTACCGGCGTTCGTCGATCCTGTCGGGGGATGTCCGACGGTTCACTGAAGGTCGCGGCGAGAAACACCGATGACGCCGATACGAGCGCAGTTCCGAGCGGTCATTTGCGGCGCAGCTCTGCTCCTGCCCGCGACTGCGCTCGCAGCCACCGACTCCGCGGCTCTGTTCGCCAAGAAATGCAGCGGCTGCCACACGTACGGAAAGGGCGATCGCGTCGGACCCGATTTGAAGGGCGTCACCAATCGCCGCTCGCGCGCGTGGCTCACCTCCTGGATCCGATCGTCGCAGAAGGTCGTCGAAGCCGGCGATCCAATCGCGACGACGCTGTTTGACAAGTACAAGCGCGAACGCATGCCGGATCAAAATCTTCCGGCCGAAGACATCGCCGCGCTCGTCGACTATCTCGCTGCCGGAGGTCCGGCCGCCGCGGACGCGTCGCGCCCGCGGCACGCGTCGACCGCAACGCTGGCCGACATCGCGCTCGGGCGGGAGTTGTTCCTCGGATCGATCGCGGCGAAGAACGGCGGCGCCTCGTGCGGCTCATGCCATGTCGTTCAGGTGGACGGCGCGTCGACCGGGGCGACGTTCGGCAGCGATCTGACGCACGTCTATTCCCGCTTCCAGGACGCGGCGTTGTCGCTGGCTCTGCGGCGTCCGTGCTTTCCGCGTGCCTTCGACAAGGATACGGCGGGACCGCTCACCGCGGACGAAGCGTTCGCGGTGAAGGCATTTCTGCGTCAGGCCGATCGCGCCGCTTCGCCGCAGCGGCCGAAGGGAAGGCCGCGATGATCGGACGTCGACCGACTATTCGCGAAGGCGCCGTCGCTGCCGCCGTCTTCGCGCTTGCCACGTTGCACCTGCTGCTGCTCTTCGCGCCCGATGCGGTCCTGAGATGGAACCGGCACGCGTCGCGGCTGCTGCTCCTCGAAGCGACGGGCTTCGCCGCGGGCGTGATCTGTTCGATGGCGGTCATCTCGAAAATGCGCCGCCATCTGTTCGATCGAGCGGGCGACGACGATCGCGCGCTCACGGACACGGTGTCGCTGACGCTCGTCCTGATTGCGGTCGTCTCTGGCGTTGCGCTCGCGTCTTCCTATCGATGGGCATCGTCGTGGTCGGTCGTCACGCTCACGCCGTATGCGGTCTCGCTCGCGCGGTTGGCGCCGCGGGTGGAGCTGATTGCCGCGACGCCGTTCGTCGTGAGACTGCATGTGTTCTGTTCCTTCCCGCTCGTCGCCCTGCTCGTGTTCACGCGGCTCGGATCGGCGGCACACGCCGCGCTGGACCGGATCTTCGATCGGGTCGGCGCGGCGCTCGGACGTCTCCGCGCCGAGGAGATCTGGCGTGAAGAGGAGAACTGACGGTGACCAGATGGCGAGCGGCCGTTGCCGCCGGCGCGACCGCGTGCGTGCTGGTCGCCGGCTTCGTCTGCCGCGAGCTCGCGCGTGTCGGCGTTCACCAGGGATATGCGCCGGCGCAGCCGATCGCGTTCTCCCACAAGCTGCACGCCGGCGACTCGCACGTGCCGTGTCTCTATTGCCATTTCGGCGCGCGGACGAGCCGCCATGCGGGCATCCCGCCCTCCGCCGTCTGTATGAACTGCCACGGACTGCTTCAGAAGCAGTCCGAAGACATCGAGAAGCTGAAGGAGCTCGTCGCCGAGCGCAGGCCGATCGCGTGGATCAAGGTCCACAACCTGCCCGACTTCGTCTACTTCAACCACAGTCAGCACCTGTTGGCCGCCATCGACTGCCAGTCGTGTCACGGCCACGTCGAGCGGATGACGCGGGTCGAACAGCAGTCGCCGCTGACGATGGGATGGTGCATCGACTGTCACCGGATGCGAGGCGGCGACCCGAACGCGCCGGCAGCGAATCTCGATTGCGGCAAGTGCCATTACTGACGTGACGCACGATCTGAAATTCTGGAATCGGTCCCCCGAACGGGACGACAGCCGTCGCGATTTCCTCGCGCGGCTCGGCTTCGCGCTCGCCGCGTCGGCGGTCGCGAGCTGTTCGCGCGCCCCGGTGCAGAAGGCGATTCCGTTCCTCAACAAGCCGGAAGAAGTGACGCCCGGGGTCGCCAGCTGGTATGCGACCACGTGCGCCGGCTGCGCGGCCGCCTGCCCGCTGCTCGTCAAGACGCGCGACGGACGGCCGATCAAGATCGAGGGCAACGCTGAATCGGTGCGCTTCGGCGGCGGCACGTGCGCGGCAGGTCAGGCGACGGTGCTGTCGCTGTACGACCCGAATCGCCTCAGGGGTCCGCTGTGGCACGGCGAGCCCGCGTCGTGGAGCGAGATCGACGCGCGCGTGAAGCCGCAGGTCGCCGCCGCGAGCCGCCGCGGAATCGTCCTTCTGTCGGGCACGATCGTGAGCCCGTCGACGAGAGCGTTGATCGCGGAATGGTCGGCGCGCTTTCCACGCTTCCGCCACGTCGTGTACGACGCCGTGTCGTTCAGCGCGCTTCGCGAAGCCACGCACGCCTGTTTCGGCGTCGCGGCCGTTCCGCATTACCGCTTCGATCGCGCGAAAACCGTCGTCGGCATCGAGGCCGACTTCCTCGGCACGTGGCTGTCGCCGGTTGAATTCACCCGGCAGTACGCGGATCGACGCCGGGAAGGGCTGTCGTCCGGCGGCGTGCAGCATCACCAGTTCGAGTCGGGCGTTTCGCTCACGGGCAGCAATGCCGATCGGCGCGTCGCGATCGCGGCGTCCGAGCAGGGCGCGGTCGCGCTCGCGCTCCTGCATCGTATCGCCGCCGACGCGCGCGTGGCCGAACCGCTGCCGCGTGTGGAGGTCGCGATCGACGATCGGGCGATCGATCGGGCGGCCGACGATCTGTGGCGCGACCGTGGCCGGTCGCTCGTCGTCTGCGGATCCGACGATCCGTCGACGCAGGTTGTCGTGCACGCGATCAACACGCTGCTGGGAAATATCGGCGTGACCGTCGATCTCGACGCGCCGTCGCTCCAGAGACAGGGCGACGACGCGGCGGTCGAGGAGCTGATCGAGTCGATGAACCGCGGCGACGTCCAGGTGCTGATGACGTACGGCGTCAACCCGCTGTACGACTTCCCGGACGCCGAACGGTTCGCGCGAGGCATGGAGTCGGTGGCCCTGTCGATCTCGTTCGCCGATCGCGCGGACGAGACCGCGAACGCAAGCCACGCCGTGTGCCCCGATCACCACTTCCTCGAGGCCTGGGGCGACGCTGAACCGATCGCCGGATCGTTCAGCCTCGCGCAGCCGACGGTCGCGCCGCTGTTCGACACACGCGCGGCGCAGGACAGCCTGCTGGAGTGGCTGGGCAAGCCGCCGGATTTCTATTCGTACGTGCGCGAGTTCTGGCGGCGCGAGCTCTTCCCGAGACAAGACCGCTCTCGAACGTTCGACGAGTTCTGGGACCGCGCGCTCCACGACGGCGTGTACGACGATTCGGCGCCGCGCGTCGAACGGCGGTACGCGCTCGCCGAAGGGTGGCGCGCCGCGGCTGGCGCGATTGCCGCCGATCATCAGCGCGCCGTATCCGCGCGCGGGCCGGATCGGTACGAGCTGCGGCTGCACGAAACCGTCGCCATCCGCGACGGCCGGCACGCGAACAACCCGTGGCTGCAGGAGCTTCCCGATCCCGTGACGAAGCTCACGTGGGGCAATTCGATTGCGATCGCGCCGTCGGTCGCCCGGTCGATTGGCGTCGCGACCGGCGACGTCGTTCGCGTGGTGGCGGGCGATCGATCGTGCGAGCTGCCCGCGTACGTGCAGCCGGGGCAGTCGCCCTCCACTGTCTCGATCGCGCTCGGCTACGGACGCGATGGAGCAGGCAAGGTTGGAAACGGGATCGGCGCCAACGCGTTTCCGTTCGTCTCCGCTTCGGCGGCGCGGCGCGCGTACTTGCGGACCGGCGTCGCGCTCCAACGCACGGGCCGACATCGGGAGCTCGCCCTCACGCAGACGCACCACTCGATCGAAGGACGCTCGATCATCAGATCGATCACGCTCGACGAGCTCCTGAACGAACGATCCGAGCCTGCGCCCGAGCGGCCGTCGCTGTGGCCCGAGCGCGAAGGCGGCGAGCACCGGTGGGGGATGGCCGTGGACCTCAACACGTGCACCGGGTGCTCGGCGTGCGTCACCGCGTGTCAGGCCGAGAACAACGTGCCGGTCGTCGGCCCCGACGAAGTGACGCGCAGCCGCGAGATGCACTGGATCCGCATCGATCGGTACTACGACGGCGCCGACGACGACCCCGGCGTGTCGTTCCAGCCGATGATGTGCCAGCACTGTCAGAACGCGCCGTGCGAGACGGTCTGCCCTGTGCTCGCGACGGTTCACAGCTCCGACGGGATCAACCAGCAGATCTACAACCGCTGCATCGGCACGCGCTATTGCGAGAACAACTGTCCGTACAAGGTGCGCCGCTTCAACTGGTTCCAGTACGCCGGCAACGATCGCTTCGACTTCACGATGAACGATCCGCTCGAGCGCATGGTGCTCAACCCGGACGTCGTCGTCCGCTCGCGCGGCGTGATGGAGAAATGCAGCCTGTGCGTCCAGCGGATCCAGGCGGAAAAACTGTCGGCGAAACAGGAAGGGCGGACGCTCGAGGACGGCCGCATCAAGACCGCGTGCCAGCAGGCCTGTCCGGCGAGCGCGATCGTGTTCGGCGATCTCAACGATCCCAACAGCGAAGTGGCCAGGCTGCGGCGCAGCCGCAGGCATTACCACGTGCTCGACGAGCTCGGCACGCGGCCGAACGTCGGCTATCTGATGCGCGTGAAGAATGCGCCTCGCGGCGAGCCGGAGCCGCTATGAGCTCGACAGCCATCCCCTCGCTTCGTCCGGTGCCCGCGTCGAGGCCATCGGCGCGCCCCGTTGCCGGCGACGCCGGCGACGCGGCGCTGCGCGAGATCACCGACGACGTGATGCGTCCGCTCGTCACGCGGCCAGGCGCCGGATGGTGGGCCTGCTTCGCCGCATCGACGATCGCGCTGACGATCGGCGTCGCCATGGTCGCGTACGAGATCGCGACCGGCATCGGCGTGTGGGGCCTCAATCGGACCGTGGGATGGGCCTTCGACATCACCAACTTCGTGTTCTGGATCGGCATCGGCCACGCGGGCACGTTGATTTCGGCGATTCTTCTGCTGCTCCGGCAGCGGTGGCGCACGGCAATCAGTCGATCGGCGGAGGCGATGACGATCTTCGCCGTGATGTGCGCCGCGCTCTTTCCATTGATCCACATGGGGCGGCCGTGGCTGGCGTTCTGGGTCATGCCATATCCCAATTCGCGCGGACCGCTATGGGTGAACTTTCGATCGCCGCTCCTGTGGGACGTGTTCGCGATCAACACGTACCTCACGATCTCGCTCGTGTTCTGGTATCTCGGGATGATTCCCGATTTCGCGACGATGCGCGATCGGACGGACGCGCCTGTGAGACGTTTCGCGTACAGCGTGCTGAGCCTCGGCTGGAACGGATCGGCGCGGACCTGGTCGCGCTACGAGACGGCGACCACGCTGCTCGCCGGGCTCGCCACGCCGCTCGTCATCTCGGTTCATTCGATCGTGAGCATGGACTTCGCGACGTCGGTGCTGCCCGGGTGGCACACGACGCTGTTCCCGCCGTACTTCGTCGCCGGCGCCGTCTTCTCCGGATTCGGCATGGTGATGACGCTGCTCATCATCGTGCGCGCCGTCATGCATCTCGAGCGCTACATCACGGCGGCGCATCTCGAGGCGATGGGCAAAATCATGCTCCTGACCGGCTCCATCGTCGGCTTTGCGTACGCGACGGAGCTGTTCAACGCGTGGTACAGCCACAACGTCTATGAACGTTACGCCTTCCTGAATCGCCTCGCGGGCCCCTATGCGTGGTGCTTCTGGATCATGGTCGGCTGCAACGCGCTCGCGCCGCAGGTGCTGTGGCTGCGGCGCGCGCGGCGGAGCGTGCCGCTGCTGTTCGTCCTCTCGATTCTCGTCAACGTCGGCATGTGGTTCGAGCGCTTCGTGATCATCGTCACGTCGCTGCATCGCAGTTATCTGCCATCGAGCTGGACGATGTATCGGCCGACGATCGTCGAAGTCGGCACGCTGGCGGGCAGCTTCGGGCTGTTCTTCACCTGTTTCCTGCTGTTCATCCGCGTGCTTCCGATGATTGCGATGTGGGAAATCAAGGCGGGCGCGGGGCGCGCCGCGGAGCGGCGGGCATGAGCGGCGCCGCGCGTGAGTTCATCGTCGCGCGATTTGGTGACGAACGGCATGTCGTCGACGCCGTGCGGGCGGTGCGTGAGCGCGGCCTGCGGGTGTTCGACGTCTACGCGCCGTACCCCGTTCACGGCCTCGACGAGGCGATGGCGCTGCGGCGTTCGCGGTTGCCGTGGGCGACGCTCGCCGGCGGGTGTTCGGGCTTCGTCGCGGCGATCGCGTTCCAGTACTACGCGGCCGTCGTCAGCTGGAATCTGAACGTGGGCGGCAAGCCGGACAACTCGATGCTGGCCTTCATTCCGATCGCGTTCGAAATCACCGTGCTCGGCGCCGGCCTCGCGACCGCCGCCGCATTCCTCGCGCGCTCGGGCCTCCGTCCGGCGATCCGCGCGCGCACGGTCGACCTGTCGGCCACCGACGATGCGTTCGTCGTGGCGCTGCGCTGCCGCCAGACGGCATTCGACCGCAACCTCGTCGAACGGCTGCTGTTCGAGCACGGTGCGCAGACAGTGGCCTGGAAGGTGCTCGACTTATGACGGCTCCACACGTTGTCGTCGCTGTCGTGATTGCCGCCGCGTCGCTCGCGTGCGCGAGCCAGTCGCCGCATCGTGGATACGAGTACATGCCGGACATGGCGCGGTCGGTTCCGTACGACACGTTCGCGCCGAACCCGGTCACTCGCAACGGCATCACGCAGCAGATGCCCGTCGCCGGCACGATCCCGCGAGGATTTCTCCCTCTGCACTACAGCGGCACGGCTGCCGACGCCGAGCGCGCCGGACGCGAGCTGTTCAACCCGAACGCACACACGCCGACGACGATCGGGCAGGGACGGCGGTTGTACGAAACGTTCTGCCTCGTGTGCCACGGCGTTTCGGGAGACGGCGACGGTCCGCTGGTCCCGATGATTCCGAATCCGCCGGCCTACAGCTCCGAGCGCGTCCGATCGATGCCCGCCGGGCACCTGTTTCACGTGATCACGTACGGCTCCGGCCGGATGCCGTCGTACGCCTCGCAGATACCGGCGAACGATCGCTGGCTGATCGTGGGCTACGTCGACACGCTTCGGACGCGTCGGCCGGAGGCGCAGCGATGATCGCGCCGATGCCGCAGACGGCGCAGCCGCCGCGCGCGATCACCCTGCCGCCGCCGCGGTGGGTGGGCGCGGCCGCGGTGGCGCTCGCGTCGATCGCGATCGCGTCCGGACTCACGTTCGACGCCGCGCGGACATGGTCCGATCTCCTCGTCGACGGCTTCCTCGTGCTCGCCGCGGCGCTGGGGGGACTCCTCTTCGTCGCGATTCATCACCTCTCGGGCGCGTCGTGGTCCGCCGGCGTCCGCCGCGTCGCGGAAGCGATGACGGGCGCGCTGCCGGTCGCGGCGCTGATGATGCTCGGTTTGTTCTTCGGGCGGCGATCGCTGTACCCGTGGGCGGCCGGCGCGTTGTCGGCGGTTCGCGAGAGCGGCCCGGCGAGCTCGTGGTATTTCGCCACGCCGTTCGTGTTCGCGCGGATGGCGCTGTTTCTGATCGTCTGGACCGTGCTCGCGGCTTCGATCGTCCGCTCGTCGGGACGGCAGGACCTGAGCGCCGATCCGATTCATCGGCGCCGCATGGTTCGCGATTCAGCCCTCTTCGCCGTCGTCTTCGCGTGGACGTTCTCGCTCGCGGCGGCCGACTGGCTGCTCTCGCTCGATCCGCGATGGACGAGCACCATCTTCGCGGTCTACGTCTTCGCCGGCGTGTTCGTCGAGGGCGTCGCCGCGATTACGCTCGCCGTCGTCCTTCTCCACGAGCGCGGCTATCTCGCCGACGTCGTCACCCCGCATCACATGCACGATCTGGGCAAGCTGCTCTTCGCGTTCACGACGTTCTGGGCCTACATCTGGCTCTCGCAGTACCTGCTGATCTGGTACGGGAACCTGCCCGACGAAGCCGGCTATTACCAGGTGAGGACGTCGCCCGCGTGGATCGGCTTGTTCGCCGTCAATCTGATCGTCAACTGGGCGATTCCGTTCCTCGTCCTGCTGCCGCGCGAATCGAAGCGGCGTCGGTCGGTTCTGAAGCGCGTGGCGATTGTGCTCCTCTTCGGCCGCTGGCTCGATGTGTATCTGCTGGTGGCGCCGCAGACAGCGAAAGCGCCGTCGTTCGGCGTGCTGGAAATCGCGCTTGCGGTCGCCTATGGCGGCATCGCGTGGTACGCGGTCTCGACGACGCTGGCGCGGCGGCCGCTCGTCGCTCGTCACGATCCGTGTCTCGCGGACTGTCTCCGGCACGCGCAATAAGCCATGGCCACTGTGCGTACGCATCTGATCGTCTCCTGCGCGACCACGCTGCTCATGGCGGCGTCCGTGTACCGGCGGCCTGCCGGCGATCTCGAGCTGCCGAACCGCATCCCCGAGGCTGCGCCGTACGTCACCGCCGAGGCCGAATCGGTGCCGCCGCCGTTCGAGGATTTCTGGCAGCAGCTCGATCATCCGGCGCAGTGCCAGACCTGCCACGCGCGCGTGTTCAACGAGTGGAACGGCTCGATGATGGCCAACGCGTGGCGCGATCCGGTGTGGCGCGCCGCGTTTCTGCTGTCGGCGCGCGAGACGTCGACGTCGGGCGATTGCGAAGTGCCGCAGCCGCCCGACGGGACGCCGCGCGCGAGCCACAATCCGTTCGCCGATCCGCACGACTGCGCGAGCGCGTTCGATCTCGGCACGAGCCGTCACCGCCTCGCGCGCGCGGGCTCGCTCGTCGACAGCATGTGCGCCCGCTGCCACATGCCGACCAACTACGTCGACAACGTGCCGCTGCAGAACGTCGGCGTCGACGTGCCCTCGGGCGCCGAGCACGCGCGCGTCGACCCGAACTTCAATCCGACGTCGAGCGACGGCACGGGTCTGGCGTTTGCGACCGTGGAGGCGCAGCGGCGGAACACCGATTCCGGCAAGGCCGGCGTCGCCTGCATGGTGTGCCACAGCGCGGTGGCGACGAGAGAGACGCCGTTCCACAACTACGCGCGCTCGGGCGGGCGCGCCTACGTGCCCGCGTCCGGAATCGAACCGCGCGGCGTCTCGATGCCGCCGTCGCTCAGGGACATCCTCGACGTGCCGGATCAATCCGCCCCGAACCTCGGATACAGCATCGGCGGCGGATCGTTTCAGCTGTCGCCGCACGCCGTCGGAACGCCGGACCGCGCGGGTCCGCTCACGATCGGCCCGCACGCGGGGATCCCGGATCGATATCTCAGCGGCGTCTTCAGAACGCCGATGCGGTACGAGCAGATGGACGCGTCGAAGCACTCCGGCTTCCGTCAGGTGTTCTCGACGCGGGCCGAATTCTGCAGCGCGTGCCACGACGTCACCAACCCGCTGACGATCAAGAACCGCGTCGGCAGATGGGTCGGCGGCTTTCCGATCGAACGCACGTACGCGGAGTGGTCGAGCAGCCGGTACGCGGATCGGCCCGGCAACCGCAACTTCGATCCGGCGTTCAAGCGCGACTGCCAGACGTGCCACATGCAGCAGGACTACGGGCAGCCTGGCACGGCCAACACGTTGTATCGCGACAACGCGCCGCGTCCCCCCATGGTCGATCGCGCGGCCACCGGCGCGCCGGCGCGAACCTACTTCACGCATCACTTCATCGGCGGCAACGCCTACGTCACGCGCATGATCGGCAGCGATACCGACGAGGCTGGCAACGTCCAGCCTTATCCCGAGCTGTCGGCGTTCAGTTTCTCGTCGTCGGACGAGAAGAGCGTCTATTCGAACGCGTACTGGGTTCACAGCGAACGCCGCGGCGCCGTGACGCAGCAGGCACGGCTCGCATGGGATCGGTTGCGCAACGTTCTCGATCTGTCGGTCTCGGGTCCTTCGCATGCGACGGCCGACAGCCGCGTGCCCGTCCGCGTGTCGGTCACCAACAGCGGCAGCGGACACAACTTCCCGACAGGATTTCCGGAGGGGCGCGCCGCGTGGCTCGCGGTGCGGGCGACGGATCTGGCGACCGGCCGCCGGCTCGACATCTACGATTCCCTCTGGAAGCGCACGTCGCGCGGCGTCGGCGGCCTCACGCGCGAAGCAATGGTCGATCCCAATTTCCCGGGTTGCGGCTGGAAGATCCCCGCCGGATCGCCGGATCCCTATGCGTACCAGTTCAAGGCGGTCGCCAGTCTCGGCGACGGCTGCCCGACGCTCGATCTCGTCTACGCAGCGCCGCTCAATCTGGTGACCAACGCCCGCGGCCTGCCGATCGACGCGAAGAACGTCGTCATCGACCGGAACAACCCGCACGGCCTTCCACAGTTCCGCGATCTGAACGGCAACGGCGATGTGTACGACGACGCGTTCCTGCGCGATACGCGGCTGCGACCGCTGCCGCACGACGGCGCCACCGTGTCGCTCGATCGGTATGCCGTCGTCATTCCGCCCGGCACGGCAGGTCCTGTCGCTGTTACCGCGGCCGTGTACTACCAGTCGGTCGAAGCGATCGTCGCGCTGAAATTTCTGGGCAACCTGGCGGACACCGACGTCGATTTCGTCCTCGAGCCGTGTGTCCTCGACGGTCCGTGCGACGGCCGTACGCCGGCGACCGAGCCCGCGGTCGTCGAAGGAGCGCCGCCCGTCCCGGTTGAAGTGCGGAACTGGACGATTCAGATCGACGGCGGCAGGAGCGACCGCATCGCTCCGCGCGTGATCGGCACGTACCCGGCCGCCGGCGCGACCGGCGTGTTTCAGGACGTGGTCGTCAAGGCGTTCTTCTCCCGACCGGTCCACGGCGTGAACGCCGCCACGTTCACGCTCGTCGACGCGCGTCATCAGCCGGTGCCCGTGTCGGTCGAACAGATCGGCGACGGCACGTGGGCGCTCTTTTCCGATGCGACCTTCCTGAACGGCGGCGCGACCTACACCGCCCGTCTTGCCGCCGGCATCTGCGACGACGCGGGCGAGTGCACGAAAAGCGGCGTCGTGTGGCGCTTCGTGACGGCGGCGGCACGCGGCGAGGGCGCCGGCGACACGAGCATTCCGATCGGCTTTCCGGCGGAGCTCCCGCCGCCCGCGCCAGAGCCGCCGGTCGTCACGAGCGTCGCGTTGACGAGCCACGCGGCGGGCGTGAGCGCGATGTTTTCAAAGCCGGTGACGAACGTGACGCCGCTCACCTTCGTCGTGCGCCGTGCCGGCACACCGGGATGCGGATCGACCGATCAGGCGATCGCCGGGCACGTGGCGTCGACCCGCGCGGCGGACGTGTGGACGTTCACGCCCGAGCGTCCGCTCGCGCCGGGCGATTACTGCGTGAAGATGACCACGGACGTGTACGACCTCACGGGGCGGAATTTGCCGACGCCGTTCAGCGCCCGCGTGCGTGTGAGTGAAACGGGACGGTGAACGGCGCATGAGGAACCATCGGCGGAAAACAGTCAGCGCCTGGCGCGGTATCCGCGCGGGCCGGAGGCAGACATGATGAACCGATCATTTCGGCGCGCGCTCTCGCATCTCTTCGTCCTATCGGCGGTCGCCGTTGCCGCGCCGGCGAACGCTCAGGATCGCATCGGCGGCCACTTCGGCACCGTCATCCCGATCGTGTCGCGAGCGGGCGGATCGACCACGACGATCGGCGATCAGTTCAAGATCGGATTTCCGACCGGCATCACCATCAAGACCGACAGCCCCTGGGCGTTCGATCTCGAGTTCGTGCCGGTCGTCACGCGCGATCGGTTCGCTTCGCTGACGCTGCATCCGGGCGTCATCCGCGCGCTGCCGAATTCATTTGCCGGCGGCGTCCGCATGGCGTTCGACGTCCGCGAATCGTCGTGGGGCTTCACGCCGCTCCTGAATCGCGGATTTCCGGTCGGCCGCATGACGTACTTCGTCGAAGGCGTCGTTCCGGTCCGATTCCAGGAGAACGCCACCGGCCGCGGCCAGACGTCGGTCGGACTCGCCATGCATCTCGGCGTCGGATTCTGATCTCGCCGACGCGTCGCCCGCGGCGCGTCTCGAAGCGGGGCCGGCCCGCGGTGGCCGGTCCCGTTCCGTCGTCACCTGACTTGAAGATCAAAATTCTCTTCTTCGTGTCTTCGTGTCTTCGTGACTTTGTGGCAATGTAGGTTCTATGCCGAAGAGACCACGCGATCTATTCGACATCTTTCCGGACCTGCCGTGGCCGCGAATCCGTCATCATCAGCGGCGCGCCGCGATCGACCAGCAGGTGCGCGACGTCGCGGTCAGATGGCGGCTCGCGCGCGAGCGTACGGCGGTGCTCACCGCGCGGCGCGACCTTGTCGTCGAACGTGCGTGCGCGCTTGGCGAGAGAGGGACGCGGCGCTGACCGTTACTCCCATTCGATGTCGCCGGTCAGCGCGACCGTCGGATGATCCGATGACGTCCAGCTTCCGCGCGCGTCGCCCGGCAGGCCACGATCGTCGATGACATCCTGCGGTTCTCGAGCGGCTCGTTTACGATCGATCTCCGTGCGTCGCATCCTGCGGAGGAAGAGACCGAAACATCACGAACGCATCCACGTCGCCGCGCATCGGGTGTCTGAACGCCGACGGCAACCTGCCGACGATCTCGAAGCCGCACGCCTGCCACAATCGCACCGCCCGATCGTTGGTGCTGACGACGAAATTGAACTGCATCGCGCGGAAGCCGCGCGACGCCGCGCGCGCGAGCGAGTGCTCGCACATGGCGCGTCCGACGCCGCGCCCTTCCACGGCGCGGGCGGTCACGTAACCGCAGTTGGCGACGTGCGCGCCGCCGCCGCGCTGATTCGGACGGAGGTAGTAGGTGCCGAGCATGACGCCGTCGTCTTCGGCGACGAACACCTCGTGGTCCGGCGCGAACCAGTCGGCGAGCGCGTCGGCGCGCGTCATGTCGCGCGGCAGCGGGTATGTTTCGCCCGCGCGGATCATCGGCAGGAGGATGTCGGCGATCGCGTCCTCGTCCGCGCGCGTCGCCGCGCGTATCGCAAGCGGCATGCGGCTCCCACGAACATTATCGATTCGACGCGGTCGCGATGAATCGGGAATTGAGGGGAATTGAGCAGATGTCGTCGCTGGTCGACGCTAGGGTGATCGGCGGTCGCGGCCGCTGCGGCGATCGCGGCTGCTGCGGCGATCGACGCCGGTTGGACTTCCGACGTCGGCCTTTCTCCGGTCGCCGCCGCGCCGGTCGCTTCGAGCGCGCCGCTCACGGGCCGCCTTCACCGTGGCGGCGGCCTTCGCCGAATCCGCCAGCTCGCGCTGCTGGCGCGTCATCCGGCGCGAGGGATCGAGGACATCGAGCAGCCCTTCGTAGACGGCTTTTGTTTTCGCGTCGGTGGCCCCGGCCGAGATGCGCTCGCGCAGATACGTCGCCGCGGCCTGAATGTTTGCTCGTTGCCAGTTCATCTGGTCCAAAAGTGCACGCGATCTTCCAGACTTTAGCGCGAAACTACCCCGAGATCATTCGAGAATGTCGCGAGGGCGTCAGCGCGTGACAGCCCTGAGCCGTTGCGGGGCGCGAATGCGCCAAGCAACAGCGGCGGGGCGGGACCCCGCCTCAATAAAAGATGGGGCACCACGCATCAACAAAGGTGGGGCCACCGCGATCAAAAGAAAGTCGGGGCGGTGCGAATGTATGCGTCGTGGCGCAGACGAATCGCGATTCCCGCACGCGCGAGCGAGTCGAGCATCGCGTCGCACCGGCGGCGGCTCAGGCCGCTGATCTTCATCGCCCGATCGGCGCTCATTTCATCGCCCGGCATCATGGCGATCACGAACTTTCGAAGTTTTGCCACGCCTAATCGCGTTGCGACTCTTCGATGCATATCACGCCCTTTCGCCAGTCTCGACGTTGAGCGGCAACGTCCGTACCGATTTCGCGTGCTCCGTTCAATCATTTAGCCGCGCGACTCGTCGATTGATGCGACGCTCTGTGCAAAAATTTCCCAGTTGCATCGCGAAGCTCCGCCGCAGGAGGGAATGTGCCGGCATCAGTTGAACGCCGTACCGTCGACCTTTCGTCATATCCGGATCTCGTCGTCATTTATCTCGGCATGCGCGTCAACACGCTTGCCGGCCTGAAGACGCTCATCGGTTTCGGCCCGCGGATCGCCGCATCGGTCGATGCGCGTCCGGACGGCCTTCTGCTGCACGAGAACTTCCTGATGTCGCTGATGCCGATGCACGCCGGCATGCGCCAGTACTGGCGCGACTGGGAGTCGCTCGAGCGCTGGTCGCGATCCGAGCCGCACCGCCTCTGGTGGCAGAACTTCCTGCGCGATTCGGGCGGCACCGGCTTCTGGCACGAGACGTATTTCATGCGCGGCGGCATAGAAGCCATCTACGACGATCTCGCGGCGCCGGTCGGCATGATGCGATTCGCGCCGGTGAAGCCGGCGCGGGGGCCGATGTTCTCGGCGCGGAGCCGCGCGAGGCGCCCCGGCGAAGCGCCGGCCGCTGTGTTGTCGGAGACCGATCTCTATGGATGACGGTTGCCGGTTGCTGGACTTCGCGCTCAAGCGCGCCGCAGCGTCGTCGTCTCGCGGATGGCGCGGCGGATCGCCTCGACGAGCGCGTCGGGATCGCGCAGGTCGTCGGTGACGGTCACGAACGCGACGCCGCTCGGCCATGCGGCGCGCTGCAGCGCCGACACGTCGTGGCCGTGCGCGACGATGACGTCGGGATGGAGCGTCTCGACGACCGACGCCGCCTTCTCGATGGAATCGACCGGGGCGACGGCGAAGTGCAGCTTCACGAGAATCGCTTCGCACATCTCGCGGCTGTGGGCGTCCTCGTCGGCGACGAGCACGAGCGGGGCGAGTCCTCGCTTGTCGCCCGTGCGCCGACCGCCGCGCGGCTTCCGACGGCGGTCCGGCCCGCGATGATGCTGGAACGTGGCCATGCGGCCATCATCCTACTGCGAATCAGGCGGCGCGCGTACGCGGCGCACGCGCGGCTCCGAGCTGCGCGCCGCGCGGGGCGAGCAGACGTGGGCTGATAATGGACGGCCGCGCATGCACGAGGATCTGATGGATGCGGCGCTCGATCAGGCGCGCGTCGCGCGCGACGCTGGCGAGGTGCCGATCGGCGCCGTCGTTTCGATCGACGGTGAGATCGTCGGACGCGGGTTCAACCAACCGCTCGCGTCCGGCGATCCGACGGCGCACGCCGAGATCGTCGCGATTCGCGAGGCGGCGCGCCGCGTCGGCAACTATCGGCTCACCGGCGCCGCGTTGTACGTGACGATCGAGCCGTGCCTGATGTGCGTCGGCGCGCTGGTGCACGCGCGCATCGGCACGCTCGTGTTTGGCGCGCTGGAGCCGAAGATGGGCGCCGTGACCTCGACCGTTCGTGGCGCCGAGCTGCCGGGACACAATCACCGCTTCGAAATCGTCTCGGGCGTGCGCGAAGCGGAATGCCGCGAACTGATGCAGGAATTCTTCCGCCAGCGGCGGTAATGAGAACGTGATGATTGAAGAGATGATCAGCGGACATGCATGTTGTCGTTGGAGGCGCGAACGCTGCGGCGTTCTGTTCTGGGTACTAGCATGGGGTGTGGGCTCTCACGCGCTATAATAAAAGGTCCGCGTGATCGCGATTGACCCGAACGGAGAGGTACCGAAGTGGTCGTAACGGGGGCGCCTCGAAAGCGTCTTGTCGGGTAACCGGCACGTGGGTTCGAATCCCACCCTCTCCGCCAATAACAACTCTTTATTTAACAAGAGTTTACTGGTCGCAATTCTTAGCTGTGTGCCAGTTTTGTGCCAGACATGCCGGGGAGATGTGTCAGCCCTGGCTACCATCGGTGTGCTCGATGAACAGCGTCGGCTGACTCCCGATTCTGCGAGCTGACTAACAACGTCCCTGATCGGACAAGGAGGGCCAGATGGCCAACGACGCTCCCGCCACACGCGTCGAATCCGCTGGATTCGACGACCTCATTCCAATAGCGCGCCGACTCAACACAGCGTCAGACGACCTCAACGCCGCTCTCAAGCGCATCGAAGGCCGGCTAAACGACTTGGGAATTGGCATCGATCGCTTCGTGCCGATCCCAGACACGCGCGAAGTCGTGAGTGATCCCGCCGAGCATCGTCCAGCCACACGAACAAGCGCGCGTCACGATACGAATCCATAGTGTGCGCCACGCTGCCGAAGGCCCGTTTCGCAGCGAGCCTTGCCTCCTCAGCGGATAAGCCTTTGCGCCCGATACTCGTCTTCGAGCAGGCCAAGATGTGAGCGTATCTCGCGCTCAAGGTGCGATTGTGTGCGCGCAGAGCGACAGACGTCCGCCAGTCTCAGGAGGAATCGTCGCCACCATGCCATGACCCATGGCCTCCTACTCGTACCGGAGAGCCTCCATCGCATCAATGTGCATTGCACGCCGGACCGGCGCATAGCACGCTGCCACTCCGATCGCCGCGAATAGCAGGGTGGTTCCGGCAAACGTGAGCGGGTCGATTGGGGGAATTCCGAAGAGGAATGCCTCGAGGATGTGGCTGGTAGCACCTGCGAGAATCAATCCGATGGCCGAGCCGATCAGCGTCAGCGATAGACCTTCCAGCAGCACCATGCGGACGACGTCGGTTCGTCGCGCGCCCAGCGCAATGCGTATACCGATCTCACGCGTGCGACGCGCGACAGCATACGCGGTCACGCCGTAGATGCCGATCGCGACCAACAAGAGGCCCACAACCCCGAGGCCGCCAGCGACCGATGCGACGATGCGCTGTGGCGCCAGGCCGAGCGCGACGGAGTCTTCGAGCGTCTGCTCGGTCATGATGGGCACATTCGGATTCATTGATCCCAACAGCCCTCGAAACTGATCTGCGATGCGTTGACCGCGCGTCGTCCGCGCGATAATCCTCACATTCGAGACGTACTGTTGTTGTAGCGGCACATACACGGCGGCGCGCGCGAATCCATCGACGAGGCTGCTGGACTGGATGTCCCCCGCCACGCCGACGACGAGCATTGGCTGCATCGGGCCAGTCGGTCCGTGTGGTCCCCGCGTTGGCTGCAACAAGACTCTGCCGACGGCATTCTCGCCCGGCCAGAACTGCTGCGCGGCCGACTCGCTGACAATGGCTACGAGCTGTGTTCCAGCTCGATCGCTCGGAGAGAAATCTCGTCCCACCCTCACCGGCGTCCGGAGCGTCGCAAAGTAACCTGGTTCGACGACGTTCCAATCTACGCCGACGAAACGTCCGTCTGAGGTCTGCAGGCCAGGCACGGCCAATGCTTCACGCCTGACCTCGAAGCCTCCTGGTACTCCAGCGGCCATCGACGCGCTCTGTACGCCTGGCAGCGCGCGGACTCGATCAATCAGCTCTCGAATAAAGAGCGGTCCCGTCGTGTTCGTGTACCCGGCCTGTGCCAAGTCGACTGACGCGAGTTCAACAGCGTGCGCATCGAACCCGGGATCGATCGACGCAGCGCGCTGCAACGCGCGCATGAACAAGCCGGCACTGATGACGAGTACCAGGCTGAGCGCCACTTGACTGACGACGAATGCGTGACGAAGGCGCAGTCGTCCTACGAGGCCCGAATCATTTCGGAGGCTCGAGAGGATGTCGGTTTTCGACGCTGCAAGGGCTGGAGTCAGCCCGGAAAGAAGCGCCGCCGCCAGCGACAGGCCGACGGTGTACGCAATCACGCGGCCGTCGAGAGTGAGCGCGAGGTCGACAGGAAACGGCAGCATTGGTAAGCGCGAGGCTAGGACCGACGCCATCACCCGGGCCAGTAGCAGACCCGCCGCTCCGCCAAGCACGAAGAGCAGCACCGTTTCCGTCAGGAGCTGTCGTACCAGCCGTGCGCGTCCGGCGCCAATCGCGAGGCGCAACGCCATCTCCTGCCGCCGGGAGACCGCCCGCGCCAGCAGCACACCAGCGACGTTCGCGCACGCGACGATGAGCACGAGCGACACAATGACCGTCAGTAGCATGAGGAACGCGACGATCGGGCCGCCGTTTCCCGGAATCGGCGACGAGGCCAGGAGCCGCAGTCCTGTTCCTCGGTTCTGGTCAGGGTACTCGCGCTCGAGCGTCCGGCCGATGACGTCGATCTCGGCAGCAGCTTGCGACAACGATACGTCAGGCTTCAGCTGCGCGCCGATCAGCAACCAGGCCGCCGCACGATCCGCGAGCATCGCCGCGCCTTGAGGCATGAAGGCCGCCGCCATGTTCATCGGCACCCACACATCGAGCGCACGGACGCCTGTGCCGTGGAATCCCTCCGCCGCCACCCCGATGACCGTGAACGGATGACCGTTGATCGTGACCGCACGGCCAATGATGCGCGGATCCTTGTTGAAGCGTCGTGCCCAGAAGCGATACCCGAGCACGACAATGGGACTTGCCTCGGGCTGACTACTGTCGGCGGCGCCGAAGACACGTCCGGCGGCCGGCACTGCGCCGAGCACGGTGAAGTAGTTCTCCGTCACAACGCTGCCGAACACGCTCTCAACCCCGGCATGGGCGCCGACGACACCCAGACTCATCGCTTGGGGGAACCGCGAGTAGGCGTACACACCATCGAGGGTCGCGGCGTGGTCACGGACGTCGCGATAATTCAGATACGAACTTGGCCCGAAGCCGCCACGATTCCGACTGCTGCCAATATCAACCAGACGGCCGGGCTCGACCACACCCGCAGCGGATTGGAACAGCAGCGCGTTGCCGATCGTGAACATCGTCGTGTTTGCGCCGACACCAATGGCGAGCGAGAGCGCGGCGGTCATCGTGAACAGCGGGTTGCGTCGAAGCAGCCGAGCCGCGTGTCGCAGATCCCGCTTGGCGTCGTCGAGCCACCGGAATGACCGCGCGTCGCGGTGTTGATCTTTCGTGTGTTCGACGCCGCCGAACGCGCGCCGCGCGGCGAACCGCGCCTCGTCCGGCGTCAGGCCGCGGCGGCGATGCTCGTCTTCGAGGAGCGCAAGGTGCGCGTCGATTTCACGCGTCAGATCTGGTTCGGCCCGCTGCGGCCGAACGACGTTGATGAGCCGTTGCAGTAACCGTCGCATGGCGCCCATCCTCTATTACTATTACTCGCAGCGTAACGCGACCAGCGCGGCCGTCCGTCGCGGTCGTCGTTGCCGAAGCCGCGGCCGGCGACGATCCGCACGCCCATCACGTCGAGATAGTCGCGGCTCACGAGACGCGCGTCCGGCCCGACCGGCGTCGGCGGCCGAACGGGATCCGGAGTCCGCCAGAGACCGCCCGCGGTGTCGCGCAGTCCGACGAACGGCAGCTGATTCGCGTACGCCGCGCTCCGCACGCCGGCGACGGATCGCAGGCGTGACGTGAAGTCTTCGGCAAACGCTTTCATCTGCGGCGCGGGCCGCTGCGCGCCTGGGAGGCTCACCTGGAACGTCATGACGTGTGACGGGTCGTAGCCGGGCTCGACGTTCTCGAGTTTAACGAAGCTGCGAATCATGAGGCCCGCGCCGACGAAGAGCAGCGTCGCGAATGCCACTTCGGCGACGACGAGCACGCCGGGCATGCTGAGCCGTCCTCGAAGCGACGTGGTGGACCAGCCCGTCCGGGTCGCCGTGGCCTCGCGCAGCCGGCCAGCACTCTCAGCGCGAAGGCCGAATACCGGCGCGAGCCCGAACGCGAAGCCGGTCGCCGCGGAAATCGCCCCGGCGAATGCGAGGACCGGTCCGTGCAGACCGACTGCGTCGAGCCGTGGGAAGCTCGTCAACGTCGTCCCGAGATCCTGACGCGGAAGACTCGTCGCAAGCGTGCGGAACACGTCGATGAAGCCCCACGCAAGCGTGAGGCCCGCCGTGCCTCCGGCGAGGGAGAGCAGCACGCTTTCAGTCAACAGCTGACGGACGAGGCGCCCGCGGCCGGCGCCGAGCGCGGCGCGCACTGCCATCTCCCGCTGACGCGCCAGCGTTCGAGCGAGCTGGAGGTTCGCGACGTTCACGCACGCGATGAGCAGCACCAGGCCGACGGCGCCTGCGAGCACGAGCAGCGCGGACCTGACCGGGGTTCCGATGCGGTCCTGCCATCGCACGCAGTCGAAGTGCGGGCGATGGCCATCCGCGTACCCGGGCTTGCCGGCTGCGCGCCGGAGTCCCGACGCGATCGTGGCGACTTCGTTGGCCGCGGCCTGCGCGTCACGCCGTCGGCGAGCCGTGCGATCACGGGGACGCGGGCGAATCCGCCAGGCGTGAGCCTCGACACGAGCGGTGTCCACATCCAGGCATTGTCGTTGGGATAATGAAATCCCTCCGGCATGACGCCGACGACCGTGTAGCGTTCGCCGAGCGCGATTCGTCCGGCGAATCGATCGCCGTTGAAGGTCAGCGTCCTGCCGATCGCATCGGCACCGCCGGCGAAATACCGCTGCCACGCATGGTAGCTGAGCACGATGACGTGCGTGCCCTGACCTTCGTCGGACTTGTCGAGCCATCGGCCGAGCAGCGGAGGGACGCCGAGCATCTCAAATGTCCCGGTCGATACGGGAACGATCGGCTCGCGCACGCTGTCCGAACTTCCGGCGACCGTGACGAGGGCGATGCCGTACGCCGCGAGGTGCGAGAAGGGGCGCGCGCGGGTGCGGAGCTCGAGGAATTCTCCGACGTCCATGCCTTCATCCCGGAGCGGACGATGCTCGGGCGATTCGGCGGCGGGGACATCCTCGTACGGAAGGACCAGCCGATCCGCGCGCGGAAACGGCAGCGGGCGCAGCAGGACGGCGTCGACGACGCTGAAGATGGCGGTGTTGGCGCCGATGCCGAGCGCGAGCGTCAGGACGGCGACGCCGGTGAAGCCGGGATTGCGCGCGAATGATCGCAGGGCGTAGCGGACGTCCTGCCGCAGCTGATCCAGCCACACGAACGAACGCGCGTCGCGATGGAGGCCCTTCGCGAATTCCACTCCGCCGAACGACCGCTTCGCAGCGTGCTTCGCATCGTCTGCCGATAGACCTCGACGCCGATACTCGTCTTCGAGCAGCTGCAGGTGCGACTGAAGTTCGCGGTCGAGATCCGGCTCCGCCTTCGCAGGGCGGCACGCGTTCAAGAGTCTCAGGAGAAATCGCCGCAGCGAAGGCAAGGCGCCCTACTCCTGTCTGAGCGCAACCAATGGATCGACTCTCGTGGCGCGAGAAGCCGGCACGTACAACGCGACAAAGGATGTGCCCGCCAAGAGTGCAGCGACCCCGACGTACGTCACCGGATCGGTCGGCTTGACCGCGAAGAGCAGACTACCAAGAAAACGTGTCGTCAGACCGGCGACGACGAAGCCGACTGCCAATCCAATAGCAATCATGGCGCTCGCTCGGCCAAACAACAGCCGCAGAATCTGGCCTGGGGTTGCCCCAAGTGCGATGCGTACTCCGATCTCGGCCGTTCGCTGACTCACGGCATAGGCCATGACGCCGAACACGCCAATGACACTCAAGGCGAGCGCAACCGCGGCAAAGGCACCGATGAGAAGCGCTCGGAACCGAGGCTGGGCAACGTTTTGGGCGGTTAAGGCGTCGAGAGTCGTGAACCTCACCGGCACGCTCGGCACCAGTCCCCGCGCTTTACGCCTCACGGTTTCCGCCAGTAACATGGGATCCGTTGCGGTCCGAATGACGAAACTGAGCGTGGCGCCGTTGTAGAAGTGCTGCAGATACGGCATGTAGCATTCCGGGCGCGATTCGTCGGCAGGGCCGGCCTGGCGCACGTCGCCCACAACACCGACAATGGTCATCGGCTTGAGCGTATCGAAGGCGCAGACGATCTTGTGTCCGATGACTTCCTGCCCCGGTAACGCCTGGCGCGCGAGTGTTTGGTTGACGATGGCCGTCATCGGTGCATCGCGCACGTCACGGTCGCCGAAATCACGGCCGCGCACGAGTGGAATTCCGAGCGCGGTAAACGTGCCCGGCGCGACAATCGAATTGACGTTGCTGCGTCCGGTCCTCATTTCGTTGGGCCGTGGGACGTAGTCGATCCAATACGCACCGGTCGAATCCACGCGGCCCGGTGCGGCCATGGTGGCACCGGCGGCTACGACGCCAGGCACTTTGGAGATGGCTGCCAACAAATCTCGAAAGAAGAGTGTGGCGGGCTGGCGCGGGTCGGGCGTGGCGACCGTGGCGTCGACGACCAATACCCGCTCCGGCTGGAAGCCCAGCGGGATGTTCTGAAGCGCCAGGAAACTTCTGATGAGCAAACCGCCGGCGGCGAGGAGAACGACCGACGACGCGAGTTGCACAACCACAAGACCTTCTCGCGTACGACGCATCCCATTCCCGTCAACCGATCGCGTTCCGCCTTGCCGAAGGCCGCATTCGGGTTGAACGTGCGATGCCTGAAATGCAGGCGCGAGAGCCAGAAGCACGCTCGCGATGACGGATACCACTAGCGTGAAGAGAAGTACTCGCTGGTCGATCGCGACTTCATCAAGCCGCGGGACGTTGCCAGGAATCAGGGCGACCAGCGTCTTCAGGCCGGCGAGGGCGAGGGCGAGCCCCAGCATGCCGGAGCAGAATCCATGCACCAGTCCTTCGACGAGCATCTGACGCACGATGCGTTCGCGGCTCGCTCCAAGCGCCGCCCGGACATTCATCTCCTGAGTACGGGCTGTCGCGCGCGCCAGAAGCAGCGTGGCCAGATTGGTGCACGCGATCAGCAGGACCAGGACCACGGCGGCTAGCAAAACGTAGAGCATCAGACGGACATCGCCGACCAACTGATCGTGCAGCCGCGTGACGATGACATGTCTTCCCGTGTTGGTATCCGGGTATTGCTGCTCCAGCCGTCTGGCGATGGCGGTCATTTCCGACTGCGCGTGTTCCAACGTGACTCCACTGTTGAGGCGTGCGACAGCACGGAAATTCTCACCACCCCGCCGGAGAGGATTCGCGATGTCTGGAAGAGGCAAGGGAGCCCAAACCTCCGTCCCTTCCGGGAATGCGAAATCAGCCGGAGCCACCCCCACAATCACGCATGATCTGTTAGCGAGGCGTAGGGTTCGGCCGATAGCCTCGTGAATCCCGCCAAAGTGACTTTGCGCGAAGGCAGCGCCGACAATCGCGACGGTGGGCGGTCCCGGTTTGATCTCATTTGTATCGAACCATCGGCCGGCAATGGGCTGCACACCAAACACGCGAAAGAACGCGCCAGATACGCGGCCGACTCGCGCGTACTCAGCCTGCTCACCGACCATTACCGACGCCGCTCGCCCGAAAAAGTACGCCATGGCGTCAAAGGAGCTGGCCTGGCTGCGCCAGTCCTCAAAGTCGGCGTCCGCGATCTGCCCGCGAATAGGGCCGGTTTCGCGGCCAACCACGGACGTGGACAGCGTGACGATACGCTCCGGATTCTGATATGGGAGAGGCTTCAGCAGGACGGCGTTGACGACGCTGAACACGGCCGTGTTCGCGCCGATACCAAGGGCCATGATCGCAAGGGCGAGGAGCGCAAAGCCGGGACTTCGTCGCGCGGCGCGAAGTGCATACGCCGCATCGCGCCTGATATCATCGATCCACACGAACCCGCGAGCGTCACGATGGCGATTCTTGGTGTGCTCGACGCCACCGAACGCCCGCTTCGCGGCGAGCTTCGCTTCTTCCGCGGACAAGCCTCGGCGTCGAAAATCGTCTTCGAGCAGCTGAAGGTGTGAAGCCAGCTCCCGGTCGAGATCTGGCTCGGCACGCCACGGGCGGAACGCATTGACCAGCCTGAGAAAGAATCGGCGGAGCGATGCCACGGTCAGCCCTCGTTCAGTAGAAGCTTGTCAACCAGACCCGCAAGCCGGCGCCACCGTTCGGTCTGTTTTTCCAGACCGCGGACGCCTGCCTTGGTGATGGTGTAGTACTTCGCCTCCCGGTTGCTCTCGGTTCGCTGCCAGGTGCCCTTGATCCAACCCTTCTGCTCAAGTCGCACGAGGGCCGGATACAACGTGCCTTGATTCAGCGTGAGCGACGGTTGGGCAATCTGCTCCAGCCGAGCCGCCAGTCCGTATGCGTGCTGCGGCCCCATCGTGTGCAGCGCGCGCAGGACGATCAAATCCAGCGTCCCCTGCAGAAGTTCCACGCGCTCCTTCGATTCACTTGCCATCCCAGTGATCTCCACGCGGGAGGCTACTTGCCTCGCACTGGCTTGTCAAGTGAAGTCGAGAGATGGGCGCTTTCAATCCGGCCTAGCTCAGGCCTAGCTCGGCATCACGCCCTCGCCTCCTATTGACATTCGATAGGAACCTGGCGGCATTCGCGCTCGTATAGACGTTCGATAGCAGGGCGACACATGAAGGACACGCGGACGGCATTGCTGCAGGGCACCCTCGATCTGTTGATCCTCAAGGCATTGTCGACAGGAGAGCTGCACGGCTTGGGGGTGTCGCGACGCATCGAGCAGATGACCGGCGGGACGTTCGCCCCTCAACCCGGGTCGCTGTTTCCGGCCCTTCACCGGCTCGAGGAGGCGGGGTGGCTCGAATCGAGCTGGGACGCGTCGGAAAACAATCGCCGGGCGAAGTTCTACAAGCTGACCCGCGCTGGTCGCCGGCAGCTGGGGGAGGAAACGGAAGCCTGGCAGCGAATAGCGATGGCAATGACGCGCGCCCTGGAGGCCTGAAGTCCTCGTCGCCGGAGGGAGACCGACCATGACACCGCTGCGACGACTGATCGCGTTCTGGCGAAATCTGTGGCGTCGAGAGCATCTCGACCGCGACCTCAACGATGAGCTCCGGACCGCGTTCGACTCGCTCGTTGATGACCACGTTCGTGCCGGATTGTCGCGCGAGGAAGCACAGCGTGCTGCAGCGCTCGAATTTGGTCCGATCGAAAGCGTCAAAGACCGTGTTCGAGATGCGCGTGCGGGCGCCTCACTCGACATACTCCGTCTCGACCTCCGGTACGCGGCGCGGTTGCTGCGACGTAGCCCGCTGTTCACAACGGTGGCGACGTTGTCCCTCGCCGTCGGCATTGCCGCGACGACGACGATCTTCACCGTCGGAAACGGTCTGCTCTTCCGTGCGCCTTCCGGCGTGCAAGATCCGGACACCCTCGTCGACATCTTTCGCGCGGAGGAGGGCGTGCCGATGGGAAACTTCACGTCCTCGTACCCCTATTTCCTCGACGTGCAGCGGAGCGCCACCTCGCTTTCGGGCGTCTTCGCGTACGAGCTGGAGCCACGGCCAATCACGATCGGGTCGGCTGACGGCACAGAGGTCGCGTTTGCGAATCTCGTGTCGCCCAACTACTTCACCGTTTTAGGTGTCCGGTCTGCCGCCGGTCGACTATTCACGGCAGCAGACGATTCGACATCCGAAGAATCGATCGCCGTGCTCAGCTGTCGATTCTGGCAGCGTCGATTCAACGGCGATCGCGCAATTGTTGGCGCAACGATTCAGGTCAACCGATACCCCTTCACGGTTGTAGGCATCGCAGATGAACAGTTTCACGGCGTCAACCTGCTGTCACCGGAAGTCTGGCTGCCGATGTCGGCGATTGCTGTTGTGCAACCCGGGACGCGCCGGTTGACGAATCGTGCGCTGCTCGATCTCGGGATGGGTGGTCGGCTGAAAGTTGAGACATCAAGATCGCAGGCCGCCGCCGAGCTGGATCAGATTGCACGACAAATCGAGGCGGCGTATCCGACCGAGGAGCACGGAATCCGGCTGCGCGTCGGTCGGCTCTCATCGATTCCCGGCGCGCTGACGACCGTCGCGACAGGTTTGTTCATGCTGCTGCTTGCCGTCGTATCGACCGTGCTGATCATCGCCTGCGCCAACGTGTCGGGCGTGCTCCTCGCTCGGGCGGCGCTTCGGCGCCGCGAGATGGCAGTCAGGATCGCAATTGGGGCCGGACGTCGTCGTCTGATTCAACAATTGCTCACCGAGACGATGCTGCTAGCCGTGCTCGGAGGCGCAACAGGCCTCGCCGTCGCTCGCGCAGCGACATCGCTGTTGCTCGCGGCCCTGCCGCCATTCCCGGTACCCATCGACATCTCAGTGCCGCTTGATCGTCATGTCGTGGCGTTCGCCGTGCTGGTTTCGGGCATCGCTGCGGGGCTGGCCGGTCTGGCGCCGGCGCTGCATGCGTCGCGCGCCGACATCATCGTCGCCTTGAAGGACGAATCGCAGGGATCATCAGATCGGCAGAGGCTCCGGAGCGCGTTCGTTGTCGCTCAAGTGGCGTTCAGCTGCGTGCTCGTCGTCATCGCCGTCCTGCTGGTGCAGGCGCTCCAGCGGATCGCCGCAACTCAGGATTTTGATCCGCATGGTGTGGAGGTAACGTCGATTGACCTCGCTACCGCGGGGTATGCGGCCGGCGGGACCTTTGCGCGAGATCTGGTGGATCGGCTGCGCGCGCACTCAGCCGTAGAGTCGGCGACGTTGGCACAGTGGATGCCGGGCCGCGGCGGGACCGATGTCGCGGTCACCGTTCCGGGCGTAACGCCACCCGTAGGTGAATCGTCTTTCCTGGGTACCGCAAACGCAATTGATTCGGACTTCTTCCGAACCTTGCGCGTGCAGCTTCGGGCCGGACGCGATTTCAACGCATCCGACACCGCGGACGGCGAGCCGGTGACCATCATCAGTGCGACCACGGCGCGTTACCTGTGGCCAAATCAGGAAGCCGTGGGTCGGTACATCACCTGGCACGAGCGGCGCGGCGGCACAACCGATATCGTGACGATGTTAAGAGTGGTCGGCGTCGCTCCGGATCTGAAGTCGCCGTTTGGCAGGCCACGTAGACGCGCAACACCGCGAGATGCGGCGCCGACGACAGATGTCCGACCGGCTGCCGCGCCTCCTGTGCTGATGATGTACGTCCCGCTGCGGCAACGGTTCACGCCGCGGTTCTCGATCCTCGCGCGGGCACGCGGTGAACAGCCCGTCGGTCAGGAGATCCGGCGTCTCGTGAAGGCGATGGACATCAACCTGCCGATGATGACGCCCCAACCACTCGACGCTGACACTGGCCCTGTGTATCTTCAGATTCGCGTCGCCGCATCGGTCGCAGGCGCCGTCGGCTTGATCGGGCTGGTGCTTGCCGCGATGGGCGTGTACGGTGTCGCCGCGTACTCCACGCAATCTCGCACGCGAGAGATTGGCGTCCGCCTGGCGTTAGGTGCCCAGCAGGCTGACATCGTCCGAATGGTGCTGCATCACGGCATGACGTTGGTGACTGCTGGAGCAGCTGTCGGCCTGGCGTTGGCGCTCGCGGGAGGGCAATTGCTTAGCTCCCGGCTCGCGGGCGTCGAGCCGTTCAGTGCCACTGCTTTTTCGATCGTCGCCGCGCTCTTCTTGTCCGTTGGCCTTGCGGCTTGCTACCTACCGGCCCGACACGCGACGCAGATCGATGCGATGGAAGCGCTCAGGTACGAATAATGCCATGTTGCCCTGCGTGTACCGCCCAAGACGCTGACGCAAACATTTCTGATCCCGGAGCTGCAATGGGCGGTTCGGTGCTGTTTGCCTGCGAGTCCACTATCGTCGGTGTCGACATTGACGCCACGAATGCGACCGCGACCCTGGCCCGCCGCGTGAGGACAGGCGCGCGCTTTTCGATACGTCGTTCAGGGGACCCGCGTGGTCATTCGTGACGCAGCGCTGCGAGCGGATCCACGCGAGCGGCCCGCCAGGCGGGCACGTACGCGGCGATCTGGGCGGCAACAGCCAGCAGGACGACAGCGCCGATGATGGTGGCGGGATCGGCTGGCTTCAACCCGAACAACATCGACTCCACCAAACGCGATACTGCCCACGCCGCCGGCAGCCCAATCGCGATGCCGATGACCACGAGCCGCGTTGCCCGGCCCAGCACCAGGCCCATCACGCGCGAGCGTTGCGCGCCGAGAGCCATCCGAATGCCGATTTCTTTCGTGCGCCGCGCAACGCTATACGCAAGCAGCCCGTAGAGCCCGATGCACGCGATTGCCAACGCCAACAGACCGAATCCGCCCGCGATTGTCGCCATCATGCGCTCCTGGACAATGGTGGCGTCGACCTGCGTGGAGAGCGCGCGAACCTCGATCGGCGCGCTCGGGAGCTTGGGCTGCAGCACCTGACGAACGCCCGACATCACTTGCCCGATCGGTGCCCCAGCGCGAATCTCCATCGTGGTCGGGAAATCGCCGCTGAGCTGTGTGTACGCGACATAGACCGTCGCCGGCGCGGCGGCGCGCAGACCGGCGGCGTTGGTGTTCGCCACAAGTCCCACAATTTCGAGGTCGCGGCGCTGGCCGCGCACCGTCGCCGAGAGATGCTGCCCCACTGCCGTCTGGCCCGGGAAAAATCTCTCCGCGAAGCGTTGGTTCACGATGGCCACGGCAGGTCGATCCGCTCCATCTTGGTCCCTAAACTCGCGCCCGGCCAGCAACCGTATTTGCATCGTCTCGAAGAAACGAGATCCCGCGCCGACGAAGAACGCGTTGTCGCGCTCCGGAACGGGCTGTCCGGCAGGTACCGCCGGCTCGCTCCAGATCGATCCGCTCAACGGTGTGTGCGTGGACAGGCTCGCGGACACGACGCCGGGCACCCGACGCACCTCGTCGAGCAGCACTCCGGGAAGCGCGCTGCGACGTGCGCCGAGATCCACCAGCAGCACGCCACGGGGCTGAAAGCCTGGATCAACGTCGTGCAGGTTCTGGAGCGTGCGGACGAATAGGCCGGCGCCAACCAACAGCACGAGCGAGAGCGCCACCTGCGCGGTCACGAGCGACGGCAACACGCGCGAGCGCGAACTGCTCGTCTGCATTTCGTCCTTGAGCACAGGCGATGGATCGACGGCGGTTGCCTGCAGTGCGGGAACCACGCCAAAGACGAGCGCCGTGACGATCGCGACGATGCTGGTGAAACCGAGGATGTGAACGTTCGGCGTCAGATCGAACGCGACTGGAGACGATCCGAGGGCAATCATGCTGACGAGCAGCCGACCGGAGCGCCACGCGAGCAGGATGGCGACTGCGGCGCCCATCAACGACAGCAGGCCGCTCTCGATCACGAGCTGACGCACGACGCGTCCGCGGCTCGCGCCGATAGCCAGTCGGACCGCGATCTCACGCTGCCGTGCGGATGCGCGGGCCAACAGCAGGCTGGCGACGTTCGCGGACGCGACGAGCAGCACGAGCACCGCGACCGCCATCAGCAGGAGCAACGGCCGCACATACAGCGTCCGGAGATACGTCCAGCCTGTTCCGCCAGGGGTTAGCTGGAATGTCGCCTCGATCATGGCCTTTCGCCGTGACGCCGACCAGTGCGGCGCGATTAGTGGCTCCGCGATCTGCGGCCACACTGTTGCGAGGCGCGCCGTTGCCTGCGCGGCGGACACGCCGGGCGCCGGCCTCGCGACCACGCGCAGCCAGAAGTTTCCAGGACCGAGAAGCGGCGCCGCTTCGGGACTCACGCTGGGCAGTGCCGCCACCGGGAGCGTCATATCGGCTATGGTCCCGACGTTCGTGCCGACGAACCCGCGAGGGCTCACGCCGACGATCGTGACCGGAACGCCGTTCACCAGGATGGTCTGGCCAACAACCTCGGGCGCGCGCTCGAATTGACGCGCCCACCAGCCATCGCTGATGACGGCCACGAGCGGCGCGCCGCGCTGGTCATCGTCGCGCGCGAGCAGCCGCCCCATCGCGCGGTTCAAGCCGAGCGTCTCGTAATAGGCGCCCGTGACGAACGCGCCGGGAACTCTGACGATAGAACCCGGCGCGCCAACGTTGAAGACGAACGCACTGAACCCGGCTACGCCGGAAAAGATCTCGGTCCTGTCAGCGAGCGCGCCGACGATCGGATACGAGAAGCTCTCGGCTGCAGGTCCGCGCGCCTCCGGCGTCCGGAATTTCAGCTGCACCAGGTCCTGCGGGTTCGCGACCGGGAGCCATCGGAGCATCAACGCGTCAATCAGGCTGAAGATGGCGGTGTTGGCGCCGACGCCCAGCGCCAGCGTCAGCACGACGACAAACGTGAAGCCTGGAGTCTTGACGCACATCCGGAAGGCGTAGCGAACGTCTCGGGTGATCTCGTCGAGCAGCGCTCCATAGCGGTAGGTCCGCACGCGTTCCTTCGTTGGTTCGATCCCTCCGAGGTCGAGAATGGCCAGACGACGTGCGTCACCGGGCGGCGCGCCATTGCGCACCTTGTCGGCGGCGGCCATGTCGAGAAAGGCATGGACTTCGTCGTTCAGATCGCGCTCGGCGCTGTTTCGGTAGATGAGCCATCGCAGAACGGAAACAATACGATGCAGGACGGTCATGCATCCTCCGGGCTGTGACGCATATAGGGTGCGCCCCTCACTCGCACCGGAGCGCAACCATTGGATCGACCTTGGTGGCGCGGCGGGCCGGCACGTATGACGCGATCAACGTCACGACAAGCATCGCAACGACGGCGATAGCGACGTGAGCCATGGGGTTCACAGGTAGCGTGATCGGTCGTTCAACTTGGGTCGCGGCAACAATCGCGAGCGCGCTGGCCGCGTAGCCCTTCACCCAGAGCGCAATCGGAACGCCCACGATGAGCCCCGCGGATACGAGGCCGAGCGCGCTCGTCAGCACCATCCGGATCACGTCACGACTGGTCGCGCCAATCGCGATGCGAAGGGCGATTTCCTTCATGCGCCGCGTCACGGTATAGGCCAACAAGCCGTACAGACCGATCGCCACGAGCACCGCCGCGAGGGCTCCGAATAACGCCGAGAGCATCGCGATCAGCCGCTCGGGCAGAATGGACGCATCCACTTGCTCGGCCAGCGTCGAGATCCTGGCCACCGGCACGTTCGGCAGGACGTCGCGAACGGCGCGCCGCGCATTGGCCGCCAGAGACATCGGCGGCACGTCGGTGCGCAGCACGAAGATCGGGTTCGTGAGGCCGCTGCCCTGAAACGCGTTCATGTAGATGATCCGCGGCGGCGTCTCGTGCACATCCCAATACTTCGCGTCGCCCACGACGCCGACGATCTGGAGGGGTCTCGCCTGGCCCTCGATTGTGAACTCACGCCCCAACGGACTGCTTGCGCCGAAGTAGTAGCGCGCCATGGCTTGGTTCACGATCGCTACGCGCGGGCGCCCCTCGTCTTCGGGCGCGAAATCGCGGCCAGCGATGAGCGGAGTGCCGAGCGTCTCGAAATACCTCGGCGCCACGGTGTTTAACGACACGCGACGGCGGTCGTCTGGACTTTCTGTAAAGCCTTTCACGTTGATGAACTGACTGCCAGCGGCGCCGGAAATCGGCGTCATCCCGGCGAGAGTCGCTGAGCGGACGCCGACCATCGAGGCCAGCCGGTCCAGCACCTGTCGAATCAACGGTCCCATCTGCCTGGGCTTGTAGCCGCTGCGTGACCAATCAAGGGTGACTTGCAGAATCGAGTTCGTTTGGAAGCCCAGGCCGACCGTGCGGAGGTCCGTCAAATGGCGGACGAACAATGCCGCTGCGCTCAAAAGCAACACGGAGAGGGCGACCTGCGCGACCACCAAACTCTGACCAAAGCGTCTCCAGGGTTTGGTCTCTCCAGTGCCGCCGATCTCACGTAGCGATGAAGAAGGAGCGGAGACGAACGCGTGCCACGCTGGCACGGATCCAAATAGCACGCCCGTGACAACAGCTGCTCCCGCCGCGAACAGCAGCACGTGTAGATCGAGATGGACTGGAATCTGAAGGGGCTGAGGCATCCCGACCGGCGATCGTCCCGACGCGATGATCTTCACCAACGCGTGGGCGCCCACGTACGCGAGCGCGACGCCACACACGCCCGCGAACATCGAGAGCATCAACGACTCCGTCAACATCTGTCGAACAATCCGGAATCGCCCCGCCCCCAGAGCCACGCGCACGGCCATCTCTCGCCGACGAGCTAAACCGCGAGACAGCAGCATGCTGGCGACGTTGATGCACGCAACAAGCAGCAGCAAACCGACCACGGCCATTGTCAGCAGCAGCGAAGTGGCAAAACGATCGCGCAGCACCGAAAGGCCGGCGCCGGCGGGCTCGAGATCGATCGTGACGCCTCGCCATTGCACATCGTGCATGCGAGCTTCGAGCTCGGTCAGACGTGCGCGATCCAACACACGCATCTCCGCCTGTGCCTGCTCCCGCGTCACGCCAGGCTTCAACCGTCCGACGATCGCCCCACCCAGCGACCCGTTCATCAAGCGACTTGGCTTGCGAACCAGTGGCTCGATGGCCACGGGCATCCAGAGCGCCGGATCCATGCCGAGCAGAAGTCCAAAGAACTCGCGCGGCATCACGCCGACGATTGTCACGGGGACATCGTCGACAATCAGCGATGCGCCCAACACGGCGGGATCGAGATTGAAGCGGCTTTGCCAATACGACCAACTGATCATCGCTACGGCCGCCGAGGGAGACCCGATCTGGTTCTCTTGTGGACCAATCACGCGGCCGACCGCTGGCTGCAGGGCAAGCGCGTCGAAGAAGTTGGCGCTCACATACATGCCGTCCACGACCTCGGGCCCGGATGTACGGCCGGTCACCTGGAAGCGATCGCGTGAAACGGCGATGAGATCCGAGAACACGTGATTCTGATCGCGGAAGCGCTCGTACTGCTTCCACGAGTAGCTGTTGAGGCGCGGATCGCGGGGATACTTGAACAGCGGCTCGACGAGCTGCCCCGGCTCGCGCACAGGCAGCGATCGCAGCATCAACGCGTTGATGACGCTGAAGATTGCCGTGTTCGCGCCAATGCCCAACGCCAGCGTGATCACGACAATGGCGCTGAACGAAGGACTTCGAGCGCACATGCGCAGGGCGTAACGCACGTCTCGCGCGACCTCGTCGAGCCAGGCGCCGTAGCGAGCGGATCGGACGCGCTCTTTCGTCTGCTCCACTCCCCCGAGATCGAGTACCGCGATACGCCGCGCATCGACAGGCGCCGCTCCGTCGCGCACGTTATCCGCCGCGGCCATGTCGACGAACGCCTGCAGCTCGTCATCCAGGTCCTGCTCGGCTCCGTTGCGGTGGACCAGCCAGCGGACTATCGAGGCCAGGCGATGCAGAAGTATCATCCGTCCCTCAAAGCGCGCTCGCAGCGGCGATGGAGGCTTATTCCTGCTGCAGAGCGATCATCGGACTGATGCGCGACGCACGACGCGCGGGAACAAAACACGCCAAGGCGCCCACCGCCAAAAGGGCAATGGATGTAACGGCGACGGCAGCGGTGTAGTCGGGCTGGAAATCGAAGAACAGCGTGCGCATCACGCGCGCGGTCATGGCCGCGAGGACCAAACCAATCGCCAGGCCGGCGACCGTCAACGTCAGCCCCCGTCTGCTAAACGAGAGCAGGATATCCCGTGATCTCGCGCCCAGCGCCAAGCGTACACCGATTTCATTGGTCCGCTGAGTGACAGCATACGAAAGGACACCGTACAGTCCGATCGACGCAAGCAGCAAAGAGAGCAGCGCGAAAGCGCTTAGCAGCACCGTATTCTGCGACGGGACGGACAACTGCCGCGTCACAATGTCTTCGATGGTTTGTACGCGGGCGATCGGCTGGTTCCTATCGACTGACCAGATTGCCTGACGAACCGCCGAAACAATAGAGGTGGGATCGAGGGCAGTGCGGACCACGATGCCGCTCGGTTGATCTCCGCTCTGGTCCGCTTGTTCGTGCACGCGATAAATTGTTGGTTGCAACTGTTCCGCCACACCGCGATCGCGAATCTCCTTGACGACTCCGACGATCGTGTACCAGTAACCCTTCGGGCTCAGGTTTCCGAACTGCAATCGCGCGCCAAGCAGCGATCGTCCCGGAAAATGCCGATCCGCGAAGGACTCATTCACAACTGCCGCAGGTGCGTCCGAGCGTTGGTCTGACGTTTCAAAGAACCGCCCTTCTCGCAAACGGGCTCCGACCGTGGCGAAATAGTCGCGCGTCACCACACGCGAGAGGGCGACCTGTTCGACGGTCTCGTTGCTGGACTGCCCCGCGAGCCGATAGTACGTCGCCTGGTCGTTGACCGTCAGTGGGATTCGGGAAATGGCGTCAGCGCTGATCACGCCCGGAATCGCTCGGATCTTCTCCAACTCGGCGTTGACGAACGCCACGCGCTTCTCAAATTCCCGATAGCGGAACAGCGGTGTGACAAACGTCAGCACCCTGTCGCTGCGGATTCCAAGATCGAGCCTCGACAAATGCTCAAAGGTCTGCAGCAAAAGACCGCCGATTGTCAGGAGTACAACGGCAAGAGCCGTTTCGGCGATGATGAGGGAATGTTGAAACGAATAGCTGCGGGTTCCGGCACTACCACGGCCGCCGATGCGCAGTCCTTCCTCCAAAGCGAGTCGCGAGCCACGAATGGCCGGTGCCAATCCAAACGTGACTCCGGCAGTAATGGCGATCGCCGCTGACACTGCCAAGACCCGCCAGTCGAGTGTCAGGTGCACGGCAGCCATCGTCTGCGGAACCAACGTCTCAAGGAACCGCATGACCGGGATGGCGAGCGCAAGTCCTGCGAGAGCTCCTAACCCGGCGAGCACGAGGCTCTCGATCAGAAACTGCGTGATCAACCGCCCGGGCCCTGCACCCAATGCCGCGCGCACCGCGACCTCGCGTCTGCGCACGGCACCGCGCGCAAGCAGCAAATTGGCCAGGTTGACGCACGCGATCAACAGAACCGCCCCGGCGGCGCCAAGAAGCACAATGAGAGACATGTATGTCTTGCCCGCTAACTCCTCGCGTAGTGGAGTCACCACGGCTGAACGCGCCAGCGGCACATGTTGCGCCGACAGACGCAGGCTCAGTCTCGCCATCGCTTCTCTGGCCTGATTGAGCGAGACACCAGGCTTCAGCCGCGCAACGCAGTGAACGTCGTGCCAGCCCCAGTTATTCAACATCGCGGGTGAAAATGATGTGGGCATCCAAATATCCACGTCCCGCGCGGGCATGAAGTAGAACTCGCGCGGCATGATGCCGATCACCTGGTAGGAACTGTCGTTCAGCGTAATCGTGCGGCCCAGGACATCGGGCGACGCGCCAAAGCGCCGCTGCCACAATCCGTAGCTGATGACGACAACGCGGGAGCCTCGCGTATCTTCGTCTTCAGTGAACACGCGGCCCAACAGGGGTTGCGCGCCCAGAACGCTCCAGAAATTGCCACTGACTTTGCGGGCCGGCAGCTCTTCGGGCTCACCATTACCGGAGAGTGCGGCGTCTCCAGGCTGACTCGCGGCGATGTCCGTGAACACCGTGTTGTCGCGCCTCCATTCGTGCCACTCCGGAGGCGTGGAAAAGAATTTCGGCTTGCCACCGGTCCGGCTCGCGTCGTCCCAGATCATGACGAGACGGTCGGCATCCGCATAGGGCAGCGGTCGAATCAATACCGCGTCCACGACACTAAACATCGCAGCATTCACGCCGATGCCAAGTGCGAGCGTCGCGATCGCGATGCCCGAGAATGCCGGATTGTGTCGGACCTGACGCAGTCCGTAGCGCACATCTCGCCCGACCACATCGAGCCAGGCACCATAGCGAGACGCGCGCACGCGCTCCTTCGTCTGCTCGACTCCGCCAAGGTCAAGGACTGCCAGTCGCTGCGCCTCGGTTGCGGAGGCTCCGCCGCGCCTCCTGTCGGCGGCGGCCATATCGGCAAAGGCCTGCACTTCGTCGTGCAGGTCCTTTTCGGCTCGGTCCCGACGCACGATCCAGCGCAGAATCGATGCGAGGCGATGCAGGAGCGTCATGCGCCCTCCAAGACGCTGGTTACGGCGAACGAGACTCGGTTCCACCGCTCCCGGTGCTGTTCAAGCTGCCGTCGCCCCGACGCTGTGAGGCGGTAGTACTTGGCGCGGCGATTGTTCTCGGTGGGCCGCCACTCCGCCTTCAGTTTGCCGTCCTGTTCCAGACGATACAGCGACGGGAAGAGCGATCCTGGATTGACATGGAAATGATCTCGACTGAGGACCGCAAGCCGCTGCGAGATGCCGTAGCCATGCATCGGCTCGCGCGCGAGAATCGTCAGGATCATCAAGTCGAGGGTGCCTTGCGGGATGTCCAGCTTTTCCACAGCGCTCCTTTAGGGAGTCAAGATGATGGTGATGGCGCATGATGCCGCAGCTCATTTAGGGTGTCAAGATGATGACTTCGACACAAGCTGAGCCGGGGCCGGAGACCGGGCGGCGCGATTCGAGCGCGTCGGGGAGAGATCGCCGTCGCACTATGTTTGACATTCAAATGGAACAACAGCTACGCTCTATTCGCATGGCTAATAGAGACCCACAAAAAACGGATGTTCTGCAAGGGACGCTCGATCTGATGGTCCTGCAGACGCTGGCGACAATGGGGCCATTGCATGGCTACGCCATCGCGGCGCGCCTGGAGCAAGTGTCTTCTCGATCGCTCCAGCTCAATATGGGCACTCTCTATCCGGGCTTGATGCGTCTGGAGCAGCGCGGGTTCGTACGGGGGAAATGGGGAATGACCGAGAATAATCGGCGGGCCCGTTTCTACGAGATTACCGCCACAGGGCGCCGGCAACTGTCGGCAGAACGCGCCGAGTGGGATCGAACGGTCTCGATCATGAACGCGCTCTTGAACGAAACACGATGAATCCCATGCGCTCAATCGCAACGCTGCGGGAGTGGGCCCATCGCCTCGCGGGCACGATAGGCAGAGGCCGGACTGATCGAGACCTTGAAGAAGAATTGCGCTTTCATCTGGACCTCACGGCCGAGGAGGCGCTTCGCGGTGGGACCTCAGCCGAAGGAGCTGGCCGAGCCGCAACGCTGGAAGCGGGCGGCCTCAGTCAGAGCGTAGAGGCGCTCCGAGATCAGCGCGGTCTCCGCTGGATCGCCGACTTCGTGCAAGATCTGCGGTACGCCGCGCGGACGCTACGCCGGAGTCCGGGATTCTCGGCGGTCGCCGTACTGCTGCTCGCCCTCGGGATCGGCGCCAACGCGGCGATCTTCACGCTGATCAACGCGATCATGCTGCGGACCCTGCCGGTGCCTGAACCCGGCCGGCTGGTGCAGATCGCGCGTTTGCTCGACGGACGGCCGGGCGTCGTTTCATATCCGCTGTTTCGATACTTCCACGACAACATCAGGTCGATCGCGAGCGCGTTTGCCCAGGTCACCTCGAACCTGCTGGTCGCGATCGACGGTGACGAAGACTTCGTCACGGCGGAGTACGTCTCCGGCTCGCACGCGCTTGTGCTCGGGATCGCACCGGCGGCAGGCCGTCTGCTGTCCCCGAGTGACGACGAGCCCAATGCCACCGCCGTCGTCGTCATCACCGACCGGTACTGGTCGCGTCGGTTCGGGCGCAGTGCCGCGGTGCTCGGCAAGATGATGACGGTTCGCGATCGGCCGTTCACCATCGTCGGCGTGACGCCAGCCGCATACCAGAGCGCACGTGCGGGAAGCGCGCCCGACATCCTCCTGCCGCTCTCGGCGATGATGACGCCACAGCAGCGCCAATCGTCGGACTTCAATTTCCTCAACATGCTGGCCCGCCTGAAGCCAGGTGCGACGGTCGACGATGTGAACGCCGAGGCGCAGGTGCTGTTCGCGTCGTTCGTGCAGGCGCAGGCCAATGCACTGTCAGAGAAAGAGCGCGCTGCCGTCCTCCGCCAGCGCGCCGTTGTCCTTCCGGCGCCGGACGGGTTCAATCCCATCCGCGACACGATCGCGATGCCGCTGCTCCTGCTGATGGGCATCGTTGGGTTGATCCTGTTGCTCGCGTGCGTCAACCTGTCGGGGCTGCTGCTTGCGCGTGCTCCGGCACGGTCGCGCGAGGTCGCCATCCGGCTGGCGATCGGCGCGGGCCGCGGGCGTCTCGTTCGCCAACTCCTGACCGAGAGCCTCGTGCTCGCGTCGGCCGGTGGAGGGGCAGGACTTGGGCTCGCCGCGTGGTTCAGTGGCAAGCTGTTTTCGGTGTTCGTCGACGGGCGCGACGTCGTCCTGCCGATTGGCCCCGACTGGCGCGTGGTGGCGTTCACGTTGGCCGTTTCAGTCGCAGCGTCGTGCACGGCCGGCCTCGCTCCGGCTCTACACGCGGTCAGAACGAACGTCAACCCCGCGCTGACCGGCACGGGTACGGCGCGCAGGCGCCGCCTGAGCGAGTCGGTGGTCGTTGCGCAAATCGCGGTGTCCATGGTGCTGCTTGTGAGCGCCGCGTTGTTCGTCGGGACGTTGTTGAAGCTGCAGGCGGCCGATCGCGGGTTCACCAGCGACGGCTTGCTCGTCGTCGGCCTGCGAAGCAGTCGACCGTATCCGCCGGCGCGGATCGCGCCGGTTCGCGACGCCATCCTCGGGACGCTGCGATCGCTGCCGGGTGTGCAGTCGGCCAGCGCCGCGCAGCTGCTGCCCGTCAGTGGGCTATTGTGGGATCGTCGTGTCGCCGTCGAAGGGTATTCGTTCGGTCCGGGCGAGTCTGAAACCGTTGGATTCAATGCGATCGCGCCCGGCTACTTTGCGACGCTGGCCACCCCGGTCGTGGAAGGTCGTGAGTTCACCGATCGCGACACCGGCGCCTCCCCAAGAGTCGCCGTCGTCAACGAGAGCTTCGCCCGTCATTTCTTTTCTGGCGGCTCAGCGCTCGGCAAGCGCGTCACGAGCGTGGACGTCACGTACGAGATCGTCGGCGTCGTCGGTGATGCGAAGTATCAACGGCTCAGGGATTCGGTCATCGAGACGCTGTACATCCCCTGGACGCAGCGTCCAGGGGAGCAGCCGACGATCTTCAACTACATCGTCCGTGTGACCGGCGGCGACCCGATGCGGCTGGCGCCGTTGCTCGACCGTGCGGTGCGGAACGCCGACAGCGGACTGCACGTGCGCGCGGCTATCGCCTACGACACGATCATCGACCGCTCGATTTCGACGGAACGCATCATGGCGGCGCTCGGCGGGATGTTCGGCGCGCTGGCCCTGCTCGTCGCCGGCGTCGGGATCTTCGGCGTGCTCGCGTTCCAGGTTGCGCGGCGGACGCACGAGCTCGGCGTCCGGATGGCGCTTGGCGCCACGCGCACTAATCTGATGCAGTGCGTCCTCCGTGACGTGCTCTGGATGCTCGGTCTCGGATTGCCGTTGGGCGCCCTTGGGGCATTCGGGGCGACCGGACTCGCAGGAACGCTCGTCTTCGGCATGACGGCGCACGACCCGCGTGTGTTTATCGTCGCCGCTCTCATCATGTCAGCCGGTGCACTCGTCGCCGCATGGGTACCGGCGCGGCGTGCCTCGCGCATCGATCCGATCGCCGCGCTTCGGCACGAGTAAGAGCCGACGCCGATTTGCGCTTGGTGAGCGCCGATGTTGAACACGCGACCGCGGCATCCCCTCCGCGCGGTTTTGTTTGTGGCGGCCTCGATGCCGCGGGAGCGGGCGCAGTCGATCCGCGGTGATTGGGGATTGGTTTAAGTCTAGAGCTGGCCCCGGATGTCGCAGTCGGTTCTCGCAACGGAATCATTGATCTCAAGGCGACCTTAACCGCAGCTAGTCCTGCCGAAGCGTCTGCAGCGGATCGACCCGTATCGCGCGCTGTGCCGGGACATACATGGCGGCAAGCGCGACGGTGAGGAATACGGCAACCACGACAGTCAGTGTGAGCGGATCGCTCGGCGTGATGCCGAACAACAGGGTGCCGAGCAAGCGACCGACTCCGATGGATCCGAGCACGCCTGCGCCGAGCCCGATCAGAACAGGCGTGAACCCCTGTGTGATGACGAGGCGCCGAATGTCGCTGGGCAGAGCGCCCAGCGCGAGGCGAATGCCCATCTCGTTCGTCCGTTGGGCCACCGAGTACGACACGACACCGTAAATACCAAGACTCGCCAGGAGCGTTCCGGCAGCAGCGAAGAGCAGCACCAACGCCATTTGAAACCGGCGTTGCGCCACGGAATCCATCACGACGTCGTCCATCGTCCGGAACCCTGTCAACGCCAGTTCGGGATCAAGGCGCCGAATCACGCCTCGTACTGAGGACGAGATGCTCACCGGATCCGCCGTGGTCCGGACGACGACGACGAGATCCATGCTGTTGACGCCAGGGGGAATGACGCTTTGCCAGTACGGCAAGTACATCGTCGGCGAAGGAGGACGATCCAGACTGACGCCGTGGACATCACCGACGATGCCGACAACCAGGATGGGTGGCCGCGCTGGAGCGCCGATGTGAAACTGCTTGCCGACAGGATCCTCGCCGGGCCACAGATGCTCGGCCGCAACGGTGGACACCACGGCGATGCTTCTGTCGCGGTCCGCCTCGGTAAAGTACCGCCCCTGCCGCCACGGAATGCCCATCGCGCGGAAGTAGTCGGGATTGACGGGTCGAATATCACCTAGGATGCTCTCGGAGATGGCCGTTGAGCGTTCCGGCCACAACGCCGCGTTCCCGCCTTCGCCCGTGAGCGGCAACTTGTTGGATACGCCGGTTGCGACGACGCCTGGCAGAGCCTGCATCTGCTCGAGGGCGGTTCGAATAAACGTCGAACGAGAGAGCGGCGTCGAGTACCGCTGAATCGGCAGACTCACATCGATGGTCAGGACGCGATTCGCCGCGAAGCCACCATCGACTTGCAGGAGTTTCCAAAAGCTGTGCACCAACAGGCCCCCGGCGATGAGGCAGACGGCGCTGACGCCGACTTCGCAGGCCACCAGGAGTGCACGCAGCCGGCCCGTCCTCTGCGCGGACGTCACAGACACTGAGCCGGATTTGAGTGCGTCAATCGGGTTCAGGACCCCAAGGCGCCACGCGGGCAGCACGCCGACCATCACACCGGCCATCAGTGACACCCCCAGAGCAAATGTCAGCACCCGTAGATCAATTTGGACTTCGTTCACACGCGGCAAATCGGCCGGTGCGCTCGATACAATCGCGTGGAGCGCCCAGTATGCGGCAACGACTCCCAGGACGCCGCCGATGAGCGACATCAGGACGCTCTCGACCAGCATCTGTCGCACGAGTCGCCCCAGGCTTGCGCCGATCGCGCTTCGAATCGCCATCTCGCGTCGCCGGCTTAAGCTTAAGGTTCGCGCGAGCAGGAGGTTCGCCATGTTGACGCACACGATCAGCAGCACCGCACCGACGGCTGCCCACATCAGAGTCACGCCGCTTCGCACACGTCCCGCGACTTGATCGGCTAGCGGAACAACGTCCGCCTGCAGCGTGGCCCCGGGCGGCCGCTGAGGCAGCGTCTCTTGCACCGTATTCAACGTTGAGCGCGCTTGTGCGACGGAGGTGCCAGGTTTCAGTCGTGCAATGCACGCGAAGTTGTAGCCGCCACCTTCGAGTTCTCCTGGCGTGGGCCCGAGGGGCTTCCAGATCTGCGGCGCCGAGGTCGTGGCGATGGTCATCGGGAATAACTCGCTGACCTTCGGAAACGAAAACGGCGGGAGGACGCCGACGATTTCGTACGGCTCGTCATTGAGCGCGATCGTTCGCCCAACAACCTGGGGGTCCGCATTGAAGCGGCTGCGCCACAAGTCGTCACTCAAGAGCACGACATGGTCGCGACCGGGCTGATCTTCTTCGGGCGCGAAGGTGCGTCCCACCCGAGACTGAACGCCGAGGAGTGAAAAGACGTTCGCGGACACGCGCATCGTCTGCAGTCGTTCCGGCTCTCCCACGCCCGTGAGGCTCATGCGCAGGCCGCCGATCACGGCCACGTCTTCGACCGACTGCCAACTGCGTCGCCATTCCTGAAAGTGCGCCAAGTTGACTGGTATGGCGCGTGTCGTTCCGCCGAAGCGTACGACTTCGTGGACGGCGACCAGTCGGTCAGGTTGTTGGAACGGGAACGGACGGAAGAACAGATGATCGACGACGCTGAAGATGGCGGTGTTCGCGCCGATCCCAATCGCCAGTGTGAGGACGGCGATGGCGGCAAAGCCTGGGCTCTTCCGCATCATCCGCAGCGCGTACCGCACGTCCTGGACGATTCGCTCGAGCCACATCCAGCCCCACATCTCGCGCATCTCCTCTCTCAAGTACGTGATGCTGCCCAACTGCCGTTGCGCGGCGTGCGTCGCTGCAGCGCGCGACAGACCACGTTCTCCGTGTTCTTCGCGAGCAAGGTCGAAATGGATCTCGAGCTCTCGGGCGAGGTCCTCTTCCTGCTCGCGCCTGGCGCGCCACGGGTCAAGCCAGCGCGGGATTCTCACCTTTACTTGTCATTCGCCAAAACGCCATCGGGCGGAGCCGTTGCGGTACTCGAACGGATTGAAGGCTGTGGAACGGACGTTGTTGTGCACGCCCTGTTGGCTTGGTGCTCTTGAGAAACGGAGAAGACCGCAAAGCGCGAGCCGCGAGTACTCCCGAAAACATTGCGTGGATTCGACAGTCAGAGAAGGGACGTGGCACTTACGCCGCGCGACGCTCGTATCGGTGATGGAGACCACCGACTTCGGGAATCGCGACGATCCGTCCGTCGCTTGCCGGTTGGACTGGTCTGCCGCCAGGCGCGTCTTTGTCCAATGCGAGATGCGTCCGACTTCTGTGGTAGAAGTCGACAACCCAACACCCATAGTACTGAGTTACGAGAACTCCGTTATCCGTGGCATCCATGGTTCGGTCGTGCCGTCACGATCTACGAGGTGCTCGTCAAGCAGGGGCACTCTGTCAGTCGGTGCGGCCTCGAGGAGGAGCGGCATCGTTTATCGCTAGAAGTCCCAACGTGGATGTTTGAGCCGGCGGCGTGTGGCCGGCTGCGCGTGATGGCCGTGCCAGCGGTCAACTGCGACGCCTTGAGAGCATTGCAGACGTTGCTGCGAACGACCGCGCGCTCGGATCCTGGCGATGTGGCTAGAAGCGCAGCATCGTTCCTTGCCTGTCGCAGGAGGTGCTGATGCGCCGATCCGTGAGCCCACCGAGACTCTCGTAACTCTCGTTGTTTCGTCCCCACGCCTCGCGTCCGTCGTTTCAGACGCTGCCTTCCGAGATCCAAGAGAAGACGATCCGGTTGCTGGCGCGGCTGCTGCGCGGGCACGTCGACGGCGTCGTCGCCGCCGATTTGACGCGGGAGACGCACGATGAGTGACAAGATCAAGCCGCAGCATCTGGCACGGAAAGCCATTGTGTATGTGCGGCAATCGTCGGCCCATCAGGTGCACCACAACCTCGAAAGCCAGCGGTTGCAGTATGCGATGCAGGATCGATTGCAGCAGCTCGGGTGGCGTGAGATCGATGTCGTGGATGACGACTTGGGCCGGTCCGCCGCGGGGCTCGTCACGCGGGCGGGATTCGCCCGCATGGTGGCGGAGGTGTGTGTGGGCCAGGTCGGGGCGGTGGCGGCCCGAGAGGTCTCGCGCTTCGCCCGCAATAGCCGCGAGTGGCAACAACTGGTCGAAGTGTGTCGCGTCGTGGATACCGTCCTGATCGACTTCGACACGGTGTACAGCCCGCGCCACAGCAACGATCGGTTGCTGTTGGGGCTGAAAGGGAGTTTGAACGAATACGAGCTGGACCTGTTGCGTCAGCGCTCGGTGGAAGCGCGGCGGGCGAAGGCGCGACGCGGGGAGCTGCTCGTGTCAGCCGCGGTCGGGTATCTCAAAACGGATGCGCCTCATGTCGAGAAGGATCCGGATCGTCGCATCCAAGAGGCCATTGGTTTGGTATTTCGGAAGTGTGTCGAA
This sequence comes from Acidobacteriota bacterium, assembly GCA_003222395.1. GTDB lineage: Bacteria > Acidobacteriota > Vicinamibacteria > Vicinamibacterales > CAVVIG01 > Gp6-AA45. The sequence goes on from QHWB01000046.1 coordinate 96,772, forward strand.
CTGGGGACGGTGCGCCAGACGTTGTGGTGGTTTCTGGAGCACGGGTTGCAATTGCCCGTCCGGACGGCGTCGAGCGAGATCACGTGGCGCCGCCCGTCCTACGGCATGCTGTATCGCATCCTCAGTAGCCCGGTGTACGGCGGCGCGTACGCGTACGGAAAAAGCGAACGGACCGTCCACTATGAACAGGGCGAACCGCGCGTGATCGCGCGACGCAAACCGCGTGAGCAATGGCTCGTCCTGATTCCGAATGCCCATGAAGGGTACGTGAGCTGGGAGGAGTTTGAGCGGATCCAGCAGATGATGGCGGCGAACGTGCGCGGCCGGGGACGGGTCGGTGCGGCCACGAGAGGGCCGGCTCTCTTGGCCGGTCTGCTGCGCTGTCGACGATGCGGCCGCCGGCTGACCGTCTGGTACACTGGCGCGACTCACGATGTGCTTCGCTATGCCTGCCATCGAGGGGCGCTGGACAACGGCGACCCGCGCTGCATTTCGTTTGGCGGGCTGGTGGTAGACGCCGCCATGGCCAAAGAAGTCCTGCGTGTCGTGCAACCCGCCGCCATCGATGCGGCGGTGGTAGCGAACGAAGACGCCTCGCGTCAGCAGGACGACGTACTGCAGGCGTGGACGCGAGAGTTAGAAGCGGCACGGTATGCGGCGCAGCGGGCGCAGAAGCAATACGATGCGGCCGATCCAGAGAATCGCCTGGTCGCGGACGAATTGGAGCGGCGCTGGAATCACGCCTTGCAGCGTGTCCACGAGATCGAGGGCCGCATCGATCAGCACCGCCACAATCACCATGACGTGGCGACGCCGACGCGCGAGGAATTCGCAGGCCTTGCAGCCGACCTCAAGGCCGTGTGGCATGGTCCGCACGCGGATGTACGGGTGAAGAAGCGCCTGGTCCGCACCGTGATCCACGAAGTGGTTGTCGACGTCGATGCGGCCGCCGGTGAAGTCATCCTCATCATTCACTGGAAAGGCGGTGTGCACACGGAACTGCGGGTTCCCCGCCGGCGTCGTGGGCAGAATAGCGCCCAGACGCCGAAAGACGTGATTGCCGCCGTGCGTGTGCTCGCCCACATCTGCTCGGATGATCTGTTGGCCAGCACACTCAACCGCAACGGTCTGCTGACCGGACGCGGGAATCGTTGGACGCGAGAACGCGTGACGGCGCTTCGCACGCACCACGAGATCCCTTGTCACGATCGTGATCGACGCGAGTCAGAAGGCTGGATGAATTTGACCGAGGCCGCTCACCGGCTCGGCATCAGTGCCAGAACACTCCGCTTGGCTGTCGAGCGTGGTGAGATCGAAGCAGAGCATCCATTCGCAGAAGGTCCGTGGGTATTTAACCGCCACGTGTTGGAAACGGAAATCGCCGCCACATTCGTCGCTCGGGTCAAGCGGCGCACGCAAGAGGTCGCAATACCAGACGCTCACCAGCCAACCCTCGGTTTTTCAGGCCATTCACGCACATAGCGAAGTGGGGCAGTATGAAACGTCGTTGTAGTACGAGAGATATCGCCTGAGCACGCGCAGCAGGTGTCGTTCGCTGAGGACGATGAGGTGGTCAAGACATTCGCGACGCATCGATCCGATCAGGCGTTCGACGAATGGATTCTGCCACGGACTCGACGGACCCGAGATGACCTCTGTGATGCCCATGCCGGCGATGCGACGCTCGTATACCTCACCGTAGATGGCATC
>QHWB01000018.1 GCA_003222395.1 Acidobacteriota bacterium
CCTTGTCGGCGCGCAGGTCGAGAATCGGCACGGTCTCGCTCCGGTTATTCTCGATGTCCTCCGCGAAGAACCGCACTGTGCCGGCAAGCGGCAGCGACGTCTGGTAGATCCGCGCGTACGCGAACCCGCTCTGGACGCGGAGGTTCGCCGCCGCGCCGATGTCGAACGGAAAGACGTAACGCGCCATCGCACGGCCCTGCCAGTTCGTGCTTTTCTGGCGGTTCGGCACCGTCGGGTACGGGTTGTTGAAGAACCCGATTCGCATTGGATCCGAATCGAGCGGGCTGGGGCTCGGGGCCCGCAGCGTGTTGGTGAAGCTGACCGACCCGCCGAGCCCGCCGCCGCCGCGCTGCTCGTCGCGCCACTGGTAATCGAAGCTGGATTGCAGGAACAACCCGGTGCCGAACCGTTTGTTGAACGCGAACTGAAGCGTGTCGTACTTCCAGGAACCGTCCGGCACGTTGGTCACGACATTCTGACCGGTGGGCCGCTGATCGAGATCGAACAGGTTGACTTCCACGGTGCCGGTCGTCACTGTCGTCGCAACGCCGTTGATCCTCTGATACTCCTGCAGCGTGATCGTCCGCGTCACCGGAACGGTGAAGTGGCCGACGCGCGACAGGTCGACGGTCGAGATCTCGTTGAACGTGTTCTTGCGGACGTACGCGACGCGTACCGACGATTCGCCCCAGAACTGGTGCTCGGCGGACAGGTCGTACTCGTCCGCGTACGGCTTCTTCACGTTCGGATCGGTCACCGTCGATACGCCGCCCGCGGACGCCACGAACGCGCCGATCTCCTGCGGACCGTCGTACAGCCTGTTTCCGTTCAGATCGTTGAACTTGAACGTCTTGTAATTCGCACCGCCCGGATTGAGCGCGCTGAATGCGTCGGCGTAGTTGTAGTAGTAGCGCCCGTAGAACGCCTTCAGAACCGTCGAGCCCTTTCCGCTCACGTCGTAGCTGACACCCAGACGCGGCGCGACTGAGTTCCTCGTGATAATGGCCGACTCGGGAAAGCTCGTCGCCTGAAACATCGGCTGGCCGATGAGCGACGGGACGCCGACCGAAGCCGGCAGAACGTCCCTGATGATCGGATCGCGCTTGCCGGCGAGGTAGTACGGCCGCTGGTAATCCCAGCGGAGTCCCAGCTGGAACGTCGTCCGCGCGTTCAGGTTCCACCGATCCTGCGCGTAGCCGGCGTACCGCTGATTGCGGTTGTTCCCGCCGGACCATGTGTTGTTCAGATCGCTGTTCTTGCCGACGTCGACGAACTGGATCTCATTCGTCGCGCCGTTCAGATCCCGGTACTGAATCGGGCCCGAGCGGCCGTCGATCGTGTACTTGCTGATGTCGAGCACGTACTCGAATCCGACCTTCAGATCGTGACTGCCGGCTTTGTTGGGCACGTAGTAGGTGGCCTGTGCCGTGACCTGCGGCTTCTGGCGCGCGAGGTCGAACGCATCCCATGCCGCGCCGCTCGTGAAGCTCGTGCCGGTGTCGATGCGGGGCGCGTGCGTCTGGAAATCAGTCTTCACGCCGAGCGGGAAGTCGTAGCCAAACAGGTTCACCTTGAAGTCGGTGAACAGGCGATTCGACCAGACGCGCTGGTGCTCGCCCTTATACACCCATGAGATCGAATCCTGCGGCTGCGCCGCCTCGGGCGACACCGTCACCGACAGGCCGCGGTTCGGCTTCTGCTTCCGGCCGTACTGGATGTAGCCGACGATCGTGTCCGCCGCTGAAGCCTTGTACGTTTCCTTCGTCGTCTCGTTGTCGAAGAGGCCGAGATCGGTTGCGATGTTGCGCGGCACGCCCGAGATCTGCTTGTCGATCTTGAAGTGGTTGTACGCGCCGAAGAACCACAACGTATCCTTCTTGATCGGTCCGCCGATGTCGGTATGCCCTTCCCAGAACTTGATGTTCGGCTGGCCGGTGTAGCCGCGCGCCGTCTTCTCGGCGTCGCCCGTCTGGTTGTCGCCGACGAACGATTCCTGCTGATACGTGAGGTTGTTGAGCATCTTCACCTGGTTGCCGCCGCTCTTGATCGTGTTGACCACGGCGGAGCCGGGCGTGTTCATCTCGACGTCGCCTCCAGCTGCGGCGACGGACACTTCGTCGTTCGCGAAGTAGTCGGCGTAGAAGCCTGCGCCGCCGGTGCCTTCCGTCGTGTCGACGCCGTCGTTCAACACGCGGTTCTGGTTGCGGATGCCAAAGCTCTCGTAGCCGGTCTGCTGACTCTTGTGGCTGCCGCCGACGTCGAAGCCGTTCATGCGGACGCCCGACGCCTGGCCGAGCACCGCCCACACGTCGGTGGCCGTGGGAACGCCAACGAGCTTGTCGGTCGTGAAGTCGGTGCCGACTTTCGTGTTCTGCATGTCGACGACGGGCGACACCGCCGACACAGTGACCGTCTCCTGGAGGGCGGCGACACGCAGCTGCGCGTCGACCGTCAGAATCTGGCCGAGTCCGAGCTTCAGATTGCCCCGGGTGAACGTCTGGAAGCCGCCGAGCTCGAACGACAGCTCGTACTCGCCCGACGGCAGCGCCGGCAGCGAGTATTTGCCGTCTGCTTCGGACACCACGCTGCGCGTGCCGATCAGCGCCGGCGACTTCGCCGTCACCGTCACGCCGGGCAGCACGCCGCCTTGGGTATCGGTCACGGTTCCGGTCAAGCGCCCCTGATCGATCTGGGCGAGCGCGGGCGCCGCACACGCGGCAACCAGCGCGCCAAACATCAACACCCTCAAATGCACCTTCATGGAAGGTCCTCCTCCTCTAACGTCCCTCTGAGCGTTGTGGAAAATGTGACATGCGAGCCGTGACGGTGGGCCAGGAAGCACCTGGCCCACCGAACGACCTACCAGATGAACCGGAAGCCGACGCGACCGGTGCGCGGACCGAGAATATTCGTCGGCGTCTGGAAGGTCGACACGCCGGCGCTCAGACCGGTTCCTTTGTTGATGGTTTCGGCCGCGTACTGATTCGTGATGTTGTAGATGTCGCCGAAGAGACGCAGCTTCGTCGCGCGGAGATTGACCGTCTTCTCGAGGCGCAGATCGAGCACCGAGATGTTGTCTTGTCGGAAGTCGTTGTACGCCGTCACGTACACCGTCGTGTTGGTCGGATCGCCCTGACGCGACGCGCTGAAAGTGCAGTTGCACGGGGCGGGAGCCGTCGGGCTGAGCGTGCGCGCGTAATTCACGCCGATCTGGAACCGATACGACAAGCTGGCCAGAATGCCGTACGGGAAGTTGTACATTCCCGTCGCCTTGAAGTTGTACGTCGTGTAGTCCTGATCGATCGGTCCGTTCGGCGTCCCCGGATAGCCATGTCCGACGTTCGGCGTCTCCGGAACATCGTGCTGCCACGTATAGCCGAAGCCGCCGCTCGCCGACCAGTTGTGGCTCTGACGCTTGCTCGCCGAGAACTCAATCGTCTTGTACGTCCCGTTGTCCGGCGCGTTCATGACGATCTGGTTCGCAGGATACAAACACGTCGGCGTCGGCGCTGTCGTCGTCGCGGTGCAGCCCGAAATCGCGCTGTTCGGAATGCCGTAGAACGTCAGGGTCCGATCGTCGGCGCTTCCGAGAACGCCGTCGGGACCGCGATCGGCGAGCGCCTATACCGTGGCATTCCCGTTCGCCGATCGCTTCGCCGAGCTGCTGCTCAAGATATGTGGTGATCTGATTCGTGTAGGGCTGCTTCAGATTCGGATCGACCGACACGCTGCCCGCGAGCGCGTTTCCGGTCAGGTTGCCCTCTTCACCCGGCTGATAGATGCCGTCGCCGGGTCTGCACGTCGCGCAGACCTTCGTGTCGCTCCATGCGTAGGTCACGCTCTTGATCGCCTGGTTCGGATTCGAGTCTTCGGCGAGGCCTGGTCCCGGGTTGAAGAAATACAGACCGTAGTTGACCTTCAGCATGCTCTTGCCGCTTCCGAACAGGTCGTAGCTGACGCCGACGCGTGGCGCGAACGCATTCCACGTGATGAACGTCTGTTCGGGGAACGTCTGATCCGGGATGCTCAAGCCGCTCGGAAACGTGAACGCGAGCTGACGCTGCTCCGGAATCCACGAGCGGTAGTGATCGTACCGCACGCCCATGTTCACGGTCGCCCGGCCGACCGACCACTGATCGGTGATGAACGCGTCGTAGGTCGTGACCTTCGCATCGCTGAGCAGGTCACCGTGCGGACCCGACAGAACGTTCTCGAGGGCGATCGCCGTCGGCGCGTACAGCACGACTTGCGTCGGCGTGCCGTTGGCGTTGATCGTCTCGCGGATGTTGCCCGACGCGCGCTGCAGGTAGCCGAAATAGCTGATTTCGTCGAGCCACTCGCCACCGACTTTGAAGTTGTGCGTCCCGCCCCACCCGTCTTTGAAGTACGTCAGCGCGCCGGTCGCCTGGCCGCGGTGCCGATCGAGCTGACGTTTCTGATCGCCGTTGAAGTACTGATTCAACTGCTGGTTGATGATCTGCGGCTCGGTGGTATCGGTGTTGGCGATGAGCGGGAAGTAATAGCCGAACACGCCGTAGCGCGCCTCCGCATACATCTTGTTGCTGAGTGTGCTATTCCATTCGCCCTTGTACACCCAGCTTCCGGAATCCTGTTTATACGTGGGCGCCACGGAGGCGTACTGGAACGAGTTCGACGGCAGGCGGTTCGGCTGGCTCTTCTGACCCCACTGATAGTAGCCAATCAGTTTGTTGTTCTGGTTGACCTGATAGGTGAACTTGCTCGACGGGTTCCACAGGTCCGTGTGGAACGGCATGCCCGCGATGTCGCCGATGAAGTTCGGCTGCTGAACGTTGTTGGACTGATAGCGATGCGAGAAGTACCACCACAGCTTGTCGCGCCGGATCGGGCCGCCGACGTTCAAATTGAAATCGTTGTAGTCGATCAGCTCGTTGCTGTGCTGCCTGATGCCGTTCGGATTCGCCGCGGTGAGCGCGTACTGTGACGGCAGATTGCCGGTGACGTTGTCGCCCTGCCAGGAATTCCGCTCGTAGTCCTTGTAGATCTCGCCCTGAAACCTGTTGCCGCCCGACTTGCCGAGAAACTGACTCTGCACGCCCGGCGTCGGCATCTCGGCGCCCTGGCCGATCGTGCCGAGGAAGACTTCCTCGAACGATCCGTAGTCGAAGTAGAAGCCGGCGCCGCTGGTACCTTCAGTCGTGTTGATCCCCTCGACGAGCACGCGGTTCTGACCGCTGTAGCCGTACGCCGTGTAACCGGTCTGCGTTCCCGCGCGGTTGCCGCCCACGTCGATGCGCGACATCTGCACGGCCGGCGTGACCGCGAGCAGCGACCACATGTCGCGCGCATTCGGGATTTCCTGCAGCGCTTCGAGCTTGAAGTTCTGCTGTACGCGCGTGTTCGACGTATCGATGACCGGCGAGTCGCCGGTGACGGTGACCGTCTCCTGCAGCGACGCTACCGCGAGCTCCACGTTGATCGTCGCGGTGAAGCCCATCGAGATAAGGAGGTTCTCCCGCTTCAGCGTGTTGAAGCCGGGCAGCTCGAAGGTCACTGTATACGTGCCCGGCGGCAGCGCGGGAAATCGATAGTTGCCGCTGGTGTCGGAAACGGTCGTCTGCACACCCATCAACGACGGGCTGGACGCTGTCACGGTGACGCCCGGCAGCACGGCGCCGCTGCTATCCGCAACTTTGCCGTTGATGGA
>QHWB01000047.1 GCA_003222395.1 Acidobacteriota bacterium
GTCGCCGCCGCCGAATCGACCGTCCCGGTCGCCGCCGCCGAATCGACCGTCCCGTCGTTCGCCTTGAACGTGAAGCTGTCGGGCCCGTTGTACCCCGCGGCCGGTGTATACGTGAGGTTCGGCGCTACGCCGCTCAGCGTCCCGTGCGTCGGGGCGGTCACCACCGCGTACGTCAGCGTGTCGCCGTCCACGTCGCTGGCCGTCAGGCTGATCGCCTTGGCCGTGTCCTGATTGGTCGTCACGCTCTGCGCCGTCGCGACCGGCGCGTCGTTCACCGGCGTCACCGTGACGGCCACCGTCGCGATGGCCGAATCGACGGTGCCGTCGTTCGCCTTGAACGTGAAGCTGTCGGGCCCGTTGTAATTCGCCGCCGGCGTATAGGTCATATTCGGCGCCACGCCGCTCAACGCCCCGTGCGCCGGCCCCGCGACAATACTGAACGTCAACGTGTCGCCATCGACGTCGGTCGCGCTCAGCGTGATCGCCTTTGACGCATCCTCGGCAAGCGTCACGCTCTGCGCGTTCGCCAGTGGCGCGTCGTTCACCGCCGTGACCGTGAGGCTGACCGTCGCCGCGCTCGAATCGACCATGCCGTCGTTCGCTTTGAAGGTGAAGCTGTCGGCGCCGTTGTAGTTCGTGGCCGGCGTGTAGGTGACGTTCGGTGCGACGCCGCTCAGCGCGCCGTGCAGCGGCCCGGCCACGATGCTGAAGGTCAGCGCGTCGCCGTCGGCATCGGTCGCCGTCAGCACGATCGCCTTCGCCGTGTCCTCCGCCGTCGTCGCGGCCTGGGCATCGGCCACCGGCGCGTGGTTCACGTGCACCACCGTCAGGCTCACGGTCGCCGCCGCCGAATCGACCGTCCCGTCGTTCGCCTTGAACGTGAAGCTGTCGGGCCCGTTGTACCCCGCGGCCGGTGTATACGTGAGGTTCGGCGCTACGCCGCTCAGCGTCCCGTGCGTCGGGGCGGTCACCACCGCGTACGTCAGCGTGTCGCCGTCCACGTCGCTGGCCGTCAGGCTGATCGCCTTGGCCGTGTCCTGATTGGTCGTCACGCTCTGCGCCGTCGCGACCGGCGCGTCGTTCACCGGCGTCACCGTGACGGCCACCGTCGCGATGGCCGAATCGACGGTGCCGTCGTTCGCCTTGAACGTGAAGCTGTCGGGCCCGTTGTAATTCGCCGCCGGCGTATAGGTCATATTCGGCGCCACGCCGCTCAACGCCCCGTGCGCCGGCCCCGCGACAATACTGAACGTCAACGTGTCGCCATCGACGTCGGTCGCGCTCAGCGTGATCGCCTTTGACGCATCCTCGGCAAGCGTCACGCTCTGCGCGTTCGCCAGTGGCGCGTCGTTCACCGCCGTGACCGTGAGGCTGACCGTCGCCGCGTTCGAGTTCAGCGTGCCGTCGTTCGCCTTGAACGTGAAGCTGTCGGGTCCGTTGTAGTTCGCCGCCGGCGTGTAGGTCACGGTCGGCGCCGTCCCGCTCAACGCGCCGTGCGCCGGGCCCACGACGATGGCATAGGTCAGCGCGTCGCCGTCGACGTCCGTCGCCATCAGGACGATCGCCTTCGCCGTGTCCTCGGCCGTCGTGACCGTCTGCGCGTTCGCCAGTGGCGCGTCGTTCACCGCCGTGACCGTGAGGCTGACCGTCGCCGCGCTCGAATCGACCGTGCCGTCGTTCGCTTTGAAGGTGAAGCTGTCGGCGCCGTTGTAGTTCGCGGCCGGCGTGTAGGTGATATTCGGTGCGACGCCGCTCAGCGCGCCGTGCAGCGGCCCCGCCACGATGCTGAAGGTCAGCGCGTCGCCGTCGATATCACTCGCCGTCAGCACGATCGCCTTCGCCGTGTCTTCCGCCGTGGTCACGGCCTGGGCATCGGCCACCGGCGCGTGGTTCACGTGCACCACCGTCAGGCTCACGGTCGCCGCCGCCGAATCGACCGTCCCGTCGTTCGCCTTGAACGTGAAGCTGTCGGGCCCGTTGTACCCCGCGGCCGGTGTATACGTGAGGTTCGGCGCTACGCCGCTCAGCGTCCCGTGCGTCGGGGCGACTGGCGCGTCGTTCACTGCGGCTACCGTAATCGCCACCGTCGCAGCGTTCGAGTTCAGCGCGCCATCGTTGGCCTTATACGTGAAGCTGTCGGGCCCGTTGTAATTCGCCGCCGGTGTGTAGGTGAAGCTGCCGCTCGCAGTCAGCGTGACCGAGCCGTGCGCCGGCCCGGCGACGATAACCGCCGTCAGCGGATCGCCATCGACGTCGCTGTCGTTGGCGAGCACGCCCGGCGCGGCAATTGTCAACACGGTGTCTTCGGTCGCCGCGTAGCTGTCGTTGGCCGCCAGCGGCGGATCGTTGACCGCGGTCACGGTAATCGTCACCGTCGCGGCGCTCGAGTCGACGGTGCCGTCATTCGCCTTGAACGTGAAGCTGTCGGCGCCGTTGTAGTTCGCCGCTGGCGTGTAGGTGATATTCGGTGCGACGCCGCTCAGCGCGCCGTGCAGCGGCCCCGCCACGAGGCTGAAGGTCAGCGCGTCGCCGTCAGCGTCCGTCGCCGTCAGCACGATCGCCTTCGCTGTATCTTCCGCCGTGGTGACGGTCTGCCCGTTTGCCACGGGCGCGTGGTTGACATGCACCACGGTGATGCTGACCGTTGCCGCGGCCGAGTCGACCGTCCCGTCGTTCGCCTTGAACGTGAAGTTGTCGGGGCCGAAGTACCCGGCGGCCGGCGTGTACGTCACCGTCGGCGCCACGCCGCTCAGTGTGCCGTGCGCCGGGGCGGTCACCACCGCGTACGTCAGCGTGTCGCCGTCCACATCGGTCGCGGCCAGCGTCATCGCCTTGGCCGTATCCTGGTTCGTCGTCACGCTCTGCGCCGTCGCGACCGGCGTGTCGTTCACCGGCGTGATGGTCAGCGTCACCGTCGCCACGTTCGAGTTCAGCGTGCCATCGTTCGCCTTGAACGTGAAGCTGTCGGGCCCGTTGTAGTTCGCCGCCGGCGTGTAAGTCACGGTCGGCGCCGTCCCGCTCAACGCGCCGTGCGCCGGGCCCACGACGATGGCATAGGTCAGCGCGTCGCCATCGACGTCGGTCGCCGCCAGCACGATCGCCTTCGCTGTGTCCTCCGTGGTCGTGACGGCCTGCGGGTTCGCCACTGGCGCGTCGTTCACCGCGGTAACAGTGATCGACACGGTTGCAACGTTCGAATCGACCGTGCCGTCGTTCGCCTTGAACGTGAAGGTGTCGGGCCCGTTGTAATTCGCCGTCGGCGTATAGGTCACGGTCGGCGCCGTCCCGCTCAGCGTGCCGTGCGCCGGCGGCGTCACGATCGCATACGTCAGCGTGTCGCCGTCGACGTCGGTCGCGCCCAGCGTGATCGTTTTCGCGGTGTCTTCCGCCGTTGTCACTGCCTGAGCACTGGCAATTGGCGGATCGTTGACCGGAGTAACCGTTATGGTGACCGTCGCGACGTTGGAATCGAGCGTGCCGTCGTTGGCCTTGTACGTGAAGCTGTCTGCCCCGTTGAAGTTGGCACCCGGTGTGTACGTGAAGCCGCCATTCGGGTTCAGCACCACCGAGCCGCGGCTCGACGCCGTCACGAGAACCGCGGTCAACGTCGTGCCGGCGTCGACGTCGGTATCGTTGGCCAGCACACCGGAAACCGCGGGGATGGTCAACGTCGTGTCTTCGTTCGTCGTGTAGGTGTCGTTTGCCGCGACCGGAGGATCGTTGACCGGCGTAATCGTAATGCTGACGGCGGCGCTCGCGTTGCCACCGTGCCCGTCGCTGATCGTGTACGTGAAGCTGTCGGCGCCGTTGTAGTTGACCGCCGGTGCGTACGTAATCGTGTTGTCGGCGTTGATCGCCGTCGTCCCGTGGGCCGGAGCTCCGACGCTCGCAACGGTGAGAAGGTCTCCGTCGGCGTCGGTATCGTTGGCAAGGACGGCAATCGTCGCAGGCGTATCTTCGGCCGTCGTCGCCGTATCCGCGACCGCGACTGGCGGCGTATTGATGGTTGTCGACAAGGTGATCTGCGTGGTGTGCACCGTTGCGCCGCTCGTGCCGGTCACGGTCAACGGGAACGTGCCACGCGGCGTCGACGGCGACGTGTTCACCGTCATCGTCGAGGTTCCGGATCCCGTGACGGAGGCCGGCGTGAAGGTTGCCGTCGCGCCGGTCGGCAGACCGGTCACGCTCAACGCCACAGCGCCGCTGAAGCCGCCGTTCGCCGTTATCGTGATCGTGTAGTTGGTGGTCGAGCCTGCGGATGCAGCCTGCGCGCTCGGAGAGGCCACGATCGTGAAGTCGGGGATGCACGATCGAATCGCTGCGTTCGCGTTCAGGCGACCGCCTGTCAGCACCTTGCCTGTGAGGACCGGAATCGCGTCGACCGTCGACAGCAGCGTCGACTTCAGCGTGGCGGTGTCCATCGGACAGCGCGAGAGCACGAGCGCCGCAGTGCCCGACACGTGCGGCACGGCCATCGACGTGCCGCTCAAGTACTGATACAGGTCGCCGGGCGTCGTCGACAGGATGTTCGAACCCGGCGCGGCGAGATGAACCGACGTCGGTCCGTAATTGGAGAAAGGCGCAAGGAGGTCGCGGTTGTCCGTCGCCGCGACGGCGATCACGTTCGGCACGTTGTACGACGAGGGGTAGCGCGGCGTCACGTCGTTGTTCGTGCCGTCGTTGCCGGCGCTGGCCACGAACAGCATGTTGTTCGCGTTCGCTTTGACGATCTCGTCCCGGAGCGACAGGGTGTTCCCGGCGCTCCAGCTGTTCGACAGGATACGGACGTTCGTGCCGGTCGCGGCCGCGGCCTGGATCGCGAACTCGATCGCATTGACTGCGTTCGCAACGGTCCCGACGCCGGTCGCGTCGAGAAACTTCACGCCGATCATCCGCGTCGTCCAGTTCACGCCGGCGATGCCGATATCGTTGTTGCCCACGGCGCCGATGGTGCCGGCGACGTGCGTCCCGTGGCCGAAGTCGTCCATCGGATCGCAGTTGTTCACGATGGCGTTGAAGCCGTGGGAACCCGCCGGGCAATTAATTGTCTTGCCGGCGATCGTCACCGAGAACGGTGCGGGAGCCGACCAGATGTTCGGCGCGAGATCGCTGTGTGTGTAGTCGATGCCCGAATCGATCACCGCGACGACGTTGGCCGTCGAACCGGTCGAGACGTCCCATGCGAGCGTCGCTTTGATGTCGGCGTTCGGCGTCCCAGGCGTGCCGACCGTCTGGCCGACGTTCAGCAGACCCCACAGCTGATCGAACCAGGGATCGCTCGGCGGAGCCACGTCGGCGCGAACGATGTAATTGGGTTCGACGTAGGCGACGTCAGGGTGCGCTCGGAGAAAGGCGAGCAGCGCGCGGGTGTTCAAACGCTTCGAGTGAATGCGTCTGACGCCGTTGGCGCCGACGGCGTCGTTCCGGTCGGCGTCTGTCTGCTGCTCGAACTGCAGCCGCTCGTGAGACGCCAGCGAGTGCGTGAACTTCACGAGCACTTCGCCGGCGACGACCTGGCGGCCGTCGACGTCGTCGACCTGGAGTGAGGCCGGTCCCATCAGCTGCGCCGTCGACTTCACCACCAGGACGGCGCATGCCAGCACACCGAGCGCGGCCAGTCGTGAAAGCACACGAATCGCGGGCTTCATGCGAATAAATCCAATTGAAACGCAATAGAAGTGCCGGGCGAATAACAAACCTGAAACGCTGGCTGCGGACGACTACTCTTGTTCGGCGCCGCAGGAAGTCTTCTTCTACGGAGACTGATCTCTCCGGGATCGGCGAGTAAGCAGCATTTCGTCATTGGACGGCCGATAGTGCCGGCGCCACTTGTGTGCCCGCGGCCGCGGGGTCCGTCGTTGCCACGCAATCCACGCATTGGGATGTCCGTTAGCTCGCCTGACCGTCGTTCTTCGAACATGGATCGTCGGAATCTCGCGATTCGGCGCGCTGGACGCGCGCCGAATCGCACATCGTGCGGACCCCGTGTCTAGAGGTCACATCCGAAGATGTTGCTGAAGATCGTCGCCAGCCACGCCGCGGCGTCGGCATTGCCAACCCTCATCAAGATCCCCGACAGAAACGCACAGGTGCTGCGGTTCGGACCACCCGGGGCGCCCGCATCCGCCCACGCCGGCTGCGCAACCGTCAGCATGCCTGCCATCAACGCCGCAACGACGAACGCTCCAGTGAACTTCCGCATGACTCTTCTCCCCACCTGTTTGTGAGTGCCGAGCGGCACGACCATCGTGAACGCTCGGCATCCTCAGTTACTTCCAGCAACGTAGTAGTCGGTTCTAGTAGTCCAGATCGCAGTCGAACAGGCTTTCCCAAATGGCGCCGACGTTGGCGGGATTGCCGATCTTGAAGAGAAGACCCTGCAGGAACGCGCAAGTGCTCCGCTTCGGGCCGCCCGGCCCACCCTGGTCCGCCGACGCGGGCTGGGCAATCGCCAGCACGCCTGCCATCAATCCCGCAACGATGAATGCTCCAGTGAACTTCCGCATGACTCATTTCCTCTGCGTTGTTGAATACCGGACTGCACGACCATCGCGCTTGCCCGGTGGCCGCGTCACCGTGGGTGACGCGGCCTGGTTGACGAACGAGTTGTCCTGCCGCCGATGTCACGCGCTCACCGCAGGAAGGTGAGGACCACCTCCTTCACCGCGGGTGTCGCGTTCGACACCGTCGTCGAGAGCGTGACCCGGTATTGAGCGTATTGAGAGGTCGCGGCGATCGCCTGGCCCGACGTCACCGCGCGGAACGCGGTCCAGGATGCATCTGGCGTCGACGCGTTACCCGTCCTTGCCTCGACGACGATGCTGTTGCCGGCCACCGAGTCGGCCGTCCACGAGAGCGCCTGCCAGTTGACCGGCGCGCCCGCGTTGTAGACCGGTGACGTGTAGCTGCCGGACGCGGTGTAGGCCGACATCCGCATCCAGTCGACCGTCAGCGCGCCGCTGCCGGCCGTGAGGTCGGTGATCGCCGGCTTCATCGAGGCGGTTGCGCCTTTGTAAGTGATCGTGTGAGATACACGCTGCGTGCCATCGATCCAGTAAACGACGCTCGTCGCGTTCCAATCGATGCGGAACCTGTGAGGCGCCGTGAACCAGCTGCCCGGAATTGGCGTTTCGATCGCCTGACCCGGTGCTACCGATCGCGCGTAGAGCTGACCGTCCGCCTTCACACCGAACATCGCGAACGGCGGCAGCAGCGCCGACGTCAGACCGAAGCCCGCGTTCTGGTCCGCCGCGCCGCTGAAGCGGGCGACGAACTCGAGCGTGTGGCCGGCCGTGTAGACCGTCGGCGAGAGCACGCTCGCGCCGTCGACCGTCACCATTCCGTTTGCGACCGACGCGCCGCCTCCGGTCTGGAGGACGCTGCTCGTCCAGCCGCTCGGCAGCGCCGTGCCCGCGAACTCGGCGCCGACCGTCGGGGCAAGCGTGATCTCGCCGCCCGCCGTGTCGGCCAGGTAGCCGCCCGCGGCCAGCATGCCTGCGCCGAACTCGGCCACCGTCGTCGTCACCCACGACGTCGGCGGCGTAATGGTGACAATGCCGCGCGACTTGTTCATGGTCGCGCCCGTTACGCCGGAGAGGTCGACGTTGAACGATTCAGTCAGCTCGCCCACCGACGCGGCGTTGACCGCAATCGTGATGACCTGGCTCATTTGTCCCGGCTGGAACGTCAGCGTTCCGCTCACCGGAATGTAGTCGTTGTTGGCGACCGCACTGCCGTCGACCGTGCTGTAGTTCACCGTCACAACATCGTCCGTGTCGTTCGACAGGCTCACCGTCAGCACGGCGTTCACCGTTCCGCTGTTCGCCTCGCCGACCGTCACGTCCGAGATGCTTATCGTCGGCACCGGGTCGTCGTCGACGATGTCGCCCACACCGTCGATGCCGTCGAGCACGGCCTGGACGGCGTTCATCAGGTGCACGAGCACCTTGTGGTTCGGCTGGTGTCTGAGGTTGCCGACCACTGGAATCACGATGAACTGCGGATCGAGCGTCTCCGGCGGGAACGTCAGCGTTCCGGTGACCGGCAGATAGTCGATGCCTTCGCGCGCTGCCGTCCCGGCGGACGTGGTGTAGTCGACCGTCATCGGCCACGCCGAGTCGTTGGTCGGCGAGACCGCCATGACCATCGACTTCTGACCGTTGTTGCCCTCGACGAGCGACGTCGAGCTGACCGACATGTGCGGCGTGTTGTCGTCGTCGAGAATCGTGCCGAGGCCTTCGTTGTCGCCGAGGATTGCGTTGACCGCGTTCGACAGGCGGAGCGCGAAGGTCTCGTTGTTCTCCTTCGTCGTGTCGCCGTTCACGTTCACGGTCACCGTCTTGCTCGTCTGTCCAGGCGTGAAGGTCAGCGTGCCGGAAGCCGCCGTGTAGTCCCTTGGCGTCGCCGCCGTTCCGTTGAGCGTCTGGTAGTTGACCGTCACGTTGACGGTCGCCGCGGGATTCAGCGAAATGGTGAACACGAACGGCGTGACTCCGCTGTTGCCTTCGAGCTGGCTGACGTCGTTGATCGTCAGCGTCGGCGGAGGCGTGATGGTGATCGTGAACGTCTGCGCCGCGCTCGTGTCGGCGCCGCCGTTGGCCGTGCCTCCGTCGTCGTGCAGCTGCACCGTCACGGTCGCCGAGCCGGTCGCGCCGGCCGCCGACGTGTAGGTGAGCGTCCCGGTCGGCGAGATGGCCGGCTGGGCCGAGAACAGCCCAGTGTTGTCGTTCGTGACGATGAAGTTGAGGGCCTGCGAGCTCTCATCGGCCGGACCTGCGCTGATGGCCGATGCCCAGCCAGCGACCGTCTGCGCACCCGAATCCTTCATGACGGACTGATTGGCGCCCTTCGTGAAGCTCGGCGCGTCGTTGACCGCGGTCACCGTGACACTGACCGTCGCGACGTTCGAGTCGATCGTGCTGTCGTTCGCGTTGAACGTGAAGCTGTCCGGCCCGTTGTAATTGGCCGCCGGCGTATAGGTCACATTCGGCGCCGTGCCGCTCAGCGAACCGTGCAACGGACCCGAGACGATGCTGTAGGTCAGCGTGTCGCCGTCGACATCGCTCGCCGTCAGCGTAATCGCCTTGGCCGTGTCTTCCGCCGTCGTCGCCGACTGCGCATTCGCCACCGGCGCGTCGTTGACCGCCGTCACCGTGATGCTCACCGTGGCCACGTTCGAGTTCAGCGCGCCGTCGTTGGCCTTGTAGGTGAAGCTGTCGCCGCCGTTATAGTTCGCCGCCGGCGTGTAGGTGAAGCTGCCGTTCGCATTCAGCGTCACCGACCCGTGCGCCGGACTGCTCACCAGGATCGCCGTCAGCGCGTCGCCGTCGACGTCGCTGTCGTTCGCGAGCACGCCCGCCGCTGCCACGTTCAACGCCGTGTCTTCGTTGGTGCTATACGCGTCGTTCGCGGCGACCGGCGCATCGTTCACCGCCGTCACCGTG
>QHWB01000048.1 GCA_003222395.1 Acidobacteriota bacterium
GCCACAGGCGCGTCGTTCACCGCCGTGACCGTGATACTGACCGTCGCCGCCGCCGAATCAACCGCGCCGTCGTTCGCTTTGAACGTGAAGCTGTCCGCCCCGTTGTAATTGGCCGCCGGCGTATAGGTCACGTTCGGCGCGGTGCCACTCAGCGAACCATGCGATGGACCGCTGACGATGCTGTAGGTCAGCGTGTCGCCTTCGACGTCGCTCGCCGTCAGCACGATGGCCTTCGCCGTATCTTCCGCCGTCGTCACCGACTGCGCATTGGCGACTGGCGCATCGTTCACTGCCGTCACCGTGATGCTGATGGTCGCCGCCGCCGAATCCGCCGTGCCGTCGTTCGCCTTGAACGTGAAGCTGTCCGGCCCGTTGTAGTTGGCCGCCGGCGTGTAGGTCACGTTCGGCGCCGTGCCGCTCAGCGCGCCATGCGTCGGACCGCTCACGATGCTGTAGGTCAGCGCATCGCCGTCCACATCGCTCGCCGTCAGCGTGATCGCCTTCGCCGTGTCTTCCGCCGTCGTCACCGACTGCGCGTTCGCCACCGGTGCGTCGTTGACGGCGTTGATGGTGATCGCCACCGTCGCGACGTTCGAGTTGAGCGCGCCGTCGTTGGCCTTGTAGGTGAAGCTGTCGCTGCCGTTGTAGTTCGCCGCCGGCATGTAGCTGAAGCTGCCGTTCGCGTTGAGCGTCAGCGACCCGTGCGCCGGAGCGCTCACGAGGACCGCCGTCAGCGCGTCGCCGTCGACGTCGCTGTCATTCGCGAGCACGCCCGCCGCCGCTACACTCAGCGCCGTGTCTTCGTTGGTGCTATACGCGTCGTTCGCGGCGACCGGCGCATCGTTCACCGCCGTCACCGTGATGTTGATGGTCGCTGCCGCCGAATCCACCGTGCCGTCGTTCGCCTTGAACGTGAAGCTGTCCGGCCCGTTGTAGTTGGCCGCCGGCGTATAGGTCACGTTCGGCGCCGCGCCGCTCAGCGAGCCATGCGACGGACCGGAGACGATGCTGTAGGTCAGCGCATCGCCGTCCACATCGCTCGCCGTCAGCGTGATGGCCTTCGCCGTGTCTTCCGCCGTCGTCGCCGACTGCGCGGTGGCCACTGGCGCGTCGTTGACCGGCGTCACCGTCAGGCTGACCGCCGCCGCCGCCGAATCCACCGTGCCGTCGTTCGCCTTGAACGTGAAGCTGTCCGGCCCGTTGTAGTTGGCCGCCGGCGTGTAGGTCACGTTCGGCGCCGCGCCGCTCAGCGCGCCATGCGCCGGACCGCTCACGATGCTGTAGGTCAGCGCATCGCCGTCCACATCGCTCGCCGTCAGCGTGATCGCCTTCGCCGTGTCTTCCGCCGTCGTCACCGACTGCGCATTCGCCACCGGCGCGTCGTTGACCGCCGTCACCGTGATGCTCACCGTGGCCACGTTCGAGTTCAGCGCGCCGTCGTTGGCCTTGTAGGTGAAGCTGTCGCCGCCGTTATAGTTCGCCGCCGGCGTGTAGGTGAAGCTGCCGTTCGCATTCAGCGTCACCGACCCATGCGCCGGACTGCTCACCAGGATCGCCGTCAGCGCGTCGCCGTCGACGTCGCTGTCGTTCGCGAGCACGCCCGCCGCTGCCACGTTCAACGCCGTGTCTTCGTTGGTGCTATACGCGTCGTTCGCGGCGACCGGCGCATCGTTCACCGCCGTCACCGTGATGCTGATGGTTGCCGCCGCCGAATCAACCGTCGCGTCGTGTCGACGTCGCTGGCGGTCAATGTGATCGCCTTGGCCGTGTCTTCCGCCGTCGTCGCTGACTGCGCATTGGCGACCGGCGCGTCGTTCACCGCCGTCACCGTGATGCTGATGGTTGCCGCCGCCGAATCAACCGTCGCGTCGTTCGCCTTGAACGTGAAGCTATCCGACCCGTTGTAGTTCGCCGCCGGCGTATAGGTGACGTTCGGCGCCGTGCCGCTCAGCGACCCGTGCGACGGGCCGGAGACGATGCTGTAGGTCAGCGCATCGCCGTCCACATCGCTCGCCGTCAGCGTGATCGCCTTCGCCGTGTCTTCCGCCGTCGTCACCGACTGCGCGTTCGCCACCGGTGCGTCGTTGACGGCGTTGATGGCGATCGCCACCGTCGCGACGTTCGAGTTGAGCGCGCCGTCGTTGGCCTTGTAGGTGAAGCTGTCGCTGCCGTTGTAGTTCGCCGCCGGCGTGTAGGTGAAGCTGCCGTTCGCGTTGAGCGTCACCGAGCCGTGTGCCGGAGCACCCACCAGGACGGCCGTCAGCGCGTCGCCGTCGACGTCGCTGTCGTTCGCGAGCACGCCCGCCGCCGCTACATTCAGCGCCGTGTCTTCGTTGGTGCTATACGCGTCGTTCGCGGCGACCGGCGCATCGTTCACCGCCGTCACCGTGATGCTCACCGTCGCCGCCGCCGAATCCACCGTGCCGTCGTTCGCCTTGAACGTGAAGCTGTCGCTGCCGTTGTAGTTGGCTGCCGGCGTGTAAGTCACGTTCGGCGCCGCGCCGCTCAGCGACCCGTGCGACGGGCCGGAGACGATGCTGTAGGTCAGCGCATCGCCGTCCACATCGCTCGCCGTCAGCGTGATGGCCTTGGCCGTGTCTTCCGCCGTCGTCACCGACTGCGCATTGGCGACTGGCGCATCGTTCACTGCCGTCACCGTGATGCTGATGGTCGCCGCCGCCGAATCCGCCGTGCCGTCGTTCGCTTTGAACGTGAAGCTGTCGGGCCCGTTGTAATTGGCCGCCGGCGTATAGGTCACGTTCGGCGCTGCGCCGCTCAGCGACCCGTGCGACGGGCCGGAGACGATGCTGTAGGTCAGCGCATCGCCGTCGACATCACTCGCCGTCAGCGTGATGGGCTTCGCCGTGTCTTCCGCCGTCGTCACCGACTGCGCGTTCGCCACCGGCGCGTCGTTCACCGCCGTCACCGTGATGCTGATGGTCGCCGCCGCCGAATCCGCCGTGCCGTCGTTCGCTTTGAACGTGAAGCTGTCGGGCCCGTTGTAATTGGCTGCCGGCGTGTAGGTCACGTTCGGCGCCGTCCCGGTCAATGAGCCGTGCGACGGACCGGAGACGATGCTGTAGGTCAGCGCATCGCCGTCCACATCACTCGCCGTCAGCGTGATGGGCTTCGCCGTGTCCTCCGCCGTCGTCACCGACTGCGCGGTCGCCACCGGCGCGTCGTTCACGGCCGTCACCGAGACCGTCACCGCGGCAATGTTCGAGTCGAGGGCGCCGTCGCTCGCCTTGAACGTGAAGCTGTCCGGCCCGTTGTAATTGGCCGACGGCGTATAGATCACGTTGGGCGCCGCGCCGCTCAGCGAGCCGTGCGCCGGACCGGTCTCGACGCTGTATACCAGCGTGTCGCCGTCCACGTCGCTCGCCGTCAGCGTAATCGCCTGGGGCGTGTCCTCTGCCGTCGTCACATTCTGCGCGTTCGCGACGGGTGCGTCGTTCACCGGCGCCACGGAGAGATTGACCGTGGCGACATTCGAATCGAGCAGACCGTCATTGGTCTTGTAAGTGAAGCTATCGGCGCCGTTGTAGTTCGCCGCCGGCGCGTAGCTGAATCCGCCGTCCGCGTTGAGCGTCAGCACGCCGTGCGAGGGACTGGCGACCACGACCGCGGTCAACGCGTCGCCGTCGACGTCGGTGTCGTTGGCGAGCACGCCCGGCGCCGCGACGCTCAGCGGCGTGTCTTCGTTCGTCGCGTAGCTGTCGTTGGCCGCCACCGGCGCATCGTTGACGGCCGTGATCGTGATCGTGAACGTCTGCGGCGCGCTCGTGTCGACGCCGCCGTGCGCGACGCCGCCGTCATCGTGCAACTGCACGGTGACGAGCGCGGTGCCGTTCGAATTCAGCGCCGGCGTGTAGGTCAGCGTGCCGGTGGCGCTGACGGCGGGCTGCGCTGCGAACAGGGCCGGGCTGCCGTTACCGACGATGAAGTTCAGGGCCTGCCCTGATTCACCCGGTCCGGCGGAAATGCCAGTCGCCCATCCGGTTACCGTCTGAGATCCGGAATCTTCCGCAACGATCTGGTTCGGACCTTGGGTAAAGCTCGGCGGGTCGTTCACCGCCGTCACGCTGATGAACACCGTCGCGATGTTGCTGAAGTTGCCGAGCGCGTCCTGGACTCGATACGTGAACGAATCGGGTCCGAAGGTGTTGGCGGCCGGTGTGTAGGTGAACGACCCGTCGCCGTTCAGGCTGACCGTGCCATGGCTGGCGTTGGCGACCAGCGCGGCAGTCAGTGCGCCGCCGCCGTTAGACGTGTCGTTCGCCGTCACGCTGGCGCTGCCGGCGGCGTTGAGCACCGTGTCTTCGTCAACAACGTACGCCGGCGAAGCGCCCGAGCCGTCGTCGACCGCCACCGGCGGCGTGCTTCCGACTGCCATCGACACGGTGGCGGTCGCCTTCAACAATCCATCGGTGATGGTGTAGGTGAAGGTGTCGGCGCCGCTGAAGCCGGACGCCGGCGTGTAAGTCACCGAGCCGTTGGCGTTGAGTGTCGCCGAGCCGTGGGCCGCCGACGACACGGAGTCGACTCGCAGCTGCGCGAACGGCGTGTCGGCGTCGCTGTCGTTCGCCTTCAGGCTCGTCGAGCCGGCCGCCGCGAAGGTATACGGCGTATTGAGTGCCGTCGTTGCGCTGTCGTTGACCGCGATCGGCGCTTGATCGGTGCTGATGATGATGTCTTCGAGCTGCGGCGTCACGACCGGATCGGACGTCGCGAGGTCGGCGCGGTATTGCACGTATTGCGCGAACGCGCTGAACGCGCCCGGAGCCGGGATCGCCTCGAAGATGCTCCACGAACCGTCGGGCGTCGGCGTGTTGCCCGTCCGGACGAAGATCGAGAGACTGGTGCCCGGAGGCGTCGTGCCTGTCCAATAAGCGCTGTGCCAGTTGACCTGAGAGGCCGCATCGAACACGCGCGAGTAGAACGAGGCCGACGCGGTGTAAGGCGACATCCGAATCCAGTTGACGACGATGTTGCCGGCCATCGGATTGAAGTCGCTGGCCGCGATCGGGCGCATCGGTCCGGGGATGACCGCACCGTGGAACGCGACCTGCGCGCTGTCAACGAAGTACGTGACGCCCGAGGCGTTCCAGTCGATGCGGAAGCGGTGCGGCGATCCGAGCCAGGCGACGTCGAGTGGCGTCTCGAACGGAGCGCCGTTGTTGCTGCGCGCGTAGAATGCGCCACCGCTGCCCGTCGTGAAAATGGCCCACGGTGGGGCGTCCAAGGTCACGCCCAACCCGGCGTGCTGGTACGGATCGCCCGTGAACGTCGCGACGAACTCGAGCGAGTGGCCGGGTGCGTAGTTTCCGGTTGTGCAGGCCGGTGTCGCGCCGGCATCGCAGCTGCCGACTTGCGCGCCGTCGACGGTCAGGTTGCCGCCGAGCACGTTGAACGATCCGCCGGCGTTGATGATGGCGCCGATCCACCCGGTGGGCAGGCTCGATCCGGAAAATTCCGCGCCGGCCGCCGGCGCGAGAATCACTTCGCCGTCGGACGTCTCAGAGATGTAGGTCTTGGGGACGCAATTCTGGCCGTTCTGGTCGCACGCCGTCTCCGGCGTGCCTGCCGCGAAGTCGATCGTGGCGGTATCGTGCAGCGTCGGTCCCGGCACCGTGAAGCTGGGCGCGAGCGTCACCGCGGAGTTGCCCGCCGGATCGACCGACGTGATGCGGAAGAAATACGTCGAGTTCGGCGTCAGGCCGGTCAACGTGATGGTGTGCTGGGTGACGAACGCCGCGTTTGTGACGCTAATCGTCTGCGCCGGCGGCAACAGCGAATTGAGCGAGTACTCCACCTTCGAGTCGGCATCCTCGTTCGTTCTCCACGAGATGACGGCGGTCGAGCCGTCGATTGCGGTCGCGTTGATCCGCGAGATCACCGGTGCGTTCGCATCCGCGACCGATTCGGCGAAGTCGACGTCGACCCAGTAGTTGGTCGCGTGGAACGTGTTCGACGGGAACTGGCTCGCGCCGACCGCGAACACGCCGTTCGAGCCGGCAGCGGCATGCAGCGGCGGACGATCGACGCCGGCCGTCGCGAAGTAACCCGTATTGGCCGAGTAGTGGCCGACGTTCGTGTGATACGACGCGACGTACGTCGTGTTCGCCGTAATCGGTACCGGCTGGTTGAAGCGGACCGACTGCCATCCGGTCGCGGTTTCGCTGGAGAACTGCGCGCTCGAGAGCAGCGTGCCGCCGGCCGTCCAAAAGTTGCCGATGTGCGTGCCGTTGTTGGACGAGCCCTTATAGAAGCGTACGCCCGTGATGAAGCCTTCGATCTCGCTCGTGAACCGTACGCCGATTTCCTGCGGCGTCGAGTCGCCGCTGTCGATCGTTGCCGGCACCGTGATGTCGTGATTCCAGAGGGTCGTGCAGGGGCAGGTGCTCGGACTGACCGTTACGCCGATCGACGCTGACTCGGCGCCGACGTTGCCGCTGTCGTCAGTCGCGCGGCTCTTGATGGTGGCCAGGCCGGTCGTCTGCGGCAGCCACTCGTAGGTCCAGCTCGATTGCCCCTTCGCCTCGTGCCACGTCGCGCCGCCGTCAACCGATACTTCGACGCTGGCGACCTTGCCGCCGCCGGCGTCGGCCGCGGTTCCGGAGATGTTGATCCGAACGCCCTGCTCGACCGTGATGCCGTCGGCGGGCGATGTAATCGTCGCCGTCGGCGCAGCGGTGTCGGCGGACGCGCTCGCCGCGACCAGACCCGACTGAATCGTGCCCGGCTGTACGCCCATATCGGCGAAGAGGTTCACCGTCGCCTGCCGGATCGCCGGATCGGGAATAGAGGTGCCGCGGTCGTGCACGTTGTCGAGTCCCCACGACCACTGCACGGTGCCGGCGCCGAACACGAGCGCCGAGTGCGGGCCCTGCGCATCCACGGTGTTCTTCCGGTACAACGTGAGCGAATGCGTCGCGGTCCCGGGTGCGACGTGCGCGCCGTAGTCGGTGACCTTTTGTGTCACGTCGACGGTCGTCGACGACAGATGGACGAGACCACTCGGCCGCGAGCCGTTGTCGAGGTCCTCGTCCCATTCGTAGCCCAGCGTGTCGGACGTCAAGGTCGCCGTGGTGCCGGGCGTCATCGAGGCGAGCGACGTGTTGCGCCAGAAGCGCAGCGCGCCCATTTCTGCGGGAACCTGGATCGCGAAGGTGCAGCAGTTGACCGTCCAGATCGTGCCGGTCAGGCCGTTCTCTGGACGTCCGCCATCGGACGGCGGGCTGAAGCGCGGGTCGCGCCACGTGCCGGTCCATTCCGGCGACGGGTCGATCTTGGCGTTGTTGAGCGTTTCCTTGTAGCTGACGAGTGTGCGATACGGCTGCGCGCCGAACTGGCTCGACTCCCAGCGCGTTTTCCAGAACACTTCGTTGCCGCTGAAGAACGCCAGGTTGACGCCGCCGTCGCGTGCCGCTTCGACGTTCGCGCGCTGATTGCCCGACCAGTACTCGTCGTGGCCCACCGAGAGATACGCCTTATGCGTCTTGATCAGCGCGCCCGAGCGATCGGCGTCGACGCCCGTGAAGTAGCTGACGTTGTACCCGTTGGCTTCGAGCCAGCGGACCATCGGGTATTCGGCGTTGAACAGCCAGCTTTGCGGATCGTGGTCGCGCGTATCGAACGGGCGGTTGTAGCTGACCTTCGCGGCGCGCGTGGCGCACGAATACTCGGCGGCGGAGTTCACGAGCGGACCGTCGCAATAGAGGCTCGCGCCGCCAAAGTGGTTGTACGCCTGCCACGTCGCATCGGACGTCTGGAACAGGACGTCGGATGCGCCCGCATCGTCGCGAACGATGAAGACGATGTGACTCGCACCCGAGCCGGCGGGCACGAGCCGCGTCAGCTTCGCCAGGTAGATGCCCGACGTCTGGCCCGCCGTCGACCACGTCGCCGACGTCGACCAGTTGCCGCAGTCGACGAGGCCCGTCGTCGCCGCTTGGCTGACGTCGCAGTCAGGCTGCGGGAGCGGGCCCGCGAGATCGCTCGACTGGATTTTGCGCGCTCCGAGGCCACCGTAGTAGCCCAGGCGAAAGATCTCTATCCGAAAACTCGTCGCGTCAGTCTTGATCTTGAACCCGACGGTCTGCCCCTTGTTGACGCTGATGTCGGCAGCGTATCCCTGGACGGCGCCGTCGTTGCCGGAAGGACCGAGGTCCCAGTCGGAGTTGCCGGGAAGACAATTCTCCTGAACCACCGCGTTGGCCGTACCGCAGCCGGTCTGCGCGTGCACGGCGATGCGGTTCGGGCCGCGTCCAGCGAGGAACAGCGCGGCGCCGATCGCAACCGCGGCGACGAGCCGCAGCCTGGAGGACCCGGTGATCTGACGCGTCTTTGTCGTAGTCATCATCAACTACCGAAAAAAAACTGTTCACGATCGCGCGAGGCGAAATGCCGTCAGCGCGTAACCTCAGCTCTCGAGTGCGGATGGTAGTAAGCGAAGTTGAGGTTGAGAATGAATCGAAGGTCCGGCGACTACTCGGACCTAGGTCCCACCCGATCGATCAGCGGCGGCCGGTACCGGTCGCGCGCATGTCGTCGGACGCTGGCAGCTGGCGATCGAGCACCGACGATGTCGGATCGATGAGCGCGCCGCCGGAGAACTCGTCATCTTGCGGTGCGCGCCGCCGCAGCTCCGCGGAGCGGAAGCGCGCGAACGGCACGTGGCATTCGTGCTTTCGGAGAAAATTCAGGAACCGCTTGTAGTCGTTCGGCCGCATGTTCAGGAGCTCGACGAGCATCTTGTAGCTGCCCGCCGTTTCGTGCAGGCCACGCCGAATGATGAAGCGCAGATCGTCGCGCGTGAGATCGCGCGTCATGAACGCCGGATACACCGCCGACCAGAACGATTCGCGGTTCTTCACCATGCGATCGAAGATTTCTTCGACCGGCGCGCGCTCGGCCGGCGCGGCGACGGCCTCCGCGGCCCTCGGCCGTCCGGCGATCTCCGGCGGCAGATCGGCGAGCGAGATCCTCGAGTTCTGCGCGCGCACGATCAGCCGTTCGGCGACGTTCTTCAGCTGCCGGATATTCCCGGGCCATTCGAACGCGACGAGCGCGGCGATGACGTCTGGCGCGACGGTCGGTTCCGCAATGCCGCGCGCGCTGGCGTAGCCGCGAAGGAAATGCTCGAACAGCAACGAGACGTCGTCGGGTCGCGCGCGCAGGGATGGAACGCGGATGTCGATGACGTTCAGGCGGTAGTACAAATCCGCGCGGAAAATCTTGTCGGCGACCAGCTGCTCGGGGTCACGATTGGTGGCGGCGAGCACGCGCACGTCGATACGCGACTGCGCGCGATCGGAGCCAACGCGCTGAATCTCCCCCGTTTCGAGGAATCGCAGCAGCAGCGCCTGCATGCGCGCGCTCATCTCGCACACTTCGTCGAGGAACACCGTGCCCTTGTGCGCCGTCTCGAACAGGCCCGGACGATCGCGATAGGCGCCGGTGAAGCTGCCTCGCACGTGGCCGAAGAGCTCCGCCTCGAGCAGCGAATCTGGCACGCTGACGCAGTTGATCGCCACGAACGGCATGTGGCTGCGCGCGCTCAGTTGATGGATTACGCGCGCGGCGATGTCCTTCCCGACGCCGCTCTCCCCCGTCAGGAGCACCTTGGCGTCAGATCGCGCGGCGCACTCGAGTTCCGCGCGGATTTTCTTGACCGCCGCGCTGACTCCGATGATGTTGTCGGCCGGATGATTCACACGCCTCCGATGCTGAGGCGCGGAGAATAACAGCCGCTGGTGGTCGGGGAGAATGATCCGAAGGTCCGGAGGGATGGGACTTACGTCCTACGACGCGCCCGCGGCGTCAGGGTGGCCGCGAGCGCCGGACGATCCTACCGACGCACGCCGACCGCGACGCCGCGGCGCTGGTCGTCCACAGACGCTTCGAGATGGTGATGCACCGCAAACAGCGCCAGCTCCAGACGATTGGCGACCCCAAGCTTGTTGAAGATGTTCGTGAGGTGGTGCTTGACCGTCTTGACGCTGATCGCGAACTTCTGCGCGATGTCGACGTTGGGGTATCCCGCAACGACCGTCGCGACGATCTCCAGCTCGCGCGAGGTGAGGCCGAACGTGGGCCGCAGCGCATCGGCCGCCGGTTCCGCCGCGCGCTTGCGCATGCTGTCGATCAGATCGCCCACGCATTCGCGGCCGACCCAGTACTGGCCCGCCATCACCGTGCGGATACTCTTGAACACGAGCTCGCTCGCCGACTGTTTCATCACGACGCCGCGCGCGCCGAGCTGCAGCGCTTCGACCACGTCGGAGTCGCCGACTTCGGTCGCCATGAGCAGCGTGCGCGTCGCGCAGTTCATCGTCGACAGCTCGCGAAGCGCGTCGAGCCCTGGCGTCACCGGCATGCATAAATCGAGGAGCAGAATGTCCGGCCGCAGATCCTGGACCATCGTCACCGCTGCACGCCCGTCGTTGGCTTCCCCGACGACCCGCATGCCTCGATCGGTCTCGAGCAGCGACCGAAGGGCAGCACGGAACAGCGGATGATCGTCGGCAATGATGAGGTTCGTGGTCGCATCCGTAATACTCATCGTTTCTCTCTCGGCTGAGCGATTATTGTCTCGTGCCGTGGTGTCCTTCGGTGAGTTCTAAACGTCCACCATTGCACGGAGCTGAGCTGTCGTTAAAGTCATTTTGAACGAAAAATGAAAAGCCGAACGCAAAAATTTCTCGTGTATCTATTGGGATAATCGAAAGTCGGGCGTAACTCTTCGGGACTCCCAGCAATCTACCAGGCCAGTACAATTACAAATTGGTATGGGGTTTGCTGAACCCCAACCTTGAGTGCGGGCTCCCCGGTTTCCCCTTCAACTTGCGGTGCGCTACCGTCAGGTCGGCGCTGGCGACTGGTGTGTCGGCCGCACCGAGAACATCTCGCGATCCGGGGTCCTGGTCCGGACCGAAGAGCCGGTCGAAGTCGACGTGCCAATCGAACTGCGTCTCGAGATGCCGGTGATTCCGGCGCACCACGAGCCGGCCGAAATCTGGTGTCGCGGCCGTGTCGTGCGAACCGTCGCGTCGGCGGACCACCCTTCGACGCGGTACGCGGTCGCGATCGAGGAATACGACTTCCTGCCGCCGTCCGCCGAATTCCTCACGCACTAATCAACGCAGCGCTTTCGCAACCTTTCGCAAATCGTCGGTGAAGCGCTCCATTTCCTGACGGCGTGTGTCGTCGTCGGGAGCGCGGAGAATCGAGGACGGATGGACCGTCGCGAGGACAAGCGGGGCAAGCGACGACGCGATGAACTCGCCGCGGTGCGCGGTCACCTTGAACTGACGGCCGATGAGCGCCTGGGCCGCCGTCGCGCCCAGGCAGACGATCGCGCGCGGCTTGACGAGTTGAATCTCAGTATCGAGCCACGGCCGGCACGCCGCAATCTCGCCGGCGTTCGGTTTCTTGTGAATGCGTCGCTTGCCGCGCGGCTCCCACTTGAAGTGCTTGACGACGTTGGTGACGTAGACCGCGGCGCGATCGATGCCGGCGTCCTCGAGCGCGCGATCGAGCAGCTTGCCGGCCGGTCCGACGAACGGATGTCCCGCGAGGTCTTCGGCATCGCCCGGCTGCTCGCCGACGAGCATGAGCTCAGCTTTGCGCCCGCCTTCGCCGAAGACGGTCTGCGTGCCTCGCTTGTACAGATCGCAAGCCTGACAGTCTCTCGCCGCCTCGCGGACGGTGGACAGCGTCGGTCGATCAGGAATCCGTTCGGCGGCGTCGGGTCGCGGGCGTTTCGGCATCGCAGGCGTTTCCGAGCGCGGTGTCGATGTTTCGTCGCAAGCCTTGTACCCTCGTACGGCGCATCGCGCTTCCGCGCAGCGAATCGGCCAGCTCATCGTCTGTGCAGCCGGCAAGCGTAAGGAGATCGACGCGGTCCCACACCGACCGCGGCTGCCACGCGCGATCCGGCGACCGCGGCGGCGTCGCATTCCAAGGACACACTTCCTGGCAGATGTCGCAGCCGTATATGTGCGTGCCGATGGCGGCACGCATTGCCTCGGGGATGTCGCCGCGCAGCTCGATCGTGAGATACGAGATGCAGCGATTCGAGTCGAGGACGCCCGGCGCGACGATCGCACCGGTCGGACACGCCTCGAGGCACAACGTGCACGTGCCGCAGCGATCGAGCGCCGCGAGGTCGACCTCGAGCGGCAGACTGCAAATGATCACGCCGAGGAAAATCCACGATCCGATCTCGGGATTGATGACGCAGGTGTTCTTCCCGATCCACCCGATGCCGGCGTGCTGCGCATAGACGCGCTCCTGCACCGGTCCTGTGTCGACGTAGGCGCGCGCCTCGAACGGTTCGGCCGCCTCGTGCCGCATCCACGAGAGCAGCGCGTCGAGACGGCCGCCGATGACATCGTGATAGTCGTCGCCCCACGCGTAGCGCGCGACGTGAGCGCGCCCGGCGTCCGCGCACTCGGTCGAATACGGACGATCCGTGTTGTAGTTGGTCGCCGTGACGACGACGGTGCGCGCCGACGGCAGGACGTTGCGAACGTCGGCGCGGCGCGCGGCCGATCGGTGCAGGTACGTCATCTCGCCCGCGTACCCGCGTTCGAGCCACTCTCGAAAGAATGTCAGTTCAGGAAGATCGCCGGCCGGCGCGATACCGCACAAATCGAATCCGAGCCCACGTGCCTTGTCCTTGATCGTCGATGAAGTGAGCATCGGGTTACGCTCGCCTGAGGGCTCGCGCTACGTCTCGGCTCGCGTCATTTCTTTCCCACAAGCTGTCGCAGCACGTACGGCAGAATCCCGCCGTGTCTGAACGCGACGAGCTCCTCGGGCGTGTCGATGCGTGCGACTGCCTGGAACTCCGTCGGCTTTCCCCCGCTCACGGCACGCACGGTGGTCGTCCCGCCCGGCTTCAGACCTTGCGCGATCCCCACGAGCTCGTAGGTTTCGCGCCCCGAGAGACCCAGCTTTGGCGCCGAATCGCCGCTCTGAAACTGCAGCGGCAGCACGCCCATGTTCACCAGATTGCTGCGATGGATGCGTTCGAAGCTCTCGGCGATCACCGCCTTGACGCCGAGCAGCAGTGTGCCCTTCGCTGCCCAGTCGCGCGAAGATCCGGATCCGTATTCCCTCCCGGCGATGACGAGCAGCGGGACGTTCGCGCCCTTGTATTTCATCGCGGCGTCGTAGATCGGCATCACGTCGCCGTCCGGCATGTATGTGGTCCATCCGCCTTCGGTGCCCGGCGCGAGCTGATTGCGCAGCCGCACGTTCGCGAAGGTGCCGCGCATCATCACCTCGTGGTTGCCCCGGCGTGCGCCGTAGGAGTTGAAGTCCTTCGGATCGACGCCGTGCGCGATCAAGTATTTGCCCGCCGGGCTGTCTTTCTTGATCGATCCGGCCGGCGAAATGTGATCGGTGGTGATGCTGTCGCCGAGCAGCGCGAGCACGCGCGCGCCCGAGATATCGACGACGGCCGCCGTCTCCATCGTCAGCTGCTCGAAGAACGGCGGGTTGCGGATGTAGGTCGAGTCGGCCTCCCACGCGTACCTGTCGCCGGTCGGCACCTTAAGGTTGCGCCAGCGTTCATCGCCGGTGAACACGTCGGCGTATTGCTGGTGGAACATGTCGGAGGTGACTGCGCTGAGCATCGTCTCCTGGATCTCGCGCTCGGTGGGCCACAAATCGCGCAGGTAAACCGGCTCCCCGTCCTTGTCGATTCCGATCGGCTCCGTCGTGAGATCGAGCGTCATGCGGCCGGCCAGCGCGTACGCCACGACCAGCGGCGGCGACCCGAGATAGTTCGCGCGCACCTGCTGCTGAATGCGTCCCTCGAAGTTGCGGTTGCCGCTCAGCACTGAGACGACGACGAGATTGCGGGCATCCACTTCTGCGGAGACGTCGTCGGGCAACGGCCCGCTGTTCCCGATGCACGTCGTGCACCCGTAGCCGACGAGATTGAATCCGAGCTCGTCGAGATACGGCTGCAGCCCCGACTTGCGCAAGTACTCGGTCACCACCTTCGATCCCGGCGCAAGGCTCGTCTTCACCCACGGTTGACGCTTCAGGCCGCGCTCCACTGCCTTTCTCGCGACGAGACCGGCGCCGATCATCACGCTCGGGTTCGACGTGTTCGTGCAGCTCGTGATTGCGGCGATCACCACCGAGCCGTGATCCAGCGCCGTCGCGATAGCCGGCACATCGGCCACCGCCACGGCGCCGCCGCCGCTCATGGTCGCCGATACATGCGCCGATCCGCCGGCCTCGGCGCTCGACTTGGTCGATCGAGGCGAGACCGCCATCATCGACGTGAGCGCCGACTGAAAGCCGCTCTTCGCCTGTTTGAGCGAGACGCGATCCTGCGGCCGCTTCGGTCCCGCGAGACTCGGCTCCACGGTCGCGAGATCGAGATCGATCGTCTCGGAATAAACCGAATCCGGCTGGTCCGCGCGCCGGAACAATCCCTGCGCCTTCGCGTACGCGTCCACGAGCTCCACGCGCGACTCGTCGCGGCCGGTGAGTCGCAGGTAGTCGAGCGTCATCTCGTCGATCGGGAAGATCGCAATCGTGGCGCCGTACTCGGGACACATGTTGCCGAGCGTCGCGCGATCCGCAATCGTCAGATGCTCGAGGCCGGGGCCGTAGAACTCGACGAACTTGCCGACGACGCCGTGCTTGCGGAGCCGCTCGGTGATCGTCAGCACGAGATCGGTCGCCGTCGCGCCTTCGAGCATTTCGCCCACCAGCCGGAATCCGAGCACCTGCGGAATCAGCATCGAAATCGGCTGGCCGAGCATCGCGGCTTCGGCTTCGATGCCACCGACGCCCCAGCCCACGACGCCAAGACCATTCACCATCGTCGTGTGCGAGTCCGTGCCGACGAGCGTGTCGGGATAAGCGAACGTCCCGTCGGCCGTGTCGGCCGACATGATGACCCGCGCGAGATACTCGAGATTCACCTGGTGAACGATGCCCGTGTCCGGCGGCACGACCCGGAAGTTGCGGAAGGCGCTCTGGCCCCAGCGCAGAAACGAGTAGCGTTCCTTGTTTCGCGAGAACTCGAGCTCGGCGTTCAGCTGAAACGCGTCCGGGCGCCCGAAGTAATCGACCTGCACCGAGTGATCGATCACCAGTTCGACCGGCTGCAGCGGGTTCACCTTGTTCGGGTCGCCGCCGAGCCTGGCGATGCCGTCGCGCATTGCGGCGAGATCGACGACGGCCGGCACGCCGGTGAAATCCTGTAACAGCACGCGTGCGGGCGCGAACGAGATCTCCTTCTGCGCGGCGCTTTTCAGATCCCACCGCGCGAGCGCCTCGACGTCGGCCGCCTTCACGAACCGCCCGTCCTCGTGGCGAAGCAGATTCTCGAGGAGGATCTTCATCGAGTACGGAAGGCGTGCGACGTCGGCGAAGCCCGCCTGCTCGAGCGCACGCAGGCTGTAGGTCTGGAACGTGCGCCCGCCGACCGCGAGCGCGGTGCGCGAGCCGAAGCTGTTCACGGTCGACATGTTGCGAAATCCTCGAAAACTTCATCGTACCACGCACAACGCAGCGACGTGGACGCTCGGCTCGAGCCTCGCGCTCCAGCGCCTGCCGCGGAACTCCTCAGCGCCTGACACAGGAACTCCAGGCTTACTGCGTTCAACTGCATGGAGGGCGAAGGCTTCAGTCGAGCGGGCGCGCACACGAAACAGTGCAGATTCTGCACATTGAAGTGTCTAGCCAACCGTGTGGTGGCCTAATAGTGCATATATGATGTCTATTTCGTGCATATCTGGCACAATTCTGGTAACATCACGGCAAATGGAAGGTAGAGGCGATGACGCTGGAACAAGTGAGGAGCAAAACGGAAAGGATTCGGGAATTCACAGCACTGCCGTTCCTGCTGCTGGCCGTTGTAAGCGTGCTCGGCGTGGTCGTTCGGCCCGCGGCGCAGCCGATTACGGGCGGTCCGGTGAACAGTGGCGATGTCGCATGGATGCTGACCGCCACGGGCCTCGTGCTGCTCATGACGCCGGGCCTCTCGTTCTTCTACGGCGGCATGGTCCGCACCAAGAACGTCGTGTCGACGATGCTGCAGAGTTTCGTCACGATGGGTGTCATCAGCATTCTGTGGATTGTCGTCGGCTTCAGCCTCGCGTTCGGCGACAGCATTAACGGCCTCATCGGCGATCCGCGCACGTTCTTCATGTTCACGCGCGTCGGCACGCTCACGCACCCCGGTCTCGCGCCGACGATTCCGCTGCTCATGTTCGCGCTGTTCCAGTTGAAGTTCGCCATCATCACGCCGGCGCTCATCACCGGATCGTTCGCCGAACGCGTGCGGTTCTCAAGCTACCTGCTGTTCATGTGTCTGTTCAGCGTCGTCATCTACTCGCCGCTGGCGCACTGGACGTGGCATCCGGACGGGTTCCTGCACAAGCTAGGCGTCCTCGACTTCGCAGGCGGAACAGTGGTGCACATGTCCGCGGGGTTTGCGGCGCTCGCCGGCGCGATGACGCTGGGTCGGCGCCACGTGCACCGGAACGGCGAAGCGCACACGCCGGCCAACATCCCGTTCGTCATCCTCGGCACCGGCATGTTGTGGTTTGGCTGGTTCGGGTTCAACGCCGGCTCCGCGCTGTCGGCCTCGGGTCAGGCTGCGATGGCGTTCGCGACGACGAACACCGCGTCGGCGGCAGCGGCGCTCGCGTGGATCTTTTTCGATCGCCTGCGCGGCCACAAACCCTCGGCGCTCGGCGCCTGCGTCGGCGCGGTCGTCGGCCTCGTGGCGATTACACCGGCTGCCGGCTTCGTCAGCATCGGCGAGAGCATCTTCATCGGAACCGTCGCCAGTGTCGTGTCGAACCTCTGCGTCCACTGGAAGAACAAGGCGTCGACGCTCGACGACACGCTCGACGTCTTTCCATGCCATGGCGTCGGCGGCATGGTCGGCATGTTGATGACGGGAATCTTCGCCAAGGACGTCGGCCTGACATCGGGTGCGACGCAGACATTCTTTGTCCACTGCGGCGCGTTGTTTTTCGTGGCAGCGTTCTCGTTCGGCGGCTCGTGGCTGCTCTACAAGCTGACCGACATGATCATCCCGCTGCGCGTGTCGGAGGAACAGGAAGCCGTAGGGCTCGACATCAGCCAGCACGGCGAGGTCATGCAGGACATGACGCCCGTCGCCGCGCCGCTGCTCGCCAGGACCGCGTGACACGCGAATGGCGTCCGAATGGACCGACGCGGAAATCCGCCGTGTCGGGTATCTCGTCGTCGATCTGATCGCGAAGCACCTCACCGACATTCGTGACCAGCCGGTGTTCTCGCCCGTTCCTCGGGAGGTGGCGGAACGATTCCTCTCGACGCCTGCGCCGCGGACCGGCGAGTCTGCGGATGAAATCCTCAGCGAATTCGGCGCCGCGATCGAGCCTTACCCGTTCGGCAACGGTCATCCGCGATTCTGGGGTTGGGTGAACTCGCCGCCTTCAGTCATGGGCATCTTCGCCGACGCGCTCGCGGCCGCGATGAACCCGAGCTGCGCGGGCGGTAACCACGCGGCGATTTACGTCGAGCGACAGGTGATCGCGTGGTTCCGCGAGCTGCTCGGATTTCCGACGACCGCGATGGGTCTCCTCACGAGCGGCGGATCGATGGCGACGCTCACCGCTCTTGCTGTCGCGCGCCATACGAAGACCGGCTTGGACGTTCGCGCCGACGGTTTACGCGGCGCGCCGAACAGGTTCGCCTTCTACGCCTCGTCGCAGGGACACAGCTGCATTCGAAAGGCAGTCGAGCTGCTCGGCTTCGGCAGCGGATCGATGCGGACGATCGGCGTCGATGCGACCTACCGCATGGATGTCGCTGCGCTCGAGCGCGCGCTGGAGGACGACCGGGCGGCTGGTGTGCGGCCAATCGCGGTGAGCGCATCGATGGGCACGACGAATACAGGGGCCATCGACGATCTCGACGCGGTTGCGGACGTGTGCAGCCGCCACGGCGTGTGGTTCCACGTCGACGCCGCGTACGGCGGTCCGGCAGTGCTCCTGCCTGAATACGCGGCGGCCGCGCGCGGTCTCGCGCGCGCAGATAGCGCCGCGCTCGATCCGCACAAGTGGATGTTCGTGCCCGTTGAAGCCGGATTCGTCGCCGTCCGCGACGCGGAGGCGATGCGATCGACCTTCAGCCTCGTGCCGCCGTACATCCGCAGCGCGGGCAGCGCGACCGGAGTCTACGGATTGCCGTGGTTCAGCGAGTACGGATTTCAGCAGACGCGCGGGTTTCGTGCGCTGAAGGTTTGGATGACGATGAAGCACGCGGGGCTGGACGGGATCCGCGACAGAGTCGCCGAGAACATCGCGCTCGCTCGATATCTCGCCGAACGCGTGCGCGCGACGCCGCAGCTCGAGCTCGTGGCGCCGCCCGGCCTCAGCGTCGTATGCTTCTGCCACCGCGGCGGCGCGGATCTGAATCGTGGGCTGCTCGAGCGGCTCCAGCTGTCGGGCGATGCGTTTCTCACCAGCACCGAATTGGACGGCCGATTCGTCCTCCGAGCCTGCATCGTCAACGACCGCAGCACGCGCAACGATGTCGACCGGATGATCGAGACGGTTGTCCGAATCGGCGCAGAGCTCACCAGCGGAACTGCCGGCGCATTTCCCTGAGCTGGCGGCGCGCTTCACGCGTGGCCTGCCGGACGGACGCGCGCGCTTCGCGCATCACGTCGCGGTACGCGTGCCGGAGCGCGCGGCGCTCTTCCGTGCGCGCTCGGAAGATTTCGCGGCGCGCTTCCGCGACCGCTCTTCGAGCGGCGCATCGACCGTAGTCCCAGCCGTAGACGACGGAAGGCGCCATCAGCACAACCGCCACCAGAATGGCAGCCCGAGACAGGTGTTTCATGTCGCCCTTAGACGATTCGGGAGGCCGGAGGGTTGGCGTACGCGGACACCAGGCGATGAAATGGTCCCATCCCGTGCTGCGCAGCGTAGAATGCGGGCCATGCGTACATCGCTCGTGAACGCCGTCGTCATCGCGCTGCTCGCCGCGGCTCCGTCCGGCACGCACCGAATCGTCTTCGCGCGGGTGTTTCCCCAGCCCGGCCAGATCGGTTTGTTCGTCGCCTCTGCGGACGGCAGCAGCGAGCGGCCGCTGCTCGCCGACCGGAACATCGATTACGACGCCGTCTGGTCCCCCGACGGCGCGTGGATCGTCTTCACGTCGGAGCGCGAAGGTTCGGCGGATCTGTTTCGCGTGAAGCCGGACGGCAGCGGGCTCGAGCGGCTCACCGACAGCCCCGCGTACGACGATCAGGCCGCATTTTCTCCGGACGGACGAAACCTCGTCTTCGTTACGACGCGAAACGGCGGCACCGCGGATCTGTGGACGCTCGATCTGAAGACGCGAGCGGCAAGAGCGCTGACGTCCGGATCGGGCGGAGACTTCCGTCCATCATGGTCGCCCGACGGCAAGTGGATCGCGTTTTCGTCCGACCGCGGCAGCAATCTTCCATTCGCGCACGGACGATGGGAGCACCTCCAGATCGCCGACGTGTACATCGTTCGTCCGGACGGTTCCGGGCTGAAGCGAATCAGCGCGCACGGTGATTTCTGCGGCAGCCCGAAATGGACCGCCGACAGCCGGCGCATCATCACGTACTGCATGACGGCCGAGCAGACGCTCAACAACCGTCGAGCGGTGCCGGAGCATCCCCAGGACACGCGGATCATCTCGATTGACATCGCGACCGGCACGGCGTCGGATGTCGCCGCGGGTCCTGGAGTGAAATTCAACCCGTCGGTGCTGTCTGGAGACGAGGTCGCGTACATCCGAAAGGACGGCATTCCCGGCATCTACTACGCGAGCGGCGCGCGCGGGCCAGCCGGCGATGTTCGAACGGCATCGTGGTCGCCCGACGGTAAGCGCGTCGTCTTCCACAAGCGCGTGACGTTCGAGCGCAAGCCGTGGTTGAAGACGTGGAGCCGCAATCCACAGTTCGAACTGACGCTGACGTCTGGGCAGCCGTCGTTCAGCCCGTCGGGCGAGCGCTTCGCGTTCGTCAGTCCGGTCGGCAGCTCAGGTCCGTTCGGCGCGGGCGTCGCCGTCGCCGCGGTTGGCGGCGACAAGTACGACGTCGTCTACAGCGACGAGACGCGCAACGTGCTTGGACCACAGTGGTCGCCGAGCGGCGACAAGATCATTTTCGGTATCGGCACGTACAACGCCTTCTTCAACGGGTTCCATGGCCTGTTCCTGAAGCCGGACGATCGCGTCGAGGGCGGCGCGCAGATCGCCATCGTCAACCCCGACGGCAAAGGATTCCGGCAGGTGACGAGCGGACCGAGCAACAACGGCTTCCCGTCGATGGCGCCCGACGGCACGCGGTTCGTCTACCGCACGTTTGGTCCCGACGGCGAAGGACTGCGGATCATGAACATCGACACGAACGCCGTCACCACGCTCACCAGCGGCTACGACAACTTCCCGCAGTGGTCGCCGCGCGGCGATCTCATCATGTTCTCGCGGCAGGCGCAGGGCGATTACGAGATCTACACCGTCCACCCGGACGGCAGCTCGGTCAAGCGGCTCACGTTCGCGCACGGCAATGACGCGCACATGGCGTGGTCGCCCGATGGCGAGCACATCGTGTTCGCGTCGACGCGCATGGGATTCAAGGACGAAGCCATTTACACCGACGCGCCGCAGCCGTACGGCGAGCTGTTCGTCATGAAGTACGACGGTTCGAACCTGGAGCAGCTGACGGACAACCAGTGGGAAGACGGCACGCCTGCGTGGCGGCCGGCGCCAAAGCTGCTGTCACGCCGATAGCGTGCGGATGCGCGAGCGTTCGGCGACGCTGAGCGCCGCAGGCTGGCGCATTGTTCTGCTCGCCAGTCTGGGCGGCACCCTCGAGTTCTACGACTTCGTCGTCTTCGGCATCTTCGCGAAGGACATTGCCGACGCGTTCTTTCCGAGCACGTCGGCGATCGTGTCGTTGATGGCGTCGTTCGGCGCCTTTGCCACCGGCTACCTCGCGCGGCCGATCGGCGGCATCGTTCTCAGTCACTACGGTGATCGGTACGGCAGACGGCGAGTGTTCCTGTGGTCGGTGTTCGTCATGTCCGGCGCGACGCTCGGCATGGGTCTCGTGCCGCCGCACGCCCGGTGGGGCGCAGTCGCGAGCGCGACGATCGTGCTGCTTCGGCTGATCCAGGGCTTCTGCCTCGGCGGCGAGCTGCCGGGCGCGCTCACCTACGTTGTCGAAACGACGCCGCGGCTTGCGCCGCTGGTGTGCGGAGTTGTGTTCGCGTGCGTCACGATGGGCGTGGCCGTCGCAACGGGCGTGAGCCTCATGGTGCGTTCGCTGCTGCTGCCGGCCAACGTGCCGATGTACGGCTGGCGCATCGCCTTCGTCCTCGGAGGCCTCGGCGGCGTGCTCAGCTTCATTCTTCGGCGGTCGCTCGAAGAATCGCCGGAGTTCGCGCGCATGCGGGCGCTCGCCGTTCGTCAGCCGTTCCGCGAGCTGCTGCGCACGCACGCCGTCCAGGTGGTGGTGGGTTGTGCCCTCCTTGCCGCGACCGCGTGTTTCACCGGTTTGTTCTTCTCGCATCTTCCCGCATATCTCACCACCGTTCTTCGATACGATCCGCGCGAGGCCATTCAGGCGCAAACGATCGGCGTCATGGCGCACGCCACCGGAATTCTCGTCGTCGGTTGGATTGGCGATCGAGTGGCGCCGCGCTATCTGCTGCGCGCAGGCGCTCTCCTGCTGCTCGCGTTCTCCTACTCGTTCTACCGCGGCCTCGAAACACGCGCGATCAGCCCGACGCTGATTCTGGTGCTCGCCGGCGCGTGTGGAGGTTTGACCAACGGCTCGTTCGCGGTCCTGCTGACCGATCTCTTTCCCACTCGCATCCGGTTCTCGGGCGTGGCGCTGGTCTTCAACGTCAGCTTCACGATCTTCAGCGGCATGTCGCCGCTGCTCGCCACGACGTTGATTCGCCAAACCGGCGCGCCCGCCGCGCCGGCGATCCTGATCGCCGGCGGTGCGCTGCTCGCGCTGGCCGGTAGTCTACCGGCGCCGCGGTACGGCGGAAACGTTCTCGGGCGCGCCTGAGGGCACTCGCGCCAGAAAACCGGCGGCGATGCCGCCGATATCGCGATGCTCCACGTCGGCCGCGTAGTTCATCGCGCGCATGTCGGCCGCGGAGATGCGGCCCGACAGACGCTCGAGCGCTCTCCGCAGCTGCGGGTATCGCAACAGCGCTTCGGCCCGCGCGACCGCGGCGGCGTCGTAAGGCGGAAAGTAGTGGCGGTCGTCCTCCAGCTGCAGAAGGTCGAGACCTTTGATGAGCCCGGCCGTCGTATCGCCTGCAATCAAATCCACCTGTCCCGATGCGAGCGCGCGGTAGCTGAGCGTCAGATCCATCACGCGCGGCGGCGCGGGAAAACGCAGACCGTACGCCTCGGCGAGGCCAGGATAGCCGTCGGGACGTCCGACGAACTCGTATCCGAAGCCGGCGCGCCAGCGCGGCGATTCGCGCGCAGCGTCGCCGATGGTTCGCAGACCGAGCGATCGCGCGTCGGTGCCACGCACGAGAATCGCGAACGTGTTGTTGAATCCGAGCGGCGGCAGCAGTGTGCGGCCGGTGCGCGCGTACAGCTCACGCACCTCGTCGTAGACGCGCGACGAATCCTTCTCGATTGGTCGATGAAAGATGGCGGTCAGCGCGGTTCCGGTGTACTCCACGTAGACGTCGACGTCGCCCATCAGCAGGGCGCGATCGCAAATCAGCGTGCCGCCGAGGTTCAGCCGGCGATCCACCGACAGACCTTCCCGCTCGATGGCCTGCGCCAGCAGCTCGCCGAGCACGAACTGCTCCGTGAAATTCTTCGAGCCCACCACGACGTCGGCGCCGCTGCGCCATGCGGCCACGGCGCTCGACGCGAGCAGGATGCCGGCGAGCGCGGCCGCGCCCGCGAACGCGGCCCGGCGCACTGGCGCGCGGCGTCGCGCCGACAGCTGACGCTCGAGCCACAGCAGCGAGCCGTCGACGACGAGCGCCAGCAGCGCGGCAGGGATGGCGCCGGCGAGAATGACGGTCGTGTCGACCATCGACAGGCCGCGGTAGATGTACTCGCCCAGGCCGCCCGCGCCAATCGCCGCAGCGATCGTCGCCGAACCGACGCCGGCGACGGCCGCGACGCGGACGCCGGCCACGATGGACGGCATGGCGAGCGGCAGCTCCACCTGCCGCAGCAGCTCGCGCATGGTCATGCCCATCGCGACCCCGGCCTCGCGAATTGCGCGATCGATGCCGCGCAGTCCGGCGATCGTCGTTCGCACGATCGGCAGCAGTCCGTACAGAATCAGCACCACGAGCGCCGCGCGCGCGCCGACGCCCCCGGCGAGCGGCACCGGCAGCAGGAAGCCGAACATCGCGAGGCTCGGGATCGTCTGCACGACGTTGGCCATGGCGATGAGCGGCGCGGCGAGGCGAGGCCGCCGCGCGGCGAAGATGCCGATTGGTACGCCAATCGCCACCGCCACCAGCGTCGACGCGGCGACGAGCAGCAGGTGCTGCGCGAGCAGCGTCACGAGCTCGTGCCGATGCGTCGACCAGAAGCGGACGACTGGCCACATGTTCAATCAGCTCGCTGCAGCGCGTCTCGATCGAGCCTCACCGCGTCGAGCAACCGTCGAACCCGCATGTCGCGAGAGGCGGCCACGACCATCGGACGATCGCACGCGACCAGTGTGCCGTCTTCGATGACGCCCACGCGATCGCCGAGCGCGAACGCTTCGCCCATGTCGTGCGTCACGATGATCACCGTCTTGCGCACGCGCGACTGAATGCGTCGGAACTCTGCGTGCAGTTCGGCCCGCGTCAACGGATCGAGCGCGCCGAACGGTTCGTCCATGAGCAGCACCGGCGGATCGACGGCAAGCGCGCGCGCGACGCCGACTCGCTGACGCTGGCCTCCCGACAGCTCATCGGGCCACGCGGTCGCGAACTGCGCCGCCGGAAGTCCGACGAGGTCGAGCAGCTCCATCGTGCGCGCTGCCACACGATCCTCCGCCCAGTGCTCGAGCCGCGGCACGACGCCGACGTTCGACGCGACCGTCATGTGCGGAAAGAGTCCGACCTCCTGCAGCACGTATCCAATTCGGCGCCGCAGGCGGATCGGATCCCAGTCGCG
The DNA here is from genome assembly GCA_003222395.1 of Acidobacteriota bacterium. Taxonomy (GTDB): domain Bacteria; phylum Acidobacteriota; class Vicinamibacteria; order Vicinamibacterales; family CAVVIG01; genus Gp6-AA45. The sequence continues at coordinate 24,172 of QHWB01000048.1, forward strand.
GGTATCGCGGTCCTCGACGATGACAGCGCCGCTGACGGGCAACAGCAGACGATTGACGAGCTTCAGGAGCGTCGATTTGCCGGCGCCGCTCCGGCCCACGAGCGCCAGCACTTCACCGGCGCCGACGGCGAGGGAGAAATGGTCGAGGACGCGCGGCCGGCTCGGCCGCGCGAACGAGACGTCGCGAAACTCAATCGCCGCGCCCGGCATCGCGCTTGCGACGGTACCACCGGAGGCCCAACCAATGCCAGAGAAGCCGAACGTTCCGAATCAGGCCGCGAACAAAGAGCCCGCTGAAGGCTCACGGGAGAACGCCGGCGGTATCACCAACCGCCCGCTCTCGGAAGAACAGGAAAACCAGGAACGCGTCCCACTCCGCGGGGAAACCAAGGACAGCCGGGAGTAACCCATGCGTAACGACGCACGTCCGATCGGACATGAAGAGTCGCCTGTCCCGAGTGGACAGCCATCAGTCGAGAATCACAAGTCGTCAGTCACGCACGGCAGCGAATCGCACATCGTCAACCGCGAAGCCGAGGAGAACGCCCGGCGCGACGACGGGGACGTCGATCCAGTCATGCCGACTGGCGATTCGAGCCTAAGGACCAAGATCTAAAAGCGGACGAACAACGACGCGGTGACGGCGGGCGACACGTGCGTGCCGCCGTCAGGCGCCACCCCTTTCGCGCGCGCGACGGCGCGGACGTCGGCGCGAACCCCCACGCCCTTCAGACGACGGCGATCGCGAGACACGAGCAGTTGTTTGATTCCCGCGCCGGCCTCATACACTGTGCCGCCGGCGAGCAGGACGTCCTTCTCGTGAACGTGGCGCAGGTAGCCGACGCCGGCCGTCACGAACGGAGCCGTCCGTGCGCCGGCGCGGCGCGCCGGTACATACCAGACGGCGGCGCCGTGAATCGTGAATTGCCGCAGTCGTTCTTTCGCCGCGACGCCCGGAGCGCTTTCGCTGTCGGCTGACGTCTGGATGACGAGCGACGGCGTCGCGTACGATCCGACAACTTCCGCTTCCAGACGCCGCAGCACGCGAACGCCAATCCTCGCCTCGAGTCCGGTGGCCGAGGCGAGGTCGGTGGACGACGAGAACAGCGTGAACGGGCTGCCGGCGCCGGTCGTCTCGTTCGCATTGCGCGATCCAAGCGCCGCATGGCCGGTCCATTGCGGTCCGATGCCGATCTCGAGGCGGCCCGGCACGATGACCGGCTGCGCGCGAACCGCCGACGCGCGCACGGCGAGCGCGACGGCGAGCGCGGCGACCGCGCGACGCCGCGTCACTTGCCGATCACCGCGATGGCGACCGAGCCGCTGTCGCCGCCGCGCGGCACGACGATCACGCGGTCGACGAACATGACGCGGAAATTGAGCTCGACGCGCGCCGTGGCGCTGAAGAAGCTGTCCGTGTCGGCGTCGTCGAGCGGCTCGACGCGAACGATGTGCGGGCCGGGAGACAGACTGCCGATCGAGAAGCTGCCCTGATTGTTGAGCGTGAAGCCGCCGACCATCGATCCATCCGACGGATCGAACGCGACGACGTGCGCGCCGAGAACCGGCTGGCCGTCTTTCGTCACGCGACCCGAAATGCTTCCGAGCGTCGCGTTCACGTCGGATGTCGGATAGATATCGGTGATGCCGGCGATGTCGTCGGCTTTGAGCGTACGCCCTTCGGTGCTGCCGGCCGCGTAGGCGATCGGAAACATCACCGCCTGCGCGGCGATCACGCGGCGGCCGCCGCCCTCGCGCAGCTCCGTCTCTCCGAGCGCCGAGTGACCGAGCCCGCTGAAGTGACCGATTTCGTGCAGCGCGATGCTTTGAAGATCGAATCTGCTCGCCTCGCCGGCCGTCGACCACTGAAACGCCGAGTTGAAGAAGATGTCGGACTCGATGAGCGCGCCCGTCGTGACGTCGATCACGAAATCGGTCGCGGCGAGCACGCGATCGAGATCGGGCCGGTCCAGGAACCCCAGCACGGACGATCCGTCGTCTTCGGTCGGCCTCGCCGACGTCGTCCCGGCGAGCTGATAGGCAATCGTGGAGGTCGGAACCGCTTCCCATGTTGCGAACGCGCGGGCGACCGCGCCCTGGAAATCCGCCGCGCTGACGCCGGGTACCGTGTCAGTGGTGACGAAATAACGCGGCGTCTGCGACCACTTCAGCGTCACAGTCCGGCCGCCGGCGGGTACGCCGAACTTGATGTACGCGAATGCCGGCTGCGCCTGCCACGCGGACAACGCGCAGACGAGCGCGATCGAGGTCGAACGGATCATCGCGCGCCTCCCGCGAGCGCGCGCACCCGCTGCTCGAAGTCCGCGAGCGCGACCGGCGTCCGCAGCGGATCGCCGCGGACGATCGCGCGCGTGCCGGTTACCGAGGGCCACATCGCGGGCGGCGTGACCATCCAGCCGGAGTTGTCGGCGGCGCGGACGATGCGGTAGACCCCCTGACTGAAGCCGACCAGATGCGGGATGCTCGGTCCGCGCGCGCCGAGGAAGACGACGACCTGCTCGTCCTCGGTGAATTCCGGCGCACCGACGACGATGCTGCGCAAGCGGCCGAGTTGTCCGCCAGGAACGCGGAACTGCAGCGTCGATCCGAGATCGCCTTTGAGATATCCCGCGACGTCGATCGTGACGAGGGTCTCGATCGCGCGCCGATCGTCGGTCCAGCGAGCGTCGACGGAGACGACGCGTCCGCGCGCGATCGCGATCGCATCGTGCGACAGCTCGCCGAGATCGGCCGGAACGAGAGTGGTTGCGCGCGCGGAAGGCGCGATGACGATAAGCGCGAGAAGAATGACCGACTTTGCCATGTCTGGTTGCTCCCCAAGCGGAGCGAATCCGCGAAAACCGCGGCGAGCCCGGAGGCGAGCCGCGAGAGGCGCGTTGCAGCCTTGAGCCCGAGCGAGCGCAACGCGCGAGTGAGAGCGCTCAGGGGTGGGGCCCCGAGCGCCGTGATGAATGTGGGGCCCTACGCGCAAAGAAAGAAATGTCGACGACCGACTATGACGAAACAGCCGCATTGTGATGGCGAGCGTGCGGGTCGCATTGATGAACGACTCGGAGGATGGCCTCCGCGGCCCGCCGGCTCGCGCCGCTGCCGCCGAGGCGCGCTCGCACGCGCGCGAGCCCCTGACGCACGCGCGTGGCGCGCTCGCGATCGGTCAGCATCGCGATCGCTTCGCGTGCGACCGCTTCGGGCGTGAAGGCGTCCTGCACGAACTCGGGAACGATCGTCTCGCCGGCGATCAGATTCACCATCCCGATGGCCCGGACCGAGACGAGCCATCTCGCGAGAAAGTACGTCGCCGGCGATACTCGGTACACGACGATCATCGGCGTATCGTGCAGCGCTGTCTGAACCGTCGCGGTGCCGGACGCGGTCAGCGCAAGATCCGCCGAGGCGATCACTGTATCGGTGTCCCCCTCAACCAGCCTCACCGATGTCGGACTCGCCTCTGACGCCGCCTCGAACAGCCGGCCGTCGAGGTGAGGCGCGCGCGCGACGACGAACTGCGCGTCCGGTATCGCAGCGCGAATTCGTTCCGCCGACGTCATCAGATCCGGAAATATCCGCGACACTTCGTTCGGCCGGCTACCGGGCAGGATCGCGACGGTCGGCGCCGCACTCGAGAGTCGCTGCTCCACAAGGAACCGATCACGCGTCGTTCGGGCCTTCGCGAGATCGACCAGCGGATGTCCGACGAACTCCACCGGCACGCCGCCGTCACGATAAATGGCTTCCTCGAACGGAAAGATGACGAGGACACGATCGGCGAACTCTCGAATCGCGGCGAGCCGACGCGGCCGCCACGCCCAGATCTGCGGGCTGATGTAGTACACGACCGGGATACCGAGGCGCCTGACGCGTCGCGCCAGCCTGAAGTTGAAATCCGGAAAATCGACGACGACCAGCGCATCCGGGCGCTCGTCGCGGGCGGCGGCGGCCAGCGTGCCGAGCGCCGCGAGCGATCGCGGCAGCTTGGCGATGGCCTCGGTCAGCCCGGTGACGGCGAGCCCGCGATAATCCTCGATCAACCGTCCGCCTGCCGCGGCGAACTGCGGCCCGCCGAGGCCGAACAGCACGATCGCCGGGTCGAGCGCGCGTAGCTCGCGCGTCAGCGCGCCGGCATACAGATCGCCGGACGGCTCGCCGCACGACAGCAGAAGACGCGTGCTCAAGACTCGGGACGTTTGAAGATCGATCGATCGACAACGGGATTGATTTTGATCTCGCTGACGCGGCGCTCGACGTTGAGGTTGCCGACTCTGCGGACCGCGCGAAAGGCGACCTGCACTCCGTCGATGGCGCGGTAGTCGGAGAATTCCTCCTCGACCAGCGGCCGGTTCGGCGCATCGGCCACGAAGGTCTGTTTCGTGATCAGTCCGCTTGCCGGGTCGACATACAGGATGATGGGGTTCAGATCGCGTGCCGAGAGCTCCAGCGCGTGGCTCACCCTGCCGGAAGCGTCGCGCACATCGGGCAGCGCACGCGGCGTCAGCGTGCCATCTTTGGCTGCGAGCAGCAGAGCGACAGTGTCGCGACGCAGGCTCGCGCGCGCGTCGCGCGCCACCGACTCGGGCGCATCGTGCACCCCGCGGGAATCCTTCATCCACGACTGCGTGCCGTCGAAGCCCTGGACGACGATTCCGTTCGGCGTCTGCGTTTCGACGCGGAAGCGGCTGGGATACTCGATGTAGTTGGTCGAATCGCTCGTGACCTGACCGTCGGGCACCTGATTGACGAGCGTCTGCTTCGCGAGAATCGTCCTGATGCCGCGCAGCGTCTCGAGTCCGCCCTTCGCGGCGATGGCTTGATCGACCAGCGCCATCGCCCTCGCGCCCTCCTGCGCGTTGAGAGCGCCAACCTGCTGATAGTGGAACGGCAGGGGCCGAGCCTGCTCGGCCCGGAGCGCGCGGCGGCCACCGATAGCAGCGGCGCGGTCCGTCGCGGCAGGCGGAGCAAGCCCCGCCGCAACCGCGGCGCGTGCCGCCCGCTTGAAATTCGCCGCGGTCAGATCGAGATCCGCGAGGTCGATCGTTTCGAACGTGCCGAAGCCGATGCCGCGCAGCTGCGACGCGAACGCCGACGCGTTCCCGACGAGCACGATCGAGAGCCTATCGGGCCGAAGGTACTTCTGCGCCACCCGCTGGATGTCGTCGACTGTCACGGCGTTGACCCGCTGCCTGAACGTCTGCAGATCCTCGACCGGCAGGCCATAGAACAGCACGTTGATCACCTGCATCGCGATCGCGTTGGGCGTCTCGATCGTGAGCGGAAAGCTGCCCGTCAGATAGGCCTTCGCGTCCGCGAGCTCGATTTCGCTGACACGCTCGCGCTGCAGCCGCCAGAACTCGTCGACGATGAGCCGCAGCACTTCGCCGGTCGCCTCAGAGCGCGTATTGGTCTCGGCCTCGAAGTCGCCGCTCTCTTTCAACGTGTCGAAGCTCGCCTGCGCGCCGTAGGTCAAGCCCCGCTGCGTTCGGAGCACCTGGTGCAGCCGGTTGCTGCCCTCGCCGCCGAGAATGCGGATGGCGAGGTTCAGCGCCATGTAGTCCGGGTTGTTGCGCGCGATGCCGAGGTGACCGACGCGTACCTCGGTCTGCACCGCGTCGGGTTTGTTGATCACGATGACGCGGCGCGTCGGATCGGGCGGCTCGATGAATCGATTGGCGGCGACGTCCTTCTTCTCCCAGTCGCCGAAGATCTTCTTCGCCGTCGCGAAGGCCTCTTCCGCGGTGACGTCGCCCACGATCGCGAGAATCGCGTTGTTGGGCGCGAAGTGGCGGTTGTGGAACGCGACGAGATCGTCGCGCGCGATCGACGCCAGCGTGTCCGGCGTACCGCTGTCGGGCATGCCGTACGGATGAAACCCGTACACGAGGCGATCGAACACCGAGTTCGCAATCCATTCGGGATCCTGCAGGCTCACCTGCAGGCCCGACAGCGTCTGCTGTTTGATCCGGTTGAGCTCTGTCGGGGTGAACGCCGGGTGCCGCGCCATGTCCGACAGCATGCGCAGGCCGGTCTCGAAGCTGTCCTTCATCACGATCATGTTGACGAAGGTGAGATCCGATCCGGCGCCCGCGCCCATTTCGCCGCCGATGAAATCGATTGCCTCGTTCATCTCCTCCGACGACATCGACGTCGTCCCCTGATCGAGGAGCGATGCCGTCAAACGCGCGAGCCCGAGCTTCTCCTTGGGATCCGACGACGTGCCGGCGCGAATCAGCAGGCGCATCGTCACGGCCGGCTGCTCGTGATGGAGCACGGCGACGACCTGCAGCCCGTTGGGCAGCGTCTGCAGCTCGTACGGTGGAAACCTGATGTCGCGCGCCGGCAGCGGACGGGGAACGCTCTCCTTGGGCCATTCCAGCGTCTGTGCTCTTGAGGCGACGACACCGAGGAAAAGCGAGAACACAGAGCAGAACAAACCACAGAGACACAGAGACGCAGAGACGCCTCGGTTCGGCGGCCGGCGCGCTACGCGCGCCGGCATGCGCGGCCGGATCGGACGAATCCACGAACCGTCCGATTGCCAGTCGGTCCGTGGATTCGTCCGATTCCGGTCGCGCGCGCCGCGTTCGCGGCGCCGCCGAACCGATCGGCGTTCACAAGCTGCGGGCTCGACGTGCTTGGCGATCGATCGTCTCTGCGTCTCCGTGTCTCTGTGGTTGATATTTCTCCGTGTTCTCCAACCACTCGGTGTCGATCCAAATCCAACTGCGCGAGTCACTGATTCGCTCCCGATGGCATGAGCGTCAGCACGATGCGGTTCTCCGGACGGAAGTACGTCCGCGCCACACGCTGCACGTCGGCGACGCTGATGTTCTGGAAGATGTCGAATTCGCCGTCGGCCGTCTTGATGTCGTGGTGGATGACGACCGCGTGCGCCAGCGTCGACGCCTTCTGCTGATTCGATTCGCGGCCCAGAATGTAATCGCGCGCAAACTGATTCTTGCTGCGCTGCAGCTCGCGCGTGCTGATCGGCTCGGTCTTCAGCTTTTCGATCTCCGCGATCAGCGCGGTCGAGGCTTCCTCCGGCGTATGTCCCTGCTGCACGATCGCGACGGCATAAAACAGATTCGGATCTTCGATGAGGTTCGCGTTGCCGAAGGCGGCCACCGCGATCTGCTTCTCGTAGACGAGCTTCTTGTAGATCCGCGAGCTCTGGCCGTCGGACAGCACCTTCGCCGCGATGTGGAGCGGATAGGAATCGGGGTTGCCGTCGTAGGTGATGTGATAGGCGACGACGACCGCCGGAAGCGGCCACGGCTGCTGCAGCGTGACGCGTTTCTCCTGCGTCTGCGGCGGCTCTTTCGGAATGTCGCGCGGCACTTCTTTTTGTGCTCTCGGCACCCGCCCCAGGTACTGGTTCACCAGCTGCAGCGCCTGCGTCGTGTCGAAGTCGCCGACCAGCACCATCGTCGCGTTCGCAGGAACGTAGTAGGTGTGGAAGAAGTCCAGCACGTCGTCGACCGACGCCGACTCGAGATCGGCCATGCTGCCGATCGTCGGATGCTTGTACGGATGCACGTTGAACGCCTGGTCGTAGATGATCTCGTTCAGTCGGCCGTACGGCTGGTTGTCGACGCGCATCCGCCGCTCTTCCTTCACGACCTCGCGTTCGTTGGTGAACGTCTCCTTGTCGACGCGCAGCGAGGCCATGCGATCGGCCTCGAGCCACAGAGTCATCGGCAGATACTGCGCCGGTACCGTCTCCCAGAAGACCGTCTCGTCATCCGTCGTGTACGCGTTGCTCTGGCCGCCGACCGACGAGATCATCGACGTGTGCGCTTCGGGCATCACGTTCTTGGACCCCTTGAACATCAGATGCTCGAACAGGTGCGCGAAGCCGGTGCGCCCCGGCTTCTCGTTCTTGGATCCGACGTGATACCAGAGCTGCAGATGGACAATCGGCGTCGAATGATCTTCTTCGAATACGACGGTCAGCCCGTTGGGCAGCGTCGTCATCTCGTATTGCAGCTTGGGCGGACGGACGGCGGCCGCGGCCGCAGCCGCCGTGCACGCGAACGCGGTCGCGGCGAGGAACGATCTGACCTTCATGGTCCGATTATCTACTGAGTAGGCGGAACCCCGCGAGCCCCCAATGTTGAGACGTGTCGCCGATTGGATACGCGTCGATTCGCTCCTCGAAGCCGGCAAATACCTCGAGCACGGCGCCGCGCCCAGCGATGCGAACGCCGGCTTCGACGAGCCCGCCGACCTGAGTGCCGCGATGGTTGACCGCCTCGTCCACACCGATCATTTGACCAGACCCGAGCGCGAACACGCCTAAACGATCGTTAATGGGTTGACGGATGAGCACGTGCGCTTCGCCGAGCCAGCGGTAGTCGATCGACGAGTGCTGGACGGCGCGGCCGCCTTCGAGATCGGCATCAATCGTCGTCGTGCCGACCGACACGCGGTGAACGATTCTCGCGCCGATCTCGTTCCACGCGATCGCGAACGACTTCGGTCGATCGCTGAGATGACGCGATACGTGATGGAAGATGCCCACGAGCTCCGTGCTGTCGCGAAGCCTCGCCGAAAACGACCCTTCGAGGGTGTACATTCCTTGATTGGGATCGAACGGTCGCAACTCGTCACCGAGTACGGCCTCGTAGTCGGCGCGGACGGCGAGGCGGCCGACGACGTAGTCGATGACGTCGAACGAACCGCCGAAATGGGAGTCCCACGAGAACCGCTCATCGTCGATCGCCAGCGCTGTTGCAGCCATGTGGAAGTCGTATCGCGACAGGAACTCCGGTCCTGCAGCAGCGGGCGCGACGACCGGCTGCGGCGACTGAGCGACGGCGGGCGTGGCGGAGAGGAGGATGAAGGAGGCGAGGCAGGCCTGAAGCGCTGCGTTACGGATGTTTTGCAAGCTTCTCCTCGAGTTCGGCGATGCGTTGCTCGAGCTCTTCGATGCGTTTTTTCAGGACAGGAAGCTGCCGGAACACGACCGACGCCTTCCGCCAGTCGGCGTGATCGATCGCGGGATGGCCCGTGACGAAGCCGCCGGCGTCGACCGACTGCAGCACGGCGCTCTTCGCGCCCACCTTCGCGCCGCGTCCGATCCGGATGTGGCCGGTGACGCCCGACTGGCCCGCCATCATCACGTCGTCTTCGACGACGGTGCTGCCGGCGATGCCGGTCTGCGCCGCCAGCAGCACCCGTTTGCCAATCGCGACGCCATGGGCGACGTGGACCAGGTTGTCGATCTTCGTTCCGGCGGCGATTCGCGTTTCGCCCACGGCCGGGCGGTCGATGGTCGAGTTCGATCCGATTTCCACATCGTCTTCGATGACGACGTCGGCCTCTTGTGGAATCTTGACGTGCGTGCCGTCGCTCTCCGTCGCGAATCCGAACCCGTCGCCCCCGACGACAACCCCGTTCTGCAGGATGACGCGGTTGCCGATGACGACGCGATCGCGAATCGACGCGTGCGAATGAATGATGCAATCCTCGCCGAGCCGCGCGCCGCGGCCGATGGCGACGTTCGGATAGATGACCGTGCGCGCGCCAATCGATGCGCCTGATCCGATCGTCACGAACGGTCCAATCGAGACATCGGGCGCAAGCGTCGCATCGCTCGCGATCGCACTGAGGCAATCGATCCCCTTGTGGGGCGGTTCGGCGTGATTGAAGAAGCTGAGGGCGCGGGCGAACGCGGAGTAGGGATTCTGCGAATAGAGGACCGCGCATCCAGGCGGCGCCGACTGGACCATCCGGTCGCCGACGATGACCGCCGAAGCCTTGGTCGCCGCCAGCTGATCGATGTACTTGATGTTGGCGAGGAACGCGAGGTCGCCGGGCTGTGCCTGCTGGAGACCGGTGACGCGGACGATGTCCACGGCGCCGTCCCCCTCGAGGCGACAGCCCAAACGCTCCGCGATGTCGGCGAGTTTCAAGAGATTTGAGGATATCCTAACATCCTCAAATCTCCGAGGTTAGACCGACGTGCGGCGACCCGTGATCAGGTTGACGATGATCAGCACCACTGCGATGACGAGCAACACGTGGATTGCGCCCGCGGCGATTTTGAACGCCAGCCCGAGGGCCCACAAGATGAGCAACAGGACGACGAGTGTCCAGAGCATGGTTCCTCCTCGTCTGACACGTTCCAAGCCGCATGCCACCCGTTGAACTAATGCTGCGCTTGCTGCTTGCGGCCGGGCTCGGCGCCGCAATCGGGCTCGAACGCGAGTTACGACACAAGCCAGCGGGTCTGCGCACGAACATGTTGATCGCGGTGGGTTCGGCGCTGTTCACGACGCTCTCGATCGCGTTCGCGCACACCGGCGGGACGTCGGATCGGATGGCGGCGCAAATCGTCACGGGCGTCGGCTTCCTCGGCGCCGGCGCGATTCTTCAATCGGGAGAAAGGATTCACGGCTTGACGACCGCTGCGACCATCTGGGTCAACGCAGCGATCGGAACGGCGGCGGGCGCCGGCGAGTACGCGATGTCCAGCATCGCGACGTTGATCACGCTCGTCGTGCTGGCGGCGCTCGGTCCCCTCGAGGCGTACTTCGAGCGGCGCGCCGGATTCACCAACGAGCGGCCACGGCCGCCGGCTTTCTGACTTTCTGGATCGGCCGCGGCGATTGCAGCTTGAGCTTCGGTCTGCCGGCTCGTTCCCACGCGCCCACGATCAACCCGGCGGTCGCCGAGATCGACTCTCCCAGCCTCTGCTCGAGAACCGGCTTCACCGCCGCGAAGAACCTGTCGAAGTACTCGTCGTCGTATTCCTCTTTTCCGGCGACGGCCGCCTTGTCGGCCGCGAGCACGGTGTCGACGAGGCGGTAGCTCGCGAGCAGCACTTCGAACGCCGTGTCGCGCGGCGCCACGATCGCCTTCACAGGCGGCGGCGTAATGGTCAGCCTGGATTCATAGCGATCGAACAGCGCGCTCTCGAACCGTGCATGGACGCCATGCTGCCCGGTCAGCTGTCCGTCGTAGTTGTTCGTCGCGTGCAGCGGCTGATGGGCATCCTGAATGTAGTGAGCGGCGACAGCGGCGAACAACACGGTCTCGATTCCGGCAAACGCGGCGTCGCGGCCGAACGACTGCATCGCGCGGCGGAGGTTGCCGAACTCCTCGGCCTCGCGCCACGGCAGCAGGCCGTTGCGTTTCAGGGTCGCCATCCCGAATTTTTCGAGCGCCGTGTCGTATTCGCGCGGCAGCTCCTTGAACGGATAATCGCCGTACTCTTTCACGCCGAAGTCGACGAAATGATTCGCATCTTCATCCCACCCGACGCTGCGCCACAGGTCGGGGTCGAGCACGCGCACGACGAGTTCGTCGCGATTCGCCTCGAAGAACGGTTTGATCGACGGCGGCAGCAGTTCGATCGCCCGCCGCATGATGTAGCGGTGCGCCGAAACGCCCCACGCGTACGACGATGAGGGCCACATCGACGCGACGGCGAGCGCGACGGTGACGGTCGTTTTTCGCATGTTGGTATATTAATTTGCTTGGATAACGTCACTCACACGCTGTTTGCCGCGACGCTCGCGCGCACGCCGCTCGGCAGCGCCGGACGCGGCACGACGGCCGCGCTCGTCATCGCTTCGAACATCCCCGACATCGACATCGTTTCCGCCGCCGGCGGGACCGCCGGCTACCTGAGATGGCATCGCGGTCCGACGCACGGACCGCTCGGCGTCGTCGGACTCGGACTGCTGACCGCAGCAATCGTGTGGTCGTGGATGCGCTGGTCCGGCCGAGCCGATGCTGGCCGAGCGAACGCATCGTTTGGAATGCTCGCCGCCGTCTCGATGATCGGCGTGCTGCTGCACATTCTGATGGATTTGCCGACGTCGTACGGCACGCGCCTCCTCAGTCCGTTCGACTGGCACTGGTACGCGCTCGACTGGCTGCCAATCATCGACATCTACCTGCTCGTCGCGCTTGCTGCCGGGCTGATCTTCGGCGGCCGGACGGCCGACGCCCGTCGCCGCAACGCGGCGTTCGTAATCGCACTGATGGCCGCCAATTACGGCGCGCGCGGCATCGCCCATCATGAGGCGCTCGCGCTCACCCCGCGTCTGTTCGGTCCGACACTGCCCCCGGCGTGCGACGCCGCGCCGCGAACGGCGATCGTCGATCGGTGGCCGCGCGGCGCGGCGCCGACCCCCCCGCTGCCGGGCAGGCGCTGCCTCGTCGAGATCGCGGCGATGCCGACGTTCACGACGCCGTTCGAATGGCGCATCGTTGCCGAGATGTCGAATGCGTACGAAATCCACGGCGTCGATCTTCTCGACGCGCGCTTCACGCAGCCGCCGCTGGTCAGCGAAGCGTTCTGGCGGCAGACGATCCGGTATCCGAACATCTGGACGCCGCCGGTCGAACGCGCCGCGGCGACGCGGCTCGGTTCCGTGTTTCTCGGGTTCTCACGGTTTCCGGCCGCACGATCGTTCGTCGACGCCGGCGGCGTCGCGACCGTCCGATGGACCGACATGCGGTTTGCAGCCGGACTCGTCGCGATCGAGCAGCCGATCCGCCGCGCAACGCCGTTCAGCGCCGTCGTCCGCATCGGCGCCGACGGCCGCGTGCTCGAGGAATCGCTCGGTCGATAACCGATGCCTCTGCTGGGTGCGCACATGTCGGTGGCGGGCGGCGTGCCGCGCGCGGTCGACCGCGCGGTCGCGCACCGGTGCGAGGCGCTGCAGATCTTCGCGAAGAACGCGAATCAGTGGCGCGGCCGCGTGCTGCCGGCGGACGAGATCCGCGAGTTCCGCGCGAAGGTGAAAGCGTCCGGCATCTGGCCCGTCGTGTCCCACGCCAGCTACCTGATCAATCTGGCGACGACGAGTCGGGGACTGCGACAGCAGTCGCTCGACGCGATGGGCGACGAGCTCGATCGCGCCGAAGCGCTCGGCCTTTTCGGCGTGGTGCTCCATCCCGGCTGCTTCACCGCCGGCAGCGAAGCCGATGGCCTCGAGCTGATCGCGGAGGGGCTGCTCGATCTGCTGCGCGAGCGGCGCCGCGGCCGGACGATGGTGCTGCTCGAACACACGGCGGGTCAGGGCACGGCGCTCGGATCGACCTTCGAACAGCTGGCCTCGATCATCGGAAAGATGGACGATCACCGTCGCGTCGGCGTGTGCCTCGACACGTGCCACCTGCTCGCCTCCGGGTACGACATCCGTTCACCGGAAGGGTACGCGTCGACGTTCGGGCAGTTCGGGCGGCTCGTGGGATTCGATCGCCTGAAAGTGTTTCATCTCAACGACTCGAAGAAGCCGCTCGGCAGCCGCGTCGATCGCCATCAGCACATCGGCGAAGGCTGTCTCGGCCTCGAACCGTTTCGCCGCATCGTGAACGACCCGCGGTTCCGCGCGCTGGCAATGCTGCTCGAAACGCCGAAGACCGAAGGCCGTTCCCCGAACCTCATCCAAGTGGATCCACTGGATGAACGAAATCTGAATACGCTGCGAGCGCTCGTGACGGACTAGCCCTCCTGCCTATCCAGCCCCTCCTGCCTATCCAGCCCCTCCTGCCTTTCCTGCCGCTTCCGCCTCCCCAAACACCTCCGCCTCGAAGCGCCACATCTTCGCGCCCTTCCGCCATGCGTCGTTCGGCAGTCCCGCCTTGCGGCAGGTGTGAGCGAGGAACGTCTCGGCGTCCCATTGCCACTCGGTCGCCACCTGGGGGAGCAGCAGTCCGCGGCGCCAGCCGATTTCGACGACGAGGCCGTGGCGTCCGACTGCAATGTCGGCCGGACCGGTGATCGCTTCGAGCGGTCCGAGGAGCGAGAGCTCGATGTCGAGATGCGGCAACTCCGACGCGGTGACAGGCGGAAACCGCGGATCGGTGCTGCACGCCGCCACGGCGCACCGCGACACGACGCGGGCGAGCGGCTCGTTCGCCTCGATGTGGCCGATGCAGCCGCGCAGATCGCCGCGGTTATGCAGCGACACGAACGCGCCGCCGAGGCGCGCGCACACGTCCGCCAGCGAAGGCGCCGGCGGCGGCGCGGCGCCGACGTGCGCCGCGATCGCGTCGCGCGCGAGCTGCAGCAGCAGCGCGCGGTCCGCGTCCGACGTCATCACGAGAAGGTTCCCATCGCGGCGGCGAGGTAGCCGACGACCGCCGACTTGTCGCCCGACACGTCACCCGAATCGGCGTACTGGAGCACCACTGAATCGCGCGCGCCAAGAAGGCGCGCCGCGCGCATGACGGCGACCGTCGGCCCCCCGCCACACGCATGCTCGGGCTGCGCGACCAGCGCGCGCTGCAGGCCGTCGGGATCGAAGCGCGACACGCAGTCGGCCACCACGCGATCGAGCGCCGCGGCCGTCAACGCATCGTGATAGTGCGACAGATCGGTGCTGGCGATGACGAGCGCGTCGCGCCTGTACAACACGTCGGCGAGCGCGTCGCCGAGCGCGCGTGCCGTCTCCTCGGTCTGGTATCCCATCACCAGCGGGACGATCGTCGCGCCCGGCGCGAGCCGTTGAACGAACGGCAGCTGCATTTCGAGCGAATGCTCGCGCGCATGCGCCGCGGCGTGCTCGCGGACGATCGGCGTCGCTTTCATGAGCTCCGCTGCGCACTCGTCGTCGATTCTGGCGACGCCGAACGGCGTCTCGAAGCCGCTGCCCGGATACAGCGCGACGCCGTTGAACGCGACGTAATGGGACGGCCCCACGAGAACGACGACGTCGAAGCGGCGATCGCGCAGCAGCTGGTACGCGTGCGCCGCGACAGGACCCGAGTACATCAGCCCGGCGTGCGGCGCAACGAGCGCGACCAGGTCGCCGCCGATCTCGCGCGTGGCCGACGCGAGATGACGATCGACGGCCGCCGCCAGCGCCGGCGCGGTGCCGGGATACCAGGTCCCGGCGACGGCCGCCCTTCGAACGTTCGTCATGGCTGATGCTCGCCGCTGAGAGCCTGGAGCTGACAGCTGACAGCCTGGGAGAGTTGTTTTCGCATGTTAGCATCTGGCCATGTCGTCCGGGTTCACGCGCGAACAGGTCGCGGCCGTCGCGGCGCTCGCCAACCTGAGGCTCGAGGTCTCCGAGCTCGACCTCTTCGCGCGCCAGCTCGGCGACATCCTCGCGTACGCGGCGGAAGTCCAGCAGATCGATACGACGGGCGTGCCGCCGACGGCCACGGTCGTCACGCGCCACGCCGCCGATCGCGACGACGAGGTGCGGCCGTCGCTCGACCGCGAGACGGCAATCGCCGCCGCGCCGGATCCCGCCGTGGATGCCGGGTTCTTCAAGGTGCCGCGAGTCATTTGATGGACAGCCCACAGGTGGTCGCCGACATTCGCGAGGCGGTGCGATCGCGCGCGCGCTCGGCCACCGACGTCTGCCGCGACGCGCTCGCCCGCGTGGCGGCCCTGAATCCCGCGCTCAACGCGTTCAACACCGTCGTCACGGATCGGGCGATCGCGCGCGCGGAGGCCATCGATCGCGATCCCGATCGATGGCGCGATGCGCCGCTCGCCGGCGTTCCCGTCGCGATCAAAGACAACCTGTGCACGCGCGGCGTGCGAACGACCGCCTCGTCGCGCATGCTCGAGCACTACAGTCCGCCGTACGACGCCACGACCGTCGCGCGCCTCGAATCCGCCGGCGCCATCGTCATCGGCAAGACCAACTGCGACGAGTTCGCGATGGGATCGTCGAACGAGAACTCCGCGTTCGGTCCCGTGCGCAACCCGTGGGCGCTCGATCGCATTCCCGGCGGCACGAGCGGCGGATCGGCCGCAGCGGTCGCCGCGCGCATCATTCCGCTCGCGCTCGGATCGGACACGGGCGGATCGATCCGCCAGCCGTCGGCGATGTGTGGCGTGGTCGGTCTGAAACCGACCTACGGCCGTGTGTCGCGATATGGGCTGATCGCACACGCGTCGTCTCTCGATCAGGTCGGTCCGATCGCGACGCGCGTGCGCGACGCCGCCGTTGCGCTCGGCGTCATTGCAGGCGGCGACGGCGCGGACGCGACGACTGCCTCCGAAGCCGTGCCGGACTACGGGTCCGCGCTCACGGGCAACGTGCGCGGCACACGCATCGGCGTCCCGCGGCGGCTGCTCGAGCAGGGCGTGGATCCGGACGTGGCGCGCGCGTTTTTCGCAGCGCTCGACGTGCTCGCCTCGCGCGGCGCGACGCTGACCGACGTGGAGCTGCCGCACGCGCGCTACGCGATTCCGGTCTATTACCTCGTGTCCACGGCCGAAGCGAGCTCGAATCTTGCGCGATACGACGGTGTGAGGTACGGATTCCGCGCGAAGGGATCGCGAGAGGACGGTCCGGCCCGAGCCGCGCGGGCAGACGGCGACGAGGCGTCATTGCAGGCGATGTACGGCCGGACGCGGGCGTGCGGATTCGGGCCTGAGGTGAAGCGACGCATCATGCTCGGAACCTATGTGCTCAGCGCCGGGTACTACGACGCCTACTACCTCAAAGCGCAGCAGGTGCGCACGCTCATCCTGCGCGACTACGAGCAGGCGTTCGATTGCGAACGCGGCGTCGATGCGATTGCGATGCCGACGAGTCCGGTTCCGGCGTTCAAAATCGGCGAGCGCGTCGATGATCCGCTGCAGATGTACCTCGCCGACGTGTTCACCGTGAGCGCGAACCTCACCGGCTTGCCGGCGATCAGCGTCCCCTGCGGCTTCAGCGCAGGCACGTTGCCGATCGGACTGCAGCTCACGGGACGCCGGTTCGACGAGCCGTCGCTCCTGCGACTCGCCGACGCGTACGAACGCGACACTGAATGGTGGAAACAGCAGCCTCCGATCGCGTAGCGTCGTCTGACTGGACGGCGCTCGGCGACGAGCAGCTCCTCGACGTCCGCATGTGCGATCTCGCGCTGCGGATCGAAGGCACGGACCTCGAACAGCGCATCGCGCAGATCAACGCGGAGCTCGACGCGCGCGGCCTGCGGTTCCGCCCGCATTACTGGCTCGCGGATGAATGGTTCACGCCCGACGGCGTCCCTGGCGTCGCGATCCCGTTCTATCTCGCGCATCCGCGCCTCGCGCGTCTGGAGCTCGCGCAGATGCTCGAGGTCGAAGGGGGCGATCCCGACTCGTGCCTCAGGATTCTGCGTCACGAGGTCGGCCACGCAATCGACAACGCGTACCGGCTGCGGCGACGCCGGACGAGGCGGCGGCTGTTCGGCAACCCCGGGATCGAGTATCCGGAGTACTACACGCCGAAGCCGTACAGCAAAAGCTTCGTCCACCATCTCGATCACTGGTACGCGCAAAGCCATCCGGACGAGGACTTCGCCGAAACGTTCGCCGTGTGGCTCGATCCCGCGTCGATGTGGGCGACGCGCTACGCCGGGTGGCCGGCACAGCGCAAGCTCGAATACATGGATCGCCTGATGCGGCTGCTTTCACGCGCGCGGCCGAAGGTCAAGTCGAAGCGCGAGGTCGATCCGCTCCGGCGGCTGAAGAAGACGCTTCGCGAGCACTATCGCAGGAAGCGCGAGCACTACGGCCTCGATCACCCCGACTTCTACGACAGCGATCTGCGCAATCTGTTCTCCGACTCGCCCGAGTACGCGAAGAACCTGCCGGCCGCGCGGTTCGTGCGCAGGATCCGCAAGGACGTGCGCGGCCGCGTGGCGAGCTTCACCGACAGCTATCAATACACGATCGATCAGCTGCTCGAAAAAGTGATCGAGCGCTGCCGCGAGCTCAACCTGCGGCTGATGGATTCCGAAGAGGAAACGAAGACGGACTTCATGGTCTTCCTCACAGTGCAGACGATGAACTATCTGCACAGCGGGCGGCACCGGGTGGCGCTGTGACCAAACTTCGCGTGCTCGCGCTGGTCCACCGTCACCTGATTCCGCCCGCGACGGTCGACGAAGGCACCGACGTCACGTCAGCGCCGTGGCGCACCGAGTACGACGTCATCTCGACGCTGACCGCGATGGGGCACGAAGTGCGGCCGCTCGGCGTCCACGACGACCTTGGCGAAATCCGCCGGCTCGCCGACGAATGGAAGCCGCACATCGCGTTCAACCTGCTCGAAGGGTTCGACGACGTGACGATCTTCGACCAGAACGTCGTGTCGCACCTCGAGCTGCTGAAGCTGCCGTACACCGGCTGCAATCCGCGCGGTCTTCTGATGGCCCGCGACAAGTCGCTCTCGAAGAAGCTGCTCGCGTACCATCGCATCGCCGTACCGGAGTTCGAGGTCTGCCGCATCGGACGCCCGATACGCCGCCACAAGCGACTCACGTTTCCGCTCATCGTGAAGTCGTTGACGCAGGAAGCGTCGATTGGCATCTCGCAGGCGTCGGTCGTCGACACCGACGAGAAGCTGAACGAGCGCGTCACGTTCATCCACGAGAGCATCGGCACCGCGGCCATCGTCGAGCAGTACATCGAAGGGCGCGAGCTGTACGTCGGCGTCATCGGCAATCAGGTGCTGCAGGCGCTGCCGGTGTGGGAGCTGTTCTTCACGAACATGCCGGAAGGATCGAAGCGGATCGCGACCGACCGCGTGAAGTGGAGCGTCAAGTACCAGAAGAAGTACGGCATCGACAGCGGGCCGGCAGTGGAGCTCGCGGACGGACAGGCGGAAAAGATCCAACACCTTTGCAAACGCGCGTATCGCGGCCTCGAGTTGAGTGGGTACGCGCGCATCGATCTGAGGCTGGACGAAGGGGGCAATGCATGGGTCCTCGAAGCGAACCCGAATCCGCAGATCGCGAAAGGCGAAGACTTCGCGGCCTCAGCCGAGAAGGTGGGCCTCAGTTACGAAGGGGTGCTGCAGCGGATCATCAACCTCGGGCTGCGATGGCAGCCTGAGAGTTTCGCGTGATCGCCCAGACGAAGAACGCGAGCATCGCGAACGGCAGAAGCGGCGCGAGGATGGCGAGTGAAAACGCGATCGCCAGCGCGACGCAGACGATGACGCCGACGAAGAGCACGAACGGCAGGACGACGAGCGCCACAGCGGCCTTGACGACGAACCGCAGGATGAGAAACGGCAGCAGCAGAAGCGCGAACGGAAGCGCGAGCAGCGCGAACGGCAGCAGCACCAGCCCGAAGAGGATCCGAAACGGCAGCGTCAGCAGGTAGACCATGTCCCGATCTACGAGCCGGCGCGTCAGTGTGTTCCGGTTCCGGGACCTCTCAGCTGGTCGGCGTTGCCGCGGGGAGCATCCGGCGGCAGGTAGGCCATCGGCTGGCGGCTGACGATTTCGTCGAGGCTCTTCACGACCGGGGAGTTGCCGGCCGTCCGTTTCAGTTTCGTAAAGCCGACGATGACGCAGAAGCCGATGAACAGCGCGAGCACGAAAGCCGTGCTGGACAGAAGTCCCTGCACGACGCCGACCACAATCGGCTGAACCTCGCTCACTCGCCGGCTCCCGCCGCGGCCGACGCCCGCGACTTTTCGGGCACATCGTAGTAGACGAGTCCGCGCTTCACCTCTTCCATCGCCACGCGCTCGGCCTTCTTCGGCAGATGCTCGATGTCGTCGATCCGCACGCGCGCGCCGCGCCGCAGTTGCTTGGCGCGAAGCGCGGCGACGTCGACGAAGAGGAATCGGCTGTCAATCGGAGGCGCCGGCTCGGAGGAAATTGCCGGGCCGTGCGGTTGGCTGTCAGCGTTGAGGGGAGCAGTCATGTCCATGATCGACCCAGTAGCGTAGCACGCGGATCTAAAGCGAGGAAGGCCCGGAGGCCCTGGCGGCCTTGGTCGCATGCATCGTGTCGTCGACGCGCGCCTTTTTCTCTTTCATCTCGGTGTCGGTGGAGCGCGCTGAACGAGGATGCGATCGCGCAGTGGACGCACTTTCAGGTGGACCTCCGCTGTCGATGAATTGTGAGGGTGTGGGCCAGGAACGGCAGGACAGGCCGGATGGGCCCTTCCTGCCTGTCCTGTTCTGCCCCTCGTGCCCTGCCGATCTATGTTTACGCGGCGACGTCGACCTTGATCGACCGCGGCCTGGCTTCCTCACGCAGCGGGAGCCGCACGGTGAGAACGCCGTTCTTGTACTCGGCCGAGACCCGGTTGGAGTCGACGGTCTGCGGCAGCGAGAACGAGCGGCTGAAGGTCCCGTAGCGCCGCTCGATGTGGTGGTACTGATCGTCTTTGACTTCGCTTACGGCTTTCTTCTCGCCCTTGATCGTCAGCACGAAATTCTCGACCGTGACGTCGATATCGTCGCGGGTCATGTCAGGCAGCTCGGCCTTCAGCACCAGCTCGTGATCGCCGGTCTGGAAGATATCGACCGGCGGCATCCAAGTGCTCGGGGCGGTGAACCCGAAATCGCGGAACGGATCCCAACGAACGATGGTCATGATTCCTCCTCGTTACTTCGTCTCCGCGTATTCCGCGTCGACGACTTCTGCATCCTTGACGTTCGAACCTTGTGAACTCTGTGAACTCTGCGAACCTTTATAGAGCTGCTCCGCCATCGCGTGCGAGGCGCGCTGCAGCTCCTCTGACGCTCGCGTGATTGCCGCGAGGTCGTCGCCCTGTACGGCCCTTCGCACCACCGCAATCGCCGCCTCGATCTTCGACAGGTCACCGAACGGCAGCTTGTCCCGGTTCTCGGCGATCGTCTTCTCGACCTGATACGCCAGCGCGTCGGCCTGGTTGCGCGCGTCGATCACGTCGCGCCGCGCCTTGTCTTCCGACTCGTGCGCTTGCGCGTCCTTCACCATCCGGTCGACCTCCTCCTTGTTGAGGCCGCTCGATGAGGTGATCGTGATCTGCTGCTCCTTGCCGGTCGCCAGATCCTTGGCCGCGACGTTGACGATGCCGTTCGCGTCGATGTCGAAGCCGACCTCGATCTGCGGCACGCCGCGCGGCGCGGGCGGCAGGCCGACGAGATGGAACTTGCCGAGCGTCCGGTTGTCGCGCGCCATCGGGCGCTCGCCCTGCAGCACGTGCACCTCGACGTTGGGCTGATTGTCGGTCGCCGTCGAGAAAATCTCGCTCTTCCGCGTCGGGATCGTCGTGTTGCGCGGGATGAGCGTCGTCATCACGCCGCCGAGCGTCTCGATGCCGAGCGACAGCGGCGTCACGTCGAGCAGGAGCACGTCCTTGACTTCGCCTGCGAGCACGCCGCCCTGGACGGCAGCGCCCACCGCGACGACTTCATCCGGGTTGACGCCCTTGTGCGGCTCCTTGCCGAAGAAGTCGCGCACGAGCTGTTGCACCTTCGGCATGCGCGTCAAGCCGCCGACGAGCACGACCTCATCGATCTTCTTCGGATCGACGGCGGCATCGGCGAGCGCCTGCTTGACCGGAGCCATCGTCCGCTGCAGCAGGTCGTCGACGAGCTGTTCGAGCTTCGCCCGCGTCAGCTTCATCTGCAGGTGCTTTGGCCCGTTCTGATCGGCCGTGACGAAGGGGAGATTGATTTCGGTTTCCATCGCCGTCGACAGCTCGATCTTGGCTTTCTCAGCGGCCTCCTTCAGCCGCTGCAGCGCCATGCGATCCTTCGACAGGTCGATGCCCTCGGTCTTCTTGAATTCGGCCGCGAGCCACTCGATGACGCGATCGTCCAGATCGTCGCCGCCGAGATGCGTGTCGCCGTTGGTCGCCTTCACCTCGACGACGCCTTCGCCCACCTCGAGGACCGAGATGTCGAACGTGCCGCCGCCGAAGTCGTAGACGGCGATCGTTTCGTCCTTTTTCTTATCGAGCCCGTACGCCAGCGCCGCCGCCGTCGGCTCGTTGATGATGCGCAGCACGTTGAGGCCGGCGATTTTGCCGGCGTCCTTCGTCGCCTGACGCTGCGCGTCGTTGAAGTACGCCGGCACGGTGATCACCGCGTCGCTGACCGGTTCGCCGAGATAATCGTCGGCGGCCTTCTTCAGCTTCTGCAGGATCATCGCGGAGATCTCGGGCGGCGAGTATTTCTTGCCGCGCGCTTCCACCCAGGCGTCGCCGTTCTGCGCGCGCACCACTTTGTACGGCACGCGCGAGGCCTCGTTCGTGATCTCATCGAACTTGCGACCCATGAAACGTTTGATGGAGAAGATGGTGTTTTCGGGATTGGTAACGGCCTGTCGCTTCGCCACCTGCCCGACCAGCCGCTCGCCGTCCTTCGCGATTGCGACGACCGAAGGCGTGAGCCTCGCGCCCTCCTGATTGACGATGACGGCCGGCTGTCCGCCCTCCATCACGGCCACGACGGAGTTCGTCGTGCCGAGGTCGATTCCTATGACTTTGCCTTTCATAATCCTCGTAGTATAGCCAGATATGAGTGTTTGTCAAGCATCTTATATGAGTTCTAAGAACTCACAAATATCGATCAGCTATCTTTCTACTCATCTGCGACTTACGGCGGCCGCTGGCGGCGCCGAGGTCACTATGCGATGATTCCTGGCTATGCGCACTCGCATTCAAACGGTCGCCGTTCCTTCGGAAATCGGTGATTTTGCCGATGAGGTCCGCCGCGTTTTTCTCGAGCTCGGACGGGTCTTCGGCGCCGAATCGCTGACCGGCGAATGCGCGCCGGCCATCGACGTCTACGAAACCGACGATGCGATCGAGGTCGTGGTCGATTTGCCGGGCGTCGACGTGAAAGCGGTGCGGCTGCTGACGAAAGGCGACAGCGTGCTGGTCGCCGGCGAAAAAGCGCCACGGCGCGTGCGCGGCGAATCGAGCTTTCACCTCGTCGAGCGCGGCTACGGCCGCTTCGCGCGCGTCGTCCGGCTCGGACGTGCGTGCGACACCTCGAAGGCGCGCGCGCGTTACAAGGCCGGCGAGCTGCAGATCACCTTTCCCAAGATTGCCGATCGCCGCGGCCACACCATTCCCATCGTCATGGACAACGCGCATTCCTAGCCGATCGGCCATTCATGCGGCTGCTCTTCATCGGCGATATCGTCGGCAAACCGGGACGTGATCTGCTGCGTCAGGGCTTGCCCGGCCTCGTCGAGTGCCATCAGATCGACTTCGTCATTGCCAACGCCGAGAACTCGGCCGGCGGTTTCGGTATCACGCGCGAGATTGGCGAGCAAATCCTCGACCTCGGCGTCGACGTGATGACCTCGGGCAATCACATCTGGGACAAGAAGGAGGCGCTCGACTACATCGGAACCGAGCCGCGTCTCCTGCGGCCGGCCAACTACCCTGCCGGCGTGCCGGGCAATGGCGGTTACCTCGCACGTTCGCGCGACGGCCGATCGGTCGGCGTAATCAGCCTCATGGGCCGGGTGTTCATGCTCAACATCGACGATCCGTTCAGCGTCGTGCTCCGCGAGATCGATCGTCTGCGCGAGCGAGCGCGAATCATCTTCGTCGACTTCCATGCCGAAGCAACGTCGGAGAAGCTCGCGATGGGCTGGTATCTGGATGGAAAGGTGTCGGCGGTCGTCGGCACTCACACGCACGTACAGACCGCGGACGAGCGCATTCTGCCGAAGGGCACAGCGTACCTGACCGACGCCGGCATGACGGGACCGCACGATTCGATCATCGGCGTCGAGGTCGAGGCTGCGCTCGGCCGCTTTCTCACCGCGCTGCCGGCGAGGTTCGAAACTGCGACAGCGAATCCGCGACTGAACGCGGTTATCGTCGAAGCCGACGACAGAACGGGACTCGCAACTGACATCGAGCGCATCCAGTACAGCGCCGACGAGCTTCATGACCTGGGACGCTCTGTTTTAGATACGCCCGAGCGCAGCGCCCGCGGCGCGCGGGAACGCGAACGCATCAGTGCGGCGGCGGGGTCCCCAGCGCGCGTTCTCGGCGGGCTGGGGTGCCCGAGCGGGGTGGGGCACCGCGCCAATAAATAATGTCGGATTTGTTCGATCAACTGTTTGAAGAAGACGATGAGCCGCAGCCCGAACCGGCAGCACCGGCGCCCGTCCGTCGCGTCCTCACCGTCACTGACCTGACGATCAAGATCCGCGATCTGCTCGAAACCGAGCTGTTCGAGGTGTGGGTCGAAGGTGAACTGTCCAACTGCCGCGTGTGGAACACCGGTCATCTGTACTTCACGCTGAAGGACGATCGCTCGCAGCTGCGCGGCTTCATGTTCAAGGCCGCGCTGCGGTACCTCAAATTCAAACCGACCGACGGCACGCGCGTCGTCGCGCGCGGCAAGATTTCGGTCTATGAACCGAAGGGCGAATATCAACTTGTCTGCGAGCATCTCGAACCGCAGGGACTCGGTGCGCTGCAGCTCGCATTCGAACAGCTGAAAAAGCGTCTGCAGCAGGAAGGCCTGTTCGACCCGGCGCGGAAACGCGCCCTGCCGGCGCTGCCGCGCAAGATTGGCATCGTGACGTCGCTCGACGGCGCCGCGATTCGCGACATCATCAAAGTACTGAGGCGGCGGTATACGAACGCTCATCTGATCATCTGCCCGGCGCGTGTGCAGGGTGAGGATGCGGCATCTGATATCGCGCGGGCGCTGCGGCAGATTGCGCGCGTCCCCGGCGTCGACGTCGTCATCGTCGGGCGCGGCGGCGGTTCGATGGAAGACCTGTGGGCGTTCAATGAAGAGATGGTTGCGCGCGCGATCGGCCGCGTGCCGGTGCCGGTCATCTCGGCGGTCGGCCACGAGACCGACGTGACGATTGCCGATTTCGTGGCCGACGTACGCGCGCCGACGCCGTCGGCGGCAGCGGAGCTGGTCGTCTCGCGCAAGGACGAGTTCTGCGGCCGAATCGATCGACTCCGTGATCGTCTGCACGCGTCCGCGCGCAGCCGCATTCAGGGCCTGAGCCGCCGCGTGCACGTCATTGGCGCGCGTCCCGCGCTCGCCGGATTTCCGGGACGCATCGCGATGCGCGGCCGCCACGTCGCGGAGCTGTCGCACGCGCTCGCGCGGGTCTTCCGCGCCGGCCTGGGCGTCAACGCACGACGGCTCCAGCAGCTCGAGCGGCAGCTGGCTGGCCTGGACGTCAGCCGGCAGCTGGCGACGATGCGCACGCGGCTCGTTGCCGCAGACGGCCGTTTGACGAGCGCGGCGACGCGCCGGCAGGATCGCGCAGCCGGACAGCTGCGGGCCGTCGCCGGCCGCCTCGATGTGCTCAGCCCGCTCGCCGTCCTCGGCCGCGGATACGCTGTCGCGTGGAATGCCGACAAGACGCGCGTGCTCCGAGACGCCACCGGCGTGGCGCCGGACGACCACATACGCGTCACCTTGAGTCGCGGCGAAATTGAGGCTAAGGTGACCAAGACCTCATGAGCGACACATCGACAAAGGACTTCGAGGCGGCGATCGCCGAGCTCGAATCGATCGTCAAGAAGCTCGAGGAGGGGGACATCGCGCTCGAACAATCGCTCGCCTTGTACGAGCGCGGCGTACAGCTCTCGCGCTTCTGTCACGCGCGGCTCGAGGAAGCCGAGCGCCGCATCGAGATTCTCAACGAACGCGGAGAGCTGAAGCCGGCGCCCTCTTCGTTCGCCGCCGACGACTCGCGCCGCGGGTAGGCGGTCGTGGTCGACACGCTCGCCGGCTTTCTGAAGATCGCGCGGGCCGAGGTCGACGATGCGCTGAACCGATACCTGCCGGCGCCGCCGACGTGTCCCGAAATCGTGAGCGAGGCGATGCGCTACAGCGTCTTTGCCGGCGGCAAGCGGCTGCGGCCGATCCTCGCGCTCGCCGCCGCCGATGCGGTCGATCGCAGCCCTGCGGGGCTGCGACACGCGGATGCGATGCAGCGCTTCACGCCTGCGATGGAGCTGGCTTTGCCCGCCGCCTGCGCCATCGAGATGATTCACACCTACTCCCTCATCCACGACGATCTGCCGGCGATGGACAACGACACGCTGCGCCGCGGACAGCCGACGCTGCACGTGAAATTCGGCGACGGCATAGCGATCCTGGCGGGCGACGGCCTTCACGCCGAAGCCTTCACGCTGCTGGCGCGGGAGCCGATCGGGCCCGACGCCGACATCGCCGACCGCAAGCTGCGTGTCATCCGCCTCGTCGCGGAAGCGGCCGGCGCGGCCGGCATGGTGGGCGGGCAGACGATCGACCTGCAGGCAGCCGGTCAGGCGGGCCCGCGCACGATCGTTCTCGATCGCGACGGCCTCCGCGCGATGCACGCGCGCAAGACGGGCGCGCTTATCCGCGCGGCCGCGGTGAGCGGCGCGATCATGGCCGGCGCGCCGGATGGTCTGGTTGGCGCCGTCGATCGTTACGCGACCGATCTCGGCCTCGCGTTTCAGATCGTCGACGACATCCTCGACGTGGAGGGGAGCGCGGAGCAGCTCGGCAAGACCACGGGCAAGGACGCCGCCGGCTCGAAGCCGACATATCCGGCGCTGTTCGGCCTCGAGGAGTCGCACCGCCTCGCGTCGGAATGCGCGGTGCGCGCGCACCGGACGCTGCAGGATGCGCAGCTCACCTCAGGACATCTCGGGGCGATCGCCGACTGGGTCGTCTCCAGGCGGAATTGAAAAAAGTCAGGCTCGACGTGGCGCTCGTCGACCGCGGCCTCGCGCCATCGCGCGAACGTGCGCGCGCGCTGATCCTCGCCGGTCAGGTGACAGTCGACGGTCATGTCGTCTCGAAAGCGGGAACGCCCACCGACACCGCCGCACACGTCGATCTCGTCGCGCCGGACCATCCGTACGTCGGTCGCGGCGGCGTCAAGCTGGCGCACGCGCTCGACGCGTTCAGGATCGATCCTCGCGGCCGCCGCGCGCTCGACGTCGGCGCATCGACCGGCGGCTTCACCGACGTGCTGCTGCAGCGCGGCGCCGAATCCGTCATCGCGCTCGACGTCGGCCACGGACAGCTCGACTGGCGTCTGCGGAACGATCCCCGAGTGATCGTCCGCGAGCACGTCAACGCGCGGTCGCTCACGCGCGACGACGTGCCGCATGATGTGTCGCTGGTGACGATCGACGTGTCGTTCATCTCGCTGCGGCTGATTCTGCCGCCGCTCCAACCGTTTCTCGACGCCGGCGCCGACATCGTGGCGCTCGTGAAGCCGCAGTTCGAAGCGGGTCGCGAACAGGTCGGCAAGCACGGCCTTGTGACCGACCCCGCCGTGCACGAGGCAGTCATCGACCGCGTATCGGAAGCGGCGCGGGCCATCGGCCTGCATCGCGCCGGCATGACGCCGTCGGCGATTACCGGCGCGACCGGGAATCAGGAATTCTTCCTGCACCTCAGATGAACGTCATCGTGCTCGGCGCCGGCGCGATCGGCAGCGTTTACGCGGCGAAGCTCGCCGCGAATCACGACGTGACCGTCGTCGCGCGCGGCGCACACGTCCAGGCCATCAATCGCGAAGGCCTGCGCATGATCGGACGCGAGGTGCTGACGGCGCAGGTCCGCGCCACGACCGCCGTCGACGCGGTGCCGCCGAACACGCTGGTGCTGCTCACGACGAAGGTCAACGACAACCGCGCCGCCGCCGCTTCGATCGCACACCTCGTTCGCGACGACACCATCATCCTGTGCGTCCAGAACGGCCTGCACGGCGAGCGCATCGTCAAGGCCGCGATCGGGGACCGATCGGTCGTGCTGCGGGCCATTACGCAGTTCGGCGCGATCTTCCGCGAACCCGGCGTCGTCGATCTGAAGGTGTCGGGCTACACCCTCATCGAGGCGGGCGATCGCAGCCGCGCGATCGCATTGCTCCTGACGGCGTCGGGTCTTGACGGCCGCGTATCGGACGACATCAACGTCGACGTGTGGAGGAAGCTGATCTTCAACTGCGTGATCAATCCGATCACGTCGATTATCGGTACTGAAGTCGGCGGCATCGCCGACGTCGGCCTCGACGCGCTCAACCAGATCGTCATCGACGAGTGCCTGCACGTCGCGCGCGCCGACGGTGTGGCGTTCGACATCGATTTCCTGCACGCGCTGAAGGAGGTGTTCGGCCCGTCGCGAAACATCGCGTCGATGCGCCAGGATTTGCTCAAAGGCAAACCGACCGAGATCGATCACATGAACGGAGCGGTCGTCGAGTTGGGCCGCCGGTACGGCATCGCCTGTCCGGTGAACGCGGCGCTCGTGACCATTATCAAAGCGATGGAAAGCCGGCCGGTCGGCGTCGCCGCCGACCCGACGTAAGATAGCCCGAGGTGACCATTCCGAGACGCGTCGGCATCTTCGCCAAGTCGCATTTGCGCGAAGCGACGCCGCACCTGGTCGAGATCGCGTCCTGGCTGACGGCGCGCGGCATCGAGCCCGTCTTCGAAACGGCGACGTCGGCGCTGCTGCCGCGCCCGGCGCCGCCGCATGCCGCCGCCGACAAAGCGGCGATTGCCCAGAGCGTCGATCTCGTGGTGGTGCTCGGCGGCGACGGCACGCTGCTGTCGATGGCCGACTGCATCGGCGCGACTGGATCGAACGTGCCCATCCTCGGCGTCAATTTCGGCAGTCTCGGGTTCCTCACCGAGGTGACGCTGCCGGAACTGTATCCTGCTCTCGAGGCCGCCCTGAGCGATCGCGGCCGCATCGAAGAGCGCATGATGCTGCGGTCGACGACGACCAGGATCGATGGATCTGTGCCGGAGTACATCGCGCTGAACGACGTCGTCATCACGAAGGCCGCGCGGTCGCGGATGATCGACCTGTCGGTGTCGATCGGCAGCGAATTCGTGACGCGCGTCAAGGCGGACGGCCTGATCGTCGCGACGCCGACCGGATCGACGGCGTACAACCTCGCTGCCGGCGGACCGATCGTGCAACCGACGCTCGACGCGTTGCTCCTGACGCCAATCGCGCCGCACACGTTGACGAACCGGCCGATTGTGGTTCCCGCTTCCTCGCCGGTCCGCGTGCAGCCGCACATCGAGGAGCGGGATGAGCTCTACGTGACCTTCGACGGCCAGGCTGGTCTCCAGCTGCAGGCGGGCGACGAAATCCGGATTTGCCGCGCCGAGCGGACGCTGCGCCTCATTCGCCCGTCGACGCGCAGCTATTTCGAAGTCCTGCGGCAGAAGCTGAAATGGGGGGAACGGTAGGCTCGCCGAACAGCGGTTCGGTGGTCACGATGGCGAATGCGCGCGTCATGCCGGTCTCGTCATGGCATGGCGAGGATCGCCGCCATAGATTCGATTCCTTCCCAGATGTTCTTGATGCGCACGTTCTCGTTCGGCCCGTGCTGGTTGTTGTCGAAGTTGACGATCGACAGCCCGATCGTCGGCACCTTCAACACGTCGCTGAACAGGTAGAAGGGCGCGCTGCCGCCGATCGTCGGCAGCCGGACGATCGATCCACCCGCCGCGTCGGCGACGGCCTTCGAGATCGCGCGTGCGATCGGCGCGTCGAGCGAGGTTCGTCCGGCCGGATAGCCGCCGACTCTGGTGACGCCGGCAATCAGCGGATGCGCTGCACGCAGCGCTGCATCCGGTTCCTTGTCGACGATGAAGTAGCCCTGCTTTCTGATATGGGCGACGAGGCGCTCGAGCTGCTTCGCAGGATCGACGTTCTTGACGAATCGCAGATCGAGCCGCGCGTTCGCCGTGGCGGGAATGATCGTGCGTCCCTGTCCGGCGACGCCGCCGCCGGCATCCATCGCGTTGATGTTCAGCGTCGGCAGGTTGTGGCGGAGCTCGAGTCGATCGGCGCTTTCGGGACGCGAGAAGCCGAAGGTTTTCATCAGCGTCGGCGCGACGTCCGGTATCTCGTCGATCGCACGTTTTTCCTCGGCGGTCAGCGGCGCGACGTCGTCGTAGAAGCCGTCGATGGTGACACGCCCGCTGTCGTCTTTCATCGAGGCCAGCAGCCGCGCGAGCTGAAGCGCCGGATTCGGAGCCCAGTTGCCGTAGTTGCCGCTGTGTAAATCGCTCACCGGTCCGTAAACGGTCACGACGGCATTCATGATGCCGCGTGCGCCGAAGTTGAGCGTCGGCCGATCGCTCGCGTGGCGTGGGCCGTCGACGAGGAGCACCGCGTCGGCGCGAATCTTGTCGGCGTGGTCGTGCAGCGTCGACTCGAGATGCGGCGAGCCCGCCTCTTCCTCGCCTTCCATGAGCACGCGGACGTTCGAGGTGAGCGGGATGTTGGCGGCGTCCAGCGCTTCGATTGCGCTGAGCAACGCCACGATCGGCGACTTGTCGTCCGACGAGCTGCGGCCGTAGACGCGCCACTCCGGATCGATCACGTCCCGCCATGTCTCGAGCGTGATCGTCCGTCCCTGCGGCTCGTGCGGCGCCACGATGACCGGCTTGAACGGCGGCTCGTAGATCCACTCGGCCGCGTTCACCGGTTGTCCGTCGTAATGAAAGTAGAACGTGATGGTCCGGCGCGTGTTCGGCAGACGCCGTTCGGCGACGACGAGCGGCGGACCGGCGCCGGCAATCAGCTCCGGGGCGAACCGGCGCCGCTCGAACATCCGCGCAAGCGCGTCGGCGTTGCGTTTGATGTTCGGCGCGTCTGCGGCGACGTTTGGAATCGACAGGAAGTCGAACAGCTCTCGAAGAATTTCCTTCTCGTGCTGCTGGCGCCAGGCGCGGACCTGCGTGACGACGTCGGCGGGTGCCGCGGCGAGGAGAAGAGCGGCGGCCAGGGCGCTGACGAGACGTCTCATGGACGAGGATTATGCGCCCTTCCCGCCTCGGCCGCTCTGAGATCTCTGAAGTACTGCACTTGAAACTTCTGCACGTTCCGATTGTGTTCGTCGAGCGTCCGCGCGAAGACGTGCGATCCGTCGTTGCGGCTGACGAAGTAGAGAGAGTCGGCAGCGGCCGGATGCACCGCCGCATCGAGCGATGCGCGGCCCGGCGACGCGATGGGACCAGGGGGCAGGCCTGGATACCGATACGTGTTGTACGGCGAGTCCATGGCGAGATCGTCTTTGTGGAGATTGCCCGTGTAGCGGCCGGCCAGCTCCAGCGCGTAGATCACCGTCGGATCGCACTGCAGCGCCATCCCAATCCGGAGTCGATTCGTATAGACGGCGGCGACGATCGGCCGTTCGTCCGCCCGGCCCGTTTCCTTTTCGACGATCGATGCGAGCGTCACGGCCTGATGCGGCGTGAGGTTTCGGTCCGCGGCTGCGGTTCGCAGCTCGGACGTGAACGCGTGCCGGAACTGCTCCACCATCTGCCGCACGAGCTGATGTGCATCGGCGCGGCGTGGCACGGCGTAGGTTTCCGGGAACAAGTACCCTTCGAGGGTCTTTGCGTCGCGATCGATCTCGCGAATCGGCGTCGGATCTCTCGCCGCTTCGAGAAAGGCCGCGGCCTGGCCGAGTCCGTGCGACTCGAACAGCTGCGCCATCTCGAACATCGTCAGGCCTTCGCGAAAGGTGATGTGAATGACGTACACGTCGCCGCGCGCGATCTTGTCGATGACTTCCGGCGGCGTCATCGGACGATCGAAGCGGTACTCGCCGGCCTTCAGATGCCGCCCTTCACCGGTCAGCCACAGCGCCGCTCGGAACGTGAGCAGATCGTGAACGATGCCTGCGTCCACCAACCGCTGGCCGATCGTGCGGCTTCCGGCGCCCTGCGGGATGTCGACGAACTGTTCCGCGCCCGCGTAGGCGCGGTACGGTTGCCGGACGCGGCCGTAGATCAGCGCGGCGAACGCGCCGGCGGCGACGAGGATCAATAAGAAGACGATGAAAAGTTTCTTCACGACCGGTCCAGATAATCCTGAAGGATGATGGCGGCCGCGGCGGCATCGAGCTTCTTCTTTCGCTCTCTCCAGTCGCGCTCGCGGACGGCGAGGCGGCTCTCGGCTTCACGGCTCGTCAGGCGCTCGTCTTCCGTCGCGATCGGCAGCGACGTTCGATGGCGGAGCGCCTCGACGAACGTCATCACGCGTTTCGTTTCGTCGGTCGCCGAGCCGTCGAGGCTGCGCGGCAATCCGACGACGATCGCCGCCAGGCCGTCATCCTCGGATGCGAGCCGCGCGATGCGTTCCCCGACACGATCGACCGCCTCGCCGCCGTTGCCGACGGCAATCGTTTCGAGCGGCCGCGCCAGCGTCTTCGACGCGTCGCTGATTGCGAGCCCCACGCGCCGCGCGCCGACGTCAATACCTAATACTCGCATGTGTTCTGTGACGCTCTGTTCTTGATACGCGCGAGCACTACCGTGCGAGCGCCTCGGCGCGCGCGGGTGAAGTCTCGCGCGACGCCCTGTTCTTGATACGCGCGAGCACTACGGTGCGAGCGCGTCAGCGCGCGGGGGTGGGGCCCCGCGCGATCGTAATGATATAATTCGCGCTTCCCGACATTGTGAAACGCCTGCTGTTCAGCTCGGCCGTTGTTTGTCTCACTCTCTCCTGCAGCGGTGGCCGCCCTCCGGAAAAGTTTCGCCAGAAACTCGTCATCCTCGGTTTCGACGGGATGGATCCGCGTCTCGTGCAGAAGTGGATGGACGAAGGCAAGCTGCCGAACATGCAAAAGCTCGCGAAGCGTGGCAGCGGCGTGCGTCCCCTGGAGACGACCCACTCACCGGAGTCGCCGACCGCGTGGGCGTCGTTCGCGACCGGCGTGAACGCGGGCAAGCACAACATCTACGACTTCCTCATCCGCGACACGAACACCTACCTGCCGGATCTCGGCATGGTCCATTTCGAGCCTCCGCGCTTCATCCTCAACTACATTCCGATCTCGAGGCCCGACATTCGATCGATTCGCGGCGGCACCTCGTTCTGGGTGACGGCGGGACGGGCGGGTGTTCGCTCGAGCGAGCTGACGGTGCCCGTCACGTTTCCGCCCGAGGAAGTGCCGAACGGCGAGATGCTGTCCGGGCTGCCGCTTCCTGACATCCGGCGGACGATGGGGACTTTCTATTACTTCGGCACCGATCTCAGTCGATACGAAGAGGGAAACACCGAATTCGGCGGCATCCTGAAGCGGCTCGTGTTCGACGCCGAGACGGCGCAGACCGAGCTCGTCGGTCCGCCGAACCCGATCGTCAAGCAGCAGATCCGCGAACTGCGGGCGAAGGCGCCGCGCGGCGGCTTCTCCGAGATGGAGAAGATGAAGCTCGCCGAGCTCGAAGCGCGCGAAGACGTCCGCCTGCCGATGACAATCCATTGGAACAAGGCGGGCAAGTCGGCGACGATCGACCTGGGCGACAACTCCATTCATCTCGGCGAGCACGAATGGAGCAAGTGGATCTACCTCGATTTCTCGATCAATCTGCTGCTGAGAGTCCATGGCATGGCGCAGCTCTATTTGATCAACGCCGGGTCCGAGCTGCAGCTCTATATCTCTCCCATCAACTTCAAACCCGATCAGCCGCCGACGCCGATGTCGTCGCCCCCATCGTTCTCCGCCGATCTGTACGAGCGGCTCGGGCCGTATCGCACGCTCGGCTGGGCCGAAGCGACCTGGCCGCTCAACGAAGATCGGATCGACGAGAAGACGTTCATGGACGATCTGTATCGCGCGTTCGACGACCGCGCGCAGGTCATCCTGCAGCGGCTCGAGGCGAAGCAGTGGGATCTGCTCGTCGGCGTCATCGAATCGACCGATCGCGTCCAGCACATGATGTGGCGGCTCATCGATCCGCAGCATCCGATGTACGACAAGAATCTCGCCACCAGGTTCGGCGATTCGATCGAACGCGTCTATCGCCGGTGCGACGATTTCGTCGGCGAGGTGATGGCAAAGGTCGATCAGTCGACGCCGATCGTCATCGTGTCGGACCATGGCTTCCACTCGTTTCGCCAGTCAGTGAATCTCAATACATGGCTCGTGCAGGAAGGCTTCATGGCCATCCAGGGTCAGACGCCCGGCGAGAAGAAGCTGCAGGACCTGTTCGGCGGCGGCACGTTCTGGGAGAACGTCGACTGGTCGCGCACGCGAGCCTATGCGATGGGCCTCGGTCAGGTGTACTTGAACCTGAAGGGACGCGAGGGCCACGGCATCGTCTCATCGGGCGCGGAGGCGAAGCAGGTGGAAAACGATCTCGCGGCGCGGTTGCTGACGATGACCGACCCGAACACGAATCAACGGATGGTGGATGCCGTCTACAAGCGCGACGAGGTCTACTCGGGTCCGTTCTTCGAAAACGCATCCGAGCTCCAGGTCGGCCTGGCCGACGGCTACCGCGTCTCGTGGCAGTCGACGCTCGGTGGCTCACCCCCGGGGATCGTGTATCCGAATATGAAGAAGTGGTCGGGCGACCATGGATCGTTCGATTACAAGCAGACCTCCGGCGTGCTCATCTCGAGCCGGCAGGTCGACGCCAGCCGCGCGCAGATCATCGACATCGCCCCGACGGTGCTGAAGTTCTTCGGCGTGCCGATACCATCAGAGATCGATGGCAAGCCGCTTTTTTAATGGGCTGGTCCCTGGGGGCTGGGGCCTGGGGGCTGGGGCCTGGGGGCTCCGGAGAAAAGCGTTCTCCGCGTTCCTCGTGATCTTTTCGTTAGTCAGCGTCGCCGCCCAGCAAAACGATCGCGCGCGCACCGAGGCGATGGCCCGCCGCGCCGGCGAGCGGCTGCAGGCGCTGCAGCGCGAGGCCGACCGGCTCGCATCAGAAGAACGGACGCTCTTGGGCGACCTGCGCAGGCTCGAAGTGGATCGGCAGCTTCGGATAGAGGAATTGAAACAGATCGACCGCGACCTCGCGAAGGCCTCGACCGATCTCGAGGCGACCAACGCGCGCATGCAGACGCTTCAGCAGTCGGAGCGGGCTTCGCTGCCGGAGCTGCGGCAGCGGATCGTTGAAATCTACAAGCTCGGAGAAGCGCGCTACCTGCGGCTGCTGCTTTCCACTCCCGATTTGCGGCGGTTCGGTCAGGCGACGCGCACGGTGGCGGCCATCGCCAAGCTGGACCGCGATCGCATCGCGGCGCACCAGCAGACCGTCGCCGAGCTGCGATCGGCGCGCAGGACGCTCGAAGAGCGCGGACGCCAGCTCGCCGCGCTGCGCGACAAGGCCGAGAAAGCGAGAATCGCCGCCGAACGCGCCGCGCTGGCCAAGAACGATCTGATCCGCGACATCGATCGCAGACGCGACCTGAACGCGCAGCTCTCGGGCGAGCTGCAGGCGGCCCAGCAGCGGCTGCAGGCCGCGCTGCGCAACGCGGCGGCGGGCGGCGCCGCTGACGCCGCGACGCTTCCGCTCGCTCCCTTTCGAGGCGATCTCGACTGGCCGGTGGCCGGCACCGTCAGAACGCGGTTCGGCCGCGGCTCGCGCTCGAACGGCGTCGAAATCGCCGCCGCCGACGGCGCTGACACGCGCGCGATCCATGACGGCGTTATCGCGTTCGCGGGAACGTTTGTCGGATTCGGGAACCTGGTCATCCTGGATCACGGATCGCAAACGTTCAGCCTGTACGGCGACCTGCTGGAGTTGAATGTGAAGAAGGGCGACCGCGTCGCCAAGGGTCAGGCGCTCGGCTCAGTTGGTCCGGCCGCATCCGGCGGTACAGGATTGTATTTCGAGC
Organism: Acidobacteriota bacterium; assembly: GCA_003222395.1. Taxonomy (GTDB): domain Bacteria; phylum Acidobacteriota; class Vicinamibacteria; order Vicinamibacterales; family CAVVIG01; genus Gp6-AA45. The sequence goes on from QHWB01000048.1 coordinate 59,463, forward strand.
TTCGCGTCGACGGGCAGCCCGTCGACCCGTTACAATGGCTGAAGAGACGCTGAGATAGCAGCGTCCGAGTGTGGCGGCTTCAAATTAGGTGTTTATGTCGGCAAGAACGCGCCTGATAGTCATGACAATCTCCGCCCCGGTCGTCGCCTTCGCGATCGTCGGCGGTTTCCTCGGCAAGGTAATGGCGCGCGAGGACACGTACCAGCACCTCAAGATCTTCGACGACGTCGTCGGGCTCGTATCGAGCAACTACGTCGAAGAGGCCGACATGGACAAGGTCATGCGCGGCGCGATGCGAGGTCTCGCCGAGGGCCTCGATCCGGACAGCGCGTACCTCACGCCCGACCAGGTCAGACAGGTGGAAAGCGGCGCCCCGCCGGCGCCCGCCGGCGTCGGTCTCGAGTTGACGCGCCAGTACTATTTGCGCGTCATCGCCGCACGCGACAATTCGCCCGCTGCGAAAGCCGGCCTGCGCGCCGGCGACTACATCCGCATGATCAACGAGACGCCGACGCGCGAGATGTCGGTGTGGGAAGGCATGCGCGTACTGCGCGGCGTGGCGGGCTCGAAGCTGAAGCTCACCGTCATTCGCGGCAATGCAGCCGATCCGCACGTCGTCGAGCTGACGCGGGAAGTGGAACCGTCGGCCGCGGTGAGCGGCCGGGTTGCCGCGCCGGGCGTCGGCTACATTCGCATCGCCGCGATCGACCCCGACGCGGCCGGCCACGTGAAGTCGGCCGCCGACGACCTCAGGAAGAACGGCGCAGCGAAGTTGATCGTCGACGTCCGCCGCACCTCCAGCGGATCGCCGGAGGAAGGGCTCGCCATCGCGCGGCTGTTCGTGCCGAGCGGCACGCTCGCGATTCGCGAATCCAAGGGGGGCGTGCGCGAGCCGATCGCCGCGAGCTCGAGCGACGCGACGATCTCCGCACCGACCGTGGTGCTGATCGACACGGGCACGTCGGCCGCGGCGGAGCTGTTCGCATCGGCGCTGGCCGGCAACCACCGCGCCGATCTGATCGGTGAGCACACGATCGGACGCGCGGCACAGCAGAAGCTGATCAAACTTCCCGATGGCAGCGGCCTGTGGCTCTCGACGCTGCGCTACCTCACGCCTTCCGGCGCGCCGCTGCACGAAAAAGGCCTCGACCCGACCGTGGCGGTCGACGAACCGGACGTCACCGAATTCGGCGCGCCGCCGCCGACTGCCGATCCGATTCTCGACAAGGCGATCGAACGGCTCAGCGAGAAGAAAGCCGCTTGAGAATTGGGTAATTGGATAGTCGGGTCATCGAGTAATTGAACGAATCCGACGCCCGATCGTTCCGTCAATTACCCAATCACCAAATTACCCAATCACCCGATTCTGTTATACTGAGGGTTCGTTTTTACGCCTGATTTTTGAAATGTAGGCGCGTAGCTCAGAGGTTAGAGCGCCTGCTTGACACGCAGGAGGTCGGTGGTTCGAGTCCACCCGTGCCTACCATTCGAGTCGAAGGGCCTTACCTCTCCGACGTTTCATGAGCCAAGTCAGCATCACGCTTCCGGACGGGTCGAGTCGCAGCGTCCCCGCAGGCACACCCGTCCGCGACGTGGCGGAAGGGATCTCTCCGAACCTTGCGCGCGCCGCGCTCGCGGCGGTCGTCGACGGCAGGCTCGTCGATCTTTCCTATCCTCTGCAGAAAGACGGCGCGGTTCGGATCGTCACGGACAAGAGCCCTGAGGCGCTGCCGCTCTACCGTCACAGCACGGCGCATCTGCTCGCCGCCGCGGTGACCAATCTCTTCCCCGGCACGCAGTGCGGCATCGGGCCGGCGACCGACGAAGGCTTCTTCTACGACTTCGTCGTCGAGCGGCCGTTCGTGCCGGAGGATCTCGAACTCATTGAGAAGAAGATGAAGGAGCTCGCGACGCAGGATCTGCCTTACGAGCGGCAGCTGTGGCCGCGGGAGAAGGCGAAGGAGTTCTTCGCCGCGCGCGGCGAGCCGCTGAAGGTGCAGCTGATCGAGGAGAAGACCGAAGGCCAGAAGGAAGTCTCCTGCTACACGATCAAGGATCCTGATACCTTCATCGATTTCTGCGTCGGTCCGCACGTGCCGTCGACCGGAAAGCTGAAGGCGTTCAAGCTGCTGAACACGTCGAACGCGTACTGGAAAGGCGACGCGCGCAACGCGCCGATGCAGCGGATCTACGGCACGGCATTCGTCTCCGACAAGGATCTGAAGGGGTACCTCACGCAGATCGAAGAGGCGAAGAAACGAGACCACCGCAAGCTCGGAAAGGAGCTCGGGCTGTTCATCTTCCATCCCTGGGCGCCTGGCGCGACCTTTTGGGACGGCAAGGGGACGGTTTTGTACAACACGCTCGCGAGCTACATGCGCGACGTGCTGCTGCCGACCGGCTGGATCGAGGTCAAGACGCCTCTCGTCTACAACAAGGCGTTGTGGGAGATGTCGGGCCATTGGCAGCACTACCGGCAGAACATGTTCCTCATCGAATCGGAAAACGAGCAGATGGGGATGAAGGCGATGAACTGCCCCGGCCAATACCTGCTGTACGCGAGCCGGACGCACAGTTACCGCGAGCTGCCGCTGCGGTTTCACGAGCAGACACCGCTGCATCGCAACGAAGCGTCCGGCGTGCTCGCGGGCCTGACGCGCGTGCGTCAGTTCGCTCAGGACGACGGCCACAGTTTCCTGATGCAGGACCAGATTGGCGACGAAGTCGAACGGATGCTCGGACTCGTGCAACGCGTATACGGCGACTTCGGGCTCGAATACACGGCCAAGCTGTCCACCCGGCCACCCGACTTCATGGGCGAAATTGCAACATGGGACTCGGCGGAAGCACAGCTCAAGAGCGCCCTCGACAAGTCAGGACAGCCGTATACGATCAGCGAAGGCGACGGTGCATTCTACGGCCCGAAGATTGATTTCGACATCACTGACGCAATCGGCCGCAAGTGGCAGTGTGCGACTATCCAGCTCGATTACAACGCGCCGGAGCGTTTCGATCTCAAATACATCGGCCCCGATAACAGGGAACATCGGCCGATTGTGATTCACCGCGCGATCTTCGGCAGCTTCGAGCGCTTCATCGCACTCCTCATCGAGCATTACGCCGGCGCGTTTCCGCTGTGGCTCGCGCCGGTGCAGGCGACGGTGCTGCCGATCGCGGATCGGCACATCGAGTACGCGGCGGGCGTGCGCGATCGGCTGAAAGGGGCCGGCTTGCGCGCCGATCTCGACGACCGGCAGGAGAAGATCGGTTTCAAGATCCGGGAGGCGCAGCTGCAGAAGATCCCCTATATGCTAGTCGTCGGGGATCGCGAAGCCGCTGAAGGCACGGTGTCGGTGCGCGAACGGTCTGGCGGCGACAAAGGTTCGAGCTCGATCGATCCGTTCATCGCGGCCGCGCGCGACGAAATCGCGAACAAAGGAAGAGTCGAACGTGCGGCGGGACATCCCGCTCCGGATGCCATGCGTGTAACGTCATTTCAGTAAGGAGGCTTTATCGCTTTTACCAGTAGTCCCCGCCGCGACGACCGCGTGCGGGTCAACGAACGCATTCGCGTCCGCGAAATCCGCGTGATCGATGACACCGGCGCGCAGCTCGGCATCATGCCGCCGCCGCAGGCGCTCGCGATCGCCAAGCAGAAGGGGCTCGACCTGGTCGAGATCTCGCCGACGGCCAGCCCGCCGGTCTGCCGCATCATGGATTTCGGGAAGTACCAGTACCAGGAGCAGAAGCGCGCGCGCGAGGCCCGCCGGCACCAGAAGGTGATCGAGGTCAAGGAGATCAAGTTCCGCCCGAAGGTCGACGAGCACGACTATCAGTTCAAGAAGAAGCACATCGAGCGCTTCCTCGAAGATGGCGACAAGGTGAAGGCGACGATTTTCTTCCGCGGGCGTGAGATGGCGCACCCCGAGATCGGGCGGCGCATCCTCGAGCGGCTCGTCGACGAGCTGCGCGACGTCGCCATTGCGGAGACGATGCCGCGGATGGAAGGGAACCAGATGCACACCATCCTGAGCCGACGTCCTCCGACAGGCGGCGGCAAGCCGAAGCCGGTGGCGAGGCAAACGACGACGACGTAGAGAGGAACGATGCCCAAACAGAAGATCAAGACGCACCGCGGCGCCGCGAAACGGTTCAAGCGAACCAAGCGCGGAAAGTTCCTGCGGAGCAAGGCGTTCAAGCAGCACATCCTGAGCAGCAAGACGACCAGCCGGAAGCGAAAGCTCAGGGGCACGGTCGCTGTGGCGGACGTGGACGCGCCGAAGCTCGCGCGCATGCTGCCTTACAAATAGGGATTCGGGATTCGGGCTTCGGGCTTGGGAAATAGCGATTAGGGAGATTCGAGATGCCCCGCGTCAAGAGAGGAACGGTTCGCCGCGCGAAGCGCAAGAAGCTGCTTGGTCTGGCGAAGGGTTATTACGCCAACAAGAGCAAGCTGTATCGCGCCGCGAAAGAGTCGGTCGACACCGCGCTGAAGTACGCGTTCGTCGGCCGCCGCCGCAAGAAGCGCGACTTCCGGCGCCTCTGGATCGTCCGCATCAATGCCGCCGCGCGCGAACATGGCCTCACGTACGGTCAGCTGATGAACGGGCTCAGGAACGCCGGCGTCGCGCTGGATCGCAAGAGCCTGTCGGAGCTCGCCGTGTCGTCGCCGGCGGCGTTCGCGACGCTCGCGAAGCAGGCCAAGACGGCCGCAAAAACCGCGGCCCGCGCCTCATAGGGCCGCCGGCGTGCCGGCCGATCTCCTTCCCAATGCTGAATCGGTCGCGCAGCACGTCGCCGCATTCGAGCGCGAGCTGGCGGCGGCGGCGTCCCCGCGCGACGCGCAGTCGATTCGCGACCGCTATCTCGGACGCAAGAACAGCGTCACCGCCTCGTGGATGCAGCTCATCGCGAGCGCGCCGCCGGACCAGAAAAAGAACATCGGCCGTTACGCCAACGAGCTGAAACAGGCGATCGAAGCCCGCTGGACGCAGTACGGAGAGCACGCCGCCGCGACCGCCCGACCTGCCGGCGCGGTCGACGTCACGCTCCCCGGGCGCCTGCCGGCGCTCGGGCACCGCCATCCACTCACCGTCGTCCGCGATCGGCTCGAAGAGATCTTCACGCGCATGGGCTTCACCGTCGTCGAAGGTCCGGAAGTCGAGGACGAGTGGCACTGCTTCGACGCGTTGAACATGCCGGCCGAACATCCTGCGCGCGACATGCAGGACACGCTGTATCTCGCCACGCCGATGCCGGGGCTCGACGGCGACCCGCGCGAGCGGACGCTGCTTCGCACGCACACGTCGACGATGCAGATCCGCTACATGCAGGCGCACCAGCCTCCCATTCGCATCGTCGCGCCCGGGCGCGTCTACCGGAGAGACAACCTCGACCTGACGCACTCGCCAGCCTTTGCCCAGGTCGAAGCGCTCGTCGTCGGCGAAGGGATCTCGCTCGCCGACCTGAAAGGAACGCTGCTCGCGTTCGCACGCGAGATGTTTTCGCCGAACATCCGGCTGCGATTCCGGGCGAGCTTCTTCCCGTACACCGAACCGAGCGCGGAGCTCGACGTCTCGTGCTGGCAGTGCGACGGCGCCGGCTGCGCGATGTGCAAGAAGAGCGGCTGGATCGAGCTGGGTGGCTGCGGCATGGTGCACCCGGCGGTCTTCGAAGCCGTCGGCTACGATGCGGAGCGATACACCGGATTCGCATGGGGCATCGGCATCGAGCGGATTGCGATCCTGCGATACCAGGTTGAAGACATCCGTCTCTTTTACGAGAACGACCTTCGATTCCTCGAGCAGTTTCCGTATTGACGTGCGACTAGTTCTGTCCTGGCTCCGCGAGTTCGTCGACCTCGACGCGCCGGCCGAAGACATCGCCGAGAAACTGAGCATCCGCGGATTCGAGGTTGCGTCGATGGAGGCGCTCGACGGCGGCGACGCCGTGATCGATTTCGAGATCACGGCGAACAGACCCGACTGTCTCAGCGTGATCGGTCTCGCGCGGGAAATCGCCACGACCTACAGCCTGCCGCTTCGCGACCGGGAACAAACACCGTCGCTGGCCAGCGGCCGCTCCGACCGGCTCGCGATCCATCTCGACGACCAGGAGCTGTGTCCCCGGTACGCGGGCGCCGTTGCGGACGTGAAGATCGGTCCGTCGCCTGGATGGCTCACCGCACGGCTGCACGCCGCAGGCGTCAGGCCGATCAGCAACATCGTCGACATCACCAACTACGTGAATCTCGAAATCGGCCAGCCGATGCACGCGTTCGATCTCGCGAAGCTTGCGGGTCCCGAGATTCGGGTACGGCGCGCGAAACGAGGCGAGAGCATCGTCACGCTCGACGACGTCGAGCGGAAGCTCGATCCCGACATGCTCGTGATCGCCGATTGCGACCGCGCACAGGCGATTGCCGGCGTGATGGGTGGCGCGGCATCCGAAGTGTCGGCGTCGAGCACGGTCATCGTGCTCGAGAGCGCGTACTTCAAGCCCTCGTCCGTGCGGCGCACGAGCAAGCGCCTCGGCTTGAAAACCGAAGCCTCGGCGCGGTTCGAGCGCGGCGCCGACATCGGCGCGCAGGTGAGGGCCATCGAGCGCGCGGCTGCGCTGATCGCCCAGATTGGCGCCGGCCGCATTGCCGTGCCGGTCGTCGACTGTTACCCGCAGCCACGAGGACCGGTTCGCATCGTGCTGCGGCGAACGCGGCTCGGCCAGCTGCTCGGCGCGCAGGTGCCGGACGGCGACGTCGAACGGATTCTGCGCGCGCTCGGGCTCGATGTGAGGGCGAACGCCGACGGCTGGGAAACCGTCGCGCCAACCTTCCGTGTGGATCTGCTGCGCGAGGCCGATCTGATCGAGGAAGTCGGCCGCCACTACGGCTTCGATCGGCTCGACGCGACGTTCCCGGTTGCGACGGCGCCGGCGCCGGCCCCCGACCCGCGCATCGCGCGCGATCAGGTCGTGCGGCGCGTCATGACGGCTGCGGGCGCGTCTGAAGCGATCACGTTCGCATTCATCGAGGCGAAGGCAGCGGAACCGTTCGCCTCGGTCCTCGGCGGCGCAATGCCCGTCGCCGTCGCGAACCCGCTCTCAGCGAAGTTCGACACGCTTCGTCCGCTGCTGCTGCCGGGACTGGTCGACGCCGTCGCGCACAACCGGCGTCACGGTCGCCGCGACGTGCGCCTCTTCGAGATCGGGACCAGGTTCGCGCCCGGCGGCGAGACGCGCGCGCTCGGGGTGGCGTGGACCGGCAACGGGGCAGCCGAGCACTGGTCCGGAGGCGCGCGCGACGTCGACTTCTTCGACGTGAAAGGCGTCGTCGAACGGGTGTGCGACGCGCTCGGCGTGGGCGTGCGATGCGAACCGGCGTCGCAGCCTTTTCTCGTCGCCGGCCAGACCGCATCGATTGTCGTCGACGACGGTCCGGCGCGCGGCGAAGCGATCGGGCTCATCGGTCAGGTGTCGCCCGCGATCGCCGATGCGCGCGGCCTGCCGCGGCACGATCGCGTGTTCGTCGTCGAATTGAATCTCGATCGGCTTGCCGCGGTACGCGCGCCGGCGAGCGACGCAGCGCGCCCGATCCCGCGCTATCCGTTCGTCGTGCGCGACGTCTCGATCGTCGTCGCCGACAGCTTGCCTGCGGAAATCATTCGTGGCACCATTCACGGCGCCGCCCGCGCCGTGCCGTCGCCGCTTGCCGCGATCAGCTTCTTCGATCGGTACCAAGGCAAAGGCGTGCCCGAAGGCGCGGTGAGCCTCTCGATCCGATTGACATTCCAATCGAGCGAGCGCACGCTGACCGACGCGGAAGTGCAACAGAGCTTCGAGACGATTCTCGGCGCGCTCGTGCGCGAACACGGAGCGGTCCAGAGGTAGCTCAATTGGGTAATTGGGTAATTGGGTAATCGGAAAATTGTTAATTGTTTTGCTCGATTGCCCAATTATGGCGATTGCCCAATTGTCGATTACTCGATTACCCGATTACCCGATTACTCGATTACCCGATTATCCAATTACCCGATTATCCAATTCGAGGATTGTTCGTATGGCAACGAAGACGGCAACGCGGAGCGTTGAGCTCGAACCGATCGATCGGCTCGAGGAGAAGGTAAAGCTGCTCGTCGGCCTTGTCGAACGGATGAAGGCCGATCAGGCGCGCGCCGATCAGGAAAACCAGCGCCTCTCGCGGGAGCTGGACTCGATGCGCGCGCGACTCGCCTCGAACGATGGCCTCACCTCCGAGCTGTCGACGCTGAAGGAAGAACGCGACGTCATCCGCACGCGCGTCACCGAGATGCTCGAACAGCTCGAAGGGCTGAACCTCTAGCGTTCAGCTATCAGCTTTCTGCTGACGCTTTGGGCAGCTGATAGCTGATAGCTGATAGCTGATAGCAATGTCAGAGGGACGTGTGATCCCTGTCGAAATCGCCGGGCAACGCTATCCGATCCGCAGCTCGCTGGATCAGGAGTACGTCGCGCGGCTGGCGGCGTACGTCGACGAGAAAATGCGGGCGGCGTCCGAGTCCACGCCCACGGGCGATTCGCTTCGCCTCGCCGTGCTTGCGGCGCTCAACATTGCCGACGAGCTCTTCCGTTGCCGAGACATCAACCGCGCACGCGACGGCGAGCTGGCCGAACGCGCCGGCGAGCTCGAGCGCCTGCTCGATCGCGTTCTGACCGCGTGACCTTCCATGTTCGCCCGAGGGACGAGCCCGGCCGCGGCCGAACAGTAAGCGACGCACCCCTTCGACCCAAGACGCTCGACGACAACACGAAATACGCGCGATCGGCCGATGTGATCCACGTGCACGCTGTCTAGGCTCGCATCGGACGTCGTGGCACAACCGCGATTCCGGACGGTGCTTCACGGCGCGTTTGCGACGTTCGCAATCGTGCTCGCGACGGTCGGCGTCTTCGGTCTGCTCTCCTATTTACGTGACGCAAAGAACGCAGGAGATCGGCATCCGCGTGGCGCCGGGAGCGCAGCCGGGCGACATGGTGTGGAGAGCGTGACGCACGGCCTGAAGCTCGTCGCGTCGGGCATCGCGATTGGCATCGCCGCGGCGATTCCACTGGCCCGTGTCATGCGCAGCATGCTCTTGGGCGTCGCCCCGACCGATATGCCGACGTTCGCCGCCGCAACCGCGGTGCTCGCGGCGGTAGCGGCAGCCGCGAGTTACATTTCTGCACGGCGGCAACGCGCGTCGACCCGATCGCAGCGCTGCGGGCCGAGTGAGCTCGGCAGATCCTTGCGAAGCCTGCGAGCCTTACGCTAAGATCCTTCGAGCGTTTGAGTTCCCTGCTTTGCGCGTGATGGCGGCAGGCTCGTTTGAGCCAACGTATCACCCAAGTGAGTCGCGACGCCGCGTGGTGTGCATGCCTCTGTAGCGAGGAAGCCTGAAGCGCGGCTTTTAGTAGCGGTTCCACCTGCTTTCGCAGGTTCATCGACCTCCCCACACGGCAAAGCGGGGCCTTCCTTCTCGTCCGCCTCAGTCGCGCGGCGCCTGGCGGGATCAGACGCAGGTCTGATCTCGAAGGGTCTGACCCCGGAGAACGCGAGTTGCCGACACTGACCAGCCTCGTCGTTCCCGCCGTCACGATTGTCGGCGCCATCCTCGTCTTTGCCGTCTGGGTCGCCAACCGCAAACGCATCGCGGCCGAAACCGTCGGCCGCGCCGAGGAGCAGGCGCTGCGCATCGGCAGGGACGCGGAGCGCGACGCCGAGACGCGCAAGAAAGAGGCGCTGCTCGAGGCGAAGGAAAAAGCGCACGACATTCTGATGAACGCGGAGCGCCAGGCGCGCCAGGAGCGACAGCAGTCGGCGATGCTCGAACAGGCGCTCGGCAAGCGCGAAGCGGGACTCACCGAACGCCAGGCCGCGATCGAACGGCTCGAAAAGGAGTTGAACGCGCGCGACCGCGCCGTCAGCGAACGCGAGAAATCGGCGGCGGCGGCGGCGGCCAAGTACGAGCAGCTGGTCGCGACGCAGCAGCGCGAGCTCGAACGGGTGGCGGGTCTGACGGCGGACGAAGCCAAAGAGCTCCTGATCAAACAGATGGAGAGCGAGGCCCGCCACGATGCGGCCAATCTCCTCAAGCGGCTCGACGCCGAGGCGCGCGAGACGGCGGTCGATCGCGCGAAGCATTACATCACCGAAGCGATTCAGCGGTCGGCGGCCGAGCACGCCATCGAGACGACCGTCTCCGTCGTCGATCTGCCGAGCGACGATCTCAAGGGACGCATCATCGGGCGCGAGGGACGCAACATCCGCGCGCTGGAGCTGGCGACGGGCGTCGATCTGATCGTCGACGACACGCCGGGTGCGATCATCCTCTCGGGCTTCGATCCCTACCGCCGTGAGGTCGCGAAGAAAGCGATCGAGCGTCTCATCGCCGACGGCCGCATCCACCCGGCGCGCATCGAAGAGGTCGTCCAGAAGGTCAAGGACGAGACCGACGAAGCGATCCGAAAGGAAGGGGCCGCGGTCGCGTTCGAGCTCGGACTTCACGATCTGCACCCGGAGATCCTGCGGCTGATGGGACGCTTGAAGTTCCGCACCAGCTACGGACAGAACGTCCTCGCGCACTCGGCCGAAGTCGCGCGACTCGCCGGCATCATGGCGAAGGAACTCGGGCTCGACGCGCACTGCGCCGTCCGCGCGGCGTTCCTGCACGACATCGGCAAGGCGATCGACCGCGAGATGGAAGGCACGCACCTTCAGCTCGGCATCGACTTCCTGCGGAAGCACGGCGAGAACGAAGCCGTCGTGATGGCGATGGCGGCGCATCACATGGACATCGACTGGCCGTCGCTCGAAGCGATGATCGTGCAGGCGGCCGACGCGATTTCGGCGGCGCGCCCCGGCGCCCGCCGCGACATCCTCGAGTCGTACGTCAAGCGGCTGGAGAAGCTCGAAGGCATCGCCGATTCGTTCAAAGGCGTGTCGAAGTCGTTTGCGCTGCAGGCCGGACGCGAGATCCGCATCATGGTCGAGAGCGAGAAGATCTCGGACGAAGAAGCCGTCTGGCTGTCGAAGGACATTGCGCGCCGCATCGAGAACGAGCTCGAGTACCCCGGTCAAATCAAAGTGACGGTGATTCGCGAGACGCGAGCCGTTGACTACGCGAAGTAGCGCCTGCGGCCGGCGCGAGGAGAGCGAGCGCAGCGAGCGCCGCAGCGCCAGCGAGCGGGGGTGGGGCCCCGCAAGCAGTGAAAGCGCCTGCGGCCGGCGCGAGGAGAGCGAGCGCAGCGAGCGCCGCAGCGCCAGCGAGCGGGGGTGGGGCCCCGCGAGCAGTGAAAGCGCCTGCGGCCGGCGCGAGGAGAGCGAGCGCAGCGAGCGCCGCAGCGCCAGCGAGCGGGGGTGGGGCCCCGCGAGCAGTGAAAAATGAGGCCGGGCGCCCGCGTGCCACGGTCTCCGACTACACCGAGCGTGATCTGATCGCGCGCATTCAACAGCGCCTGCCCCCCGCCCCCGACTGGCTCCTCGTCGGCATCGGCGACGATGCCGCCGTCGTCGAACCAGAACCGAATCGCGTCGAGGTCCTGAGCGTCGATGCGATTGTCGACGGCGTGCATGTCGACCGCGCGTTCGTTCCTCCCGAGGCGATCGGCCATCGCGCGCTCGCCGTCAACCTGAGCGACCTCGCCGCGATGGGCGCATTGCCGCGACTCGCGCTGCTGTCGATGGCGCTACCGCGGGATTTCCGCGTCGACGATTTCGACGGCATGGCCGACGGCCTGGCCGCGCTGGCGTCGCGCCATCACATTCACATCGTCGGCGGGAACCTGACGAACACCAGCGGTCCGTTGACCGTCGATGTCACGGTGATCGGCACGGTGAAACGCCGGCAGGCAATGACGCGCGGCGGCGCGCGCGCGGGCGACGAGATTTACGTCAGCGGATCGATCGGCAGCGCTGCCGCTGGTCTGCGGATATTAAAGAGCTCCACGGCGGAGTCCTCCGTGTCGTCCCTGGTGGAGAGATATTTGCGTCCCGAACCGCGCATCCGGCTCGGCCTCATGCTCTCGCGCAACCGCGCGGCGACGGCGTGCGTCGATCTGAGCGATGGGCTCGCCGACGGCCTGCACCAGATCGCGGACGCAAGCGGCGTCGGCGTGGCGATCGACGAGGAGATGCTCCCAATCGAACCGACGGCGCGGCGGATCTTCGAGCGCCAGACGGAGGACGCGACGCTAACCGCGATTTCCGCCGGAGATGATTATGAGCTGCTGTTCACGGTGCGGCCGCGATGGCGTCATCGCCTCGGTGCGGCCGCGCGCCACGGCGGCACACCGCTCAGCCGCATTGGCGTCTGTACCGAACGTCGCGACGTGACCATCGTGCGTTCCGGCGCGGTCCAGCCGATTCCGCCCGGCTACAGCCACTTTCGATGATCCACCTGACGAAGTCGCTGGTTCGCCGGTGGATGGGCCAGCTCCTCCACGTCGACGACACGCCCGAACGGACGGCGGCCGCGTTCGCGCTCGGAGTCTTCATCGGCTTCTCACCGTTCCTCGGTCTGCACACGATCCTCGGCATCGTGTTCGCGTTCCTGCTGAACGTGAATCGTGTGGCGGTGCTGCTCGGCGTCTACTCGAACCTGCCGTGGTTCCTCGCGCCGTACTACGCGATCGCGACGACGATGGGCGCGATGATGACGGGCCATCGACTTCCGCCGGGATTCAAAACGCAGATCACCGCGCTCTTCGAGTGGTCACTTTTTCACGGCGAATTCTGGCGTCAATTGATCACAATTCTGAAACCGCTGCTGATCCCGTACGCCGTTGGCTCGACTCTTGACGCGCTGATTCTTGCGTGTGTCTCGTATCCGCTCGCGCTTGCGTTCGTGACAAGCCGCCGCCGGATTCATGACATGATCCAGCACAAACACTCATGATCATCGCCAGGTCGGTGTGGCGGAAAGTCATTCTGACGGCGGTCGCGGCGTGCAGCTTCGCCTCGCTGTACGAAGTGACCGCGCTCGATTCGAAGTATGCGGCGCGGCAGGCGACGATGCACGAGACCGTCGGCGTCCCGATTCCCGGCGCGCGCCTGGCGTTCAGCGCCACGGCGTACTGCAAAGGGATCGTCACGACGGCAGGCGTCGCCGTGCAGGCCGGAATCGCCGCAGCCGATCCCGAGCTGCTGCCCGTCGGCTCGGTGATCGAAATGGATTCGCTGCCGCCCAAATACAACGGCATCTACACGGTGCTCGACACCGGTCCGGCCGTGCAGGGGCGCCATATCGACATCTACATGTGGAGCTGCAACGAAGCGCTGGCGTTCGGCCGCCGCCCCGCCCACCTGAACGTGCTGCGTCTCGGCTGGAGCCCGCGATCGACGACGCCGAGCTTCCTCGATCGATTCTTCAAGCGATCGGCGCCGCTGCCGCTGGCTGCGCGTCCGCTGCCGCAGGCCATGCCGGCCGATCGCGGAAGTCAGAACTAGCAAGGTCAGGCGGTTGCAATCCTCGGCGATAAGAGTCAACGAGCCGTCGCGCTTGCGCTCATCGCGCTGTTGACGGCCGGGATGCGCGCGCAGCGCACCACACCAACATCCGCGCTGCCCTCACACGCATGCGGCTCAGGTCGCGCCGGCGCGCGATCCTCGACCTAGGCGGAGTTCTGGGTTCGTAGTTCGAGAGGCTCTTGTTGCCGTTCGCTCTTGTACTGCAGCTCGAACAGCTTGAAATAGATGCCGCGATGCGCGAGCAGCTCCTGGTGCGTGCCCGACTCGCGCAGCTTGCCTTTGTGCAGCACCAGAATCTTATCCATGTCCTGGATCGTCGAGAGACGGTGCGCAATCGCGATCGTCGTCCGGCCAGCCATCAGCACGTGCAGCGCGTCGCGAATGATCAGCTCCGTCTCCGTATCGACGCTGGAGGTGGCCTCGTCGAGAATCAGGACGCGCGGGTCGAACGCCAGCGCGCGGGCGAACGACAGCAGCTGTTTCTGTCCGACCGACAGCGTCGAGCCGCGCTCCGCGACTGCGCTCTGGTACCCTTCCGGCAGTCGCAGAATGAACGGCTCGGCGTGCACCGCGCTCGCGGCCCGCTTCAGCCGCTGATCGTCGATCGACGAGTGTCCAAGGCGGATGTTGTCCGCAATCGTGCCCGAGAACAGATGCACATCCTGCAGGACGAGGCTGAACAGCCCGCGCAGCTCGGCGAGATCGAGCTCGCGAATGTCGACGCCGTCCACCAGAATCCGGCCGCGCCTCACGTCGTAGAACCGGAGCAGCAGGTTGATGAGCGTCGTCTTTCCAGACCCGGTCGCGCCGACGATGCCGACACGCTGGCCCGGCCGCACCTCGAAGCTCACGTCTTGTAGGACGTATTCCTCATCCGTGTACGCGAACCACACGCGATCGAAGATGATGTGGCCGACGGGCTTCTGCCGTTTCACCGGCCGCTCGGGCGTCTTCACCTCCAGCGGCTCGTCGAGCAGCTTGAAGATGCGCTCCGAGGAGGCCATCGCCGACTGCAGCACGTTGAACTTGTCCGACATGTCGCTGATCGGCCGGAAGAAGCGCTGCGAGTACTGCAGGAAGGCGACGAGGGCGCCGAGCGTGAGCGCGCTCTGCATCACGCGCCCGCCACCGTACCAGATGATCAGCGCGGACGCGAGGCTGCTGATCGCCTCAATCGCCGGATAGAACACCGCGTAGTAGAAGATCGATGAGATGTTCGCGTCGCGGTGTGTGGCGTCGATGTGGTCGAACTTCGCGAAATTGAGCGGCTCCCGTCTGAAGAGCTGCACCGTCGCCATGCCGGTGATGTTCTCCTGGAGGAACGCGTTGATTCGCGCGATGAGGCCGCGCACCACGCGGTACGACTCCCGCACGCTGCGGCGGAACCACTGCGTGACCAGCACGATGAGCGGCAGCACCGAGAAGGCGACCAGCGCGAGCCGCCAGTTCATGCCAATCATGATGATCATGATTCCGGCCAGCGCGAAGACGTCGCCGAAGATCGTGATCACGCCGGCGGTGAACAGATCGTTGAGCGCGTCGACGTCCGACGTGACGCGCGTCATCAGCCTGCCGACCGGATTCCTGTCGTAGTACTTCAGGTCGAGCCGCTGGAGGTGACCGTAGATTGACATGCGCAGGTCGAACATCACCCGCTGCCCGGTCAGCTGCATCGTCCACGTCTGCACGTACTCGGCCGCGAACGCGACGACGAGGATCACCAGATACAGGATCGCGAGCCGATCCAGATCGTCGACGCGGCCGGCCGCGATGTACCGGTCGATCGCCACCTTCATCAAGTAGGGTTGGGCCAGCGACGCCGCCGAACCCGCTGTGATCGCCACGAAGGCAATCGCCACGTTGGCCGAGTACGGCCGCAGGTAGTGCAGCAGGCGACGCATCAACCGCGCGTCGTACGCCTTGCCGAGAACCTCCTCCTCGTGCATCGTCAATGAATCACCATCGTAATCGGGTAATTGGGTAATTGGGTAATTGGGTAATTGGGGTCGCGTCCATTTACCCGATTACGCGATTACCCGATTACCCGATTACCCGATTACGTTACCCGATTACCCGATTACGTTACCCGATTACCAGATTACTCGATCGCCTCGGCAGTCTCCTGTTGACGACCCACAGGAGAACCCGCTAAAGTCCTGTGGCCGTTCTACAGGAATGGTCGCTCGCCTGAGGCTCGCGCTGCGTGAAAGGCTCGCGAGCTCAAAAGGTCGCGCGACCGGAAAGGCTCGCGCGACAAAGGTATGGCCGAGGACAAATCGGAGATTCTGCAGGGGACCCTCGATCTGATGGTGCTGCAGACGCTCGACGCGATGGGACCGCTGCACGGCTACGGCATCGCGCGCCGCATCGAGCAGATCAGCGAGGACGTGCTGCAGCTCAACCAGGGCACGATCTACGCGGCGCTGCTGCGCCTGCAGCAGCGGCGGTGGATTTCCTCGAGCTGGGGCACGTCGGACAACAACCGCAAAGCGAAATTCTATTCGTTGACGAAAGCAGGCCGCAGGCAGCTGGCCACGGAGGCCGAGAACTGGCAGCGCGTCGCCGGCGTGATCGGGCGCCTGCTGCGCCTCTCGGAACGGTGACGCCGTGCTGACGCGCCTCAGCGTGCTCGCGTCGAGGATCTCCGGCGCCTTCAACGGCCGGGCGCTCGACCAGGACTTCGATCGCGAGGTGGAGTCGCACCTCGCGATGATGGCCGACGACTACCGCCGGCGCGGCATGTCGGAAGAGGAGGCACGGCGCACGGCGCGCCTGCGGTTTGGCGGGCCCACGCAGACCCGGGAGGACCAGCACGATCGCCGCGGTCTGCCGCTCGTCGAGACGGCGCTGCAGGACGTCAGGTACGCGCTGCGCACATTGCGCAGGAACCCTGGATTCACCTTTGTCGTCATCCTGACGCTGGCGGTCGGCATCGGCGCCGTCACCTCGATGTTCACGGTCGTCCGCGCCGTCCTGCTCCGACCGCTGCCGTACACGCAGCCCGATCGCCTGATCGAAATTTCCGAGACGAACCCTCTCAAGGGCTGGACGCACACGGTCGCAGCGCCTGCGAACGTGGCCGACTGGCGTGCGCGCAACACGGTGTTCACCGACATCGCCGGCTACATCGGCGTCGACAATCGCGGCGCCAGTCAGATGCAGCGGTTCCTGAGCGTCAACGGCGAGCCGCAGCCGGTGAACGGCATCGCGACCACCGGCAATCTCTTCGACGTGCTGGGCGTCCGGCCGCTGCTCGGTCGAACCTTCACGTGGAGCGAAACCTTCGACGGTAACGATCGGGTGCTCGTCCTGTCGTACGGAGCATGGCAGAGCGTGTTCGGCGGCGATCCGGGCATCGTCGGACGCGCGGTCGTCCTCAGCGGCCGGTCGATGACGGTCGTCGGCGTCATGCCGCGTGACTTTTTCTTCCCGAATCGCAGCGCGCAGTTCTGGGCGTCCATGGGCGTCAAGCCGGACGTGTTCGTGAGAATGCGGCGGCCGCACTGGCTGACCACCGTCGCGCGGCTGCGGCCTGGCGTGTCGCTCGTCCAGGCACGTGATCAGATGACCGCCATTGCGACGGAGCTGGAGCGCGCGTATCCCGACACGAACACGAAGATGGGCGTCCGGCTCGAACCGCTGCACGACATCATGGCGGCCGACGCGCGCCCGACGATCCTCATGCTCTTCGGCGCCGTCGCGGTCCTCTTCCTCATCGTCTGCGCGAACGTGGCGAGCCTGCAGCTGGGACGCGGCGCCAGCCGGATGCGCGAGATCGCGGTCCGGCGCGCGCTTGGCGCCGGCAGGACGCGACTCGTGCGGCAGCTGCTGACAGAGGCGCTCCTGCTCTCGTGTCTTGGCGCGGCGCTTGGCATCGCGCTCGCGGCGGCGACGCCGGCAATCCTCCTGCGCGCGGCGCCCTCCGCTCTCCCGCTGTTCGCAACGCCGCGAATCGATTTCCCCGTGCTGCTGTTCGCCGCCGCGCTCGCGATCGTCGCGCCAGTCGTCTTTGGTCTCGCGCCGGCCTTGTCAACATCGAGCGTCGATCGCCTGGCCGAACGCGCGGAATCGGGATCGCGACGGACGACGGTCGCGCGCGATCTGCTGGTGGTATTCGAGGTTGGCCTGTCGGTCGTGCTGGTAGTCGGCTCCGTGCTGCTCATCCGAAGCCTTATCCATCTTCAGCAGGTCGATCCCGGCTTCGCGCCAGATCGCGTCGTCACGTTCAAGGTGACGCTGCCGCGGGTCAAGTATCCGAAGGACACGGACCAGGTGCGGGTGTTTGCGGATCTCGAGCGGCGGCTGCGCAATCTGCC
This sequence comes from Acidobacteriota bacterium, assembly GCA_003222395.1. Lineage (GTDB taxonomy): Bacteria > Acidobacteriota > Vicinamibacteria > Vicinamibacterales > CAVVIG01 > Gp6-AA45. The sequence goes on from QHWB01000048.1 coordinate 77,256, forward strand.
GGGCGTGGAAGCGGTCGGCGCGACGAGCACGCTTGCGCTGCGCGGCTACACGTGGACCGGCGACGCCTCAGTGGAAGGACGGGCCGCTGACGATTACGAGCGGGAGCTGCGCCACGAATCGGTGACGCCCGACTACTTCGCCGCGATGGGCACGCGGCTGATCGCCGGGCGCATGTTGAACGAACACGACGACGCGCGCTCGAACGTCACGGTGGTCAACGAGGCACTGGCCCGCAAGTACTTCCCGGGAAAGGACGCCGTGGGCAGACGGATCAAGTTCGGCCGTCCTCAGGACTCCGATCCGTGGATCACGATTGTCGGCGTCGTGGCCGACGCCAAGCAGGACGGGATGGACAAACCGGCGCGCCCCGAAGTGTACGTGCCGTTCGCCGCGAATGCTCAGAACCCGGCGACCTTCGTCGTCCGGTCGGATGTCGATGCTACGCCGATGGTGGCGGCGGCGCGGCAGGCGGTTCGTGCGATCGATCGCGATCTGTTGCTGACGGAGGTGACGACTCTCGACGGTCTCGTCCGCGATTCGATGGGCGACGAGCGATTCCGCACGACGCTGTTGTCGGGCTTTGCAGGCGTCGCGCTGTTTCTCGCCGTGCTCGGGATCTACGGTGTGCTCGCCTACTTCGTGTCGCAGCGCTCGCGCGAGCTCGGGATTCGCGTGGCGCTCGGCGCCAGGCCGCGCGCGCTGTTTGCGATGGTGGTCGGCCAGGGGATGCGTCCCGTGGCCATCGGATCCGCAGCCGGACTCGCCGGTGCGATTGCCTTGACCGGCCTGATGGAGTCGCTGCTGTTCGGCGTCACGCCGCTGGATCCGATCACCTACGCCTCGTCAATCGGCGTGCTCGCGGCGAGCGCGCTCGGCGCGTGCGCGCTCCCGGCGCTGCGCGCCGCGCGCGTCGATCCGCTGATCGCGATTCGCGAGGAATGACGCGTGCGCGCATGGTTCCGGGTCGCCGCGTCGCGCGTCACGGCGCTTTTCACCTCGCGGAGCCTCGACGAGGACTTCGACGCGGAAGTTCGCACCCACATCGAGATGCTGACGGACGAACATGTCCGCCGCGGGATGGCGCGCGACGAGGCGCGCCGCGATCCTGCGCTTTGGAGGAGCCGCGATCTCGCGCTGTCCGATGTCACGACGCTCGAACGGGTCGGACGCCAATCGATCCGGCCCCACCCCACGCGCTGACGCCCTCGCGCCGTAGCGCAGCCCTTCCAACCTGCCTCAAGATGCCGCCAGTTCTTCTTCCAGCAGTTGCTTCTTGTGCAGCTCGGCGTACAACCCGTTCGCGCGCACGAGGTCGTCGTGAGTGCCGCGCTCGACGATGCGGCCCTGGTCGAGGACGAAGATGACGTCGGCATCGCGCACCGTCGAGATGCGGTGCGAGACGATGATCGACGTGCGCTCGCGCATGACGCCGCGCAGGCGCGACAGGATTTCTTCCTCGGTGTACGTGTCGACGGCCGACAGCGAATCGTCGAGGATCAGAATCCGCGGGTCGATGACGATCGCGCGCGCCAGCGCCGTCCGCTGTTTCTGGCCGCCCGAGAGAGTGATGCCCCGCTCGCCCACCATCGTGTCGTAGCCTTTCGGGAAATCGGCGACGTCCTTGTCGAGGCGCGCGACCGCAGCGGCGTCTTGAATTTTTCGATCTCGAGAGGCCGACCCACCTGACCCACCCGGCCCTTCGATCGCATCCAGCCCAAAGGCGATGTTGTCGGCGAGCGTGTCCGAGAACAGGAACGGCTCCTGCGGCACGAAGCCGATGGCGCCGCGCAGCACGGCAATCGGGAAATCGCGGACGTCGATGCCGTCGATGAACACCGATGCGGGCGGCGGATCGTGCAGCCGCGCCAGCAGCGAGATGAGCGTCGACTTGCCCGAACCGGTGACGCCGACGAGGGCCGCTGTCTGGCCTGCTTCGATTCGGGCCGAGACGTGATTCAGGACGGGCATGTCGCCGAATGCGAAGACGAGATCGCGAAATTCGATTGCGCCGCGGATCGCACGCGGATGGAACGCCGAGATCGCGGAATCCGCAGAGAAAACCTGGCTCGGCGCGCTCTGCGAGCTCCGTAATTGAATGGCGTCGCCGATGCTCGGCTCCGTCTCGAGCACCTCCAGCATCCGTTTCCACGACGCCATGCCGCGCTGCAGCATGTTCGTGACCCATCCGAATGCGATCATCGGCCAGCTCAACATCGTCAGGTACGAGTTGAACGCGACGAATTCGCCGAGCGTGATGCGTCCGCGAATCACTTCGCGACTCCCGAGCCACAGGACGATGAGCGCCCCGAGCCCGAGAAAGAACGACATGCTCGGAAAAAAGAATCCCTGGAGCGCGATCAGACGCCGATTGCGCAGCAGGTACTCCTGATTCGATCGCCGGAACCGTTCGAGCTCGGCGCTTTCCTGACGGTACGCGCGCACGACGCGGACCCCCGACAGCGCTTCCTGCGCGACCGCGCTGACCTCGGACAGCTGCGCCTGAATCTGCTCGAAGCGCCTGTGGATCGCGCTGCCGAAGAACTTCACCGAGATCGATACGAACGGCAGCGGGATCAGGGAAATGAGCGTCAGGCGCGCGTCGATGGCGATCATCATCGACAGCGCGACCACGAAGGTGAGCAGCGTGTTGGCGGAGTACATGATCGCCGGGCCGATCATCATGCGCACGGCGTTCAGATCGTTGGTCGCGCGCGACATCAGGTCGCCGGTGCGGTGGCTCTGGAAATACGCCAGCGGCAGCTTCTCGAGATGCGCGAAGAAGTCGTTCCGCATGTCGTACTCGATGTGCCGCGATGCGCCGGTCAGCAGCCGCCGCATGAAGAATCGGAAGACGCCGCCCACCAGTCCGATGGCGAGCAGCAGCGATCCGTACTCCAGCAATTTCGCGCGCGTCACGCCGCGCGTGAGGTCGTCGACGGCGTATTGGAGGATTTTGGGCGCCGCCAGCGCGATCCCGGTCGTGACGACCACGCAGCCGAGCCCGAGGAGAAAGTCGCGCCGGTAGCGAAGCACGTAGCCGAGGAGGCGTCGAAACGGAGGCACCAATCGAGTATAGTCCGCAGAATCGAAAAGTGGCTTACGACTAATTTACGACGCTGCTGAACCGCTGATAAAATCGCCGCTTATGCGTGCCCTGTACGTCATCATCCCGGTCCTCGGCATCCTCGTCATCGCATACCGTTACTACAGCGCCTTCATTGCGGCCCGGTTATGGGTCGTCGATGAAACTCGAATCACGCCGGCTCACGCCAAGTTCGACGGGTCGAACTACTTCCCCACGAGTCGCTGGGTCCTGTTCGGACATCATTTCGCGGCCATCGCCGGCTCCGGTCCGCTCATCGGTCCGGTACTGGCGGCGCAGTTCGGCTGGGCACCCGGACTGATGTGGCTCGTCGGCGGCGTCTGTCTGGCGGGCGCGGTACAGGATTCGTTCTGGCTCTGGGCATCGGCCCGCCGCGGCGGTCGATCGCTCGCCGACATCGCGCGCACCGACGTGAGTCCGCTCGCCGGCGCAACGGCGGCCATTGCCGTGCTCATCATCCTGATCATCGCGATGGCCGGCCTCGGCATCGCCGTCGTCAACGCGCTGGCCGACAGCGCGTGGGCGACGTTCACGATCTTCATCACGATTCCGCTCGCCGTGTTCATGGGCTTCTACATGTTCCGGTGGCGCACCGGGCGCACGCAGGAAGCGACGATCATCGGGGTGACGATTCTTTTCCTCGGCGTCGTGCTCGGCAAGAACGTCGCGGAGTCGTCGATCGGACACTGGTTCGTGCTGACGCATCATCAGGTGACGGCGGCTATGGCGCTGTATACCGTGGCGGCTGCGATTCTGCCGGTTTGGATGCTGCTCACCCCGCGCGCCTACCTCAGCACGTTCATGAAGGTCGGCACGATCGCCGCGCTCGTCGTCGGTGTCATGATCGTGAACCCGACGCTGCAGGCGCCGGCGTTCTCGCAATACCTCGGCGGCGGCGGGCCGATCTTTCCTGGTCCGGTGTTTCCGTTCGTCTTCATCACCATCGCGTGCGGCGCCATCTCGGGGTTCCACGCGCTCGTTTCGACCGGCACCACGTCGAAGATGCTCGACAACGAGCGCGACATCAGAACGGTCGGCTACGGCGCCATGCTCGTCGAAGGCGTCGTCGGCATCGTCGCGCTGATCACGGCCGCATCGCTGAACCCGAACGACTACTACGCCATCAACACCACGCCCGATGTCTTCCGGACGCTCGGCGTGCCGGTCGTGAATCTGCCGGATCTGCAGGCACAAGTCGGCGAAGTGGTCGCCGGACGGCCCGGTGGCGCGGTGTCCCTTGCGGTCGGCATGGCGCACATCTTCACCAACCTGCCGGGGATGCGCGGGCTGATGGCCTACTGGTACCACTTCGCCATCATGTTCGAAGCGGTGTTCATCCTCACCACGATCGATTCCGGGACGCGCATCGGTCGGTTCCTGCTGCAGGAATTCCTCGGCCGCGCCTGGAAACCATTCGCGCGCACCGACTGGCTGCCGGGAACAGTGGTCGCCACGATTCTGATCGTGTTCGCGTGGGCGTACTTCATCTGGACCGGCAGCATCAGCACGGTGTGGCCGCTCTTCGGCGTCGCGAACCAGCTGCTCGCGGTGGTGGCGCTCGCGGTCGCAACGACGATCGTGATCAATCTCGGGCGGACGAAGTACGCGTGGGTCACGTTCGTCCCCTGCTGCTTCGTGTCGGTGACGACGCTGACCGCGGGCTACCTCAACATCGTGACCAATTACTGGCCGCTCGCCATCGGTCCCGACGCGGCGATGCACGTGCAGGGATACGTCATGTCGATTTGCACCGGCGTGATCATGGCCTGCGCCGTCGTCATTCTCGGAGCGACGGCAAGGCGGTGCATCGAGGTACTCAGCGGCCGCGTTCCAGTGATGTCATTGGCCGAGGCGGAATTGCAGGTGTGAACTCTGCTGGTTGCTGGGGGTTGGATAAGGTCGCTTCATTGCGAGGAAACGCATGAAATCATTCGTAGTCGCCGCCGCATTCGTTCTCGCGACGCCGCTCGCCGCCGAACAAACCTTTACCGGGCAGATTAGCGACTCGCTGTGCAAGGCGAAGCATGAAGAAGCCGCCGAAGGCCAGGGCAAGATGGCCGACCACGATTGCACGGTCGCGTGCGTCAAGGGCGGATCCAAGTACGTGCTGCTCGCCGCGGACGGCAAGGTGTACGACATCGCCAATCAGGACTTCAAAGATCTCGAAGCTCGCGCCGGACAGAAGGTGAAAATGACCGGCGAGCTGAAAGCCGACGCTATTACCGTTTCGAAGATCGAGCTGCAGTAGGTAGCGCAGCCCTTCAGCGCTGCCAACCGTCTACAGGCGCCTAAAGGCCCGCCCTGCTTTCTTCCTGGCGTCGCCCAGTCTGCGGCAGCAACGTCGTTTCCTGGTGGCGCCGATGTTGTCGCAGCACGCCAATCAACCAGTACGCGCCCGCCATCGCGACGAGAACCATCGCCCATCGCATTGCGCTGACGAAAAACAGCGCGTCGATCTCAGGCCAGGCAATCCGGTACTGCCTCAGCACCTGGTACCGATCCGTCAGCCAGTGCCACGACGTGTGCGCGACGATCGCTGACAGGATGATCGTGCCGATTCGCTCGGCGATTGCGTACCTAAACGCCAGTTCGAGCGCCGGCAGCACGATCGCGAGCACGAGCAGCTGGCCCAGCTCGACGCCGATGTTGAACGAGAACAGCGACGTCAGCAGGTGCGATCCCGCAAACTGGAGCGTCTGCCGCAAAGCGAACGAGAAGCCGAATCCGTGCACCAGGCCAAAGCCGAACGTGATCAGCCAGCGGCGCTTTACGTTGGCGCCCACAATATTCTCCAGCGCCATGTAGACGATGGACGCCGCGATCAACGTTTCGATGAGCGGAGGAAACCAGAGCGCGTCAGGGGCGAAGTTGAAGGCCGAGGCGAACAACGTAATCGAATGCGCGACGGTGAACGACGTGACGACGGCGATGAGCGGTCTGACGCGGCGGAACGGAATAACCAGGCAGAACAGGAACAGCAAATGGTCGGTGCCGTCCAGGATGTGCTCGAATCCGAGCTTCACGAAGTGCCATACCGCCTGATGCCACCGTGGATCGAGACGCACCAGCCCGGGGTCGCCGACCAGCTCGAACGCGCGCTCGGCGCCGCCGGGCGGATCGAAGCGGACAACGGTGACGGTACGCAGTCCGAGGCGGGCGAACTTCGGATCGATCGAGAATCGCGAGCGGTCCGACTTGATCGAATACTCGAACAGAATGTCGAGCAGCCCCTGCGTCCACACGAGCTCGGTGTCGTCCGGCAGCCGCGGACCGGTGAGGTGCGCGAGCGCCTCGTCATAGGTCGCAAACGATCGATCGGACTCGAGCGACGCGCGGACCTCCGCCACGCGCGGGTACGCGAGCTTCGTGTCGCCTTCGAATACGTCCAGGCTGTCGGCCACCCATAGCGTCGCCGCATCGCGCAGCGTCGACTCGGCGCGGGCCATGTCGAGCAGGCCCGAGTTCCTGGCGCCGCGCCTCGGGTAGTCCATATCGCGCATCGCGGCGAGCGGCACGCGGACGAGCAGCCGCAGGCGCTGCCCTTCAGGCCTGACGAAGGTTTGAATCGTGACATCGTTTGGAATCTCGTGCGCCGACAGGACGCCCATCCCCGCGAGGAGGCAAACGGCGACAAACGTCAGAAATCGTGTAAGAAAAGAGCTGCTGAGCACTTACGGGTTCTCCCCGGAGATTGTATACTGGCGCCCTTTGCGGGGCCCCTACCGCGCGGAGTCTGCGCGGCGGGGTGCTTGATAGGGGGGCGTATGAGGTCGCAGCGTCATCTGCTGATTGCCGGCGCGTTCGTCACGCTCTTGACGGCACTGTTCATCGGACAGCTCGCGCTCGAGCGAACCGCTTCGGCGCAGGCCAAAGGCGGCGCGCAGGCGCCGCGCTTCGAAGTGGATCCGATGTGGCCGAAACCGCTTCCCAATCACTGGCTGCTCGGCTCGACGATCGGCGTGTCGGTCGACGCCCAGGATCACGTCTGGATCATCCATCGCAGCTCCGCCACGCTGAACGCCAACGAGCGCGGCGCGGAGCTCGATCCACCGACCGGTGAATGCTGCAAAGGCGCGCCGCCCGTGCTCGAGTTCGATCAGGCCGGCAACCTTCTGCGCTCGTGGGGCGGGCCCGGTCCCGGTCAAGACTACGAGTGGCCGCAGTCGAACCACGGCATCACGATCGACTACAAAGGCAACGTCTGGATCGGCGGCAACGGCGCCGACGACGGCCAGGTGCTGAAGTTCACGCAGGACGGCAAGTTCATCAAGCAGTTTGGCTTCGGCTATGCGAGCGCCGGCAGCACCGACACGTGGGCATTCCGCCAGGTGGCGAAGATCTTCGTCGACAAGCAGGCGAACGAAGCGTACATCGCCGACGGCTACGGCAACCATCGTGTCGCCGTGATCGACGCCGACACCGGACAGTTCAAGCGATTCTGGGGCGCGTACGGCAACACGCCGAACGACGAGAACCTCGGACGCTACAATCCCGACGCTCCGCCCGCGCAGCAATTCAGAAATCCCGTCCACTGCGCCGAGATGTCGGTCGATCGGCTGGTGTACGTCTGCGATCGCGTGAACGACCGCATCCAGGTCTTCACGCCGGAAGGCAAATTCGTCAAGGAACAGTTCATCGCGAAGCGGTCGCTCGCCGACGGCTCGGTATGGGACATCGCGTTCTCGAAAGACGCGCAGCAGAAATATCTGTATCTGGCGGACGGCCGCAATCAGAAGGTCTACATCATCGAGCGGCAGCCGCTGCAGCTGCTCACCAGCTTCGGCGACGGCGGGCGCCAGCCGGGTCAGTTCTTCGGCGCGCACAGCATCGCGGTCGACTCGAAAGGGAACATCTATATAACGGAGACCTACGAGGGCAAGCGCGTGCAGAAGTTCTCGTACAAAGGTCTCGGACCGGTCACGAAGGAAAATCAGGGCGTGGTCTGGCCGACGCGGACGAGCACGCACTGATCGCATGGCATGAGGTTGGCAACGCCGAGCGCGAGGAGTCGCAGAGAAGGATTTGCCCTGCGCGATCCGCAGTCCCGGCGTTGACGGCAGATCTTGTGGAGGATGAAACGATGAAACGGAACGTCATTATCGGCGGCAGCCTGCTGGCGCTCGTCGTCACGCTCGGCGTCGGACAGAACCTGCTGCAGCGGTCGGTCGACGCGCAGACCAACGGCAAGGTGCAGGCGCCGCGCTTCGAGGTCGATCCGATGTGGCCCAAGCCGATGCCGAACCACTGGCTGCTCGGCAACACGATTGGCGTCGGCGTCGACAATCAGGATCACGTCTACATCATTCACCGCGGTCCGTCGCTCGAGGCCAAGGAAGTGTATGCGACCGAGAATCCACCGGCGTCGGAGTGCTGCATTCCCGCGCCGCCGGTTCTCGAGTTCGATTCTGAAGGCAACCTCGTGAAGGCCTGGGGCGGACCGGGTGAGGGCTACGACTGGCCGGGCAGCAACCACGGCATCACGCCCGACAGCAAAGGCAACGTCTGGATCGGCGGCAACGGTCCCGACGACGGCCACATCCTCGTGTTCACGCGCGAGGGAAAGTTCGTGAAGCAGTTCGGCTTCCCGTACGCCAGCGCCGGCAGCAACGACATGTGGGCGTTCAACAAGGTCGCGAAGATCTCGCTCGACGAACAGGCGAACGAAGCGTACGTGGCTGACGGCTACGGCAACCACCGCGTCGCCGTCATCGACATGGCGACCGGCAAGATCAAACGCTACTGGGGCGCGTACGCGAACAAGCCGGACGACGAGAATCTCGGGCGCTACAACCCGACCGCGCCGCCGGCGAAACAGTTCAGGAACCCGGTGCACTGCGCCGTGCCGTCGAACGACGGTCTCGTGTACGTCTGCGATCGTCCGAACGACCGCATCCAGGTCTTCACGAAGGACGGCAAGTTCCAGAAGGAAACGTTCGTCGCCAAGACGACGCTCGGCGACGGATCGGTGTGGGACATCGCCTTCTCGCGCGACCCGCAGCAGAAGTACTTCTATCTGGCCGACGGCGCGAACGAGAAGATTCGCGTCTTCGATCGCCAATCGCTCACCGAGCTCACGAGCTTCGGCGATGGCGGCCGGCAGCCCGGCCAGTTCTACGCGGTGCACAGCATCGCGACCGATTCGAAGGGCAACCTCTACACGACGGAAACCTATCGCGGTCAGCGTCTGCAGAAGTTCGTGTACAAAGGTCTCGCGGCCGTCGCCAAGCCGAACCAGGGCACGGTGTGGCCGACGAAGACGAGCACTCACTGACGGTCTGACGCGTCAGGGGCAGGACGAAAAAATCGTCCTGCCCCTCCCGCGCAGCATTATTCCGATATTGGACTATTCGAAACCGGAGATCGCCTTACGATTTTCACCCTCCTGCCTCTCCTGCGGGATTCGCGATTTGGGACTTGGGATTCGCTTGGAATTCGGAAACCGCTCTCGGAACGACGCCCGGCCCCAGAATCCCCACAAATCCCGAACCCCAAATCCCGAATCCCGAGATCTGACCCGCCGCGACTTTCTCGCCGCTTCACTTCTCGTCCCTGCCTTCGCTCGACAGACCTCGGAGGCGCGTCTCCTCGGAAGCGTTCCGCTCGGCAGTCCTGGCGCCACGCCGGCGGCGCCGCTCGAGCGGCTGCTCGGATCCGGTCTCGACGCGCGCCTCTTCACCAACCTCTCGACGATAGATCGACGCGATTCGAGCACGCTCATCACGCCGAACGACCGTTTCTACATCCGCACCGCGGCGCCCGCCTCCACCGGCGACAAGCCGGCCGGCTTCGAAGCCGCGCTCCAGCGCTCGTCGAAACGCGCCGGTCCCTACGTGATGGAATGCGCCGGCAACGCCGACCCCGCAAACTTCGGTCTCATCAGCGCGGCCACATGGGAAGGCGTGCCAATGAACGCGATGCTCGATCGGATGCGCGCGCCCGCGAACCGCCGTGTGCTCGTCAGCGGCGCCGACCATCCTGGTCCTTCGATGACGTCGGTTCCCGGCGCGAGCTGGATCTTCACTCGCGACCAGCTCGATCGGGCGCTGCTCGCGTCCCGCATGAACGACCGACCGCTTCCGCCGCATCACGGATCGCCGATCCGGCTGGTCGTCCCCGGCTGGTACGGCTGCGCGTGCATCAAGTGGGTGAACCTGGTTGCGATCGTTCTCGACGACGAGCCTGCGACGACGCAGATGCGCGAGTTCGCGATGCGGACGCATCAGGACGGCGAACCGCGCCTCGCGCGCGATTACGCCGCCGCGACGATCGATACCGCCGCGATACCGGTCCGCGCGGAGAAATGGATCGCCGGCGGCCGCATCGAATACCGTGTCACGGGAATCCTGTGGGGCGGGTCGAAGCCGACCAACGCCTTGTCGATCCGCTTCAGGACCGGCGGACCGTGGGTGAAGATCCACGACTGTCCGCTGCCGGAGTCGACGCTCACCTGGACCGTGTGGACGCACACGTGGCGGCCGACCGAACCGGGCCGCTATCAGATCGTGCTGCGCGTGGACGATCCGTCGATTCGAACGCGGCGATTGGACTTGTTCTACTACGTGCGTGAATTAGATATCGACGAGATCTGAGCGCAGTCGCGCCACGAAAAGCACGAAAACACGAAATGTGACGGTGCGTCAGCGCGCGATGACGCGTGCGTCCTTCAGCTCTGCGCGGTCGGCGTCGGCCGCGTGCCACATCTCGATGAACTCGCGCGCGGCCTTCACGGCAACCTCGCGCTGACCCGCGGTCTGCGCTGCGCGGGCGAGGCCGATGAGCGATGCGGCGCGGCGCGGCGTCCGCGCCAGCGACGCCTGGAACTGGCGCACCGCTTCGCCGGCGTTGCCGGAGAGGAGCAACGCCTCCGCGTAGACCTCGACGGCCGGCTTCACGGGATACGGGCGCGCGATCGGGCGCGGCAGCTGCGACTCGGCTCGCGCAGCCCCGGTGAGCGTCTGCATCGCCTCGGTCTTCTGTCCCCGTGCGAGCTGAATCAGGCCCGCCAGTTCCCCGCTCATGATCGACGCCAGGCGCTTGTTGTCGGGATCCGGCGCGGCAACACGAGCCTGCTGCAGCTGATCGAAGACAGCCTCGGCGCGCGCTTCGTCGCCGAGCTTGACGCTGGCGATGCCGAGCGCGAACAGCTCGTCGACGTTGTCGAACGACGAGCGTCCCTTCATCTCGTCCCAGCGGCCGCCCTCGAGCACGAGCCGCGCGCGCATCGACGCGAGCTCGCCTTTCAGCGACATCGGCCCGTATCCGCGGCCGATTTCGCTCTCGACGTGATGCATCGGTGTCTGGTGCCGTACGCTGTCCCCTGCTGCGAGCGCGTTCTCGACCGTCCTCATCGCTTCGCGCGCCTTCGCAAAGCGTCCCTGCTGCAGGTATTCGTACTGGAGCCAGCCAAGGCTGTGAAAGTCGGCCTGCGCCATCGACAGGCCGAGGCGTTTGACGCGATCGACCGACACGGCGAACGACGACTCGTCGGAGGCGGCGGCGTCGTCCCACATGCCGAGCGGCAGGAACACGTGCGACGGCATGTGGCGCGCGTGGCTGGAGGCCGGCGCGATTCTCGCGTACGTGCGCGCCGCCTCGAGCCCCATCGCCGCATGCTCCCCGTCGTCGAAGGCGTGCAGCGCGTAGTGCGCCGCGCCGGGGTGCTGCGGATTTCTTTTCAGAACCGCCAGCGCAATCGCGCCGGCCTTCTGCATCACGGACGTGTCGCGATCGGTTTCCGCACGCGCGCCGAGCAGCGCGAGCGCGTAGAACGCCGCCGCTTCGTCGTCGGTCGGAAACTGCCGCGACAGCTCCGCCATCCGTTCGGCGTAGGCGCGATTGCGCGATGCTTTGGCGTCGCTCAATCCGGGGCCCCCTCCCCGGCTGCTCGATCCGGCGCCGGCTCCGCGGACGTTGCCGAACATCCGCTCGACGGCGTCGAGGTAACCCTTCTCGCGCGCAGTCGGCGCCTTTGCCTGACGCGCGGCGGCGTCCGCCGCGAGCCTGCCGAGCGCCTGCCGCGCCTTGTCGACGTTCTCGTTGTACCAGAGCGGCTGGTTGTAGCACATCGCCTCGCCCCAGTACGCGAGCGCGAAGCCGGGATCGACCTGTTGCGCCTCACGGAACGCGGCGATGGCGTCGTCGTACTCGAAGCTGTGAAGGAGAAGCACGCCGCGGATGAATGCGGGCTGCGCGGCGGCGGATCCTGAGTTGGGAAACGAGATGTGACCGAGAAGAGCAGCCCTAAAAGGCTGCGCTGCAGAATCGGACGCGATGCCTTCGCCAGCGCAGGCCCTGACGCTTGCCGGGTCGGTAGCGCAGGCCTTCAGGCCTGCAAAGAAAAAAAGGCAGAGAAACGAAAAGCCACGAAGACCCGAACCCACAGAGCGAAGTTTAACTCTGCGTCTCCGTGTCTCCGTGGCCCAATTACTCCGTGTGCTCGACTATCTCTGTGTCGATGTCGAACAAACCGATCAGAACGAATACCGGAACATGATCTGCGTAATGCGCATGAACCCGGCCTGGATGTTCGTCTGGCCGAAGTTCGAGTTGCTGACGTTATTCGTCCCCTGAATCGCCCGCACGTTGACGCGGTTGAACAGGTTCAGCATCTCGATCTTCAGCTGCGCCGTGTGGGTGCCCGCGAGCCTGAAGTTCTTGATGAACACCGCGTCGGTGTTGTACTGGGGCGGCGTCCTGATGTCGGTGATGGTACGCGGCGCGTTGCCGAACGTGCCGGTCGGCGCCAGCGTGAACGCCAACGGATTGACCCACGTGGCGTTCGGATGATCGCTCGACGCCAGACGATCCTCGTAGCTGCCCGGCGTTTCGAGCGACTGGCCCGAGAGGTTGGGACGGTTCGCATTGGCACCGCCGAGGCGCGACTCGGCGTTCTGCTGGACGTTGATCGGGAAGCCGGCCTGCAGATTGACCGCCGTCGACAGCGTCCATCCGCCAATGATCAGATCGGCGGCGCGGCTGGTGCTCGCCCATCTCTTACCGTGCCCGAACGGCAGCTCGACGATCGGCGCGATGATGACCCGGTGCGGCACGTCCAGAACGCCGTAGCCGTACTCCGACGTCGGGTCGTAGCACGCGGTGGTGAACTGCTGCGCCGACTGGCACGCAGACGCGGAGGCGATGTAGTTGTAGTTGTTGATCGGCAGCGCCGGGCTCACGGCCGTGTAGAAGTTGCCTTCACCGAACTGATTGTCCTTCAGGATGCTGTACGTATAACTGATCCGCCCGCCCCACCCGTTCGTCACGCGCTTGGTCCATTCGAAGACAGCCGCGTTGTAACGGCTGTAGCCTTCGGTGACCTGGTACGCGTTCACCTGGTTGTACTGCGGGAACGGACGCAGCAGCCGCGCCCGCGACAGCGTTGCCGGCGTCGAGAGCGACCGCGGCACGTTGGGGTTGCCGAGAAACGGATTCGGAAGCTGCTGATCGAGCGCGGCGGATCCGAGGGCGAGGTATTTCGGATCGAGCTGGTTGATGTTGATCGACGCGTCGCCGGTTCCGCCGAGGCCGAGATGATCGCCGCGCGAGCCGACATAGCTCACCGTGACCGCCATGGCGCCCGGCAGCTCGCGCTGCAGATCGACCGAGTACTGCTGCACGCGCGGGGCACGGCGATTCTGGTCGACGTAGCCGATGTTGCTGTCGAGATTCGTCAACGCGCCGAGCGTGCTGCCCGACGGCTGCTGGATGCCGTTCGGGAAGGGATTCGTCAACGATATGGGGTTGCTGCCGAACGTCTGCTGCACGATGGTGTTGTTCGTAAATCCATCCTGGCCGTAGTTGTTGGCGCCCGTGTCCGGAACGGCATAGTTCCACGGTGCCCAGAACAGCCCGTACCCGCCGCGCACGACCGTTTTCGGATCGAGCGAGTACACCGCCCCAACTCGCGGCGACCACTTCGCCTTCGGCGGATTTCCTTGCGTCGTCTTGGCGCCGTTGACGCCGGCGTACATCAGGCCGCCGACGACCGGTCGCGCAGACACTCCGGCGATTGGATCGGCCGGAATCGTGATGGACGACAGCGCGCTCGTCGCCGCCGGATCGAAGCCGACGGTGAAGTTGTTGTTCTGCTCGCGCAGGCCGTCCTCGTGCTCGACGCGGAGGCCGTAGTTCAACGTGAGCTTCGAATTGACACGCCAGTCGTCCTGCCAGTAGCCGCCGTAGTAGTACGTGTAGACGTTCAGCGGTGTCGTCACGGTCAACTGGCTCGGGCGAGTCGCCAGCGACGATGGGTACCCAAGCAGGAACGACGCGAAGGAGTTGCCGTCCACGGTGCTGCCGCTGCCGTTCGATGAGGTCATGTCGCGATCGAAGTCGAACGATCCGGCGCCCTGTCCAGGGATGAGCGTGTCGACGCCGATCTTCCGGAAGTCGGCACCCACCTTCATCGTGTGCGTGCCGAAGAACTTCGAGTAGTAACCGTTCGCGCTGACCGATTTCCAGTTGATCTCAGTAGGGTTGATCGCTCCGAGCGTACGGGCGGCGAACTGGTCGTATCCACGGATGCGAACGTACGGGAACTTCTTCAGCTGAATCTGGCCGAGGTATGTCGGGGAGAACTGCAGGCTCGCCGGGTCGAAATCGAGGGTCAGCGTGTTGTTGTCGGGAAAGCGGGTCCACCCGAAGCGGAATGCGGATACCGAGTTGTCGCTCAACACCCACGTGTTGTTGAGAGCGAGGATCTGTGGCCGCCGCTTCAGGACGTAGTCGAGCGGATCGGCGAATCGATTCGGATCGGTCTGGTCGGCAGTCCCGAAGTAGTTCGCGCACGGCTCGTCGGTGCGGTTGTACAGATAAAAGCCGGTGAGGCTCACCTTGTCGGTGAACTTGTGCTCGACTTTGGCGGTGTACTCCTGCTCGAACTTGTTGTTGATCAGCGACGTGCGCAGGTAGTTCGTGCTGCCGTTGTCGCGGTCGACGTCGGGTAGCGGAAGATACTTCAGCATCGCCGCCGCCACCTGGTTGATCCGGCCGCCCGGGATGATGTTCCCGGCGAACGGCAATCGCGTCACTGGATCGTAGATCGTGATCGGCTGACCGGATGCGTTCGTTGTCTTCGAGAAGTCGCCCAGGCGTTCTGCCGCGGTCGGCATGGTGACCGTCGCGTTGCGCGTCTGGACGTCGTGATAGTCCTCGGACGAGAAGAAGAAGAAGGTCCGGTTCTTCACGATCGGGCCGCCCACGCCGCCGCCGCCCAAATAGTACGGGTTGTTCGGCTTGGGCACGCCCGCCTTCTCGCTGAAGAAGTTGTTCTTCTCCGCCCAGATCGGACGCGTCTGGAAGAACGCCGTGCCCTTGAAGCTGTTCGTGCCGGATCTGAGCGTCGTGTTGAACACGCCGCCGCCCGTGCGGCCCATCTCCGCGTCGTAGGTATGGACCTGCACCTTGAGATCGTCGAGCGCCTCGATCGTCGGGTTCGCGCTCGCGCGGTTGCGCATGTCGGTGATCGGCACGCCGTCGAGCGTGTAGTTGTTGCCGCGCCGCGTGCCGCCACCCAGCGACAGCAACGAGGCGTTGGTTTGATCCTGCTGCCGGTTGAACTGCGTGTCGCCGGATGGGATCACGGTCGGCACCGTCGTCCCGATCATGAACGCGTTGCGGCCCGGCGCCGGCAGCGTCTGCAGCGACGAGGTATCGAGCACCGTGCCCTGTGAGGCGTTCGATGTCTCGATGACAGGCGACTGGCCGGTCACGGTGATGTTCTCTTCGATACGCCCGACCTCCATCGTCAGATCGAGCGTGATGAACGTCTGTGTGCCGACGCGAATCCCGCTCTGTTCGACGGTCTTGTAACCTTGCAGCGCGACTTTGACCTTGTAAGTGCCCGGCTCGACCGCTGCGAACACGTATTCGCCGCGTTCGTTGGTGACGGTCGAACGAGCGATGTTGGTCTGTTCGTTGGTCAGCGTCACTTCGACGCCCGGCAGCACGCCGCCGGGGTCTTTGACGGCTCCGCGCAGTCCGCCCTGGAACCCTTGACCGTACACCGCCGAAGCGGCGAACGCGGTCAAGAGCGCGCCCAATAGGAGCGCAGCCCGCAATCTCATGGTTCTCCCTCCGAGGCCTTTGATGCCTGATCGGCCGAAATCGGCCTAAAAACAGCGATGAACCGCGATTCTAGGGTGAGGATCGGGACAGGCGCAACCGCCGAAGTGGCTAACGACCGAGATCGGCGTCGCTCTCGTCCATTTTTCCGAATCTGCACGGGAGTGCCCGCTGTCGAAATTGAACGCAAGAGCGTAAGAAAGCCACAGAGAGCGGGAAACACTGAGAAATGTCTTCTCAGTGTCTCCGCGTCTGCTGTGGCTAGCTTTGCTCTGTGTTCTCCGAAACCCTCTGTCTGCTCTACCAGGAGAGGCGGAACGACACCTGCGTCATCCGCATGAATCCGCCCTGACTCGTCATCTGTCCGAAGTTCGAGTTTCCTTGCGTGACCTGCGCGGTCGAGAAACCCGCCAGCTGCGGGCGATTGAACAGGTTGAAAATTTCGAGCCTGATCTGAGCCTGCTTGCCGCCACCGAGACCAACGTTCTTCTGAACTGCCACGTCAGTGTTGACGATCCGGGGCGTTCGTGCGTCGGTAACCGTGCGCGGCGCGTTGCCCCACGTGCCCGCCGCCGCCGGCGTGAAGGCGGCTGGATTGAACCATGTGGCCGATGGGTGATCGGCGGACGCGAGACGATCGGCGAGGCTTCCCGACGTCGCGAGATCGACAACCGACGCCAGGTTCGGACGCTGGCCGTTGCCAAGCAGGTTGCTGTTCGAGTTGCTCTGCACCATCCCGATCGGGAAGCCGCTCTGCGCCGTAATGACCGCCGAAGCGATCCAACCACCAACGAGGAAGTTCGACCAGTCGCTCTTGCCACCGATGGCCTTGCCTCGTCCGAACGGCAACTCGAAAATCGGCGCCGCGATGAAACGATGCGGCACGTCGAGGATCCCGTACGCGTAGTCGACCATCGGGTCGAAACACTTCGCGTTGTACGCATCGAGCCGCGACATGCCGGCGGCGCAGGCGGGCAGCGTCGAGTCATAGTTGTAGTTGTTCATCGGGTTCGCGTTCCGGCCCGAATAGAAGTTCGATTCGCCGAACTGATTGTCCTTGAGCACGCTGTACGTGTAGCTGAAGCGGCCGGCCCACCCGTGCGACATCCGCTTGGTCAGCTCAATCACGCCGGCGTTGTACCGATTGACGCCTTCGGTGGTCTGCAGCATCAACACGTTGCTGAACTGGGGGAACGGCCGCAGCAGCTGGCCGCGCGAGATGTTCGCCTGCGTCGCCAGCGGTCCGGCGCCGGCGACGCCGAAGAACGGATTGGGAACCGACGCATTCAGCGCCGCCGACCCCAGCGCCAGGTACTTCGGATCGAGCTGATTGATGTTGATCGCGCTGTCCACCGTGCCGCCGAGCGGCAGGTGATCGCCGCGCGCGCCGACGTAGCTGGTGGTCAACGCCAGATCGGCGCCGAGCTCGCGCTGGACGTCCGCCGAGTACTGCTGTACGCGTGGCGCCGTCCGGATCGGATTGACGAACGAGATGCTCGTGCCGACGCCGCTCAGCAGGCCGAGCGAATTGCCGACCGGCGGGACGAGCCCGTTCGGGAACGGATTGTTCAGCGTCACCGTAGGCGTGACCGTGCTTTGAGGGACCGTCGTGTTGTTGGTGTAGCCGATCTGTCCGTAGTTGCCGTTGTTCGACGTCGCGCTGGGAACCGGATAGTTGTACGGCGCCCAGTACAACCCATAGCCCCCGCGCACGACGGTTCTTGAATCGAGCGAATACACCGCGCCGAGCCGCGGGGACCACTTCGCCTTCGGCGGATTCCCCTGCTGCGTCGGGTTGCCGTTGACGCCCGCGTACAGCAGGCCGCCGACGACGTTGCGCGCCGCGGTGCCGCCGGTAGGGTCGACGCTGCCGGGAACGACCACCGACGAGAGCGAGCTGGTCGCCGTGCGATCGAAGCCGACGGTGAAGTTGTTGTTCACCTCGCGCATGCCGTCTTCATGCTCGATCCGCACGCCGTAGTTCAGCGTGAACTTCGAGCTCACGCGCCAGTCGTCCTGCAGGTACCCGCCGTAGTAGTTCGTGTAGATGTCGAGCGGCGTTGTCAGCGTCATGTTGTCGCCGAGCGAGCCGCTGCTCTGCAGCTCGCCGCTCGGGTAACCGAGCAGGAACGTGGCGATCGCGTTCCCGTCCGTCGCGCTGCCGTTGTTCGTGCCAGTCGACGACGTGAACTCGCGGCCGAAGCCGATGCAGCCGGCGGAGCAGCCCGGATTCAACAGATACACGCCGATCCGGCGGAAGTCGGCGCCCAGCTTGAACGTGTGCGCGCCGACGAACCGCGAGTACGCGGCATTGCCCCCGGACGACTTGTACGTGCGGTTCGACGGGTTAATCGCGCCGAGCAGCTGCTGGTTGACGCCGTACCCCGTGGTGAAGATTTGCGGGAACTTCTTGACGCCCGTCTGACCGAGCTGACCCAGGTACGTCTGCGAGAAGCCGAGCGTCGCCGGATCGAAGTCGATGGTCGTCGTGCTGTTGTCGATGAAGCGCGTCCACCCGAATCGGAGCGCGAGCACCGAATTGTCGCTCGGAATCCAGGTGTTGTTGATCGCGAGAATCTGCGGCCGTCGCTTGAGCACGTAATCGTTCGGATCGGCGAACCGGTTCGGATCGCTCAGTCCGATGTAGTAGTAATTGGAGCACGGTTCGTTCGTCCGGTTGTACATGTAGAAACCGGTCAGGCGCATCTTGTCGGTGAACTTGTGCTCCAACTTGACGGCGTACTCCTGCTGGAAGTAATCGTCGATCTGCGCGGTCGCGTTGTAGTTCGCCGAGCCGTTGTCGACGTTCGTCTGCGGCAGCGGCAGGTGTTTCAGCATCGCCACGGCAACCGGATTGAGCATGCCCGGCGGGATGATGTTGTTCGTGAACTGCACGTGCGTGATCGGATTGTAGATTTTGATCGGCGTCGTGCCCGACGTCGTCTGCGAGAAGTCGCCGTTGCGTTCAGCGGCCGTGGGCAGCAGCAGCGAGCCGTTGCGCGTGGAGATGTCGTGATAGTTCTCGCTGCTGAAGAAGAAGAACGTCTTGTCCTTCACGATGGGCCCGCCAATGCCGCCGCCGCCCAGGTAGTACACCTGATCCGGCTTGGCGTTCTTCGAGAGACAGGATGCGTCGCTCCCCGAGCAGTTCTCGAGCGCCTTCTGCGCGAAGTAATTGTTCGCCGCGCCCCACACCGGCCGGGTCTGGAAGAACGCCGAGCCGCGATAGCTGTTCGTGCCCGAACGGAGCGTGGTGTTGAAGACGCCGCCGCCGGTGCGTCCCATCTCCGCATCGTACGTGTGGACCTGCACTTTCACGTCGTCGAGCGCCTCGATCGTCGGATTGGCGACCGCGCGGTTCGTGATGTCGGTGATTGGCACGCCGTCGAGCGTGTAGTTGTTGCCGCGGCGCGTGCCGCCGCCGAGAGACAGCAGCGATGCGTTCGACTGATCCTGCTGCCGATTGAACTGCGCATCTCCGGACGGAATCACCGTCGGCACGGTCGTGCCCACGAGGAACGCCGCGCGACCGGAGCTCGGCAGCGTCTGCAGCGCGGCGTTGTCGAGGACCGTGCCCTGCGACGCATTCGACGTCTCGATCAGCGGCGACTGCCCGGTCACGGTGACGTTCTCTTCGATGCGCCCGACGTCCATCGTCAGGTCGAGCGTGATGAACGTCTGCGTGCCGATGCGGACGCCGGTCTGGTCGATCGTCTTGTATCCCTGCAGCGCGACTTTCACCTTGTACGTGCCAGGCTCGACGGCAGCGAACACGTACTCGCCCCGCTCGTTGGTGACCGTCGAACGCGAGATGTTGGTGCCTTCATTCGTGAGGGTCACTTCGACGCCCGGCAGGACGCCGCCTGGATCCTTGATCGCTCCGCGCAACCCACCCTGGAATCCCTGGCCGAAGACAGACGTCGCCGACGCCGCGGCGATGAACGCCCCGAATGCGAGCGCAGCCCGGAATCTCATAACTCCCTCCGAAGTTGATGGAACCGCCGATCGAGTACGAAAATGCCAACAGGGCGAGCCGAAAGAACCCGGAAACTCAGAAAAAAGAGAGGAATTGGTGGGATTCTAGGAGCAGCACCGACGCTGTGCAATAGAAGACCATGAAAAATCGACGGGCTGCGGCGCGAGCGCACCCGCCATTCGTAAAAATGGATGATCGATGAACGCGTGGAAATGGCTTGCGCTGCTCGG
>QHWB01000001.1 GCA_003222395.1 Acidobacteriota bacterium
TAGACACTTCCACCAGCTTGATAGCGCCGCCACCGGACCAGGCCAGGCCGCTGATCTCGTAGAAACCCTTGCCGGGCAGCTGTTGTCCGCCCGAAGGGAACGTGATGACCGACTTGGGCCCGATCTGGTAACTCAATGCCGCCTCTTTCTCTTTCGCGTCCTCATGAAGATGCCCATAGTCGTTGTAGTTCATGTAGTACCGATCGACGATCTTGATTCGTCGCAGCCACTTGGTGTGAAAAATTCCCTCGAAGCCGGGGACCATCAGCCGCAGCGGAAATCCGTTCTGAGGCCGCACGGCCTCGCCATTCATGCCGTAGGCCACGATGCAGTCGTCCATCGCCTTGGCGATCGGCATGCTCGACGCACCCTTCACTTCCTCCACCCCTTCTGCGACGAACCAGGATGCCCCGCCTTTCAGTCCGCACTCCTTAAGCAGCGTCGAGAGGAGCACGCCGGTCCACTCGGCGCAACTCGTCATGCCGTGCGTTTCTTGAACGGTTTTCGCTCTCCGCGACGATCGATTCCCTGCGCACTCGATGAAATGAAGGCGGGTGACGGACGGGAGGCGCTTCAAGTCCTCCATGGTGAAGGTCAGCGGACGGTCGACCATGCCGTGGATCATGAAGCGATGCTCCCGCGGATCGATGTCCGGGAGGAAGGATCCACGAGTCGTCGCGAAGTAGTGGAGCGAGGATGGCGTGATCACCCCGACGGAGTCCTGAAGCGGCGATGCCACATGAAACGTAAGCCCGAAGTTATCAGGCGACGGCCGGCCGCCGTGGGGGATGCGGACCGACTTCACATGCTTAGAGCGATCGCCGTAGGCGATTTGACCATCGTTGTCGCCCTTGATCATGGGCGGGGATGCATGTGTCATTGGTTCCTGGCCGAGCGCGGGTGCCGCGGCTCCCAGAGTGAAACCACCGGCTAACGTGGCGCCGCTCTTCAGGAGTTCCCGCCGATTGAAGCGTTTCGAACCCATCGGTCTCTCCTTCGCAGATGAGCCTAAGAGGAAATCGCTTTCCCGAAGTCGAAAGTATACGCCCGTCTCCGGGCCCAATCGAGCAAGTCCGGAGTGCCCTTGGACCTCCCTCGTCACGCTTCGCAGCATTGTCTTGGAGCGAGCGATGAGCCTCTCAGAGCGAGTTGTGAGCATTCTCGTGAGTTGGAACCGGCTCAGGCCTGTGCGACTTTGGATCCAAGCCCTGCGACGGATCGCGTAGACCAGCACGGCGAGGACGCTCCGCGCGGTTGGAGCGCAGAATTATCGCCGCGGTGTGTCACCGTGACCGGTTGCAGGAGGCGTGGCGCAAAGGGGGACATCGTGGCCGCGAGCTGTCTCCACGACCCTCCGGATCGCGTCCACAACGACCTCTGGTTGGTCGACCGATACCACATGACCGGACTGTCGAGCGATCATCAAACATCCTCGTTCTGAGAGCGAGGTGAGATCTTGCTGCAACTGTCGCCAATTCTCGTCAGCACCTCGTGCACCGGTGACGACGACGACAGGGATCGTGAGTTTCCGGCGCGAGCTTCTGACTTCCGACACGGTCTCCCGAATGTGAATGATTTCGTCAGCTGCCGCCTGGTATCCCGCCGCGCGGAAACTCGTTGCCTGCGCGTAGCGCCGCACTGACGGGGGCAGCGATTCGACTCTGTGACCGAACGACACGCCGAAAAGTCGAAAGACACCAACCGTCGACAGCAACGGCACAAATCGCGCCATCCGCGGCACTTCATGTGCGTCGGCTTCGTGGGAGGCATCCACGAGGACGAGACCCGCGGCGAGCTCAGGGTGATCGGACGCGAACACACGGACGTTGAAACCCGCGATGGAGGCCCCGACGAGCACCACCGGTCCGGCAATCCCGCTGCGGTCGAGGAGTTTGGCCAGCTCGCTCGCGATGCGGCGTGCTGTCCGCGGCGATGGGCCCGGATCGCTGTAACCCATACCTGCCCGGTCATAGGAGCACACGCGCGTAAATCGAGCGACGTCAGGTTGGACAAAGTACCAACCAACGCTCGAGCCACCGAGGCCTGTGTCGAGGATCACGGCAGGCGCGCCGCTCCCTGTGCACCACAGATGCAGCCTGTACCCTCCGATGTCGACGAGCTGTCCGGGAGGCGGAGTAACCGCCAGGTCTCTTCGAGTCGCAATCGATTGATACGCGGCACCCGTGAGCGCAGTAACAACGATCAGGCTACACAGCCCGACGAGAACGCGCGTCGTCCAACGCCGCATGTCGACATCTCCTATGTCGAGAGCGCTCCGTTTCGCACCGCCGGCCAATCGCGACCGCGTCAGTGAGGGCATCTTGTGACAGCAGTTGAGCCCCAGCTCTTCCGGCAGCAACCGTCCTGGCCACAGATACGAAAGCGGCAGTTACCAGGCGGTTCCAATGCGACATTGCGCCCCTGTTGTCGTGTCTCTCATATAGAGGCCGGTCGTCGGCAAAAGTTCCTGAAAGAGCACGGACGTCTGCCGCCGGTCCGTCATCGTGCGGCTGCCGAACACGCTCCCAGACACGGCCCCACACGCGACGGAGGCGGTTCAGGGCGCTGATGGCGCACCGTCCGAGCGGACAGCCGACCGCTCGGGGGAACACGCCCATCCGACCCGCTGGCACGCGGACCGATTCGTGACCTCAGGGTGACCTCAGATCGGATCGGTCAGCGTCAAACTGTCGCTGCTAAGTCCTCTAGATTTACGGCGGTGAGCCGCAGTTGAATCGAACCTGCAAACGAGCAGGAGCGAGAACGGGGCTAAAACAACTGAAAGTCGCAAAGTGTTTACCAAAAGCTGAGTGCTACTCCTTAATCCCACAAAATCGGGCTCGATGGTGGGCGCACCTGGTGGGCGCATTTCGAGTTGACCCGCATAGATACTGCGCCAACTTTCCTCCACAAAGCGATCGAGGATTTGCGAGGGGCGGGCGCGTTCATGTCCGATCGCGAGCGGAACATCGCCTATATGTGTGTGGTCCACCTTGCGTGTTCCACGATCCGGCGGGCGTGCGTCACTCCGCTCGGAGCGCGGAGGTCGCATCTATACGCGACGCTCTGAACGCCGGCAACGAACTGGCGAGGAACCCGATCGTCGCCAGTCCGGCCGTCGCTCTAACAAGCGTCATCGGATCGCGCGGCGACAGGCCAAAGAGCAGGCTGCTCGCGCCGGATGCCATCGCGACCGCGAGTACTCCTCCGAGCACCAGGCCGACGACCAACAGAATCGCGATCTCTCCGAGAATGAGACGGACGACTCGCGTCCGCCCTGAGCCGAGTGCCAACCGAATCGCGATTTCGTGACGCCGACGCACTACGAGGTACGAGATCACGCCGTAGACGCCGATCGTAGCGAGCAACGCCGCCAACACGCCAAAGCTCCCTGCGAGCCAGGCTAGGATGCGCTCGCGAGCGAGGCCATCTCGAACGTGGGTGTCGAATACGGTGAAGCCCATCGTCATATTCGGGCGCAATTCTCCGACCGTCCGTTTCACAGCCGCCATAAGCGTCGACGGTGAAGCCGAAGATCGGATGACGATGCCGGGCCAGGGCCGCGGGCTTGGATGTTGGGCAATCGGCACGAAT
>QHWB01000004.1 GCA_003222395.1 Acidobacteriota bacterium
GGTGCCGGACGCCTTGACCAGCCGCTCGAGCCAGCCCTCGAACCCGAGCCCGTTCACGAACACGAGCTTGGCATCGACCGCCTTCTTGGCGTCATTGGGCGAGGGCGCATAGACGTGGGCATTGCCGTTCGGTCCCACCAAAGTCTCGACTGCGACACGGTCGCCACCGACATTCTTCACGAGATCGCCGAGGATCGTGAAGCTCGCAACAACCGGGAGCCGATCCTGCGCACGCGCGGGAGCGACAAGCATGAACGCGGCGAGCGCGGTAAACACGTATCGTCGAGTCAGCACGGCATCCTCCTTTCATGCTTCGAGATGGCGGCCGGGGAAAGCCTGCCGCACCAAACCGCCGACCCGGCCGAACAGCAGAGAGGCCAGGTAGAGTCCGCCCGCGACCAAGATGATCGCAGGGCCGGAGGCGACGCCGGCGTGGAACGAGATCAGCAAGCCCGCGTAGCCGGAGGCCGCGCCGCTCGCCGTTGCGATTACGATCATCAGCGTGGTGTCACGCGCCCAGAACCGACCGATCGCTGCCGGCAGCATCATGATGCCAACAGCGAGCAGCGTGCCCAGTGCATAGAACCCGCTCACCAGGTTGAGGACCACGAGCACCAGGAAGGCGAGGTGCGCAGGACCGCCAGCCCGACTGACCGTGCGCATGAATCCGGGATCGACGCATTCGATGACCAATGGCCGGTAGATCAAGGCGAGCACGATCAAAGTGACGCTGGCGTTGGCGGCGATCATCAACAAGGTCTGATCATCGAGTGCGAGCACATTGCCGAACAGCACGTGCAAGAGGTCGATGTTGGTGCCTTTCAGCGAGATGATGGTGACGCCGACCGCGAGCGACAGCAGATAGAAGGTTGCGAGCGCGGCATCTTCCTTGAGCTCGGTGGTGCGCGCGACCAATCCCGTCAGCAAAGCGACCACGAAGCCGGCGATGAGACCGCCCGCGGTCATGGCGAAGAGATTGAGGCCGGAGAGCAGAAAGCCGACGGCGGCGCCGGGCAGAATCGCATGCGCCATGGCGTCACCGACGAGCGACATGCGGCGCAGCATCAGGAACACGCCGATCGGACAGGCACCCAATGCAAGCGCCAACGCGCCGGCGAGCGCCCGGCGCATGAACTCGAACTCGGAGAAGGGAGCGATGAACGTTTGGAAGAGCGTCGACACCTGTGCGTCTCTCTGTATGCGCGATGCTTACGCCTGAGAGCAGGCCACGCGGCGCGCTCGCCGCCCTTGGAGGCAGCAGACCGGGCTTGCGGCTTTATTCACCCGACATGGTTGCATGCAGCGCGATGCTCACGGCTGTGGATCTATGCCGGCGCGCGCGGCCTCGCTGAATGGCGGCGACGGCGGGGCTTGCTCTTCGGGGCAGAGTTCGGCGTGCTGGTCGAAGGCTTCGCACATGCGTCGCGCGGCGAGCAGGTTTTCCGGCGTGAGCACGTTCGCGGTGTGGCCCCAAGCCACCGGCTCGCGCGCGAGCAGCAGCGTCTCCGGAAAGTTCGCTCGCACGAAGTCGATGTCGTGCATGGCGGTGAGCACGGTACGCCGCTCGCCGTGCCAGCGCTGCACCAGATCAAATAGATCAGCCGAGGTCTTGGCATCTACTGCGTTGAATGGCTCGTCGAGCACGATCACGTGTGCGTCCTGCAGCAAGAGCCGCGCAAACAGCATCCGCTGCATCTGGCCGCCCGAGAGGGTGGCGATGGCGCGATCTTCGAAACCCGAGAGGCCGACCGCGTCCATTGCCTGCTCGATCGAGGCGCGCGCGGCGCGATCGATGCCGCCGAATGATCCAGCGCGCCGCCACAGCCCCATCGCCACCATGTCGTAAACGTTGATGGGGAAGGTGCGGTCGATCTCGGCCGCCTGCGGAAGGTAGGCGATGTTCTGCGGATTCGGATCGCCGCGCTCGATGCGACCGGCGAGCGGTTTGATGACCCCGACAATCCCCTTGAAGAGCGTCGATTTGCCTGCCCCGTTGGGACCGACGACTGCGACCAGTGCGCCCGTCTCGACCGCGCCGTCGAGGTGGTGCACCGCCGGATGGCGGTCATATCCGAGCGTGAGGTTGCGGAATCGCAGCGCGGCGCTCATCGCTCACACTTTCATGGCCCAAATGACGGCGCCCCATACAAGTGCGATCAGCCCGGCGGCGATGGCCAGCCGCTCGATAACCGACATGCGCAGGATCGACGGCGAAATGGCGGCCGGCGGATGACCCTGGCCGGGACCATGGTCGTGATGCGGGTGCGGAAGGCGCGTGGGCATCGGGCGGACGACTCGATTGGCACGAAAACGTTACATTGTAACATCCGTACCCGTCCAGTCCATGGTGGCTGGACACCATCGTGTTGAGGGCGTGGCGGCCACTCGGTGTCGCTGCCGATTTCGCTGGCGCTGCGTGCGAGCTATGATTCGGCGGTCATGAGCGAACAAAGAGACCGCGTAATCGCGGTCGGGGAAGCAATCGTCGAACTCGTGCGCGGCGGCGACGGCCGCTTCGGCATCGGCTGTGCCGGCGATACTTTCAATGTCGCCGTCTATCTCGCCCGCGCCGGCATCAATGCCGGCTTTGCGACGGCGCTCGGCGATGACCCGTATTCCGAAGCGATCCTGGCGCTCGCGGCCGCCGAGGGCGTTGCCTGCGATCTCGTGCTGCGCACGCGCGGGCGCCTGCCTGGCCTGGCGCTGGTGGACACCGATGCCGCCGGCACGCGCCAGCGCCACGATTGGCGCATAGAAGCGCCTGCGCGGGATCTGTTCGAGCTGCCGGAGTGGGGCCGCGTTGCCGAAGGCGTGGGCAAAGCGAAGCTCGTCTATTTTTCCGGCATCACGCTTTCGCTCTACTCCAATATCGGGATCGGCCGCTTCCTGGCGCTGGTCGAGATGGTGCGGCAGCAGGGTGTGAAGGTCGCCTTTGATGGAAACTTTCGCCCGCGAGGCTGGCGCGGAGACTTGTCGCGCACGCGCACTGTGTTCATGGAGGCGCTGAAACGAGTCGACATCGCGCTGCCCGCCTATGACGACGAAGCCGTGTTATGGGGCGACCCGAGCCCGGAGGCGACGGTCGCGCGGCTGCAAGCCTTCGGCATACCCGAGATCGTCGTCAAGAACGGGCCCAACAGCGCGCTGGTCGCGAGCGGCGGGCAGAGCGAATTCGTTCCCGTCCCGGAGGTAGTAGTGCCGGTCGATACCACCGCGGCAGGCGACAGCTTCAACGCGGCCTACCTCGCCGCGCGCCTGTCCGGCAAAGCACCGGCGGACGCCGCCGCTGCGGCGCATCGCCTCGCCAGCCAGGTCATCCGTCATCGCGGCGCGCTGATGCCGCGCGCGGCGGCGGCGCTGCATTGACGGTTCGTGAACCCGTTCCAGCTAGCCCGTCATTCCGCGATTGCTGCAGGCCAGTGGGAACTCATGGCGCGACATAAAGCGCCTTAATGCATCATCGATTCTTGGAACAGTGCTCACGCTGTCATGGCCGCCGCAGATTTGGAGATAAGTGCCTTAGCGGTCTTGAGGTTGACCGCCAACTCGAACTTCGTCGGCTGCATCACAGGCAAATCGGCGGGCTTCTCACCCTTGAGGATGCGCGCGACGTAACTACCCATCAAATGATAGGGCTCGGCGAGATTGGCTCCGTAGCTGGCGAGGCCGCCGGCCGCGGCGAAATCGCGGCGGCCATAAATCGCTGGCATCGCATGCCGGTTCGCTACGGCGACGAGTGTGTCGCGGCGAGCGAGGAATAGAGGGTCGGCGGAGACCAGCACGTGCGATCGCCACCGCACCGGATCGTAGTCTCGCACGTCAGAAAGTAAT
>QHWB01000072.1 GCA_003222395.1 Acidobacteriota bacterium
AAATCCAGCAGCCACAAGTTCTGGCGAGGTACAGGACTCCTGCATGAGTACACTCTCGCAGCGTCACCGAATTTTACGCACCGTTCACGCTCACGGTTTGCTCGCAGTGATTGTGTGATACACGTAATCCGTGAGCTCGCGAAGCCGATTGGCCGCCGCATCTGGGCATCCCACCCCGCCCCGCGGCACCGAGGGAATTTCAACAGAGTGACTGGCAATCAGCGCGGCCGCGATCGTCGCCTTGGCGGAAATTTCAGCAGAGTCCATTCAGCCATTCTACCTGGAAGCCGAATCGCCCGGTTTCCGGTTCTGAGAACGCCAAGGTTGAGCGCGTCGGCGCGAGCGCGCGAGGACGCTTCTCAAGGTGCCGCTCCTGGATCTTCTAGTGATTCTGAACGCGCGGCACCTCGAACGCGTGCTCCATCAGTTCGTTGATCATCACAACCAGCACCGACCGCATCGGCGCCTGAAGCTGACGCGGCCGATGGCCACACGTGTCGGAATCTCGCCGACAGGTGCAGTCGCAGGCATGTCGCGATGCCACCGCACGACGGTATCCGGCTGCACGAGCACCACCGCCGTGCGCCAGTGCCGCCAGATTCGGGCCAAGGCGATCGAAAACAGTTGATCGCACGTCAGGACGTGCGGGCGGTTGATCCTGCGTCTCATCGCCGCTGCCGCAGCGCCCGGGTTTCCAAGATCAATGGCCGATCGCCGCGGAGCGCCAACGCCGGCGCGCGGCCGACGATGAGCAACTCCAGCATGCGTCGATCGTGGCCGCGTCGGCGCGAAAATCAACGCGGACGAGTTCCGGCGAGGTCAAGGTGTCTCGCGTCGGCCTCGTTGGTTGACTTCGAGCTGTCACGCGTGGGCGAACGACCGGACCTGCCGCCTGGCCGGGCGCCCACGCAACCCGAACGTGCAGCGCGGCTACCGATTTTCGCTCGGCGTCGCGGTGCGGAACGTCAGCTCAGGCACCACGCGGACGACCGTCCGCTCGACGTGCGCCACAACGCCCGCAAGCTTCTTCTGAATCGCTGCCGCGCGCTCGGCGCCATATGCCAGTCTCGTTGCTGGACCCTTGTCCAACTCGGCGAAGTCGTGCGCCAGCGTCGCGACGATGAACTCGCTGCCGTCGCCGCCGAAGAGACCTTGGTAAACCGCTACACCGCCGGTCGCCAGCTGCTTGTGAGCCGGGATCAGATCTGTTTTGATGTAGTTTTCAAAATCGGCCGCGCGCCCCACAGCGATGGAGTACGCGCTGACGACGACCATCGGCAGCTGCGCGTTGGGCTCAGGAAGGTACGTCAGATCGGTGCGCAGGCGAACGACGGAGGTCCGCTGGCTCGCGATGAACCGACGGCTCTTCTGCGCGTAAGATCGCGCTCCGTCCTGTCCGAGCGCTTTGACGATCGGGTTGTCTCGATCGCGTTCGGCCAGGTTCGCGGCGGGTGTCAGGAACGCGTATTCAAATGACGGTCCAATCGCCGTCACAAAAGCGTTGCGTTGCGTGACGCCGCCCTTCTTCAAGGTCGGAATGGTTTCGTTCTTCTGGAACTCCAGCCATTCGTTCGCCAACTCGGGTTTGATTTGCACGATCGTGACGCTCACGAGCGGCATCTTGGATACGTCAGCTACCGCCGGCCCCGTGGCCTGTGCCACGGCAACGCTCTGAAGAACTGGGGGTTGGCGTCCAGACACGATTTCGGGCCGTAGAACGAACGCGACGGTTAATGCGATCCCTGTTAAAACCAGCGCGGCTTTATATTTGACCATTCGATTCTCCTTTGTCCTCACCACGGTTGTGTAGACGCAAACACTGGCCGATCCACCGGGATTCTGGCTGTTCCCATTTGCACACCACATCAACAACACTGCCGACGTTGTAAATCGAGCCATAGGCGATCGTCTTTCGTCGCCGTCGCGTCGTCTCATTGAACCAACCACCTGCATCTTGGCTGCGATCGCAGCTCGACGGGAATCGTGGCCGAATTGTTCGCATTCTAATCCGGTCACCCACCTGACAACGATCCCCCGGACCAGATAAAACGCATCGGCAGCGTAGTCGGCACCACCTAAGCTGTCTGTCCCGTTTCGCACACTTGAAAGAGAACCGACTCTCAGCGACTGTGCGGTGTTCAATCCGAGACATCGCGAAGCCGAGCCATCGCGAGAGACTGTCGGGTATCCAGAATATGTTCAACCTGACTTTCACTATGAGGCGCGGTTCGGCGACCGATGTCGTCGCCCAATTGGGCTCGTTACCCGTGAGCCACGTCGGAGCATTGGTTGAACGACGGGTCGAAGAGCAGTGAACATCGAGCTGGAGATCGAAGGCGTGCCCGATTCCGTCATCGCCGGTGCGATACGGAAGAGAGCTCGAACGCTGGGTCAACACATCAATCGATCTGGGAACTACCGGGTGACGCTCGGCCCGTCCGAAACGCGAGGAGAGTGGGATCTCGGAATCCGCGCCGCGGCCGGATGGCACGTCGTCTCGTTTACTGCGCCTGTGGAACAACTGCCGGACATCGTCGACCGAACGTTGCGCGAGCGCCTCGTGCTTCTGGTGTCCGACGCGTCGGCGGCAGGTTGGTGGTGATGAACAAATCGGCGTTGCCATCATCATCCGAGCGATTGAAGAGCCGATGCGATGGATTGCGATGAACGCGGGCCATGAGGTTCGATTCGTTTTCGGATGCGGCAGGCCGCAACGTCAGGTATTTTTCAGCTGTTTACGTGATCGATTATCGGAAACGAAAATGGCCGCGCATCACTGGTTGGCGGTGTTCTGATGGTGACTCGCTCGAAACATGTTCCACGCTCGAACCGCCGTGGACGCCCCGCGATTCGTCGTCGCACGAAATAACCTCACGTTACGCCGGTGGCTTTCGCATGTCGGAGTACTTCGCCGAGAAGCTCGTCACAGCTGATCGATCCGTGCTGTGCAATCCGAGACATCGCCGGCTGTCGCGTCTGAACGATACTGTCTCGGTAGCCAGAACATGTTCAGACTGATAGCTACGATGAGACGCGGATCGGCGACGGGAGTCCCTGCGGCGTGGGGGCGTTACACGACCATTGAGGCCGCCCGACTGGCCACCGTGATCCTCCTTCACGACGATCGCATCTTGCGCGTGATGATCGTGCGCAACGAAATTCCGCCCGCGTTCGTCGAGTGGGCGGAACGGTGAATTTCCAAATTCCGCATCGCTGCAGAAATCACGGCCGCGATTCTTTCAAGAGGCGGCACACGCCGCCTTGCCGGGAATGACGCTTCCCGAGGAAAGGTGACCAAGAACGTCATGGATATCAGACCGCTCCACGATCGGATCATCGTTCGGCGCCTCGAAGAAGGCGAGCAGAAAAGCGGTGCGATCATCATCCCGGACACGGCGAAAGAGAAGCCGCAACGGGGCGAGGTGATCGCCGCCGGTAGTGGCAAGGTGAAAGACGACGGCAAGCGCGTCCCGCTCGATGTGAAACCGGGCGATCAGATCCTCTTTGGCAAGTACACGAGCCAGGAAGTCAAGCTCGATG
This sequence comes from Acidobacteriota bacterium, assembly GCA_003222395.1. Taxonomy (GTDB): domain Bacteria; phylum Acidobacteriota; class Vicinamibacteria; order Vicinamibacterales; family CAVVIG01; genus Gp6-AA45. Next base: position 3,541 of record QHWB01000072.1, read on the forward strand.
GCAAGGAGTATCTCATCCTGCGAGAAGACGAAGTGCTGGCGGTCATTGATGGCGGCGGGACGACACACAGAAAGTAACAAGCCGGCTTGGCGCGGGCAGTAGAACGCGGGGCCGCAGGAGATCCGTTATGGCGAAACAAATTGTGTACGGCGATTCCTCCCGGCAGGGGATTCTTCGCGGGATCAACAGCCTGGCCAACGCGGTCAGGGTGACCCTCGGGCCGAAGGGACGCAACGTGATCCTCGACAGGAAATTCGGTTCGCCGACGATCACCAAGGACGGCGTCACCGTCGCGAAGGAAATCGAGTTGAAAGACGCGCTCGAAAACATGGGCGCGCAGATGCTGAAGGAAGTGGCGAGCAAGACGTCGGATATCGCCGGCGATGGCACGACGACGGCCACGGTGCTGGCGCAAGCGATCTACCGCGAAGGCGCGAAGAACGTCACCGCCGGCGCCAATCCCATGGCCATCAAACGTGGCATCGACAACTCGGTCGCTGCGATCACGGTTGCGCTCGAGAAGATGTCCAAGCCCGTCACCGGACCGATGATCGCGCAAGTCGGCACCATCTCGGCGAACCATGACGAGAGCATCGGGCGGATCATCGCCGAAGCCATGGACAAGGTCGGGAAAGACGGCGTCATCACGGTCGAAGAAGCCCGGGGCATGGAGACCTCGCTCGAGGTCGTCGAAGGGATGCAATTCGACCGCGGCTATCTGTCGCCGTATTTCGTGACCGATCCCGAACGGATGGAAGTCGTGCTCGAGAACCCGTTCATTCTCATTCACGAAAAGCGGATCACCTCGACGAGAGACCTCCTGCCGATGTTGGAACAGGTCGCGCAGGCCGGCCGTCCGTTGCTGATTATCGCCGAGGACCTCGAAGGCGAAGCGCTGGCGACGCTCGTCGTGAACAAGTTGCGTGGCACGATCAAGACTGCGGCGGTGAAGGCGCCCGGCTATGGCGATCGCCGGAAGGCGATGCTCGAAGACATCGCCATCCTGACCAACGGCAAGGCCATCACCGAGGACCTTGGTCTGAAACTCGAGAACATCAAGACAGACGACCTCGGGCAGGCGAAGAAGGTCACCATCGACAAGGACAACACGACGATTGTGGAAGGCGCCGGCAGCGCGGCGTCGATCGCGGGGCGGGTCAAGCAACTTCGCGCGCAGGTCGAGGACACGACGTCCGATTACGACCGCGAGAAGCTGCAGGAGCGACTCGCCAAGCTCGTAGGCGGGGTGGCGATCGTCAAGGTCGGTGCGGCAACCGAGACCGAAATGAAAGAGAAGAAGGCGCGCGTCGAGGACGCGATGCACGCCACCAAAGCGGCCGTCGAAGAGGGGGTCGTGCCGGGCGGTGGCGTGGCGCTGCTGCGCGCCTCGAAGGTCCTCAAGAACCTACAGGTTGTGGGCGACGAGCAAATCGGCGTCAAGATCATCATGCGCGCGATCGAGGAGCCGATGCGATGGATCGCGACCAACGCGGGTCACGAAGGCTCGATCGTCGTGCAGCGCGTGAACGACATGGAGGACGAAGAGGGCTTCAACGCACAATCGGAGCGCTACGAAAACCTGGTGCAGGCGGGCGTCATCGATCCGACCAAGGTAGTCCGTTCGGCCCTGCAAAACGCGGCCTCGATTGCGTCGCTGCTGTTAACGACCGAAGCCGTTGTCTCACAAATTCCCGAAGGGCATCAGCAGATTGCGACGTCGGCCGGTGGCATGGGCGGCATGTAATGATCATGTGCCGACCGTAATTGCGGTTGTGCCTACTAAAAACTCCGTCGGCCGGCACGGTGGTGTCCTATCGCGCCTTTCTGGTGAACGTCTGAGCGTTGGGAGGATGTTCTTTGTGGCCGAACGCTCGGGCGACTCTGGCTGAGAACGGCGATGACGAACACGTCGAAGGTGAGGTCACGCGTTATCGTTCTTCGGCAGCTGGCTGGAACGAACTCGAGGCTCGCACATTCGCGGACCGCGCGTTCTAGTCAGTTGCGCCCGCAGCAACCGCTCGGGTGGCACCGACGGACGTCTTCGCCACCCAGACAAGGAAAACACGATGCTGAAAGATGTAACTCGTTCGAGATTGATCCAGATCTGGTTTGCGGCCGTTGCGCTGGTCGTCGTCGCCGGCATTGCGCTCGGCGTGAGCGTAACCGGCGGGACGGGGGCCATGCTGCTCGCGCTGTCCCTGGTCCCGGCACTTCTGATCCTGATGTTGTGGCCTGGCCACCCGGCGCCCACGATCGCAGAAGTGCTCCATAACGGTAAGCGACGACGTTGACAGCACAACGCCCGCTCGCGGTGTGCGATTGGCGACGATAGAAAAGAAGGCCCCATATGTTGAATGTGCGTACGGTGGGGATCTGCGCGTTCGGGATCGTGTTTGCGACACACGGGCTCGACGGTCAAGGTCTCTCGCAATATCGGAACTTCGCGTTGGGAAGCGACGTGGCCTCGATCTCCATTCTCACAGGCGGCACAGCCTCTGAGGCAAAAACGATCCACAAGCGCCCGGCGCTGCTGCAGGATCTCGAGTGGAGGCCCTCGCGCTGGATCCTCGGATCGGTCTCGCCGTCGACGGATGCGGTCAGACAGATCGTGTTCAGCTTCTATGACGATCGACTATTCCGAATCGTCGTCGACTACGACCACGAACGGACCGAAGGGCTGACCGACGCCGACATGATCGACGCGATCTCCGCGGTATATGGGACACGCCTCACGCGCACCTCGGGGCGAGCCGCGCGAGTCGTATCGCGCGTCGAAATTGAATCCGGTTCGTCGGTGGCGAAGTGGGGAGATGCCGGGCACGTCGTGGCGCTCTACCGAACGGCGTCGTACGGCGACGCATTCCGGCTGATCGTGACCGATTCGGCGCTCGCTGCCCTCGCACGGAAAGCAGAGGTTCGGGCCGCACGTCTCGACGCGCAAGAAGCGCCGAGCCGCGAAATCGCCCGGCAGAAGAAGGAACGAGACGATGGTCGTGCGGCCGCCGAAAAAGCACGCGTCGCGAACAAAGGCGCGTTCCGGCCATGAACACATGAACACTAGACCGGCAAGGAGGCAGTCGTCGCGATACTCAGGCCGGGCGAGTTTTTCGGCGAAGGGTGTCTGGCGGGCCAGCCGGTCCGCATGGCAAGCGCCATGGGCGATGACGCCGAGCACGATCCTCATCAACAGCTCCCTGCTGCGCGTGGTTCTACAGGACTGAACCGTGTTCACGAATGCGCGCATCCACACAGAAATCTCGGGATCGGGGAAATGACTGTTCGGGATGCTGCCGAAGACCAAGCGGGCGTTCGACGCGCAGGCGTTTCTCAACTCGCCCGGCCGGCGAGAAGAGGGGTCAACTGTTGACATTTAGGACGGGAGCTGCGGCTGTCGGTGCTCAGTCAGCGTCAGGATGCGCGATCGAACACGACTGTGAGGGCCCGCAGGTTCGGCGTGACCGTCCTGCTGGCCAGCGTCCAGGCATCTGAGTAACTGGGCCGAGCAGTGGCTGGTTCTGGGTTCGTCCACCACTCCTCGCGCACGCGTGCTTGGTCTCGAAGTGTAAATCCGAGGAGGTCTTCGATTTCCGCGAACGTCAAAACCACGGTGTTCGCGTATCTGTTCTCCAGGTACTTGTAAAGCGACAAATAGGCGCCGGACATAACGGACGGTTCCTGCTTGGACGCGTCGATCCGTGGTTCAACCTCCGTGTACGCGGTCGAACGTCGCCTTTTCATCCACGCCAGCATCGCGGTCCTCATCCTTTCGCGACAGTCGCTCGCGGTTGTGCAACTCTGTGGCTGATACTCTCGAACATCGCTCTCCTAACGCTCGGGAAGAGTTCGAAGCCATGGACTTCCATAGTGTCGTACTACTGCCAAGTGAGTCCACTCTCGTCATGCGCCATGTATCACTCGTGACAGTTTATTGGCATTACGGTTCTGGAGCACTGTGAAAAATAGAGGAGCTGCATCGGGTATCGAACCAACCCACGGCGAATCTATGTCCGCAACCCGCCGCAACGAGATGCGTCTTTTATTGTTGACCCGCGTGCCTCTTGGGTCCCGCCGCGCGCCTGATGCGCACAAAAGTTCTGTAAGGATGCGATGCCATCGTGAGAAAGTAATACAAGCGTCGTTCGTTGGGCGGAGGAGGCGTGATGTTACACGAGTTCATCGGCTTCAATCGGGATGTGATCATTTCGCGTACGAAAGAACGGGTGCGCGCGCGTGCGTGGCCGTTTGTGTCCACAGACGAACTCGAGTACGGCGTGCCTCGATTCCTGACGGAGCTGTCGGAAACGTTGCGGTTAGCGACCACTGCCACGCCATTTGACGCGGGCGCGATCCGCGCCTCCGCCGCGCGGCACGGCGAGGAGCTCCTGGCGTCCGGCTTCAATGTCTCTCAGGTAGTAAACGACTACGGCGACATTTGCCAAACGGTCACCGAGCTCGCCGTTGAGCAGAGCGCGCCGATCACTGTTGAGGAGTTCAAGACGCTGAATCGCTGTCTTGACATCGCAATTGCCGAAGCGGTCACCGTGCATACGCGCGTGTCAGCACACACACGTTCAACCGAAGAAGTCGAACGTCTCGGGCAAGCCGCTCACGAACTTCGAGACATTCTCAATAGTGCGCTCCTTGCCTTCCAGGCGCTGAAGCGAGGAAACGTCGCGATAAACGGCAGCACCGGGGCAGTCCTCGGCCGCAGCCTCACAGGCCTGAGGGACGTCGTCGACCGCACATTGTCCGAAGTTCGCCTTGAGGCTGGCAAACAGCGGCGCGAGCGACTGCCAGTGATCACGCTCCTCGACGAAATAGCTGCCGCGGCGTTGCTGCATGCCGAGTACCGCGACATCGCGTTCACCGTCGACTCGATCGATCCCGCCCTGGCTGTCGACGGGGATCCGCAGCTGCTTACGTCTGCGGTGATGAATCTGTTGCAGAACGCGTTCAAGCACACGCCGTCGGGCGGCAACGTCGTGCTGAGGGCGCGCGCAGACGGCGTCCGGGTGGTCATCGAGATTGAAGACGAATGCGGAGGTGTTCCGGACGGTACGGGCGACCCGTTCCAACCGTTCGGCGAGCGGCGCGGGCAGGACCGGTCCGGCCTCGGCCTCGGGCTCTCGATCGCGCGAAAGGCCGTCAGAGCTCATCGCGGTGACATCCTGATCCGCAACATGCCGGGCAAAGGATGCATCTTCATCATCGATCTGCCGGTGGCGGCGGACGTGCGCTGTCCGCAAACCGTCGGGTAGCGTCACCGGCGTCGCATCCCAGGTGGGGCGATCCGCGCTTGACGTCTTCTATAACACACTGGCTTTTCAGTTTGAGGTCTTGTCGGGCGGCCGAGGTCGTCGACGGCAAACCGTCGACATCCCTGTGATCCGCAAATATTCCGTCCCACCGCTGTCTGCACCCGACGAAACGATCCGAGTTCGACAGACAACCAGTCGGTTCTCTTGAAGCCGCGAGCCAAGCGATACGGCTCGGGCCGTCTCCAACATGATGTCCAAGACTCGGATCGATTCAGGCGAACTCACGAGAACACAAGAGACGATGCGAATGTGGATTAACTGCCCTGCGATCAAACGCTTGGACCAAACGCCGCGCGCCATCACCAGTTTAGAAAAACGCGTTCCGCACGGTTCGAGTCCCGTCGACACCGCCATTCTCCCGTTCCGTTGCCGCGCACGAGCAGGTCAAATGGCTTAGCGTAAGTGGCACAAAGACTTCCGCGATCGAACGTGCAGTTCGATAGCACCGTTTCGAGCAATCGGCGCTGTTCGGCCGAATTCTGCGATTTGTAGAGTTTCGGCCTGTTTTGCCAGTTCTAGAATTTTTTCGGCCGTGACCATCATCGCCGGTCGTGGCTGCGGACTGCCCGGTGATCCGAATATCGAGCCGCTCGACATGAACCAGCCGGCCGGATCGGCAAGCTTTTTTGCCGACAACCGCAAGTTCCTCACGCGCAAACTCTGGGGCACGGCGAACGAACCGCCGAAGCACTTTTGCCGAGACTGGCGTTCGAGACGCTCTCGGAGTACGACCAGGGATCAGTGATCGAGTTCCTCGAGACCCTGCAGGTTCTTCCGCCCGGCACAACGTTCCTCGTCGTCGATGAGCACGGCGAGAAGAAGCGCTGGCCGCCCCAGCATCACATCGAGTGAAGAACTGGTCCGCGTCTGATGTGCAGTCCCAGCGGGGCGAGCAAGGTTATCCGTTGGATTCACTACCAGCGCCCAGCAGCGTTTGTCCGCCGGCCTGAATGAACGCTGCCCGTGCTTCCTGGTGACGCTGTTCCGCCTTCAGCAGAATCTCCCGGAATTCCTGACCGCGATACGAGATCTGCATCGCCGCATACCGTCAGAGCGACAGATCCATCCGAGGGAACCCGAAGCAATCGATGGTCAGAGTGTTCTCCCCACTGCCCCTGGTCCGTTGCTTCGCTGTTTCTCGAGCCACCGCGGAGTGCGCCTCTGTAGGACCGATGACCCCTGATCGCAGCAAAGCGGGAAAGGAGCCGTGATGAAAGACTTGGCCGTAGTCGGGGTCCATCAGTGTAGGATTGGGCCCGTTCAGGCGTCAAAATGCAATCCATCGAAGAGGAGGATGAGCAAATGGAGCACATCATCGGCAAGCTGCTTCAGGACTACGAACGTGGAAAGATGACTCGCCGCCAGCTCATTCAGACCCTGGCGCTCACAGCGACGGCGGCGTCCACGGTGGGTACCGCGGAGGCGGCTCCCCCAGCTAATGCCGTCTACATTAACCACGTTTCGATGCAGGTCGCCGATTACACGAAGACGCGCGATTTCTATTCGGGTCTCTTCGGGATGAAGGTGACGGAAGACGATGGAAAAACACAGTGCCGTCTGACGTTTGGCGACAACATTCTCATTGCTCGGAATGCCAGCAGCCGGCCTGGCGGCAAAGTAGGGGTTGATCACATTGCGTACACGCTGGCCAATTGGGACACAGATAAGACCGTCAAGCCGGCGGTTGAAGCGGAGCTGAAGCGTCGCGGGTTGAAGATACGAACGACTGAACGCAGCTTCCACGTCCAGGATCCGGACGGCTTTGAAGCGCAGATGGGCGGCAAAACGCAATAAAGGCCTGACCGGTGTTGAAGACGCCGCTTTCTTTCGGCGCGCTTGTTTCTTGGCCGCAGCTGCAGGTCTTAAATACTGTCTCGCCTCCGATACGCCACGCGCTCGCAACGGTGACGCTCGAGCCACGAGAACGGGCTATAGTGGCGCGCATTGCGAATACGGAAAGGAGACCTCCCGTGAAAAAGGTGAAACACGTCGTCGGATTTGCCGTACTCGTCGTCACAGCGGTCGTTGGTGCCGCAGCGCAACAGCCGGCGCGTGGCACTCCTCCGCCGCCGCAACCTTTGACCACTAGCAAATATCTCAGCCATGACACGGTCGCCGGCTGTTCGAAAGCCGGGACGTTCGTCAACACGCCCGAGTACATCGTTCAATGCAGCAACCGCACCGGCCCGGGCGTGGTCGAAGTCCACACAAAAGAAACCGATGTGATCTACGTGATTGATGGCAGCGCGACGTTCGTCACCGGCGGCAAGGCGCAGAACGTGACGGCCACCAATCCGCTGCAGCCTCGTGGCACCGATATCCAGGGCGGCGAGGCTCATCATCTCACCAAGGGCGATGTGATCGTGGTTCCCGCGGGACAGCCGCATTGGTTCAAGGAAGTGGCCGGTTCGGTCAGCTATTACGTGGTAAAAGTGCTCAAACAATGAGCGGATTCGTGGCCGCTCCCGGTTCCAGGCTATCGCGCGCCAAAACGTCATCGGATCGCGCCGCTGGCAAAATTCCATTCCGCCAGCACTCTCCGTGAGGGCTTAGAGGGGAACGAAATTGCCGATTTGGGGTCCGCGACTCGCTGCTCGTCGTGCAGATTGCGATCTGCGCCGTGCTGGTCACCTCGTCGATCGTCGCGGTCCGCGGTCCGATCCGTTCGCAGCACCTGGATTTCGGTTTCCAGCCGAACAACGCCCTGCTCGTCGAAACCGATCTGACGATGGGCGAAATCGTTTGACGCCGGCTCACCCGCTCCAAATCATCCATTCGCCACACGACTCGATTGAGCATGTGTGTCCAAAACTCCTTCGGACGAGATCGTCGGCCGCCGCCTTCGCCGCCTCGAGTCGCGTGAACGCCTTCCGCCCACGCTGCACGGCACCAGACGGCTCGTGTGACACGGCGATCTCATATGACCCGGCCGGCAGGACGATGACATTCGCCGTCAGGTCATGACCGTGATGGCGTCGCCAGGTGTGAATGGCCATGTCACAAGGACGTCTTGACGATTTCGCCGACGAGCGACAGGGGAGCATTCATCAACGAGACCGACGCTTCAAAGCGCTGCCTTGCGTCAGCGACAACCCACCTTGATCGCGACCGCGGATGTTCGTCCGAACCGTGATCTGTCGTTGGCTCTCTCTGCGCGCGACGATCGTCGCGCCCTTCATTACGTTGCTCGGCGCACCGAGCGGCTGAGCGCCAGTTCGATCAGTCGCTGAATATCGTCGACACTCAGACCGCATCGGGCGAGCTGCTGACGATTGAGAGAAATCCGAAGCTGTGCTTGATCGGGCTTCCTGTTCAATTGCTGAATCGGCCGCGCCAGGTACCTGTCTGATCACGTCCAGCGAACGGGTGGCGAGGCTCCGCAGGCTCGCCGACGAGAGAGCGAGCGCTGCACAACGACGGACGGCCTTGACCGCGGCCACTACTGCAGGCGGTGTGCCGCTCGGTGCGCCGCCGAAAAGCGCGACGCGCCTGTATATGTCAACGATCTGTCCGGGCGTTCTGCAGGGGGCGTCGAGGGAACTTCCTGCATTTTGCATGGACATCACATCGCGACTGGCCCCGACACGTCATCCGTGCAACGCGATAGGATCGAGTTCTTCGGCGGCATCTATTTCAGAGGCGCCAGAGACCGGCGAGGTGCCAGCGTGTCAAGACTCTTGCAAGTTGGATGGGCCCGATGACTGGACGTGCGACGGCGTGCCACGCCCCGTGGGCCGCACTGGTCGTCGACGATGACGCCGGCGTCCGGCAATCATTGCGACTGTGCCTCGAGGCCACTGGCGCGCGTGTGCTCGGTGTTGCCACCGGCAAGGCCGCGTTGGAGGCGCTCGATCGTGGACACTTCGATGTGGTGTTTCTCGATCTCTGGCTCGGACCGGAGGCTGGGATGGATCTCCTCCCAGAGCTGCTGCAACGTCAGACCGACTTGGGGGTGATCGTCGTGACGGCCTTCGCGTCCATCGAAAGCGCCGTCGATGCCGTCAAACGTGGCGCGGTCGACTACATTCCGAAACCCTTCACGCCCGATCAGATTCGGCTGACCGCAAATCGTGTGCTGGAAGCGCAGCGGCTGAAGCGCCGCCTCGCGGAGCTCGAAGAAGAGCTCGACCAGAGCGGCGAGCCGTCGTTGTTCGAAACGCACAGCCAGACGTTTCGCCAATTCCTGCAGATGGCCGGACGGGCCGCCGCGTCGGACGCCGTCGTGTTGCTTCGTGGCGAGAGTGGCACTGGCAAGAACGTGCTCGCACGTTGGCTCCGCGCGAATAGCTCACGCGCCGCGGGACCTTTTGCGACGGCGAACTGTCCGGCCCTGTCGGGCGACTTGATGACGAGCGCTCTATTTGGACATCGACGGGGCGCGTTTACAGGAGCGATCGCCGACGTCGCCGGCAAAGTCCAGGAGGCCGAAGGCGGCACGCTCTTCCTCGACGAAGTTGGCGAACTCACGGCCGATGCTCAAGGCCGGCTTCTGCGTTTTCTCAACGATCGCACGTACGAGCGTCTTGGAGAAGCGCGCGAGCGCCAAGCCGACGTGCGCGTGTTGGCGGCCACCAATCGCGTGCTCGAAGACGAAGTGCGCAGCGGGCGCTTTCGAGAGGATCTTTTCTATCGTCTGAACGTGATCACCCTGACACTCCCACCCCTTCGAGATCGTGGGGAGGACGTAGCGCTATTGGCCGACCATTACCTCGCGATGTTCAGTCGGAAGCAACGGCGTCCAGCATTGACGTTCTCGAACGAAACGAAAGCGGCGCTGTTGACGCATGCATGGCCGGGCAATCTTCGCGAATTACGAAACGCCGTCGAGCGCGCGGTAATTTTGGCGCCCGCGAACGTGCTGACCCCGATCGACCTCGGTCTAGGTTCGCAGACGGCGTTCCTTTCGGACGGGCAAGTGGAACCCTTGGCGCGCGTCGGCGCACCGATTTCGCTGGAAGCGCTGGAACGCGAGCACATTGCCCGCGTCGTCGCGCAATCGCCTTCGCTCGAGGCGGCGGCGCGAACGCTGGAGATCGACGCCACAACGCTCCAACGCAAACGCAAACGGTTTGGGTTGTCGTAATGAGCGAAGCGCGAGCGACGGAATCCCGGATGGGCGCTGATCGGGGGACGGGAGCCAATTCGATGATGCGCATGGGTCTGCGGCTCCGGTTCGGCGTGGCGGCAGTCCTGCTGGTCTGCACGACTGTGATTGCGAGCGTCTGGACCCTGGCGGCTTTGTCCAAGCTCAGTGGTCTCGTGACGGACACGGTCCGAGAGAGTGAGTCGGTCACGGCCGTCACATCGAAACTCTCGGGTGCCCTCGAGCGGGAAGACGACGCCGTTCTGCTCGTCCTCGCCGGCGACGCGCGCGGCATGACGGTGCTCTCGCAGGAACGCACGGTGGTCGACAAAGCGGTGGCAGACCTCTTTGACGTGCTCGGACCGGCGGACGAACAAGAGTTGGCCAAACCTTTGGAGTCCGCGCTCCAGGCGTACCGCCGGGCAGCCGATGCGCTCGCTGCTGTTGCGCCCGAACGTGAAGCGCTCGTTCACTATCATCAGAAGGCGAATCCGCTGTTGCGGCGCGCCGTTGCCCTCACAACGGTCATTCGCGATCGGCACTTCGAGCTCGCACGAAGGACCGTGACTGGTGCAAAAGACGAGGCGACCGCGTCGCGGAGCGCGGTGCTCGTGATCACCCTCGCCGCGCTCACGTTCGCAGTGGTGGTCGCGTGGCACTTGACGAGCCGGGTCGTTGGTCCGCTCCGCCGGCTCACGCGCGGCGCCAACGCAATCCGAGAAGGCCGCTTCGATGAGCGGTTCGAAATCTCGTCACGTGACGAGCTCGGTGAGTTGGCCTCGGTGTTCAACCAGATGACGGCGGACCTCGCTGAGTTCCGCCGTACGAATGTCGGCGAAGTCGTCCGCGCGAAGAACACACTCGAGTCCACGCTCGAGGCGCTGCCAGATGCTGTGGTGCTCCTCGACGCAGACTGTCGGATCTTGTCGATGAACCGTGCTGCACTGAGGGCATTCGACGCCGCCGGTGTGCGCAATCCGACCGGTCTCGAAGACTTGCAGGTCGACGGCCTCGATCGGGTGACGATCGCCGAGGCAATCAGGACCGGCGCGAACGCGGCACCGGTCACCGACCTCGCTCGCACCATCGCCGTCGAGCGCGATGGAACCATGCAACGTCTGCTGCCGCGCGTCGTGCCGGTGCCAGGTCTGACGCCGCAACAGAGCGGGGCCATTCTCCTGCTGTATGACGTGACCGACCTCGTGCGGCTCGACGAGATGCGCTCGGAGCTCGTCGCGGTCGCGTCGCACGAATTGCAAACGCCGCTGACGACGCTGCGGATGACGCTGCTCATGCTGAAAGAAGCGGCTGGCGCGCTGCCGGCTCGTGAACGGGAGCTGGTGGACACGTCGTTGATTGGGGTCGAACAACTGAGTGAGACTGTTCACGAATTTCTCGATTTGACGCGGATCGAAGCGGGTGAGCTTCGCCTGAACGTCGAACCGGTGCATCTGTCGGCACTCTTCACCGAAGTGGCGCGACGGGCCGAGCCTCAGGCGAACGCCCAGGGCGTGCACATCCGGTCGATGGTCGACGCTGGACTCCCTTCGGTGTGGGGCGACCAGCGGCGGCTCCGCGTGGTCCTGGACAACATCGTGTCCAATGCCCTCAAGTACACACCCACGGAAGGTACTGTGACGCTCGAAGCGCATCGCGCGGTTCGACATGAAAGCGGCCCGTCAGATCGAGTGACCATCAGCGTCTCGGACACGGGTCCTGGCGTACCGTCGGCATTTCGCGATCGCGTCTTCGAGAAGTTCTTCCGGTTGGAGCGTCAGCAACCGGAGGATCGATCACACGCCCGTGGGGCCGGCATTGGTCTCTACATGTGCCGGCAGATCGTCGAATTGCATGGCGGGCACATCGAGTGCAGGGCCGCGAGCGACGAACGCGGCGCGCGCTTCACGGTGGAGTTACCGGTTGACGGCTCGGTTGCGATTCCCGTTGTCAGCGAATATATCGGGTGAACATGTCAAGAGGTGACCGACGATGCGGCGCGGCTGGACGATCGGCCTCATGCTGACGGCAATCATCGGTCTCGTGCGCCGCACCTCCAACCGATGAGACAGCCAGTCACATCATGAGCCTGGCTTCGGACACGCCACAGGAGGAGCCAGCGCGGCGCCAGCCATTCCGACGATTCTTCGGCAGCCTCGGTCCCGGCTTAATCACCGGTGCGGCAGATGACGATCCGTCGGGCATCTCCACGTACTCGGTGGCTGGCGCTAGCTTCGGGTACGCGACGCTGTGGACAGCATTCTTCTCGTTTCCTTTGATGGCCGCGATCCAACTGATGTGTGCCCGACTCGGCCTCGTTACGGGACTGGGAGTCGCCGGCGTCATTCGCCGCCGGTATCCGCTATGGGTCACCTGGTTCGCGTGCGCTCTGCTGGGAATCGCCAATACGATCAACATCGCCGCCGACCTGGACGGGATGGCGGAGACGACCGCGCTCGTGACCCACGTACGCACGGCAGTTTGGGTCCCCGTGTACGCCGGCGTCATCGTGGCGGCCCTGATCTGGACGTCGTATCGGACGATCGCGCGGATCTTCAAATGGTTGACCCTCGTTCTTGGTGCCTACGTGATCACGGCCTTTCTGACGGCAGTCGACTGGCGGACGGCGTTGCACGCCACGTTCGTGCCTCAGATCGGCTGGACCCGCGACTACTTCGGCGTTTTGGTGGCGATCTTCGGCACAACGATTTCTCCGTATCTGTTCTTCTGGCAGGCCGCCCAGGAAGTCGAAGAGGAACGGGCGATGGGCCGCAACCACTTGAGTCAGCGGCGCGGCGCCACGTCTGACGAACTTCGGGACTGTCGGACAGATGTCATGACGGGCATGTTCGCTTCGAATCTGATCATGTACTTCATCATTCTCACGACCGGCGCGACGTTGCATGCGAGCGGCGGAACGAACATCACGAGCGCGCGGGAAGCGGCCGAAGCGCTCCGCCCCTTGGCGGGCGATGCGGCGTACTGGCTGTTCACTCTCGGGATCATCGGCACCGGGATGCTTGCCGTGCCAGTGCTGGCAGGTTCCTGCGCATATGCCATCGCGGAAGCCGCGGCGTGGCGGCAGAGATCTTTGTCGGCGCGCCCACGGCGCGCTCGAAAGTTCTACGCCGTGATGGCGGCGGCGATGGCGATGGGGTGGGCGCTCACGTCTGTCGGCTTCAATGCCATTCGCCTGCTCTTCGTGACGGCGATCATCAACGGCGTGTTGGCACCGCCACTCGTGTTGATCATCGTGTTGCTCACGTCCGATCGAACGGTGATGGGCGACTCGGTGAATCCGCGCGTTCTTACCTGGCTAGGCTGGGCGACGTTTGGCACCATGATCACGGCCGCACTCGGATTGCTCTTCGGCCGTTGATGAGTCGATAACGTCCGCCGGCGACGCCTGCGCGACCCTCCTAGAATCACTCTCATCAACCCGACGAACCGTCGGGGCCGGACCGCCAATCGGCTACGGAATTGACATTTGCGTCGCAGCACTAGCAGAATCAGTCGATGCGCTCACTGACCGTCGGCTTCGTGCTGATGCTGGTCACCTCGCTGACGACGTCGGCGTGGGCCAGCTGCATCGCCGACGCTGCCATGCCGGCGAAGGCGCAAATGGCCTGCTGTAAAGCGGGCCACGACAAGTGCCCGATGCATGGGAGTGCAAAGGACTGTTGCAAGACCGAGGGCCAGAAACAGCAGCAACTGAGCGCTGCGACTCACGAAATTGCCCGATCGCCTGTGAACACGCCGGCTCTGACCGCGACAATCAGTCCTATCGCATTGCCGTCGGCCGTCGTCGCTCGGAACTTCGCTCCTCAGCACGATGTCCTCAAAGGTCCGTCGGCTCCGGCGTACCTCCTCATTTCCGCGCTCCTGATCTAGTCGCCCGCCTGTACGCCTAACGGACGCAGCGACCTGCGCCACCTTGCGTAGTCGCGCGTCAGTGCGGCAGCGATCGGGCCCTCGCATCGCCGGGACCTGTTTCGCATACGTGCATTCAGCAACAAGGCGGAGTTATGCGACGACCAGCAGCCTTCAGTCTTTTCGTCGTTTCGACGGTTCTGATCGGAATTGCGTCCGCGGCGTCGTCCGGTGCCGCGTCCGGTGTCGAGCCGCTCCAGCGCGACTTCCAACCCTCGAGCGCGCCTCGCTTGTACGACGGCCCGCCGCTGACACTCGCCGGCGCGATTGAAGAGGCGCTGGCTAAGAACCCTGAGCTGCTGGCCGTTCGCCAGCAGACCGAGGTCGCGCGACAGCGGCCGGCTCAGGAGCGTTTCCTGAATGCGCCGATGGCCGACGCGCAGATCTGGCAGTGGCCGCTGAACTCGGTAAATCCCGCGGACACGAACATGTACATGTTCATGGTCACGCAGGAGCTGCCTGGTCGTGGCAAACGGCAGCTTCGCGCGACGATTGCCGAAAAGGAGGTCGCACTTGCCGAAAGTGACGTCGCGATTCGCGCGCGCGACGTCGTGAACCACGTGAAGCAGGCGTACGCGTCGCTGTTCATCGCGCGCAAGGCGGTCGACGTCACTCTGACGAGCGTCGAACTGCTGCGTGAGATAACAGACGTCTCGCAGACCAAGTACGCGATCGGCCGCATCTCCCAACAAGACGTTCTCAAACCTGTCCTCGAGCTGTCGAGGCTCCACGGCGACATCCTCACATTCGACGAGCAGGCGAGCGTCGCGGCTGCCAGGCTGAACACCCTGCTCGACCGCGCTCCTGAAACGCCAATTGGGCCACTCGTCGAGCCGCATGAGGCGGCGCTGCTCCCGGCCTCTTCCGACATGCAGCGCCTCGCCATCGAACGACAACCAGAATTGCAACGCGGACGCATCGAGATTGAGCGTGCAGAAGCCGAGCTCGTGTCGGTGAAACGGGAACACCAACCCGATTTCACGGTGCAGGGCGGCTACATGCTGATGCCGCATATGACCGACGCGTGGATGGGGCGGATCGGCGTCACGTGGCCGGACGCCCCGTGGTCGCGCGGCAAGATCGACGCGCGCGTCGCGGAGCGGACCGCGGTTCTGGAGGCAGCGAAGGCGCGCCAGCGCGGCACCGAAAACGTCGTTCGGCTGAGCGTCCAGGAAGCCTACGCTCGCGCGAAGGGAGCGCTCGACCGCGCCACGTTGCTGAGGACGACGATTCTGCCGCAGTCACGCCAGACGCTCGACGTCTCGCGCGCGGCCTATCAAACCGATCGCGTTGATTTTCAGGCGCTCATCGACAACGAACGCATCCTCCTCGATTCCGAACTGAACTACTACCGCGCATTGAGCGACTTCGAGCAGGCGATGGCCGATCTGGAGCGCGCGGTGGGGATGGATCTCACGGCAGCCAACGCGGTCGTGACGCGCGAGGTGCAATGAAGATGCGGCGCATACTTGTGACGTTTCTCGTCGTCGCGGCGGTGCTGACAGCCGCACTCGCGGTCGTCTATGGGCTGCGCTGGCGCGCCGCGAGGGCGCGGACGACGTCGTCCGAGCCCGCGCAGGCGGCACCGGCACAAGCGCGTGGCGAGGTGACGATCGATCCTCGACGCCAACAACTCATCGGCGTCAGAACTGTGCGCGTAGCTCGGATCAGCACGACGCCGCGCCTGCGCACGGTCGGCGTCGTGCGGTACGACGAAACGCGGCTGACCGACGTGAATCTGAAGCTCGAAGGGTGGATTCACGATCTCTACGTGAACTACACGGGTCAGTCTGTCAGAAGAGGCCAGCCGCTGTTCACGATCTACAGCCCCGATCTCCTCGGTACCGAGAACGAGTATCTCCTCGCACTGAAAACACGTGACCAACTCCAGCAGTCTCAGATTCCAGAAGCGCGAACGCGCGCCGATCAGCTCGTGGATGCGGCGCGCGAGCGCCTTCGTCTCTGGGATCTTCCAACGGAACAGATCAGAGCGCTCGAACAGACCCGCCAGGCACAGCCGACCGTGACGTTTCGGTCTCCGACAGACGGCTTCGTGATCGACAAACAGGCGATCGCGGGCATGCATGTCATGCCTGGCCAGAGCTTGTACAAGCTGGTCGACCTGTCGGTGGTGTGGATCGAGGCCGATGTATACGAGGCGGAGATCGAGCGGATAGCCCTCGGCTCGCCGGCGACGGTCACGATTGAAGCCTATCCGGCTGACCGGTTTCCCGCTCGCGTCATCTACGTCTATCCGACGATGGACGAGAGAACGCGAACGGTGAAGGTACGTTTCTCGTTGGCAAACCGCGTCGGCCGGCTGAAGCCCGGCATGTTTGCCACCGCGGAATTGCGTGGCACCGGTCGTGCCGGCCTGGTCGTCCCGGTTAACGCGGTGCTCGATTCGGGTCCGGAGCAGATCGTGTTCGTCGCGCAGGGCGACGGGTACTTTGAACCGCGCAAGGTCAAGCTCGGACACCGGCTCGACGACACGATCGAGATTGTCGAAGGACTGAAGGAGGGCGAAGACGTCGCAACCGGCGCAACGTTCTTCCTCGATTCCGAGAGCCAGCTGCGCGCTTCACTCCAGGGATACGAGGCACTCCCGAATCAATCGGCGGCGCCATCGCAGCCTGCGAACGTCGACATCACATTTCGCACCATTCCAGATCCGCCGAAGACGGGCGACAACCGGTTCGAGGTCGTCGTGAACGACGCATCCGGTAAACCGATCGACGACGCCGATGTGAGTGTGCAGCTCTTCATGCCTGCGATGCCGACGATGAACATGCCGCCGATGCGGAGCGAGACGAAGCTGAATCGGGCCGGCGGCGGTGCATATCGAGGATCGGGGCAGGTGATGATGGCCGGCCGGTGGGACGTGACAGTCACGGTCGCGCGCGGTGGTCAGCGGCTTGGCGCCAAGCAACTCCCGGTGCTGGTGCGCTAGCGCCTGCGGCCGGCGCGAGCACAGCGATTCGTAGCGAGCGGCGCAGCGCCATCGAGCGGCGGTGGGGCCCCGCGAGGATGCAAGTGATGATCAACCGAACCATCGATTGGTGCGCGGCGAATCGTTTCGTGGTGTTCACCGGAACCGTCGTGCTGACGGCGTGGGGCATTTGGGCCATGACGAAGACGCCGCTCGACGCCGTCCCGGACATTTCGGATGTCCAGGTCATCGTCTCGACCGAGTGGATCGGCCGCAGCCCCGATCTCATCGAGGATCAGATCACCTACCCGATCGTCACGGCTCTCATCTCGACCCCGCGCGTCAAAGCGGTCCGCGGCTTCACCGATTTCGGCATTTCGTACGTCTACGTCATCTTCGAGGACGGCACCGACATGTACTGGGCGCGGAGCCGCGTCGTCGAGTACCTGCAGGGGATTCGAGGACAACTGCCGGAGGAGGTCAACCCTGCCATCGGTCCGGATGCGACCGGTGTGGGCTGGATCTTCGAGTACGCGCTCCTGGACGAAAGCGGTCGGCACACCCTCGCGGAGCTCCGCAGCTTCCAGGACTGGCATCTCCGCTACTGGCTCGCAGCCGTGCCTGGCGTCGCAGAGGTCGCAAGCATCGGCGGCTTCGTCAAGCAGTACCAGGTGAACCTCGATCCGAACAAGCTGGCCGCCTACAACGTCGGCGTCAAAGACGTCGTCAACGCCATCAAGATGAGCAACAACGACGTCGAAGGGCGGCTCCTGGAGTTTTCCGGGCGCGAGTACATGGTTCGTGGTCGCGGCTATTTGACCTCTATCGCCGACCTCGAGAAGGTGTCGTTGGGCGCCGACCTGCGTGGCACGCCGATTCGTGTGCGGGACGTTGCGCAGGTCCGGCTGGGACCGGACATCCGGCGAGGCGTTGCGGACCTCGATGGCAGAGGCGAAGTCGTCGGCGGCATCGTCGTGATGCGTTTTGGCGAGAACGCCTTGAATGTCATCGAGCGCGTGAAGGCGAAGCTGAACGAGGTTCGGCAGTCGATGCCTGCGGGTATGAAAGTCGTACCGACCTACGATCGATCCGGGCTCATCGGTCAATCGATCACCACGTTGCGCCGAACGCTCATCGAAGAGGCGATCGCCGTCTCGATCGTCATCATCATCTTCCTGTTCCACTTCCGCTCGGCGCTGATTCCAATTCTGGCGCTGCCGATTGCCGTGCTCGCGTCGTTCATCCCGATGCACTACCTCGGCGTGACGTCGAACATCATGTCATTGGGCGGGTTGGCGCTGGCCATCGGCGTGCTCGTCGACGCATCGATCGTGATGGTGGAAAACGCCTACCGACACGTGTCGGAAGGCGAGCATACGCTGGACGCACCGACAGCGTCTAACAGCGCCAGCAGCGAATCGCGCACGGTTCCCCATGACGAGCAGCCACGCCGGATCATCCGAGCCGCGAAGCAAGTCGCGCGCGCGATTTTCTTTTCACTGGCGATCATCGTCGTCTCGTTCGTGCCGGTTTTTCTGCTGGAGGCACAGGAAGGTCGGATGTTCCGGCCGCTGGCCTTCACCAAAACGTTCGCGATGGTCGCCGCGTCGATTCTGTCCATCACGCTCGTGCCGGTGCTGATGACGATGTTCATCCGCGGCAAGCGGTTGAAGCCGGAAGCACGGAATCCGGTGTCGCGCTTCTTCAGCGCAATCTATGCGCCCGTCATTCGACTTGCGCTGCAATGGAAATGGATGGCGCTCCTGCTCAACTTCGCCGTCGTGCCGTTGACGATTCCGCTGCTGTTCATGATCGGCAGCGAGTTCATGCCGCCGCTCTATGAAGGATCGCAGCTCTACATGCCGACTTCGCCGCCCGGACTGTCGATAACCGAGGCAACCCGGCTGCTGCAGGTCCAGGACAAGATGCTCCGGACATTTCCCGAAGTGGAAACCGTGTTCGGAACGGTCGGCCGCGGGACGACGCCGACCGACAACACGCCGATGGGGATGGTGAACACCACCGTGACGTTGAAACCGCGCGAGCAGTGGCGGGCGGGCATGACGCTCGAGAAGCTTCAGACTGCGATGGACGCCGACCTGCAGTTTCCAGGGTTTCCGAACGTCTGGACCCAGCCGATTCGCAATCGTCTCGACATGCTGCTCACAGGGATCAAGACGCCTGTCGGCATCAAGATCCTCGGATCCGACCTGAATGAGATTCAGCGCATTGGCGGCGACATCGAACGGATTCTTCAGAAGAGTCCAGGCACGCGGAGTGTGTTTGCGGAACGGGTCGCGCAAGGCTATTTCACCGACATCCGCATCGATCGCGAGGCAATCGCCAGATACGGATTGACGATCGGTGACGTCCAGGACGTAATCGAATCGGCAATCGGCGGGCAGAACATCACGCGCACGATCGAGGGGCGCGAGCGATATCCGGTGAACGTTCGGTACGCGCGCGGATTCCGTGACAGTCTTCCCGAGCTCGAACGCGTGCTGGTGAAAACGCCAACGCGTGCGCAGATTCCACTTGGGCAGCTCGCCGCGATCACGTTGACGCCTGGACCGGCGATGATTCGCGACGAAAACGGTCAGCTCGCCGGATATGTGTACATCGACACCGCCACGAGCGACATCGGCGGGTACGTCGACCAGGCCAAGCGCGCGATCGCGCAGTCGCTGAAGCTGCCAGCCGGTTACACGCTGTTCTGGACCGGCCAGTACGAATTCCAGGTTCGCGCGCGCGAGCGGCTGAGACTGCTCATCCCACTCGTGTTCTTCATCATCTTCATGCTGCTGTACATGACGTTCCACTCGGCGTCCGAGGCAACGGTCGTCATGCTGTCCGTGGTGTACGCAATGACCGGCGGCGTCATCCTGCAATGGCTGCTTGGCTATAACTTTTCCGTCGCCGTGTGGGTGGGCTACATCGCGCTGTACGGTGTCGCGGTTCAGACTGGCGTGGTGATGGTGGTCTACCTGCACGAAGCGCTCGATAGACGCCTTCGGCAGGGCGGCGAGATGACGGAACGCGACGTGCGCGAGGCGACGATTGCCGGGTCTGTGCTTCGGCTCCGCCCGAAGCTGATGACGGTGAGCGTCGTCATGGCCGGCCTCGTGCCGATCCTGTGGAGCACAGGCGTCGGTTCCGACATCATGAAGCCAATCGCCGCGCCGATCGTCGGCGGGATGATCACCTCGACGATTCATGTCCTCGTCATCACGCCGGTGATCTTCTGTCTCATGAAATCGCGCGCGTTACGGCGTGGCACGCTCCGCGCATCGGGGATGCATCTGGGAGGTGAATGATGAATTGCGCGATGTGCGGAACCTGGATGGGTCTCGGCACGCTGATCGGCGTGCTCGTGGTCGTGCTCCTCGTCATCGTGATTTGGCGGCTGCTCAGCCAGTCGCGTCAGTAGCGCCCGTGTTCCTGATTCACGCGCTCTCGATGGCCTTCGCGATGTTCTGGGAGATCCTCTGGGCGCTCATCCTCGGCTTTGCGCTTTCCGGCGTCGTGCAAGCGGTCGTCTCGAAGACGGAGATGAGCCGTCTTCTGCCGGACGATTCGCCGCGGACGTTGGCCATCGCGTGCGGCCTCGGCGCCGCCTCGTCGTCCTGTTCCTACGCCGCGGTGGCACTCGCGCGGTCGATCTTCAGAAAGGGCGCGAGCTTCACCGCCGCGATCGTCTTCGAGCTCGCGTCGACGAATCTGGTTCTCGAGCTCGGGATCATCATGATCGTCCTGCTCGGCTGGCAGTTCGCGCTCGCTGAATTCATTGGCGCGCCGATCATGGTCGTGATCCTCGTCTGGTTGTTTGGACGCTTTCTGTCGGAGCGGATGGTTGAAACGGCGCGACAGCAGGCGGAAAAAGGACTCGCCGGATCAATGGAAGGACATGCCGAAATGGACATGTCTGTGACCGGCGGGTCGCTGTGGTCGCGGGTCACCTCCGCGAAGGGGTTCACAGCGATCAGTCATTACTTCCTGATGGACTGGGCGGCAGTGTGGCGCGATGTGGCCGGCGGTCTGCTGATTGCGGGCGCGCTGGCAACTTGGGTCCCCAAGGGATTCTGGCGGTCGTTCTTCTTCACCGGTCACCCGACCTTCGCGCTGGTCTGGGGACCGCTGGTCGGTCCGCTTGTCGCGGTCATCTCATTTGTCTGCTCGGTCGGGAACGTGCCGCTCGCCGCGGTGCTGTGGAACAGCGGCATCAGCTTCGGCGGCGTGATTGCGTTCATTTTCGCTGACCTGATTGTCATTCCGATCATCGACATCTATCGACGCTACTACACGGCGCCGATCGCGTGGTTCCTGACGTGGACGATGTTCGTCGCCATGTCGGTCGCGGGGCTCGCTGTCGAAATGCTGTTCAAAACCGTCGGCTGGGTCCCGATCGAGCGTGCCGCAACGATCACGGAAGCGCATGTTGAGTGGAACTACACGACGGTTCTGAACGTTGTGTTTCTCGCTCTCGCGGCGATTCTGGTATGGCGGGCGGCGACCACTGGCGGCTTCGGAATGCTCCGCATGATGAACATGTCGCCGCAAACGCAGGGAGGTCGCCACCACAATCGTCCGAGGCATATTCACTGATTGCGGCGTGGGTGGCCCGCTCCTCACCGGCTCATGACGAAGACTTCAGAGTACGTGCTGCCGGCAATATTGTCCTTCGTTGGCGTCGGCTCCGCGGGCCTCATCACAGTCGTCGCTCTGACCGTTGACGCGCGTTTCAGCGATCAGGCCGGCATCCAGGCTGCGGTGACGATGACGTCACTCGAACAGCCACCAGCTTCCGCGAGACATTCGGCGGGCTCGGCGACACATCGATCATCGGCTGGTATCGATTCCGGCCGATCAGACGGTGGTACGTCGTCGT
The DNA here is from genome assembly GCA_003222395.1 of Acidobacteriota bacterium. Classification (GTDB taxonomy): domain Bacteria; phylum Acidobacteriota; class Vicinamibacteria; order Vicinamibacterales; family CAVVIG01; genus Gp6-AA45. The sequence continues at coordinate 25,683 of QHWB01000072.1, forward strand.
GAATGTCGGCGCATCATTGCCGACGGGCAAGACGGAGCCGCCGCGGTTCCGATCACAGCTGCAGGACGGCGATCTCGTTCCGCTCTCGCGGCTTCAACGAGGTTCGGGCACGTTCGACCGTTGTTCGGCGCAAGACGCGCGTCGTGCGAGGTATGACCGTGTTCGGCAGTGTGGCGGCACGAACGCCGTGGTACGGGAACGGCACTGGATTGAGGACCGGCGCCTCTTCCGAGGTGAATGGCGGCGCGGCTCACGAAGTCCGCGCCCATCGGATCACCGCGTTCGGCCGGGTAGGATGGCTGCACCGACCGCAAGACGCATTTCAGGGCATCCCGGCCGTTCAACGGAAACTGGATCTATGTCACTCCGGGCGTAGATGTGCAGATCGGGAACGGCATGAACATCCAAGCGGAAGTGAAGCTGCCGGTCCATCGCGCACTCGCGAACCGGCAGCTCGATTCGACCGGTTTGGGATCAGCCGCTCGTTCTGAGAGACAGCGGCAAGGCGCTTCGGCGAAGGAGAATCAGATGCGATTCATGCTCATTGCGCTCACAGTGTTCGTCGTTGGATTGGCCGTTGGTTTGCCTGGCGTCGCGGCGACCGCATTTGCCGGAGCCCAGGCGGGACAGCCGCGATCTGCAAACGACGTGTTGCCCGGTTTGCTGGCGGAAGTGCACGGACTGCGACTCGCGATGGAGCAATCGGCCGCCGTGACGCCCCGCCTACAACTCACGCTCGCGCGCCTTACCATCGAGGAGCAGCGCGTGACCCATCTCACCGCGGCGGGTGCGTCTTTTTGGCTGATCGTCGAACGGCGCCGCTGATCACCCGCGATCCGCCGCGCAGCCTCCATCGATACACTTGGTCCGTGAATCAGCTGCGAACGGGTGTATGCTCCGCAAAATAACGGAAAGGAGTCGCGTTGCCTGAATGCCGTCGCCGGTTGATGACGGCCATTGTTGGCCGCGCAGAAAGCGAGGCTGTTGTGCAGACTGTCAAAGCCTTCGTCGTTGGTGCCCTTGCCGGCAGTGCGCTGATGCTGTCGGCAACCTCCGCGCACGGCGAGGACATCAGTGGGACCATCGTCAGGACGCTGATGCTGTCAGAAAATACCCGTCTGATCGGCGACGTCACCTGCAACGTCACCGGCGCCCCGTGTATCGCGTTTGGTGCTCCGAACATCGCGCTGAACCTGAACGGCTTCACGATTACCGGTCCGAACGATGCGGCGACCGGCTGCAAGGGGACGAGCGTCGGAACGGAAACGGGGATCAGCACCAATGGTCAGAGCAACGTCGGCGTCCGCGGTCCTGGAGTAGTCCAGCGATTCCAAGGCGATGGCATTTTGTTCTTGGGGACTGCCAAGGGCTGGGTGCAAGGCGTCACGACGACGACAAACTGCATGTCTGGCATTCGCATCAACCCGACCTCGTCGGGCATCAGCGTAGAAAGCAACGTCTCCGTTCGGAACGGCGCGGCCGCCGCCGCGTGTGGCGGCATATGAATCCAGGGCAACAACAACTCGTTCCGGTGGAACGAGACGAGTGGTAACGGCTACGCGACCGGCCCGGCCGTCGATTTCGCCGTCGGGATCATGGGCAACAACAACATCGTTGAGGCCAACACGGCCATTGGAAACTCAAACGGCATCGTGGTGTTTCCCACGGCCAATAACAACGCCGTTCGTCAAAACCTCGCCGTCGGCAATCCCCCGATTCAACAATCGAACAGTGTGTCGACCATTCCCGCTGGAGGCGGCGTGGACATCTGGGATCAATCGCCGGCCGGCAACAACAACAGTTTTGCCGGGAACATGTGTCTCACGGCTCTCAATGCGCCGTGTCCGGCATTTGCCACTAGTGTCGTTCCGCGAAGGCCAGGAATCTAACGCGAAGGTCTTCCCACATCCACGTCGGCGGACGGCTATAATTCCGCGCATGTTCCAGCGCAGCAGCATCCTGTTCGTCATCGCAGTTCTAGCGATACCAGTCGGTGCGCAGGACCGCGTGTCCAACACCGACCGGTTCGGCCCCTTGCGGTTCCTCGCGGGCGCCTGGCGAGGCGATCAAGCCGGTGAGCCCGGGCAAGGTACGGCGGAGCGGACGTATCAGTTCGTTCTGAACGATCGGTTTCTTCAGGAAACGAATACGTCGACCTACCCGCCGCAGGACAAGAACAAGGCTGGTGAGGTTCACCATCACATGAGCATGATCAGCTACGACGGGGCGCGGAAGCGATTCGTGTTCCGTCAATTTCACACCGAGGGCTTCGTCAACACCTACGTGCAAGAACAGACGACCGACGCGAAGACGATCGTGTTCGTGACAGAGGCCATTGAGAACATTCCGGCCGGTTATCGCGCTCGTGAAACGTACACGATTCTGAGCAACGATGAATTCAGGGAGCGATTCGAGATCGCGGAACCTGGACGAGAGTTCGAGTTGTACTCAGAGGCGCATCTCAAGCGAATCCGTTAATGCCTGCGAGCCTCGCGCAACTGAGCGACCGCCTCTCAGGGATTCGAGATTGATGTGGGCGTCAGCGCTCTGTCCGTGGAACCGTTGCCAAGTGCCCCATGACGGTTGTCACCCCAGCATAGGACCGTGCCGTCGTCGACAGTTACGGCGCACGTAAAACCCCACGTACTGACATCGCCGGACTTCGCGATGAACGCATTCCCGCCGGCAGCGATCGATACGAACCGGCGAGTCGTCGCGACTTTTTGAGGAACTGCCGTGTCGCGCGTTGTTCCGTCACCGAGTTCGCCGTCGGTGTTCGCGCCCCAGCAGTAGGCGACGCCGTCACCCGTGAGCGTGCAATCGTGGAAAGGGCCCGTTGCGACAGTGCTGAACTCGCTATCCGTGGTCACACGCTTGGGAATTAGCTCTATTTGCAACATGTTGCCTCCCCAACAGAACAGAGCGCGTGTCGACGACAGCCCGCACGTATGCCATGCGCGTGGGATGACCGTCGCAAAGATCACGTCTCCGGAGACCGCGGTCGGAACCGCCTTGTCTCCCCATTTGATCGCGGCATCGGCCGCACCGGTTCCGAGCCGGCCCTCTTGCGGAGATCCCCAGCAGTACGCCTTGCCGTCCACCGCAACGCCGCACGAACTGATGCCAGCCGCGACCACTGTACGGAAACGCAGATCGGTGTGAATGCGCGTCGGTCGTCGATAGCAACAGGGTGCAGCCGGGTCGCCATCCCGATTGCCGACACCCAGCTGACCGTGCCAATTACCTCCCCAACAGTAGCCAATTCCCTCGACGCTCACGGCGCACGTGTGCCCGCCGCCAGGCCCGATCATCTGGAATCTGATGTCAGTGGCTACATGCATCGGAATGAAGCTCGGTTTGACGGTGCCGTCACCAAGTTGGGCCGAGTCGTTCGCTCCCCAACAAAGTGCTGCGCCGTCGCACGCGATCCCACACGTATGCGTAAAGCCGGCAACGACATTCGTGAATTTCACATCGCCACTCACTCGGACTGGTCTCACATGCGGGACAGAATCCGAAGATCCATTTCCGAGTTGGCCGAACTCATTCGATCCCCAACAGTACGCCTCGCCCTGATTCGTCAGCGCGCATGCGTGATCGGCGCCAGCGGTTACGGAGACGAAATGCAGCGGTTCGGCAGCAGTGACCGCGATGCGAACCGCTGATGCACTCCAGAGGATCAACGCTAATCCGACGAGAGATCTCATATCGCTTCGCCTCGACGTTCGCCGCGCTCTGCGCCAAATTCGTACGCTGATTCGTGCGAGGAGCTGCTGGTGCAGCTGTTCAGATTCCGCTGTCTTGCCGGGCAGGACGTGGAACGTGACGAAGGTGTCGATCATCTGTGACCTCCGCAAATCGCGTTGCACGCATCGACACGGCGGCGACGACGCCCGAGACGAATGTCAGAAACCCTGCGAGGTATATGGCCCACACGAGGCCAAACGCCGCGCTGACGACGCCGGCGAGCAGCGCGCCTGAGGGATATCCAAGGTCGCGCCAGAAGCGATACCACCCCAGCGTCGTGGCGCGCTTTGCAGCTGGCGAGATGTCGGCGGCGGTGGCCAAGAGCGCCGGATAGACCATCGCGGTCCCGAGGCCTAGCAAGAGCGCGCCTGCCACTCCGCTCGCGTACGGCGATGGCGCGCCGAATCCAATCATGCCGAGCGCGAGCGCCTGGACGATCATGCCCCACATAATCAACGGTCGCCGTCCCGCGCGATCGGCGAATGCCCCCGTTCCGAGCTGCCCGAGGCTCCACGTGAGCGGGTAGATCGCTTTGATGATGCCGATGTCGTTAACGGCGAGACCGTGCGCCGCAAAGAGCAATGGCAGCACTCCCCAGGATATGCCGTCGTTCAGGTTGTTCACCAAGCCCGCCTGACAGACGCCGAACATCGTTCGCTTAGTCGATTGCGGATCCAACTGTGGCGCCAGATGCCGCGTCGTTGTATCTGGCATCCGTGATTCCGTTGCCGGTGTGGCGTGCCGAAGGAATCCGGTCGTATCCCGAACCGCGACGATCGACAGGCCAAGTCCGAGGACGGCGTACACGATACCGATGTAGAACGGTTCGGGCCGCAGCCCTGTGCGCGCGGCGATGAACCCGGTCAGCAGCGCCGTGATTCCGAGCCCGCCATATCCGGCGAACTCGTTGAGGCCCATCGCGAGTCCGCGTTGCCGGGTCCCTACGAGATCGTTCTTCATCGCGACGGTCATCGACCACGTGAAGCCCTGGCTGGCACCTAACAGGACATTCGCCACGAGGATCCACGTCCACGACGGTCCCCACGCCAGCATGAACGGCACCGGCAGGCCGATCAGCCACCCGCTGACGAGCATCGCTTTACGCGTGAATCGATCTGCGAGCACCCCCGACGCGACGTTCGACAGCGCTTTGACCAGGCCGAACGCGAGGATGAACGAGAAGATGAGCGTGTCGGACGTGAGATGAAATTCTTGTGTGGCGACGAGCGGCACGACCGTGCGTTCGAGCCCGACCATGCCGCCGACGCACGCGTTGATCAGGACGAGCAGCGAGAACTGCGGCCAGTTCTCACGAATGCCCAAGCGGCGCTCGCGGTGGATCGGCGACCGACTCATTCACCGAGCGTACGCGGCGCGACTCTATTCGTCCAATGAAACGACCAAATCGCGACGATAAATCTGCTGAATCGCTAGTCGGCGCCTTTGCGAGACCGTGAAGATACGGCGCGCAGAGGAAATGTTCCTTCGAGGAGCTCCAGCATCGCACGGCACGCGGCGCCGTGATGCTTCTGCGGATGATCGATCACGAGGAACTCTCGGGCGGGGAGGCCAGTCTTGACGGGAACCACGGCCACTCGGCGGCTCGCGAGATCCTCGGCGATAGTGAGCCGCGACACCATCGCCACGCCGAGGCCGGCCATGACGGCACGTTTGACCGCATCAGGATTGTCGAACGTCATCGTACGTGTCGGCGCCACTCGGTGGCGATGCCACCACATGACGGTCTGTCGCCTCGTATCGGATCCCTCCTCGCGCAGCAGCCACGCTTCGGCATCCAGTTGATTCGGTTTCAGCGCTCTAGCCCGCGTCAGCGGTGAGTTCGGAGGCGCTATGATGACAAGTTCGTCCTGCGACAGACTCCGCGCCTGCAGCTCCCCCGATGGCAGCACGCCGGCAACGATTGCCATGTCGAGATCATTGCGGGCGACGCGTTCCGCAATCGCGTGAATCGGCCCGATCTCGAATCGGAGATCGTAGCTCTCGTGTTCGCTCCGATAGCTGGCGAGCAGCGGCGGAAGCAGGTAGAGACCCGGTGTCGGCGTCGCGCCCAGGCGAATCCGGCCGACCGCGCCACGAGCGACTTCCTGCATCCGTTCGTGCGCCCGGTCGACGGCGCCGAGAATGCGTCGCGCTTCTTCGAGGAGTACTTCACCCGCCACGGTCAAGGAGACGCGGCGAGCGGCACGATTCAGGAGCTTTGCTCCGACCTCTCCCTCGAGCAGCGCGATCTGGTGCGACACGGCTGGTTGGGACAGGTTGCAGAGACTGGCGGCGCGCGCAAAGTGCCGCAGTTCGGCGACGGCCACAAAGGTCCGCAGCTGGCGCAACTCCATTCGTGCAGTCTATCAGACGGATTCAATCGTTTCATTGGACGAATCAGAAGGAATCCCGTACATTCGGGTCGTGTCGGCGCGCGCTCTGAAACGCATGTGAGGTCCACATGATCTTTCGCCAATTCCTCCACACGGCGCCGATCGGTGCCTCGTACCTCTTCGGCTGCGGTGGCCAAGGGCAGTGCATCGTCGTCGATCCCGTGGAAGACATCGGTCCCTACCAGCAGGCCAGTCGGGAGACCGGCATGCGCATCATGCATGTCATCGACACGCACGTCCATGCGGATCATCGTTCCGGCGGCCGATCTCTTGCTGATGCGGTTGGTGCGAGCTACCTCGTACACGAGTCGATTGATCCGCCAGATGGTTCTCGTCTCGCCCACGATCAGGAGTTGTCCGTCGGCAATGTGACACTTCGCGTGTTGCACACACCTGGGCACACGCCGGAGCACATCTCGTTGCTCGTTGCCGATCGCACGCGGGGACCGGAACCGTGGTTCGTGCTGACGGGGCACACGCTCATGGTCGGCGATATGGGACGGACCGAGCTCGCCACGAGTGCCGAGAGCGGAGCGCTTGCGCTCTTCGAGAGTGCGGCTCGGCTCCGGACGTTATCGGATCACGTGGAAGTCTGGCCGGGCGCCTTTGCAGGATCGGTGTGCGGACGGCGGCTCAATGGGAAGCCTGCATCCACGATTGGATTCGAGCGACGATTCAACCGCGCCTTTGCCACCGAGGATCGGGATGCCTTCGT
>QHWB01000049.1:0-5177 GCA_003222395.1 Acidobacteriota bacterium
TCGACACAGCCGTCTGGTCGGCCATCAACGAACCGCGCCCGAATCATCTGCAGATCATCGAAGAGTTGCTGAAGGCCGGTGCCCGTCTGGAGGATGAAGTATGGCCCACTGGGCATGAACAAGTTGATGCGGTCTTAAAAGGCCACAGTGAATGAATGAATGAACGGCCGGCTAACAAGCACGTGAACCTGTCGGTCCGTCCCGTTACGCGCGTTGCGTGCGCAACGCGCGCGCCGGGCCGGCCCGCAGGTTACGCGCAGCGTTAGCTGGACAAGGGATGTTCGTCAAGGAGGAATACAATGCCGAGGCAATTTGCGGCAGTCGTGGTTTTGTATCTTGGGTTCGCCTCAGGGATAGCTTACGCGCAAGATTGTTTGCACGGCGCAACCGAGAACGCCGACCAGGCGGCGCGCAGACGCGAGGCGCTCACGGCGGCAAGGAATATCAACAACATTCAGGCCAATCAGCCGGGTGCGGCCACTGGACAGTTCTTGCGGCACGAAGAACTCTCAAGTTCACCCTTTGCGGCAAGAATGCGGGAGTTTACGACTGAGACTGTGAAACGCATGTCTCTGAATCCGGGCACGGACGTCTTGCCCGGTTGGCAGCTGACACTCGACGTCACTAGCCAGGGCTATTGGTTCATGATCAAAGACAGGACCGATTCCTGCGGGTTCGCGTACATCAGCAACCAAGCGGGTGTAATCCTCAGGGCCGAACCGATTCGCTAAGTCTGTTTTGGCTATGAGGCAATGGCCGACTGTGCCGGCTAACAGGGACTGGACCCGTCGGCGGCCGCAGGGCGCACGCGCTGAATCGTGGCATTCGGCGGGCGGCCGCCGGTGCGTCATGATCACGTGAGCTCGATGCAATCCTCCCGATAAGACGATCAACGATGGAGCCGATGACGGTTGTCGGTGGTCCGTCACGAACAGCCGCTGTTGAGTCCAAACGGCCCCTACGATTCGGGGCCAGTTTGTTGGCGACTGCGACCGTGGCAACGTTGTGCCTTCGCCGTTGTTCAACACTCAAGGCCCAATGCGGCAACGCCGTCGGCTGTCGAGCCGCCTTCGCATGCCAGAGGAACGATCGCGCGCCGTGCGTCAGAAGCATGCGCAAATACACATCCCCTTGTTTGCTAATTGCGCCGAGCCGTCGACGCAATGCGCTGGAATCTTCCTTCGGCGTCAATCCCAAGAAGCTCGCGAAATGCCGACCGGACGGAAAGCGACGAATGTCGGCGACCAGGGCGATCAGCGCGGTGGCGGTGATCAAGCCCACGCCCGGAACGGTTTGTAAGAGCGTCACCTCGGCCATCTGCGCCGCCAGCGCGCCGAGCTGACGTTCAACGGCTCGCATGTCCGCCTCGAGCACGTCAATCTCCTCACACGCCGCGGCGAGTGTCGTGTGCAGCAGGACCGGCACCGTGGTCGATTCGAGGAGCAGCGTGCGGACGCGCGCGACGACGGGGTGCGCGCCGACCGGAATGAAGATGCCGAATTCGCGGAGCAGGCCACGGATTGTGTTCAGCCGCGCCGTTCGGGTGGCCAGCCAAGTCGAACGCAGTCGATGCAACGAGGCGATCGCTTGATGCTCGATCGTTTTGACCGGCACGGGGTGAATGTCCGCGTTGCGATTCGCTTCGAGGAGCCCTTTCGCGTCGGTCCGGTCTGTCTTGTTGCGTCGCACGTATGGCCGCACGTCGTGAGGCGGGAGAAGCCGCACGACGTGGCCAAACGGTTGAAGCTGGCGGGCCCAATAGTGAGCCGATCCACACGCCTCAAGGAGGATCGTCGCCGGCGCCCGTTGCGCGAAACACTCGAGGAATCGATCGCGAGAAAGCCGTCGTTCTTCATCGACGCGACCGGGCCGATGCGACACGGCCACCTGAAACACGGACTTTGCGAGATCGACGGCGATGGTCGTATGCTCCATGTGGACTCTTCCTTGCCTTGGCCTCAAAGAGGCCGATTCACCGTTGGCACAATGATGCCGCACGGCAGGAGGAGTCCATTCCATCGCTTGCAGCCGACGGCGGCGGGTGCGACCGTGAGCCGCCGCGGCTGAAGCCTGACGTTAGGCCGAATACGAAAGCGACATCGTGGTAACCGTGAAATACGAAGATCTGTCGGAGGCATTCGACTTCGTCAGCTTTGCTGCGCCCATGGAACACCACGCCTATATTTCCATCGACACGGGCACGATCTATTGGATCTCCGAAGCGGATCCACTTGAGGAAGAAATTCCGGACGATCTTGAAACGTCAGACCGCTACATTGCAATACCTCACAAGAATGATCTTGACCTCGGAAGCAATCTCGCGCTCCGCTTTGCTGCGGACGAACTGCCAGGTCTGTACAACAGAATTGAGGGGTTCTTTCGGCATCGCGGAGCTTATGCGCGCTTCAAGGAACTCTTGGCGTCGGAGGGCTATCTGGACAAAATGGTACGCATTCGAGACTGAATCGACTGAGCAAGCACTGAAGAAATGGTGCGCCGAAAACGGCATCAACGTTGTCGGCAACGAACAACGATCGGCCTGACATCGAAATGGAGCCGACGCGTCTTCCGGTCCGTGCGATCGTGTCGCCGCGGCGCGCGGCTCACTTCGCACGTTATGCTGCTCGTATCGAGCGATGAAGAATCTCAGTCCGGTATCGGCCGGTGTCCGGTTTAATGCTGACTCGAAAGTCGCTCATTTGCTTCCGCACGTGCCATCGAGACGGTTCGGTAGCCAGAAAGAAGCCTTCAATGAGACAAGCACACATCGGCCGCTTGGTGACGTCGGTGATGCTGTTCATCGCTCTTGGGACGAGCGTATCGGGCCAGTCAGGCCAGAGGCTGAAACGATTTCTCACGGCGCCGCTGACCATCGAGGACCAGGGCAGCTTCTTCATTGGTGGCGTCCCTAAAGTGACTGACTATGCGACGGTCGTGTCGCCCCCGGCCCCGGGCACGGCTGCGCCCACCACACCCGCGCCACTCCTGCCGCACCAGATCACGATCGGACAGATGTACGTGCAGTTTGAGATTCCAGTCCGAAAGTACGGCGGGTGGCCGGTGATTATGGTCCATGGATCTAGCCACACCGCCGCATGCCTCGAATCGACTCCGGATGGCCGCGAGGGCTGGTATCCGTACTTCGTCCGCAGAGGTGTCCCGAGCTACATCGTCGACCAGGCGGGTCGCGGCCGTTCCGGCTTCGACGAGTCCGTGATCCACGAGGGAGAAGCCAAGGTAGCTGGCGGCGACCTCAAGACGAGCACGGAGTTGATCCCTGCCTTTGGCCGAATTACAGACGATGGCGCCTGGATTGCGTGGTTCGGTCATCTCGTGCCGGCGAACTCGACAATCCTCACGGGGAAGCTCATTCCCCATGCGGATCCCGAGGATCCCAATCCGACTCCAGATGCCTACAAGCACGTCGCGCCGTCGTTCCCGATCGAAGCGGTCGACGCTCGTGTGACGTCGCGCGTCGGCGCTATCGGTCCCACACCAGGAGGGTCGAGCGGATACTACGCGCTCGAATACTACAAGCAACTCGTTCCGAACGCCGAGGTCACGCTGCCGGGATCGACGTGCAGAACCTGCGAGCCGACCGAGATTTCGCCGGCCAACACATGGACGCCGATGAATCTCGCGCTTCTCGTCGAGCGCCTCGGCGGCGCGATCCTCGTGACGCACTCGCAGTCGGGCATCATGGGTCACCACATGGCGCGCGTCCTCAAGGAACGAGGGCATCTCGATTTGCTGAAGGGCCTGATCACGCTGGAAGGATCCTGCTCGCTGTCAAACAGCGGGTTGACGGCCGCCGACTTCGACAGCATCCCGTACCTCGCGCTTAAAGGCGACTACACGGCGACCAGCATGGTGTGCCAAGAGACGGTGAACGCCATCAACGCGCGCCGCGCCCAAAAGCTCGGCACGGCGAAGGCCGAATATCTCAAACTGGACGAGATGGGCATTCTCGGCGTGACGCACATGATGATGCTCGACAAGAAGAACCTTGAGATCGCAGATATCCTTTACAACTGGATCGGGCGCAACGCGCGCGGCAGCAACGGTCGCCGCTCGACGCAGTGAGACAATACTCGTACGCAGGAGCGACTGGAACGTCTCGAATCGTAGTAATGGCGAGCGGCCGGCGGCATAACGCGCGATGGAGCCGGCGGCGCGCGGAATTTGAGCGCCGCGGCTCATCGCGAGTGCGTTGGGCCGACGGAAGATAACGTGGCGATGACCTTACGGCAAGCTCTCGCTTTCATTCGTAAGCACGGTGTCGTGCTCGAAGCGGCGCAGGGGCCGGTCCCGTCGGTTGCTGAGGCCATAGCTGGCGAGCCAGTGCGGGGTAGCTGGTGGTCTCATCCGAAAAGTCACGAGATTTTCGCGGTGACGCGAGCGATTCGCGGCAGCGACGATGTTCTCGATTGCCGTCTCATCAACGGGAAGATCACGTTTGTCCATCGGCGGTTGTGGCCAGCTCTTGTCCGAGCGGCAGGCCGGCTTCCATCGGATCACCTTTCGCAAGTGAGCGAGGTCCACACCAAGTCGGGACGTCATGTGACCAAAGAGGTGCCCTTTCCCGATTGGGTTCCGTCGAGCGTCCGCGCCGCTGCCCGAAATCTGTCTGAGGAATCGGCGCTCTCAGAGTTCGCCTTTAGATCGGATAGAGACGCCGTGCGGCCCAACAAGCGGCTGCACCCGTCGGCCGCGCGAACCGGACGCGGCCGCTGGTGAGCCGCGAACGTTGGGCCGACATGAGAATGGCTATCAGGGCCGTTACAAATCAGTGAATGAGCAACGGACATGAACCGATTAGTTGCGCTTGCCTTGTTGATTGGCGTCGTCGTCGCCTGGCTCGTGGTAAGGTCGTCTGGTGTGCAGGAAATCAATCGAGATGGAGTCGAGGCTCAGATCCGCGACATTGAAGAACAGTTTAGAGTGGCCAAGCTCACAAATGACGTGGAGAGCTTGGATCGAATACTTGACAAATCGTTCGTTGAAACGAATCAGAATGGGAATAGTAGGACTAAGAACGAAGCCATCGAGCTTTTCCGTTCTTTCTCCATCCAATCACTGAAGACAGACAGTTCGACGATTCGAGTGAGCGACAACGCAGCCGTGGTGACCGGGTCGCAAACTGAGGTCAATGACACCGGTACGGACCGGATGCTGTT
>QHWB01000049.1:5231-119653 GCA_003222395.1 Acidobacteriota bacterium
AGAATAGCTTACCACTCGGTTTGTTTGTCTATGCGAAACGGACTGCCACTCAGGTGCAGATTCGCTGCGACGGCGCTCGTGTTTGCCTGCTTCATCGTCTTGACCTCGGGGCAGAGCGGAGACGGCGCTCAGCGATATGACCTGGACGACGGGCGACAGTGGCTCGAATCGGGAGCCGACCTGACGACGAGTTCGCCTGCGCTCCTCCGCGGCGCTGTCGCAACCGCGTTTAATGAGATGGCCACCGCCGAGAGTCTCCTGCGTGGTGTCATTCAGTCGGATCCAAGATCTGACGCCGCAAGTCAGGCACACGAACTTCTCTCGCGGATCTACCTGCGGTCAGGCCAGTACAAACGACTGATCGAAAACCTCGACCGATGGGCGAAGTCCTTCCCCAACCGACGCGAGGTCCAGAATGAGAGGGCTGACGTCGAACAGTTCCGCGGCCTTCCAGACCAAATCAACGGGCCGAGACGCGGCTCGACGCTGCCCCACGATGCCGGCGACGACTTCTCTGTCCCCTTCTTGATCAATGGCAAGTCAGCCACCTACCTGTTGGATACGGGCGCTTGGGTCTCGGTGATGACCGAGTTGGAAGCTGCGAGGCTCGGTCTGGCGATCCGGGCGGGAACAGGCACCCTGGGGGATCCCTCAGGAAAAGGCGTAAAAGTTCGGACTGCCGTCGCGAAGGAGGTGACGCTCGGTTCAATGCGGTTCCGAAACGTGTCGTTCGCCATTCTTCCGAACGACGAGCCTTGGAAGTCGATGCCACCGGGGCACGGAGGCATTCTGGGAATGCCAGTTCTTCTCGCGGTAGGAAGAGTCCAATGGTCGAACGGCGGCACATGGAAGTTGGGCGGAAGACCTGAACCGCGTGACGGAGGTTCTCGGAACGTCGTGTTCTCCGAAAACCATCTGCTGCTCGCGGCGAACGTGTCAGGCAATCGCGTTTTCGGTACGCTGGACACTGGCGCCGTGACGACTGACTTGAACAACAACTTTGCCACCCAATTCGCGGCCTTGATCCAAAGGAGCGGAACGAAAGAGACCCGTGATATCACCGGGCTTGGCGGAACCGTGTCGGTCGATGCGGTCACGTTGCCTGAGATCGTCTTTGACATTAGCGGGGTACAGGCCGCTCTTCGACCCGCCGCTGTCACCCTTCAACGGACATCCGCCATTGGCGGGAACTGCTGCGTCGGGAATTTTGGACGTGACCTGCTGACACAAACGGGCGAATTCACTCTGGACTTGTCTGCGATGACGTTGCATCTGCAGTAGGATCTTGCCTGCAATTTCGACGGCGGTTCGTGACGGTTTCACCATGCCGATACGATCGGGCTCTCTCACACGCAAGAACTCAACCTGTTGTAGTGCACCACGGCGACGTCGGCGAGGCAGCAGTTCGCAATTGGCTCATAGCGTTTCTGCCGAAACGATATGGTGTGACCGCTGGATATGTCCGCTCACAGGGTGTGCCAGACTCGTTTCAGAGTTCGCATTTCGACGTCATCGTTTACGACCAGCTCGAAGCCCCCACGCTATGGACTGAGGAGAACAGAGATAAGTCTCAAGCTGGTCGCGCTCGTATAATTCCGGCTGAACATGTCGGAGCAATCATCGAAGTGAAGTCGGCGTTTCATCGTCGTTCGGTCGGCGACGCCGCGGCAAAGCTGCGCGAGCTGACTCCTCTGATGACGGCTGAAGATGCTGTGGGCGAGCGCTATCCAAGGTTCTTGCCCGCAACGGCAGTGCTCGCCATGTTATTTTTCGAGCTACGCGCCGCGGATCGGAACGACGTGGCCGCGCTCGATCGGTTTCGTGAGATTTCGTTCAATCGACCGTTTTATGGCGGAGTGATCTTGCGAGGTGAGGGGCTGGGCCAAGACGATACTGGGATAGTTGGCCCGGCAATTTCCGACGAGCCGATGGAACCACTTATCACCGAGCGGGGGTTACTATGGGGCACGTCGCTCGCCGGCACAATTCAGAAGGACAGCCAGCTGCTTACTGCTATTTTGATGTGGTCTGATACCAATTTTGCGCGCTTCGCTTTCGATCTCTTGGCATTGCTGAAGGGTACTTATATTCACGGCCGTGTTTCGAGCTTCCACGGCCTTGATTTTGGCGCGATGATGAAGGACGCAGGACGAAGCTAACGGATGTCGCCTAACCGCAACTGGAGAGGGCGGCCCCTGAACGACGGGCCGCGGCTCAGTTGCAGCCGTTAGCCAGACGAGGACTTCTTGCTGCGAAACCTTTCGGTTCTCTGGCTCGCGTTCTGGTTGTCGGGACCGTCCGGTGCCGAGACACCGATCATCCGACAACATCAGATCGGGTCAGTGTCAATCGGACAATCAGCGCAGTCCGTGTACGAGGCTTTCGATCCCGATCACCGTCGATTGGTCGACTTGAGCCTCGAAGGCTTCCTCTCGCCGGCGCTCGAGCTTACGCTGCCAGGTTCCAAGCGTCGAGCGGGAGTGGTCGCTGAACTCGAGGCCCGCGGCAACAGACTGGTCGTTTCTCGCATTTCGATTACCGATCCCATGGCCCGTACGGAAAAGGGAATCGGTGTCGGATCGACGGTGGCCGATCTTCGCGCAGCGTATCCGGTGATCAAGGTCTCGGAGGGTGAACGCGCAATCATGTTGCGGCTCGACGAATTGTCAGCGAGCTTTGGGCTAGGCGAATCAAGTGCGGGCGGCGACTGGGTAATTCGCGTGCGAGAGTTGAAGGACATTCCGGGTACCGTCAAGATCGCGGCGGTTTTGCTGACTCGGTGTGAACTGGCTAACTTGCCGCTGCAGCCGACGAGCGGCGCGGACGGAACGGATTACTCGGCGTAGTGGTGATGCGCCGCTCGCGGCTGAGCGACAGGATGTTAGGCCGAATCAATATCCAGCTTGTACCTGAGACAACAGCTGAGGAATTGCGAAGCCGTTTTTGGTGTCGAGCCTGGGCGCAATGATGAAGAAGAGAAGATCGTGGTGGCTTCTCAGAAGCGTGCCCATCCTGTTCGTGCTCGAAATGATCGCGTGCCAACAGGCTGCTCAGGATTCCGGCCACGTTCAACACATCGAAGACGGTCTGCTGACCGCCATTGTGATCCACGGCCAGCCCTCGCCAATGAAGCTGACCGAGCGAATGACATACTACCGCGTGCCGGGTGTGAGCATTGCGATCATTAACAACGGCCAGATCGAATGGGCGAAGGGCTACGGCATGGTGGAGGTGCGAGGGACGAAGGCCGTAACTGCCCTGACGCTATTTCAAGCGGCCTCGATCAGCAAGCCGGTGGCGGCGATGGCGGCACTCTCACTCGTGCAGGCGGGCAAGCTCAGTCTCGATGAAGACGTGAACCTCAAGCTCAAGTCGTGGCAAGTGCCCGACAATCAGTTCACCAAGGATCAGAAGGTCACCTTGCGGCGATTGCTCAATCACAGCGCCGGATTGACAGTAAACGACGTGGGAAGTTACGGGGCTGATGAAGCCCTGCCGACGTTGGTGCAAGCACTTGATGGGCTCACGCCGGCTCACTCTCAGCCGATTCGCGTAGATGTTGTGCCAGGCACCAAGTGGCGCTATTCAGGTGGCGGCTACAGCGTGGTGCAGCAGCTGCTGATCGACGTGACAGCCGAACCGTTTGCTGAATTGATGCAGGAACTCGTGCTTCACAAGATCGGCATGACCCACAGCACCTTCGATCAGCCGTTGCCCCATGATCGGGAAACCGTTGCCGCCACTGGACATGACGTGAACGGTGAACCGCTCAAAGGCCGTTGGCACATCTTCCCGCAGGCGGCTGCCGCGGGGCTCTGGACGACGCCCACGGATCTGGCGCAATTTGCCATCGAGCTGCAGGAGTCGTACAAGGGCAAATCGAACCGGGTGTTATCGGTCGACATGACCAGGCAGATGTTGACGAAGCAACTAGGCGGGTACGGCTTGGGCCTGTGGCTGGGTGGAAGGGAAAAGGTGACGAACTTCAGTCACGCCGGCCAGAATGAGGGATTCACGTGCATCCTGGTAGCCTATCTCGATACCGGTCAGGGCGCTGTAATCATGACGAATGGCGATCGTGGCAGCGGCCTGTTTAATGAAATCCTGCGGGCCATTGCCCGCGAATATGGTTGGCCTGATTACCAACCAACTGAAAAGACGGTCGCTGATATCAATCCGGCGGTGTACCGATCGTACGTTGGTGAATATGACGCGAACGGTATTCGAGCCACGATCAGCACGGATGGAGAGCAGCTGTTTGCGTTCGCATCGCCTCTCGGTCCGCAACGCGTCCGATTGTACCCGTCTGCTGAAGATCGTTTTTTCTTGTTGGATCAAGACGTGGATTTGACGTTCGTGAAAGACACGCAGGGACACGTGACTGAAATGCGAGCTCTTGCTAATGGGCAGGCAGTGACCGCCATAAGAGTGAAGTGACCGGTCCGATTCGGCCTAACTTGGCATGCAGTCGACGGCGCTCGGCGCGATCGTAGAGCGCCGCGGCTGATGCCTGACGTTAGGCTTACTGAACAACGTTGAATGCCGGATGCGAAAGATATTCCGTTTTTCTTTCAAGCGCGAATCGTACTGGCTCGTCGTTCTGTACGTCGTTCTTCCCCTGCTTGCGATTCTGCTCTTGATAGTGATTCCTGGCTTGTTGCGCCGCTGGTTTCCGTGATTGAACACTGCGGGACGTCGCGCTCGCTCTCATCTTTGGCGCAACGGTGTAACGTTGTTCGCGGCCCGACAGCTGGCTAACCACGGCTTGCAGTCGACGGCGGCTGGTGCGATCCTGAGCCGCCCGCGGCTGAAGCCGGTGGCGTTAGCAGACGGATGGTCATGCGAAACGGCGACGGACACAGCATGAAGATGCCCGCAATCATCCTCGGATTGTGCGTTCTCGGCCTGTGCGTTCTCGGGCTGTTCTTGCTCAAACCGCTCGCGTCCCAAGAACCACGACGAATTGTGTGCGAGTCCAGCCCCACACAGGATCTGTTACCGACCCTCACTGCGCCGATGACGGGCGCGTCTCCGGTCTGGCTCGTGGACGGCTCTGCGACTTGGCCGGGTGACCTTGTGCCGATTAAGACGCTTTGGGTATTGCGACGAACGTCCGACTCGGTTCGCATCTCTGGTCATCGAATGGATGCGCCGGGGACGGCCAAATTGCGTTCTGGCAGCGAGACGCCGTCCGACGTCTTCTTCGTCGCTAATCCGAGCCGCGACTCAGTGATGCGGGGCGGGTCCCCGGCCGACGCGATGCAGTCATTCGTGTTCTTGCCGTCGCACGTGTTCTACCCGAGTCCCGGGTGCTGGCTCTTTACGGTTCACATCGCGCAGCAAGAATTTCGGATCGTTCGTGAGCTCAAGACGAAGGGCCTGTTCGATTCAACTCGTTAGGTTGAACGACCGCTGCAGCCGGCGAGCGGCAGGCGTTAGCCAGGTGTCTGAGCCAATGGAAGTGTCAGCAGAAACTCTGCGGAGAGTGAGAGTGCGACTAGCCGACTCCAAACTGCTCGTGCTGCTTAGCGCGACTGGAGTTCCCAGGATTTACGTGAGCAGGCTCCAGCAGGTTCGTGCGAAGACGCTGGCCGAGCTCGGCGGGCGCAAAGACCAGTGGCTCGAGGACAGGACATCCTCCAGCGGCGGGGAGGTGAACAATGACTTCAAGTGGTTTCACGTGTTCGGTCACGAAATCAACCATAGAGGGCAGATTCGTTGGTCGCGCACACGCGCGACGAGCCGGCCATCATGACAGGCCGCGAATCGCACTGACGCGCGACATGTTCATCCGCTCATGAAAGCGGCCGTCTACACGCGGTACGGCCCGCCGGACGTTCTCGAAATCAAAGACGTCGAAAAACCGGTCCCCGCGGACAATGAAGTCCTCGTTCGCGTCCATGCGACGACCGTCTGCGCGGCCGACTGGAGGATGCGAAAGGCCGATCCGTTCCTCATACGATTGATGAACGGACTTTCGGCTCCGAAGAAGATCCACGTCCTCGGGATCGAGTTCGCCGGCCGAATCGAATCCGTCGGGTAAGCGTTCGACGAATCGCGTCTTGAATTGTGCCTGAAGGTCGTCGATTCTTCGCCCCAGAGGATCGACCATGATCAAGAAACGCACATCTGTGCGGATGGCGCGGCTGGTGAGGCAGTGGCGTCAGAGCGGTGAATCGCAAGCAAGCTTCGCCCGGCACCATCAGATCCCGACCTGGACCTTCTGGTATTGGTGCCGCAAGCTGGCGGCCGAGGCGAAACTGACACGCGATGACGTGCCGGCGCCGACATTTGTGCCCGTGCGGATGGCCGCAGACACACCCGCGCCGGTCATCGAGATCGTGTTGAGCGGTGGGGAGCGCCTGCACATCCGCGCGGAGGCGTCGGCGGATCTGGTACGGGCCGTGATGACGGCGTTGCGGGCACGATGCTGACGCTGTCGCCGGCAGTCCGCATTTATCTGGCCACAGGTTCGACGGATCTGCGACGATCGATCGACGGCTTGGCGGCCCTCGTCCGGGAGCGCCTGACGCTCGATCCGCTCTCGGGTCATCTGTTTCTGTTTCGCAATCGGCGCGGCGATCGGCTGAAGGTGCTCGCGTGGGATCGCTCGGGCTTCTGGATTCTGTACAAACGGCTCGAGCAGGGGACCTTCGCGTGGCCGGCGAACGATGCGGCGGGATCCGTCGAAATGCGCAGCACCGACCTGGCGCTGCTGCTCGCGGGGATCGACATCGCGCAGACACGCCGGCGCCGCTGGTACGAACGCGTCGCGTAGTCGCCGCATGATCTTGTACGGCTGATCGCCTTCGCGTATCATGTCCGCGTGGCTGATGATCGCGCGGTCGACGTCGACGATCTCGCGACCGCGCGCACGCTCATCACTACTCTGCAGAACGAAGTCACGAAACTGCAGCGCGAGAAGGCCGCTCTCCAGCATCAACTCGACGTTCTCTGCCAGCGCTTGTTCGGCAAGAAATCCGAACGGGTCAGTCCCGATCAATTGCGGCTCGCGTTTGCGCAGCTCGCCAACGAGCCGGGCGAGGCGTCCGAGCCGATCGAAATGGATTCGGGTGAGCGGCCGGGCCGCCCGCGGCGCCGGGCCGCGCCCCCGACGGGGCGCCGCCTGTTGCCGCCCACGTTGCCGCGGCAGCGCGTCGAGATCGATGTGCCGGAGCCGGACAAGATCTGCGCCTGCGGGCAGACGAAGACGCGGATCGGCGAGTCGGTCTCCGCGAAACTCGAGTACATGCCCGCGAGCTTGCGGGTCATCGAAACGGCGCGGTTCAAGTACGCATGCCCGCGCTGTCATGACGGCGTCATCGAAGCCTCGGCGCCGCCGCAAGCCGTTGAGAAGTCGCTCGCTGGGGAAGGGCTGCTCGCACACGTCGTTGTCTCGAAGTACGTCGATCATCTGCCCCTGTACCGACTCGAACGGATCTTCCTGCGCCAAGGCCTGGACTTGTCACGCTCGACCTTGTGCGGGTGGGTCGCGGAGGTCGCCACGGCACTAACGCCGATCGGCGACGAGTTGCGTCGCCACGTGACCGCCGCGACGTATCTGCAGACCGACGATACGCCGGTGACGATCCTGGAGCCCGCCGGCGGCAGTCGAAAAGGGCGCCTGTGGACCTACCTGGATCCCATCGGCCGGCAGGTGGTGTTTGACGCGACGCCGACGCACGAGCGGGACGGTCCGGAGACGTTTCTCGCGTCGTTTGCGGGGGATCTCCAGGCCGATGCGTACACCGGCTACGACGCGCTCTACGCGACCGGCCGGATTCGGGAGATTGGCTGCTGGGCGCACGCGCGCCGGGGCTTCGTCGAAGCGTTGACCACCGATGTGTGCGCAGCGCTGATGGTCGCCTTGATCCAGCAGCTCTATCAGGTCGAGGGCGTGGGGGCCGAGCTCGATCCAGACGCGCGTCAGCGCCTCCGGCAGGCGCTGCTCGCGAAAATCGCAGCCGAGCGCGACCGGCTCGCCTGCACCGTGCTGCCCAAGTCGCCGCTGGGCGAAGCGCTCCGGTATCTGACGAATCAGTGGGCCGCGCTGCAGCGCTTTGTCGACGATGGGCGGCTCGCGATTGATAACAATCGCGCCGAGAACCAACTCCGCGTGGTCGCCCTTGGTCGCAAGAACTGGCTCTTTGCGGGGAGCTTCGAGGGGGCCCGCCGCGCCGCTCTGCTCTACTCGCTCGTGCAAAGCTGTGCGCTCGCGGGCGTCCCACCGTTCGAGTACCTGAAGGACGTGCTCATGCGCGTCGCGACCCACCCACATCGGCTGATCGCTCAGCTCACGCCGCACCAGTGGGCGCAGACCTTCGGTCGTCATCTCGCCGCCGCGTAATTCTCCGCCTCGACGGTCGCGATGTCGCACGTGTCCCGAGGACGGCCCAAACAAACGCCGAAGCCAGGTGCGCCTCGAAAGCTCGCCAAGCGTCGCCTCAACCAACTCGTCGAAGAAGCGATCATCGACGCGTACGGCGAGTCCGAACAACGCGTCGGCCTCCTCGCCACGCTGCAGCTCAAACTAGCGTGCCCGTTCGTCACCGAGATTCTCGGCGTGTCGGTCCGTGTCGACGGCGTGGATGTAAACGATGCCGACGAGATCGTGGCGATCTGTCGCCGCGGACGGCAGCGGCAGCTGATCCCGATTCTCGACCTCCCACTGCCGTCACCACCGCCGGCTGGGTGGGAGTGGATTGAGGCGTACCGCCACTGGGCGCGCGGCGGTCGTTAATCCGGCTTCATGCGGCGCGGTCAAAAGTGGAGCCATCGATGCCTGCCGATGCAACGGTGTCCGGCGAACGCTTACTCCGTCGGCAGGACCGTCACCCGTTTCAGGGAAGGCGACGAAGTCTTTGGCGCGACCGGATTCAAGTTCGGAGCGCATGCCGAGTACGTGTGCGTGCCAGCGGACGGCGTCATTGAGATGAAGCCGGCCAACATGACGCTCGAGGAAGCCGCGGCGGTCTTTTTTGGCGCCGTGTCGGCGCTGCATTTCCTGAGGAAGGCAGGAATCCGGGCCGGACAGAAGGTGCTCGTCTACGGCGCATCCGGGAGCGTCGGTGTTTTCGCAGTTCAACTCGCGAAGCACTTCGGGGCGCACGTCACCGGAGTGTGCAGCACCAGAAACGTGGAGCTCGTACGATCCCTGGGCGCTGACGAAGTGGTCGACTATACGAAGGAGGATTTCTCGCGAGCCGGCCGGGTCTATGACATCGTCTGCGATACGGTCGGCAAGAGCGGTTTCTCGCGCAGCCTGAAATCTCTCGTGCGAGGCGGTGCTTACGTTCTCATCGGGTACTCAGGACAACTGCCGTCGTTTCTTGGAGGGTTGGTGCGAGGGATGTGGGCTTCAGCCACCGGCGCAGCGAGAGTCATCGGTGGAGTGGCGCACGCGGCCGCCGGAGATGTGACTTTTCTCAAGGGCCTTATCGAGGCCGGAACGCTTCGAACGGTGATCGATCGACGCTATTCACTCGACGAGATCGCTGAGGCTCACCGCTACGCCGAGGCGGGACACAAGAGAGGCCACGTCGTCATAGTCCTCGAACAAACGAGCCGGTAGCGCGGTGCACGTGTTCTTTGCAAGTGTCATGGCGACGCAGACTGACATCCGGCGACGGGCCTCGACGTTGCAGGTCGTTCTCAAGGTACTGGCGCTGACGATGGTGCTGTTCGTCTGCTTCTCGGTGGCCGGCGGCGTCGTTGCACAACCCGACGTGCTGCAAACCGCCCCACCGGCTGGTGCTGCGGCGGCGCTGCGCGTCGGTCGCGACGACGTCGCGGCCGAGCGGCGCAGACGTACATGGCACGCGTCGGTCTCGGTGAACGATCGGGTCAGTACGGAGCGTTTCTGGCAGCCCTCGCGTGGCGGCGTGCCGGTCAGCCCGCACGTGCGGACGCGGCGCTGGCTGCGGCGGAGGCGGCAATCCCCGAGCGGACGTGGACCGCGTCGGTCCTGCAGTTTCTTCAGGGACGCCTTGATGCGGATCGGTTAATCGCCGCCGCGAAGATCACCGCTGAAAAAACCGAGGCGCACACCTATGTCGGCTTCAGACAGGTCGCCGGCGGCGCACACGACGCCGCGCGAGCGCACTTCAAGTGGGTCGTCCGAGCACGGCGCGAAGAATTACCGCGAGTACACGCTCGCGAGGAACGAGCTCGCACGCCTGGACCATGCTGCGTTGGCGCGATGAACCCCTAACGTCCTGCGTGGGCTTCTGCTACGATGCCGGCATTCAGAAGGAGCGACGATGATCCGAACGCGCCTGTATTTGGTGGCAGCAATCCAAGTCCTCACCCTCGCGTCGGTCGCCGGGCAGGCGCAGCCGCCGGCGGCACGCGGCGGCGCGCCGGCGGCCCCGGCGATGACGCTGACCGTATCCGGATTTCCTGACGGCGGCGACATCCCGGTGAAGTTCAGTCAGGCGGCGCCGGGCGCCGCGCCCGGCGAAGGCACCTCGCCGTCGATCAGCTGGGCAAACGTGCCTCCGGGAACGCAGTCGTTCGTGCTGAACATCCGCGACCTCGATGTCGCGCGCAACAAGACGACCGACGATCAGGCGCATTGGGTGGTGTGGAACCTGCCGTCGAGCACGACGAGCCTCCCCGAAGGCGTGCCGAAGGGGCCGAAGCTCTCGAACGGCGCGTACCAGATCAGCGCAACGGGTCAGGTCTACCGCGGGCCTGGCGCGGGGGCGAACGGGCCAAAACACCATTACATGTTCGAAATCTACGCGCTCGATTCGACGGTCGACGTCCAGCCGGCAGCCGACGCGTTTGAAACGCGCGCGAACGTGTTCAAAGCGATGCAGGGACACGTCCTCGGCAAGGCCGTGTACGGCGGCTTGTTCCGCCGTCCGCAGTAGATGCGGCAACGAACCCGAAGCTCAGTTGAGCGAAGACCTCAGTCGGGATCGGCGAACGATTTACCTGGTGCGCGAGTCCGACGGACCGGAAACGGTCAACGAAATCGTCGACGAATACTGGGAGGAGATTTTCGAGCAAGAGCTCTCCGCCTGGATCATCTCGGCGGACAAGTGGCCGCCGGCACGGACACGCGACATGTTCGACGCGTGGTTCGATGTCGAATTCACCGACTCCGTGTGCGATCTGCTGCCTGACGAGTCGCTCACGCAATCGGACGTGGACATCGCAGATCTCCATTCTATCGACGGTCGAATCAGTCTAATCGCGGACGCGAACGTGGAACCGTCACTCCATGAGTCCCGGACTTGATCTTGCGGATGCGGTCGCCGCAGCCTGGAAGACGAACAACCGGGTCACGGCCTTCTTGTTCGAGAACCTTCCTTCGGAACTGTGGCCAATGGCGGTGCCTGGCATGTCACGGCGGACCGTGCGGATGATCGCCGGCCACGTCCATAATGCCCGGTGCATGTGGATCAAGATGCTGGGGAGACGCCATGGCATCCGGGTACCGAAGAGTGTCAGTCGACATACGGTGACGCGCCGCGAGCTGCTGCCTGCGCTTCAACGAAGCAGTGACGGCATCCTGGAGCTCCTTGAACTTGGTATGAGTGAGGGTGGCAGAATCCCCTCGTCTGGCGTGCCGTGGGTGAACCTGCCCTTGGATGTCGTGCATTTTCTTGCGTACTTCGTGGCGCACGAGGGGCATCATCGCGGCCAGATCGTGCTGCTGGCCCGACAGACGGGTCACCGGCTGCCCGGCGAGATCACAGCGGGCCTGTGGCAGTGGTCACAGCGGGCGAAAGAAGCAAAATAAATCCAACAAAAACCGGACGGATTCGGCGAAGACGTTCCATTGCGCCGCCACGGGAGGCTTCGATGCGACAATCGATTCGTCGTCAGCTCCGATTCCTGCTTGCGTACGCGGCGGCGACGACCCTGATCATCGTAGCGGCCGCGGCATCGGCGTTCGTGCAGCCGGCGTCGCCGCGCAATCTCGGCGAGATTACGGCCGAGCGGATCAACATCGTCGACGCCGACGGGACGCTGCGGCTCGTGATCTCGAACAAGGATCGCATGCATCCGGGAGTCATCGGCGGCAAGGTCCTGCAGCGGCCGCGGCCGTACGCGGGATTGCTGTTCTTCAACGATCAGGGCGACGAAGCCGGCGGGATGACGCTGACCGGCCGCGAGTCACCTGGCCGGCGCGATGCGGACGCCGGCCTGATGTTCGATCAGCTCGGACAGGACCAGACGATCGGGCTCGAGTACACGGAACGGAACGGACAGCGGAGCGCCGGGTTCAAGGTGTGGGATCGGCCGGACGCGCCGCTCGCCGATCTGGTCGACGAGCTGAACCGCGCGCGCGCGATCCAGGATCCCGCCGCGCGTGATGCGGCGGTCGCGCGCGTGCGCGCCGGCGCGCCGAAGGCCGCTCAGCGCGTGTTCGTCGGCAAGACGCCCGACCGCGTCGCCAGCGTGCTGCTCGCCGACGGGCAGGGGAGGAACCGCCTGGCGCTGAGAGTCGATGCCGACGGCCGTGCGTCCATCGAGTTTCTCGACGCCGACGGCAAGGTGGTCCAGCGCGTTGGACCGAACGCGCCGCGGTAACTGAACGCCTCCTCGCTTTATGCCTCCCTTCGACACCAAACGATTATCCGTCGTGCGCGATGGTATTGCGCCCGACGGATCGGATGTGCGAGTGCTCCTCGCTCTCGGAGGAGGAAGCATGGCCCATTTCGAGCTTCCGCCGGGACACACGTCGAAAGCGGTCACGCATCGCACGGTTGAAGAGATATGGTTCTTTCTTTCGGGACGGGGCGAGATGTGGCGGAGGCAGAACGGACAGCCGGAAACGATCGTTGCCGTCGAATCAGGCGTTTGCCTGACCATTCCGTTGGGTACTCACTTTCAGTTTCGGTCATTGGGCGCCGGGCCCCTTTCAGCCGTCGGCGTCACCATGCCTCCGTGGCCGGGCGAAGGGGAGGCTGTCGTCGTTCAAGGTAAATGGGAAGCGACCGTACGTTGAGGAAGTAGACGATCATGGAATCCTTCGAGCGCTTCGCCGAGAGCCACACATCGCCGGCGCTCGTGGCGTAATGTGAGTTTCCGGTGTGCTGACTATCGTAGTCCGCACGACGAATGCCGACGTAGTAGTTGCGGGCAGCGTCCGCTGCAACCGCGAACTCCATTGGATCGCGCGCCGTTTCGTGTTTCCGCATGAACGAGCCGAACGTGATCGCACCTGAGAACTATCTGACGCTGCTCGACTGGCGGCGGCGGATCGCAGACATCTACGGCGAAGTTCGCGCGCGGCTCCGTCGAGATCCGATCGGTGTCCACACGTACTGGCGCGACCGCCGGAACGATCTGTTCCGCACTCATCCGCAATCGCCGCTTCACGTCGACGTGCGCGCCGGCTTTCCGGGTCTGCGCTGCTTCGAGTACGACGCGCGGTTCGCGTTCACGGCGAAGATTCGGCCACTTCCCGAAAAGTGTTTCGCTGTCGACACCAGCACCGGCGGCAAGATTCCTTTCGTGCGCTTCGGTGTTGTGGATCTGCCGGTCGGGACGCTCGAAGTGATGTGGCTCGACACGTACGGCGGCGGCGTGTTCCTGCCGTTTCGCGATGCGACTTCGGGCAGGACGACGTACGGCGGCGGACGCTATCTGCTGGACACCGCGAAGGGCGCCGACCTCGGCGTGCGCAGCGACGAGCTCGTGCTCGACTTCAACTTCGCGTATCACCCGTCGTGCGTCCACGACTCGACGTGGACGTGCCCCCTGGCGCCGCTCGAAAACCGGCTCGCCGCCCCGATTGACGCCGGCGAGCGGATGCCATGACCGCGCGGGAGCCTTGCCCGGCGCTCCTATGCTGTTCACCAAACGCCTTCGTGAGGGAATCCGGCGCGGGAGGATCAGGTGCAGCGTCCGCATCTGGACGCGTCCGCATGTAAAAGTGGGCGGCCGTTATCGCATGGACGAGGGGCACATCGTCGTCGATTCGATCGCGCCGATTCGAGTCAAGGACATCAGCTATGAACTGGCCTGCGAATCGGGGTTCGACAGCGTGGACGATTTGCTCCGGATCGCGAGGCACGGCAGGGGCGACAAGGTCTATTTGATTCGGTTCCACTACTTGCCTCCGGGCGCGTGGGACGGGCCGGTGTGGAAGCGGCGCCGGAAGATCGAGTCGTGATCGCGACCGCGCCGCCATATTACGCAACCGGATAATCCGAAATCGGAGATCGTCTTTGCCGTATTTCGAGCGGCGGTTGCGGTTGCGGCTCGCAATTCAAGAGCAGCAGTCGCGACGCATGGTTTGGGCGTTCACCCGGCAGTGTTGCAGTTTCTGTCACGCGATCGTCCGGCGCCGTGGCAAAAATTGGTCGCGTCGATTGCACACGAATTGAGGTCGCTGTCACGGTCGAACGTGCGGCGACGATGCTACGATCGGCGGCGGCATGGATGCGGAAACGCTCGACGCGATTGACTCGTTGCGGAATGAGATTCGGCGGCTCGGGACCTCGGTGAACGCGCGCTTCGATACCGTGGAATCGCGCTTCGATAGCCTGGACTCGCGCTTCGATACTCTGGAATCGCGCTTCGATACCCTGGAATCTTCGTTGGCGGCGAGAATCGACGACGCCAAGGCCGACATGAAACGGCATTTCGACATCGTCGCCGAGAGCACGCACGACGACGTGCGGATCATTGCTGAAGGGCTGGTCGCGTTGAACGCGAAGGTCGACGCCATGCGACGGTCGTGATGCACGACTCGACGTTCGTCACCGTGAAGCTGCATCGCGCGCTCGATGGCCGCGAGCGCTCGCGAGGTGGCGAAGAGGACGACGACGATCCGGTGCAAAACGGCTCAGCCAAAACCGCGTTGATTTCGCTCGAGCGGTCGGAAGCCGCATGGCGTGTTATCGCGCAGGCGACGTCGCGCGAGGAAGCCGGCTCGCTTGCCGATGCGGCTCGCGATTTGCGGCGCCTCACGCTCGAAAAGTTTCCGCGCGCGATGTCGTTCATTAGACCGGGCTTCGACGAGCCATGGCGGTGCGCGCCGCCGTCGCCATCACCCGATTAGCGTTTCGAGAATCGGCCGCTCGATGATCAGCGTTCGTCTGGAAGAGGACGGAGACGCCGCAGCGATCAGACAGGTGAACGTCGCGGCGTTCGGCGGGACCCTCGAGGCCGATCTGGTTGATCTTCTTCGCGACCGCGGCAAGCTCCTCGTCTCGATGGTCGCGCAATCCGATTCCGCGATCGTCGGCCACATCGCGTTCAGCCGCGTCGTCATCGAGTCGCACGCCGGGCTTCGTGGCGTCGGGCTCGCGCCGATGGGTGTGCTGCCGCGGATGCAAAGGTACGGAATCGGCTCCGCGCTCGTTCAGGCCGGGCTGGATCGGTGTGGTCGTCTGCAGTACGAATTCGCCGTGGTCCTCGGCCACGCCGCCTTTTATCCCCGCTTCGGGTTCGTGCCGGCCGGTCGCTTCGCGCTGAGATGCGCGTGGGATGTGCCTGACGATGTGTTCATGGCGCTCGAGCTGCGCTCCGGCGCGCTCGCCGGCGTCGCGGGCGTCGTCGCGTACGAGCCCGAGTTCAGCGTAACCTAGTGGCGTTCGAGGTCCACGATATGATCCGCAAGCTCGCATCCGGCAAGTTCCGTCTGTATTCGCGTAAGAACGATCCGAAGACTGGGAAGCGCCGCAATCTCGGCACGTTCGCCACCCGTGCCGCCGCAGAGCGCCACGAGCGCGCGGTGCAGTTCTTCAAGCGACGGTAAGGGCATGAGAACCGCGGCGGTGAACGGAGCGACGCTCGCCTACGACATCACGGGCAGCGGACCGCCGGTCGTGCTGATCAGCGGAGGCGGCACGCTCGACCGGCGCATGTGGCACGCGCAGGTCGCGGCGCTCGCACCGCTCCAGACGGTGCTCTGCTATGACGTGCGCGGCGTCGGCGGCTCGTCGCCCCCGGACGATTCGTTCTCTCACAGCGACGATCTCCACGCGCTGCTGCAGTCGATCGGCATCAGGCGCGCGTCGCTGGTCGGCCTCTCCTTCGGCGCCGGAGTGGCCATCGACTTCTCGCTCGATTATCCAGAGATGGTTCAGGCGCTCGTCCTCGCCGCGCCGGGTCTCAGCAGCGACAAGGACGCGAACGTTCAAGCGGCGCTCGCCGCCGCAGAGGCCGCGCGGAAGGAAGGCCTTCCGACGATCGTCGACGCGATCGTGAACAACGACGCCGTGCTCGCCTCGGCTGGCGACGATGTGCGACGACGTGTCCGGACGATGTACATGGATAACGCGCACGTCTTTGCTTCCGATTTCGCGATGGTTCGCCTGTGGCGGCCCACCGATCCGCCGGCAGCCCAGCGGCTGTCGACGATTCGAGCCCGGACGCTCATCCTCGTCGGCGATCGCGACACCGCGCACGTTCGCGATACGGTCGACCGACTGACGGCCCGGATACCATCTGCAGAAGAGAGAGTCTTCAAAGGCGCCGGACATCTCCTCAATCTCGACGCGCCCGACGCCTTCAACGAAGCCATGCTGGACTTCCTCGCACGAGTGCAGCACGCGCGCGACGACAACGAGCTGTGACGTTCTGTCCTGGATACACGCGAGGGCTACGGCCCGAGCGTGTCAGCGCGCGGGTTGAAACGCACTGCGACGTTCTGTTCTGGATACACGCGAGGGCTACGGCCCGAGCGTGTCAGCGCGTGGGTTGAAACGCACTGCGACGTTCTGTTCTGGATACACGCGAGGGCTACGGCCCGAGCGTGTCAGCGCGTGGGGGTGGGGCCCCACGCGAGATAAGAAATGACCCGCGAGTGGCAGTCTGCCGAGCACGCGGCGGCGTATCTCGAGCGAGCCGATCGTGTGCCTCACCGATCGGCCGGCGAGACGACGCTCGTCGATGAAATCCCGGCGATCGTCCATCGTGTTCTGGATCTCGGTTCCGGCGATGGTCGGTTGCTGGATCTCGTGCTGCGCGCGAGACCGGACGCGCGAGGCGTCGCGCTCGATTTTTCGCCGCCGATGCTCGAACAATTGAACATCCGCTTCGCCTCCTCGCCGAGAGTCGAGATCGCCAATCACGACCTCGAGCGGCCGCTGCCGGATCTCGGCACGTTCGACGCCGTCGTGTCGAGCTTTGCCATCCATCACCTCCCGCACGAGCGGAAGCGGCAACTCTACGAAGAGATCTGGACGGTGTTGGAGTCGGGAGGCGTCTTCTGCAATCTGGAGCACGTCGCTTCCGTCTCGCCTGGAGCGCACGAACGTTTTCTGGGCGCGATGGGCATCACGGCCGCGGACGAGGATCCCTCGAACAAGCTGCTCGATATGGAGACGCAGCTGCGATGGCTGCGCGAGATTGGATTCGCCGACGTCGACTGCTACTGGAAGTGGCGCGAACTGGCCCTTCTCGTGGGGCGGAAGCGATGACGGCGACGCGTTGCCGGGAGTAACGGTATGGTCGATTTCATCGATTCGCTCGTCACCGCGTACGAAACCGGATCGCTCACCAGACGGCAACTGTTGCAGGCGCTCACGCTGATGACCGCACCCGTCGATGGCGCACAATCGCCGAACGCCGGTGCGACGAAGGGACGCATGCTCCATCACGTCAACGTGCAGGTGGCCGACGTCGCGAGATCGGAAGCGTTCTATCGAAAGCTGTTCGGCCTGCCGCCCTCGCGCGTCGTCCAGGGACCGGACAACCATGGACTCGATCTCCCGGGCGGCGGGCTGATCATTCTCCAGAAGAGCGAGAATCCGGGGCGGATCGATCATTTCTGCATCGGTGTGGACGACTTCAACGCCGATCGGCTGAGAGCGGCGGCGAAGGCGTCGGGAATCGAGCGCGTGCAGGGAACGGCGGGCGACAACTTCTTCGTCACCGATCCGGACGGCCTTCGCGTGCAGCTGTCGGCGGTCGACTGGCCCGCATAGCCGATGCAGCAGCCGGACGCTCCCTCGGCGGTGCGATGATCGCCGGGCGTTCGTGAGCCGTCGGCGAACGGGCGCGCGCGTACTGCCTCGAGAGGACCCACCCATGGCCGGAGACTTTCAGGTCAGCGGAACCAATGCCGCTGCGCTCTTCACCTTGAAAATCCACCGCGGCGACGGGATGGCGCTCGTCGCGATGAACTGGAAGAAAGGGAAGCCGCCGGCGAATTTCGTCGGATTCGCGATCGAATACAAGGAGCCGGGAGGCACGCAGTTCTTCGCGCTGAAGAATCGCCTGTGCTTCCCCGGACCCGGCGGCGCGATCAATCCGAATCAGCTCTCGACGAGGCTTTCGCCGATCCAGAAATTCCGCTGGGTCCATTTCCCGCGCAACGCCCAGCTCTCCGGCGAATTCGTGTACCGCGTGACGCCGGTCTTCATGAACGACGCCGACGAATTGAGTTACGGCGATTTCCAGGAGGCTTCAATCGAGCTGCGGCGCGAGACGTATCCGGGCAAGCTCAACGTGACGTTCACGCGCGGCTTCGTGTCGTCACAGGCGTTCGTCGATCAATACGAGTCGAAAGGCGACATCTCGACGCTGCTGCCCGACAACGCCGACGCGGGACTCACGTTCAAGCCGACGCATCCGCTGGCCGACGAGGCGCTCGCGTGGATGGGATTCGAAGCGCGTCAGGCGATCCTCGATCTCCTCGACGAGGCGATCGCCGACCCGAAAGCGCAGGTCCGCGTCGTCGCCTACGACCTGAACGAACCGGAAGTTGTCACGCGCCTCGAGAAGCTCGGCGCGAAGGTGAAGCTGATCATCGATGACGACGGGTCGCACGGCCGGAAGGGATCGGCGGAAACGCAGTCGCAGACGCGCGTGGCCGCGTCGGCGGGCACCGCCAACGTGAAGCGCCAGCACATGGGTCAGCTTCAGCACAACAAGACGATCGTCGTCGACGGTCCGAAGGCGCGGGGCGTCGTCTGCGGATCCACGAATTTTTCGTGGCGCGGGTTCTTCGTGCAGTCGAACAACGCGATGGTGCTGCGAGGGAAGAAGCCGGTCAAACTGTTCCTCGACGCCTTCAACAACTACTGGAACCATGGCGACCCGGCGGGTTTCGGCGGCACGCCATCGGCGATGTGGACCAGCGTCGGGCTGACGGGGATCGACGCCAACGTCGCCTTTTCGCCGCACGCGCAGAAGAACGCCGCGCTCGCGTCGATTGCCGACGACATCGGCAGGAAGACGACGTCGAGCCTCCTGTACTCGCTCGCGTTTCTCTACCAGACGCCCGGACCGATTCTCGACGCGATCAAGAAAGTCACCGCGAACGCCAAGATCTTCGTGTACGGCATCTCCGATCGAAAGGTGGGCGGCCTCGACGTGCAGAAGCCGGACGGCAACGTCGCGCCGGTGAGTCCGGCGGCGCTCACCGGCAATGTGCCCGAGCCGTTCAAATCGGAGCCGACCGGCGGCAGCGGCGTCCGCATGCACCACAAATTCGTCGTCATCGACTTCGACAAGCCGACGGCGCGCGTGTACCTCGGGTCCTACGACTTCTCCGCCGCCGCCGACACCAAGAACGGCGAGAACCTGCTGCTGGTTCGCGACCGGCGCGTGGCCGTCGCTTACATGGTCGAAGCGCTCCGGATGTTCGACCACTACCATTTCCGCCTCGTACAGCAGGACGCGAAGGAGAAGAAGCGCGAGCTCGCGCTCTCCAAGCCGCCCCGCAAGAGCGGCGATGTGGCATGGTGGGCCGAGGATTACTCCGACCCGCACAAGATCCGCGACCGCGAGCTCTTCGCGTAGCGGGTCACCAGGCGTACAATCCCCTTTTCATCGGAGGGGGAACACGATGACGCGCCGTCATCCGATCGCGCTCGTCGCGATCTGTTTCGCGTCGATCGTCTGTTCACCGGCCTTCGCCCAGCAGCGCGCGGCGGACGGTGTCGCGATCAACGAACAGGGGCAGCCGCAGTACTCCACGTTCTCGCTCTGCGCGATCGATCCGGCGACGGGCCTTTCGGGCGCGGCCGTCACCACGCGCGTGCCGTTCGTCGGACGCGCGGTACCGCACGTGCGCGCCGGCGTCGGTGCCGTCTGCACGCAGGCCTCCACCGTCGTCGAATACGGTCCGCGCGGGCTCGATCTGCTCGCCAGAGGCGTCGAGCCGCAGGCCGTGCTCGCGCAGCTGCTCGCCGATCAGCAGCGCGAGTCGAGGCAGGTCGGCGTCATCGACATGAAGGGGCGCGCGGCGGCGCACACCGGAAAACAGAATGGCAACTGGGCCGGCAGCCGTCAGGGGAAGAACTACACCGTGCAGGCCATCGTCTCGATTACCAGGGCGATCCGCCGGGCTTCGTCGACGGGCGGATGGTCGATGCGCTCCGATCCGCGTTCGTCGAAAAGAAGAAGAATCAGAGCCGGTGACGTTGGACTTCGTCGGTGACGTTCTGTTCCGGATACGCGCGAGGGCAGCGCCTGCGGCTCGAGCGAGCGCGTTTGCGCGAGCGGGGCGAGTGGGCGTGGGGCCCCGCGCGAGAAGAGTTGTTCGCGCCGCCGTCGCCGTTCTGCTGCTCGCGACGCGCGCCGCCGCCGACGAGATCAAGGTGATGACGTCGGGCGCGTTCACGGCCGCGCATCTCGCCGTCACACCAGAATTCGAGCGGACGACACACCATCATGTCGTCACGGTGTACGGCGCGTCGATGGGGAACGCGCCGGATTCGATTCCGAACCGCCTGCAGCGCGGCGAGCCGGCCGACGTCGTCATCATGGCGGCGCAGGCGCTCGACGATCTGATCAGGCAGGGCAAGGTCATCGCCGGCAGCCGCGTCGATCTCGTGCGATCGCAGATCGGCCTTGCCGTGCGCGCGGGCGCGCCGAGGCCGGACGTCACGTCGGTCGACGCGCTCAGGCGCGCGCTGCTGCAGGCGAAGTCGATCGCGTACTCGTCGAGCGCAAGCGGCGTGTACCTCTCGACCGAGCTGCTGCCGCGCCTTGGCATCGCCGATGCGGTGAAGGCGAAGAGTCGGGTCGTCGACAGCGGACCGGTCGGCGCCGTGGTCGCGCGCGGCGACGCGGAAATCGGATTCCAGCAGGTCAGCGAGCTGCTGCCGGTGGAGGGAATCGATTTCGTCGGACCGCTGCCGGCCGGGGCGCAGCGCGTCACCGTGTTTTCGGCCGGCGTTGCGGCCTCGTCCAGCGCGCCGGAGGCGGCACGCGCGCTCATCGCGTTCCTCTCGTCGCCGGCGGCCGCGCCGGCGATCAGGAAGACCGGGCTCGAACCGCTCGCCGACGAGATCACGCTCATCGCGCCCGGTGGAATCCGAACGGCGATCGAGCAGCTGATTCCCGCGTTCGAGCGCAGGAGCGGCTACCACGTCAACGCGACGTTCGGATCGGGCGGCGGCACGAAGCAGCAGGTGATCCGCGGCGAGGCGTTCGACGTGCCAATCGTCCAGCCGCCGCTCGCCGACGTCGTCTCCTCCGGCCACGTCGTCGCGTCGAGCGAAACGCCGCTCGCCACGGTTGCTGTCGGCGTCGCCGTGCGCAAGGGCGCGGCGAAGCCGGACATCTCGACGGCGGATGCGGTGAAGCGCATGCTGCTCGCGGCGAAAGCGATCTCCTATCCGAACGGCGCGTCGGGAGCGGCGGCAGGTGCGAGCTTCGACAAAACGCTCGCGCAGCTCGGCATCACCGCCGAGGTGGAGCCGAAGATCAAGCGCGCGCAGGGCGGCGCCGGCGCGATGACGATGCTCGCCAAAGGGGAAGTCGACATCGGCCTGACGTTTCTCAGCGAGATGAGCGATCCCCGCGTGGACGTCGTCGGCCCGCTGCCACGCGCGATTTCGACGCCGACGGCACTGGTCGGCTTCGTTTCGGCCCACGCGAAATCGCCTGACAGGGCTAGAGCGTTGCTGACGTTCCTGTCGTCGCCGGAAGCGGCGGCGGTGTACCGCGCGTGCGGGCTGCAGCCGGGACGCTGATGTTGGCTTTTTGGTGAGCTCCTCGATACCTTCGAGCGGCTACGGATGGAGAGCCTGGCTCGCCTGGGCGAACTGAAGCTGACAGACGCCGACCTGGCAAAGCTCGGGAGGCATCCGGAGCTCGGCGTAGGGCCCTGGCGGGCGTATCTGTCCATTCTTCGGCGCACCTGACGGCGCGCTGGACACGACACGCCCGGCTGAATTCAGGCGCCGCAGGGTGAACGATTCGGGGGACGGTAGAAGAGCGGAACTATTGTTTAAGAAAGAGATTCATCGATGCGTGTCAGATTCATCCTCGGACCGGTGCTCGCCGCTGCGGCCGCGATCGCGGCCGTCGCGGCCGACCCGACACCGCTCCGCTTCGCGGTTTCATTTCCCGCCTCACGCAGCGCCCAGCCGCTCGACGGCCGGGTCCTCCTGTTCATTTCCGACGATGGGAAGACCGAGCCGCGCGCGCAGAGCGATCAGTACCGCGCCAACACCACGCGGCCGATCTTCGGCGTCGACGTCGACGCGATGAAGCCCGGCGCCGACGTCGTCATCGACGAATCGGTCGTGGGATGGCCGGTGCGCAGCGTGAAGGACATTCCCGCCGGCGATTACTGGGTGCAGGCGCTCATCAACCGCTACGAGACGTTCCATCGGTCGGACGGTCACACGATCAAGATGCCGATGGATCAGGGTGAAGGGCAGCGCTGGGAAGCGAAGCCCGGAAATCTGTACAGCAAGCCGGTGAAGCTGCGCGTCGATCCGGCGCGCGGCGGCGACATCAGAGTCGCGATGGATCAGGAGATTCCGCCCGTCAAGCCGCCGGCCGACACGGCGCAGGTGAAGTACATCCGCGTGCTGAACGATCGGCTGACGAAGTTCTGGGGACGGCCGATGCACCTCGGCGCGATCGTGACGCTGCCGTACGGATGGGACACGCACCCCAACGCACGCTATCCGATGGTGATCCATCACGGTCACTTTCCGAGAAGCGCCGAGGGCGACGGATGGCGCGAGACGCCGCCCGACGCGCGGGCCCGCGACGTGCAGCGCGAGCAGCAGCAGGCGGCGTATCGGTTCTACAAGGACTGGAACGGGCCGGGCTTCGCGCGCATGATTCACGTGCTCGTCCAGCATCCGACGCCGTACTTCGACGACTCGTACGCCGTCAACTCGGCCAACAACGGCCCGTACGGCGACGCCATCACCCGCGACTTGATCCCGTATCTCGAGAAGCAGTTCCGGGGCATCGGCGAGCCGTGGGCGCGCGTGCTGATCGGCGGATCGACCGGCGGGTGGGAGGCCTTCGGCGTCCAGCTGTTCTACCCCGACGACTACAACGGCGCGTGGGCGCTCTGTCCCGACCCGATCGATTTCCGATCGTATCGCTCGGTGAACATTTACGACGAGCACAACGCTTACTACTACGAAGACAGCCGCTGGAAGAAAACGCCGAAGCCTGGCTATCGCGACTACCGCGATCATCTCTACTCGACGTTCGAGGATCGCAATCTCGTCGAGCTCGCCCTCGGCACGCACGGCCGTTCGGCGGGGCAGCACGATGCGTGGGCGTCGGTGTTCGGACCGGTCGGCGACGATGGGTATTACAAGCCGCTGTATGACAAGGTGACCGGCGCCATCGATCCCGAGGTGGCGCGCTACTGGCGGGATCACTATGACCTGCGATACATGATGGAGCGCGACTGGAAGACGCTCGGACCGAAGCTTCGCGGCAAGATTCACATCACGAGCGGCACGATGGACAACGGTTATCTGAATAATGCTGTCTATCAGATGGAGGAGTTCTTCAAGAAAGCGACGAACCCTCCGGCCGACGCGGAGATCGTCTACGGCGAGCGGCGCGAGCACTGCTTCACCGGCGACACCGAGCACTCGAACGTCGTCGGCAGCCGCACGCTGCACCAGCGCTATATGCCTGCCATGGCGAAGTGGATCATCAAGACCGCCCCGACCGGCGCCGACACCACCAGTTGGGTCTACTAGGTGACGTACGTCGCGTTGTTGAGAGCCATCAATCTCGCGGGTCGCAACCGGGTCGCGATGTCGGCGCTGCGCGAGTTCGCCGAGGCGCTCGATCTCGACGAGCCGCGGACGCTGCTGCAGAGCGGCAACCTCGTGTTCCGAAGCCGCGCGCGCGCCGGAGCGCTCGAACGGCAGCTCGAGGCCGAAGCGCAGCTGCATCTGGGTGTCGATGTCGAATTCTTCGTTCGTTCGGCGAGCGAGTGGGAATCGATCGTCGCGCGCAATCCGTTCAGAAACGAAGCGAAGCGCGATCCAGGCCATCTGGTCGCGGTGTTCCTCAAGGACTCGCCCGATCGAACGCGTGCAGCGGCGCTGCACGCCGCCATCGTCGGACGCGAGACGGCGCGCGTCGACGGCCGCGAGGCGTATATCGTGTTCCCCGATGGGATCGGTCGCTCGCGCCTGACGAGCATGCTGATCGAAAAGGCGCTCGGCACCCGCGGCACCGCGCGCAACTGGAACACGGTTCTGAAGCTCGGCTCGCTGATGGCCGCGATATAAGATCGGATCACAAGGAGGCAGTTGATGAAGCGTCATGTGTTTCGCGTCGTATTCGCACTACTTCTCGTCGCTCCGCTTGCCGCTCAGTCGCCGAAAGGCTGGAAAGTTCGCCCCGACAGCAGCGCCAGCGCATCGGATCCCGACGCTGCCGGCAACATCAAGTTCGTCACGATGGGCACCGGGTTTCACGCCACGAATCCGCGGGCGGCCGTCTACTGGAATCCGGCGAACACCGCGACGGGCAATTACACGCTGAAAGGAACGTTCACGCTGATGAAGCCCAGCGGCCACACGAACTATTACGGCCTCGTCTTCGGCGGCAGCGATCTCGAGGGCCCGAAGCAGAGCTACTTGTATTTCCTCGTCGCGCAGGACGGCACGTGGCTCGTCAAACGCCGCACCGGCGAGGAGACCGATGACGTCGCGCCGAAGACGGCCAACGCCGCCGTCAAGAAACCCGATGCGAGCGGAAAATCGACCAACGCGCTCGAAGTGCGCGTCGGCGCCGACAAGGTCGACTTCGTCGTCAACGGCACAACGGTGCACTCCATGCCGAAGGCGCGCCTCAAGACCGACGGCATCTACGGCATGCGGGTCAATCATCTGCTCGAGGTGCACATCGACGGGTTGGCGGCGACGAAGACGTAAGCTATCCGATCCGCTGCGCCGTTCTGGAAGCGAAAACGAATGATGCGTGCGGCCGTCGTACTCGCGGTCCTTGCCATCCCGTCGCCGGCGTCCGCCACCTGGTCGATCGTGGCTGTCGATCGCACGACGTCCCGGATCGTCATCGCGTCGGCCACCTGCGTGGATCGAGACGACGACTTCCTGAAGGGCGTGCAGGCGGTGATCGTGCCCGGTAAAGGCGTCGCCGCATGCCAGGCGGCGGTCGACAACACACATCAGAATCAGATGCTGGTGTTTCAGGAGCTGCAGAAGGGTACCGATCCGAAAGACATCATCAATCTGCTCAGCAAGGATCCGGCGTATCAGAGCCGGCAGTTCGGCATCGTCGATCTGCAGGGACGTCGCGCCGGCCACTCGGGTCTGACCAACGGTTACGTGTCGCAGGACGTGCAGGGACAGGTGCCCGGCACGGAGATCTTCTATTCGATCCAGGGCAACATCCTGAGGCCCGGGCGCGTCGTGCCGAACGCCGTGCAGGCCTTCGTTCACGCGTCCGGCGCGATCACCGATCGCGTGATGGCCGCGATGGAAGCCGCGGACGGCTCGGGCGGCGACAGCCGGTGCAGCTGTCCGCCATGGCCCGAGGACGGCGGCAAGCCGGCGATTCCGTGCGACGGCAAGACGGCGCACGTCGCATACATCCTGATGGCGGAGAAGAGCGACACGAACGGCGACTCGCACAACAACGGCAAGTACGCGATGTACATCAACGTCTCGCAGCCGGCGCCGGACCATCCAAAGGGGATCGTGGCCGGCGAGAACCTCAATCCGGTCAGGACGCTTCGCATGCGGTACGATGCGTGGCGCAAATCGCAGCCGCCGTCCTTCAAGTGATGCTATCCGCCATCACACTCGCGTGTGTCGTGTACGGCGTCGTTGGCGCCGGCGCACAGCGTGGCGCCGTGCCCGCGCCTCAACCGCCGGGTCCAGGACGAGGCGGCGGGCGCGGCGCCGTTCAGGTGATGACGCTCGCGTCGAGCGCCTGGCGCGACGGCGGCGAGATTCCGATCAAGTACACGCAGGCCGGCGAAGAAGCGTCGCCGCCGCTGACGTGGAGCAACGTGCCCGACGGCGTCGCCAGCTTCGTGCTGATCGTGCACGACGTCGATGCGGCTGTCGGCAGCGGGACCGACGACATCCTGCACTGGCTGGTCTGGAATATTCCGGCGGCCGCGACGACTCTTGCCGAACGCGTGTCGAGCATGCCGCAGCTGTCGGATGGTACGCGGCAGATCAGCGCGACCGGCCCCAACTACCGCGGCCCCGGCGCTCCGGCTGCCGGTCCGCCGCACCACTACACGTTCGAGTTGTTCGCGCTCGACACCACCCTCGACGTGCCAGCCGTCGGCGCGCCGCCGGCGCAGACGCGCGCCGCAATCGTGGCCGCCATGGCCGGCCACGTGCGCGGCAAGGGCGTTCTCGTCGGGCTGTTCCATCGGCAACCCTGAGCGCGCCAGCCGATCGCGTCGCCTCGAGTCGAAGCCGGCGCGAAGGTGTTCCGCCCATTTCGTGCACGGACAGTCAGCATCGCGCTCGTGCCGGACGCGGTCGGCGATAACATGCGCATGCGCGCTCCCGCATGCGCGGCGCGCTGAACACGCTCACAAACGGAGGTCGTGATGACGGGGCTGACGATGCTGTGGCTGCCCATTCTGGTGGCGGCGGTGCTTGTGTTCGTGGCGAGCTCGGTGATTCACATGGCGTCGCCGTGGCACAAGAGCGATTACCCGAAGATGCCGCGCGAAAACGAAGTGTTGGACGCGCTCCGTCCGTTCTCGATTCCGCCCGGCGATTATTTCGTGCCGCGCCCTTCGGGCAGAGAGGAGATGCGATCGCCCGAGTTCGCCGACCGCGTGGCGAAGGGACCGGTGGTCGTGATGACGGTCTTTCCGCAGGCGCAGATGTCGATGGGCAGAAACCTCGTCATGTGGTTCGCCTACAGCGTCGTCGTCGGCGTCTTCGCGGCATACGTGGCCGGACGCGCGCTGCCGCCGGGCGCGCAATACGTGCAGGTATTCCAATTCGCCGGTGTGACGGCGTTCATCGGCTACTCGCTCGCGCTCTGGCAGATGTCGATCTGGTACCGCCGGGCGTGGACCACGACCATCAAGGCGACTGTTGATGGACTGATCTACGCCTTGGTGACGGCTGGCGCGTTCGGTTGGCTCTGGCCGCGCTAAGGCGGCGCATCAGCGCCTTCTTCGCGCTCGACGTCATCGTCTCGGCGGTCGTCTTGTGGACGTTCGTGTTCGTTGAAGGATCGCGGCGCGGCGTCAAACGACTCTGGATGCCCATTGCTGCATCGCTCATCGTCGGCGTGTCGCTCGCGCTGCCGCTGTTCCTCTATTTGCGCGAGACGCGCGCCGAGAATTGATCGCGCGGTGCACCGTCCCGAAACATCGGAAAAAATCGAGAAGTTCGATTCGCGCGCAATCGCGATCGTTTTGCGTGGCACACGCCTTGCGAAATGACCGGCATGGCCACATCAGCTCTCGCCGTCGTCTGCGCGTGGTGCAATCAGGTCGTCACGCCGGCGCCGGCGGGTGCGCCGGTGACTCATACGATCTGCCCGTCCTGCATGGAATGGGCGTTCGTCCACCGTGGGGCCGCAGCCCCGCCGGAAAAGAAGCGACACGCTCTGCCGGCGAGTTACTTCGGAATTAAATAGTCGTTGGTCGTTAGTTGGGTCTCCTGCCGCGCGACGCATGAACCGCGTCTGGCGGGCGTCGTGTTACCATCCCGCCCGCTCTGAAAGCTTCCACCCTCAGGACATCAGTGTACGCCGGCTGGCCCGATCGCTTGTACGTGATCGATCGGCGCGGCCGCATTGCCTACAAGAGCGCCGCAACTACTGAGATCTTTTCTTGGACGCGTACGCCTTCGACTCCTGCGCGACGATGTCGATCAGATTTCCCATCGCCAGGTTGACGTCGATCAGGTGCAGACCCCAGTTCGCCAGCACGTTCGGCGACGCGCCGATGTCACCGACGATGTCGTCGACGCGCGGATCCGAGGGGTTGCCGTGCACCGTCACCTCGAGATAGCCCGACGCGTTCTCGTTCGACGTGCACTTCGCCGTCAGCAGTCCCGGCACGCTGACCCACGGCGTATCGATCGGCTGTTCCGGCGTCACCCATGGTCTGGGCGCGATCGTGTTCGTAATCGTCTTGCCCTTCGCGTCGAGGTAGGCGTGCAGCTCGCCGCTGCCGCCGCCGAGCGCGGCCGGGTTCGTGCACGCGGCTTCCAGGCTGGGGTCCGGCACCTTGCCGAAGAGCGTGTTCGCCGGCGGAGCGATGGTCGATCGGAACGACCCGTAGGTGATGACGCATCCGAGCTGCGTCGCCGACTTGCACACCGCGACGTGCTGGAACGATCCGCCGACGTCTTTGCCTTTCGGCACGGCGATCGTCGTGCCGAGCAGGATCGCCGACAGCATGCGCGACTGGATCGGCTTGCCGTCGATCTCTTCGCGGATCAAACGAGTCAGGATGAACGATCCCTGCGAGTGGGCGACGAGGACGAAGCCGCGGCCGCTGTTGTCGTGCTGCAGATAGTAGTTCCACGCATCCTTCACGTCGTCGTACTGTGGACCCTTTTCGAGCATCTCGCCGCCGCCGCCGCCGGCGAGCAGCCGGCGCAGACCGGCGAGCGTGATCTGACGGTACATCGGCGCGTATGGCTTGCACTGCGACGCAAAGCGCGCGAACTGCTGCCGGATGACGTTCAGCTCCGCCGGATCCGCGGTCATGTCGCTGTTCGGCGTCTGATCGGTCGACACGGTCGGATAGACGTAGAAACAATCGATCGGCGCGTTCGGATTCGCCTTCCACGTCTCGCGCGTCAGCTTGCCGTCGGCCGCGACGATCGTCGTCGTCTCGTCGATGTCGCAGGCATCGTGTCCGCCCGGGCGACACAGCCACGATTTCGCGTCAGCGTAGTTGTTCGGTTGAACCGGCTCCGTCTGAGCGAGCGCTACGGCGGCCGTCGAGAACGCTGCCGCACACACGACACCGACCAGAAATCGTTTCACGAGCGCCCCTCCATCCGTTTTGAGAAAGTCGGACTTTATCACGATCACTCAACGTGGGCATCGAAGGCGGCGGTCTCGACGCGGCCGGCGCGCTTCACCTGCACGAAGATCCGATAGTCGCCCGGCTCGGGAAATCCGTACGGAAACGTGACCGTCGGCGGAAGCGTAGCGTGCGTCTCGTGCCCGGCCTGCACCGGCGTGGTTGCGTGACCGATGTGAGTCGGAGCTGCCGCGAGCGCGAGCGACGCCATCGGCGCCGATCCCGCGGGATGCACGTGCGCGAAGACGCGGCGATCCCTGCGCACGAAAATCGCGTGGCCCGGCATGCCCATGTACAACTCGAGATCGGTCGCTGGCGCTCCCGACTCGTCGTCGGCGCGGAACGTGAACATCGTCAGTCGCTTCGTCGTCAGCGGCTGCGAGTCGCGGACCCACGCGATGTGACCATTCGACGTCGGTCCCATCCACTCGCCGTCGTCGCCGGACAACGGCGTGCCGTTGGTCGCCGGCACATCCAGCGATGCCGTCAGCGTTTCCGGCACGCCGGTTTCATGAACGCGAGCAGCAGCATCACCGTCCCGAACTCGATGCCGAAGAATCCGGCGGCCAGCACCATGTGCGGCGGGCTGATGATCTTCACGTCGAGCCCGTACGCGTTGTGCCACCAGTCGTCGAACGGCGCCGACGCGAGCATCGCCACGCCGCCCCACGCGCAGATGAACGCGCCAAGCGGGCCGTAGAGTCCCCAGATGCGTACGCTGGCTGCGCGCATCGCCCCGCCGGGTCCGAACGTCGTGTTGAAGATCAGGTATGCGGACGCGATGCCGGCGAGGACGCCGCAGGCGTAGATCGCCATGTGCGGCGCGGTCCAGAACGTGTCGCGGCCGATCGAGCGGTGCCACGCGATGTCCCAGTAGTCGCCGACGTAGGCCGAGGTGATGGCGAGCGCCGCGCACCATAAGTACCACGGGATGGCGCTGGCGCGGCGTTCGAGCGCGACGGTTGGTGCGGAAACGGCGAGCGTGCTCACGCGCTACAGCGTAGCACCGGCGGACACTTTGAAGTGATTAGCGCGCTAAGCGTCCGGCAATGGCGCTGGCGCTCCTCACTGCGTCCGCATGATGCAGGTACGTGTCGATGGAGCCACGACGACTCGTGCTTCGATCGTGGTGAGGATGTCGATTCCGAGCACGTGGAGGCGCGCGTAATAGTCGATGACGATTCCCTTATCGAGCACGCGGTCCGTCACGTCGACAACTGACAGCTCCGTGCGACGGTCAAGCGGCATGGCCCTCCTCAAGGTTACCGCCGATTTGACTTCAAAGAAACGCCGATCAGCTTGAGTCCGGCCGTGGCGATTCCGCGCTTCGCGTGGCGGACCAGATTGTCGTCCTCAACTGTTTCAGCACACGAGCCTCACCAGGCCTCATGAGCAAATTCGCGAACGGCCACTGCCCGGCGACGAACGCGCCGAAGAATGCCAGATCGGCGGCGGCAGCTCGGGAGGAGCGGCCGCCACGTGTGGGTCCGCTAGCGCGCGCGACGCTGACGTGCGACCTTCGAACCCTGCCTGCCGAGCGCCGTGCGCGTCCGTTTCGGAAGATGCGCGATCGTCCGGCGTCGCTTCGCGGCGGCTCCCGCCTTCCTGATGTTCCGCCGTGCGGCTGTACGCTGACGAGCCGTCGTCATCGCGCACCGCCTCTGCGTCCGCCCTTCCGCATCGGCTCGTGGTCTTCGCCTTTGCCGGATCCGCCGCCGCCGGGCTTCTCGCCGCCGCCGTGCACCTTATTTACAGTCGCCCACGCCCGGCGTTCAGCCTCGTCCTCCGGAACTCCGCGCTCTTCGTACCCTTCTTCGATGTGCTCGGCCTGGCGCTTCTGCTTGTCCGTATATAGGCGCTTGTCTCCGCGTGGCATATTGATCCTCCGTTCAAAACGCCGCAAACGGAATGCCACTGATTCCGAAGTTCGGGCTGATGGGTGCGGATGGATTCGAACAACTGATGCGTTACCTCGAGTTCCGCAACGCGATCGAGAAGGAACTGCGGTGAAATCGTTTGACGCGCCGGCGCGATGGCCGCCGCGGGTTCGTCTGGACGCTCGACCGCGGATCTTCGGTGCGCGCGCTGCCGGCTCGCTGACGAACGCAGACCCCGAATCTGGATCGTCAACGGGGCGGACTGGCCGGCGGCACCAGCGAGCGCGACGAGGTGCCCGATCATTGCGGTACCACCGCAGGAATCACGGCGCTGCGGACGGGCGCTGTCAGAACTGCCCACTCGGCTTCGCCGTTCTCGGCGCACCGCACCTGCGCGATGCGGTCGACGTCCAGTGCAGCCGGCCGCGGCGGCGAAGGAGACGTCAGCAGATTGGGTTCGGACGTGACGGCGAGCAACTCGGCGCCGACGACTTCGAACACGATCCATCCGAGCTTCCAGGCCGGTTGATCGGCGGTCTCGTCCGGCGACCACATGAAGAATTCGATGAAATGACGCGCGGCGCCGGGTGGCCGGCACGCAGCGAGTTCGAGGTGCCGTACGGGCAGGAACGTCCAGCCGACGCCGCCGGCGAGGATCGTCGTGTGCTTTCGCGTGCCGTTGTAGGTCACGGTCACGCCGCCGGGGCTGACCACGACCGAATGATTGCGTTCGAGCGCGATTGACGTCGACGGCAGGGAACGGTATTCGTCCGTGCTCATCGCGACGCAGAGCGGCGCGAGCGTCGGCGATGCGTTCTGCAGCGCGTGCGCCAGCGTGAGCGCCTGGTTCGTGAACGGATTCGGCGACCTCGCCGCGCGCAGGAACAGCGGGCAGGCCTGAATCGGATCCATGGCCACGCCCTGGCCGGAGCCGTACAACATCGCCATGAAGAACTGCGCGATCGGATCGGGCTGCGGCGCTTCTTCGGCGAGCGGCTGCAGGATGCGCGCCGCCTCGTCGTAGTCGCCGCGAGCGATCGCGATGACGCCGTCGCGCGTCGTCTGTGCGCTCGCGTCGAGACATCCGAGCAGTACGAACGCAATCAGGAAGCAGCAGGTGCGAATGTGTGGTGACACTGGGATTGGTG
The DNA here is from genome assembly GCA_003222395.1 of Acidobacteriota bacterium. Classification (GTDB taxonomy): domain Bacteria; phylum Acidobacteriota; class Vicinamibacteria; order Vicinamibacterales; family CAVVIG01; genus Gp6-AA45. The sequence continues at coordinate 37,439 of QHWB01000049.1, forward strand.
TCAGAACGTGCAATTCGTGCGCCGCGTCACACACGCGCAATGACGCGCAATCCGTGCAGCTCGCCGCGCCGGCGTCGAACGATATGAGACAGCGATTACAAACCCGAAACAGCGAGAGAATGGGTTTCGTGCTTTTTGCGATCAGACGTGCGTCAGCTGCCGCTCGATCCGTCGATCGGGCACGAACCACATGATCGCGACCGCCGCGTACAGTCCCTGCGCGATCCAGTGGCTGACGAACGCGAACGCGATGGCGAACGCGTACAGTGCAATCGACAGCTTGCCCTTCACGTCCGACCGCACCATCGACGCGAGCCGCGAATGCGGACCTTCCGCGCGGATGATCGTCGTCTGCAGAATCGTGTAGGCGCACGCCGCGAGAATGAGGACGACGCCGTAGACGGCCGTCGGCAGCGCGCCGGTCGGGTTGTCGCCCATCCAGTTCGTCACGAACGGCACGAGCGACAGCCAGAACAGCAGATGCAGGTTCGCCCAGAGCACCGCGCCGTTGATGCGCGTCGTCGCGTGGAGCATGTGGTGATGGTTGTTCCAGTAGATGCCGAGGACGACGAAGCTGAGGACGTACGCGCAGAAGGTCGGCACGACGGGGCCCAACGCCGCGAGGCTCGAGCCGACCGGCGCGCGCAGCTCGAGCACCATGATCGTGATGAGGATCGCGACCACGCCGTCGCTGAAGGCTTCGAGGCGCGTCTTGTTCACTTTTCTGTGACAGCTTCCAACTTGAGTCTCGTCACCACTTGATTGAATCGCGGCAGGTAGGTCGAGATCACCTGCTGCAGTTTGTCGGTTTCCGTCCGCAATTCACGCTTCAGGTCGTCGAAGATTGGCCCGGCGTTGCCGGTCGGCCGGCCGTCGCCGGTCTGCACGACGCGCAGCAGCGACGCGAGGCGGTTGTTCGTCTTGATAGGGAAGTTGAGCGGATCCTGGTTGCTCTGATTGCGGACCTGATACACGGTCTCCTCGACGGCGCTCAGCTCCTTGATGAACTGATCGCCCAGCTCCTTGACGTCGGCCGTCTGTGCCTTCGACTGGCGATCGAGAATCGCCTGCTTGAGGCGCCGGATCTGCATGACGGCGTTGTTCGCTTCGTTCACCTTGTCGCGGATCTGGCTCGCGAGCTCGTACTGCGCGGCCATGTCGGCGTCGGTCACGTCGTGCCACGGGTGCTTCTTCACACTGAACGATTGCGCCTGTGTGCGGCCATCGACGGTGAGCTTCGCCTGATACGTGCCGGGCAGCACCGCCGGCCCGTTCGTCGTCGCGCCCCAGAACACCATCCCGGGGAAGCTGACGACCGGTTCGGCCTGCAGATCCCACGTGAAGCGCTGCAGTCCGGCGGCGATCGACGTGGTTTGCGGACCGCCGCGCCCGCGTCCGCCGCCACCTTCTTCTTCGGTCTCGCCGGTCGGCGTGGGACGATCGGCCTGTTCTTCCGCCCGTCCTGAGCCTGCCTGCCCTGAGCCTGTCGTCCCTCGGCTCGGCTCTGAGCGACCTCCTCGTCCTTCCGCCGGCGCCGCGCCTTTGATCGTTCTCACGGCTTGCCCGCTGGCGTCGACGATCTCGAGCGTCAGGTTCTGCGCCGGCTTCTTCAGCCAGTAGTCGATGCGCGCGCCGGGCGCCGCCGTACGAACCGCATCGCCCGGCTTGAACAGATACACATCGGACGCGCTCGTCGCCTGCGATCCGAACTGGCGCAGCGGATTCACGTCATCGAGCACGTAGAAGCCGCGGCCGTGCGTCGCAATCGCGACGTCGTTCGCCTCGATCCAGATGTCCGATACCTGCGTGTCCGGCAGATTGAGCCGCAGCGACTGCCAGCGATCGCCGTCGTCGAGCGACAGGTAGAAGCCGTGCTCCGTGCCGGCGTACAGCATGCCGCGCCGCACCGGATCCTCACGGACCGACGACACGTAGTCGTTCGCCGCGATGCCGTTGACGATCTTCGTCCACGTGCGGCCGAAGTCGTGCGTGCGGACGATGTAGGGCGAGAAATCCTCGAGCAGCGGCTTCTTCACCGACACGTACGCGGTCCCGGCGTCGAACGCCGATGCGTCGATCTGGCTGACGCGGCCGAGATCGGGCATGTCGCGCGGCGTCACGTCCGTCCACTTCCTGCCGCCGTCGCGGGTCACCTGCACGACGCCGTCGTCGGATCCGGCCCAGATCACGTTGACGTCCGTCTTGCCGGGTCCGAGCGAGAACACCGTCGCGTAGATCTCCGGGCTGTTCATGTCGTGCGTGATCGGCCCGCCCGAGTCCTGCATCGTCTTCGGATCGTGGCGGGTGAGATCGCCGCTGATCCGCTCCCACGTTCGTCCGCCGTTCGTCGTCTTCCACACGTGCTGCGAGCAGGTGTAGAGGACGTTCGGGTCGACGGGAGAAAAGATGATCGGATACGTCCATTGCCAGCGCTCGACGACGGAGGAGGAATTCTCGCCGGAGAAGAAGCGCGGATAGGCGCCGGCTTCCTTCAGCTCGCCGCTGCGGCGATCGAGGCGCGTCAGAAACGATCCGTTGTTGGCGCCGGCGTAGAAGACGTCCGGATCTTTCGGATCGGGCGCGATGTAGCCGGGCTCGCCGCCGCCGGCGACGTATGGCGCCACAGAATTGCCGCGTCCACCTCCGCCGCCGCCGCCCCGTCCGCCGAGATTCGTGGTGCTGTCGACGCACATCGTCGTGTTGTCCTGCTGCGCGCCACACACATGATAGGGAACGTGCCGGGTCGTGATGACGTGATAGAACTGGCCGGTCGCGTAATCCTGATTGGTCCAGTGGCGCTGCGGCGCTGCGACGTCGTAGCTGATCGTGCCGCCGCCGTCGTTGCCCAGCATCGCGTGATTGGCGTCGTCGGGATCGATCCACATGTCGTGGTGATCGCCGTGCGTGCCCTGTCCGATCTGCGCGAGCGTCTTGCCGCCGTCGGTCGATCGGAACGCGCTCGTGTTGAGCGCATACACCGTGTCCTTGTTGTTCGGGTCGGCGAACACGTGCGTGTAGTAGAACGCGCGCTGCCGGATCGTCCGCGCGGCGTTCACGAGCTTCCACGTCGCGCCCGCGTCGTCGGAGCTGAAGAGGCCGCCGTTTTCGTTCTCGACGAGCGCGTAGACGCGACTGGAGTCGGCGCCGGAGATGGCGATGCTGATCTTGCCGACGAGCCCCGACGGCAGCCCCGGATTGCGCGTGATTTCGCGCCACGTCTCGCCGCCGTCGGTCGACTTGAACAGCCCGCTGGCCGGTCCGCCGCTCGACATCTGATACTCGACGCGATACGCCTCCCACATCGCCGCGAACATGACGTTCGGATTCCTGCGATCGATCTCCACGTCGACGGCGCCGGTCTTGTTGTCGCGGAACAGCACCTTCTTCCACGTCTTGCCGCCGTCGGTCGTCTTGAACACGCCGCGCTCGTCGCTCGGCGCGCCGTACTTTCCGAAGTCGGCGACGAAGACGATGTTCGGGTTGCTGGGGTGAATGCGGACCTTCGAGATCGCGTCCGAGTTGGTGAAGCCGACGTGCGTCCACGTCTTGCCGGCGTCGGTCGACTTGTACACGCCGTCGCCCGGCATGATGTTGCCGCGGATGCACGATTCGCCGGTGCCGATGAACACGATGTCCGGATTCGATTCCGAGACGGCGACCGCGCCGACCGACGAGGTCGTGATCTGGCCGTCGGTGACCGGCGTCCACGACAGGCCGCCGTCGATCGTCTTCCACAACCCGCCGCCGACGGCGCCGAAGTACCCTTCCTTCGGACGCCCTTTCACACCCGACACGGCAATCGATCGTCCGCCGCGCAGCGGGCCGATGCTGCGCCAGCGCATGGCGTCGAGGATCGCCTTGTCGATCGTCGATTCGGCGCCCTGCGCCAGCGCGCGCGCCGGACGAACGCCGGCGCCCCATGCTCCGGCGACGATCAGGAAGACGGCCGAGCTCCAGAAAACGAATCGCTGAAACATGACGGAGAGTCTAACATCGCCTCTGCAGGTGACATCGTGGCGAACAGATTGATGCGGATCGTCGGGGTGGCCGCTCTCGCCGCGGCATGCAGTCGTCAGGCGGCGCCGTACACGCCCGGCCTGGGCGAGATCATGACGCTCACGCAGATGCGTCACGCGAAGCTGTGGCTGGCCGGCGACGCAGGCAACTGGCCGCTTGCCTCATACGAACTCGACGAGCTCAAGGAAGGCTTCGACGACGTCGTCGCGTTTCATCCGACGCACAAGGATGCGCCGCTGCCGCTCTCCGAGCTCATTCCGAAGATGATGGACGCGCCGCTGAAGGATCTGGGGGAGGCGGTCGCCGCGAAGGATCGCGATCGATTCGCGGGCGCGTTCGACGATCTCACGAAAGGATGCAACGGGTGTCATCAGGCGACGAACTTCGGCTTCAACGTCGTGACGCGCCCGAAGAACAATCCGTACGCGAATCAGAGCTTTCAGTCGCCCCAGTAAAGAGAATTGCTAGCGCCTGGGAAGTAATGCCTTCGGAATCTTCGCGACGACGGTGAAGTTCGGATCGACGACGTTCGCGATCTCGTACTCGCTCGCCTGGCCCATGAACGTCTGTGCGCCGCGCTCGGTGAAGCCGTAGTCCGCCTGCAGCCACTTCTGCAGCTCCGTCGTCGCATGCTGGAACGCCTCGAGCAGCGGCCGCGCGCTGCCGAGGACGAGGATGTGGGTGCTCGTCTCCATGCGCGGCCAGCCGATCGCTTTCTTCTTCACCAGATCGACCGTGAACTCGACGTCCATCGAGGTCTCGAGCCCGGTGCCCACCGGCTCCCCTTCGCCCATTCGCGCGTGGCCGTCGCCGAGGAAGAGGAGCGCGCCCGGCTCGTTGACCGGCAGCATCAGCCGTGCGCCCGCACCCATCGACGCGTAATCCATGTTGCCGCCCCACGCGCCCGGCGCGGACGTGGAGATCGCTTCCTTGCGGGCCGGCGCGACGCCGATGCAGCCGAGCATCGGCTTCAAAGGCAACTCGATCCCGCCCGGCTGGATCTCGCCGCCGGCCGTCTGATCCAGCCGCGCCACGCCTTTGGCCTTGTCGATCGTCCACGTCAAGCGCTTCGGCTCGCGATCGACGCGGGCGGCGATCGCGCCGGGATCGACTGTGTACGGCGCAAGCAGGCTGCTCGAGTAGGCCATCGTCCGGTTCGTTTCGACGCGAACGATCGTCACGACGAGCATATCGCCCGGCTCGGCGCCGTCGATGTAGAACGGTCCGGTCTCCGGATTGGGTCCCTGCGCCACCGACCTGCCGTTCCAGTCGACGCCGCCCGCATCGATTGTCTTGGTGACGACGCGGTCGCCGGGCTTGACGTGCAGCGCCGGCGGGTGGGCGGCCGAATAGGTGTTGTAGAAGCGGTCCGGCACGTACTGATGCGTGTCGGCGGCGTGAACGGTGAGGCGCGCGACAGCGAGTACGATGACGGCGATGAGCGGGCGGATCGGGCGTGTCATGCCGCGGATTATAGCGATGGCGGGCGGCGCGCTCATCGTTTATCAATGGGCCTTGGCGCGTCCGCTGTGGCTCGACGAAGAGATGATCGCACTCAACCTTCGCGAGCGCGGCCTCCTCGGTCTCGTGGGACGGTTGTCGCCGGAGATGGTGGCGCCGTACGGCTGGCTCGTCGTCGAGCGCCTGGCACTCGTCGCCTTCGGCACCGGCGAGCAGGTGCTTCGCTTCTTTCCGATGCTGTTCGGCCTCGCGACGATCGCGGCGGCATTGTGGATCGGCGGGCGCTGGTTGAACGCGGCCGGCGCGTCGATCCTCGTGCTGCTCTGTTCGTTCGGACAGTGGATCACGTACTTCGAGGTCGAGCTGAAGCACTACTCGGCAGACGCCTGTCTCGCGCTGCTCCTGCCGGCGCTCGCGGCGGGCGCAATCGAATTGGGTGCCGACACGGACGTCGAACCCGGGTCCGACACGGGTCCAACACGTTTCGGACCCCCGTACGCGTACAGGTACCCGTACCTGTACTGGTGGATAGTAGCGGCAGTCGGGCAGTTGTTCGCCAACGGCGCGCTGTTCGTCACACCGGCGTGCGCCGTCGTGATAGTGACGATCGCGATGCGACGCGGCGGTCCGCGTGCCGCGCTCCGCGCCGCGGTGCCCGGCATCGTGTGGCTCGCCGCCTTCGCGGTGAGCTACATGGTCACGCTCCGTCACGCGCAAGGCAGCGAATTTCTGCAGGGTTACTGGGCATTCGCGCTCCCGCCCGAATCAGCTGGAACGTTCGGTACCGTTCGCTGGATCGGCGAGCGGCTCTTACCGTTCGCCGAGAAGCCCGGTGGCGCCGGATTCGGTGTGCTGTTCTGGATTGCCTCGATCGGCGGCTTCGCGGTTGCGAGCGGATCTCAGCGTCTGCTCGCGCTGACGTGCGCCACCGTCCCGCTTTCAGCGTTCGTGCTCGCCGCCGTCCGCGTGGTGCCGTTCTTCGAACGTCTCGCGCTGTGGGTCGTGCCGGCGTTGTACGTCGGCATCGCGCTTCTGGGCGATCGCAGCGTCGCGGCACTTCGCAGCGCCAGAGTCATCCGGCTGAAGCCGGATCGCACTGATGCGGCGTCCGGTTTCGGGACTCCGATCCAGATCGTCGCCTTGTTAATCGTGGTGGCGGTTTGCGGCGATATCACGTACCACGGCCTCGACGATCTGCGAGTGCGGCCGAAGAACGCGAATCACCAGCTCGACGATCGCGCGGCCGTGCGCTGGCTTGCCGCGCAGCAGCGGCCCGGCGACGTGTGGATGACGACTCGTCTCGCGTTGCCGGCGTTGTGGTGGTATCACGACTCCGGCGCCGACACCATCCTCGAAGCAAAGTACGCACCGCCAGGACCGGATTGCCGTCCTGGAGAGCTGCGCGGCACGGTGAAAGGCTTCCGCCGCGTCATCGTGTACTTCGGATTCCGGTTCGACGACGTGCCCAGAGGCTTCGACGATCTGCTCCTCGAACGCCTCGGGGATATCGGATCGCTCGTCGGCTATCGCCCGTTTGCGCAAATGAGCCGTGCGGTCATCGTCGATCTCACCGAGCCGAGCCGTCACGATCGCAATGCGCCGGTCCGCCCGGACGCTACCGGAGAAGACCTTCGCATCAAGCCCGATGGCTGCATCGCTGTGCAGCCGGCTCGCCGCTGATAGAATCGGCGAAACCTGGAGCATGTCATGAGCCGATTCCGTCTGCTTGCGCTCATAGCCGTTCTCTTCGCCGCGTTCGGCGCGCGGTCGCTCGTCGGCTCCACCTCCGCCAAGGCTACGGTGGACGAGCCCACCAGCGCCGAGGCTTCGATGGACGGGCCGTTCGACGCGCTGCATTTCCGTCCGATCGGTCCTGCCGCGATGTCGGGGCGCATTTCCGATCTCGCCGTGTACGAAGCGAACCCCGCGATCTTCTACGTCGGCACCGCGCACGGCGGCGTGTGGAAGACCACGAACGCCGGCACGACGTTCCAGCCGCAGTTTCAGGATCAGGGATTGATGTCGGTCGGCGACATCACCGTGTCGCAGAGCAACCCCGATCTCGTGTGGGTCGGCAGCGGCGAATCGAACAACCGTCAGAGCACGTCGTGGGGTGACGGCGTGTACAAGTCGACCGACGGCGGCAAGACGTTCGTCAACATGGGACTCCGCACGTCGCGCTACATCAATCGCATCGTCATCGATCCGCGCAATACCGACGTCGTGTTCGTCGCGGCAACCGGGAGCCTGTGGGGGCCGGGAGGCGAGCGCGGCATCTACAAGACGACCGACGGCGGAAAAACATGGAAGCAGGTGCTGAAGGTCGACGACGACACCGGCGCGAACGATCTCGTCATGGACGCAACCAACGATCAGATCCTCTACGCGTCGACGTATCAGCGCCGCCGCACGGCCTGCTGCATGAACGGCGGCGGACCCGGCAGCGGTATCTGGAAGTCGACCGACGGCGGCGAAACGTGGACGCGTCTCCACCCCACCGCGCAAAGTCCGCGCGGTGGGGACCCCCGGCGGGGAAATGGGCTGCCGGACGGTCCGCTGGGCCGGATCGGACTCGACGTCTACCGTCGGCGGCCCAACATTATTTATGCGCTCATCGAAGGCCCCGCGCCGGCAGGCGGCCGAGGCGGCGCGGGACGAGCCGCCGCGCCCGAGCCGGAAGAAGCGACGGCGCCGCAGGGCGGCGGGCGCAACATGGCCACAGGGGTGAATCCCAATACAGCGACCGGCCTGTATCGATCCGACGACGCCGGCGCCACGTGGAAGAAAGTCAACAACGAAAATCCGCGGCCGATGTACTTCAGCCAGGTGCGCGTCGATCCCAACGATCCTGATGTCGTCGTCTACGGCGGCGTCGGCCTGCACTTCTCGAGCGACAGCGGCAAAACGGTCCATACCGACATCGCCGCGTCGACGCACGACGACGTGCACGCGATCTGGATCGACCCGTCGAACTCGAACCACATGATCATCGGCAACGACGGCGGGGTCGCGGTGAGCTACGACCAGGCGAAGACGTGGGTGTTCCTGCCGAATCTGCCGGTCGGCCTCTTCTATCACGTCAGCTACGACATGGCGACGCCGTATCACATCTGCGGCGGCATGCAGGACAACTACGTGTGGTGCGGGCCGAGCGCGGTGCGCGGATCGGCCGGCATCGCGAACTTCCAGTGGCAGACGATGCAGGGCGGCGACGGGTTCGTGGCGCTGCAGGATCCGACCGACTTCCGCGTCGCGTACAGCGAATCGCAGGACGGCAACATGGTGCGCATCGATCGCGTCACCGGCGAGACGGTGTCGATTCGCCCGCAGGCGCAGCCCGGCGAGCCGCCCGTGCGATGGAACTGGGACACGCCGCTCGTCATGTCGCCGCACGATCCGAAGATCATCTACGCCGTTGGCAACAAGGTGTTCCGGTCGTCGAATCGAGGCCTGACGTTCGAAGCGGCGAGCCCGGACCTCACCACCAACGCAAACCGCGACGACGCGGTGACGATGGGGCTGAAAGGCAGCGACATCACGATCGCGAAGAACGACGGCATCCAGGCGTGGCCGACGATCGTGTCGTTCGCCGAGTCGCCGAAGCGTCAGGGAATTCTCTACGCCGGCACCGACGACGGCAACGTGCAGGTGTCGCGCGATACCGGACGCTCGTGGACGAACGTCACCGACAGGATTTCAGGGCTTCCGAAGGGCGTATGGGTTTCGGAGGTCGCACCGTCTCGCTTCGACGAAGGAACGGTCTACGCGACGTTCGACGCGCATCGGCAGAACGACTTCGAGTCCTACATCTTCGTCAGCCGCGACTACGGTCAGTCGTGGCAGTCGGCGAACGGGAATCTGAAGGGCGAGGTCGTCAAGACGATCACCGAGGACGTGAAGAATCCCGACGTGCTGTACGTCGGCACCGAAACCGGACTGTTCGTGTCGCTCGATCGCGCGAAGACGTGGACGCGCGTGAAGGCCAATCTGCCGACGGTCCGCATCGACGAGATCGCCATCCATCCGCGCGACAACGCGATGATTCTGGCCACGCACGGCCGCGCGATCTGGATCCTCGATCACCTCGAACCGATTCAGGAGTACGCGGCGGCGCAGGCGGCGTCGGCTGACGCAAAGCTGTTTTCGCCGTCTCCATCGGTGATGTACCGTCGTCCGTCGCGCGATCGCAACTACGAGTTCTGGGGCGACCAGACGTTCTACGGCGAGAACCCGCCGCAGGCGGCGGTCGTTTCGTGGCTGAACAGGAAGCCGGTCGGCGAAGTGAAGCTGAAGATCACGGACGCCGTGGGCCACGAGGTGCGGGAAATCTCGGGATCCGTGCTCGCCGACCGCAACAAGGCGGGCATCCAGTCCGCGTGCTGGGATCTGCGCGTGCAGCCTGCGCCCGCGGCGCCGACTGCGGCTCGCGGCCGGAGCGGAGGGCAGACCGAGGGTCAGGCTCGGGGTCAGACTGAGGGTCAGATTCGAGGTCAGACCTCGGGTCAGACTGAAGGTCAGACTGCGGGCCCGAGTGAAGCACAGCAGCAACACAGTCCGTTCGGCGCGGGGTGCGAATCGCCTGGGCAAGGTGGAGGCGGCGGATTCTTCGGCGGCGGCAACAACACGGCCGGACCGTGGGTGCTCGCCGGCATTTACACAATCGCGCTCGTTGTCGACGGCAAGACGGCGGACACCAAACCGCTGCGCGTGACCGACGACCCGGAGGTCGCCTTGACCTCGGCCGACCGCAGGCGGATGTTCGATCTCGCCACCGAGATGCACGATCTGCAGAAGCGACTCGTCGAGGCGCAGACGGCGCTCGCGTCGCTGAACCGGCAGTTGACCGAGCTCGCCGACGCGATCGGCAAGCGTACGGATTTGCCGGCCGATGTAAAGACGTCGTTCGACGCGGTGAAGAAAGACGTCGACGCGCTCACGCCGAAGCTCACCGCTCCGGCCGGACGCGGCTTCGGCGGCGCGGGACGCGGCGACAATCCGAGCATCGTTACGCGCATCACGCAGGCGAAGAACGGCTACACCGCGGGAATGCCGGTCACCGAAGGCACGACGCGCGCGTATACGGAAGCGAAGAATCAGGCGCCGAAGGCGGTGGCCGATCTGAACGCGGCGATCGCGAAGGCGGCGGCGCTCAGCACCACGCTCGCGCGCTACGACCTGACGCTGAACGTCCCGCAGCCGGTGAAACCGATCGAGGCAGCGGCGCCGGTAAAACGATCGTCATTGTAGGGGGCCCCTTTCTGGGCCGCCAATCGCGGGCCTGAAAGGCCCGCGCCACCTGTCACGCTGTAGCGCGAGCCTTTTGGCTGTAGCGCGAGCCTTTTAGGCGAGCGAATCTATATGGATCAAATGTATCTCCCCGAAATCGAACAGCACGCTGGCAGCGGACCGTGGGCCGACGCCGTCCGCCAGATGCGGGAAGCCGGCCAGCCGGTACCGCAGATCATGCATCTCTTCGCGTACAAGACGGATCGCACCGAGCACCTCGCGCGCTTCACGCAGGGAGTGATGCGCGGACCGTCGCCGCTGCCGCCGGGGATCCGCGAGCTGATTGCGGCGTTCACGTCGCGCCGCAACGACTGTCCGTTTTGAATCGGCTCTCACGCCGCGGTCGCGGCGGAGCTCGTCGGCGACAGGCCGATGGTCGACGCGGTGCTCGATGACTACCGCACGGCGCCGATTGACGATCGGCACAAGGCGCTCTTCGCGTTCATCGAGAAGATGAACGCGCAGTCGAATCTGATTCGCCGCGATGATGTCGATTGCCTGAAGGCCGCCGGCTGGACCGAAGAGGCGATCTACGATGCGATTACCGTCTGCGCGCTGTTCAAGTTCTACAACGCGTGGATCGACGCCACCGGCGTCCACGATCTGCCCGCCGGCGCGTACGTGATGAGCGGCAAGCGGATGGCCGCGCAGGGGTATGTTCGGTGATCGGGTGATCGGGTAATCGGGTGATCGGGTAATTGGGTAATTGGATAATTGGATAATTGGATAATTTGATGAACTCGTGGCGTCCGGCTTCCGCCTTCGCTGAAGCTCCGGCGGACCACTGTCGCCTTTGGGCGAAGGTGGTTAGCCGGACTACTTTTGATCGCGGTGTCGACGGCGGCGCAGTCGCCGATCGATGAGCTCACCGGGCTCGAGCGCGTCTGGAACGAGGCGCACATTCGCGGCGACGCCGCCGCGCTCGACGCGCTGTTCGCCGACGACATCGTCATCACCGTCCCCGGAATGGCGATGATGGGGAAGTCGGCGTCGCTCGGCGTGTTTCGGACTGGGCGCATGAAGTTCGATCGGTACGAAACGTCCGACGTGCAGGTGCACGCGTACGGCGAATCGGCCGTCGTCACGGGACGGCTGCAGCGCTCGCGTACGAACAATGGCCGGACGTTCGAAGACGACTGGCGCTTCACGAAGACGTACGTCCGGCGCGGCGGACCGTGGAAGGTCGCCGCGTTCCATGCTTCGGAGACGCCTCGATAGCATCACGCCGCAATCGCGGGCAGGCCTAAAGGCCTGCGCGAGGTATCTCAGCGCAAGCGCCGTCTGCGATTAATCCTGGCGCAGCGCCTGCATCGGATCGATTCGAGCGGCGCGCCGCGCCGGCAGATAACACGCGAAGAGAGACGCACACGCGAGCACGGCGATCACGCCGAGGTAGGTTGGACCGTCCGTGGGCGTGACGCCGTAGAGCCACGCGCGTGCGCCGCGCGCGGCGACGAGGCTGAGGGCGACGCCGATCGCCAGGCCTGCAGCGGTCAGCCGCCATCCTTCGCCGACGACCGACGCGAGAATGTCCCGCGACGAGGCGCCCAGCGCCATGCGGACGCCGAACTCGCGCACGCGGCGGCGCGTCGCGAACGTCATCGCCGCGTACTGACCGATCGCTGCGATGAGCAGCGATCCGCCGGCGAACAGCGTCAGAAGAATCGTCAGCGCGCGCACGAGCCAGAGGATGCTGTCGAGCTGCCACTCCATCGTTCGCACGTACACGATCGGCGCGCGCGGCTCCACCGTCCGAAGCGCGCGGGAAATCAACGGCGCGACGAGATCGAGATTGCCGGCGTGCCTGACGTGAAACGTGATCTCGCCCGGCGGCATCAGGCTTTGGCGCGCGGACAGGAACACGAAGTTCGGAGCCGCCTCACGCCGGTACCCGCTGAAATACCCGTTGGGAATGACCGCCGTGACGCGGACCGGATCGGGTCGCGACGCAACAATGACCGTGCGTCCGACGGCGTCTTCGCCCGGCCACAGCGTCTCGGCGAGATGTCTGTTGATCGCGGCCGCCCGGATCGTTTGCGCCTCGTGCTGTTCGAAGGCGCCGGCAATCGGCGTCACGCCGAGCGCGTCGAAGTAGCCCGGCCCGACGTCGTTGCGTTCGGCGACGACAGGTTTGTCGGATCCGCGGAGTTGCAGGCGCTCGGTGGCCCACGATTCCTGAGGCGGCCGCCGCGCGAACGACGCCGACGTGACGCCCGGCACGCCGCGGACGGCGTCGAGCATCCTGTCGAGCAGCGCGATATTCGCCGCCGGCGTCGCCGCGGCTCCCGTGGAGCTGATCGTCACCAGCAGAAGATTGTTCCGGTCGAATCCGAGTTCGGCCGCGTCGATCACCGACAGCGATCGGAAAGCCAGCCCCGCGCTCGTCAGCAGCAGCACGGAGAATGCGAGCTGCAGGACGACGAGCGTGTTCGACACCGCCGAGCGCCCCTGAACGACGCCCAGCTCGCCCGACTTCAGCGCGGGCAGCAGCTCTTGCTGCCACGCCCGCAGCGCGGGCGCGGCGCTGAACATGATCGTGCCCGCGATGGCCAGAACCATCGCGTAGCCGATAACCGTCCAGTCGGGCGTGAAGTCGAACGTCATCGACGTGCCGCTGCCGGCGCCCTGCGGAATCAATCGGACGACGGTCTTCGACATCCAGAACGCCAGCAGGCTTGCGACCATCCATGCGGTGACCGCGATGACGAGTCCCTCGGCGACGAAGATGCGGACGATGCGGCTGCGCGATGCGCCGAGCGATTGTCGGACGGCCATCTCGCGCTGCCGGACCACGGCACGGCCCAGCATCAGATTGGCCACGTTGGCGCAGACGATCAGCAGCGTCAGCGCCGTGACGACGGAAAAGATCTGGAGGAAGTGCGGCCCCTGGGCCGCCACGAGGCTGTCGCCGGCCGCAGTTGCCGAATACGGGAACAGGACAACCGTCTTGCCCTTGTTGGTGTTTGTATACGCGTCCTGCAGCCGCTGCGCGATCGTGGTCAGCTCCGCCTGTGCCTCGGACAGAGACACTCCGGACCGCAATCGTCCGACCATCGCGATCGCTCCGCCCGATCGGTCGGTCAATGCCGCTTCGCGCCCCTGCAGCCGCGCGTAGGCGAGCATCGGAATCCAGACGTCCGCCGATTCGTTCAGCCACACGCCCTGAAACCGCGGCGGAGCGACGCCGACGATCGTCGCCGGGTGACCGTTCAACAGCATCGGTCGTCCAACGATGTCTTCGGCGCTCTCGAAACGCTCCTGCCAGAGCCGATAGCTGATCACGGCGACAAGGCCTGAGGCATCCAGCCGCGCTTCCTCCGGCGTGAAGGAGCGTCCCTTGGCGAGACGCAGGCCCAACGTGTCGAAATAATTCGTCGACACCTGTCCGCCGTGAATCGCGTAACTGCCGTCGTGAAGCGTCAGCGTGAATCGATCGAATTGAAACGCGAGCAGCGACGACAGCGTCCGGCTCTGCGACGCCACGTCGACGTAGTTCGGATAGCTGTCGGCGGGATGAACCTGTTGCTTGTCGACGATCCAGCCGAGCGACACGAGGCCTTCGGCGGCGATGCCGGGAGCCGGTTTGGTGAGCAGCGCGTGGACGATCGAGTAGATCGTCGTGTTGCCGCCGATGACGAGCGCAATCAGCGCCACGGCCGTCGCGCTGAATCCGGGCGACTTCGTCAGGACGCGGGACGCCCCGCGCAGATCCTGCAGCAGCTGATCGAGCCAGATCGAGCGATGCGACTCGTAGAAGCATTCCGCGACGCGCGTCACGTTGCCGAACGCGCGGCGCGCCGCGAGCCGCGCCAAGTCGGGCGTCATCCCTTCCGCGATCAGCCGATCCGCTTCGATCTCCAGGTGCGAGTCGATTTCGTCGTGGAGATCATCTTCGGTGCGACGTGCCATGACGACATTTGTGGCGATGGTGACGTTCTGTTCTAGATACGCCCGAGCGCGGCGCCAGCGGCCCGAGCGAGCGCGAACGCGCGAGCGGGCGTCGGGCCGCGCGAGCAGTGAACGAAGCCGCGAGGGCGTCAGCGCGTGGGCGTGGGGCCCCACGCGTAACTAGGGTTGACATTCTACGGGAAGCAGTGTATTCACACTCGGGTCGAATGTCTATACGAAAACGGTCCGACCGCGAGTACAGCGCGCACCTGCAGGGAACGCTCGACCTGCTCATTCTTCGCACGCTCATCTTCGGCCCGCAGCACGGTCAGGGCATCGCGCGCGCCATCCAGCGCGAGTCCGACAACGTGCTCATCGTCGATCACGGGTCGCTGTATCCGGCTCTGCAGCGCCTCGAGGAGCGCGAACTCATCGACGCCGACTGGGGCACCTCCGAGAACAACCGGCGCGCGCGCTTCTACACGCTGACGCGCAAAGGGCGCAAGGAGCTCGTCCACGAGGAGAGCGAGTGGCGGCGCATCGCGGCGGCGATCATGCGGATTCTCGGAAAGGCCCACGGCCGGGCATGACCTCGAAGACTTCGCTTCAACGTGCCGGATGAGGAATCAGGAATCATGCTCGAAGTGCGAACGCCCGAACCGATTCCGAGTCGCATCGGCCTGCTGACCGTTTGGCTGCCGCGCGTCGCGGTCGCGCTGCTCTTCGTGGCGGTTGGCTTTTCCAAGTTCAGCGATCCGATGTGGGTGCGGCTCTTCGGCCGGATTGGATTCGGCCAGTGGTTCCGATACTTCACCGGCGTGATGCAAATCGCCGGCGGCGTTCTCGTGCTGGTGCCGAAGCTCTCCCTCGTCGGCATCGCGATGCTCGCATGCACGATGGCTGGCGCGGTAATCACGTGGATCGCGTTCGGCCTCGCGCTGAACGCACCGATCCCCGGGGCGCTGCTCCTCGTCCTGCTGGCCGTCGGTTGGAGCGAATACAACCGGTCGCGGGGATGATCGCGCCGACGGCCGGAGAACCTCAATATCCCGCCTCGAAATCGACGCGATGCCGCAGCGGCTGGCCGGCGGCGAAGCGTCTGTAGTTGTCGATGAAGACCGGCGCGATGTCTTCGGGAGCGCTCAATGCGGCGGTGTGCGACGTGATGAGGACGTTCGGCGTGCGCCAGAGAACGTGATCGGGCGGCAGCGGCTCCTGCTGGAACACGTCGAGCACGGCGCAGGCGAGTCGTCGCGATTGCAGCGCGTCGGCGAGCGCCGATTCGTCGACGGCCGCGCCGCGCCCCGGGTTGACGAATACCGCGCGCGGCGGCAGCGCGGCGAGCAGCTCGGCGTCGACGAGCCGCCTGGTCCCCGACGTGTTCGGCACGATGCAGACCAGGTAATCGAGATCACGCGCAAAAGCGATCCGTTCGGCGCCGTGGAAGTATTCGTCGACGTCGGCGCAGCCTTCGCTCGACCGCGTGTATCCCTTTACGCGCATGCCGAAATGCTTCGCGGTCCTCGCCAGCGCGGCGCCGATCGAGCCGACGCCGAGGAGCCCGATCTGCTTTCCTTTCAGCGTGCCCGGCGGCGCCGCATCCCAGCGTCCCTCCCGCTGCGCCGCGTGCTTTCGAAAGATCATCCGCTCATGCGCGAGCAGATACCCGAACACGTACTCCGACATCAGTCCGCCAAAGACGCCGCGCGCGTTGGTGAGCACGTAGTCGCGCCGCAGCGCCGGATCGAGCAGCGGCTCGACGCCAGCCCAGGTCGACTGCACCCAGGTGATCGACGACAGCCGTCCGATGGCCGGCGCGATGAGCGACGGCTCGCCGAGCGCGACATCGCAGTCGTCGGACGGGACGATTTCGAGATCCGGCAGCCGCTCGGCGTCGATTAAACGGCGGTAGGCGTCGGCGTGTCGGGAGAGGATCAGCAACCGGTGCACGGACCGAGATCAACTCGAGACGAGGGCCCCGCATTCCATATCGAATACGAGAGGACCGTCGGGCAGCTCGACGCCGAACAGCTCGCGTGCGACGCGCGGCAGTTGCGCGCGATCGATCGGTTCTTCGGTCATCCATCCGTCGCGATACCGCGTCAACATGCTGCTGCGCAGGATGACGCGTTCGTGGCGGCCGCTGCGCTGAATGGTCAGCGTGCGGCGGAACACCGACTCGGGGTGCGTCGACGTGAAATGATTCGCGACCTCGACGTCCCAGGACGTCTGCGGGTCGTCGCTGAACTCGTACAGGTCCATCGCGTCGCCGCTCGCGTCGCGCATCGACAGCACCCACAGATGACCGTCGCGCCGCAGTGTGTACTCGATCCCGCCCTGCAGAGACGAGGCGCCGTCGCGCAGCGGAATCGGCTCGAGCAGGCCCAGACCGCCGAAGCCGACGTCGGCCAGCCAGCACTCGTCATCCGGCCCCGCTGCACTCTGCATCCGTGCACGCTGCACCGCGGTCCCCTGCCCCCCTGCACCACGCACCTTCAACACCATGTGCGTTCGGCACCAGCGCTCCGGCGGTCCGCGGCGCACACGTCCGAGCAGTGTGACCGGTGCGAAGCCGGCGTCGGCGAGGGCGGCCGCGAACAAGGTGTTGTGCTCGAAGCAGTAGCCGCCGCGTCGCTCGTCGAGGAATTTCCGCTCGAGATCCGGCAGCCTCACGCTGACGGCGCCGCCGGTCTGGATGGAGAGGTTCTCGAACAGGAACGTCTCGCGATGCGCGACGTGCATCCGCGACAGTCTTGCGAACGGCGTTTCGCGCGCCGCATTCGCCGTTTCGTCGAGGCCGATTCGCGTCAAGTAGTCAGCCAGACGCACTGTGTGTTAAGCTTATGGCCGAAATGCGTCCGGTGACCACAAACTCGCTGCTTAGCCTCGTCCTTATTTTGGTCGGCATTCGTGTGCCGACCTGCAGCGGGTGATGTAGCCGAACACAAATTCAGGGGTTTGCAAAGGGCCATCACTCGCAGGAGTGATGGCCCTTTTGATTTGGCGCCTGCGGCCATGCCAGCGGGCGCAAGCGCGTAGCGCGCAGCGCACGCGAGGCATCAGCCGAGCGGGGGTGGGGCCCCGCGAGGAACGTCAGAAAAGGGAACCGCCATGACGACGCCACCGACCACACAGCCGAGTCCCGTGAAGGTCCAACAGCCCGCGGTGCCGCGTCCCGAGACGCGCCAGGCGGCGCCGCCGCCCGAAGACGCGCAGCCGAACGAAGAGCCCGGCTACGGACACGGAGTGTAGACGACGCGTGGATATACGCGCACGACGCGCGCGCGCGACGGGGGTGGGACGCTGGGCGTTCTTCGCGCTCGTCGCGCTCCTGCTGCTTGCGTACTTTTCGAGCCTCGGCGGCAGCGCGCCGCCGTCGGTCGCCGTGCTCGCGACGGTCGCGCTGATTGGCGCGGCGATCATATTCGTGATGGCCTGGTGGGTCGATCGCCATCGCGTTACGGTATGAGGCCACCCGGCTGAACGAACCCGCACGGCAGCGGCCGGCGCAGGTTCTGCCAGCTGAGAACTTCCGGCGTGACGTCGATGGCGCGGCACTGCGGCGCCGCGTCCTTGCGCGTCGCAATCTTCCTGATATCCATCGTCCATTTCACGCCGCCGTCGTCGCGCAGCGTCGCGACGTCGTTGACGCCGCAGAGTCCTTCGGGACCCTCGGTGCTGACCCATTGCCCGCCCGCCTGCTTGCGGAAGACGCGATCGTACCGGTTCGTCGTGATGAGGCACGTGTCGGCCGGAGCGCCGGACGTCGTGAGAAACACCTGCTGGAACCGGCACGTCATCGTCGTGCCGGCGCGGTTCACGTCGCACTCGCCGCCCTGGAAGTCGAGAGCGCCCGGACGCGTGGCGTTGGCGAGGAACGGGATCGTCACGTGCGCGGTCTGAGCGCGCCCGTTCGCGGCGATACCAATGAGCAGCACCACGGTGCACGCTGCGCGGATCGGAAGAGATGCCATTGATCGATGCTCCTGCGCTCGCGATCTCGCGCACACGGAATCGATACGCTCGAGGCGCGACGCGACTGCCACGCGATTAATCCCCTAGGACGCTTGCGTTTGAGTACGTCGCGCAGCCCTTTAGGCCTGCCGCGCCGCGAGTGGCAGCGCTGAAGAGTGCGACTTGGAAAGACAGTTCCATCATAACAGGTCCGGCGAACCAGACTGGTGTTCGCGCCGCCGCGCCACGATAATCGCGCCGGTTCCACGGAGGCGCGATGGTCTTCGAGGTCCATGGCATCCAACTCCATTGGGAAGAGACCGGCGAGGGCGAGCCGCTGCTGTGGCTGCACGGCGGCATGGGCGCCGGCGCCGACTGGAAGTACATCTTCGAGGACCCGCCCGAGGGGTACCGCCTCATCGCGCCCGATCTGCGAGGCCACGGCGCCACGGCCAATCCCTCGGGCGCGTTCACGTTCCGTCAGTGCGCGCTCGACGTGCTCGCGCTCGTTCGGCATCTCGGCATCCCGCGCATCAAGGCGATTGGGCTGAGCGGCGGCGGCATCACCCTGCTTCACGCCGCGACGCTGCAGCCGTCGGCCGTCGAGTCGATGGTCGTGATCAGCGCGCCGCCGTATTTTCCGCCCGAAGCGCGCGTCACGATGCGTCAGTTCTCCGAGACGGCAATCGGCGAAGCCGAAATGGCGCGTATGCGGCAACGGCACAAGTACGGGGACGCGCAGCTGCGGCAGCTCGTCTCGATGGCGCGCGGCTTCGCCGACAGCTACGACGATGTGAACTTCACGCCGCCCTATTTGTCCACGATCGCGGCCGAGACGTTGATCGTGTTCGGCGATCGCGATCCACTGTACCCGGTGTCGCTGGCAATCGAGCTGCGCCGCGCGATTCCTCGCTCGTACTTGTGGGTTGTTCCCAACGGCGGCCACGGCCCGGTGTTCGGCGATCTTGCGCCGCGGTTCCGGGAAACCGCTCTGGCGTTTCTGCGGGGGGAATGGCGACAAAAAGGGTGACTGCGCTACGATGGCGCCCTCACGGCTTCGACGCATCGCGTGACGCGGTGCCGTCCTTCTTGAAGGAGTGCGCCCATGTCGCTGAACAGGAAGTCTCTTGGCTGGTTGGCGATCGTCTTTCTTGCCGGTCTCGCGGTCGGCCGCGTACTGCCGTCGGCGCCGGTCGCGCACGCGCAGGGCGATCGTCGCGTGTTCGAGCTGCGGACGTACACGGCGCCGGAAGGCAAGCTGCCCGAGCTGCAGGCGCGGTTCAGGAACCACACGATGCGCATCTTCAACAAGCACAACATGACGAGCATTGGCTATTGGGTGCCGCAGGACGCCCCGAATTCGCAGAACACGCTCATCTACGTGCTCGCGCATCCGAGCCGCGAAGCGGCGAAGAAGAACTGGGCCGACTTCCAGGCCGATTCCGAGTGGCAGAAGGTGAGCACTGAATCGCAGGTGAACGGCCGCATCGTATCGAAGGTGGAATCGGTGTTCATGGATCCGACTGATTATTCGCCGATTAAATAAATCTGCTGGGGTGAGGGCTGGTTGCTGGGTCCGGGGGCTGGGCTTGCCGCGCCGACGCTCGCCCCGGATCAAACGAGCGAAGGCGGGTTGATGGAGGTTCGATATGAAACGCATCGCACTTGCGCTGTGGCTCGCGCTCGCGTTGATTGTGTCGACACGTTGGACCGGCGCGCAGCAGCGGACGGGAGCGCCGATCTTTACCGGAAAGGTGGATGCTCTCGACGCCAAGGATATCAGCGCCGGCCGCCGCCGTTTCGAAGCCGCCGCACGCGCCGCATGGCACAGCCATGACAAGGGCCAGCTGCTGTTCGTCGAGAAGGGACGCGGCCGCGTGCAGCGGCGCGGCGAGCCGATTCGCGATCTGAAGGAAGGCGAGAGCGACTACACCGCGCCGAACGTCGTCCATTGGCACGGCGCCGCGCCGGATCAGGAGCTCGTGCAGGTCAATATCGGCTTCGGCGGCGAGACGAAGTGGTTCGACAAGGTCACCGACGAGGAATACAACGGGAAGAGAAAATGATGCGTTGGGTTGCGCTCGCGTTCATGGTAGGGGCCGAGCTTGCTCGGCCCGCAGCGACTGAAATCGCACGGCCCGCGGCGACGGCGATCGCCCAGGGCGGAGCGAGCTCCGCCCCTGCGATTGACTGGAAGACCGTCGAAGAAGAGACGATGCGTCATTTTCAGGCGATCGTCCGGTTCGACACGACCGCGAAGGAGCGGCCGGCGGCGGAATACATCAAGAAGGTTCTCGATGACAACGGCATACCCGCGCAGATGTATTCGCTCGAGCCCGATCGCCCGAGCGTCGTCGCGCGGCTCAAGGGCAACGGCAGGAAACGTCCGCTGCTCATCATGGGGCACACCGACACGGTGACGGTCGATCTGTCCAAATGGAAGTTCGGTCCGTTCAGCGCCACCCGCGACGGCGGATACGTGTACGGCCGCGGCGTCATCGACGACAAGGACAACGCCACCGCCGCGCTGATGACGATGCTGGTGCTGAAGCGGAACAGCGTGGCGCTCGATCGCGACGTCATCTATCTCGCCGAATCGGGAGAAGAGGGGAACGCGCGAGTCGGCATCGGCTACCTGGTCGCGCAGCACTTCCCGGAGATCGACGCGGAGTACTGCATCGCCGAGGGAGGCGACGTGATCCGCGAGAATGGCGCCGTGAAGTACGCCGAGGTGGAGACGGTCGAAAAGATTCCGTACGGCATCGAGCTCGTCGCGCACGGCATTTCCGGACACGGATCGATTCCGCTGAAATCGAACGCGATCGTTCACCTCGGCGCGGCCGTCGGCCGCATCGGCGCGTGGCGACCCGACATCAAGCTGAACGAGACCACAGCGACGTATTTCCGAAAGCTGGCGACCATCGCGCCGCCCGAGCAGGCGAAGTACTACCGCGACGTGCTGTCGCCCGATCCGAAAGTGGCGCGCGCCGCCGACGACTGGCTGTTCGAGAACGAGCCGCGCCACTCGTCGATGCTGCGGACGTCGGTCTCGCCGAACATCATCCAGGGCGGCTATCGCTCGAACGTGATCCCGTCGGAAGCCAAGGCGACGCTCGACGTGCGAATGGTTCCCGACGAGGACCGTCCGGCGTTTCTGGAGCAGGTGAAGAAGATCGTGAACGATCCGGCCGTGGACGCGCACTTCGCCACTGCGGGCGCCGAGCGGCCGGCGCCGGGAGCGGCGCGGCTCGACTCGGAACTGTTCAGGGCGGTCGAAACGGCGGTGACGAAGATCTACAACACGGTGACGCTGCCGTCGATGAGCACCGGCGCCACCGACATGGCGCAGGTGCGCACGAAGGGAACGCAGTGCATCGGCATCGGGTCGGCGATCGACGTGGAGGATCAGGCGAAGGGATTCGGCATGCACAGCGATCAGGAGCGGCTGCTCGAGAGCGAGCTGCACCGCTTCGTCCGCTTCAACTGGGAGATCGTCAATGCGTTGGCTCGCGCTCGCTAGCATGTGCATCGCAGGGGCCGAGCTTGCTCGGCCCGCAGCGATGGCGATCACACGTTCGGCGGCGATCGTCCAAGGTGGCACGATCGATTGGAAGAACGTCGAGGACGAGACGATGCGCCATTTTCAGGCGCTCGTTCGCATCGACACGACCGCGAAGGAACGTCCGGCGGCGGAGTACATAAAGAAAGTCCTCGACGACAACGGCATCGCCGCGCAGCTGCTCTCGCTCGAACCAGACCGGCCGAACGTGCTCGCTCGTCTGAAAGGAAACGGCACGAAGCGTCCGCTGCTGATCATGGGCCATACGGATACCGTAAGCGTCGACGCCGCGAAGTGGAAGTTCCCGCCCTTCAGCGCGACGCGCGACGGCGGCTGGGTGTACGGCCGCGGTACGATCGACGACAAGGACAACGCCACGGCGGCGCTGATGACGATGTTGATGCTGAAGCGCGGGGGCGTGCCGCTCGACCGCGACGTGATCTATCTGGCCGAAGCGGGCGAAGAGGGCAACTCGCGCGTCGGCATCGGCTATATGATCGCGCAGCACTTCTCCGAGTTCGAGCCGGAGTACTGTCTCGCCGAAGGCGGCAGCGTCAATCGTCAGAAGGGAGAGGTGCGCTACGCCGAGGTGCAGACGAGCGAGAAGATTCCGCGCGGCATCGAGCTCGTCGCGCACGGGATCTCCGGACACGGATCGATTCCGCTGAAATCGAACGCCATCGTGCACCTCGCCGCCGCCGTCGGACGCGTCGGCGAATGGCGGCCCGACGTCAGGCTGAACGAGACGACCGGCACCTATTTCCGCCGGCTCGCGGCGATCGCGCCGCCGGAGCAGGCGAAGTACTATCGGGATGTGCTGTCGCCCGATCCGAAGATCTCGCGTCCCGCCGACGACTGGCTGCTCGAGCACGAGCCGCGCTACAGCTCGATGCTGCGCACCTCCGTTTCGCCCAACATCATGCAGGGCGGCTATCGCTCGAACGTGATCCCCTCGGAGGCAAGGGCGACGCTCGACGTGCGCATGCTGCCCGACGAGGACCGGAACGCGTTTCTCGATCAGGTGAAGAAGATCGTCAACGATCCCGCCGTCGACGTGCGCTTCGCCGCGAACGCGAGCGAGCGCCCGCCGGCCGCCGCGGCGAAGCTCGATTCGGAAGCCTTCAAGGCGCTCGAAGCGGCGGTGCAGAAGATCTACAGCGCCGTCACGCTGCCGACGATGAGCACCGGCGCCACCGACATGGCGCAGCTGCGCTCCCGCGGCGTGCAGTGCTTCGGCATCGGCCCCGCCACCGACTTCGAGGATGGACCGAAAGGCTTCGGCGCGCACAGCGATCAGGAGCGGCTCCTCGAAACCGAACTGCACCGCTTCGTGCGCTTCAACTGGGAGATTGTCAATGCGCTGGCTCGCGCTCGTTAGCGTCGCCGCGATCGTAGGCGGTCACATCGCAGGGGCCGAGCTTGCTCGGCCCGCTGCAACCGAGATGACGTCGCCCGCCGCGGTTGTCCAGGGCGGAGCAAGCTCCGCCCCTACCCAGCCGCCGACGTTTTCAACGGGGAACCGCACCGTTGCCGTCTACGCGACGGTGACGACGCCGGAGGGGCGCATCCTGACCGATCTCGAGCGAGACAAGTTCGAGATCGAGGACAACTCGAAGAAACAGGAGATCACGCAGTTCGCGAACGACACGCAGCCGATCACGGTCGTGATGATGCTCGATCGCAGCGGCAGCATGCGCGCGAACTTCGAGCTGGTGGAGAAGGCGGCGGAAGCGTTCGTCAACGCGATGCTGCCCGGCGACAAGGCGCGCATCGGGAGCTTCTCGAACCGGATTCAGGTCGATCCGCAGGAGTTCACGCCGGATCGCGAGGAGCTGCTGAAGATTCTGCGCACGCAGCTCCAGGAAGAAGGGCCGACGCCGCTGTGGAACGCCGTGAACGTCGGCATCACGTCGCTGCTGCACGAGCACGGGCGGCGCGTCATCCTCGTCTTCACCGACGGCGTCGACATGCCGATGAACTTCAGCAACAACAACAGCTCGCTGAAGGACGTGATGAAGCGCGCCGACGAATACGACGTGATGGTGTACGCGATCGGCCTCGCCGGCCAGAACGGGCCGCAGGGATTTCGCGGCGGCGGCGGCGGGTTCGGCCGCGGAGGCTTTGGCCGCGGCGGCTTCGGGCGCGGCGGTTTCGGCCGACCCGGCCGTTTCCAGATGGACGACAAGCCAGACGAGGGCTTGCCGAAACTCGCGGCGGCGACCGGCGGCGGCTACTTCGAGCTGACGTCGACCGCGGACATCGCGACGACGTTCAGGCGCGTGGCCGACGAGCTGCATCAACAGTACTTGATCGGTTTCAGTCCTCAGCTGCTCGACGGCAAGATGCACGCGCTGACGCTGCGCGTGTCGGCGTCCGGCGCCCTGGTCCGCGCGCGAAAGAGCTATCTCGCGCGGAAAGTGTACGGCTCGTGATTCCGCACGGCGTGACGACGACCGCATGGTCGCTGGAGGGATACGCAACGGAAGTGATGCAGGGCGTGACCGAGGCGCTCTGCTACGGCGCCGCGGTCATCGTGTCGAAGCCGTAGGCAGACAATCCCGCCAGTGAGCGATCCGCCCGTCGAACTCAAACGTGAGCTCGGGCTGACCGATCTCGCCCTCACGCAGATCCTCTTCATCGTCGGGCTCCCGTGGGTGGGCGTCGCGGCGAAGCTCGGTTCGGCGCACGTCGTCTTCTGGCTCGCGGCGATCGTGTTCTTCTACATCCCGTCGGCGATCGTCGTCATCTACCTGAATCGCCTGATGCCGCTCGAGGGCGGCTTGTACCAATGGGCGAAGCTCGGGTTCAACGAGCTGACCGGGTTCCTCGTCGCGTGGAACCTGTGGCTGTTCGCCATCCTCAATACCTCCGACACGGGACTGCAGGTCACGCAGTACATCGTCTACATCCTCGGGCCGCGCGGCGAGCGGCTCACCGGCAGCTACTGGTTCGTGCTGCTGGTGAGCGTGACGTTGATGACGGCGCTCGTCGTGGTGGCCATTCTCGGGCTCGGCGTGGGCAAGTGGATCCACACCGCCGGCGCCGTGCTGATGCTCGCCACGTTCGCCGCGCTTCTCGCGCTGCCGTGGCTGAACGTCGCGCGCGGATCGCTGCGCGGGTTTCATCCGCTCGCGACGACGATGCCGGTGATGTCGGCGATGAGCCTGAATCTCCTGGGGAAGATGGGGTTCGGCGCATTCGGCGGGTTCGAGTACGTCGCGATTCACGCGGGCGAGTGCAGGAACCCGATCCGCACGATCGGCGCATCGGTCGCCATCGCGGCGCCGATCATCGGCCTGATGTTCATCCTCGGCACGAGTTCGGTGCTCGCGCTGGTTCCGATCGATCGGATCGACCTCATAGCCCCGATCCCGCAGGTGCTCGCCGAAGGGTTCAGATCGTTCGGCGGCGGAAGCGCGATCGCGATCGTTCCGACGCTGACGATCGTCGCGCTCGCGGTGGTCCGCGTGGCGCAGGCGAGCGTGATGTTCACCGGTACGACCCGGCTGCCGATGGTGGCGGGGTGGGACGGCCTCCTGCCCGGCTGGTTCACGCGGCTGCACGCGCGTCACCGCACGCCGGCGAACTCCATCGTGTTCGTCGGCGCCGCGACGCTGGCGCTGAGCGCCGCCGGCATGATCGGCGTCGGCCGCCAGGAAGCGTTTCAGCTGCTGTGGAATTCGTCGGCGATCTTCTATGCGCTGACGTATCTGGTGATGTTCGCGGTTCCGCTCGTGGGTATCCGGAGCCCGTCATGGGTTCGCGTCGCCGCGCTCTCGGGCTTCCTGATGACGCTCGTCGACGTCGTGCTCTCGATCGTACCGATCGTACAAGTCGAGAGCCGGCTGATCTTCGCGCTCAAGATCTCATCGCTCGTGTTGGTGACCAACGCGATCGGCTTCGCGATCTTCAAGATGGAGCGGACCCGTGCTCGAGAGCTGCCGATCGCCGGTTGAGCGCGATCTCAGGGAACCTGTGGCTCTTCGTGCCCGCACTCGAAGCAATACCACAGCGGCCCGCGATTCATCGGCGCCTTCCTGCGATCGCCGTCTTCCGGGTCGTCCGGGATATGGGCCGAAATCACCGTCATCTCACCGCACTTCGGGCATCGTTTCGCCCCAGCCTTCGTGAGAAAGCTCGCCCAGTCAGCGCTGATGTTCATCGGCTCTCCTCGGCCACTGTAAGGCAAGGGCGCTGCCTGCACCGGTCGGCTCGCGGCTGCACACGATTGCGGGCGCCGGCGTTTCAATCCTGGTCACGAGCATGTGCCCGGACCGATCACTTATGACGGTAGCGGAGCGGCCGGCTTTCAGCCGAGCGGCGGACACACGTTGCCCAACACTCCTGATCCGCCGCAGTAGCGGACGTCCTGCAGCTGCACGAGGATGCCGTCGGGATCGGTGAAGTACAGCTCCGGCGTGCCTTCCTTCGCGCCGCCGCGGTTCTCCATCCGCATGCTGATGTAGTGGCGCATCGGACCGACGGGTCCCGTCTGGTTCTCGCGCGGCTTGATCCCGTAGCTCTCGAGCGTGCTGATGATGCCGTCCGCGTCGAAGCGTTCGAGGCTCATGCAGAAATGATTGATGCTCGCGGCGCGCGGCCGCGGGCCGGCCGCGGCGCCTCTGCCCGCTCCGCCGCCCGCGAACATCAGGAACTCGACGCCCGCTCCGATGGCGAGCGTCGGCGAGGTCGGTCCCTGATACGACCGGAACGGCATGCCGAAGAGCTGTTGATAGAACGCATTCGATCGCTGCGCGTCGCTCACGAACACGGTGCAGTGGCTGTAGCCATTCAGCGCGATCAACCCTTTTTGGGGCGACGCCTGCGGCGCGGCGCATCGGTTGCCGAGCGGACCGGCGCCGCCGCAATACGACGGATCCTGCAGCTGGAACGCGATGCCGTCGGGATCGCCGGCGTAGATCAGCTGTGCGCCATCCCGGACGCTCACCTGCACCTTCATCGGTCCGCGCTCGTCGCTCCGCACCACGCCATGATCGGCCAGCGCCTTCACGACGCGATCGACGTCGAAGCTCTCGACGCCGAAACAGAAATGGTCGATCCGCGGCGTGCGATCGGGGCGATCGGTCGTCAGATCCAGATTCGTCCCGGGCGCGATTCTCAGGCTCGCATCGAGCGTCCGGTCGTGTTTCTCCTGCGCGAGACCGAAGAGGCCCTGATAGAAGTCGATCGATCGCTTCAGATCGGAAACGACAATCGTCACGTGGTTGAAGCCGCGAATCTTCAGCTGCCGCCCGGTCTGCGCGAGCGCGCGCGGCGCGGCGAGCAGCGCCGGAACCGACATCAGAAAGCGGCGGCGATCGATGGGTGCGGTCATGGTGCGGCATACGTTACCATCTCCGCCGGTGCGCGGATCAATTTGCGCGCTGGGGTCGCCGCCGCGATTGAGGAAGATTGGGCCCGCACGCGATAGTAAATGATCGTTGATTACGATCCGCTGTGGCCCCTCGACTTCGAGGCGGAGCGGCGCCGCATCGCGGCGGCGCTCGGCGATCTCGCGGTCCGCATAGAACACAACGGATCGACGGCCGTTCCCGGTCTCGCCGCCAAACCGATCATCGACATCCAGGTATCCGTTCCGTCGCTCCAGCCGCTCGCGCCGTTCGTCGACACACTCGGGTCGCTCGGCTACGTCCACGTGCCGCACGCCGACGATTCGTTCTGTCCGTTCTTTCATCGTCCGGCGGCGTGGCCGCACACGCATCACGTGCATCTGGTGCGCGCCGGCGGATCCGAAGAGCAACGTACGCTCGCGTTCCGAGATTATTTGCGTGAGCACGCCGACGCCGCGCGCGAGTACGCGCGGTTGAAACGGCAGCTTGCGGCGGCGATCGATGGGATCGATTCCAACTCGCGCGAACAGTACGCGCGCGGAAAAACCGAGTTCATCGAAAGGATTATCAATGCAAGTCGTCAGGCTGGCGATTGACACGCGGCCAGGCGCCTGGTCAGGAACCGCCGTTCCGGTTCGGTACCGGCGAGCGTGAGCGCTGACCGGAACGCCTCGGCCGCCTCGGTGCGTCTGCCCAGATCGAGCAGCAGCTGCCCGCGGACGGCCAGCAGCAGGTGATAGTGACGCAGTTTCGGATCGTGCTCGATCGGCGCGATTGCGGCGAGGGCGTCGGCCGGACCGTGAACCTTCGCGAGCGCCACGGCCCGGTTCAACCGCACCACGGGCGAGGCGTTGATTGCAAGCATCTGGTCGTAGAGCGTGAGGATGAGCGGCCAGTCGACCGACGAGGGGTCGAGCGCGCGCGCGTGCGTCGCGGCAATCGCCGCCTGCACGTGATACTCGGACACGTCGTCACCGGTCATCGACCGATCGAAATGATGAAACCCGATCGCGATGAGCCGCTCGTCCCAGCGCGACCGATCCTGATCCTCGAGCAGCACCAGATCCCCGGCCGCGTCGACGCGGGCGGGCAGCCGTGCGCCCTGCAACGCCATCAGCGCGACGAGCGCGTGCACGCGCGGCGTTGCGATCGACGCCGATGCCACGAGGCGCCCGAGCCGCAGCGCCTCGAGACAGAGATCCTGCCGGATCAGATCCTCGCCGGCCTGCGCCCCGTACCCCTCGTTGAACATGAAGTAGAGGACTTCGAGCACCGAGTCGAGCCGTGCGGCCACCTCGCCGGCGGCCGGCATGTCGAGCGTCAGCCGCTGATCGCGAATCTGCCGCTTCGCGCGCACGAGCCGCTGCGCGATCGCCGCCTCGTCGGCGAGGAACGCTCGCGCGATCTCGCGCACGCCGAAGCCGCCGACGGTCTTCAGGCTGAGCGCCACGCTCGCGTCGCGCGACAGCGCCGGATGACAGCACATGACGATCATGCGCAGCTCGTCGTCCCGCAGCTGTTCTTCCGTGTCCGGTTCGGTCGGGGTGCGTGCGGCCGATCGCGTCAGCTCCGAGACGATCGCGTCAGTTTTGTCGCCGAAAGTCTTGTCGCGGCGGATCGCGTCGATGGCGATGTGGTGCGCGACGCGGAAGAGCCACCCGGCGGGATTGTCCGGCGCGCCCTCGTACGGCCACGACTGGAGCGCGCGGACCATCGCCTCCTGCACCGTCTCCTCGGCGAGCGCGACGTGAGCCGGTCCGAGCAGCCGTGTCAGGCGGGCCACCATGCGGCCCGCCTGATGCCGGAACAGGTGTTCGAGGAGCAGCCCGGTATCGGGACGCGCGGTCACGATCGGAATAGCTGCCTCACTTCGATCGTGCCGCCGTACTCGAGGTGCGGATGATCGGAGGCGCGCTGCACCGCTTCGTCGTAGTTGGCGGCCTCGATCAGGTAGAAGCCGCCGAGCACTTCCTTCGTCTCGCTGTAAGGGCCGTCGGTCGCGCGCGGCTTGCCGTTCTGCGATCGAATGACTTTTCCGACGTCCTCGCCGAGCCGCTTGCTGTCGACGTTGAACGGCTTCTTCGTCCATGCCATGTACTTCTCGATCGCCTTCTGCATGTCTTCGGGTCCGAGCTTCTGCCATCCTGTCGGATCGTCGTAGAGCAGGAGCATGTACTGGGGCATGTGCGTCTCCATCTGCCAGTTGCTGGTTGCTGGTTGCTTCGTTCCTTGATCTAGCGCACGCGCGCGTAGCGCGCCCGTTCGGTCATCGTCGCCTTGCCGTTCCCGTAGACCTGCCACTCGGTCTCGATGTGGTTCGCATCGACGAACCGGATCGTTGTCCTGTGCATGTGGCCGGCTGCGGCGCTCGACAGGTTCGTCGCGTAGAGGAATTCAAATGCGAGCTCGTTCGCGGACGGCGTCGAACGGCTTCGCCTGCATCCCTGGCTGATTGCCCTCCCTGCAGTAGTGCGTCAGCACCAGCCGGTTCCCGTCGCGATGATACAGCGTGAGCATCGTCGGACGCCCCGCGTCGGCCTCGCGCTCGGCGAGCGCCGTGCCGCCCGCGACGAGCTCGTCGGTGAGCGACTCCGTGGCGTCCTCGGTCTTCCATTCTTCGACGAGCGTCTTCAGGCGGGCGAATGCCCGACCTCGGTGACGGCGCCGAACGCGAAAAACAGGCTGATTGCGAGAATCCGAGTCCTCATATCGTCTCCTTTCGACATCAGAGACGAACGAGGCGCGTGGAAATCGACGTAGGCAGGACGAGCGGGACAGGCAGGAGAGTGGACGCGCTCTACTCGTATCTGAGCGCCTGCATCGGATCGACCTGCGACGCGCGGTGCGCGGGGACGAAGCCGGCGCCGAGCGCGACGACGCTGAGGGCAGCCGCGGCCGAGACGAGGACGACCGGATCGTACCCTTTCATCTCGAACAGCAACGACTGCGCAAGGCGTCCGAGCCAGATGGCCGCGGTGAGGCCGATGACGCCGCCGACGATCGTCATGACGCCGACCTGCCGCAGCACCATGCCGCGCACGCGCGACGGCGCGGCGCCGAGCGCCATGCGCAGGCCGATCTCGCGCGTCCGTTGCGAGACGGTGTACGCGAGGACGCCGTAGAGGCCGATCGCCGCCAGCAGCGTCGCGAGGCCGGCGAACGCCGCCGACAGCACGCTGATCATCCGATCCAGAAACACGTTCTGCCGGATCTGCTGCGGCATCGTCCGCAGATCCTCGACCGGAAGGTTCGCGTCGAGCTTCGCCACGACCTTCGGCACGTTCGGGAGGAACTGCTCGGGGTCGAGCGATGTGCGGACGTAGAAGGTGATGTTGCCGAGCCGATCGTCCTGACGATACGGACGGAAGAAGAGCGGCGGCACCTCGCGCTTCACCTCGCTGTACTTCGCGTTCTGCACGAGGCCGACGATCTGGGTGTCGAGCCCCTCCTTGTCGCCGCGGTTGCCGATCCGTCTCCCGACCGCGTCGCGTCCGAGATTGAACTTCTTCGCGAACGCCTCGTTGACGATCGCCACCTTCGGCGCGCCGGCGCCGTCGGCGCGCCTGAACTCTCGCCCGGCGATGAGCGGAACGCCGAGCGTCCGGAAGTAGTCGGGGCCGACCTCGTTGAAGCGCGAGTTGGTATCGGTGTCGGGACCGGCCGGGAATCCTTCGACGGCGACGTCGTTCCCCCAGTTGCTCCCGCCGAGCAGCGGCACAAGAGCGCTGGTCACGCCGTTGACGCCGGGAAGCGCGGCGAGCTCCTCTTCGAGGCGCTCGAACAGCTGCTTCGTGCGCGCGGGCGTGTAGCCGTTCAGCTCCGGCGACAGGCCGAACATGATCACGTTGTCGACCTTCACGCCGAGATCGACGCGGCTGACGTTCATCAGGCTCTTCGTGAACAGCCCCGCCGAAACGAGCAGCGCCATCGACAGCGCGATCTGCGCCGTCGCGAGCGACGTGCGGAAGCGCGCCGCCGCGCGCGCGCCCGACGGCTGGCCCGCCTGCCCTTTGAGCGACGACACCAGATCGGGACGCGTGCTGTGAATGGCGGGGAAGAGGCCGAAGAGCAGGCCGGTGCCGATCGTCAGCGCCGCACCGAAGAGCATCGCCGTACGATCGACGTGGAAGTCGAGCGTGGTCGCCGCGAAGTTCGGCAGCAGCGAGGCGATGAGGTCGAGCGTCCACTGCGCGACGAACATGCCCGCGATGCCGCCGAGCACGGCGAGCAGGAGCGACTCGGTCAGCAGCTGGAAGACGAGGCGGCCGCGGCTCGCGCCGATCGACAGCCGGACGGCCATTTCGCCGGCGCGAGCCGCCGATCGCGCCAGCAGCAGGTTCGCGATGTTCGCGCACGCGATGATGAGGACGAACGCCGTTACGCCGAGCAGGAGCCTCAGCGACGGTCGTGCGGTGTTCGGGATGGCGCTCTGCCCGCGCGCGCCCGGTTCGAGGAGGATCGGTTTGGTCTTGAAGCGTGCGAGCGTCTGCGGGCTCATCCCGGTCTGCAGCGTGGCTTCGACGTCGTTGACGATCGCGCGATACTGCGGATCGAGCGATGCTCTGGCCTGGTCGATCGACACGCCCGGCTTCAGCCGGCCGAACACGTACAAGAAATAGTT
This sequence comes from Acidobacteriota bacterium, assembly GCA_003222395.1. Taxonomy (GTDB): domain Bacteria; phylum Acidobacteriota; class Vicinamibacteria; order Vicinamibacterales; family CAVVIG01; genus Gp6-AA45. The sequence continues at coordinate 69,576 of QHWB01000049.1, forward strand.
GCGCCGGTTGTCCATCCGTTCGGACCACGGGTTCACCGGCTTCCTGAGCGTGACCGGCACGAACACCTTCGGTTCGGCGCCGATCGTCGTGCCCGTGAAGCCGCGCGGCGCGACGCCGACGATCGTCATCGCCTGGCCGTTGACGATCATCGTCTGGTTCAGCAGGCCGCGGTCGGCGGCGAAGCGCGTCGTCCAGAAGCCGTGGCTCAGGACGACGACGGGCGATTCGCCGATGATGCGATCGTCGCCCGGACCGATCAGCCGCCCGACCGCCGGCTGGATGCCGAGGACGCCGAAGTAGCTGCCGGAGACGAGCAGGAGGTCGCCGTTGACCGTCTGCCCGCCGTACGCGATGTTCGCGCTGACGAGGCGGTGCGCCGCGAGGCCGGCGAACACCTGCTGCTCGCGCTCGAGGTCACGGAACATCGGATAGCTGAGGACGTCGTCGCAGTTCCCGCGCGTGCTTGCCTGGTTGCACGACTGCGAGCCCGGCTTCGGGCCTGGCACGAGCAGGTTGACCAGACGGTTCGGCTCCGCCACCGGCAGGGGCTGGAGCAGCATCTGGTTGAACAGCGAGAAGATTGCTGCGTTCGCGCCGATGCCGAGCGCCAGCGACACGATGGCGACGATCGTCACGAACGGCGTATTGAACAGCGTCCGGAACGCGAACTTCAGGTTGCTCATAAGTCAAAGTGGGTCAAATGGGTCTGATAGGTCCCACCAAACCTACCCTTCCCACACGACCTCGTATAGGACGAATGCGGTGCGTGGATGGTTTATCAGAGAATTGTGACGTTCAGTTCTAGATACGCCCGAGCGCCACGGCGCGAGGGCGTCGACTCGTGCCGGTCGGACGGCCATGGCGGCGTTCAGTTCTAGATACGCCCGAGCGCCACGGCGCGAGGGCGTCAGGCGTGGGGGCCCCACGCAATTAAATAATGTCGGGCCCTGCGCGAGAATAAGAAATGACCAGAATCGATCAACTGGCCAAGCACATCGAGCGTACGGTCGTCGGCCCCTTGTGGCATGGGCCGGTGCTCGACGATGCGCTTGCGGGCATCAGCGCGGAACAGGCGGCGGCGCATCCGGTCGCCGGCGCGCATTCCATCTGGGAAATCGTGCTCCACGTCGCCGCGTGGGCCGAAATCGCACGCGCGCGGCTCGACGGCCGCGCCACCGCCGATCCGCCGCGCGAGGTGGACTGGCCGCCCGTACGCGACGCGGGCGTGCAGGACTGGGACGCCGCGCTCCACCGCATGCGTGAGAGCCATCGCGATCTCGCGATGCGCGTGCGGCAGCTCGAAGAGGGAACGCTCGACGATCGCGTGCCGGGACTCGAGTACCCGATCTGGATTCTGCTGCACGGCATCGTCGAACATGGGACGTACCATGGCGGGCAGATCATGTTGCTGAAGCGAGCGCTGAAAACTTGATACCGAGCCACGACGGATGACTCCACGCTTCTTCAAATCGCAGTCCGCCTTCCACGCATGGCTCGACAAGAACCATGCGACGGCCGGCGAGCTGCTGGTCGGCTTCCACAAGAAAGGGTCGGGCGGCGGCGGGCTGACGTATCAGGAGGCGCTCGACGAGGCGCTCGCGTACGGCTGGATCGACGGCGTGCGCCGCCGCCTCGACGACGATCGCTGGACGATCCGCTTCACGCCGCGCACGGCGCGCAGCATCTGGAGCACCGTGAACACGGCGCGCGTCAAAGAGCTGATCAAGCTCGGACACATGATGCCGCCGGGGATGCGCGCGTTCGAAGCGCGCGATCCGAAGCGCAGCGGCATCTACGGCCACGAGCGCGAAACCGCGACGCTCGATGCGGCGCTGGCGAAGGCGCTGCGCGCGAACGCGAAGGCCGCCGCGTTCTTCGAGGCGCAGCCGCCCGGGTATCGCAAGATCATCACTCACTGGATCATGAGCGCGAAAAAAGAAGAGACGAGGCAGCGGCGTCTCGCGACGCTCATCGATCACTCGCTGCGCGGCGCGCGCATCGATTTCATGAAACCGACGGGAAGAAAATGACTTTGCGCATCGTCCCTGCCACCTCGGCCGATGTGCCGGTTATCCTCCGCATGATTCGAGGCCTTGCCGAGTACGAAAAGCTGCTCGAGGCATGCAGCGCGACGGAGGATCAGCTGCGCGACTCGCTCTTCGGCCCGCATCCCGCCGCCGAGGTCCTCCTCGCGTGGGCGGACGATCGGCCGGTCGGCTTCGCGCTCTTCTTCCACAACTACTCGACCTTCCTCGCGCAGCGCGGGTTGTATCTCGAGGATCTGTTCGTGTTACCCGAGTGGCGAGGTCACGGCGTGGGGCGGCGGCTGCTGGAGCGTCTGGCGCAGATCGCGGTCGATCGCGACTGCGGCCGGCTCGAGTGGACCGTGCTCGACTGGAACACGCCGGCCATCGGTTTCTATCAACGGATCGGCGCGGCGCCGATGGAAGATTGGACGATTTACCGTCTGACGGGCGATCCGCTCAGACGCCTCGCCTCAGGGCAGCCCTGAAGGGCTGCGCTCCCTCGTGAGATAATCCGCGCCATGAAATTGCGAATCCTCGCCGCTGCCATTCTTGCGTCTGCATCGCTCGCCGGCGCGCCCGCGCCGCCGGCGCAGGTCGAGTTCCGCGCGCACGACATCGAGCCCAAGTTCCCCGGCGGCTACGCGGTCGCCGCTGTCGACGTGAACAAAGACGGCAAGCCGGACGTCATCGGCTCGAGCCAGCGCGTTCCGGAGATGGCGTGGTACGAGAACCCCACATGGGAGCGCCACGTCATGACGGGCGGCATGCCGGGCATCGTCAACTTCGCCGCCGCCGATATCGACGGCGACGGCATTCCCGAGATCGCGTACGAGAACGGCTTCTCGATGTCGCCCAAGACCAGCGAAGGGCTCGTCTGGGTGATGAAGCACAAAGGCGATCCGAAGCAGGCGTGGGAGACGCAGCAGATCGACAAGTTCCCGACGTCGCATCACATCATCTGGGCCGACATCGACGGCGACGGCAAGAAGGAATTGATCAACGCGCCGCTCGTCGGCATGAATACTCCAGGACCGCCGTACGATCAGGACAAGGCGCCGCTCTTCTTCTACCGCCAGAACGACTGGAAGCGGCAGGTGATCACCGAGAACATCCCCGGCATCATCCACCGCGTGCGCGCCGTGCAGTGGGACGGCAACAAGCGCGATCAGCTGCTCGTCGCGTCGTTCGAGGGCATCACGCTGTACCGCGCGAGCGGCAGCGGCGCGAATGTGAAATGGACGTCCGAGATCCTGTCGCCGGGCCACAACGCGGACAAGGCGCCGCGCCTCGGCGCGAGCGACGTTCGCATCGGCTCGTTCAACGGCAAGCGCTTTCTCGCCGCGGTCGAGCCGTGGCACGGCAACGAGATCGTGGTCTACACGCAGAACGGATCGAAGTGGGATCGCCACGTCGTCTTCGACGGCATGACCGAAGGTCATGAGATCGCCATCGCCGATCTCAACGGCGACGGCCGCGACGACCTGGTGTGCGGCGATCGGAGCAGCAAAACGCCGGCAGTCCACGTGATGTACGCGCCGGCCGATCTTGCAGGCGAATGGACGCATCAGGTGCTCGATCAGGGCGCCATGGCGGCGTCGGGCTGCGTGACGGCGGATCTGAACGGTGACAAGCGAGCGGACATCATCTGCATCGGTGCGTCGACGGGGAACTTGAAGTGGTATGAAAACGCGGGACGTTCCGCCACCTCGTCGGCGGGAAAATAAGCTAGAATCTCTCGGATTACGGAGGCCAACATGAGTGTTTCGCGCCGTCATTTCGTCGGAGGGATTGCCGCCGCCCTGGGCTATCTGAAGGTTGGACCTGAGGTCGATCTCTTCGCGCAGGCTCCTCGGCAGCAGGGCGCCGCGCCGCGCATGCCGGCGCGTCCGGCGATGGACGATTGGGACAGCTACGCGCACCTCTCGAGCAACGAGAACTGCTGGGGACCGCCCGAGTCGGTGATGAAGGCGATGAACAGCTCCTGGAAGTACGCCAACCGGTACGGATATCCGGATGCGAACATCGTCCAGGAGATCGCGAAGCATCACGGCGTGAAGCCGGAGAACATCCTGCTGACCGCCGGTTCCGGCGAAGTGCTCGACGTCGTCGGCACCGCGTACCTGCTGGGCGGCAAGAAGGTGCTCGGCGTCGAACCGACCTACAGCTCCGTGTATCAGCACGCGACGAGCATCAAGACGAGCGCCATCAAGCTGCCGCTCGGCAAGGACTATCGTCAGGACATCCCGGCGACGATCAAGGCCGCCAATGCGAGAGCGAGCGAGATCGGGCTCGTGTATCTCTGCAACCCGAACAACCCGACCGGCCTCGTCATCACCAAGCAGGAAGTGAAACAGCTGCTCGACGGGGTCCCCAAAGGGATGCCCGTGCTCATCGACGAGGCGTATCACCACTTCGTCGATACGCCGGAGTATGCGACGTCGCTCCCGTACGTGATCGAAGGGCGTCGCGTGGTCATCGCGCGCACCTTCTCGAAGATCGCGGCGCTCGCCGGGATGCGCCTCGGCTACGCGATCGCGCCGGCCGACATGATTGCGGAGATGCGGCCGTACAGCATGGGCAGCATCAACGCGCTCGTGAAGCACGGCGGCGCGGCGGCGCTGAAGGACGTCGAGTCGCAGGCGAAGATCAAGAAGATGACGATCGACCTGCGCGAGAAAACGTCCGCCGAGCTCCGGGCGCACGGCTACGACGTGATCCCGTCGCAGACGAACTTCTTCATGGTGTCGATCGGCCGCGAGATCCAGCCGGTCATCGAGGAGTTCCGCCAGAGGAAAGTGCTCGTCGGCCGTCCGTTCCCGCCGATGACGACGCACATGCGCGTCTCGGTTGGCACCGCGGACGAAATGGACCGCTTCATGAAAGCCTTCAAGGAAATCTTCCCGGCGAAGGCGGCGGTGAAGACGACGGCTGGAGTGTAACGACTCGAGTTCGGAGCTTCGGGGTTCCGGGTTCGGGGTTCAGGTTCAGGGCGGCGGTCGAAAGATCGTCGCCCTTTTTTATTCGCGTGGGGCCCACCTGCTTCGAGCGCGGCGGGAACCGCGCCCCCGCCGCGGTTGCTCGGCGCATGCGCGCCTCGCAACAGCTCGAGGCTGTCACGCGCTGACACGCTCGCGCCGTAGCGCTCGCGTGTATCTAGGGTCACGGAACTGTTTTCGCGATTTGAACAGTTGGACCGGCGCGACGTTCCGATCGTGACGATGAACGGAAATCCTGCGAAGGGCTTTCAGTTCATCGGAAGAACTAGGAAATATGCGATCGATACTCCGTCGGATCGATCGGAACTTCGATGACCGACGGCCTGTCGCTCACCCGTTGCGCTTCTTCGACAGCCGCCGCGAGCTCGTCGAGCGTGCGGGCTCGGCGGCTCCACGCGCCGAGCGCGGCTGACGCGGCGGCGAAATCGATATCGCCGTACCGGACGCCGCACGTCGGGTAGCCGCGGCGTTCCTGCGCGGCGTCGATGAGGCTCAGCGCATTGTCGTTGTACACGACCGTCACGACCGGAATCCGCCGGCGCACGCACGTCTCGAGATCGGCGAACACCATCGCGAAGCCACCGTCGCCCATCGTGCAGAGCACCGGCCGATCGGGCCGCGCGAGCTTCGCCGCCATTGCGGCCGGCAGGCTGTACCCCATCGCGGAAAGGCCGTTCGATTCCAGGAACGTCATCGGCTCGGTCGAGCGCCAGGCCTGCGACACGAGCAGCTTGATCGATCCGACGTCGGTCGTGGCGATCGCTTCAGGCGGGAACAGATCGCGCAAGCATCGAGTCACCGCCAGAGCGGACAGTCCGGAACGCAGAGTTCGTTGAGATCGCAGAGATGTGATGTTCTCTGCAGATTCTGCGATCTCTGCGTTCGAATGCGATGTCTCCGAACCACGCAGCATCGCCTCGAGGCGCTGACGGAATGCGGCTTCCTCATCCTGCGTCCACTGGTACGGGCCGTACTTCAGATCGCCGAGGCGCGTCAGGCTGTCGACCATGTCGCCGACCAGCTCGAGCGTCGGCCGGTAGTGACCCGAGGCAATCGACGCCGGCGCGATCGACACGAGCTTCATCGTGTGATGCCACAGCTTGTCCGATTCGACCGGATCGAATCCGACGCCGACCAGCAGATCCGCGGTGCCCAGAAACCGGACGATGACCGAGTCGGCGGCGAGTCCGCTGCACACGCCGAAGAACCGCGGGTGATCCTCCGGGAAGATGCCTTTCGCCTTCGGCGTGACGAAGACGGGGACGCCGACGGCTTCGGCGAAGCGACGCACGGTGCGTGCGTCGGTGTACGGATTGAGATCGAGACCGAGGACGATTACGGGCCGCTTCGCGCACGATATCTCGCCGGCCATTCGCGCGACCGCCTCGGCGCCGGGCTTCGGCGGAGGATCCGGCGTCAGGCTCACCGGCGATCGATCGTGCGCCTGATGTTCGGGCTGGCGCGCAACGTCGCTCGGCAGCGCGAGGTGCACCGGGCCGAAGCGCGGCTCGAGCGCCGTGCGCCACGCGCGCCGGACCGTGGCGGCTGTGTTCACGCCGTCGAGCGTGATCGTCTGCTTCGTGAACGGGCGGAACACCGCGTTCAGATCGAGCTGCTGATGCGTCGCATACGGCGCCGCGCTCGTCGACATCGTCGCGGTGATGGCGATGAGCGGCGATCGATCGAGGAACGCGTTCGCGACGCCGAGCGTGAGGTTCAGCGCGCCGGGCCCGAGCGTCGAGACGCACACGCCCGGCTTGCGCTCGATCTGGCCGCTGGCGTCGGCCATGAATGCCGCAACGGCTTCGTGGCGGACGAGGATGAATTCGATGCCGACTTTCCGCGCGGCTTCGATGAAGTCCAGAATCTCGCCGCCCGGCAGGCCGAACATCCGTTCGACACCCGCATCGCGAAGCGTCGCTGCCAGAACCTCAGCACACGTCGGCATCGACGACTTCTTCCAGTTCAGGATCAGCGTGACGTTCTATTTGGATTCCCACGACAAGGTGAGGTCGGGCGCCTTCAGCAGATCATCGTACGTCGCCGGCCGCCGCGTCTTATCGCGCTGACGCATGCCGGCGAGGATAGCACGCATAGTCCATCTATAATCGTGGCCGTATGCCGCACCACGATCGCTCTCGCCGTCAATTCATCGGTTACTTCTCGAGTATCGGTCTCTCGTCGACGCTGCTGCCCGGCGTCCTGTGGTCGCAGGTGCAGGAACAGCAAGCGACGACAGTCACGCCCGAGATGCTGAAGCATGCGCTCGCCGTCGCCGGGCTCGAGTTCAGCGACGAGCAGCGCGACGCGATTCTCAACGGCGTCAACCAGAACCTGACGCGCTACGCCGAACTGCGGCAGATTCACATCGATCCGAACCTCGCGCCGCCGCTCTACTACAGTCCGCTCGTTCCCGGCACGAGGCTCGATCGGACGCCGCGTCCGTTCCGCGCGGGCGCGCCGCGCGCGCTGCGGCGTCCAGGACATCTCGAAGACACGGCGTTCTGGCCGATCGCAGACCTCGCTCATCTCATCAAATCGCGCCAGGTCACGTCGGTCGAGCTGACGCGCATGTGTCTCGATCGGCTTCACCGCTACAACCCGCTGCTGAACTTCGTCGTCACCTTCACCGACGACCTCGCCCTGCAGCAGGCGCAGCAGGCGGACCGCGAGATCGCGTCGGGCAAGTACCGCGGGCCGCTGCACGGCATTCCGTGGGGCTGCAAGGACATCATCGCCGTTCCCGGATATCCGACCCAGTGGGGCTCGGGCGCCTACAAAGGTCAGGTCATCGACACCGAAGCAACGGTCGTGCGGCTTCTGCGCGACGCGGGCGCCGTGCTCCTTGCGAAACTGACCACCGGCGAGCTGGCCGCTGGCGATCAATGGTTCGGCGGCCGCACCAATAACCCGTGGGATCCTAAAGATGGATCGAGCGGATCGTCGGCAGGGCCGGCCAGCGCAACCGCCGCCGGCTGCGTGGCGTTCGGCATCGGCACCGAGACCAGCGGATCGATTCTGAGCCCTTCCACGATCTGCGGCGTCACCGGCTTACGTCCAACGTTCGGCCGCGTGAGCCGCTACGGCGCGATGACGCTGTCGTGGACGCAGGATCGCATCGGTCCGCTGTGCCGCACGGCCGAAGACTGCGCGTTCGTCTTCCGCGCCATCGCAAAGCCCGACGAGCAGGACCTGAGCGTCCTCGATCTGCCGTTCAACTACGACGCGGACCTCGACATCCGCAAGCTGCGCGTCGGCTATCTCGCGCCGGCCTTCGCCGAGCCGAACCGGCAGGAAGACTGGAAGAAAAACGACCAGCAGGCGCTCGACACGTTGAAGGCGCTCGGCGTGAAGCTCGAACCGTTCGAGCTGCCGAAGCTGCCGACCAGCGTGACCGGAGGCATCCTCGGCGCCGAATCGGGCGCGTCGTTCGACGAATTCATCCGCACCGGCCGCGACAAGGATCTGACGAACAAGGGCCGCGGCAACGGCATGCGCACGAGCCGCCTCGTTCCCGCCATCGAGTACCTGCAGACTCAGCGCGTGCGCGCGATGATCATGCGTCAGTTCGCGGAAACGGTGTCGCGGTTCGATGTCTACGTGGCACCGTACATAAACATGAGGGCGGGAGGGGCGGGAAGGGCAGGAGGGGCGGGAAGGGCAGGAGGGGCGGGAAGGGCAGGAGAGGCGGGAGAGGTTGGCAGGGGAGGAAGGTCTGGAAGGGCTGGAGAGGCAGGACAGGCGGAAGGGACTGGACGTGGAAGAGGAGACGCGCCGCCGCCGCCAAGCGCGATTCGCGATCACTTCACGGCCGCAAATCTATGCGGCTATCCCGCCGTCAGCGTCCCAAACGGTTTCACCGCCGACGGCAAGCCGACGAGCGTCACGTTCCTCGGACGTCTGTACAACGAAGCCGAGATTCTGTCGCTGGCAAGAGCGTATCAGGATCGCGCGGGTTGGCACCTGAAGCATCCGTCGCTGACGATGAAGACGTGACGCCGACGAAGACGATGCAACGTGCGCGGAAATGTACGAAACGCGAATTCACGGTAGCACCGCCGTGATGTTGCGCTTCGGAACCTGTCCTACCGGAATCTGCATCAGCTCCTTGTGCGTCGGCAGATCGATCACCGACACCGAATTCGATCCGGCGTTGGCGACGTAGGCGCGCTGACCGTCGGGCGTGAGCGTGACCCAGTCGGGGTGATGTCCCACCTTCGACTCGCTCACCAGTTTCAGATCCGGCAGTGAATAGAGGTAGATGCGCGTGTTCATCTTGCTGAGCACGCACAGCGTCTTGCCGTCTGCAGTGACGGCGAGCCCGTGCGCGGGCGATCCCTGAAGCCCTTCGGTGACGCGCTCGGCTGCCGGCAGCTCCGGCAGCTTGATCTCGTCGGCGATCTGGTGGGTCGCGAAGTCGATCGTGATGAAGCCGTTGAAATTCGAGAGCTGCACGAAAATGCGCTTCGTCGATCCGTCCGGGTTGGTCTCGAACGCCATCGGCCGCACACCGTCGCGCGTCGGCGTCGTCCAGAGAACCTCTTCCGTCTTCTGATCGATGACCGTCACCTTGCGGCCCGGAATCGACCCTGCGACGACGAAGCGGCCGTCTGGGGTGACGTAGGTGTTGTGGATGCCGCCTTCCGTGCGGATGCTCTTGACGCGCGTCAGCGTGGCCGTGTCGATCACGTCGACGGCGCCCGCGCCGGCGACGATCGCGGCGTAGACGCGCTTGCCGTCCTTGCTGATCGCGACGTTGTTCGGATGGTTGGTCAGCGGAATGTGCTTGATCACCTTGAGCGTCTTGAGGTCGGCGACATCGAGCGTCGATTCGGCCTCGTTGGTGATGTAGAGACGGCTGCCGTCGGGCGCCGCCGCGGCGCCGTGGTTCACCTCGATGTCCTTGATCTCGCCGACCACCTTGTTGGTCGCCGGATCGATCAGCATCACGCTGTCGCCGGCGGCGTTGGTCTGGACGATTCGGACGGTTGCGGCCTGTAAAGGCAACGTGGCCGCGAGCGCCACGAGCGCGACAGTCGGGAGCACGACGGAAAATATGGTCTTCATAAGCCACACACTTTAAACTACGCGCCCATGGGGCTGATTCTTTTTTTGCTGTTCGGCGTGCAGGGCGGATCCGATCTCGACTTCCAGACCTACAAGAGCAAGGTCGAGCCGCTGCTCCTCGAGAAGCGCCCTGGCCATGCACGGTGTGTGACGTGCCACTCGACCGGCACGGCGTTTCGGCTGCAGCCGCTGCCGAAAGGGCAGACGGCCTGGTCCGACGAGCAGTCGCAGAAGAACTTCGAGATGGTGAAGAAGTTCGTCCGGCCGGGCAATCCGAAGGAGAGCCGTCTGCTCGTGATGCCGCTGGCGCACGAGGCCGGCGGCACCGAGTTCCATCCCGGCGGGAAGCACTGGGAGTCACAGAACGATCCCGAATGGAAAGCGCTGGCGGACTGGGTCAACGGGACGCGGTGAGCCGGGTCGCGGTCGTGATTCTCCTCTCGGATCTTTCTCTCTCACGCCGTCTGGAACGGGCCGAGCGCGACAGCAACGCGCGGTTCGTCGAGGCGCGCGCCGCCGTGTCCCCTGACGTCGGCGCAGGGTGGATTGACGTCGGCGGCACGTACGCGATGTTCGACGGCGTCGAATCGCCCTGCACGCAGACGTTCGGCTTCGGCCTCTTCACCGCGCCGTCGAGCGGCGATCTCGACACGATCGAGCGGTTTTATGCCCAGCGCTCGGCGCCAGTGTTCCACGAGGTCAGTCCGATCGCCGATCCGGCGCATCTCGAGCTGCTCGCGTCGAGAGGCTATCGACCGATCGAGTTCACGAGCGTGTTGTATCGATCGCTGGACGGCGATCTCGCCATCGCTGCGCCTGCCGATTCAGTGGCGCGGCCCTTTCAGGGCCGCGTGCGGATCGTCGACGCCGACGAGGTGGAGCTTTGGGCGCAGACGTCTGCGGCCGGATGGAGCGACGTGCCCGGCGTCGGCCCGTTCCTCGTCGATCTCATGCGCGTGGCTGCGGTGCGACCGGATGCGCGTCTCTTTCTCGCGGAAATCGGGGGCCGGGCGGTAGCCGCCGGCGCGCTGACCATCGACGATGGCGTCGCGCTGCTGGCGGGCGCGAGCACGATTCCCGACGCGCGTCATCGCGGCGCGCAGCTCGCCCTCCTGTCGGCCCGACTCGCATACGCGTCGCAGCACGGCTGCGATCTCGCGATGATGGGCGCGCTGCCGGGCAGCGGATCGCAGCGCAATGCAGAACGGAACGGATTCCGGATCGCCTACACACGGACGAAATGGCAATTGAGCACGGGAACGCGGGCGTGAAAGGCCCGCGCCACACAACGATCCGAACCGAGCGCCTCCTTCTCAGAAAACCACGGCCCGACGACGCGGAGTCGATCTTCGAGCGGTACGCGTCGGATCCGGACGTCACGAAGTACGTCGGATGGCCGCGTCACACGTCGATCGAACAGACGCGAAGCTTTCTTGCCTTCAGCGAATCACAGTGGGCCGAGTGGCCTGCCGGTCCTTATCTCATCGTGTCGCCGTCGACGGGATCGCTGCTCGGGTCGACGGGCCTCGAGTTCGAGACGACGACGCGCGCGCAGACCGGCTACGTGCTGGCGACCGACGCGTGGGGCCGCGGCTATGCGACCGAAGCGTTGATCGCGATGCGCGATCTCGCGCAAACGCTCGGCGTCCATCGACTCTACGCGCTCTGCCACGCCGATCACCGGCCGTCGGCGCGCGTCCTCGAAAAAGGGGGAATGACCTTCGAAGGGCGGCTTCGCCGTTATGCCGAGTTTCCGAACCTCGGTCAGGGTCAGCCGCAGGATGTGCTGTGCTACGCAGCGATCCTCGATTTTCCCTCTGGTACTCCAGAGGGAAACACGCCATAATAGCGGGCACTGACGCGAGCGCTGCGGCTCGAGCGAGAAGCAGCGCGCCACTTGAACAGGAGTTGACATGGCGAAGAAGGCGAGCAAGCGGAAGCCCAACGCGGCATTCATGGCGCCGGTGACCCCAGACGCCGCTCTGTCCGAGGTCGTCGGCAGCAAGCCGCTGCCGCGTACCGAGCTCACCAAGAAGCTGTGGGCCTACATCAAGAAGAACAAGCTGCAGGATCAGAAGAACAAACGGATGATCAAATCCGACGACATGTTGAAGCCGGTCTTTGGCGGCAAGGCGCAAGTCAACATGTTCGAGATGACGAAGCTGGTCAGCAAACACGTCAAATAGCCGGACAGCTGATAGCTGATAGCTGATAGCTGATAGCTGATAGCTGATAGCCGATAGCTGTCAGCTATCAGCTATCAGCGCCCGTGATAGCATCGCGCTTTCCCACGAGAAGGACAGCGTAGATGACCTCACGGCGGTATCTTCCCGCGCTCGTCGTTCTCTTCATCGGCAGCGGCTGCGCGGCGCTGATTTACGAGATCGTCTGGTTCCAGCTCCTCCAGCTCGTCATCGGGTCGTCTTCGATCTCCCTCGGCATCCTCCTCGGCACGTTCATGGGCGGCATGTGCCTTGGCAGCGTGCTGATGCCGGGCGCGGTCTCTCCTCGCCAGCATCCGTTGCGCGTGTACGCGTCGCTCGAAGCGGGCATCGGTGTGCTCGGGCTGCTGATCCTCTTCGGCATGCCGCTCGTCGGCGGCCTTTACACCGCATGGGCCGGCGACGGAATGGTGAGCGTCTTCGTGCGCGCCATCGTCGCCGGCATCTGCCTGCTGCCGCCGACGATGCTGATGGGCGCCACGCTGCCGGCGATCTCGCGCTGGGTGAAGGCGACGCCCGAAGGGGTGTCGTGGCTCGGATTTTTCTACGGCGGCAACATCGCCGGCGGCGTCGTCGGCAGCCTCGTCGCAGGCTTCTATCTGCTGCGCGTCCACGACGTGAACATCGCGACGTTTACCGCGGTCGCGATCAACGCCGCAGTCGCGGCGATCGCGTACCTCGTCTCCGCCAAAGCGGCCTATGACGAGGTGGCGCGGCCCTTTCAGGGCCGCGAAGGCGGGGCTGAAAGCCCCGCCCCACCCCGCCACGCATCGGTCTACGTCACGATCGCGCTGTCCGGGCTGACGGCGCTCGGCGCTGAAGTGGTCTGGACGCGGCTGCTGTCGCTGCACTTCGGCGCGACGGTCTACACCTTCTCGCTGATCCTCGCGGTGTTTCTCGTCGGCCTCGGCGTCGGGAGCACGGTCGCGTCGCTCGTCGCACGCGATCAGGCATCGGCGCGGCGCGCGCTCGGCTGGTGTCAACTGCTCCTGTGCGGCGCCGCCGCCTGGGCCGCCTACATGCTCACCGAATCGCTGACGTACTGGCCGATCAACCCATCGATCTCGACTTCGCCGTGGTACACGTTCCAGCTCGATCTCGTGCGCTGCCTGTGGGTGGTGCTGCCGGGCGCGATCCTCTGGGGCGCGAGCTTTCCGCTGGCGCTCGCGGCGGTCGCGTCGAGCGAGCAGGATGCCGCGCGGCTCGCCGGCGGCGTCTACGCCGCGAATACCGTCGGCGCGATCGCCGGCTCGCTGATCGCGAGCTTCATCCTCATTCCGTGGATCGGGAGCTCGCACACACAGCAGGTGATCATCATCACGTGCGCGCTCTCGTCTCTGTTGATGCTCGAGCCGGCGTACTCATCCGCGGTTGCTTCTTCGTCTTCCTGGAATCTCGCCGGGACCGTCGTGCTGGCGCTCGCGATGGTGTCGGCGGGTCTGCTCGCGCGAAGCGTGCACCAGCTGCCGGGTCTGCTCGTCGCGTACGGCCGATACGCGGCGACGCGGGTGGGCCAGGCGGACGTCATTTATGTCGGCGAAGGACTGAACGCGACCGTCGCCGTATCGGAGCTGTCGAACGGCGTCCGGAACTATCACAACGCCGGCAAGGTGCAGGCCTCGAGCGAGCCGCAGGACATGCGGCTCCAGCGGATGCTCGGCCACATGACGACGCTGCTGCCGCGGCAGGCGAAGAACGTGCTCGTCATCGGCTGTGGCGCCGGCGTGACGGCCGGCGCCGTCTCGGTCGATCCGTCGGTCGAGCACGAGACGATCGCCGAAATCGAGCCGCTGGTGCCGCGCGTCGTCTCGACGTATTTCTCCCAGCACAACTTCGACGTCGTCCGCAACCCGAAGGTCCACATCCGCATCGACGATGCGCGGCATTTCGTCGAGACGACGACCGAGAAATTCGACGCGATAACATCGGACCCGCTCGACCCCTGGGTGAAGGGCGCGGCGATGCTCTACACGCAGGAGTTCTTCGAGTTGGCGAAGAGCCATCTCAATCCGGGCGGCGTGATGACGCTGTTCGTTCAGCTGTACGAGAGCAACACCGACGCGGTGAAGAGCGAGATCGCCACGTTCCTCGACGTGTTTCCAAACGGCGTCGTGTGGGGCAATACGAACGAGGGCAAAGGCTACGATCTGGTGCTGTTAGGCCCCGTGGAGTCGGCGTCGATCGACGTCGACGCGCTCAACGAGCGGCTGAAGCGGCCGGAGTACGAGCCGGTAGCCCGATCGCTGCGCGAAATCGGCATGACGTCGGCGATCGATCTGTTCTCCACGTATGCGGGACGCAGGAGCGATCTGGCCGCGTGGCTGCGCGACGCGCAAATCAATCACGACAAGAACCTGCGCCTGCAGTACCTCGCCGGGCTCGGGCTCAATCTGTATCAGGCCGACGTGATCTACGCCGACATGCTGAAGCACGTCACGAAGCTGCCCGAGGACCTGTTCGTCGCCTCGGAGCAGACGAAGAAAACGCTGTTCGCGGCAATCTTGAACGCGCAGGGGCGGTCGGCCCAATGAACGCCAGGGAAAGGAAGATGGAGCCCATGGTTTCGAGTCGATTCGTCGGAGTCGTGTCGTTCGTGCTCGCCGTCGCGATTGCGGCGCTCTGCGACGCACAGACCTTTCGCGGAAGTATTTCAGGACGCGTCACCGACGCGACCGGCGCCGTGCTGCCGGGCGTCACCGTAACCGCGACGAACAACGCGACGGCCCAGTCGCGCACGACGACGACGTCGGGTACGGGCAATTTCTCGCTGCCGGATCTGGCGCTTGGCACCTACACGCTGGAAGCCACGCTTCAGGGATTCCAGACGCTGAAGGTGACGGTGGAGGTGACCGTCTCGCGCGTGTCGTCGATCGACTTGAAGATGGGCTTGTCGACCGTCGCCGAGACGGTGCAGGTGTCGGCGGCGATCCTCACGCTCGACACGAAGTCGACGGCGCTGAGCAACGTGATTCAGCCCAAGCAGGTGCAGGATCTGCCGCTGAACGGCCGGGACTTCACGCGGATGCTCCAACTTTCACCCGGCGTGGCCGGCACGTCGGTGAACGGCGTCCGCACGCGCGGCAACAATTACCAGATCGACGGCGCCGACAACAACGATGCGTTCCAGAACATCGCGGCGGTCAACCAGGGCGGCGTGTCGGGCATCGCCGGCACGCTGCTGCCGATCGAGGCGATCGATCAGTTCTCGGTTCAATCGGGCGGATCGGCTGAAATGGGGCGCAACGCCGGCTCGACGGTCAATCTCGTGATCAAGTCGGGCACGAACGACGTTCACGGCACGACGTACTACTTCAACCGCAACGAGGCGCTGTCGGCGAACTCGCCCGTCGCCGCACCAGGCACGCCGAAGCGCGAGATTCGGAACAACCAGTACGGCTTCTCGCTCGGCGGCCCGATCGTCCACAGCAAGACGTTCTACTTCTCGACGTTCGAGGCGCAGAAGCTGGACGCGGGCAACTCGCTCACCGACACGGCACCGTCGGCCGACTGGGTGGCGGGCGCGACGAGCCTGCTGCGGCAGTTCAACGTTCCCGTGAATCCGGTGTCGACGAGCCTGCTGTCGCTCTGGCCCGCCGACAGCCGGACGGGCCCGGCCACGGCGCTGAACTTCGTCAGCGGCGATCCGAACACGTACTCGAGCTATAACGGGATCGCGAAAGTCGATCACAACTTCAATTCAATCCACTCGATCTCGGCGCGGTACTTCGGCGGCGGCGGCGATCAGGTCGCGCAGATCAATTCGCCCTACCGGGCGTACTTCCAGGCGGTGCCGAGCCGGATGCACAACGTCTCGGTGGTCACGACGAGCGTCTTCACCTCACACCTCGTCAACCAGTTCGTCGTCGGCTACAACTATTTCCTGCAGAAGTTCAACTCGTTCGACACGTCGGCCGATCCGATCGCGCTCGGGCTCGACACCGGCGTCACCGACCCGACGCTGGCAGGCCCGCCGAACATCACGATCAACGGCTTCGCGCAGGTCGGCGGCACGCAGCCGCTCGGCCGCGTCGACAAGACGATCCACTTCACCGACTCGTTGAACTGGCAGAAGGGATCGCATCAGATCAAAGTCGGCGGCGAAGCGCGCGTCTCGAAGCTGTTCGTCTTCTACGACAGCAACAAGCGCGGCAACTTCACGTTCGACGGCACGGTCGGACCGTGGGCGTCGTTGCCGGCGTCGCAGGCGAGCTCGGCGCTCAAGGCGCTCGCCGACTTCATGGCCGGCGACGTCGTGACCGGCAGCATCGTCCTCGGCAACACGCATCACAACTACTTCCAGAACACCTGGGACGTGTACGCGCAGGACGTGTGGTCCGCGACGCCGAAGGTGACGCTGAACTACGGACTGCGCTACACGTATCCGGGCGTGCTCGGCGCGAGCGACGGTCCGCTCACCACGTTCATCGCGGGCAAGGGTATGGTGTCGACCGACACGCTCTATCCGGCGGACAAGACCGACGTCTCGCCGCGCTTCGGGATCACCTACACCCCGTCCGACAGCCGCACGACGGTGATCCGCGGCGGATGGGGCCTCTTCTACGACATGCTCGCGGTCAATTTCTTCACGGCGAACACCGGCTTCGCCAACGGCGGCGCGCTCGGCGTCGGCAACAACCCGGGCGGTCCCACGCCCGTGTTCTCGATCACGCAGCGCCGCTTCACGTACGCGCCCAACGTCCCGGTCTTCGGGTCGTCGGCGCAGCCGCCGTATGGCGCCTTCGCGGTCAGTCAGGATCTGAAACTGCCGTACGTGATCAACTTCAACGTCAACGTGGAGCAGCAGCTCGGGCCGAGGACCATCGTGCAGATCGGCTACGTGGGCACGCGCGGCCACCGGCTGGCGTTGATGCGCGATATCAACGCGCCGGCGCCGAGCGCGGCGGGCGTGTCGCAGGCACGGCGTCCGTTCGCCGCGCTGTACCCGGACCTCGCCGCCATCAACGAGCTCGAGACGATCGGCCGCTCGCAATACAACTCGCTGCAGATGTCGCTGATTCAGAGCAACTGGCACGGCCTCTCGGGGCGGCTGAACTACACGCTGAGCCACGCGATGGACAACGGATCGGAGGCGCGGAACACGCTGCCGATGGACTCGACGAACATCGACGCCGATTGGGGCAACGCCAGCTTCGACATCCGCCACGTCGTCAGCGCGGGCTTCACGTACAACTTGCCTGCATGGAACGGATCGCGACTCGCCGACGGCTGGCAGTTCAACGTGATCTCGACGATCCAGAGCGGGACACCATTCAATATCACCACCGGGACCGACGTGAGCGGGACCGGCGATCGTCAGGATCGACCCAACCTGGTGGGCGATCCGTTCGGTGGCATCGCCCAGCCGACGACGGGCACCGCGGTCCGGTACTTCAATCCGGCGGCATTCGCCGTGCCGGCCGCCGGCACGTTCGGCAACCTGTCGCGCAACGCGTACTACGGTCCCTGGTTCAAGACCGTCGACGTGTCGGTGTTCAAGACGACGAAGCTCACGCCGCGCACGTCGATTCAGCTCCGCGCGGAAATCTTCAACGTCTTCAACATCATCAACTGGGCGAATCCCGGCGCGACGCTGTCGGGCTCGACGACGTTTGGCCTTTTGAGCAACACGCGCAACGCGAGCAATGCGCCAGGCATCGGATCCGGCGAGCCGTTCAACATGCAGCTGGCGGCGAAAATTATTTTCTGAATTGCAGATTGCAGATTGCTGATTGATTGGGTTCATTCACGGCAATTGATTGAATCCAATCACCATTCAATCAGCAATCTGAAATCAGAAATCAGCAATAAAGAGCGATAGTGATGAAACGCGCGTTCCTCTTCGTCGTGCTGGCCCTTGCCGCGCTGCCGCACATGGCGGCGCAGCAGGGGCGCATCGATCCGACGCTGTACTCCGGATTGCGCTGGCGGCTGATCGGGCCGTTCCGCGGCGGGCGCGTGAACGGCGTCGCCGGAGTGCCAGGACAGATCAACGTCTTCTATTTCGGATCCGTCGGGGGCGGCGTCTGGAAGACGACCAACGCGGGCCGCACCTGGTTTCCGATCTTCGACTCGCAGCCGGTGGCGTCGATCGGCGCTGTCGCGGTGGCGCCGTCGAATCCCAGCGTCGTTTATGTCGGGACCGGCGAGTCGGACATGCGGTCGCAGATCTCCTACGGCAACGGCATGTACAAGTCCACCGACGCCGGTTCGAATTGGACGCACCTGGGCCTCGACAACACGCGTCAGATCGCGCGCGTCATCGTCGACCCGGCCAATCCCGACGTCGTCTTCGTCGCCGCGCTCGGGCATGCGTACGGCGCGAACCCGGACCGCGGCGTCTATCGTTCGCGCGACGGCGGCGCGACGTGGCAGAAGGTGCTGTTCAGGAGCAACGACCTCGGCGCCGTCGATCTCACGCTCGATCCGGGTAACGCGCGCACCATCTACGCGTCGCTCTGGAATACGCGCCGTCCGCCGTGGAGCGTGTATCCGCCGTCGTACGGTCCGGGCAGCGGTCTGTTCAAGTCGACCGACGGCGGCGACACGTGGCAGCCGCTCACGCGCGGCCTGCCGACCGAAGGCGTCGGCCGCATCGGCGTCTCGATTTCCGCGTCGCGCCCCGCGCGCGTCTACGCGATCGTCGACGCGAAGGACGGCGGGCTCTATCGATCGGATGACGGCGGCGCGGCGTTCACGAAAGTGTCGGGCGATCCGCGAATCTGGGGACGCGGCTGGTACTTCGGCAAGGTGACGGCAGATCCGAAGAACGCCGATCTCGTGTACGTGTCGAACACCGGCGTCTATCGATCGCGCGACGGCGGCCGCACCTTCGGCGAGCCGTTCAAGGGATCGCCCGGCGGCGACGATTACCATCAGCTCTGGATTTCGCCGGACGATTCGAACCGCATGATTCTCGGCGGCGATCAGGGCGCCGTGATCAGCGTCGACGGCCTCGCGGACCATCCAACGTGGAGCTCGTGGCTGAATCAGCCGACGGCGCAGATCTACCACGTCGCGCCAGACAACGCGTTGCCGTACTGGATTACGGGCGCGCAGCAGGACAGCGGCGCCGTCCGCGTCCGATCGCGCGGCCGCTTCGCCACGATCACGATGCGCGACTGGGAGCCGATGTGCGCGGGCGGCGAAGCGGGCTACACCGCGCCGGATCCGCTGCATCCGGAGATCCTGTTCGGCGGAACGGTGACGCGCTGCGACGTGAACACCGGCAAGACCGACAACGTGTCGCCCGAGCGCGATCAGCCGACGCCGGCGCGCCACACGTGGACCAACCCGCTCGTCTTTTCCGCCGCCGATCAGCGCGTCCTCTACTTCGGCAACCAGTATCTGTTCAAGACGACCGACGGCGCGAAGACCTGGGCGCGGATCAGCGACGACCTGACGCGCGCCGAGCCGGGCGTGCCGCAGAATCTCGATCCGGTGACGGCGCTGGACTACGACCAGCAGCGCGGCAATCGCGGCGTCATCTACACCATCGCGCCGTCGCCGCTGCGCGGGCCGCTCCTATGGGTTGGCACCGACGATGGGTTGATCAAAGTCACGCCCGACGAAGGCAAGAGCTGGCAGGACGTCACACCGCGCGAGCTGACGTCGTGGAGCAAGGTCGTCATGATGGAGGCGTCGCACTTCGACGCGAACGAGGCGTACGCGGCGATCGATCGTCATCGGCTCGAGGACTACGAACCGTACATCTACCGCACGCGCGATGCCGGCAAGACGTGGCAGAAGATCACGCGCGGTCTTCCGGCCGGCGTCTACCTGCAGACGGTCAAAGAGGATCCGAAGCGGCGCGGTCTGCTCTACGCCGGCACCGAGCTCGGCGTCTTCGTCTCGTTCGACGACGGCGACAACTGGCAGTCGCTGCAGCTGAACCTGCCGCCCTCGTCCATGCGCGACCTCGCGATTCACGGCGACGATCTGATCGTCGGCACGCACGGCCGCGGCATCTGGATCCTGGACGACATCAGCGCGCTCAGGCAGATCGACAACGACGTCGCCTCCGCGGACGCGTTCCTGTTCAAGCCTGGCGAAGCGATGCTGCTGCCGCCCGACACCGACAACGGCACGCCGACGCAGAAGGACGAGGCGGAAGCCGAGAATCCGCCCTCGGGCGCCATCATCGATTACTACCTGAAGAGCGCAGCGTCCGGGGCCGTCGTCATCGAGATCGCCGACGCGGGTGGTCAGACGGTGCAGCGCTTCTCGAGCGCCGACCCGTCGGTTCCGCCCGATCCGAACACGCTGTCGGTCAACGCCGTATGGCAGCAGCCGATGCAGCCGCCGTCGGCAGCAGCCGGCATGCACCGCTTCGTGTGGGATTTGCGGCAGGCGCTTCCGCCGGGCGGCGGACGCGGACGCGGCGGCGGTGGAGCCGGCGGCCGCGGCGGCGCGCCGTTCGTAAATGCCGCTGGCTATACGGTGAAGCTGACGGTGAATGGGAAGATGTACGCGCAGCCGTTGTCGGTGGTACCGGATCCGAGATTGAAGTAAAGCGCTGGAGATGGACATGCGTATCCGAATGCTCGTCGGGATCGTCTGTGCGGCTTCAATGTCGACGCTCCTGGCGGCGCGGCCCTTTCAGGGCCGCGATCGCGGCGCTGAAAGCCTCGCGCCACAAGTCGACAAGATCTTCGCGAAATGGAACTCGCCGTCGACGCCCGGCTGCGCGGTTGAGGCTGCCGTCGACGGCAAGCCGGTGATCGCGAAGGGCTACGGCATGGCGGACCTCGAGCACGACGTGAAGATCACGCCCGAGTCGATCTTCGAAGCGGGGTCGGTGTCGAAGCAGTTCACCGCCGCCGCGATTCTGCTGCTCGCGCGCGAAGGGAAGCTCTCGATCGACGATCCGGTGAGACAGTACGTGCCGGAACTGCCTGACTATGGATCGCCGCTCACCATCCGCCACATGCTGAATCACACGAGCGGTCTGCGCGACTGGGGCAGCATCGAGGCCATCGCGGGCTGGCCGCGCACGAGCCGGGCCTACACGCACGCACACGTGCTCGAGATCGTCAGCCATCAGAAGGCGGTCAACTTCACGCCGGGGACGAAGTGGTCCTACAGCAACACCGGCTTCAACCTGGCCGCGATCATCGTCTCGCGCGTGAGCGGGATGCCGTTCGCCGAGTTCACGCGGCAGCGGCTGTTCGGACCGCTCGGCATGACGCACACGTCGTGGCGCGACGACTTCACGCGGATCCTCAAGAACCGCGCGATGGCCTACTCGGATCGCAGCGGCGAGTTCCACACCGACATGCCGTTCGAGAACGTGCACGGCAACGGCGGCCTCCTGACCACGGTCGGCGATCTGCTGAAGTGGAACGAGAACTTCACGTCGCCGAAGGTCGGCGACGCCGCGTTCGTCGCGCTGCAGCAGCAGCCCGGAACGTTCAACGACGGCCGGGCGCACGGGTACGCTTTCGGTCTCATGATCAACAGCGACAAGGGCGTGCGCGTCGTCGAGCACAGCGGCTCGACCGCGGGTTACAGCGCCCATCTCGTCCGTTATCCCGATCAGCGGCTGTCGGTCGCCGTGCTGTGCAATGCGACGTCGGCCCGCGCCACGCAGTATGCCCACGACGTGGCGTGGGTGTTCCTCAACGGCCGCGTCAGTCCGGCGTCCGATGCCGCCGTGCGCGAGCTCCCGCATGAAGACGGCGTCCTCTACCGCAACATCAACGCCGGCGTCGTCCTGACGAACGCCCGCGGCGCGAAGTGGACGCAGGAGGGCGACCGGATCCGCGTGACCGATGAGTACGGCAGCGTGGAGATCTATGAGCGTGCGAAAAAGGCGGCGCCGTCGCCGGCGCAGCTGCAGGAGCTGGCGGGCACCTACGTCAGCGATGAAGCGGAGACGACACTGGTTGCCGCGGTCGACGGCGGATCGCTCGTGCTGAAGCGTCGTCCCGATACCGTGATCACGCTGACGCCGCAGTACGCCGACGCGTTTACTGGGCCGCAGCTCGGGCTCGTCATCTTCAGGCGCGACGGCTCGGGGAAGGTGACGTCGCTGACCGTCAGTCAGGATCGTGTGTGGGATCTGCGGTTCGCTCGCCAGTCTTCGCCAACGCGCACGTCGCAATGACGGCCGCTTCTTTCTCTGGCGTCTCGCCGCCCCGTGAGATAGGCCGCCAGGGAATAAAGCGCCGTCCGCACGGGTTCTCGGCGCACGTCTATGCGCAGTCGCCGACGGTGCCCATCGAGCGGGCAGTCGAAGAGAAATTCGAGGCGGAGATCAAATCGCTGCTCTGAATTCCAAAATGCAGGGCGAGCCTTTCGGGCCGATACACCGCTCGGGCTGAAAGCCTCGCGCGACAGACGGTGTGCTGTGTCACCATAAACCAATGGCGCGCAGCACTCTGGCACCTGACACCGCGGCCGCGAAGCTGCCGCCGGGTCCGAAGATTTCGGCGATCGCCTCGCTGACCTATCGCTTCAGCCGCGATCCGTTGAACTTTCTCGAAAGGATCGCGCGAACCTACGGCGATCTCGCATCGTACAGGATGACGGGCGAGCTGCTCTTCTTCGTCAACCATCCGCAGTACATCAAGGACATCTTGGTCACCGGCAGCCGCAACTTCACGAAGAGCCGCGGCCTCGAGATGACGAAGAAGCTGCTCGGCAACGGCCTGCTCACGAGCGAGGGCGCGTTGCACCTGCGCCAGCGCCGTCTGATGCAGCCGGCGTTTCACCGCGACCGCATCGCCGCCTACGCAAAGACCATGGTCGACTACGCCGACGAGCTGCGGCGGAAATGGCGCGACAATACGACGCTCGACGTGTCGCAGGAGATGATGCGCGTCACCCTGTCGATCGCCGGCAAGACGCTCTTCGACGTCGGCGTCGAATCGCAGGCCCGCGAGGTCGGCCGCGCGCTGACCGACGTGATGGCCTCGTTCTGGCTCAGCATGATGCCGTTCGCCGACGTCATCGAACGGCTGCCGGTCGGGCCGATGCGGCGCGCGCGCGACGCGCGCGAGCGGCTCGACGCCATCATCTACGGCATGATCGCCGAGCGGCGCGCGAGTCATCCTGGAAACAATGTCCGCGGCGACCTGCTCTCGATGCTGCTCGTCGCGCAGGACGAGGACGACGGCAGCACGATGACCGACCGGCAGGTCCGCGACGAGGCGATGACGATTTTCCTCGCGGGCCACGAGACGACCGCGAATGCGCTGACGTGGACCTGGTACCTCGTGAGCCAGTCGCCGGACGTCGAAGCACGGCTGCACGAGGAGGTCGATCGCGTCCTGCAGGGCCGGCTACCCGGCGTCGCCGACATTCCGTCGCTGACGTTCGTCGAGAAGGTGGTGACCGAATCGATGCGTCTCTACCCACCGGCCTGGCTCATCGGCCGGCGCGCGATCGAACCGTATCCGATTGGCGGGTATGTCGCGCCGGCGCGCACGATCTTCCTCATGAGCCCGTGGGTGATGCACCGCGACGCTCGGTTCTTCGCGGAGCCGGATCGCTTCCACCCCGATCGCTGGACGCCCGCATTCAAGGCCGGGCTGCCGAAGTTCGCGTACTTCCCGTTCGGCGGCGGGCCGCGCCAGTGCATCGGCGAATCGTTCGCCTGGATGGAGCTCGTGCTCGTCGTCGCGACGATCGCGCAGCAGTGGAAGCTGCGCCTCGTTCCGGATCATCCAGTCGTCCCGCATCCGGTGGTGACGCTGCGAACGAAGCACGGGTTGCGGATGAACGTTCAGGTTCGAAGTCACGTCGCGGCGACTCTCGCAGCGGATCGCTGATGACGCGGATCAGGCGGATCCTCGAGACGGTGCTCTACTGCGACGATCTCGCGCGCACCGCGGCGTTCTACCAGATACTGCTCGGAGCATCGCCGATGTTGTCGGGCGATCGCCTCGTCGCAATCGACGCGGGCGAAGGCACCGTGCTGCTGCTGTTCCAACGCGGCAACTCCGGTCCGCTGAATGCGCCGGGCGGCCTCGTGCCCGGCCATGACGGCGGCGGTCCGGTACATCTCGCCTTCGCGATCGACGCGGCGGACATCGACGCGTGGAGCACGCGTCTCGCACAGCTCGGCATCGACATCGAGAGCCGCGTCAGGTGGGAGCGCGGCGGGTTGAGCCTCTACTTCCGCGATCCGGATGGACGATCGGTGGAGCTCGCCACGCCCGGATTATGGCCGTCGTACTGATCGAGCCACTGTGCGTCCAGTCATCAGGAAATGGAGCAGTCGATGATCAATGGGGCTCACGTCCTCCTCTACAGCCGCGACCCGGATGCCGATCGCGCGTTCCTGCGCGAGGTGCTCTCGTTTCCATCCGTCGATGTCGGACACGGCTGGTTGATCTTCGCGCTGCCGCCGGCCGAGATCGCCGTCCATCCGATGAACAGCGAGTTCGTTCAGGGCCACGGCGGCCATCGCATGCTCGGCGCGATCCTGTATCTGATGTGCGACGACGTGCGCGCCGAGGCGAAGGCGCTCGAGGCGAAGGGCGTCACCTGCGCATCGATCGAGGAGGAGTCGTGGGGATTCAGGACGACGATTCGTCTGCCGAGCGGCGGCGAAATCGGGTTGTATCAGCCGACGCATCAAACGGCATATCGTCGTTGAATAAGACGATTGTTATGAAGACGATCATTGGCTTCGGGTTTGCCGCCATCTGTGGCGTCTGCGCGCTGTACGCGGCGCCGTTCCAGGCGGCCGGCGTCTACGACCTCGTCATCGCGAACGGCCGCGTCATCGATCCCGAATCGGGTCTCGACGGCGTGCGGCACATCGGCATCGTCAGCGGCGTCGTCCGCGCGGTCGCGTCGGAACGCCTCGAGGGTCGCGCCGCCATCGACGCATCCGGGCTCGTCGTCGCTCCCGGCTTCATCGATCTCCATCAGGACGCCCAGCGCGCGGTGAATCCGGCGGTCGATGCGTTGAGAGCAGTGGACGGCGTCGCGCCGGGACGCGCGGTGAGAGCGCCGACGCGCGGCGAGGAAACGATTCAGGGGCGCTGGAAATTGATCGCCGCCGAAGATCTCCGCGCCGACGGTTCCGTCGCGCGCTATCCGTGGGGCAGCCGTCCGGTCGGATCGATCGTCGTCGAGGGCGGATCCTGTTATCTCCAGATCATGTCGGGCGACGTGCCGTCGTTCGGTTCCGGCGCGCAGCCGGCAGGCGAACAGATGAAGGCGGCGCTCCTCAGCAGCTACATCGCGTACTCGGGTCCGTGCACGATCGACGACGCTGCGGGCAGCGTCACGCTGAGAGTCGAGGCCGCGTGGCGGCCGGATTACGTGGGGACGGAACAGAAGCGATTCTTCCGCTTCGACAACGGCAAGCTGATCTTCGGTCCGGCGCCGAACTCCGTTCGCGGCACCGGCGAAGCGCTCACGCGGCGTTTGACGCTCGAAAGGCAGCCCTAAAGGGCCCTGAAGGGCTGCCGATCATGATCGATCTCCTGCATCGGGGCAACATCGCCATCTGCCGCGTCGCCCACGGCAAGGCGAACGCGTTCGACATCGAATTGTGCGGCGGCATCATGGCGGCGCTCGAAGCGTGCCGCGACTCGTCGGACGCCGCCGTCGTCATCACCGGGCAGGGGCGGATGTTCTCGGCCGGCGTCGATCTGGTTCGTCTCGTCGACGACGGTCCTGATTACGTAAGAGCGTTCCTCCCGGCGCTCACGGCGGCATTCGAAGCGGTGTTCGCGTTTCCGAAGCCGGTCGTCGCCGCGGTCAACGGCCACGCGATTGCGGGCGGCTGCATCCTCGCGTGCGCGGCAGACCATCGCCTGATGGCGCGCGGATCGGGGCGCATCGGCATCCCCGAGCTGCGCGTCGGCGTGCCGTTTCCGACCGTGCCGCTGGAGATCGTGCGCCTCGCGGCGCCGCAGCACGTGCAGGCGCTCATCTACGGCGGCGCGACGTTCACGCCGGAGGAAGCCGTGGAGCGCGGTATCGTCGACGCCGTCGTCGAGCCCGATGCGCTCGTGGACGGGGCCGTCGCCGCGGCCGAGGGGCTCGCCGCGCTGCCGGCGGGCGTCTTCGAGCTGACGAAGCGTCAGATCCGCGAGCCGGCGCTTCAGCGAATCCGCGACGGCGCGAAATTCGACGAGGAGATCGTGCGCCTCTGGACCGCGCCGCGGACGCTCGCCTTCATCCGCGACTACGTCGCGCGCACCGTCAAAAAGCCGTAGGACTGAAATCGTGTAAGATGTCGTCCGGTTTTGAATAGTTCGCTAGCGTAGTAACAACGAGAACACGAAAGTCACGAAACACACGAAAACTTTTGTGTGTTTCGTGATTTCGTAGAGCGCGGTCGGGTCCCTATTTGACAAGGATGTGTTGCAAGCACGCCGAACCCGCGTCGGCGCAGCGCCTGCTCGCCCGGAGCCCTCCGCCGCCGACTTTGGTCGTTCCTATGTGGGTGCCGCAGGGCGAAGGAGCGCGACTGGGTTCAAGGGGTTGAGGAACTTCTAGGCGGGTCGGACGAAATGTTGCTAGGATTCCAATGAAGACCGAACCGGGACCAAGTCCGGTGTAGGTCTTCCCTCAGAGCCTCCGAAAAGAGGCCCTTCTATTTTGATCGGGGCCACGCGACGATGCCCGCACTCGGGCCACCAGACCTTTGGTTTACCTCAGCCAGTGTTGATGCGCCGAGCTCGTCCCACATCAGTTCGGGTACGATCTGCACCGGCCTGGCCGGAGGGGGAAACACTCTTCTCAAGGTAGCGTACGCGACGAGATCCGACAGTTGCAGAAACAGCGACTCGTGAGAGCGTCGGCTGACCGGATCATCGAGTAGCCCGCGAATCGAACGAGTGCATGTCCCGCTCCGAATGCGCTCCCTGCAATCCCCGCACGGCGGGCACGAGGTGCGAGCACGCGCACGCGTGCTTCGTCGCCCTCATCATGAAAAATCACCACCTGAACTCCCTGCTTCGTTGTTAGCCGCTCAAGTCGCTGCAGGAGGAGATGAGAGAGGTGAGAAAGAGGGATTGCCCAATAATCCGTTCATGCCACTCTCCACTCTTTTCGCCAACAACGGCGCGTGGGCCGCGGCGCAAACGAGGCGCGATCCGCAGTTCTTCGAGCGTCTCTGCGCGATTCAATCGCCGGACTATCTGTGGATCGGCTGCGCCGACAGCCGCGTGCCGGCCAACGAGATCGTCGGGCTCGCGCCGGGCGAGCTCTTCGTTCACCGCAACGTCGCCAACGTCGTGTCGCCCGACGATGTTAATTGCACGGCGGTCCTGCAGTACGCAATCGAGACGCTGAAGATCGAACACGTGATCGTGTGCGGTCACTACGGCTGCGGCGGCGTCGAGGCGGCGCTCGGCGAAGGGCTGCACGGACCGGTGCAGCGGTGGATCCAGCACGTGCGCGACGCGGCCTCGCGTCATGCGCTCGAGCTCGGGCGTCTGCAGGATCACGAGGCGCGGTGGCGGCGGCTCTGCGAGCTGAACGTGGTCCATCAAGTGGAATCGGTCTGTCATGTAGCCGCCGTGCGCGAGGCGTGGCAGCGTGGACAGCCGCTGATGGTGCACGGGTGGATTTACGACCTGCGCGACGGGCTGCTCCGCGATTTGAACGCGACGGTGTCGACGGCGAGCTAATCTTCCCGCGTGCGCGGCCTCGATGAATTGGGCGGTCGTTCAGTGTTGAGACGATCTGAATGCGTTGCTGTCTCCGGCCTCTTCGTCTTGTGCGTGAATCACGCCGCGTCGGCTCAACAGCCCCCGGACAAGGCGATCGGTGCCGCATCTGCTGTGGCCATCGTTAATGTCAATCTGATTCGGATGGATCGTGACCGCCTCGAACCCGGCCAGACGGTTCATAGACGGGACAAACCGCTATCTCCTGCCCGGATTGACCGACGCACACGTCCATCTGTCGGGTTTTCTTCCGGGGCTTACGCGGCAGGATTTTGGAGATGCCCCGCTGTACCTCGCGAGCGGCATCACCACCGTGGTGAATCTCGGAGGTACCGCGACGGAGCTCGAATGGCGCCAGCGAATTGCGACAGGCGATCTGCTCGGGCCGACGATTTATACCTCGGGGCCATTTGTCAATGAGCCGCGCGTGAACACGCCCGAGGAGGTGCAGCGCGAGGTTGTCATCCAGGCGCGCCAAGGGTACGACCTGATCAAGTTCCACGAGCTCCCTGACACGACGACCGGACTTTCACTGGCGGCTTACCGCACGATGAACGAGACTGCGCGCGAGGCGGGCATTCCGCTGGTGGGCCATGCGCCGGTGAATCTGGGACTCGATGTCATGTTGCAGGAGCACCAGTCGCTGGCGCACGTCGGGAACCTGGGAAACATCTATTTTCTTCCTCTTCAGGCGAACATCAGGTTTCTCATCGTTTCGGCGACAGCGTTGTTCATCCTGATCCTGGTTGTGTTGACGTGGCTTGGTGCGGCACTCGTGGGTCGCCTGCGGCGGGCCGCTCCGCACCGTCCGCCGACCCTGTCACGCGTTCGAGCCATCACCGGGTGGGTCCTGTTGAGCGGCCTAGCCGGATTCGCATCCGCTGTTCTGCTCTACCCTGGTGGACTGCTCTTCGACAGCGTCGCGCTCCGCATCGCCTTCGCGATGATCGCCGGGTTCATCACAGTCGCCGCTGTCCTCCTGTCGGCGCTGACGGCGAGGCTGTGGCGCGACACGAACGCGTTCGTGTCCGCGCGCATGCAGGCATCGCTCGTGTCGATCGCCACTCTTGCGCTGGCGTTTTGCCTGGCGACCTTCTGGGTGCCGGTCTCGTGGCGGAGTTCCGATCGCGGCATCGAACGTGTCGCAGCACGAATCCGCGACGCGGGGATTTCGGTCCAGACGACGTTAATCAACTACGAGACGTTCAGTACGACCGGCAGGTTGAGGCTCCTTCAAGATCCCGGCATCGGCTATCTGAGAGCCGAGACGCGGGACAAATGGCGTCGGCAGCCGACAGCTGGGATTCCCGGATACGGCTACGACCGGTTCATGAAAAAGGTCGCCGGCGCGTTGCATCGAGCGGGCGTGCCTCTCGTGGCTGGCACCGATGCGATGGGGCTGCCGCTCGTCGCTCCTGGCACCTCGCTTCAGCGCGAGCTCGAACTGCTGACTGAGAGCGGTCTCACACCGTACGAGGCGATTCGCGCGGCCACTGTTGCGCCAGCCGCCTTTCTGCGCAAGGACAAGGAGTTCGGCTCGCTCGGCGTCGGAAAGCGAGCCGACCTCCTGCTCCTCGAACGAAACCCGCTTCAGGGCGTCGATCACCTGAAACAGCTCTTCGGGGTCATGGTGCGCGGGAAGTGGCTTCCAAGCGAGCACCTGCATCAAATGCTTGCGGACATGGTTGCGAAGGAATGAGTGGCCGGTTGAGCGCTCAAGCTGGACGCGCAAGTGTTGGGTCCGTGTAGAATCTGCCCCATGTTGACGGGGCTTCACGTCCATCGATTCGGCCGCCTGGCCGTTCCGCTGACGTTGCTCGTCCTGCCGCTGTTCATCACGACCGGCGCCACGCAGCAGCGCCAGCGACGCACGGGCGATTCGACGGTCATCAATCAGTCCGACGATCCGCTGCTCGCCAGCTTCCGGTTCCGCTCGATCGGCCCTGCAAGCATGGGCGGGCGCATCGACGACATCGCGGTGTCGGAGAGCGATCCGAGCATCATTTACATCGGGTACGCCGTCGGCGGCGTGTTCAAGTCCGAGAACAACGGCACGACGTTCGAGCCGGTCTTCGAAACGTACCCGACGGCGTCGATCGGCGACATCGCCATCCATCCGACCAACCCGAACATCGTGTACGTCGGCACCGGCGAAGCGAACAATCGCCAGACGACGTCGTTCGGCGACGGGATCTACAAGACGACGGACGGCGGCAAGACGTTCACCAACATCGGATTGAAGGAGACGCAGACCATCGCCCGCATCGTGATCGATCCGAAGAACCCCGAAACGGTGTACGTCGCGTCGCCGGGGCATTTGTTCGGGCCGAATCCGGATCGCGGCGTCTTCAAGACGACCGACGGCGGGAAGTCGTGGAACACGATCAAGTTCATCGACGACGACACCGGCTTCAACGACATCGTTCTCGATCCGTCGAACAGCACCATCGTCTACGCGTCGAGCTATCAGCGGCGCCGCAGCGGATGCTGTTTCAACGGCGGCGGACCGGGCAGCGCGATCTGGAAGAGCGTCGACGCCGGCAAGACGTGGACGAAGCTCGCCGAGCACGGACTGCCGCCGGGGACGTACGGCCGAATCGCGCTCGACGTATCGCGCTCGAATCCGAACGTCGTCTACGCGCAGATCGAAGCGGGCGAAACCGGCATGCCCGTGAGGACGGCGGCGACCGACGTGGGCGCCGCGACCGAGCTGACGCCGGCCGGCGCGGCCGCGGTCAATCCGCCGGGTGGACGGGCCGGCGCAGCGGGACGGCCGGCAGAGCCGGGACAGGCAGGCGCGGCGGGACGGGCAGGACAGGCGGGAGGAGCGGGAAGGGCAGGAGGGGCAGGACAGGAAAGCGAAGAAGGCGGCGGCGGACGCGGAGGTCCATCGTTCGACTGGTGCAACAACGGCGGTCCCTCGCGCGGTTATCTCGCGGGACGCGGCGGCGGCAACGTGATGCAGCAGCCGCCGGCCGGATGGAAACCGCCCGAGCTCGATCCGAGGCGCAGCGGCATCTACCGATCCGACAACAAGGGTCAGAGCTGGACGGCTGTGACCAACTGCAACGCGCGGCCGATGTATTTCAGCCAGCTGCGCATCGATCCCACGAACGACAAGACCATCTACGTCGCGGGACTTCCGGTCGCGAAATCGCTCGACGGCGGCAAGACGTTCGCGACGCTCGACGATGCGGGCGGACACAACTCGCCGGGTCACGTCGATCAGCACGCGATCTGGATCGATCCGAAAAATCACAGGCACATCATGATCGGCAACGATGGCGGCCTCGACATCAGCTGGGATCAGGGACGCACGTGGGACTTCGTCAACACGATGGCGACTGCGCTCGCGTACGTCGTCACGGCCGACATGCGTCGACCGTACTTCGTGTACATCGGCCTTCAGGACAACGGGAGCTGGGGCGGACCGAGCGCCGTGCGCGGACGCGGCGGCATCATGAACTCGGATTGGTACGGCATCGGCGGCGGCGACGGCTTCTACACGGCCGTCGATCCCACCGACTTCAGCAACGTGATCACCGAATCGCAGGACGGCAACACCAATCGGTACGATCTGCGCACGGGCCGCGGCGTCAGCATTCGGCCTCGTGCGCCCGCTGCTCCTGGGCGGGGAGGAGCTGGAAGGGCAGGAGAGGCTACGGAGGCTGGAGATCCTGGAGGAGCAGGAGAGGCAGGAAGGGCTGGAGAGGCTGGAAGGGCAGGAGAGGCAGGAAGGGCCGTAGAGGCGGGAAGGGCGGGAGGCGGCGCGCAACCGCCGACGCCGCAGACGGCGCCGCCGGTTCAAGTCGGCGCACCAGAAGTGCAGCCGGCCGGCTTCGGCGGACGCGGCGGCCCGCCGAACGTGCTCAACGCGAAGACGGGCGATCAGTATCGATTCAACTGGAACACGCCGGTCGTCATGTCGCCGCACAATTCGAAGATCGTCTGGCTGGGCGGCAACCGTTTGTTCAAGTCCTACAACCAGGGCGACACGTGGGTGGCGAGCGACGACCTGACGAAGCAGATCGATCGCAACACGGTGTCGCTGATGGGCGTCCCCGGCAACGTGACGCAACTTTCGAAGAACGACGGCGTCGTCTCGTACGGCACGATCGTTTCGATCTCGGAGTCGCCGATTCTGCCCGGCATCGTCTGGGCGGGAACCGACGATGGGAACCTGCAGGTGAGCCGCGACGGCGGCGTCACGTTCACGGAGGTCGGAAAGAATCTTCCGGGACTCCCGCCCGGCCATCAGCACTGGATCTCGCGGATCGACGCGTCGCATTTCGATGCCGGCACCGCGTACGTGTCGGTGGACGGCCACCGGAGCGACGACCTCAAGCCGTACGTATACGTCACGCGCAATTACGGCCAGTCGTTCGAGAACATCACTGCGAACCTGCCGCAGTACGGCAACGTGCAGGCGGTGCGCGAAGATCCGAAGAACCGCAATCTGCTCTACGCGGGAACGGAGTTCGGCCTCTTCCTCTCGCTCGACGGCGGGAAGCAGTGGAAGAAGTTCATGACGAACTACCCGACGGTGCGAACAGACGACATCCTCGTGCACCCGCGCGACGGCGATCTCATCGTCGCGACGCACGGCCGCAGCGTGTGGATCGCCGACGACATCACGCCGCTGCAGCAGTTGACGGCGGAGGTGCAGAGCGAGGACGCGCATCTCTTCGACGTCCGACCGGCGATCGCGTACCTCAACGATCAGCAGCACGGGCAGCAGGTTGGCGGCCAGAAAGTGTTCGTCGGCGAGAACGGGCCGCGGGGAACGTACATCAACTACTTCCTGAAGTCGGCGGCGGGCGGCGACGTCAAGGTTTCGATTGCCGATGCATCGGGCAAAGTCGTCCGCACGATCGACGGCACGAGACAGGCGGGCATCAACCGCGTCCTGTGGAACCTCGCGCCGGATCCGCCGCCGCCGCCGGCGGGCTCAGGCCAGGCGGCCGGGTTCGGCGGCGGACGCGGCACCGCGCCGCAGGCGGTTGAACCGGGCACCTACATGGTCACGTTGAGCGTCGGCGGAAAGACGTACACGAAACCGGTCAGCGTTCTGCAGGATCGATGGCTGGGTGAGCGCTAGAGACGCTCGGCTGAAAGCCTCGCGCTACGAGTTCGTGCGCCCGTTGCGCTCGAACGTCGTTCGCCATTGCACGACAACATCGAGCGCCGTTGGCGCGACAACATCGAGCGCCGTTGGCGCGACAACATCGAGCGCCGTGGCGCGACAACATCGAGCGCCGTTGGCGCGACAACATCGAAGGCTGTAGCGCGAGCCTTTTAGGCGAGCGGGGAAAACGCCATGGAAACACACGTCAAGGCGCTGGCCGCTCTTCAAATCGCATTGAGCGCATTGTCTCTGCTCTTTGCGATCGTGCTGATGCTCATCTTCGGCGGCGTGATGGGCGCCGTCACGGCGGCCGACGATCCTGACGCCATGGTCGCGCTGCCCGTGATCGGTCTCACCGGCGCGGCGCTCGTGTCGTTTCTGCTGGTGTTGTCGCTGCCCGGACTGATTACGGGCATCGGCCTCCTGCAGCGGCGTCCGTGGGCGCGCATCGCCGGCATCGTCATCTCGATCATCGGGATGATCTTCATCCCGTTCGGCACCGCGGTCGGCGCCTATGGACTATGGGTGCTGTTCTCTAAAGAAACGGAACGACTGTTCTCACCCCCGACGCAGGCGGCCTAGGGGTTCGGACTTCGGGGTTCTCGGGTTCTGGGTTCTGGGTTCTGGGTTCTGGCAGCCATCGTGCATCGCGGCCGGCGGAGGAAATGCGATGCTGCTGATGATCGTTTTCGTCTGCCTGCTGTTGTGGTTCCTTGGAATGATGACCACGACAACGCTCGGCGGCGTCCTGCACGTGCTGCTGGTGGTCGCGATCATTTTCCTGCTGCTGCACGTGATTCAGGGCCGCCCGATCGGCGACTGACCGTCACGGCGGCCACGGCACCGTACCGGTCAGCTGTGCCGTTTCGCGCGAGGTCGGCGTCGGTTCGATTCCCTGCCGACGCGGACCCACTCCGACCTCACGCGCGTGTTCCACGCCGGGTACCGTTCCTCCAACAGTTCTGTTCTCCGCGCAGATCGTCAGACTTCAGGCGCTGAAGCCGTGATCGCTTCATCGCGCGACGTGTACGGCGCCTGATTCAGTGGGTGAGCCCGTAGATCATGTAGTTGACGCCGGCTCCCACATGAGCGCAATCGGGTACCTGAAGAGATCGGGATCGTCGAGCGACAGGATGCGGCTCCCAACGGTGTGGATGTCGAGGTAGGTGAGCTCCCGCAGAATCTGCGAGAGATGCTGCTCGGCGCGCGGGTAATCGTGATTCCATGCCGAGCTCCACGAGCGCGACTGCGTGGTGCCGCCGCCCCAGCGCAGGCGGACGAACGTGAAGCGGCCGTCGTACGGAATGTCGAGCGTGTGAGACGAGGAAGCGCCGCGGCGAGCAGCGCGACGAGCGTGAGGTGCGGCCAGTGCGGCCGGCGGCCGGCCATGGCTCATGGTACATTGCCGCGGCGTGTCCGCGGCCTTCATCTTCATCTTCGTCACCGTGCTGCTGGACATGCTGGCGCTCGGCATCATCGTGCCGGTGCTTCCCGCGCTGGTCGTGTCGTTTCGCGGCGGCGATACGGCGAGCGGCGCGGCGATCTACGGACTCTTCGGCACCACATGGGCCGCGATGCAATTCATCTTCTCGCCGGTTCTCGGCTCGCTGTCCGACCGCTTCGGCCGCCGCAAGGTCATCCTGCTGTCGAACGTCGGCCTCGGTCTCGATTACGTGCTGATGGCCGCGGCGCCGTCGCTGTGGTGGCTGTTCGTCGGCCGCGTCGTCTCCGGCATCACCGCCTCGAGCTTTCCGACCGCGACGGCGTACATCGCGGACGTCACGCCGCCCGATGAGCGTGCGGCGAGATTCGGGCTTCTCGGCGTTGCCTTCGGCGTCGGCTTCATCGTCGGGCCGGCGGCCGGCGGCCTGCTCGGCGACGTCAGCCTGCGCGCGCCGTTCTGGGGCGCGGCGGCGCTGAGCCTGGCGAACGCGGCGTACGGATTCTTCATCCTGCCCGAATCGCTGCCGCCGGACCGGCGCTCGCCGTTCCACTGGCGGCGAGCCAATCCGATTGGCGCCGTGCGCATGCTGCGTTCGGATCCGGAATTGTTCGCGCTCGGGTGCGCCGGATTCTGCGCGATGCTCGCGCACGATTCGCTGCCGACGACCTTCGTGCTCTACACGAACTACCGATACGGATGGGGCCAGAAGATGGTCGGCCTCGTCCTCGCGCTCGTCGGCGTGGCGTCTATCGTCGTGCAGGGCGGGCTCGTCGGGCGCCTCGTCCGCTCGTTCGGCGAACGCAAGGCGATGGCAGTCGGACTCTTCAGCGGCGCCGCGGCGATGTTCCTCTACGGTCTCGCGACGACCGGCGCCGTGTTCATGATCGGCATCGTCATGACGGCTCTGTACGGGCTC
The DNA here is from genome assembly GCA_003222395.1 of Acidobacteriota bacterium. Lineage (GTDB taxonomy): Bacteria > Acidobacteriota > Vicinamibacteria > Vicinamibacterales > CAVVIG01 > Gp6-AA45. The sequence continues at coordinate 105,006 of QHWB01000049.1, forward strand.
GCGACCCCGTCGCTGCAGAGCCTGATGACGAGGCGCGTCGCGCCGAACGAGCAGGGACAGCTTCAGGGCGCGATCGGCAGCTTGAATGGCGTGGCGAACATGATCGCGCCGGTCCTCTTCACCGGAGTGTTCGCCGCGGCATCCGGCCGGTATCGCGATCTGCAGCTGCCCGGCGCGCCGTTCCTGCTCGCCGCGACGTTTCTCATCGCTGCCCTCGTCGTCGGCTGGCGCGTGACGGCATTGCGACATGAACGTAGCGCAGCCCTTTAGCTGCGCGTAAAGGTAGCGCAGCCCTTTGAGGGCTGCTCCTATCGGCAGGCCTGAAGGGCCTGCGCTACGAGTCGGCAGGGCCGGCCTGCGCTACGAGCGGGTTCGAGAACCGTACTACGAGCGGCTTCGAGCAGCGCACGGTTGTATGATCCTCGCTCGGGCCGACCGCGATGCCGATCCTGAGCTTGCATCACGTCACCGCGACCGTCGACGACGCACAGGACGACCTCGATTTCTGCATAGGTGGATTGGGACTGCGGCTCGTCAAGAAGACGGTCAACTTCGACAACCACCACGTCTACCACTTCTACTACGGCGACGAGCGCGGCACGCCCGGCACGGTCTGGACGACGTTTCCGTACAAGGGCCGGGGCGTCCGCGTGGGAACCAAGGGCGCGGGTCAGGTGACGGTAACCGCGTTTTCGGTTCCGACCGGATCGCTCGCCGAATGGCGCGCGCGCCTCGCCGCGCACGGCGTGGCCGTCACCGACATCGAGTCGCACTTCGGCGAGCCGGCGATCAGCTTCGCGGATCGATCGGGGCTGACGTTCGAGCTGATTGCGACCGATCGCGACGCGCGCGCTCCGTGGGTCGCCGACGGCTTCGAAGCCGACCTCGCGATCCGCGGCCTGCACAGCGTCGGCTTCGTGGTCCGCGATCCTGACAGGACCGTCGATCTGATGTCGTCGCTGCTTGGCTACGACGTTGTGGATCAGGCGCCGGGACGAATACGCGTGGCGGTGCAGGGCGGCGGACCCGGCAAAACAATCGACATCCTGCACGATCGCCGCGCCGATCTCGGCGTGAACGGCCTCGGCACCGTTCACCACGTTGCGATGGCGGTGGCGACCGACGGCGAGCAGCTGCAGCTGCGGGAGCGGCTCGTGGAGTACGGGTGCAACGTCACCGAAGTCCGCGATCGCTGCTACTTCAAGTCGATCTACTTCCGCGAGCCCGGCGGCGTGCTCTTCGAGATCGCGACCATGGAGCCGGGGTTCACGGTGGATGAAGAGATCGGCAGCCTCGGACGCGCGTTGAAGCTGCCGCCGTGGGAGGAGCCGCAGCGCGCGAACATCGAGAAAGCGTTGCCGAAGGTGAGTTACTAACGGTCGTCCTTCACGACCTTTCCGCCCTTCATCACGAATCGGACCCGCTGGAGCTCTGTGATGTCGGCGAGCGGGTCGCCGGAGACGGCGACGAGATCGGCGTACTTGCCCTGGTCGATCGATCCGATTCGATCCTGCCATCCCATCGCCTCGGCATTGATCGTGGTTCCGGCCTGGATCGCCCGGGCCGGACTCAAGCCGGCGCGTTTCACCAGCCACTCGAAATCGAGCGCCTGCGTTCCATGTGGATAGGTCGATCCGTCGACGCCGCTGCCCATCATCACCTTGATGCCTCTGGTCGCGGCTGCCATCCGCGCGGCCTTTTCGAAGATCGGAATGATGCGGTACCTGCCGCCCGTGTTCCGGTTGTCGGTGTCGTCCATGTTCGGCTCGGTGTAACGGACGAGGGTCGGATCGTAGTAGAGATGCTTGGCGGCCATCATGTCGATCTGTTCCTGATTCAACCCGAACCCGTGCTCGATGGTGTCGCAGCCGGCGACGATCGCGTTCTTCTGTCCCTCGCCGCCGTACACGTGGCAGCCGGTCTTGTGGCCCAGGCGATGCGCTTCGTCGATGAGCGCCTGCAGGACCGGCATCGGATATGTCACCACGTACTGGACGTCGCCGGTGGACGTGAAGGAGTAGTTGCCTGCCGGGTACAGCTTGATCCAATCGGCGCCGCGCCCGATCTGCTCCCGGACGGCCGCGCGCGCCTCGTCGACCGAGTGGACCACGGTGCTGGCCAGCGGGTTCGGCGGCGCCGCGGCCGGCGCGGCGCCCCAGACGATTCCGAGCGTGGACACTTGAAATCTGGGACCGTCGATGCGCCCGTCGTTGATCGCGTTGCGGATCTCGACGTCGCCGTACCCGTTGCCGTGGGAGGTCATGTCGCGTGCCGCCGTGAAGCCCGCCCGCAGATCGGCCTGCACGTTCTGCACGGCGACGAGCATCGCCGCTTCTGTCGTCGTGTTCGGTCCGCGCGTATTGAACATGTGCGTGTGCGCGTCGATCAGGCCGGGCAACACCGTCAGGCCGCTGAGATCGATCACGAGCGTCCCCGGCGGAATCGCGACGTTCGTTTCCGAGCCGACATCGGCAATGCGCTCGCCCCGAATGAGCACCACCTGTTTCGTCAGCATCTGACCGGACTTGCTGTCGACGAGACGCCCGGCGCGGACCGCGACCGTCCGGGGAGCAGGTGGGCATTGGTACGCGCCGCCGTCGGATCCGATGCACGGCTGTGGACCGGCGCCGCGCCACGGCGGCCGCGGCGTCTGCGCGCACAGCAGGACACCGACCATCGCGACCCCGAACATCGTCAACGGAAACGTGAATCGCATCGCGCAGCCCTCCATGGATTGCTGTAGTCTACGGCCAGCAAAGGAGACAACCATGCGCCACCTTGCACTTGCGCTGCTGGTCTTGACTGCGCCGGCACTCGTCGCGCAATCGCCGACACCGGCATCCACTGACGGGAAACGTGAACCACCGGCGTGGGCCTACGCCATTCCACTTCCGCCGCCGGCGGGTGCACCGGCTTCGACGCCCGACACGTCGATGAAGCAGCTGCCCGGCAGCACGCTCAGCTTCACCCGGCAGCAAATCTCCGACGGTTTCGGGCCGGCCGACTGGTTTCCGGAAGACCATCCGCCGATGCCCGACATCGTCGCGCACGGTAAACGTCCGGATGCGCGCGCCTGCGGCCTCTGTCATTACCCGAACGGCAAAGGGCGGCAGGAGAACGCGGGCGTGTCGGGCCTGCCGGTGTCGTACTTCATCCAGCAGATGAACGATTTCCGCGACGGATTGCGCAAGAGCGCCGAGCCGCGCAAGGCGAATACGAACGCGATGATCGCGATCGCGAAGGCGATGACACCAGAAGAGATCAAGGTCGCCGCCGAGTACTTCGGGAAGATGAAGTGGACGCCGTGGATCAAGGTGGTCGAGACGGGCACGGTGCCGAAGATGGTGAGCCGCGGCGGCATCTGGATTCCCGTCGAGGGCAACGAGAAGGAGCCGATCGGCATGCGCATCATCGAGACGCCGCAGGATCCGGAGCGCACCGAGATCCTCCGCGATCCCCGCTCGGGATTCATCGCCTACGTGCCGGCCGGCAGCATCAAGAAAGGCGAGGCGCTGGTCAACACCGGCGGCAGCAGGACCGAAGCCTGCGGCGTCTGCCACGGCGCGGAACTGCAGGGGCTCGGTCCCGTGCCCGGGATCGCCGGCAGATCGCCGAGCTACATCGTGCGACAGATGTTCGACATGCAGGCCGGCGCCCGCCACGGCGAGTGGGCCGATCTGATGAAGCCGGTCGTCGCGAAGCTTACCGACGAGGATCTCGTCAACATCGCGGCGTACGTCTCTTCGCGACCGCCGAAGTAAGGCGCGCGCGCGGAAACGCGATTGCCGTTCACGTTCTCGGAATTGCGGCAATCGTATCGTCGAGCGGTCCGTTCAGCTCGTCGTACACGCGATGCACGTACCAGTCGACGAGCTGAGCGCGAAACGCGTTGTTCGACGCCGGATCGTCGTGCGTGATCTCGATCATGAGGTCGTGGAGGCCGGGGAGAATCGCCGCGGTCACGACGAAGAACATCTCGCGGATCACGTTCGAGAGTGCCCGCGAAACGTGCGTCTGCCTCAGGTGTCTCTTCTAAGAGCAATCGGATTCCAACTAGAGACTCGGACGGTTCCGTTCGCGCAATGTCACGACGATATGTTGGGCGAATTCGAGGAATCCCTGACGAGTCTCATCGAAACGCTCGCCGCCGGAGACAGAGAAGAACGGCGTCTGCGCGGTCATTTCCTCACCGCGACTAAGCTAGTACGGAGATGGTGATGTAGAACCGGAAACATTCACGCTTCCCACCATGTTTGGGTTAGACGAATCGTGATACGTAAACGTCCCGGCTGATGCGAACGCGTAACTGTACTGGTTACCAGGGGCGATCGTCCCTGATCTAAACGCGCCGCTATCGGAAACGACTGAATGCGCCGTGGTGTCCTTGTTCGTCCACATGACAGTCGAGCCAACCGAAATATTGATCTGATTCGGCGTGAATCCGCCGCTATCGATTGTCGCGTTCACGGTTGTGGGTGTCGGTGCCGTCGTTGAGCTGCCCCCGCACGCCACCGCGGCTGTCGACAACATTACCGCGAGCGCCATCTTCATCCGAACCGACATAAACATCTCCTTTCAAGATCGATAAGTGCAAATGGACTGCCTGTTCGAGTGTCGCGGATTGGTGCTAGTACGTGTTACGGCTGGCTTACGAGAAATCGCTTCCAGCACGAAAGTCGTAAACATCCGTTTGAGCGACCAATTGACCAGCCGCCGCTTTCGTGGATCCCGAGATGCGGACGCGCTGTGTTCGTCGTCGCCACAGGAGAAAGCGTCGAAGTACGAGCGGCCATCGAACAGCCGATGCGTGCGATTCAGTCGATCAGACGCGGGGCACGCGGGCACGCTGCAACAACGGTAATGCGGTGGCGGCCAGCTCGATGATTTATGAGTGGGGCAAAGCTGATCTGGAAATTGCCGGCGCGCGTGGAGAGCCGTCATCGCGCTCGGTGGGGCGCTATGTGACCGTCTGGAAGCGTGACGCGTCGGGCTGGCGCATCATCCGAAACTTGTCGCTCGCAAACTGACCTGTAGCGGGCGGACAACCCGAGGCGCCCGAACCCCAAGCCCCAGAATCAAGAACTCCGAACCCGGAACCCGGTCACACGATTCCGATGATCTTCTTCTCCGCTGTCGGAAAACCTTTCTCGAGCGGCAGCTTGAAGACTTCTTCGGCGACGGTGAGATACAGGTCGCCGATCGTGTGTCGCATCTTCGAATGCATGCCGGTCTTCATGCCGCCGGCATGGCCCGCGAGGATGAGCGCGAGGCCGTTGTCCTTGTGCGGATTGGCTTCGGCGTGCTCGTGCGCGAAGACGACGCAGGTGTTGTCGAGCAGCGTCCCCGATCCTTCGGGGATCGACTTCAGCCGCCCGATGAAATAGGCGAATTCCTCCACGTGCCACCGGCAGATGTCGCGCATCGTGCGCTGACCTTCCGGCGAATCGGCGTTCGTGTGCGTGTAGTCGTGGTGCCGCAGCCGCGTGTAGCCGAGCCACGGGAGCCGCACGAGGCTCTGGCACTTCGTCAGCATGTACGAGACGACGCGCGTCTGGCCGGACGCGAGCGCGTGCGCGACGAGATCGGACTGGATCTTGGCGATCCGCGGATAGTCGGTCAGGTCGGCGACGTCTTCGGGCTCCTTGATCTTTTTCCCGTAATCGGACGGCAGGCTCGCGATCGCCCGCTCGACCTCGCGCACCGACGTGAGGTGTTCGTCGAGCCGATGCCGATCCGCCTGGCCGAGCGACGGCTCCAGGCTCGCCAGATCCGCGCGGACCGCGTCGAGCACGCTCTTCTTGCGGGAGATCCAGCTCTGATCGCGCACGCCGAAGAGCCGATCGAAGAGATTGTGCGGAATCATTTCGGGCGGGAGCGCGCGGTCGGCGCCAGCCCAACTCAGGTTGCGGTGGATGTTTTCACCGTGCGATTCCTGGCAGACGCCGACTTGAAGGGAGCGGAACCGCGACTCGCCGCGCATTTCGCCCGCAATCACCTGATCGATCGACGCGCCGCCGGCGCCGCGGCCCGTGTACGGCGTGCCGGAGACGAGCGCGCTCATCGACTTGTGATGCGTGTTGCCGGGCGCCGTGACGCGCGCGTTCGGGTTGTCGATGCCGCTGACGACATGGACGTCGTCTCGAACCGACGCGAGCGGCGCGAGGCACGGTGTCAGCTCGTAGTCGACGCCGATCTCTCGCGGAATCCAATACCGCTCGGGAATGCCGTTGCCGTTGAACCAGAACACGAAACGCGGTTGCACCGCGGCGTCCACGCCGGTCGCCGCGTACGCGGTTCCACTCGAGTTGAACATGGCCGCGAGCGGCGGCAGGCCGACCCTGATTGCCGCGCCGGTCATGCTCATGTTTCTGAGGAACCGTCGTCTGCTGAGCGGCATGACTGATCTCCTGTTTCATCCACGTCGTAGGGGCGGACCAGCGTCCGCCCCGGGCCGACACACGGGTCGGCCCCTACCTACGGCGGCGGCAGTCCATCGATGAATTGCGGCGACTTCACCAGGGCCACAATCATTTCCCTGAACCGAAATCCTGAATCACGAAACGCCGTAAACGCCGTCCGTATCGTGTCGCGGTCGGCGGCCGTCTCCATTCGCCCGAACGCGTAGCGGAACAGCTGCTTGACGATGCATTCCTGGCATGCGCGGCTCCCGGCGAGCAGATGTCCAATCTGCTTCGGGTCGGAGAAGGCGCCGTTGGCGAGGCCCGCGATCTCGCCCTCGCCGTCGATCGGCAATTCCACTTTCTTGCCGGGCGTGCCGCGCCTGCTGCTCTCGAACTCGATCACTTCCTTGTCGCGCCACTGACCGATCGCATCGTAGTTCTCGAGGCCGAAGCCGATCGGATCCATCAGACGATGACACGTCGCGCACGTCGGGTTCGCGACGTGCGCCTGCATGCGCTGCCGCCGCGCCAGCGGCTTGTCGACGGTGGGCTCCGGAACTTCTGTGTTCACGCCAGGCGGCGGATTCGGCACGTGCTGACAGAGAAACTGTTCCCTGACGAAAATCCCGCGTGCGGTCGGCGATGTCTCCACTGGCCCTGCATTCGACGACAGGAACGACGCGTGGCCGAGCAGTCCCGCGCGATGCGATGCGGCTGGAAACGGCACGCGCTCGAACTCGCCCGGCGGCGCGGGCAGGCCGTAGACGCCCGCGAGCTCGGAATTGAGGAAGCTGTACTCGGCAGTGAAAGCATCCATGAAGTTGCCGTCGTGCCACACGAGATTTCCGAGCAGCAGCCGCGTCTCCTGAACCATCATCGCCGCGAGCTCGGGCGTGAACTCCGGATACCGGCGGCGATCCTTCACGGATCCGAGCGCGCGATCGAACCGCAGCCACTCGGCGAAGAACTCGTCGATGGCCTGTCGCGCGGCCGGCTGCTCCAGCATGCTCCTTGCGACGCGGTCGAGTCCTTCGGCCGTTCGCAGCTCGCCCTTCGCGGCGGCGTCGAAGAGGTTCCGGTCCGGCATCGTGTCCCACAGAAAATAGGCGAGCCGGTTTGCAACCGCGTACTCACGATGACTTTCCACGTGGAACAGAAACTTCGGCGACTGCAGCATCGCCTCGACGACGACCCGGGCGCCTTCGAGGAAGCGGCCGGTGTTCCTCGCCTGTCCGTCGAACAGCGCCGTGTAGCGCGCGATCTCTCCCTCGTCGAGCGGTCGTCGAAACGCGCGCGCGCCGAACGTGCGAACGAACAGATCGCGGCATTTCACCTCGTGCGCGCCGGACGGTTTGCATGGGATCAGGCCGTTGACGTCGCCGGCGCGGAAGGCGTTGAGCGCCAGCTTCTCGGCGGCGGCGCCGTACGCTTCGGCGAGGAGCGGCGGCATGCCCTGCGTGCGCAGCTGGTTCTTGAATCCGTTGACGAAGTCTTCGGGAGGAAATCGATCCGCCGGCCGGCTGTAGTCGCCCAGCAGATCGCGGACGGTATTGTTGTACTGACTATGCGTGAGCCGCCGGAGACGCTGATCGTGTGTCGAGGGCGCAACTGCCGCCGCGAGCCGTTCGCGCGCCGCGGCGACCGTCGCATCGGGAAGCCCGGCGAGATGACGCACCCATTCGACGAGCGCCTGCTCCTCGAACGAGCCCGGCCGGATGCGGACGCCCCCCGTGTGGCGCACGCGATTCGTCGGCTTGTTGATCAAGAGCGACTGCGCCGGATCCGCACGATCGACCAACGCCGCCAGGGTGATGCCGAACGCCTCGATGTCGTCGGGGCTGGCGTTCGGCTCCGGAAAATGCAGTCGCGTCGCCGACGCGACGCCGTCGTCGGTATGGCAGCCGCGGCACTGAGCGGCTTCGAAGATCGGATACACCGTCCGCGAAAAAGAAATTGGTCCCGCCACGGCTTGCTGCGCCGAAATTTCTCGCCCGGTCATCACGGCCAGTGCGGCACCGAGAATGACGACCACGCATGCACACAGACGATGGTGGGGCGGCCCTTTCAGGGCCACCGACGCGGGCCTGAAAGGCCCGCGCCACATGCCGCGGCGGCTGTCAGCGCTCATGCTTCGACCCCGGGCTGAGCGGCACCCGCGGCGCGGAGCGTGCGGCCCACGACACCATGATCGCGGGATGCTGCTTTTTGAGCGCGTCGACTGACTGTGCCGTGACGTTCGTTTCGCTCACGTAGAGCCGGCGGAGATGCGGAAGCCTCGCGACGCGGCGCAGCGTCTCGTCGCCGACCGGCGTATTCGACAGATCCAGGCTCGTCAGGTTCGTCAGCGCTTCGAGCGACGAGCCGACGGAGTCGTCGATGGCTTTGACGTTCCAGAGACTGAGCCGCTGTAAATTGCGAAACGCCGTCAGACTCCTGAGTCCGCTCGCCGTGATCGACGAACCACTCAGATCGAGGCGGCGCAGCTTTTCGAGCGACGCCAGCTTCGCGAGCCCGAGATCGGTCACCCGCGTGCCGCCGGCGATTCGGCACTCGGCTTCGCTGTCGGCAGGACCGAGGTCGTCCGGGCGCGGCGCTCCGAGCGCCACGCCGAACCCGATGTTCAGCTCCTCGAGTCCGCTCAGGAGCGAAATGGTTTCGAGCTCGAGATCGGTGACGACCGGCGCCCAGCACCACCCGGCGTTGCGCCGCTGAATGCCGTAGAAACTCAGCTTCTTCAGCTTCGGCAGCAGCTTCAGCACGTGAAGACCGACGCCGCTGATCTTGTTGCCTCCGAGATTCAGCTCCTCGAGCGGCGCCAGCGACGCGAGATGCTCGAGCCCGACGTCGCTGATCTGCGTGAAGCTGATGTCGAGCGACTGCAGCTGCGGCAGTTCGGCCACATACGACAAGCTGGTATCGGTGACGTCGGTGCCGCGCAGATTCAGCGTCCTCAGCTGACGGTGCCCTCGCAGAAACGCGATCGCCGCGTCGGTGATGAATTCCGCCGCCGACAGGTTCAGCTCTTCGAGCTGATCGAGCGCCTTCAACCGCTCGATGCCGCGATCGGACGCATAAGTCAGCGACAGATCGAGGCGCCTCACCGTTTTGATCGCGGCAACTCGCTCGACGTCCGCATCGGTCGCCCAGGTGCGAGCCAGCGAGACGTCGACGATGTGTCCGGTCCGATCGCGGACGACGGATCCGCCGGCGGTCTCGATCGATGCGGCGATGCGGGCTGAATCATCCTGCGCGGCGCCGGATGGCGCCGCACACCCGAGAACGAGTGCGGCGGATATCAAACACGGAGCACGCAGAGATCTCAACTCCTGCGCTCCCTTTTCGCCGAATCCCGCTCGTAGTGAATCCGGCAATCCGGCAACGCCTTCTTCAACTGGTCGAAGCCTTTGTCGGTGACGAGCGTGTGATAGAGGTCGATCTGCCGGAGGGTGCGGATAGCCGCCAGATGCGCGACACCGGCGTCGGTGAGGTCGACGCTGTCGAGCGCGAGATCGGTCAGCTTCGTCAGGCCGCCTATCTTCGCAAGGCCGGCGTCGCCGACCTTCGTGTGATCGAGCTCGAGCGATTCGAGGCCCGCGAGCTGTCCGACGATGTCCATGCCGCCGTTGCCGATGGCCGTGTGCGACAGGCCGAGCCGCTTCAGGCGGGTCAGGCCCGCGATCGACTTGAGCCCGGCGTTCGTGAAGCGCGTGAAATTCAGCTGCAGATCCTCGAGCTGCGACAGCTTCCCGATCGCCGCCAGACTGCCGTCGCCCACATCGGTTCCCGACAGATCGAGGTACGTCAGCTTTGCAAGTCCGGAAAGGTGGACCGTTGCTTCGTCAGTGATGTCGGTGTACTGCAGCGACACCTTTTCGAGCGTGGAGAGCTTTCCGAGATGCTCGAGCGCCTCGTCGCGAAGCGGCGTGTTGGCGAGCGCAATTTCGCGGAGAGAGCGCAAACCGGCGAGCGCGCCGAGGCCGGTTCCGTCAACGAGCGTGTGGCTGAGATCGAGAACCTGAAGGCTCGTGAGCGGCGCAAGCGCCGCGAGCGCCGAATCGGCGAGCAGGGTGTGGCTGACGTCGAGCGCGCGAAGCGAGCGCAGGGCAGACAGCTGCGCCAACCCGAGATCGCTGATCTCGGTGTTTCGAAGACTCAGCTCCTCGAGCTGCGGCAGCTCGCGAAGGATGGCCACCTCGCGATCGGTGATTGGCGACGAACCGAGCGAGACGCCGACGACCCGTGCGTCGCGGCGCGTGACATGGCCGCCGATCGACTGCAGCCACTTCGCGATCGCCTCTTCGCCTCTCCCCTCGATCGAGGCGACGTCGATCGATCGCCTGGCCGTCGGCGCCGACGCATCGTCCGCCAGCACGCTGACGTTCGGGATGCGCGCCATCAGCTCCTTGACCCCGGACGGCGTCACGCGGCTGTACCTGACATCGAGCGAGTGCAGATGATCGAGCGCCGCGAGACGCGCGAGGCCGGCGTTCGATACTTTCGTACGATACAGATTCAGCTCTTCGAGGCGCGTCATGCGCTGCAGATGAGCGAGCCCGCCATCCGTGACGTTCGAGCCGAGCAGATCGAGTCGCCTGAGGTTCGTCAGTCCTGCAAGATGCGCGAGGCCGGCGTCGGAGATGCCGGTGCCGTCCAACGCGAGCTCGCTCAGCTGCGTCAGCCCCGCGAGGTTCCGCAACCCCTCGTCAGTGATGGAGGTGCCCGTCAGATACAGCTTGTCGAGGGCGGTCATGCGGCCGACGTGGCGCAGCCCGCGATCGTCGAAAAACCGGTTGTGGCTGAGATCGAGATATCTGAGTTTCGTGAACGGCGCGAGCGCCGCGCCCGGAAGCTTCGTCTGATGCAGGCGCAGTTCGGTCAGCGATGCGACGGGCGCGAGCCGCTCGAGCACCGGATCTTCGAAAGGGATGTAGGTCTGAACCGGTTTGCTCAATACGAGCTTCTCGAGCTCGGTCGAAGCCGAGAACAGCCCGATAGTGTCGGCGACGAGCGACATCGGCTGGTTGTACCAAAGCCGGCCGTTGAGATACAGCTCCTTCAGATGCGGAAGCCGTGGAAGCCGCGACAGCTCGTCCTTCAATCCCCACGCGCCCATCGACACGCCGACGAGATCCAGCGTGTGGATCTGGAAGTCGGCATCAGGCAGATCGTCGAGATCGTGGATGGGGACGTGCTGTCCCTCGAGGACGACGGCGCCGCCGAGACGCAATACGCGTTCGGCGACCACCCTGTCCGGCGATGGCTGCGCCGCGAATGCTGTTACCGCCGCCAGCAGGAGAATCGCGCCGGGCATGGCCTCAGTGCTTCAGTTCGACGCGAATCGTGTGGCTCTCGGTCTTGCCGACGTTTCGGACCTGATGCAGGCTCGCGTCACTCCAGTACGTCGTCCCGGCCTTCCGTTCGTTGCGAACCCACTGACCGTCGGGCAGCGTGCGTGATTCGAGCGTGTATTCGGTCAGCGCCACGCTCACACCTTTCAGATGATGATGAGGCTTTTCTTCAGTGCCCGCGGGAATGCGCGCCTCGAGCACGCGGACGAACGGATTGTCGATAATCAGCTTGTAATTTTCAGGAATGACCTTGAGGACGTCGAGGTCATCGTTCTGAGCGACGGATGACCGGACGGCGAGCGCGATCGCGACGAGCGCGATCGCTGCCGCCACGGCCGCCTTTCGTGAAGCGCGACGCAGCCTCATACCATCTTCAGCCGGCAAATCTGCGCCGGCTCGCTGCCCGGTCCCGGCGCGGTCAGGCCGGCGTCGCAGTAATACATGTAGCCGTCGTGGATGCACATCCCGTGCGGATCCGGGTCCGACGTGCGTGAGAGCGTCACGATCTCCAGGACCTTGCCTGATTCCGGATCGAGCTTCTGAATCAGATGATCGCCCGCGATCAAACACCAGATCTTTCCGTTGTCCCAGTCGAGGCCGTGCGGACGGTCGCCTTTCACCGGGATGAGCCGCAGGATGCGGAGGTTGTCTTTCGGATCGAGCTCCGCCAGCGCGTTGACGCTCAGCGCTGTCGTCCACAACGTCTGCGTCTGCTCGACCCACGTGATGCCGTGGACACCGGTTCGCCACGGCGGTTGATACACCTTCACCGTCTTGCCGGTCTTGATGTCGGCCTGCACGATCTCGCCGACCGGCTTGTCCTGCGGCCGCGCGGGCCTCCGGGCGCTGACGCCGCCGTTCGCGTTCAGCCACAGATAACCGCCGCCGACGGCGAGCCCGCTGGTGTTGTGAGATTCAGTCTGTACTTCGTGCAGCACTTTTCCCGTCTGCCAATCGACCTTGAAAACCTTCTCGGAAACCTGATCGCCAATCCACAAACCGTCGGGCGCCGCTTCGAGCGCGTTCGGGTGACCGTCGGGCGCTTTGAACAGCCGCTCGACCTTGGCCTGGCGCGTCGGCACCGGCGGCGTCTTGCTGGTCGCGCCGCCTTCCTGCGCGCGCGCCACGCGTCGCGCGGCCATTCCCGCAACCAGCGCCGATGTCGCGCCGATGAATTCACGGCGTGCGATCTTCATAGGCTGCTCCGTCGAAAGCCGAATCCCGTTGACGATCCCGACTGATTATCGCCGAGCGTACTAGAGTCGCCGAAACAAAATCACGCACCCGTCCGAGTAGAAGAATCCTGCCGAGCGTTGAGCAGCGGTGAAGCTGGGCACCTACAGAGCCCGCGGAATCCAACCACGGAGACACGGAGACTCAGAGCGTCTCAGTGGTTTTTTCATCTTTTTCGTGTCTTCGTGGCCTATGTTCCTTGGTCGCCTCATGTCGCTCAGAACACGAACTTCAACCCGAACTGGAGAATCCGCGGATCGCCCGAGCTTGGATCGGTGCGCGTGATACGGCCGAGCGTCGACGGATTGTTAACGGCGGTGTTGGGGATGTCGAAGTTGACCATGTTGAAGATGTTGAAGAACTCCACGCGGGCCTGCACGTACGACGAGCTGTTGAAGTGGAAGTTCTTCGACACGGCCATGTCCCAGATCTGCAGCGACGGCCCGTAGTAGGCCCCCTTCCCGACGTTGCCGAACGTGCCGAGATCGTTCGCCGCGAACGCAGCGGGATTGAAATACCAGACGCAGTTGCTGCACGGAGCCGTCGGAAGGGCGAAGACGTCGGCGCCGGTCAGCTTCGCGCGATCGTTGCCGATGCCGTCGAGCGAGTTGTCGGTGCCGCTCGTGACGGTGAACGGACGTCCGGTCTGATACTGCATGACGCCCGACCACTGCCAGCCGCCGAGGACCCAGCGCACGGGACCCGCGAGGCTCTGGCCTGGCAGGTCCGCGACCCACGACGTCGTGAATCGGTGGCGATGATCCTGATCCAGCGGGCCCCACATCAGCGCCGGATCCTGGTACATGAAATAGGGGATGATCTCGCCGCCGGTCAGCTGTCGCTCGCCCGCGAAGTCTCCGACGACTCTCGACAATGTGTACGTGCTGCTGATTTGAAAGCCGCGCGAGTAGCGCTTCATCAGCGTGAGCTGCATCCCGTTGTAGTCCGACCTGCGATCCTGCACCTGCAGGTTCACGATGCCGATGCCGTCGGCGGCGAACTGGCGCCGTGCATCGGTGTTGCCGGTCGTCGCTCCGGGGATCGTCGCGATGGCGGGGTTGAGCGAGACGATGAAGCGGCCGTTGCGGTTCCGCGATCCGACGTAGGCCGCGCGCGCCATGACGCCGCGCACCAGTTCACGCTCGAACGTCAGGTTGAAGTTGTAGGTGACCGGCGTCTTGTAGTGCTGATCCAGCGTTTCAATCAACACCGGCGTCGGGAAGATCGCCTGCTGCGTGCCGATGACGCCGTCGGTGATGAGATTGAAGTCGGTCCGTCCCCGATACGGATCGGAGAACGGGCCCTGCGGCCGCGTGACGGACAGTCGAAGGTTCCACGGCGCGGCGTTCACCGCGCCGTTGCCCGACTCACCGTCGCGATGCTGGTCGTAGAACGCGCCGCCGCCGCCGCGAAGGCTCGTCTTGCCGTCGCCGGTGATGTCCCACGCGAAGCCGACGCGCGGACCGAAGTTGTATGTCGACGGGTCGGTGCCGTCCTCGGGAACGCCCGGATCGCCGCGGAACGTTTCACCTCGCGGCGCCTGCGGGAATCTGGTGGAGTGCACGTTGTTCCGGTAGTCGTCGAGCGTGAACATTTCGATGCGGCCGACCTTCTCGTGCCAGGGCGGCGTCGACTCCAGCCGTGCGCCGAGGTTCAACGACAGCCG
>QHWB01000082.1 GCA_003222395.1 Acidobacteriota bacterium
CGACCTGACGCTCGGATCGATCGACCCCTATCAGGTGTTCCGGATCTTCCACGAGATCCTGTTCTTCGAGTGGGAGTCGGGGCGGCGCGCCGACATCGCCTACATGATCGATCAGAGCCACAACCTCAAAGGGAAGATCGAGGCGATGATCCAGACCGTCGGGCACGCCCAGGAGCTGTACGCGAAAGCCGCGCTCGTCGACTACGAAGCGCTCGTATCGGCCCAGGCCGGCTGCCGACTGGTCGAAGCCGAATCGGTGCTGCGCGACGCGTTCGCGACGGACGTGCGGCCGAGCATTCAGGAATGGCGCCGGACCAACCGGCTGCCGGTCGATCCGCTCGATGCCTTCCGGCAGAGCGGCTACCTCGAACGCATCACGGCCGAGCGCGGCGGCCGGACGTCGGCGGCATCGTCCTACGCGTAATGGCCACTCATCGCCGGCTTCTCGGGTGATGTTTCTGAACGGTTACGTTCACTCTGGTATACGGACCTCCACATGATCGAACGTGGACGTATTGAGCACTCCACGATTGTGACTCGTGACGACGATCCCGGCGGCTTGGTTGTCGTTGGACACGCCGGTCGTCGTGACACCAACGATCGTCCACGTCGTGCCATCGGTGGACGTGTAACCGGCGACGTTTGTGCCGTCACGAACGAGCTCCAGCCAGACTGGTGTGGCCGCCGAAGCGCCGGTCACATAGTTCGTCGGCGCACCGGCGGACGGCCTGGTCATGAACTCGATGTCACCCGTCGGACGGAGATCGAGAATCACGTCCGCGGCGCTCGCATCCTGGTTCCAACCCGAACGAAGCATGACCCCAGCCTTGGCGAACGGGCTGGTGTTCTCGACGCTGGTCACGCGCGCCGTCACCGAGAGATGCTCGAGCGGATATTCCGAATGCGGAGCGCAGCAGCCGTTGAACGCTTGGTACACGTACTGGAACCCATCTGCCGCATTCCAGATGTCAGCGCCGGCGCCTCGTACGGTGAACGTACCCGCCTCCCACGAAGCGGAGCCCGCTGCGCCGGTGTCGCCGACGTCGACGTTCCCCCACGGTGTCGGCAGGCTGCCGAAGCCGGGTCCTGTGAGCGCCAAGTTGTCGAATGTCGAGGTGCTCAGCGTTGACGGGTCGTGGCTCGTAGCGATCAACCCAGCACTTACCCATCCGTCACTGGCGTTCATCTCATCGAAGTTTGGCTCCGTGCTGCCAACCGAGTTCCACTGAAGACCATCGCTCGACACGAAACCCGCCACTGTATTGCCTGACCGGGTCAGCTTGAGCCACACCGGCGGCTGCTGCACGGCGCCTCCGAGATACGCCGTTGCCGCCGAGGCACTCGTTCTCGTCATGAATTCGATATCGCCCGTGGGACGCACGTCGAGAATGACGTGTGCGTCGTTAGCGCTGCCGCCGCGCCCCAGTCGCAGATCGATCCCGGCCTTCGCGAATGGATGCGTGTCTTCCACGCTCGTGACGCGCGCGACAAGCTGACCATTTCCGTACATGACGTGGGACAGGAAATGGAATGAGTCCGCGGTCCCCCAGATATCGGAGCCGGCGCCGTTCACCGTGTACGTGCCGCTGTCGTACGTCGTCCCACCCGGCTGGCCGACCGGGCCGATGTCTCTGTCGGACCAGTGGTCGGGAATCCCGAACGCGTAGTTGTGCAAGAACGGAGTTCGAAACGTTGATGTGACCAGTGTGCTCGCATCGTGGCTCGACACCGCAAAACCCACGAGCAGGTTCTGACCCATTGGCATCGTCACGTGCCCGATAGCCGAGCTCGTTTTTCCATCGAACACGTAAGCGGTTACAGTCGAGCCGCTCCGAAACAACATGAGGAAGGCCGGCATGTACTCGAACGACCCTGCCTGGAAGAAGGTCGACGCGCCCGCGCTTGGTCGAAACATGAACTCGATGTCACGCGTCGGGCGAATGTCGAGAATGACGAAGGGCGAGCTTGGGTCGAGCGTTTCGCGCAGCAACAATCCGGCTTTGGCAAACGTATGCGTGTTGCCAAGGCTCAGCACGTTCACGCTGATCCAGCCGTCGCCGACGAAGGGCTGATACAGGAAGCCAAAGCTGTCGGCTGTTCCCCAGATGTTCGGGCCGGCGGAGCGCATCGTCAACCAGTCGTCGCAACAGCCAGAGGTTGAGCGGTTCGCACTACCCGCGACGCCGACTGCTCCGACGTCCGCATACTTCCAGGGCGCCGGCACGGGACCATCGACGATACTCTGCGCTTCGGATCGCGACCCCAATGCCGTGAATACCACGAGACAACAGGCGATTACGACAACGCGTCGACGCTCGAAGAACTGCCCCGTCATCGCAACCATGATTGACTCCTTCCGACGCCGATCCCCGCCGAGATCGCGATGTCGGTGCCCTGCGAAGTGCGCGACACATGAAGAATTCTCAATTCGTCGCCGCGGCTCGAATGACCTCGCACCGGCCAACAGCAGGTTGTATGCCGGAACTCAATGGACGACTTGCTGTACGGACGCGATCGGCTGCGTGCCGCCCAGCGACGGCTCGGTGCATCGGCGCCGCCCGTTCGTGAATATTGCGAGTTCGATCGGGGGATCTCGAGGCACCGCCTGCAAAACTGAGCCCCGATGAGCTCAGTGCCGAGGTGCTCGCGCTGATACCGTCATCAGTC
>QHWB01000083.1 GCA_003222395.1 Acidobacteriota bacterium
TGAAGCAGATTACTCGATTAGCACCCAATTCGGTAGGATTGCCGTCAGGACCTTTCGAAAGAAGAAACGCTGATATCCGATCGACCGGTTGTGCATCTAGCATGGGTGTTCCTGAATATTCCCCCTTTGTAAGATGCACAGCACTGGCGATGACAGTAGCGGATCCAGGCCATTGGATACGTTTGGTGGCCGCATAAATTATCGCCCCCAGCTTCGTCAGGGCTGTCAGCCCAACTAGTCTCGTATCACCTTGTGCAACTGTGTTCGTCGCGAGCAGGCCGATCGCACCGTGTTCTCTGATTAACTGGAACGCGCGGCGGAAGAAGTACGCGACAAGATCAGCCTGCCCCGCGGACTCGTCGATATCTGCCTTTAGAAAGTCTAGATACTCATTCGAGTACGTGCTTGAGATACTTCTGCCGGCGAGGAACGGTGGATTACCGACGACTGCATCGAACCCAGCATTCTCGCGCTCGAACGCCTCAGGGAATTCTATCTCCCAGTGAAATGGAACAAGCGGCTTGTCCGCGGTACGCCACTCATTGAGCCACTCGCGGTGACGCTCGGCATCGCCCTTTAGGATCGCGGTGGCGTACTCGGCTCGCTTGCGCTCACGGTCTCGCGGCTTGTCGCCCTGGAAGAAAGCCGCCAGCACCAGGTCGCCGAAGAGTCGGACCTTTGACAGCTCGAACCATGCTTCATCCCACAGGTCGCGGAGTGTCCAATCGGAGATTTTCTCATCCGCTTCGCGGATGCGCTCGCGCAGTTCGAACACGCGATCCACGTGTTCCCTCACGTTCAGGCCCTTGACGACGGCGCCCGTCGGCTCCCATTGGAGCGCCTCGATCTGCCGTCGCGTGAGGCCGACGAGCGAGTCGCCATGCCGCAGTGCGTGGTCCAAGAAGGTGAGGGCGTGGTCTCGAGCCAGCGTCACGAGCCACAGCGACACCTTGGCGAGATCGACGGCCACCGGGTTCCGGTCGACGCCATATAGGCAGCGCTGCGCGACAAGCCGCCGCGCGAAAATCACTTCATCTTCGTCGGGTGGAATGGTGGGAACCTCGCCGTGGGCGTGCCATGCTTCGACCAGTGCGTCGCCGAGCTGCCGACACGCCTCGACCAGGAACGCACCGGATCCCATGGCCGGGTCGCATATCTTGAGATCAAGAATCTGAGCCGGTCGCAGTGGCTGGCCATCGCTACCACGGAGGCGCGCGAGGACCGGTTCCAAGGTCGTGCGAACAATCGGCTCCGTCAGCTCGCGCGGTGTGTAGTGCGAACCTGAGCGGCGCCGCTCCTCGCTAGGCTGGAGGACCATCGCGCCTTTCGGCACGAGATCGGGCGTAGCGGCAAGATCGATAACCGGCAGAAGCCCCGCGTGCAGATCCTCGACTGATGTCCCCGCGACTAGAGCCTTCTTGACACTGTCGGTGATCTTCCGGTCCGCGCGATCCTGTATCCACTTGTCTCGCTTGGTCGGCGGCTCGCGCAGCAGCGCCTCGAGGTCCACCGCTGTGGGCGCACCACGCTTCTTCTGCGCCTTGATCGCCACCGACCGGCCGGTCGCGGTCTCGAGCCGGAAGCCCATCATCGTCTCGTAGACCGAACCAATTTGCTCCACGTCGAGCGCCCGATACGAGATTCGCTCACCGTCGAGAACGAGTAGTTTTTCGAGGGCGCGGTAGATGGTACCGTCGGGAAGGAGTGGCGGTTCGATGCGTTCGTGGATCTGGCGCGCGCCTCCGGCGTTCCGGCCCTCGAGGAAGGGAAAGCGATCGGGATCGAAGAGTACGCCGTGGCGCCTGGGAAGACGCGTGGAGCCTGCTTCGGCGCCGTCATGGATCATGCGGAACAACACCAGCACCTGCGCCCACGCCCCGTAGCGCAGGTCCATCGTGTCGGGGAACAGGGCGGCATCCTCACGCAGGCGCTCGTGGAGGCCCGCGAGCGAATAGTGCTGGAGGAACGTCTCGTCCTCCGGTAGCATGTCGCGTTCCTCTGCGTACAGCAGGAACACTAGCCGCAGAATCACGGTGAGGAGCGCTCGATAGACTTCGTCCGGATGTTCGGTCAGCGGCTTCCGAAGCAGCTCGCCGCCCGAGGCGTCGTGTGCTGATTGCAAGCCGCGGAGCAACTCGTACAGCGCGTGCAGTACTTGCTCAGCGAGTCGCTCGCTGACCTCATTCTGAAACTTGCGGCTGTCGTGGAGAAGCGCCGCCAATCGCTGCGCGCGCGGCAGACTGAGGAGGCGGGACTGCCCAAGCAGCAGGCGCAACGCCGTCGAAATCGGCCGCCCCGCGGTCTGGGCCATGTCCGCAACACGGAAGTCAATCCAGCCCGAACTCTCACCGTACGGCGCCGAGATAAGACGAAGCGCCCTCCCATTGAAAAGCACACCTGCCGGCGCTCGAGTCTGCCGCAACAGCCGGTCCAGGCGACTGTGCTCGGATGCTTCAAGTCCGTCCTTGCGATCTCCGATCGTATCGAAGTCTTCATTCGGCTCAAGGACGCGTACGAGAAGCTGCCACGCGCATCCGTTTTGCGGTTCCAGTTCCCGGACTGCGTAATCGGGTCGAAGCACGTCGCCATATTCCGGCAACGCGACTTCCAGCTCCGTCGGGATGGGACTCTCTGGTGTGCCCGCGTACGCCTTTGGCGAAAAACTCCATCCCATGGCGGACGACGCGAAGGTTCGGAAGTCGGAAATGTACGGAACAGGGCCTTCCTTCTGGTGGAAGGTACGCTCTTGCACACATGCACAAAGCAGCTGCTGCCCTTCGGTATCGCGCCGATCGAGAATCGCCCCTGCCCGAACGAGCGCTGGCGCGGACACGACAAGGCCCGTCGGACGCACGAACCCAATCCATTCAAGATGTGCGGCGATCTGAGGATCGAGCTTTGCCATGGTCCTCAGTTCGTCTCCGGCCAGAGGTAAACGAGTCCCACTGGCTCAATACGCGTGGCGCGCACTTCGTAAAAGTCCCGAATGCGTTGCGGCTCGCGCTCGAGATCGTGCGTGAACTGCTCCAGGCGCTTACGCCAGGCGCTCATGTTCGTTTCGAGCTGACGCTTCTCGTCATCGTCATACCCAAGCGTGAGCTGCTGAAAAGCGCCCTCGTGCCTGGCCAACTCCTCGCGCACGCGTCCCAGTTGGCGCTCGAGGGTTTCCCGAAAATCCTTCGCCTCGCGCTCTCCACGTTTCCGCAACTTGTCAATCGCGATCGCGGCGAGCTCCTCTCCGCGTGGCGTAAGCGCAGGCAGAAGCTCCTCGATATCACCTGGCGCAGCATCGAGCAGCTTCCGTTGAATCGCCTCCCCTGGCAAACGCCGAACGTCGGCCGTCAGCGACCGTTCCAAAAGATC
>QHWB01000084.1 GCA_003222395.1 Acidobacteriota bacterium
ATCGGAAGACGCCGCGCTCTCGTCATCGCTGGCGCCGCGGCAGGCGCGCAGCGATGCCACCGTAACGGCATTCGTCGACAGATAAGCGATGTGCTCCTCGAAGAGCCGGCGGCTCAACACGTACTCGCGATCGGTCGGCGTCATCGAGCGATCCCAGCGCTCGCCGGAGTCGATGCCGTGATACAGGATGATGGCGAACATCACGCGGCCGATCCGCGCCGCGCCGAGTGCACCAGCGCGTCGACGAAATGGCTGAGCCCCACGTGGCTGAACAGCCGGCTTGCCGCGCCGGATTTGGTGTACGTGCGCAGATGCCCGCTCTCGGCCTGATCGATGACGTCAATCAGATCCTGTGCCCCTTCGATCAATAGTCGATCGCACTCCACTTTGAAGTGCCGTATCGCGAACTGCGGCGGCAGCGCCCGTTCGGCGATCAACGGACCTGTATCGACGCCGTCGTTGGCGACATACACCGTCAGTCCGACCTTGTCGGCTCTGCCATCTCGCATCGCCCAGAACGGCGCGTACACGCCGCGATAGTCCGGAAGGATGCCGGGATGGCAGCCGACGAATCCGAGCCTCGGAATCGACAGTACGTCCGTCTGCACCATCTCGCGCGACATCATGACGACAAGATCCGGACGGAGCCGTTCGACGAGCGTCCGTCCCTCGAATGTGTTGAGGGAATCGACCTCGAATACATCGACGGCCGCGGCGAGCATTTCCTTCGTGGTCTCGCGCAAGCCGAGGCCGCGCCGAAGTCGTTCGTCGGCGCCCTTCAGGAATAGTCGATAGAACAGCTGGAACAGGACTTCGTCGCCGACGCGGATGACGCCGTATCGCTTCAGCCGCCGACCGAGAAGCGCCAGCTTCGCCGCGAAGCCCATCGGCCGCTGAAGGATGACGCCCGAGATCTTGCCCGTGGCGGCGAGACGGCCGGCCACGGCCAGCGTGGACGCCGACTCGAACGTGTAGACGAACGGCGCGTGCACGTGAAGCGAGTACGAGCGTTCGACAGTGCGGCGCCCGGCCTCGGCCATCCGGCGGCGCAGCGTCGCGTCGTTCAGCAGCCTCCGGATCTTGTCGACCCATTCCGCCTCGCTCGACGCGAGGAACCCATTGACGCCGTCCTGGATGATCTCGCGGTTGACGCCCACCGCCGACGCGACGACCGGCACGCCGCACGCCATGAACTGAATCGCCTTGAAGCCGCACTTCCCGCGCGACCACTCGTCGTCGGTGAGCGGATACACGCCGATGTCGCACGTGTTGAACAACCGCACCTCGTCGTCGAGCGACCAGCGCGCGTTCTCCATCCGGACGCCCGGCATCTCGATCGCCGCACCGGCGCCGCTGATGCGCGCGACGAACGCGTCGGTCTCGGCGACGCGGCGGAGCACCGGCGCGAGATCGGCAATGTAGATCGCCGTCGTCGGGCTGCCGATCCAGCCGACGACCGGCGGCGTCGCGGTGCGAGCGCCGTCGGCGCGCGGCACGAAGCGGTCGGTGTCGACGCAGGTCGGAATCGTGGTGACGGATCGGTTGTATCGCTCGGCGTACGACGCGAGATAGTCGTTGCCGGCAATCACGTGATCGGCGCTGCGGATGATCGTCTTTACTTTGCCCGGATACTTGAGCGCCGAGATGAATCGGTTCGCGTGGCTGACGGCGGGCAGGAAGATCGCGTCGTCGAAGTCGAAGACGATCGGCGGATGGCCGCGCCGCGCGAGCAGACGCTCGACGACCGCGGGACCGATCGGAAAGATCTCGCGATACAGGAGGATGACATCGAAATCCGGGAGCTTGCGCAGCGCCAGCAGCCGATCGATCGACAGCCGCGCGAACGCCATCGCCTTTCGCAGGTAGTGGCGCGGCTGGTAGACGAGCTGGAAGAACTCGGTGGTGAAGAGCGTTTCGAGCGTGACGTCGAACCCGTGCGCCTGGAGGTACGGGATGAACTGCGCGATTCGGAAGCGGCAGCCGGCGCCTTCCACCGGGAGCGGCGACAGCGCCAGCACTCTGATCCGTTCTGTCACTCAGGCCAGCCGGTTCCGAAACAGCATGCCAAGCGCGCCGACCATGACGATGGCCGGTATCGCCCATTGGAGCGGCGTGCGCCACGCTGTCGCCGTGGCGAGCAGCAGCAGGTGCACTGCGGCGACAACGGCAACCGTCAGGCAGACGAGCTGCACGCGAACCGCATGGGTGCACGCCTCGAATGCCGAACGCCACCGTGCGACGATGCGACCCGTCATCGATGTTTGCCACGCAGCGCCGAAGCCGATCGATGCCCGCCGGCCCATCGCCGCGATCCGGCTCGACTCCACTTCGCCGATCACGGCTTCGTCTTCGAGGGGATCCGCCGGCGCCAGCATGTCGCGCACCGCGTCTTCGCACCGGCGCCACGCCGAACGCAAACGGCTCGCGGAGCGAACTAAAAGGCTCATCGGGCCGCCGCTCCGATGTTGTAGTCGATCACCATGCCGGAAATCGTGTACTCGTCGGTCTCGAACGTCATCGTGATGCCGGTCTTGAGCGGACGGCCGCGATACGCCCAGCCGTGAGCGAGCTGCTGCACCGGCAGCCTGAACGTCACGACGACGGTGACCGGGGCGTCGTTGATGGACGAGGCACCAGACGGCGGCGGCGGTTGATCGAGAGAGACGATGCGCGGCGCGATGTCTGGTTCGTACCCGGTGACCGTCGTATCGACGTCGCCCGCTTTCATCCGCCGCGCGATTTCGCGCGCAATCACGAAGCGGCCGCGCACGGTGGCCGCGGGAGGCCGCGCTTCTCCGCGAACGTCGGAAATCTGAAACGAGTACCACTGCTCGGGCGTGCGAAACGAGAGAAAGGCGTCGGGCACCAGCGGCACCGGCTGCGGCGCGCTGGGAACGATGCAGCGAAGCGTCCCGTCGCCGAGCGCCTCCGTGTAACAGCCCACCCGGACGACGGCTGGCACGAGCAGCCGGTCGGCGACGGGTGTCGCGACCACCGAGTCGCCGACGCGAATGCGAACGGCCGCCGTCGTCGGCGCGCCGACCGACACGACTTCGGCCACACCGTTGTCGGGCGTGTCGCCCTGCGCCAGCTTCAACCCGGGCTTGACGCGCTCGGCGTCCGCACGCTGCAGGCCGACGAACGCGCCGCCGACGAGCATCGTCAGCGATGGCGTCGGTGCCGCGGGCACCACGGTCACGGCGCGCGGCAGACGGCTTACCTCCTGAGCGTAGTCGTAGAGCACGACGTCATAAGTGCCTGGCGCGAGCGTGGTCGGCAGGTCGGCCTCGGCGCCGGTCACGCTGGTGATCGCGAAATTCTTCGCCTGAATGTCGTTCAGCGAAATTCGCATGAACGGCCGCAGATTCTGTCCGTGGATCAGCAGCCGCCCGCTGATCCCCTGGACGATCGACGTCGGCGTCACGCCCACGAGCCGCGGCTGCGGCGGCCGGAACAGCAGGTACGCGAGGTACGCCAGCGGAATCATGATCGCCAGCACGAGGACCACCGCGGCATCGACGGCGTTCAGCCGCCTCGTGGTCTCCGGGCGATCGCGTATCACAGCCATGAGCGCGTTTTCGCCTGGTGGATCACCTTCGCCGCGCCGAGCCCCGCGAACCACACGAGATACGGCAGCGCGAGGCCGCGATGCCTGACGAGGGTCCCGATGTTGCCGCCGGTGAGCGCCACCATGACGGCGGCGGCCGCGGCGGACGCCGCGAGCACGGCGGTCAGGAGCAGATCGCGGCGCGCACCGGCCACGATGCCGAATGGGATCAGCAGCACGATGACGTACCACACGACCTGCTCGGGCAGATACGCGAGCGCCGCGCGCGATTGAATGGTCCACGGCAACGGCTGCGCGACGTACGCCACGACGGCTCGAATCGCGAAGCGCATCTGCTCCGGTACCGTGATCGACTGCAGCGGCACCATGCCTTCGTAGAGACGCGAATCGAGCAGCTTATAGGTGTAACCGGCCGTCGTGATGTGGCCCATATGAACCTGCGCGAGCGCCTGCGTTGACTTCGAGAGACGCACCTGCAACGCCGGCTGAATCAACGCGGCAACCATCATTGCGGGAGCGACAACGGCGAACGCCAGCGCGAGGCGTGGACGGCGCAGCACGGCGGCGACTGCCGATCCGCCGCCGATCCCCGCGGCGAACATCACGAGGCCGCCGTCGCGGATGCTTTGCAGCGCAACGCCTACGCATGCGAGCGCGACAACGCCGAAGGCGCGCGACCCGAGACGAGGCGTCCGCCACACCCACTCGATCAGCCAGACACTCGCCGCGGCGAGCAGGAAATAGAGCGGCTCCTTCAGCGCGGAAATCGACCACGCGAACATGCTCGGCAGGCGCGCGCGATGCGGAACAGCGCGACACACATCGTCAGGTACAGCGCGCATCCGAACAGATGCAAACCGTACGGCGCGACGCCGATCATCGCCTGCAGAAACGCCAGGACATAGAGGTACATCGTGTAGCTGTAATCGTCGAAGGCGTATATCAGATCGGCGCGATGAATCGGGACGCCGAACGCGACGTTTCGCAGCCAGATCGATCGGCGAATGAAATATTCCTCGTCGCCGAAGAAGCTGCCGAACGCCACCTGCCAATGATCGGTCGACGCGAACAGGCCGGCGATGGCGACGATGCGCAGTCCGATGCCGAGGAGAAGCAGACCCAGAATCCAGCGGCGCTCGTCCCCTTCCAGACCGCGAACGCACCACCTGACGAGCACAACGGCTGTGATGGCGAACCATACGGTCAGCGGCGAGAGAGTGTAGGCGGCGCCGACGATGACCCCGGCGGCAACTGCTGCAAGCGCGAACCGGCGCGGAACGGCAGTTCCCGTCATGCGAGCACCGCTCCGAGCACACGGTCGTACGCCGCCGCCACGGCGGGCAGCGCGAAGCGCCGCGCGCTGCCGCGCGCCGCCGACGAGAGCCGCGCGCGAAACGGCTCGTCGACGAGAACGCGCTCGAGCGCCGCCGCGACGGCCTCCGGCTGATGCCGATCGACGAGGAGCCCGTCGATGCCGACGGTCACGATTTCCCGCGTTCCGGCGGACGTCGTGGCCACCACGGGCACGCCACAGGCCATCGCCTCGATCAATACGTTGCCGAAGCCTTCGTAGCGCGACGTCAGCACGAAGACGTCCGCCCTGGCGATGAACTTCCACGGGTTCTTCTGAAACCCGCAGAGCACGACGGCTTCGTCGAGGCCGCGTTCGGCAATCTGGCGCCGCAGCTCCGGCTCGAGCTCCCCGTCTCCCAGGATGAACAGGCGCACGGGCACGTGAGCGCGAAGGAGAGCGATCGCTTCAATCAGCAGCGGATAGTTCTTCGCGTCCGCCAGCCGTCCTGCGGCGACGACCACGGGATGAATCCACATGCCGGCGAACTGGGGATCGAGGACTTCGCGCGACGATCGCTCGACGGCGTCGAGGTTGACGGGATTGTGGACGACCCGAATCCGCTCGCGTGCGACGCCGAACTGCTTGACGAGATCGTCGGCGACTCCGACCGACGAGGTGACGATCGCGTCGGCGAGCCGGTAGCCGAGCTTCGTCACGACACTGAACGCGCGGCGATGCCACGGATGCCGCCACTGGTAATCGGCGTCGCGGAGAAATCCCGACATGGGCGTCTGCTGATTGAACACGATGCGCGATCGCACGCGCGCGGCCCTCGCCGCCGTCAGCACGGTGAAGTAGCTCAGGAACGAGACGACCACGTCCGGGC
>QHWB01000085.1 GCA_003222395.1 Acidobacteriota bacterium
TCACCTTTGAGAGACTGCCCAGTTCCTTCCTGATCGTCTCGGTCTTCTTCACCAGGACATCGAGCACGTGATCTTCAACGCGCTGAGGCAGGACGAAGTAGTGACAGCGAACCTCGGCGGCCGGCTGAAGCTTGCGATCGATACGGCCGTTTCGCTGTTCGATGCGACCTGGATTCCACGGGAGATCGAAATGGAAGAGGTCGGTGCAATGAGCCTGGAAATTCAGGCCTTCCCTCGCGGCATCGGTCGCCAGCAGGATGCGGAGCGGATCCTTTGCCGGATCGGTGTTGAAGCGCTGTTGAATTTCTTTGCGGCGTGCTCCACTCGTGAGGCCGTCGATGACCTCGATGCGCTCGTCGGCGCGGTCAGTGCCCTCGATCGCCTGTTCGAGAATCGATTTCAAATGCCGCTTGGTCCCCTCGCGATTCTCGGTGAAGATGAGCACGCGACGGTTGTTCCACTTCGGGGACGCCCCATTTGATTGTCCGAACGGCGGCAGGTCGGGGCACAGGTTCTCGCGGATCCAGTCGATCAGGCGCTGTGCTTTCACATCTGGCACATGGCGGAAGCGTCCCGCTATCTCCTCCATGTGATCGAGGAGCCGCTCCTCCGCACGCCACATGGCTTCCGCCGCAGCGTCCCGCGAGGTCCCGGCTTCAGCAGCGGCCGTCGCGGCTTCGATCTGTCTGGTCTCTGCCGCTTCCAGCTCCTCATCGCTCCAGTCGGCGCGCTCATCGTCAGAATCCGGCGCGGTCGTCAGGAGCTGCAGATCGGCGCCACTCAGCTCAGTGCTTCCACTGGCCGCTTCGAGGCCCTTCTCCCATTGCCGCTGAACGGTGGCACGATGGACCTTCAGGCTTCGCGCGAACGCTTCGATCGACGACAGCAGCCGCTGTTGCAGGCCGACGACCAGCAGCCCCGCCGCTGCCTGCGCTCGCCGCGAGGTGCCGGCCAGCCGCTGCTCACGGGCCTCCCGGTACTCGTCCAGAAAGCGTGACAGGACTAGTTCTGGCGCACCGTCAGGGAGTCCCTCGATGACCTGCCGCACCACGTTTCGCTTCGGAAATCCACCCTGGACCGCTCGGATGTCCTCCTTCAGGCGTCGGACCATCACCTCGTCGAGCGCCTTCTTCCCGCGTACTTTCACGCCGCGGGTAAATCGATACGGATCAAGGAGCTCGAGCAGCGTCGAGAAGCTGTTGGAGTGCCCGTTGTGCGGCGTGGCCGACAGGAAGAGCCGGTGCTCGAAGCGGCCGGCCAGGTCGCGCAAGGCACGTGTGAATTTCGTCTCGATGCCGTAACGCCCGCCGCTCGCCGGCGCCGCATGGTGCGCCTCGTCGAGGATGAGCAAGCTTCCCGGCAAGAGCGGTCCGAGCCACTCGCGCAACGGATCCGCGTAAGTCGGATCGACGAGCAGATTGTGGGAAACGAGAAAACGGCTGTGGGTGCGCCACGGGTTGACGCCGAACCCACGCTCGCGGCGCATTCGAGCCAGGTACGCACGATCGAGAATCTCGAAGACCAAGCCAAACCGGTCTTCAAGTTCCCCTTTCCACTGCTCTAGAACCGAGGGCGGTGCTGAGACAACGATGGTCTTTGCCTTCTTGCGGAGGAGAAGCTCGCGCGCAATAAGGCCGGCTTCGATCGTTTTGCCTAGACCGGTATCGTCGGCAATGAACAGATTGACGCGGGGTAAACGGAGCGCCTTCCGCAACGGCTCCATCTGGTATGCATCGATCTTGATCCCGGCGCGAAACGGCGACTGGAACAGATTCGGGTCGGTCGCCGTGACGCAGTTCCAGCGCAGTGTGTGGAGAAATGCGGCGAACTGTCGCGGTGGATCGAAGCCTTTGACTGCGAGATCCCTCCAGCCCTCGTCCTTCAGGATCCGCCGATCCAGTTCATAGTCCCAGAACACGTCCAGTAGCTGGCCCTGAGCGTCATCATCAGCGCACGCCAGTCGCACCAGCGCTGATTCGCCAGACGTCCTAGGCTGAACGACCTCGTCGACGAGCCACCGTCGCGATCGCACTTGAACAAGCTCGCCGACGGCCGGCCAACGCTCCGGCAGTATTTGTGCTGTTGCTGAGGGGCTCACCAGCCGCACCTCTCCCGAAATGGATTGCGGATCGCCGACCGCAATCGAGCACCGATGAGATGTCCCGTCGACGTATTCATCGAGAACCCTGCTTTTTGATGGATGACCCTTTCGTCTGTGGACTCTCGACCTGCGCAGCGATCCAGGAATCGATGTCGTGCCGACGGAAGCGCCACTGTCCGCGCACCTTGAAACACGGGACCTCGCCGTTTTGGGCCATCGTGTAGACGGTCTTCTCAGCCACTTTAAGTAGTTGAGCTAGCTCGACGATCGTGAGAATCTCATCATTGGGCATGTGACTTGCGAGCGGCTAATGGATGCTAACAGATTCCAGTGGTTGCCAAATTGTAACATGGATGAGCTTGGCAGCGGCTTCAGGCGGAATCGTGGTTCTTCATCAAGGGATGTCGATTGTGAAACCGGCTGGCAGTTTTCCAAACGCCGGCCCCGTCACGTACCTCACGGACGATCCGCAGGAGTGCCTGGTGCTCTTGGCAGGCCATTCTCCGCCGGCCAGAACTTGGTTTCACGGAACCACCGAGCGAGTGGCGTGTCTCGCGTGTGTCCAAGGGCTCGCGCCAGGGTGCTGGACGGGTGCAGGCGGCGAATGCTGCGGCGTGCTCGGGTACGACTCGCGAGCCGCGTTTCTGGAGCGCCGCGCACATTTGTGGATTGTTGAAATCTACGGTCCGGCGGTCGACACCGATGTGAAGGCGTGGTGGGTGCCGCCAAGCTGTGTCAGAGGCATCTGGCGTCGGGAAGTCTTTTTGCCGGCCGGCGAAGTTGCCGCTGTTTGCGACGAATTGTTCTCAGAGCCGCGAACTGGTTGCCCGTGCGGCCTCTCAGCCGTTTGCTCGAGCCAGCAGGCGCTCTGGCGAAGTACGTGGCTTAATCGGTGACGCGCTTGACCGCCTCGAGACACGGCGCGGTCCGGACTTCACATGCTACTGTCGTTGACTGCTGACGTTTTGGGTCGAACCCCGGTCGTGTCACGAAAGTAACCTGCACTCCTTCTATCGGGTGCGTTTTGCGGTCCTTCCAATCTTTGATCGCAAAATAGAAGCTCTCCTTTTCATTCGTGCGAACAAAGCCGGCGCGGCCATGCGAGAGCATTTTCGAGATAATCCCCGTCCTTCGGGGACTGAGTTCATCGCTCCAGTCTTTCCACAGCGATCGCAATTCTCGAACAATGGCCTCCGCGTCTCGTCGCGGTCCACTTACGTCCCAGTCGGAGGCGAGCTTCATGAGTTCTTCGCTTGCTTTCCATCCTCTCGATTCACGGACCGCTAAACAAAGACAAAGGTGAGTCCGAGCGTGCTCCAGGTCGCCGCGCTGCCACAGCACTTGACCCATCAGCTGGACGG
>QHWB01000002.1 GCA_003222395.1 Acidobacteriota bacterium
CTGTTCGACATCGCGGAGTATGGCGTGCAATCCGGTTTCCGCATGGCGCTGGCGACGAACGGCACACTCATTACAAGGCGCATGGCTGCGAAGATTGCCGACGTCGGCTTTTCGCGCGTCGCGGTCAGCCTGGACAGCGCGAACCCGGCGACCCACGATCGGTTCCGCGGCCTGCCGGGCGCACACGCGCAGGCGATCCACGGCATTTTGAAGCTACGCGAGGAAGGCATCTCCGTTCAGATCAATTCCACGATCGCGAAGCACAACGTCGGCGAGATCGAGCAGATTCTCGACATGGCGCTCGGGATGGGCGCTGATGCTCTTCATCTCTTCATGTTGGTGCCAGTCGGCTGCGGTCTCGAGATCGCACCGGCCGAGATGCTGTCCGCCGAGGAGTACGAACGAGTGCTCCACTGGTTCGACGAACAGTCTAAGTCCTGCCCGATCGACCTGAAGGCGACGTGCGCACCTCACTACTACCGGATCCGAGCGCAGCGCATCGAGCTGGAACACCGCCGCGGCGATTTCAGGAGCACGTTCATCGCGCCGGGCACGAAGGCGAAGGCGGCACCGTCGCTGTTGCATGGCGGCGGACACGGGCAGCACTTGTCGGCGATGACGCGCGGATGCCTGGCGGGAACGAGCGTCTGTTTCATCTCGAACGAAGGTGCTGTGTATCCGTGTGGTTACCTGCCGGTCGCGGCAGGCGACACGCGCGCGCAGCGATTCGCCGACATCTGGAACCACTCCGAAGTGTTCCGATTGCTGCGCGATCCGAATGCCTACGAAGGGAAGTGTGGTGTGTGCCGCTATGAGGCCATCTGCGGCGGATGCCGCGCGCGCGCGTACGCCGCGACCGGCTCGTTCCTCGCGGAGGAACCGTTCTGCACCTACAGGCCCGATCTCGATCAAAGACTGATAGCAACCGAGGAGGCGCGGCCGAAGTGGACGCCTGCGACCGACGGAGCCGACCGTTGCGGCGTCGCGCATCCGGCGCTGCCGCGCGCGACCGAATATTGAGGAACGCCATGGCTGACGAACGCACCCATCATGTAACGGTTAGGCTGACAAAGGGCTACGAATTCGTCGCGGAATTTCCGGGCGTCAAGCGAGCCTCGGCCGTTGTGTTCGACGAACCGGAGCCGCTCGGCAAGAATCAGGCGCCGAATGCCGCGGCCGTCCTCGCAGCGGCAGTCGGCAACTGTCTCGCCGTGAGCCTGACCTTCTGTCTGCGACGCGCTCGCGTCGTCGTCGACGATCTGTCCGTGGATGTGACGACGCACATCGTTCGCAATGAGAACGGACGGTTCCGGATTGGCAGCATCGACGTGGAGCTCGGTCCGGAGATTGGGGACGCCGATCTGTCGCGGCTCGAGCGGTGCGAAGAACTGTTCGAGGACTTCTGCATCGTGACGCAGAGCGTCCGACAAGGCATCCCAATCAACGTCAGAGTCAAGCAGGTGGAAACGGCTCCAGTTGGC
Organism: Acidobacteriota bacterium; assembly: GCA_003222395.1. Lineage (GTDB taxonomy): Bacteria > Acidobacteriota > Vicinamibacteria > Vicinamibacterales > CAVVIG01 > Gp6-AA45. The sequence goes on from QHWB01000002.1 coordinate 1,482, forward strand.
TGAACGGCATGTCGTCGTTTGCGCGCGATTGTGTGAGCGTCGAAGAAAAGAAGGGTCTAGCCATGTTGGCTACCGATATCGACATTTCGGACTGCGTCCGGATGATTAGGGCGGAGTACCTGGAGATGCCAGGTCTTTCGTTAACGACGCGGCAGTGCGAGCGACTCTGGCATCTCGACGCCGAGACGTGCACGAAGGTCTTCGATCGATTGGTCGACGATCACTTCCTGCGCCGAACCGACGACGACATGTACGTCAAAGCCGGTTGTGAGTGACGCCGGCGGCCTCGCCCCGTCGTATGACGGGTTGCCGTGCGGCGGCGCACGCCGATGACCGCCAGGCGACAGGCATCCTGGGTGTCGCGAGGTGTGAGATGAACTCGAACGCGTCGATCGACCGATTCATCGCCCAACCCGCGCTCGCGCCGGTTGGCCTGTCACGTCGCCCTGACTCCTTTTGCCCGGCGGCAATCGCGCCTTGCTACTCTCTATTCTGACGACGATCGATTTGCCGGACCTTGAGAGCGAGGGCGACGACGACCAAGAGGATCGCGCCGAGTGACAAGGCGAGACCGCGCCGGCGGTATCGCAATTCGGCGATTCCGTCCTGGCCGGCCCGGTCGATGCCGGCGACGATTCTGGTTCCGTCGACGATGATCGGCGACACGAGCCGGGGATCGAACGCGTGCATTTCGGTGCGCGCGAGCGTCAGCTTTGTGCCGGCCTCCCGCAACGCAAGCTCCTGATCGCCGACCTCGATGCCGGCATTCTTGAGGCGCGCAATCAGCGCGCGCGATTGATCGAGGCCTGACTTCAATCGCGCGATGTCGCCACGCATGCTCTCGGCCGCCACGCTGCCCTTGTCGCTTTTGTCGCCTGCGGTGTGACAAGCGGCGCAGACGCCGCGGCCGGTTGTGCTGAGCATCTCGTCCGATGGCTGAACAATCGCGTGATTGCTGTGACATTCGACGCAGCCTTTGTCGAAGATCTGCTTGTGAGCGCTGGTATCGAACTTCTGCGCGAACACGGCGTGACAGGTGCCACACACGTTCACGACGGTTCCGGCGCCGGGCGGCGCCGCGCCATGATTGCCATGACAGTCGTTGCACGTCGGCGCGGAGAGATCGTTCCCCTTCGTGAGCGCACGGTAATGCACGCTCTTCTGGTAATCGGCCAGTTGATTCGTCGGTAACGGCGAACCGTTCGGCAGCGTGTAGCCGTTCATGTGCGCCGCGTTCGCGTGACAACTGGCGCACGTCGCCGCGACATTCGTTGGAAACACCGGCGATTTCGCATCGCTGACGCGGCGGATTCCGTGCGCACCGTGACAGCTCGCGCACGTCGCGACGTGTGTATCGCCGGTCGCGAGCAGTTTGCCGTGCACGCTCGTGGCGTATTCGGTCGCCTGATCGACGCGCTGGCGCGGCGCGAATCGATGCATGAACTCGGCGTCGCCGTGGCATCGCGCACAAGTCCCGATCACGGTCCGACCGGCCGGCTTGCCCTTGAACCCGCGTCCGATATCGTGAGCGGGCGCCTTGTCCGCCGCGGATGAATTGCCGCCATGACAATCGACGCACCCGAATCCGCTGTCGCGATGGACGTCCGACTGGGTGAACAGCACCGCCGGCGCCGTGAGTCGTGCGTCTGTCTGTGCCGCATGACAAGCCAGGCACGAATTGGCGGTCGCGGCCGTTTGTGCGGCGGCGTGCGGCGCGATCGCCGAAGCTGCGATCGTGGCCCACGCGATCGTCGAGAAGTGGGAAATGCGAATCATCATCTGCCTCTACTTCGCATAGTGACCGATGATCGTGAACGACACGAGATAGAGCAATCCGACGAGCGCCAGCGTCGTGAACATGGGGCTGGATTCACCGCGGCTGGCGCGGCGATCGAGAAACGGCACCAGAACGAGAAACAGCGCGATGAGGCCGAACGCGACAACGCCGATGCGCTCACCTTCGAATCCGAGGATGTGACTCGGCAGCAGCTTCAATGTATGGAACATCGCGAGGAAGTACCACTCGGGGCGGATGCCGGGCGGCACGACGGCAAACGGATCCGCCTTCGTGCCGAGCTCCCATGGATAGAACGCCGCGAGCGCGGCAAGGACCGCGAGCACGACGTACCACGCAAGCACTTCTCGCAAGATGTAATTTGGAAAGAACGGCATCTGCCGCAGCCGTTCGCCAGGCTTGAGTCGGCGTTCGACACCGAGCGGGACGCTCATTCCCTGACGCTGCACGAACAGAAGATGCAGCGCAACAAGTGCCGTGGTGACCGCTGGCAGGATCGCGACGTGCAAACCGTAGAACCGCGAGAGTGTCGCGCCGGTCACATCGTCGCCGCCGCGCAGCAGTCGGAGCGTGAAGTGGCCGACCGTCGGGACCGCACCGGCGATCCCGGTTCCAACTTTCGTCGCGAAGAACGACAGCTCGTTCCACGGCAGCAGGTAGCCGCTGAAGCCGAAGCCAAGCATCAGAAAGAGCAGGAAGATGCCGCTGACCCACGTCAGTTCCCTTGGCTTTCGATACGACTTCAAGAAAAAGACGCTGAAGAAGTGTGCGAACGCAAGCCCGATCAGCAGGTTGGCCGACCAGCTGTGGATGTTCCGAATCAGCCAGCCGAACTGCACTTGCGTGACGATGAACTGGACGCTCTCGTACGCTTCGGCGGCGCTCGGCCGGTAGTACAGGAGCAGCAGGATGCCGGTGAAGATCTGGACGGCGAGCAGGAACAACGTCATCCCGCCGAGGTAATACCAGACCTTTTGCGCGTGAACCGGCACGCCTTTCTCCGCGACGAAATGCCGGACGTCGGTGAGATCG
>QHWB01000050.1 GCA_003222395.1 Acidobacteriota bacterium
CTGCCGATCGAACGCCAGTTCAGACCCGAACGACAACGGGCGCCAGGAAATCGACCCGCAGAGGTTCGTATCGAGTATTCGCCGGTTCGCCCTGTTTCAGCTGCCAGCCTGACGTTCGTCTCAGAAGATCGGTTGGCTGAATTCCGTACGATGCAGGCTCGATCCTTCGATTTGCAGAGATTGATTCGGCTGTGCGAAGAGGCAAATGTCGCGTACAGTGAGGGCTGCTATCACGCCACTGCCATGTTAGTGCGCGGGTTGCTTGACCATGTGCCACCGCTGTTCGGCAAACGGACGTTTACTGAGGTGGCGAACAATCACGGATCAAGATCCTTCAAAGAGAGCATGCAGCATCTTGAGAACGGCGCGAGAAAGGTTGCGGACGCCCATTTACATACCGCAATTCGCAATCGCGAAACATTGCCGACTGCTCAGCAGGTTGCCTTCGGGCCAGAGGTCGACGTCTTGCTGGCAGAAATCATTCGAATCTTGGGCTAAATGCGCGGTCTAACTTGCGCTGGAGCCGTCGGCGCCGGCGGACGATGCGCGCCGCGGCTCAGCGCAGACGTTAGCCAGACACACAACATGAACAGAGGCCTTCGCTGCCGACACGCATTCGAATTCGTGTGTGTGCATGCGAATGGCGACGTTGTGTGTAGCATTATTGATGGCCGCGGGGACTTCGTGATTGGAAGTGCCCATCAGCAGTCTCTCAGCGATATCTTTGCCGGCGCGCGCGCGCAGGAGTTGCGGCGTCTCGTGCTCTCGACTGCCGACTCCTATTGCCCCGCCATCAGCAAGAAATGTCCGCTCAAGAGCATACCGTTCGAACCGGGTGAGGACCCGCCGGTGCGTATACGGTTCCTTGCAATCGAGCCGACGACCGCGTGTGACCTACGCTGCCTAACCTGTCCAGTGAGGGATTTTACAGGCGACGTAACTTGGCGCGATGCGTACCGCGACGGTGGAGTGTCCTTTCTGCTGTGGGACGGCCTCAGGCGCTCGAAGCAACATGCGGCGGATGGGGTCCGTCGCGCGATCCCGCTCCTCAATGGCAGAACGCCCGCCCAGCTCGGACGCCGCGGCGCGTCGCTACTACGTGGTCGTATCGCGAAATCGAGAACGGGAACCCTCCCGATTGACGTGCTGAAACGGGTGGTGACCGAGGCCGGCCCAGGAGTCGAACGGGTAGATTTGGATGGAATGCAAGTCCGTGAACAGGTTGAATCGACCATCGTTCGAGAGCGGCTACTCGATTGGGTGATCTTTTCCATTGATGGCTGCGACGCAGATAGTTACCGCCGATACCGGATTCGCGGAAGTTTCGAGGTGGCGTTCGCTAATCTCGTTCGTTTCCATCGCAAAGCCATGGGAACCGGAATTCGCGTGATCTGGCAGTACGTCGTGTTTCGCTGGAACGACCGAGACGACCAGTTCAGGCGCGCGATTGCCCTGGCCGAGGAGCTTGGCATTCAGATCTGCTTCGACTTTGCTCACACATGGGGTCGGTCGCGTCGCAGCCCAGACGATTTGCGGTATCTGACGCCTTACCTCAAGCCTTTTACGGCGCTCCCTGGAGAGCTTCGGCAGGACGGATGGTGATGTATGTGCGAACGAGAAGCGACTAAAGCCATCCACCGAGGTCATCCAACGATGATGTCTACCCGATGCCACCAAGTACGCCATGGGCGCCCTCAAGCATTCACTGCACAGTTGCTTCTTCTGCTATCAGCAGCGAACGACTACGTTGGAGGAGGAAGTCGCCTTCTTCAACCGGCGCCTGGGAGCGAGTCGGACCCTGGTGGATCTGCTGTCGCTGCGCCGACAGTACCGTCGGTCGTTCGCGTTTGTGATCCGATGCCTGCCTACCCTCGCGCGGCTCCACTTGCGGACCGCCCGGGATAACTGGTTCCCGCGCGCCGCATGACGCGGTGCTATCGTGCTCGGTTGCACAGAGCGAAGGTAGTCGGGCGGTATGATTCCGTGGACACTTATGCCGCCCAACCACGCGCTGGAGCCGTCGCGGCCGCCATCAGTGCTATCCTGTCGCCGAGCCGCGCGGCTCAGCGCGAGCGTTGGGCAGACCAACAGCGTCGAAGAGGTCAACTCCAGCTGGAACATGACCGACCTACGCATAGTTTCGGCGCAAGAGAGTGATCTCGGACAATACATCGATCTGCTTGAGGAAATCGCCGCCTGGCTCGAAGCTCGCGGAATCAAGCAGTGGCGCCCTGGGAGTTTTCGTCTTTCTGCGAACTACTACGCGGAATCGATAAGCCAGGGCGAAGTACAACTGGCCTTCGTCGGCGGCGAGTTAATCGGCACCCTTCGACTCTTGTTGCGAGATCCAATCGTCTGGCCGGAGGTCATCGAAAATGATGCTGTGTACGTGTACCACCTCGCGGTCAGACGCACATGGGGCGACCAAGGCTTGAGTGCTCAGATGTTGGAATGGGCGGCCAATCGGGCCACGTCTCTTGGCAAACGCTACGTGCGCCTCGATTGCATGGCGGACAATCAATTCTTGGTTGAATACTACGTCAGGGCTGGGTTCGACGAGCGTGGTGAAATCGACGCGCCGTTTCCCGCTCCGGTCGGAACTTTGCGCCTCAGGCGCTACGAGAAACGACTTCGGATTCAGCCGACGGCTGCCCAACAGGCGCTTGCAGCCGTCGGCGCTCGGCGCGATCATGAAGCGCCGCGGCTGAAGCGCGGACGTTAGGCGGACAATTTAGAACGATGTCGATACCATTTGGCGCGATGCCAGCAGATCGGCAGCTCGCAACGCTGGGATGTGGCGTCGCTGCAATCATTCTCGGTGCAACCACGCCGCGAGTCGCGGCGCTCGTGAACGGTCGAACATTGTTCGTCAGCGTGTCGCCGATGCCGTGGTGGTTTTCGGCTCTGTTCGCCGCGTTGGCGCTTGCGGTGGCTGTCCGCGTCACGGGATGGGTGCTGCGCATTGCTCTCGTCGCGTTTGCGGTCAATCGCGTGTTGTCGATCGCCTCTGTTGCGCACGCCTTGTCGATCGGTCCCGTCACTGTTACAGCGTTGAATGAGCTATTCGGGTGTTCGTTGATGGTCGCCGCATGGCCGCACGCCGGCCGCCGCGCAAGAATCGCAGCGGTAGTTCTGTTCGCATGCTTCGCGGCGCTGGCCATTTGGCTCGGTAGCGGTCGCTCGAGCGTGATCGCATCGGTGTACGCCGCAGCCGCCTAACCACCGCTGCAGCCGACGAGCGGCACTGCAGCGTTGAATCAGATTCGGAAAATCGGAGTGCCGCTCGCGGCTGAGCGGCAGGACGTTAGGCCTCAAGCCCAATTGCGACGACATTTCGGAAAATCTTGGGGCGGGCATAGAATTTCGGAGTGACGGTTCGGTTCTACATCGATCCAGCGACGGATCAACCCCATATCTACGGCCACTCGGTCGTGGAGGAAGAGGTGGAGGATGTCCTGGCGCGACCGATGGAGGATCGCGCCGGTCGCGACGGCGCACGCATCGCCCTCGGTCAAACCGAGGCGGGTCGGTACTTGCGAGTGATCTACGTGTCGGACCCAACGCCGGGCTCCGTGTTCGTCATTACGGCGTACGAACTCGGCGAGAAGGCTCGGAAAGCCTTGCGGCGGCGCCAGAAGTCTGCGAAACGGAAGAAGCCATGAAGAAACGCAATCGATTTCCGCCAGGTTGGAACGATGCACGAGTGCAACGGGTACTCGATCACTACGAAACGCAGTCCGACGTCGAAGCTGTGGCTGATGACGAGGCGGCGTACCGATCAACAACGACGACGGTGATGAAGATACCGGTCAAGCTCGTGCCAGCCGTCAGAGCCCTACTGGCGAAACGCCGGGCCAGCTGATCGATGTGAGGCCTAACATGGCATGCAGCCGACGGCGCGATGGACGCCTGCGCGCCGCGGCTGATGCCTGACGTTCTGCGGACATTCTTGATAGAGCGTGAAGGTCAGCGCGGGACGTTAGGCCTCACAACGGCGATGCACTTCTTTCATCGAGAATTGAAATACGACATGGACGACGAGTGGTGGGCTCAGGCCGGCATGATCGGTTTTCTCCCGGTCCGATGTTCATTCCGCGTCGACCCATCGGAATGTGCGGGTCTTACGGTAGTCGACGTCCCGATCGATGATGTGGAGCCTCTAAACAGATCGCTGAGTCATGGCATCTTCAACGACGACGGTCCTAAACGGACGGCGAGGGACCGTGTCGTGAGGATCCTCCAAGGCTTTCGTAATGACGCACCAATGCCGCCGATCGAACTTCTCAGAGCGCCGGTAGACAGTCAGTATCGCTTCACGCTCTATCATGGCGCCCATCGCTTTTACTGCGCTGTCGCTGCCGGCTTTTCGCATGTGCCAGCGGTCGACGTCACGAGTCGACCTGCCGTGCATCTTGATCTCGACACCGATGACGCGTGAGGCCTAACATGCGCTGCACCCGACGAGCCGCTCGCGATATCTTCGGTCGTCGTGACGTCTTCTGCGCGGCTCGCGGGTGAGCGCAGGCGTTAGCGAGTCAGTAAGCCTGCTGGAAAGTCGAGGAGATTTTTCCCATGGAGCCGATTCAGCGCATCAAACGTTTAGAACGTCGAGTGTCAGTACTCACAGCTTGTCTTATCTTCACGGCTGCCGCCTTCGCGATTGTCGGCCTCCGTGCCCAGCCCGCGGTCACCGAAAGCTTGCGCGTCCGCCAGATTACAGTCGTCGATGCAAAAGGGACTGAGCGTCTCTGGATCGGCGCGCCGGTTCCGGATCCCATCTTTCAGGGCAAGCGAGTGAGCCGTTCAGGGCCGGTGTCTGGTGTGGTGCTGCTCGATGCGAACGGCAACGAACGAAGTGGGTACGTGACGTCCGATCGAACGGGCGAAGTGTTTGTGAGTCTCGATAGCGAGAAGACCCAGGAGGCACTCTTTCTCGTCAATGCAGGTGGAGGTGGACACGTCTCGATCTACGACGCGAATCGCAATCAAGCTCGAATCGGCGTATTGAACGGTCGACCGACTTTGGTCCTCGAAGAGAGAGGCCGTGTCGCGTTCGAACAACCCCAAACGACGAAATAATGTCACTTCGTCAGCTCGCTAACCGCGATTGGAGCCGGCGACGACGAGCGCCGTAGTGCGGTTCTGGCGATCGAAGTCGCCGCGGCTCAATCGCATTCCGTTAGACGGACGGAACAAACATCTAATGAAGACGGAGAGCGTTCGGGAGCATTTCCGAATCCAAGTGCCTGATTACCAGGGTCTCATGCGCCGGTTGATTCCTTTCTACGACAACCAGCGGGACGTCATGCTTGCGTTAATTCCGTTCGACCGAGGGGTGTCGCTGCGAGTCCTTGATTTGGGCTGTGGGCCTGGCTTGATGGCCGCCCGGATTCTTGCTGAATTCCCGCACGCGCAACTGACGCTGTTCGACCTCACCGCGGAGATGATCGAGGCGTGTCAGTCTCGGCTCGAGGGCACCGATCGCATCGTGTACCAGGTCGGCGATTTTCGAACCGCTGATTTCGGGACGGGGTACGATCTCATCATCGCCTCGTTGTCTCTGCATCATTTGATGCCGTCGGAAGGGCCAGCCTTTGCCAAGCGTGCGTTTCAAAGCCTGGGACCAGGCGGACATCTGATCACCGCGGGGGTGATCGTGGACGAGTCGCTGGAGGTTCGTGAAAGGCTGTGAAAGGCAGTACGAGCTGTGGCGGCGCTTCATGATAGCGCAGGGCGAAGACGGGAATGCTTGGTATCAGAAGCATCTGGCCAAGGATCATCCCGTCGAGATTTCCACGTGGGTTGGTACGCTAATGAGCCGCGCGCCGCGGCGACGCGATCACACCGACCGACTGGCGCGACGGCTCCAAGCGGTGGTTAGACGGCGATCCGGTGCCCGCCAATGATCGCGAAGTTCAGATACCGCCAAAAGCACCCCACCGATGCAAAGCCCGCTTCTGAAAGCGGAGACGTTAGACGGTGCAGAAGTTTCCGGGCGAGTGGTTTCTCGGTTGGCAAAACTGGTGGACGGCCAAGGAGGGAGAGGGTTCACGTGCTCCGCTTGCCTTGTCTTTTACTCAGCGTCGTCATGTTCTCGTCGCGCCTCGGCGTACAAATCCATGCTCAAGCAGCTCCCGATACGGGTCTCTATGCAGTGTCATATGTCGAAGTCATGCCATCGGGCAGGGCGGCGACAATCGCAGCGCTTAGGCAGTATCGCGATACGAGCCGCCACGAGGACGGCTACGTTCGCGTCGAGCTGCTCGAGCAGGTTGGCCGGCTCGGTCATTTCGCGATTATTGAAACGTGGAAGGATCAGAAGGTCTTCGAGGCCCATGGAATGGCCGCGCATGTGAAGCAGCTTCGGGGCGCGCTCCAGTCGATTCGTGTGAGCGACTACGACCAGCGCTTGTACAAAACTCTCACCGTCGCTTCAGCGACTGCCGCAGGAAACAGCCAAGCAGTCCATGTCGTTGCGCATGTCGACACGGTTGGCGGCGCCCAGGCCGACGCGCCGGGGCTACTCAAACGATTGGCTGCGGCCAGCCGCAAGGAACGAGGCTGTTTGCGGTTCGACGTTCTGCAGCACGCGATGCGCGCGAATCACTTCACAATCATCGAGATGTGGGAGAATCAGAACGCGCTCGATGCGCACGCTGCCGCCCCGCACACGAAACAGTACCGCGACGAGTTGCAGCCGATGTCCGGTAGCCCTCTCGATGAACGCTTATACGAAGCCGTTGAATAGCCCATCGCCCGGTTCCTCATGGGATGATCTCAGGGCCGTCTAACTTCGGTTTGCAGCCGTCGGCGGTGGATTCGATCATGAGTCGCCGCGGCTGAAACCGAGCGTTAGGCGTCTTCCCTTCGTCAGGAGTCTGGAATCGAATTTCTAGTTGAACTCCTGGTGCAGCTCGTTCTTGAGGTTGTCGGCCAGGTGTTTTGTTCGAACTCGTTGCGGCGTATGGCTGGGAGTCGCTGAAGGACTCCGTGCGCCTGGAGCGCGAATCGACGGCAGTCTTAGCGGGGACGGGTCATCTTCTGCTGCGCGTGTGTGTTGGTATCCTCAGTCTGCTAATCGTCCCCCGGCGACTGGCGCCGCACTCACCGTTACCGGGGCTGAGTCTCGTGTTGAGCCCGATCGGCACCGGAATCACCACGCACTGGATCGGCGAGTTCTGGCATGAGCGTGGTCGGGACCGGCCAGTCCTGTTTACATTTCGAGCGGGCGCGATTTTCGCGTTCGGAATGGCGCTGGTGCGTTTCGTCTACGGCGAACTGGAATGGCGTCCCTTCTAGCCAGCAAGACGCGTAACTGCCGTATATGGACTCCTCCCGGATGTCAGCAAGGAAGTAAACGATCGTCGCATTTGATCGAAATCGGATGCAGTCGTATATCCGAACTGTGATGAAGCGTCGTACGCTTCTGGCCATCATGGGCATCCGCGCACCGAGGGCCAATCGCTGAACAGCGACCTTCGCGGCCAAGGCTGTTATCGGCCTGGGTTAGTGCCGGTCCGACCGGTCACGCCATGATCATGTATCCTCGCCGAGCATCTCGCTGGTATGTCGTGCCATCAGGCGGCCACGCGTGGCTCGACTCGAAAGTCAACATCGTGGTGCCAAACTGCCCAAATCATTCGTGCGAGCTTGTTCGCGACGGCAATGGCTGCTTTGTTGTGTCCGCGTCGGGCCGCAACACTGGTGGCCCAGCGCTGAAAAGCCGTGACGCGTTGTGGTGTACGCGCGACTGTTCGTTGCGCGGTCAGTAGCACGGCGCGTGCTCCATGCGTGAGCAAGCATCGCAAATAGACGTCGCCCCGTTTGCTGATGCCTCCCAAGTACCGACGCCCGCCGGTCGACGACTCACGCGGCGTGAGGCTGAGCCACTGGCAAACTGCCGGCCGCGCCGAAACGCGTGAATGTGCCCGACGCTCGCGACGAGCGCCGTCGACGTCAGCACGCCGACCCCGGGGACCTGTTGCAGGCGCCGCGCGACGGGATGCTCGCGTGCAATTGTGGCGAGCTCGTGATCGATCGCGGCGATGCGCGCGTCGAGCGCACGGACTTCGTCGAGCAGCAGCCGGACGGCATGGCGCACGACCCCGGGCAGATCCACCGCCGCATCGTCGAGCAACGCCGGAATGCGCTGCAACGCGGTGCCCGCCCCGGCACCAAGCGGCAGACCAAACTCGCGCAGGACGCCACGCATCACGTTGATCCGAGCCGTCCGCGTCGCCTGTGCTCGCGGGCCGGGCGCACGAACCGGAGCGTCGTCCACTCCCGGCGAAGCGTCTGCTCGAAGAAGAACCGAATCCCGCACAACGCGATCGTCGCCGTCGCGCGCGCGACCTTCTTCTCGTTGGCCAGGTACAGAAAGTACCGGCGCAGATCCTCCTCGGTCAGTTGGTCGGGGCTCCGATGATAGTGCTCCGCCAGTTGCCGGACGCCGCGCGCGTAGCACTCCTGCGTTCTTGCGGAGAACCCCCGGAGTTGCATATCCTCGAGCATCCGTTGACGTAAGGGCGTCATGCGGCCTCTCCTTCTGGGAGCGGGAGGTAAAGGGACCGCTCCCGGGAGGAGATCTTCAGGCCACCGTCCCGACAATGTGGGAGACACTCAACGGTCAGTAGCGACGTTCTGATCTATCCGCCGCAGGCGGATTTAGTCCAACCTGGCGCTGCAGCCGACGGCGGCACGACGCGGTCGCCGCCGCGGCTGGCCTGCCGCGCGGCGTCGAAGGCCGCTCGGCCGCGGCTAATGACACGCGATCGGTCTTCTTGGCGGCGGCGCGTCGGCTGGTGCCGCGCTCGATCTGGACGCCGTTCTTCGTGAAACCGGCCACACTGCTCGAGTGGCATCGTCGGCTGGTCGCCAGGCGCTGGACATCTCGTCGCCGAGTTGGCCGACGGCAGATCGATCGCGAGGTTCGGGCGCTCATTGTGCGGCTCGCCCGCGAGAACCCGCGCTGGGGCTATCAGCGCATTGTGGGCGAACTGAAAGGCCTGGGTGTGATCGTGTCGGCGTACAACCGACATCGGGCACACCTAAGCATAACCTCACGCCTGCCGGCCGGTCGCTCAGCGATTAAGTCGCACCCGGACTTGGAAAAGCTGACAGTGGTTCGACGGGATCGTCTCGGCGGCTTGTTGCACGAATATCGGCGTGCCGCGTGAGCTGCAACGAATTTACGCACCGTAGGTTCGCCAATATTCCGATCGCTGTGCAAATCACGTCGCAACACCTCGCGGACTGAACGAAGTGTCGGCCTTGCGACGACGTTGATGACTCGATTGTTCTTCGAGTGGAGACTCAGAATTGCAAATGGCCAAGCACGGTCGGGCAAATTGATCTCACACTGCCGTCGGTCGCGAAGGCACTGTCGCCCAGTACGAAAAAACGCCAGCGCGGACGCCGCGCGGCTGGTTGCAACGGTAGGTGCCGCGGCGGGTCACGGCCGCTGCTCTGGCGCGCTCCTGCCGTCCTGAAGGTGATTTTGGCCGAGACGGCGCCGACGGACGAGGGCTGGAGCGGACGCCCCCAATCGACGCTCGGCCGGTGAATGGAGGCGCGCGACGCATCGATCGACGGAGCTGGGCGAAACGACAGGTCAGAGCGGTCGACGACGAAGTCGTCATCGTGCGCATCCGCGAACATCACCGGCGAGATAAGTGTCTGGCCACCGAACTGGTTCGCGAAGAATGTCCGCCAAGTTTGTGACCGGGTCGTCGGGCAGCGGCGCAGATAGCGCGAGACGGTGCGTTCCGAAATGGTGATTCCGAGCTTCAGTAATTCGCCGTGGATCCGCGGAGCGCCCCAGAGACAATTCTCAGCGGCCATACGCCGAATCAGATCGCGACAGGTTGAATCGATGCGTGGTCTTCAGGGACGTCGCGAGCGGCCCGCCAGCTTCGACGTACGCCTCCGCGATGCCAACGATCGACAGTGGCTGGTTGGATAAGCGGCAGCGCTTCCCGCCACCGGGGCCAGAACCAGCGCAAAAACAGCCAAAACATCCGGTCAGCTGGGCGAAAGCGCTTATTCGAACGAGCGAGGACGCCGAGTTGGCGGCGCAGGGCAAGAGTCTCGAGCAGGAGGTCTCGACGCGTCGCCCGAGCCGATCGGACCGTTGCACCCGTCCTGATGACGGCTCGCATCGCCTCGTAGAGTGGCGACCGGTGACGCCAACGTGAATGGATTTTTGGCCGGACGCAATATTGGCGAGGCACAACCCAGCACCCGGCAGTGCGCGCTTTAGGCTGTCGTACTCTGGCGATTGCAGGACGCGACTGCTCAGGAGCGTTCGCTGATGAGCGCTCTCGCAACCGCGCGTTTGGCTGAGCAGCGTGGCGGGCGGCGCTGGTTTTGCGTCGGCTTAGCGTTTGGCGTCGGCTTAGCCATGTTGCGGGTACTCGAACCGGCCGCCCAAGCTCAACTCTCGCAGGCGCGCGAGCTGTTGGCGAGACTGCGCGACACGCTCGCGGAATTCGGCGCCGCGGCGGAGGATCGCGCCGCCTTGGCTGCGTCGATCCGCCAGCTCGACGAGCTGTTTCTCATCGTCTGCGTTGGCGAATTCAACGCCGGAAAGAGCGCGTTCATCAATGGCTTGCTCGGGCGATCCGTCGTGGAGGAGGGCGTCACGCCGACCACAGCGCAGATCCAGCTGCTGAAATATGGCAACGTCGTGCAATCGGAAACCGATGCCAATGGTCTGCGCATCCTGACCGCGCCGGTGGAGCTGCTTCGCGACGTCCACATCGTCGACACGCCTGGCACCAACGCGATCATCCGCGAGCATGAACGCCTTACCACCGACTTTGTTCCGCGATCCGATCTCGTGCTGTTCGTGACGTCCGCCGACCGCCCGTTTACCGAGACCGAACGAATATTCCTGACGGCGATTCGCGACTGGGGCAAGAAGATCGTCATCGTCCTGAACAAGATCGATATCTTCAGCAATGCTGCGCAGCTTCAAGAGGTCGTCGACTTCGTCCAGAAGGCAGCGCGCAATCTGCTCGGCGTCGACGCCGACGTGTTGCCCGTGAGCGCGCGGCTGGCGCTTCGCGCCAAACACGGAGAACCGTCAGTGTGGGCAGCCAGCGGATTCGAAGCGCTGGAACGGTACTTACAGAACACGCTTGATGCGCGGAACCGGTTTCGATTGAAGCTGGCCAATCCTCTCGGCGTCGGGCTGGCACTCGGAAACCGATTTGCGACGATCGCCGGGGAGCGTCTGACGGTCCTCCACGACGACCTCGAGCTGCTCGGCGACATCGAGCGGCAGCTGTCCATATACCGCGACGACATGAAACGCGGGTTCGAGCTGCGGATCACCGCGGTCGAGAAGGTTCTTGCCGACATGGAAGGACGCGGCGACCGTTTTTTCGAAGAGACGCTTCGACTCGGGCGCTTCACCGACCTGCTGAACCGCTCGCGCATTCAGAAGGAATTCGAAGACAAGGTCGTCGCCGATGCCTCGGCTCAGATCGAGCGGCGCGTCGCGGAACTGATCGACTGGCTTGTCGACCGGGACTTTCGACAGTGGGAGGCGGTCACGCGAAAACTCTCCGAGCGGCATCGCGAGCATGCGTCGCGCGTACTCGGTGCTCCTGAAGTGGGCAGCTTTCACCACGACCGTTCCCGCCTGATGGACTCGGTTGGCCGCGAAGCGCAGCGCGTGGTGGATACCTACGACAAACGTCTGGAAGGCGAGACGATTGCGGACCAGGCGCAAATTGCCGTCGCGGCGGCCGCGGCGGCCGGCGGTGCCGCGGTCGGCCTCGGCACGATCGTGACCATCGCAGCGTCAACCGCAGCGGCGGACATCACCGGGATCCTGCTCGCCAGCGTCGTGCTGGGCGTTGGATTCCTGATCATCCCCGCCCGACGCCGGCGGGCGAAGGCGACGCTGCAGGAGAAGATTGTCGCACTCCGGATTCAGCTCTCTACAGCACTCCGAACCGAATTCGAGCGAGCGCAGGAACAGAGCGCGCATCGACTCAGCGACGCGATTGCGCCCTACGGGCGCTTCGTACGCGCCGAAGAGCAACGCTGGAGGGATGCTCAGCGTACTCTGGCCACTCTTCGGGACCAGATGACGGGTACGCTTGCCCAGCTCGCACAGCCCGCGGACGCAGCGTGAACCCACGCGGGTCAGAACGGCGGGCACAGCCGTTTCCCGTCGTAACTCGTCGAGGTGCCGAACCACGTCTCCCTGTTGGTAATATGCCGGGTCCATGACCTGGCTCGTGTGGCTCGCCCTCGCGGTCATCATTGCCGCCGTCGCTGCCGTCACCGGCATGCAGCCCACCGGGGCACGCCCCGTCGCCTCGACGCGCTTGATGGGAATCGCACGCCTGGTGCTTGTGGCCCTCATCATCATCTTCGTCTACTTCGCATGGCGCGCGCGCACCGGCGGCTGAATGGCCCGGGCGCACACCCAGGTCGTCTCTACTTCGTAGATGTAGAGTGGCCGATCTGTCGTCCTTAGGCATTAAAAATACGCGACCGGACCAGTCGCGCTGGGCTCGAGGAACGCGATCGCTGTCGTTGGGCAAAGCTGGCAGATGAATACAACGCCGACGATCCGGACAGCTGTCGCTTTGGTCATCGTGATCGCGGGCGTTGCCGTCATTGGTTTCATCCCGTACAGCCGGTGGAAAGGGACACGCGATCGTGGCGATTTTGAGCGGGCACGCACGCCGTTGGTACGGGTTTCAGTCGGCGAACTGCCGCCAGATCGTGAAAGAACGATGACCGTGATCTTGCCAAAGGACCGGCAATGGCAACGGATCGTCAACCGACTCGGAAAGCTGACCTCGTGCTGGTCGTTGCAACCGATCCAGCGGCGGTCCACCCGCAAGCCTATTCGGCAACCGAAGCGCGTCTGGTAGCGCATGGCACACGAAGCGGACGGCCGTTGGAAATCATGCGACAACGGAGCTCCCGTTTGTCTACTCGCCGACGGCCTCGCAAACCGGTACAGGTTTTCTGCGTCCGCTGACGACATCGTGCAGCTAGGAGTACGTCCGAGTAATCGCCGTGTTAGTCACATCAACTCATGTCCCCGGCCGTTCAAACCTCGTGCTGCGCGCCGACAAAGTCCGTCGCCGCGCTTGGCGATGTCCGCGACACCTTACCTCCGCGAACGCGTCGACCGCAGACACTAATCGAACCGCGGCCATTGAGAAGGTTCGTACGCGACGGCCCACATTGACGCTACCGGTCCGCCATGCTTATTAGGCCACCTGCGGATATTCCCTCGTCCGAGATCACACCGAAGGGCCTCTACATGCGGCGCCGGGAATTTCTGGGCGCGCTCGTCGCGATCGGGGACTCGACGACAAGCTGACGACCACGGACAAGCTCGTTACCGCCACCGACAGGCTCACGCCGCGGCAGGCCGTCCCGTCGTACTGCAACTTCTACGAATTCGGATCGGCCAAGAGCGACGCCGTTCAAAACGCCGCTGCATTCAAGCCGAAGCCATGGTCCGTGGCCGTCGAAGGACTGTGTGGCAAGCCCGGCACGTACACATTAGAAGATGTCCTGAAGCCGCACGCCCTCGAGGAGCGCGTCTACCGAATGCGGTGCGTCGAAGGCTGGTCGATGGTCATCCCGTGGGACGGCTTTCCGCTCGGCGATTTCCTCAAGCGATTTCAGCCGGCGGCAAACGCCAAGTACGTCGAGTTCACCAGCATTTACCGCCCGCAGGAGATGGCGGGCCAGCGCCGCCGCTTCCCAGCGCTTCTTCCGTGGCCCTACCGAGAAGGACTACGGATGGACGAGGCCATGCACCCACTCGCCATTCTGGCGGTCGGCCTGTACGGCGAGACGCTGCTCAACCAGAATGGCGCGCCGCTTCGGCCCGGTCGTGCCGTGGAAGTACGGCTTCAAAGGCATCAAGTCGATCGTGAAAATCCGGTTCGTGGAGAAGCAGCCGCTAAACTCATTGCAGGAAGCTAACGCGAACTAGTACGGCTTCTACGCGAACGTGAATCCGGAGGTCCCGACGCCGTCCTACAGCCAAGCGACCGAGCGCCGCCTCGGCGAATTCTTCATGCGGCGTACGTTGATGTTCAACGGCTACGCCGATCAGGTCTCATTGCTGTATGTCAGCATGAACCTGCGCAAGTTCTACTGATCACAACTTGAGCTGCACACCACGCTTCGGGGCGCGCGTGCCAAGCAGCAACGAGAACGCACTGCCGCCAACGTCGGTCGAACGACGTCTAGGTACAACGCGTGTAACACCCTACTGCGAGATTGGTCCCCTGTAACACCAGCATTTATCGATGGTGACGTGCGGCCTATGAAGCCGGTGTCCAGTAACCACCAGGCGACTGATCGCTACCTAAGTCGGCGCAGGCGATTTCGACGTGCGTGTACACCACGTCTGGAGTCGACGCCATGTGCGGTGTTCATCGCCGTTTTGTCGCTATGCGAACAGCATCAGACGATAGATGCGGCCGATCCCGCCCGAGAGGCGCCGCTGAGCGGGCGAGTGCATCACGGCTTCGCTCGGCGAGTCGGACCTTGCGTCCAAGCAGTTGCTTCGCCTGAGTGCGTGGATCCGAGTCACGCAGTCGCAGGTCTTCTTCACAAACCAGGGCTGGATCAGACGGCGGTGATGCAATAATCTCCCATTTCGCTGGATCCAAGTGTCCGTCAGGACGCTGACGTGTGAAGCCGGCTAACAGCGCCTGAGGGCGACAACATGTTCAGGAGGAAGACAATGAAAAACACTGCACTGAAAGTCTTGCTCACGGCGGCGGTTCTGATTCCTGTGGCGGTCTACGCCCAGCCCAGGCCGGGAAACCCGACGACCGCTACCGTCATCACCAAGGCTGAGATCGACAAGATCAGCGCCACGGAACAATCTCAGCGGACCCGTGATGAGAATGCCAAGGTTGTCGATATCGGCGACGGCTGGAGCATGGAGTTGGGCATCATTCACCGCGCCTCCACTCGGAACCCGCCGCCCGCGCCTGCCGCCGGAGCGGGGAATGCGCAGGCAGCGGCCCAAACCATCCCGTGTGGAGAACGAATGGCAAATCCGCCGGCGGATGCAATTCCGGGCGCCATTACGCATGATAATCAGACCGAAGGCTATTACATCGTCTCCGGCGGCGGCACGGCGTTCATTGATGGCCATGTCGTCAATGGCCGGCACAGCACGGCCAACCCCGACGGCGGACCGAACGGCCCGGGCTGCGGCGGCTTGGCGGTTGGCTCACGCAAAATCGAGTTGAAAGTCGGAGACGTGCTGATCGTTCCGCCGGGCGTAATACATGGCTGGGCCGATATTCCCGATCATGTGGACTATCTCAGCTTCCGTCCGTCGCATGGCGTGATGAAGAACGGCTGGGTGAACCCCACGATCGCCTCGAAGTAACGCTTTCAACGTTCTGTCTCAGAGCGGACCGCAATGCGCCGGCGGCGGTCAGGCCTGGCAAAGAGGATCGCGCGGCATCCCCGCGGCGCATAACAGGCGGCTGGAGCGGACGGCTGTAAAACGCGGCCGCTCAGCGGCAGACCGTTAGACCGCTGAATCAGCAGCTCATTGTTTCGGAACCTGGAATGCCGATATCTTCTCCGAAAGCATCTCAACGTCAGCCAAGTTGGACGGATGTCAAGACGAGGCTTGAGGCTCTCGATCGACGTGGCCTTGTTGACCTCGTTCACGACCTGTATGAGGCGAACACCGCGAATCGGCGCTTCTTGCAGGCTCGCCTCCTACCATCGCCGAACGCCGTGGAGAAATATCGCAAGCTCGTTACGGAGGCGGTCTTTCCGGATCCGTTCAGTCAACGGCGCGTGTCTCTTCGCGACGGCACGGCGGCGATCACCGAGTATCGTCGGTCGACCGGCGATGTGTCAGGCACCGTGGACCTAATGCTCACCTTCATCGAGGCTGGCACGGAACAGGCGGCGGATCTCGGCTACGGGGACGAGAACTACTTTGCCGCGCTGGAGAACAAGCTCGATGCCGTCGCAAAAGCATGGCCGGCTCTTTCAGGCGAGGAACGAACGCGGGTGTCGGCCCGGCTCAATTGGGTGCGGAAGCGTGCCCAAGCCATCGGATGGGGGTACGGCGATTACGTCGATGATGTCGTGGAGCGTTTACAGATTTCGCGAACCGAGAAACGAGTCCTCGAAGAATCGGGCAGCGGTTTAACAGCGCGCTGGAGCCGGCGGCGCTCGTGAAATCGAGAGCGCCGCGGCTCAGCGCGTGTCGTTAGGCAGTCAGTACATCTCGTTCGGGAGCAGACACTGAAAAATAAAGGCTGTCTCTTATTGTTCCTGTTGCTCGGGACGCTGTGGGTCAACGCTGATGAACGGACCTTTCGTCAGCGCGGGCCAAATCAGCCGCTCTATGTGGTGACCCATAATCACTATGCACAGGGATTTACGCCCGCTGGTCCGACGGCTCGATTCGGTGACCTGATCATGATCGAAATTCTCAACCTGAAGGCTGTATCGTCAGACCAGACCAGCTCTTACGAAGTTGGACGGCGTTACGCTCTCTTTGTGGGTGGTGAGCGGCGAGGCGACGTCAAGATCGAGAGGGTTACGCCATTGCAGTGCAATTCCTCAGCCGCCGTGGTTTCAACCGACCCCTCCGTTCATCTTTCGACCGAGGCCATGGCGCTGGCGACGAACGCGAAAATGATTCGACCTCATCAGAACGCGCAGCATCAAGCTAATGCGATAGAACGTAGCCAAGCGATGCGATTGGCGATGGAAGGCTTTCGGAAGCATGGCGTGCCCGACGAAGCGAAAGATATTCAGATCGAGCATCTTGTTGTGACCAAGGTCGATCACCGCGGTCAAAGAGTCTTGATTGGTTCTTTATCGGTCAAGGCGAAGGGCGCTCGACACGACATGTTTCTAATCGGAGGGATAACGGGTTCAAAGTCATCGATTGAATTGGCGCGCTATCACAAGACCACAGATCTCGAGGATGGAAAGGATTCCGAGCGTGTCCGGTTTGTGGATCAATTGGATCTGGATCACGACGGGACAGATGAAGTCGTGATCGAAGTGACCGGCTACGAGAACGAACAGTTTGAGATTTATACGCGTCAGGACGGCGCGTGGCGCCAGGCGTGGGTAGGAGGGCAAGGCGGATGTTGAGCAACCTCAAAGATAACAGCTGAGAAAGAGTTCGATGCCTCAGGCGACACCGCCCAGGCCTGGCGCGTGACGATGCCGAACTCAAGGCCGCTGGAACGCGGGCCATCCGCTCATTCGGATCGTGGCGGCCTATCTGCTTGGCAAGCAGCAAGCGTTTCGACGGTAGCCGTTCGCAGACGCAAATAGGATTCTTTAATTGAAGTCGCTGTCTAACTCCGCATGCAGCCGACGGCGCAGAATCGAGAGCGCCGCGGCTGATGCTGCGCGTTAGACGGCGACGCACACCTGTGAAATTTGCACCTGTTTTTGGACATCCAAATAACGACAGGAGGCTCCCGTGAAATCACTCAACACGTGGATCACACTGGCCATGGCTTTTGCCGCGGCGCCAGCCTTGGCCCAGACCCTGGCCCCTGCTGCGCCGGCATCGGCGCCCGCCCGTGGGCCCCAGACGAATTGGTGGTCTCAGGCTGGCGGCGAAAACGGCCCGGAACGCATTGTCTGGGCGGCCCAGAAGACGCCGGAAACGCCCTACACCGGAGTCAATAAGCCGATCTGGCATATCGCCGACATTCTCAAGTCGCATCAGGGACAGGCGCGCTGGGAAGAGAAAGTGGTTCTGACGCGCGACTTCGACGGTCGTTACGTCCAGATGGCCCCAGGCGACAAGGCCAAGTGCATGTTCTACGCCGACGACCGCGTCTTCGGCTGGGTCTATAGCGGCGCTGTGAAGATGACGATCGACGGCCAGGAGCCCAAGGTCTTGTCGAGGGGCTGGGCGTTCAACGTGGCACCACGCCTGTCCTACTGCATGGAGACTGCCGGCACCGAGCCGGTTGTGTATTACCGCAACACGCCCGCAGGGCAGGCGCCATCCTATCCGGAAAGCGAAACGCCGACGCCCACTCCCGGCTACAAATATATAAAGACTAAGATTACCTCGACCGGCGGCTACGACTCATTCAACGTGCCGTTCTTCAATGTTACGGAGTATGGCGATTCGAAGCGCACGGGTGAGCGCTTCCTGTATGACGGCCATACCTCCTCCAACTTGAACATCGGAATGAACCTCACGGAGCTGCCGCCCGCCACCAACTGGGGCCACTGGCACGCCAACATGGTGGAACTCTGGGTCAATGTTTACGGCAATGTCTGTGCGCTGATCTCCGGCGTCGGAGTGGTCCATGGCGAACTGGGCGACGTGATCAATGCCAATGAAGAACGTTGGCACCGTGCCACCAGCTGCCCCAACACCGGCAAAAGCATACGCATGGCGATGACACCGCGGAGCAAGGAAGGCCAGGTCCATTATTACCAGGTCGACCAGCGGCCCGGTGGGCAGTAGGTCGGCCAGAACGAAGCAACCGCAATCCCGAACTCCGGGCGCTTGTACGATCTCGGCTTCATGCTTGGCATTACTGCCGCCTTTGGCGGTGGGGCCAAAGCTTGTAGATTCGAACGTCAAGGAAGAGGGCAGCAATCATGTTGAACACGATGGTCAGCCCGTGAAACAGACCAACAAGGAAGCCGGCTCTGGAGACTGTAGCGCCCCCTGGACATCTGTTTCCGATCACCTGGCCGAGAGAGAAAACATGAAGAACGTTGCGAACTCCCGATTCACCATCAAGAGCTGGGACGAGAAGCCTTATAGTGAGGGCCAGGACCTACCAAAGCTGACTCGGGCCGCCGTCACAAAGACGTTCACTGGCGATATTGCGGGCGAAGGGCATGTCGAATACTTGATGATGTACCGCAGCGACGGCTCGGCCACGTTCGTCGGCCTCGAGCGGGTCGTCGGGCACGTTGCAGGGAAAGCCGGCAGCTTTGTGCTCCAACGCGCTGGAATATTCGAGAACGGCGCGGCGAAGGAGTCCTACTTCGTCATTCCTGGCTCCGGCACAGGAGAGCTTCGGGGCCTGCGCGGCGAGGGCACGTCGGCTGTTGGACACGGGACTGAGCATCCTCTAACGCTGAACTATGAGTTGGGCTAGATGCGAAACTCTGACGCGCAGTTCGTCGGATACTCGCTGATCGTCCCAGCGGCTGTTCTTGGACTGTTCAGAATTCCGCCAGGTATAGGTGTTCAACGTCTCCGACGGATGTTCGTGTCTTGCGCTTCGATCAAATCGGCAAGTAGACGAATCGATCCGTCCATTCCTCCGCTTCTGTCGCTGTCCAAATGAGAATCAGGTCGTCGGCGACTTCCCCAAGCGGAAGATGTTGCGGGACGACGATCACGCCAGGGCTGTGCTGTGAGCGCACGAACTCACGGAAATGTCGAGGCATGGTCGCCTGGTCGTGCGTGACCAGGACCCGGCCATCATCTGCTGTGGCGGCGAGAACTTCCCGATCCGTTCAGGCCGGCCGGACCTGCTGTCGTCGCGGTTCTGAAGTCGATAGCAGGCACGCGCCTCACTACGCGGACACGATGATCTGGTTCAGATCCGCGTCAGCCTGAAAGCGGATCGGCCTTGAGGGGCTGGCGGTCGCAAGAGCGTGAGGTCGGGGCCCGCCCCCACGCGCAGACGCGCTCGCGGCGTAAACCGCTCGCGCCTATTTGGAACAGAACGTCGCACAGGCCACGCCGAAGGGTCGAACGGTTTCAGACGGTCGTTGTCAGTCGGAGGGTGTTTCGGGGCAGCAGCCGATCAATAGGCCGCGCGGAACAACCGTGAACGTTTCACTATCGGTGCGAAAAAACTACCTACCGTCGTCCGACCCGCGGGGTGGGCGGCCCGCAGATTCTCAGGTTCTTGGGCCTGCCACATGTTCGACACGCGAACTGCGTCGTCGGGCGATTTCACCGATTTCGTTCGCAAAACCGTGTCGCCTTCAATAAGACATAACCGATACGGCTGCGGCGTCC
This sequence comes from Acidobacteriota bacterium, assembly GCA_003222395.1. Taxonomy (GTDB): domain Bacteria; phylum Acidobacteriota; class Vicinamibacteria; order Vicinamibacterales; family CAVVIG01; genus Gp6-AA45. The sequence continues at coordinate 20,003 of QHWB01000050.1, forward strand.
CGGTCGCGACCACGAACACACATTTCAGATCGCCGCGCTGCCACATGGTGATGAACGCCATAGGCGCTGGATCGAGCAACGCTCGTGCCGTCGGGCCCGCAGATCGAAAGAAGGATCGTCCTTTGGATCAGAACCTCGCGACACTTCGGGCCGCGCCGGTGAGCTCGAGAATGTGCATGCCCGTGTTCGCCCGATCGACGATATAGATATAGCCGCGGTCGTCGACCTCGACGTTGTTCGTCTGGATCGCGACCTTGCACTTTTCGTCCGCTCCAGTGCCCACGCACCGCTTGTCGGTCTTGCTGGTAATGGCTGGGACATAGAACGCGATCTCTTTGGGGTTGAACGGATCGCGGATATCGACGGCGCGTACGCCTGCGTTGAAATGCGCGAGGAACAGCACCCGCTTGTAGTAGATCGGCGTGAAGTTCTCGTTCGAGGAATGCGTGCCGAAGCGGCCGCCGCGGCTGCAGTAGTCGCGGCTCGACTCCGGCACGGTGAACGACGAGGCGCCGAAGGGCCGCGTCTCGACCGTCGCATCCAGCATGCGCAGCATCTGCCGGTTCTCGAAGCACTCGTTGGCCGTCGTCTCGCCGACAACCGCGATGAAGTCACGGCGCGCCTGCGTCTGGTTTGCCGGGACCGACACCTCGTGATCGTGGCCGCCGTCAGCCGCGGAAGGAGCAGCACGGCGGCCGGTCGGTGCTTTCTGCATACCGAACTCCGCGACGTCCATCCCGAGGAGCGGGAACGCGGTATGCGCGCCCACGTCGGGCGGAAGATCGACCCTGGTGATCTGCGGATAGACGAGATTTTCGTCGGTCGGCTCCTTGGGTCCGTTCAAGAGCTTCTCGCGATCGACGATCTGCACGATGCCCCTCACGCCGGTGCCATAGCCGAAATACACGCGGTTGGCTTTCGGCCCGAGCGAAATCGGGCCGTGAAGCTCGGTCGGCACCGGGCCGGTCGACCCGGGTTGCTGTCCCGGAAGACCGAAGTCGCGGATGAACACCGGATGCGCCGGATCGCTCAGATCGTAGATCTTCGTCATTCGGGTCGTGCGCCAGGCCGGATCGCCCGAGATGAGATACGCGATGCCAGTGTCGCACTCCCACCAATTCTTATGTGTCTGCCGGAGGCCGCTCACCACGACGGTCACGCGCTCGGGTCTCGTCGGCTCGGTGACGTCCCATACTTCGTGCCCGCTGTTGCCGAACGTGCGCAGGAGGTACACCTTGCTCCTGTCGGCGCGCGGGAGCTCGCGGCCATCGCACACGCGTACCATCTGGGCGCCGCCGGCCTCACCCTGTCCCGGCTCTCCCGGAACGTGCACCAGATACTTCGGCCGCTTCGGATCGGTGACATCGAGAATCGAAGTGCCGTTGCTCTCTTGTTTTCCCGTCAGGGGATTGAGCTGACTGCCTCCATGGTGGCCGATGTAGGCGATCCAGCGATCTCCTTGTTTGTGGATGACCGGCTGGTACGCGCTTCGCGCCTGCAGATCGTTGAAGCCGACCAGTTGCATGTCGTGCATTTCGGCCCGCTGCTGCGCCGCCACACCGTGATCTCGAATGATGCCGAGCGCGCCGAGAGCGATCGCGACCATCGCGGCCGTCAGATGCGAGCGTCTCATGTGAGTGCCCCTTCTCCAACGCCGGCAATGCGAGCCGGCGACCGTCCGAGACGATACGTCCAGCATCCTCCTCGCGGCAATGAAAGAATGAACGTCCTTTTGAAGCCGTTTACGCACCATTGATGCCAGTTCCTGCAATACCTATCGGTGCGCGGCCATTCGGCCGATGAATGGAGCGATGGCTCGAACCACGCTCGAAACCGCGCAAGTCAACGGCCGGCGATCCCGGCCATCGGTGCTGCTGATCGAAGACAACCTCACTCAGCTCGATCTCTATTCCCTCGTGCTGCAGGAAGAACTCAACGTCACGACGGCGACGCGCGCCGAGAAAGGCTTCGCGATCGCCACGATCGAACGGCCCGACGCGATCGTCATCGACGTGCTCCTGCCCGACGGCGATGGCCTGGACCTTTGCGATCGCCTGCGGCAGCATCAGGGGACCACGTCGACGCCGCTCGTCGTGCTGACCGGCGATGACCAGGCGTACGAGCGCGCGATGCGGGTACGATCCGTCGATGCAATCCTGAAAAAGCCTTGTCCGGCCGATCGATTACTCACGACGTTGCACCGCGCCATCGCGGCGCGATGCGTGCGATAGGCTCCATGTTCCGGTGGTTCGAACGTCGAGGGGAATTTCTTCGCTACGAAGCGCGGGAAGCGCGCGAAGGCGGCTTCGAGCTGTGTGTCGTCACCCCGGACGGCACCGAAAGCGTTGAACGCTTCCTTGATTCGAGCGATCTCGCGAAGCGACAAGCCGAGTTCGAGCGACAAATCACCGCCGACGGCTGGACGGGACCTCACGGCTGGAACCTCTAACACGCCGGTCTTTCATCAATAGACAACGGTTTCAGCCGCTTCAGTTTCGCGAAAAAGCTGACGAAACCACCATTACCGCGCACACAACACTCGCTCGTGTGACAGAATGGGACCCTCTCTGAAATAGAGCTGCACCACCGTTCGCGCACTCCAGCCGACGTGCGCGCGGGCTGGTGTCCGTAAATTGTCGTTCGTAGAACCGAGATGCCTGGGTCGGAGGACATCCCGTCATGCGGAAGTTCGCCGTCGCGCTCGCGCTCACCGCGTCCGCCTGCAGTTATCAATCGCCGACGCAGCCCGCGGCCTCGGCCGCGGCGACCGCCGCGAACGAACCGTTCTCGCTGACGCTCGGATCGAGCGTTGGCAGCGGTACGACGGCCGACCATGCGACGATTACCGCGAAGGTCCAGGGTCCAACCGGTCAGCCGCTTGGCGGCGTCGTGGTGACGTTCTCCACAACCGTCGGCGCGCTCAATCCCGAACAGGCCGCGACCGACAGCAACGGAATCGGCTCGACGACACTCGTGGCGTCGACAGCGGCCACCGTGACGGCGAAGGCGGGAGCGCTGTCGGCCCGTACCGGCGTCGGCACACAGCCTGCCGCGCAGCCGCCCCCGACTCCAACACCCACGCCGGCGCCGGGACCGAATCCAGGCGCGACACCGACGGGACCACTCACGGTCACGCTGACCGCGGCCGATGTGATCGTTGGATCGACGACGATCCTGAATGCGAGCATCAAGGACGGCGTGCCGCCGTTTCAGGTGACGTGGACGTTCGGCGATGGCGCCAGCTTCACCGGATCGAGCTCGAGCAGCGCGCATCTCTACGCGGCCGCCGGAACATATCCTGCGAGCGTCAGCGTGACCGACGCTGCCGGACGCAGGGCCGATGCGAATGCGACGATTAATGTGTTGGCCGCGGCCCCAGCTCCGGCGCCGGCACCGCAGGTTCCAGCCTACACCATCACGTTGACAGCCATACCCTCGACAGTGGTCGTCAATACGACGGGCGTCACGCTCTCGGCGAACGTCAACCAGCAGTTCGGCGCGCCGCCGGCGACGAGCTTTACCTGGGACTGCGGGAATGGCGCGACGTTCACGACGGCGACGGCGACGCAGGCCTGTCCGGGCCCTTATCCCACGATCGGCAGCGCGACGGCGAAGGTGACGGCGACCGGCGGCAGCGTGACGGGTTCAGGAACGACGACAGTGACCGTGACGCTGCCGCCAGTACCTGACATCACCGTCAACTGCACACTGCAAGCGGCGCCTCCAGCCAACACCATCAGCTGCAATATATCTGCGACGTTGAGCGGTAAGGCTGTGGTCGATACGGACATCACTAGCGTCGACTGGCACTGGGGCGATTCGACGCCTACCACAACGACACATACCAATGTCGCGCCACCACATACGTATAGTGCAGCCGGAATATTCTTGGTGGTCGCGAACAATGTTGTGGTAACTGGTACGACAGCGAAGGGAAGTAATTCAACATCTATTAGTGTTCATTGAGCCCAATCAGAAGCGATCCTGATTGGGCCATTTGTTCTTGTACGTAGTCGTCTGACGTCTATCGCGCGCTCGACCAGAACAACAGCCGGTTCGCCGTTCCCGACGGAATTCCGCTCAGATGATTCAGCGTCGCGTTGTTGACGATCCTCCTCGCGAACGGGGACGTTCGCAGGGAGTGAATCCTACGCGGCTCGTGGAAGCACGCAACTGGACGGTTCGAAGATTCGTGGAAATCGGATGACGGAATGGGCGAGCGCGACCTCTATCGACCGATCACGGCACGGCGACGGTTCCGCCATCGAGGTACCCGTCAGCGCCCGCCGCGATCGCCAGGTCACCGAGACGGCGCGCTTCGCTCTCCGGCCAGTCTCTCCAGAAATCGGCGAACGCCGCGTACTCGCCCGCGATTACCTTGATCGGCTGCCCCGGTCCCCACGCGCTCGACGTCGGCCACCCCGCGTAGCCGTTGACGAACCGATCTTTCAGAGAGCCGCGCACCCGCACGTTGAATTGATCGGTGAAGTTCCTGACGAACTCGGGTGTCGCGATCGGCGACGGGCCTTGCGTGTATCCGGCGTTCTGCACGAGCCAGAAATGCAGGTCGCCAGTGACGTTGGCCCACGCCTGCGCGTTGTTGATGCCGCGCTTGTCGTCGTCTCCGCCCGCGGGCGCGTCCTGATCCGGATCCATGTGGATGCCGATCGCTGAGTTGGGGAACACGTCGCGTCCCCATCTGAAGAAGGCGCCCCAATCGGCGTTCGTCAGTCGAAAGCGGCCCGGCTCCCAGCCGGCGGGAATCACGAGGCCGAGGAGCTCCTGCGCGCGAGGCTGCCGATAGAGCGGCTCGAGCTCGCGCTGAACTTCGTCGAGCGTCCAGTTGTCGGGCTTCACGAAATGGATCCACTGGAGGCCGCGCGTGGAGCCTCGTTCGAGCACGTCGAGATAGCGGTTGAACGCATCCGCCTGTGTGAAGTCGCTCGGCGGATAGATGCCGTGGTTTCCGCCCGGATCCACGATGGGGCCGCTGACGGCGTGCGTATAGCCGCGATCGAGGTACGCGCCGAAGGCGGCGTCCTGCTCCGACTGCGGCAGAAACGGCATCGCCACCATCGCGAGGATGTTGGACGGCTGCCCGGGTCGGGGCCCGAGCGACATCGGGAAGCGCGCCGTGAACATCGATCCGCGGATGCGCGCGCGCTCGATCAGCGAGGCGAGCGTGTTCAGGCGACGAAACGTGAATCCTTGCGCGACGCCGGTCGCGTCGACGACCGGCTGCGCAAGGTCCGTCCTCACCCGCAGGAAATGCACGCCGTCGAAGCAGAGGTACTGCACGCGGCCGTCGGTCGACATGAAACGGCGGAAGCGTTCCCACGGTCCGGCTGCGGACCGGTTCGTGCTGACCGGCCCGCCTCCGCCGTTCTCGGCACAAACGTACATGCCGTTGGCGCACTGAAGCGACACGGTGCCATCGCCGTGCTCCTCCTCCGTGAACGTTTCCCACTCGCGCGCCTCAACGCGATTCGCGATCAACGCGTCGCGCCGTTCGAAGCCGTTGAGGCCTCCGCCCTGTTCGGCGCACACGAATAGCCCGTTTTCCGCCTTGATGTGCATGTTCCTCCACGAAGAGTGGCACGCGGGATGGCGACCGCGTTGACCGGGACATGCCGGTTCGGTGCCAGACCGAACCGGCTGCGAAATCATTTTCTTTCCGGCAGGGCGAATGCCGTCAGCATGCTGCCCGACGGCACCAGCAGGTATTGACGGCCGTCGAGCATGTAGGTCGTGCCCGACGTCGATCGCATCGAGAATCCCAGCTGGTAGTGCCAGAGATTCTTTCCCGAGCGCGAGTCGAACGCCATGATGTTGCCGTCGCCGTCGCCCGCGAACACCAGGCCCGATTCGGTCGTCAGCACGCCGGAGGACGACACCGACGTGTAGCGGAATTCCCATTTCAGCTGGCCGGTGGCCGGATCGATCGCGCGCAGCGCGCCGAAATTCTTCTGATCTCGCGGACGCACGGTGCCGCCCGATTCGTACTGCTCTCCGGGTTTGAACTTCTGATCGAACGCGAAGTAGGTCGCGCACGTCTCGCGCGCCGTCACGAAGAACAACCGCGTCGTCGGATCGAAGGACGGCGACATGAAGTTCGTTCCGCCGCCGAGATCGGGACACGTCTTCGTTCCCTCTTCGTCCGGCAGGTTGCCCGGCAACAGCACCGGCCGCCCATCGGAGCCGATTTCCTTCGCCCACGTCGTCTCGACGAACGGTTTGGCGACGATGATTTTGCCCGTCACGCGATCGATCGTGTAGAAGAAGCCGTTGCGGTTCGCGAACATGACGACCTTCCGCGGCTGACCGTTGATCGTCAGCTCGCCGAGCACCGGCACCTGCGTCGAGTCCCAGTCGTGCACGTCATGCGGCGTGAACTGATAGTGCCAGCGGATTCTTCCGGTGTCGGCATCGAGCGCGACGAGCGACGCCGTGTACAGGTTGTCGCCTTCGCGCGCGTTGCTGTAGTAATCCGGACCGGGATTGCCGGTGCCGAAGAAGATCAGGTTCTGCTGCGGATCGTACGTGCCGGTTACCCAGATCGATCCGCCGCCGCGCATGTACGCTTCGCCCTTCGGCCACGTGTTTCCGCCCGGTTCGTCCGGTCCGGCGACCGTGTAGAAGCGCCACGCGCGCGCGCCGGTCTTCGCGTCGTACGCGTCGATGAAGCCGCGGATGCCGAACTCCGCGCCGGCGATGCCGACGATGACCTTGTCCTTGATGACGAGCGGCGCGACCGTCGCCGAGTAGCCGACCTTGTAGTCGGCGAGCGGCACGTCGAACAGCACCCCGCCGCTCTTCATGTCGAGCGCGACGAGATGCGCGTCGATGGTCGCCATGTACAGCCGATCGCCGAGCACGCCGAAGCCGCGATTCACCGCGCCGCAGCAGTTGTGCAGATCCTCGGGCAGCTCGCGGCGATATCGCCAGATCTGCCGGCCCGTGCGCGCGTCGATGGCCCACGCGTTGTTGTTGAAGCCGGTGACGTAGAGCACGCCGTCGATCACGATCGGCGTCGTCTGGAAGCTGCCGAGCGTGCCCGTCTGAAACGTCCACTGCGCGGAGAGCTGATGCACGTTGTCGGGCGCGATCTGCGTGAGCGGACTGTGGCGCTGGCCGTTGTAGTCGCCGGAATACGTGAGCCACCGCGTGGGATCCTTCAACCCGTCGAGCAGGTCCTGCGGCGTAACGGGCGCCGACGGCGGGGTGGTATCGCGCACCGCCGTCAAATCGGTGCCGCGCAGCGAGCTGAGGTATCCGACGAGATCGGTGAGGTCGGCGTCGTTCAGCCGGCTGGGGGCGAACGCCGGCATCAGCGACTCTTTCTCGTAGACGACCTGCTGCAGATTCGATTTCAGAAAGCCCTGGATGCGCTCGCGCGTGTCCATCACCTGAACCGAAAACACATCTTCGTTCTTCTTGGCGCCCCGGATTCGCTGTCCGTCTTTGGTCACCAGGGTCACGGTTTCGAACGTCGGCGCGATCCATTCCGACGGTGTCCGGATTTCACGTATGAGCGCCGACCGGGATCGCGACGCGCCGATCCGCGTCAGCTCGGGCCCGAGCCTTCCGCCGCGGCCGGCGACGCGATGACAGCTCGCGCACTGCGATGCGAAGAGGCGCGCACCGTTGTCGACGTTGCCGACCGGGCGCTCCGCCGCCGTCGCGCTGCCCATCTTGCGGAGATACGCGATGATCATCAGAAGCTCGTTGTCGGGGTCCTTGCTGGAGGGCATCTCGGTCCCGGGGACGCCGTTCCGGATCGTCTGGAAGATCCGCTCGTCGGTGGCCCCGCCCGCGAGGAGGCCGATGAGATCGGGTCCGCGATAACCGGTGGCGTCGAGGCCGTGGCAGTCGGCGCAGCGCACGCGGTACAGCGTCATCCCGCCGCGGATCGATTCCGGATTCCCGAGATGCGGATTGTTCGCCGCGGGATTCTGTGCCGGCGGCGCCTGCGCCGCCCGCAGAACGGCGGCCGCCAGGAACACGGGCGCGAGCCACAGCACCGAAGCCGTTCGCATCATCGGAACCTCCTCGTTCAAATCGAGACCGGCCGATTATAAAAGACGAGTCGCAGCACGCGTGTCGAATCTCTTTTGTGGCGCCCAACGTCTTAGCGGTGTACTGTTCGGTCACCTTCATTCCAAGGAGTCACACTATGTTCCGTTTCCTGTGCCTGACAGTGGCGCTGTCCGCCGTCCTGGTCAGCGCTGCGGCACCCGCTCGCGCTCAAGACGTCATGACCAAGGAGTCGGTCGCCTCGCTGAAAGCATCGTTCGTCGCCGACCTCGACACGCTTCATCAGAAGTTCCTCGGCCTCGCGCAGGCCTTTCCGCAGGACAAGTACACATGGCGGCCGATGGACGGTGTCCGGTCGGTGAGCGAAGTGCTGATGCTGGCCGCGATGGAGGGCTACTCGTTCATTCCGATGGGGTTCGGCGCGAAGGCGGCCGACCTCGGCAGCCGCGAGGAAGCGGCCAAGCTGCGCACGCTGTCTGACAAGACGCAAGTGATCGAGCACCTCGACAAGGGCTTCGCGTACGCGAAGCAGCAGCTCGAATCGATCGACGCGGCAACACTGACGGCGAAGCGCAAGGTGATGGGACAGGATCGATCGACGGCAGACGTCGTGCTGTTCATCGGCGGCGATCTGCACGAGCATCTCGGCCAGCTGATCGCGTACGCGCGCACGAACCACATCGTTCCACCGTGGAGCAAGTGAGGCCCGCGCCGACAGAACCGAGATCAGGTGTGCTGGATCGGAACATTCATGTCCGGTCCGCGAGGTTGTCATTGGGCCTAAGACATAGAGAACGCATACGATAAGCGCGTCCTTGGGCTGGCGCGCCGTTTGGACTGCATGCGACTTTATGGACCAATACGGTCGGGCAGCGCAGACGGCGCCTGCTCTTCATAACTCGAAGCCCGGCAATCACCGAAGCGAATTCGTCCGGCGATCGAACGGCGGCAACATTGTGATGATGCGATGCAACACGCGTGGCGAACGCTCTGAAGTCGGCATGAAAGACTCTGCGGCAGACGAAGTCGCGGCTGAAGTCGACGCGATGGGACAGGTGGCTCGTGCGCTGGCGGCGCTGCCCGACGCACAATCGCGAGCGCGCGTGCTGCGATGGGCCATGGATCGGTACCAGGTCGAGGCGACGCCGATTGCGGCCCCGGCTGTCCATCCGCCGACACCGCGGACCGGTTTGGATCCGACGCTCGAGGTCCAGTCGCTCGACGACTTGTTTCCTGCCGGGCGCCGCGCCGAAACTGACGAAGAGGATCTGTCGATCGGTGCGCCGGCGAGGCCGGCGCAGGGATCGGGCATCGAATCGATGATTCGCGGCTTCGCGGCAGACTTCGGGCGCTTCGCGGTCGAGTGGCAGGGGACGACGTAGTCGTCGTCGGCGCCGGCGCCGCCGGCCTCGCGACCGCCATCTTCCTCAGGCGAGCGAACCCGTCCCGTTCCGTCATCGTCCTCGACGGCGCGAAGAAACCCGGCGCAAAAATCGTGATCAGCGGCGGATCGCGCTGCAACGTGACCAACATCAACGTCACCGAACGCGATTTCTGGGGCGGCCGATCGACGATCGTCCGGCGCATCCTCCGCGCGTTTCCCGTCGACGAGACGATCGCCTTCTTCCGCGAAATCGGCGTCCCGCTTCACGAGGAGGGCGACGGCAAGCTGTTCCCCGACTCGAATCGATCGCGCGACGTGCTCGACGCGCTGCTCCGCGAGTTGTCGCGCGTCGGCGGCGAGCTTCGCCCGAATCGGCGCGTCGTCGACGTTGTCGCCGACGACGAGGAGTTTGCCGTCGCGACGACGAGCGGCGACCTGCGCGCCGGGGCGGTCGTTCTCGCCACCGGCGGCAAGTCGCTGCCCAAGACCGGCAGCGACGGCGGCGGGCTCGAGATCGCGCGTCGCCTCGGCCACACGATCGTCCCGACGACGCCGGCGCTCGCGCCACTGCTGCTCGCAGACGACGATGCGATGCACCGCGAGCTGACCGGCGTGGCGCACGACGTCGAGCTCGCGATCCGGGTCGACGGCACGATCGCGATTCGACTCGCCGGCGCGATGCTGTGGACGCATTTCGGCGTCAGCGGACCCGTGGCGCTGAACGCGTCGCGCCATTGGCTGCGCGCCGCAATGGACGGCCACGCCGCCACCGTTACTGTCAGCTTCCATCCGGGACGTGATTTCGCCGACGTGGACGGCGAGTGGACGCGCCTCGCGAGCGATCATCCTCGCATGACGGTGCACACTGCGCTCGCCCGCTTCGTGCCGGCGTCGGTCGCGTCGGCGCTGCTAAGGACGCTGCGACGTTCTGTTCTCGATACGCGCGAGGGCCACGGACCGAGCGCCTCAGCGCGCGGGGGTGGGGCCCCGCGCGAAACAGAAATGGACAAAAGCACGCCGCTCGCGCATTTCGCGCGCGACGATCGGCGGCGCCTCGTCCGCGCCCTCGTCGAGTGGCCGCTGCCGATCACCGGAACGCGCGGCTACGGCTTCGCCGAGGCGACTGCCGGAGGTATTGACCTGACGGAAATTGATCCGGCGACGATGGAGTCGCGCGTGCGCCCCGGCCTCTACCTCGTCGGCGAGATGCTGGACGTCGACGGGCGAATCGGAGGTTTCAACTTTCAGTGGGCGTGGTGCACGGGTCGTGTGGCCGGGAAAGCGCTGGCGAGTGGGGCTGCTCGCACGTGAAAGCTTGATCGCCGGCGCGTGTCGATCGTCGAGCTAGCGGTTGCTCCCCTGCTGGCCGCCGCCTTGGCCTCCCTGTCCGCCTTTGTCGCCCTTTCCGCTTTGACCACCCTGGCCGGGCTGTTTCCAGTTCTGCTTCTGATCGCCCTTGTCGGTTCCAGTTCCACGTTCTGGATTCTGTGGATTCTGCCCCCCTTGCTTCTGGCCGCCTTGCTGTCCGCCCTGGCCGGGATTCTGATTCTGATTGTCCATACTGTCTCCTCACGCGATGCAGCCCGTCGGATGCCCGATGCAAGGTCAGCACCGTTTGACAGTGAGCGGCCGACCGCCTACGCTCAGCGACGTGCGGCGCTTGCTGTTGTGGGGCTTCAAGTCGTCTCACGAGCTGTTGGAGAACGGCCTCGGCACGCTCGAGCGTGAAGTGATGACGCTCGCATGGCAGCAGCGCGAGATCAGCGTTCGCGAAGCATGCGATCTGATGAGCACACGTGTCGCGTACACGACCGTAATGACGACGATGGACCGGCTCTACAAGAAGGGATTTCTGGCGCGTCGCAAAGTCGGCCGCGCGTTCGTCTATCAGGCCGCGGCGTCGCGCCACGAGATTGAACATGCAGTCGCGGCCGAGCTGGTCGATAGCCTTCTTCAGCGAAATGCGGGCGAGCCGCTGCCCGTCCTGTCGTCGCTCGTCGATGCCGTCTCGGATCGCGATCGCAATCTGCTCGACGATCTGGAGCGTCTCGTTCGCGAAAAACGAAAGACGCTGGAACGCAAGAAGAACCGATGACGGTTCCCGCCTACGTCGCGCACGGCGTCACGCTCGCGTTCGCGTGGTTCCTGCTCGTGAACGTGCTCGTCAGCAGTCTTGTCGCGTTCGCCGGCACAAAGTGCGCAAACGTTCAGCCGACCGGCGCCGCTCGATTCTGGTTCGCCATGCGCGTCTCGCCGGCCGTCGTCTCTGCGATCTTCGTCGCGGCGCTGTTCCTGCCGTCGTACTGGAAATACGAGCCGCGCGATGCGGTCGAAGGCTTCGACGTGACGCTCGCGGCGCTCGCCTTCGCCGCGGTGGTGATGCTGGCCTGCGCGTGCGCGCGCGGAGCGTGCGCCTGGTGGCAGGCGTCGCGGCGCGTGCGCGTATGGATGCGCGGTGCGCGGTCGCTCGCATCGGACGGGAGTCGGGCTTCGCCGATTCCGGCGTTCGAAATCGACGGGCCGATGCCGATGATGGCGCTCGCAGGCATCGTGCGGCCGCGGCTGTTCGTCGCGCGCGCGCTGGTCGGCACGCTGACCGAGGATGAACTGGCGGCGACGGTCGCCCACGAAACCGGCCACTGGCGCGCGTGGGACAACCTGAAACGGCTCGCGATGCGATCGGCGCCCGACGTCCTGTTCCTCATGCCGGCGGCCCGCCGCATCGAGCGCCGATGGGCGTCGGCGGCCGAGCACTCGGCCGATCGCATCGGCGACGGCGCGAACCCGACGGCGCGCTGCGCGCTCGCGTCGGCGCTGGTGAAAGTGGCGCGGCTGATGCCCGACGAAGGCCCGATGCGCGAGCCGATCAGCACGCTCGTCGGCGGCGGTGAAATCGCGTCGCGCGTCGAGCGGCTGCTCGACGATCACGCGCCGGCGCGGGAACGCCGTCGCCGGCCGATCGGTCGCGTGGCGCTCACGGTCATCGGCGCCAACCTGGCCGTCGTCGCGTACGGTCCGCTCCTGCACGCCGTCCACGACGCGACGGAAATGCTCGTTCGATCGCTGCCTTGACGAACGTTGGCTCGCCTGAAAGGCTCGCCCTACACGCACCCGTGGTAGCGCCGCAGCCACCCGTGGTAGCGCCGCAGCCACACCTGTAGCGCGAGGCTTTCAGCCGAGCGAAGGCGACATGTCACATGGGAAATCTTCATCCGATCGAGGCGCTCTCGCAGGACGTGCGCTACGCGCTGCGCGCGCTGCGGAAGGCGCCCGGCTTCACCTTCGTCGCCGTCTTCGCGCTCGCCCTCGGCATAGGCGGCAACACCGCCATCTTCAGCGTGATCGACGGCGTGCGACAGCAGGCGCTTCCCTATCCGCACGCCGATCGCCTCGTCGAACTGTGGGGCAACGTGCTGCGGTCGAAGGTCGAGCGGCGCGGCGCCTCGTATCCGGATTTTCTCGACTGGCGCGCGCAGTCGACCTCATTCGACGCGATGGCGGCGTTCACCGACGCGAGCGCGATTCTCTCGTCGGGCGACGAGCCCGAACGCATCGCCATCGAATATGTGTCTGCGCCGTACTTCTCGCTGCTCGGCGTCGACGCGCAGCGTGGGCGGACGTTTCGGTCCGATGAAGACGCCGTCCCGCAGAAGGTTGCCGTCGCCGTGCTGAGCGACGGTTTGTGGCAGCGGCGGTTCGGCGGCGATCCGGAGATCGTCGGACGCCAGCTTCGCTTCGGCGCGCGGTCGTTCACGGTCGTGGGCGTCATGCCGCCGCGATTCAAGGGGCTGACCGATCAGGCCGAAGCCTGGATGCCGTTCGTGATGAGCGGCAGCCCGGACGATCTCGCCGAGCGCGGCACGCGCGGCTTCGTCGTGCTCGCGCGGCTGAAAGCCGGCGTCGCGCTTGCGCGCGCGCAAACCGAGCTCGATGCGATCTCGCGCCGCCTGGAGCAGACCTACCCGGCCACGAATTCGAAGCGCGCGGTCGACGTGAGCCCGCTCCATGTGGAGCTGTTCGGCTTGCTGCGCCCCGCGCTCCTCACCCTGATGACGGCGGTCGCCTTCGTGCTCCTCATCGCGTGCGCCAACGTGTCGAACCTCCTCATCGCGCGATCGGAAGCGCGGCAGCGTGAAATCGCCGTTCGAACGGCGCTCGGCGCCGGGTGGCCGCGGCTGCTGCGTCAGCTCGTCACCGAAGGATGCGTGCTCACGTCTGCGGGTGCGATTGCCGGTCTGCTGATCGCGAGGCCCGCCGTCCGCGTGCTCGTGGCGACGAGCCCGGTGACGTTCCCGAGCTTCGTCGAGCCGCGCGTGAACGTGCGCGTCGCGCTGTTTACGATCGCCGTCTCGCTCGCCTGCGGCGTCCTGCTCGGCCTTGCGCCGGCCGTTCACGCGCGCGTGTCGCGCCTGGCCGACGCGTTGAAGGAGTCGTCGCGCGGCAGCGGCGGCCAGCGATCCGAGCGGCTGCGAAGCGCGCTCGTCGTCGCCGAGGTGTCGCTCGCGGTCGTGTTGCTCGTCGGCGCCGGGCTGATGATCCGCAGTGTTCAGAAGCTCGCCGCGCTGAACCCCGGATTCGATCCCGATTCGGTGCTGACGCTGCGCATCAGCGTCCCGCTCGGCAACACGCCGAACGCGTCGCCGGCCGGATCGCCGTCGGGTCCGGCGGTGTCGGCGCGAACGGTGCTCGAGCGCGTGCGAGCCGTGCCGGGCGTCGCCGCGGCGAGCCTCACCAGCGACATCCCGCTCTCCGGGGACGGGGCGGCGAGCTTCTACGCCGCCGAAGGACAGCCGCCGATGACCGCGCAGAACGTGCCGCGCGCGTACGTGCACCGCATTTCTCCCGACTTCTTTTCGACGCTTCGCATTCCGATCAAGGCGGGACGGACGTTTCTCGATTCCGAGCTCTCGGGCCAGGCAAACGTCGTCGTCGTCAGCGAACACGTCGCAGGCCGATTCTGGCCAGGTCAGGATCCGATCGGCAAGCGGATCAAGATCGGCGCGTTGACGTCGACCGCACCATGGCTGAACATCGTCGGCGTCGTCGGCGAAACGAAGTACCGCGCGCTGCCGGAGAACCCCACGGCCGATCCCGATTTGTACTTTCCGCAACTCGACCGGGCGCGCCAGCAGGCGTTCGTCATCCGCACGACGGTCCCGCCTTCGTCGATCGTCGCGGCAATACGCGCGGCGATTCGATCGGTCGATCCGACCATTCCCGTGTTCGGCGTGACCCCGATGACCGACTACATCGGCCGGCTGACGGCGCCGGCGCGCTTCACGATGTGGCTGATGGGCGTGTTCGCCGCCTCGGCGCTGATGCTGGCGGTGGTCGGCATCTACGGTGTCATGTCGTATCTGGTCACGCAGCGGACGCGCGAGATCGGCATCCGCCTCGCGCTCGGCGCCGGCGGCCGCGACATCCTGCGGCTCGTCGTCGGCAACGGCGCGCGGTTGATCGGCGCCGGCGTCGTCATCGGTGTCGCAGCGGCAGTCGCGCTTCAGCGGCTCGTGTCGACGCTGCTGTTCGGCGTGACAGCGGCCGACGGCGCGTCCGTGGTCGCGGTGATCGTTCTCGCCACCGTCGCGCTGATGGCCTGCTACGTGCCGGCGGTTCGCGCGACGCGCGTGGATCCGCTGCGCGCCCTGCGGTACGAATGATCCGTTACCGAACCGCGCCTTGACATTTCAGCGGCGGCGCGGCATTCTCGCCGTCCGCCATCACAATCAGTCTCCAACGGAGGAAGAGTTCATGACGGGAATGCTGAACGCCGTAGTCGCCAGCGTGCTGCTGCTGTCGTCGGCGTCGTATGCTGCGGCACAGGTGGAACGCGCCTCGGTCACCGGGACTGTCAAGGATCAATCCGACGCGGTGGTACCGGGCGCCACGGTGACGGCCGTGAACGTCGGCACCAACGTCCCCGCGCAGGCAGTCACCGATGCACAGGGTGGTTA
This sequence comes from Acidobacteriota bacterium, assembly GCA_003222395.1. GTDB lineage: Bacteria > Acidobacteriota > Vicinamibacteria > Vicinamibacterales > CAVVIG01 > Gp6-AA45. Next base: position 35,375 of record QHWB01000050.1, read on the forward strand.
CGTCATCCCGGCGCTCATCCCCGGCGAGTACGTCGTCGACGTCGAGCTGCAGGGATTCCGCAAGTCGAGCAAGCGCGTGACGCTCGACACGGGCCAGCGCGCGCGCCTCGACTTCGCGCTCGCCGTCGGCGCGCTCGAGCAGAGCGTCAGCGTGGAAGCGGCGTCGCCGCTCGTCAACACGGAGCAGGCGACGCTCGGCACCGTCATCAGCCAGCCGGAGGTCGCCAACCTGCCGCTGTCGCTGCGCAACTGGGACGACCTGCTCGGCCTCGCCGCCGGCGTGCAGGGCGATCGCTACACGGAACAGGCGGGCAGCACGGCGGCGGGCCGCACGGGCGGCGTCAACGTGCACGGCATCCGTTCGCTGCAGAACAATTTCCTGCTCGACGGCCTCGACAACAACTCGATTTCCGAAAACGTCCAGGAACTGACGACGCAGGTGTCGAGGCCGTCGGTGGATGCGATCGGCGAGTTCAAGGTCGTCACGAGCGCGTACTCGGCGGAGTTCGGCAAGTCGCCGGGCGCCGCCATCAGCGTCACCACGAAGTCGGGTACGAACGCGCTGCACGGAACCGCGTACGAGTTCCTGCGCAACGACAAATTCAACGCGAATGATTTCTTCTCGATCCGTCAGGGCGCGGCGAAGCCGGATCACAAGCAGAACGACTTCGGCGGCAACCTCGGCGGCCCGATCGTCAAGAGCAAAGCGTTCTTCTTCGGCGACGTCGAGGCGACACGGCTCACCCAGGGCGTGATTCGCACGACCACGGTGCCGACCGTCAACGAGCGCAACGGCATCTTCTCGGGCACCGTGCGCGATCCGCAGACCGGACTGCCGTTCGCGAACAACACGATTCCGACCGAGCGCATCGATCCGATCGCGCGCCAGATGATGGATCTGTTCCCGCTGCCGAATGCGAGCGGCGCGAGCAACTTCTTCCGCACCGCGAATACCACCGACAACGCGCAGCGGTATCTCGTGCGCACCGATCTCCACTTCAGCAACAGCGACAACATGTTCGCGCGCTACTTCCAGTCCGATCGCGATCGGTTCATCCCGGGCAACTTCGGCGGGATTGCCGACGGTACCAGCACGTCGGCGTGGGGCCGCCAGAACATGAAGACGCGCACCTTCGCGGCCGGATGGAATCACACCGTCACCTCGAGCTCGCTCAACGAGCTGCGCTTCGGCTACAACAAGGCCGATTCGACGGCGAACCACGATCCGTTCGGCCAGACGGGGATCAATCTCGGCGGCGTGCCGCTCGACCCGCGCGTGGCCGGCGGCCTGCCCGGGATCAACTTCAGCGCCGGCGGCTATCGTCTCGGGTCGCCCGACTTCCTGCCGAAGTACCAGCTGACCGACGTGTTCCAGTTCACCGACACGTTCACGATGTTCCGCGGCGCCAACCAGTGGAAGTTCGGCGTCGACCTGATGGCGCCGATGCGCAACACGTTCCTCGACGTTCCCGCGACGCGCGGGTCGGTGACGTTCCGCAACACGTTCACCGGCCAGGTGCTCGGCGACTTCCTGCTCGGATACGTGTCGGACGCGCAGCTGTCGAACCTCGCCGAGACGCATCAGCAACTGTCGTCGTACTCGCTCTACGCGCAGGACGACTGGAAGCCGAACGACAAGGTGACGGTGAACGCCGGCCTGCGCTACGACTTCATGACGCCGCAGCTCGAGCGCGACAATCACATCGCGAACTTCGACGCGACCGGCGCCGGCAGACTGCTGACCGCGGCGAGCGGATCGATCGAGGACCGGGCGCTCGTCAACCCCGATCGCAACAACATTGCGCCGCGAATCGGCCTCACCTACGCGCCGACGACGCAGTCGGTGTTCCGCGGCGGGTACGGCATCTTTTACAATTTGTACGATCGCATCGGCAGCGAGGATCAGCTGAGCCTCAACGTGCCGTTCCTGATCAACAACCTGCTCGGCCCCGCGACGGCGGCGAGCGGTCCGCTGTTCCTGCTGAAGAACGGCTTTCCCGGCAACCCGCTCGATGCGGCGGCCATCAACATCCGGAACGTGCGCATCCGCGCCATCAACCCCGCCGGCGACAAAACGTACTATCAGCAGTGGAGCGGCGGGATGCAGCGTCAGCTCTCGACCTACATGGTCGTGTCGGCCGACTACGTCGGCACGAAGGGCTCGAAGATCTGGACGCTGCGCAACCTGAATCAACCGGATCCGGTGACCAAGGCACTCCCGTACCCGGCGTTCGGGACGATCGAGTACGCGGACCAGGATGGGTCGTCGCTGTACAACGGCCTCGAGCTGGCGGTCGAGCGGCGCTTCGCGCATCCATTCGGCTTCCGCATCGCGTACACGCTGTCGAAGGCGACCGACAACGCCGGCGAGCATCTGTTCACCGGCGGATCACCGAGCTTCCTGCAGGACGCTCGGAATCGCGATTCGTGGGAAGGGCCGGCGGATCAGGATACGCGGCACCGCATCGCCGCCAACTGGATTCTGGATCTGCCCTACAGCTTCAACTTCAGCGGCATCGTCACCGCGCGCACGGGTCGGCCGTTCACCGTCACGCAGAGCAGTAACTCGGTCGGCAACCTGATGACCGGTCTGCCCAATCGCGTCGGCGACGGCCAAGGCGCGCAGACGGTCGATTCGTGGTTCGACAAGACGGCGTTCCAGGCCGTGGCGTCGGGCGTATTCGGCAACTCGGGGCGCAACATCCTGCTCGGACCAGGGCTGTTGAACACGGACATCGCGGTGCAGCGCCGCTTCACCCTTTCGGGTCAGACGGCCGTCGAGCTCCGCTGGGAAGTGTTCAATCTCTTCAACGCGGATGAATTCGGCCTGCCGGAATCGAACATCAGCAACGCCGCAGTGGCGACGATCACGAGGCTCGCCGGCGATCCGCGCGTGATGCAGTTCGCGCTGCGGCTGGTGTTCTGATCGTGAGCGACACAGAGGGTCTCGAGAACACAGAGGAAATTTAACCGCAGAGGAAAGCAAACGCAGAGTTCACTGAGCACGCAGAATGTGAACGCCGATCGGGTCGACGGCAGCGGCCTGCGAAGCAGGCCGCTCACACCGCTTCGCGGCGTGCCGTCGAGCCGAGGCGCTCCGTGTCTCTGTGTCTCTGTGGCTAATTGTGTTCTGTGTCCTCTACCGCATTCTGTGTCGTGGCCGTCGCGCCTTTGACCCGATCACCCGTCACACGATCGAAATACATCACTCTCTCTCTCACAAATCGCATCCACACCTTGTCGCCGGCGCGCGCGATCGGTTCCGCGCCGCCGCGCGCGACGACTCGCATGCCGTCGAGTTCGACGGTCGCGATCGTTTCGTTGCCCATCGGCTCGACGACGACGACGCGCGCTTCGCGCCAGCCGTCGCCGAGCGGCGTCCGCGAGAGCTCGACGTCTTCAGGACGAACGCCGAGATCGATCGACGGCGTCTCGGCCACGATATTCATCGCCGGGCTGCCGAGAAACGTCGCGACGAAGCGGTGACTGGGATTGCGATACAGCTCCAGCGGCGGGCCGGTCTGGACGATGCGTCCGCGCTGCATGATCGCGACGCGCGAGCCCAGGGTCATCGCCTCGGCCTGATCGTGCGTCACGTACACCATCGTGGTCTTCAATTCCTGCTGAAGGCTCTTCAGATCCGTTCGCATCTGCCGGCGCAGCTGCGCGTCGAGGTTCGACAGCGGCTCGTCCATCAGATAGACCGCGGGGCTGCGCACGAGCGCCCGCGCGAGCGCCACGCGCTGCTGCTGTCCGCCTGAAAGCTGGCCCGGCTTCCGCTCGAGCAGATCGTCGAGACCGAGGCGCCGCGCGGCAGCGATGACTCGCGATTCGATCTCGACGCGGGCGACCGATCGCGTGCGCAGCGGGAAGGCGATGTTGTCGAAGACCGAGAAGTGCGGATAGAGCGCGTAGTTCTGGAAGACCATCGCCACGTCGCGCTCGGCCGGGGGCACGTCGTTGACCACGCGATCGCCGATCCGGATCCGGCCGGCGTCGGCGGACTCGAGGCCGGCCAGCAGGCGCAGGACCGTCGTCTTTCCACATCCTGACGGTCCGACGAGCACGAGGCATTCGCCCGCGTCGATCTCCAGATCGATCGCGTCCGCAGCGACATGGCTGCCGAATCGTTTCGTCACCCGTTCGAATCGCACGCGCATCGGTGGCGGGATTGTATACTCCGCGCGTGATGCGAAGGATGGTCGCGGCGGCGGCGGTCGTAGCCGCACTTGCGGCGCGTCACTCTCCGGGCCGCGCGCGCGGGGCTGAAAGCCCCGCGCCACAAGCCACTTTCGTCGTCGAGAGATCTTCTGAAGCCATTGCAACCGTCCGCGCGGCGTGCGAGCAGTGCGACTGGGGCGCGACCGGCCGCGAGGCCGCGGCGCTGCGAGTGTCGGTGGACGGCCGCTACCGCACCCACGTGATGCTCACGCAAGGCGATCGCGAGGCGGACTATCAAGTCCTGCTCGGGCGATATGGCGGCGGATCGCATCGCGTCACCGTCGACGTCGATCCGTCGCAGTCGTCGCCGCAGGTCGGAGCGGTGCGCGTGGCGCGGGTGGACGTGACGGTCGTCGGATCGCGCAATCCAGGATTCGAAGCGCTCGCCCACGCGCCGATCCTGCACGCGCGCCCGAACACAATCGGCCATTTCACCGATGTGCCGCTGCTGATGTGGTACGAGGCGACGCCAACACCGCACGGCCGTTCGTACCGTTACTCGGTCGTGTTCTCGAACGAAGACGGCGGCACGGCGACCGATCGCCTGATGGCGACGTGGGGTCGCACGACCGACATCGAGTTCGTCTACGGGATCGAAATCGACGAAGCCGGCCGGCTCGTTTCGGAAGAGTTCCAAGGTCCGAACCACGTGATGACGCCGTTCCGCGGCCGGCACGAGGCGTCGCATCCGCTCGAGTGGACGGTCACCGACAACAACATGGTGAGCGATCACGGGACGACGACGATGCGGTACGCGCCGGCGCCGGAGCGGTTCGATCTCACCGATGTGTCGCGCGAAGTGGTGATGGACGCGCACCCGTGGACGTATCGCGTCAGCACACAGGAGATGATGCGCGAGGGAAAGATCGCCGTCGACCCGCCGCCGGGATCGGGAACGATTCCCGATCCGCACCGGTACGTGTTCGTCGAGGCGTGCAGCGAGCTGGCGGGTGTGCGCCTGTCGTTCGGCGTGCACGCGACGACGGCGCAGGGCGCGCAATGGTTCGATTCCGATCGCGGCCGCGACGAATTCCGCATCGTCCGCAGCGGCTGTTTCCGCGGCGCGGTGCCGCTGCCGGCCGGCGCGTCGGCGCCCGATGCGATCCGCTTCCGCGCATGGCCGCAGCCGGATGGAAAAGAGCGCGATCCGGCCGTCCGAGTCACGCGCGTCAACCGCGTGTTCACGCTCGGCGACGATTTCCTGCCGAAGCCTTCGACGTTTCAGTGGATGGGATCCTTATCGCTAACGCTCGACGGTTCGCCGCGCGAATTGTCGTTCTTGCGCTAACGCTCGCCTGAAAGGCTCGCGCTACGCGTCAGGCCCGCCCTACACGTCAGGCTCGCGCTACGCGTCAGGCCCGCGCTACGCGTCAGGCTCGCCCTACGCTTCGGTGGCCGTAGCGCGAGGCTTTCAGCCGAGCGGAACCAACTCGATGGTTCTTATCTGTGACGGCGCCACATCGAGGGTCGCCCCGCCGTCGACAACGGCCACCTCCTCCTGACGCCGTTCCAGCAGGTCGACAACGAACGCCGACGCCATGCCGTCCGTCAGAGCGACGGTGACGCGCGTCGCGTGAGGTTCCGGGTTGAACAGCCGCAGGATCACCGCATCGCGATCGTCGGCCCCGGTCAACGCGCTGAGAACGATCCCAGACGGCTCCGACGTCAGCGCGATGAACGATTGTGATCGTGAACCGGGACCGGCGTTCGACCCCGCGATCTGAGATCTGACCGGCAGCAGGAACGCGCGGCTCGCCGCGAACAACGCGACCGCGGCAGGCGGAATCGATCGGGGAGCGATGCCGATGCGGAATCGATGGACGCCGAGGCACTGCGCGCCGGGCGTGCTGACCGACGGTCCTGCATGGCCCGAGGGTCGCGTCACGAGGTCGTCGCGCGACAGATCGCCCACGGCGCGGATGAGCGTCAGCGCGATCGTATTGCGCGATCCCTCATTCGGCTCGGCCACGATCTCGTATTCGGCGAGGCCGCTGCTCATCACCGTCACACCGCCGCGCGCATCGCCGGCGTCGACGAACGATTGAAACGGCGCGGCGCTGACCGGCAGCTCCATCAGCTTTCCCGGCGGCGGCACGCGTTCGGCCGGTCGCTCGATGCACGCAAACGCGCTGTCGCTCCGCGCCGACGCGACGCGCGCCGCACCGCTCGGCACGAGGATGCGCAGCCGGTGATCGCGCGCGCGGTTGACAACGGTTGCGCGAACGGCGACGTGGCGCGACCCGGCGTCGAGCGAGACCTCGAGCGAGACCGACATCGAGACGGTCTCGAGCGATCGTGAGCGCCGATCGGCGGATGCGCTCGCCGGCACCTGCAGCTCGTAGCCGATGTGGAACGCCGCCCGCAAAGGACCGGCGACGATGCGAGAAATCTCCGCCGGACCGCTCGTCGTGATACGGACGTCGTTCGCGGGCGGCGAGTAGTTGTATTCGTCGCCGACGTCGCCGACGTCCTCCAGCGTCGCCGCTCGGCGTATGACCCGACCGGTCGCCTTCTCCTCCACGTCCAGCGTGCCATCGTCGTTGACCGTGACGCGAAGATGCTCGTTCTCGATGGTGCGATCGGCCGCAGTGACAGCCCTGAAGGGCTGCGCTGCCGGAGCGCTGGCAGCCCTGAAGGGCTGCGCTACTGGAGAGACATCGGTACCTGCATTTGTAGCGCAGCCCTTCAGAGCTGCATTGTCGAAATGGACATCGAAAGTCGCATATCCGAACGATGGAATCTCGTCGGCCCGGAACAATAACCGCGCTCGCCGAGCGTGCAGCTGCCACGGCGTTTCGTAGCGGCTCATCACGGTCGCGATGACGTCGTGCTCGTCGAGCAGCTGGAACGGCATGGCGGCGCCATTCCCGTCGCTCACCTTCGCGATGTACGCGTCACGGGGCCAGAAGCGCACGGGACGATCGAGCGCTTCGGGATCGACGCGACGGTGCGGCTCGGCGCTCGCATATGGCAAATCGATCGTCGCTTCAACGACCCCGCTCCGGGCTTGTGCGTCGGTGTTGAAGACGACGAGCCGCAGGGCGCCCTCTGGCGCCGGCGCCACGAGGTCGCTCAGATGCGTCGCCGCGCGTTCGGCAAGCGCCTCCGCGACCTGTTCCGCGCGCGCGAAACGGCTCATGTTCTCCTCGTGGACCGCGTCGATGCTGCAGCCGCAGATGCTGTCGTGCGGCTGATTCTGAATCAGCGTCCGCCATGCATATCGCAGCTCGCCGCGCGGGTACGCGTGTCCCGCGAGCCACGCGAACGTCGAGAGCGGCTCGGCATCGCGCTCCAGTTCGGTTTGAATCCGCGCGTTCGCCTGCTTGAGGTATGCGCGCGCCGACAACACGCCCGGCAGCAGGTTCGCGTAGTCCTCGCCGCCGCGCAGCTCGCCTGCGACCGTTTCCAGCGGCGGCGCATCTTCGCGCGTCACGCGCCGGCGCACGCCGTCCACATATGCGGCGAGCGTCGAATGCCTCGCCCGTATGCCGTCGTTCTGCGACAAGCGATCGACGAGCTGCAGAATCGCCGGGTGCGGCTCGACGTGATCGACGCCGTTCATCAGCAGCACCTGCCCCGAGACGGTTCGTTCGCGTTCGTAGTCGACGGCCCTCATCGCGCGCGCGACCATTTCGTCGCCGTTGAACGCAACCCGGGTCGCATTGCAGTACCCCTCTGGCGGAAGATGCATCAACAGCACGCTCGAGCCGTCCGGCGCTTCCCACCAGTACTCCGCCCGCCGTCCGCCGAACCCGCGCCACAGAATCGCGTTGTCGAGCCCCAGCTGTCGAAGGATCTGCGGCATCTGCGCGACGTGGCCGAACAGATCCGGCAGGTATCCGACGGGCATCGAGCCGCCGTACGACTCCGCGATGCGGTATCCGATCGCCAGATTTCGCACGAGCGCTTCACCGCTGACGAGGAACTCGTCGGGCATGACGTACCACGGGCCGACGAGCAGCCGGCCCGACGCGATGGCACGCCGCACGCGGCCGGTCTGCTCCGGCCGCATCTCGAGGTAATCCTCGAGCACGATCGTCTGGCCGTCGAGGTGGTAGTGCGCGAACGCCGAATCGCGTTCGAGCAGATCGAGCACGCGATCGATCAGATCGACGAGCCGGAGGCGGAATTGCTCGCGCGTGAGATACCACTCCCGATCCCAGTGCGTGTGCGACACGACGTGGACGTCGACCGTCATCCTCAGCCTTTGACCGCGCCCGCCGTCAGGCCGGCGACGAAGAAGCGCTGAAGCAGGACGAACGCGATCATCACCGGCACGAGGCCGATGAAGCTGGCCGCCGCGAGCAGCTGCCAGTCGGTTTCGTACGCGCTTTGAAAACTGAACAGGCCGAGCGGCATCGTGAAGCGCTCCTGCGAGTCGAGCAGCACGAGCGCCAGCGAGAACTCGGACCAGTACGCGGCCAGATTGAAGATGGCCGCCGCGGCGAGGCCCGGCGACGCGACCGGCAGAGCGATGCTGAAGAGCGTACGCACCCGCGACGCGCCGTCGACGAGCGCCGCCTCGAACAGGGCACGCGGCACCGCGTCGAAGAAGTTCTTCAGCACCCAGGTGGTGAACGGCACCTGCATCGCCGCGTAGACGAGCACGAGGCCGGAGCGCGTGTCGACGAGCGACGCCCGCTCGACGAGTCGATAGATCGGCACGAGCAGGACGACCGGCGAGAGCATCTGCACCACGAGCATCGCCGCGAGGAGGCGCGCGCGATCGCGGAACCGCTCGCGCGACAGGACGTACGCCGCCGGCGTGGCGATCGCCATCGTGGTCGCGGTCGCCACGAGCGCGACGACGACGCTGTTCCAGAGATACCAGGGCACCTGCGTCGAGGTGAGCGCGAACCAGTAGTTCGCCGCCGTGGGATGCGATGGAATCCATCGCGGTGGAAATTCGTAGACGGCCGCTTTGCTCTTCAGCGACAGCGAGAGAAGCCAGAGCTGCGGGGCGACGAATGCGGCGGCGACGGCGGCCAGCGCGGCCACGAATGGCCACCGCCGCATGCCGGATCGCCGCCGGGTATAGAACGCAGAGCTCGCAAGAATCGCACGTTCTCGAATCACACGCTCTCCCGTCGCCACATCAACCGCACCGCCACCCACGCCAGCGACAGATTCACCGCGAGCATCACCACTGCAACCGCGGCCGCCTTGGACGGATCGAGATCGAAGAACGCGAGCCGATACATGAACAGCGAGATGACTTCCGTGCTGCGCGCCGGACCGCCGCCGGTGAGCGGCATGATCAGATCGAATGTATTGAACGTCGCGATCGTGATCAGCACCGCGTTCAGCGCAACGACCGGCGCAATCTCGGGCAGCATCACCCAGCGCAGCCGCTGCCACGCGCTCGCACCCTCGAGATCCGCGGCTTCGTGGCGCTCGCGCGGCACGCGCTGCAGGCCGGCGTGCTGCAGAACCATGCTGAACGCGCAGCCGCGCCAGATGTTCGCGGCGACGACCGAGACGAGCGCGAGGCGCGCGGACGAGAGCAGGGGCAGCGGTCCCGCGCCAACGCGGCTCAGATAGTAATTGATGATGCCCGCGCGGTTCTCGATCAGCAGAATCTTCCACATGACGCCCGCCAGCACGCCCGGCATCACCCACGCGCTGACGACGGCGACGCGCGCCGCGAGCGTCCCCGCGGCGCGGCGGCGGTGTGCGGCATCGATCAGCCACGCGAACCCGAGGCCGAGCCCGAGCTGCATCGTGACGGACGCCGCGACGAACACGAGCGTCACGGCGAGCATCGCGCGAAACTGCGGATCGAGCAGCAATGCGGCAATCGTGCGGCCATCGGCGGCGATACGCACGAGCTCGAGCATCGGGTACAACAGCAGCGTGGCGACGAGCGCGACCGCCGGCATGAGCCAGACGGCGAGCTGTCGATTCTCGCGCGCCACGCGCCACAACACGAAGAGGGCGAGGATGGCCACTCCGATTGCCGGCGCCCGGGCGACCGCACTCGGTCGGCGCGCGCGCGGAAGATTCGCGGCAGTCAGACGCGCGTGCTCGGCGCGCGCCGCGTCGAAGGCGCGATCGACCGCCGCGTCCGGCGCCTGCGCGCCCGAGATCACGTCGCCGATCGCAATCTGCAGCGCCTGCGAGATTGCGGGATACACCGCCACCAGCGGACGCGCCCGGCCGTACCGCAGCATCTCGCCGAAGCGCTGATACCAGCGATCGCGGCTGAAGAACGGATAGTCGCGGTACACGCTCCGGCGGGCGGGAAGATGACCCGTCGCCATGCTGATGCGTGCGGCATGATCGCGGCGCTCGACGTCGCGGATGAACTCGACGGCCGCACGGCGGCGTTCCCGGTCGCGGGTGAACACGACCCACACCCAGCCGCCGGTTCCCGTCGAGGGCGTTGCGCCGTTCGCCTGCGGAATCGGCGCGATTTCCCAGTTCGCGAAGTCCTCCGCGCGCAATCCCGCGCGCAGATCGTTCAGCTGCCAGTTGCCGCCGAGAAACATCGCCACGTCGCCCGCCGTCGCGGCGGCGGTCAGCTGCTGATAATCGTTGCTCGCGAGGACCGATGTCGGCGACGCGCCGCTGCGCACCGTCTCGCGGAGGAATTCGAACAGGCGAAGCATCCGCTCGCGATGCGGCGGCTCGCCGAAAATCGGACGCCCTTCGCCGTCGACGAGCTCTCCGCCCTGGCCCCAGAACATCGCCAGATGATCGAAGACCGTCGCCTCCCAGCGTCCGGCGTTGTAGAGATACCCGGCGATGTGGCGCTCGCGCGCGACGCGGCTGGCGACGTCAATCAGCTCGTCCCACGTGCGCGGCGGCGTCGGCACGAGATCCCGGCGATAGAACAGCACGCGGCAGTCGGTCTCGTGCCACAGCCCGAACACGCGCCCGCTCGCGTCCGACAGCGTCGAAATGGTGAAGGGCAGAAAATCGCGCCGATCCTCCTCGGGCCAGTCATCGTTCAGCGGCTGCAGATAGCCGCCGGCGAGAAACAACGGCATCCAGAAGCTGTCGATCGATGCGATGTCGGGCAGGCGGCCGGCCTGCGCCGCGAGCTGCAGCTTCGCCTTGTGGAGCTCGAGCGCCGGCATCACCGACAACCGGAGCTGGACGTCCGGACGGGTCCGCGCCCACTCTTCGAAGATCGCGGTGAACGTGTCGGCGATCGCGGGCCGCGCGGCGAGGTGCGAGTAGTCCTGCTGCGCCCAGACGGTCAGCGTCGTTGGCGCATCGGGTCGGCCGATGCGGACCGGCGTGACGAGCGATTCGGCGGCGACGGCAATGAGAATCGCGGACGCGAGATCGGGCATACTCTGTCGATGCTACCGCCTCCGCCGCCCGACACTCGACCCTTCGACGTCGTCGGCATCGGCGCCACGTCGGTCGATTTCGTCTACCAGCTCCCCGCGTATCCCGCGCCGACCGCGTCGCTGGCGAAGATGCGCATCAGCCACCACTTCATCTCGTGCGGCGGCCAGGTCGCGACGGCGCTGGCGACGTGCGCGCGGCTGGGACTTCGCGCGAAGTTCATCGGCGTCACCGGCACCGACGACAACGCCAAGCGCGTGCGCCGCGATCTCGAGGAGCGCGGCATCGATCTCGGAGACGTGGTCATCCGCGATGTGTCGAATCAGTACGCCGTCATCCTCGTCGACGAGCACAGCGGCGAGCGGATCGTCCTGTGGGATCGCGACGATCGGCTGAAGCTCCGCGAGCGCGAGCTGCCGCCCGACCTCGCGTCGACGGCTCGCGTGGTCCACGTCGACGACGTCGACGTGAACGCGGCGATCCGGGCGGCGGGGATCGCGCGTGCCGGCGGCGCGGTCGTGACGAGCGACATCGACCGCCTCGACGATCGGACGATGGAGCTGGTGCAGGCGGTGACGTTTCCGATGTTCGCCGAGCACGTGCCGACCGCGCTGACCGGGGTCGCCGATCCGGCAGGCGCACTCCGCGCGCTGCGGCGCGTCCATCCCGGACTTCTCGTCGTGACGCTCGGCGTCGGCGGCGCGATGGCGCTCGAAGGAGACCGGCTGCATCATATGCCGGCGTTTTCGGTCGACGCAGTGGATACGACGGGGGCCGGCGACGTCTTCCGTGGCAGCTTCATCTACGCGTATCTCAACGGCTGGCCGATCGAGCAGACGCTGCGATTCGCGAATGCCGCCGCCGCCGTGAGCTGCACGAGGCTCGGTGCGATCGCCAGCGTGCCGTCGCTCGACGAAGCGGAGCGCCTCATCGCCGAGGCGACAGCCGCGCGGCAACGGCACGGTAGCGCGAGCCCTTCAGGCGAGCGTCGCCGCGCCACGCTCGGCTGAAAGCCTCGCGCTACTGGTGCGGCACAATCGGCGCGATCGCTTCGCTCAGCACGCGCCCCGACGTCAACGGAAGCGTGACGCCGGCCAGGAACGCGAGCGTCGGCGCGACGTCGGTCGGCGACACGCGCATCAGATACTCACCCTTCGCGATCCCCGCCCCCATGAACATGACCGGCACGTGCGTGTCGTACTGATAGCCCGATCCATGCGTCGTCGTGTTCAGCGACTCGATCCAGTACGGCTTGAACAGGATCATGATGTCGCCGCTGCGTCCCTGGAAGAAGCTGAGCGCCGACTGGCGTCCCGCGGAATCGCCATCGAAATGATTCGCGGCGAGCTCGTCGCGCGTGATCACGCGAAGCACACCGGGCACGGTCTTCAGATCGGCGACGAGCGTCCGCATCGCGGTCGGATTCGCCTGCAGCCCTTCGTAGACGCCGGGCTCCAGGTACAAGTAGTCGTGGGCGAGCTGACTCACGTGCGTGCCGGCGCCGAGCGTTTTCGTCATCGACTCTTCGGCGCGCGCGATGAGCTCCTGCACCGAAATGCGGCCCGCATCGATCCCCTGCTGGATCGCACGCTCGGGCGTCGGGGCGACGCCGTGGTCGGCCGTCAGCGCCACGGTGTAGGCCCCGGGTCCGACGAGACGATCCAGGCCGGCGAACAGATCGCCGAGCGTTCGATCGAGACGGATCAGAATGTCCTGAGCTTCGTGGCTGAATGGACCGTAATCGTGCGCCACCTTGTCCAACGTCGAGAAGCCGATGCCGACGAAATGCGGCCCGCCCGTCGTGTAACCGATCTTTTCCGCGACATGGAGCGCCATCGACGCCAGGTATTCGTCAGCGAACGGACTGCTCTGCCATTGGTCGTAGAACACCTGATCGGGCAGTCCGCTCGGGCTCTTGAGGATGTGCGGAAATGTCTGCGTCATCTCGCCCTTCGTCCGCTGCAGACCAACCGCCGGACTCTCGTACAGGTATCGGTTCAGCGGCAGCGCACGATCCCACGTCCTGCCGAAATCCTTCTCGACCGGATGCGCCTTGATGTACTCGGCGACGCTGGCGACGGGGCCCGGCGAGAACGCCGTCGACGTCGCCCACGCCCCTGCGTCGTCGAACCACGCGACCGCGTCGGGCCTGTGTCCACCGAGCGCAATCGCCGAACGCGGCTTCAGCGAGAATGCAATCACGTGCGGCGACGGGCTCAGTTGCGCCCGGATTTCGTCGGCGAGCGTCGTCAACTGCATCCGCGCAGCGCTTTCGCCCATCGACGTCAGCGGCTTGCCGTAGCTGACGATGGTCGCATGCGAATCCTCGGTGCACGTCACCAGCTTTCGGAGATCGCGATCCCACCAGTTGTTGAGGACGAGGCCATGCTGCGACGGGAGGGCGCCGGTCGCGATGCTCGCGTGGCCGGGACAGGTGACGGTGTTGAAGTACGGATAGTAGGCCTCGCGAAACCAGGCGCCGTCGGTGACGAGACGGTGCAACCCCTTCGACCACTGCTGCTGATATCGATCGATGAGATCGGCGCGCAGCTGATCGACGACGACCAGGACGATCGCCTTCGGCGTGCGAGCGTCTGCGTGTAAAACCGCGGACGCGAGCAGGCAGGCGGCGGCGAGACATCGCTTCATGCCGCGTCTCCCCCGGGATGTGGAATCAATGGAAGCCTCGGATCGCGCGCAGGCCAGCTGTGACGGAACTCGGCGTACTGAGGATCGTCCGACGCCGCCATCGATCGCCGTGTGCCGGCGAGCACGTTCAGGTAGTACGCGTCGTGTCCGTACGCGGTGACGAACGGATGGTAGCCTTCGCGAACGATCACGAGGTCGCCGCCGCGGACGAGCATCGTCTGGTCACGCCGGCCGTCCGCGGTGTACACGCGATGGAACCCGTAGCCCTGCGGATGGCGAAAGCGGAAATAGTAGATCTCTTCGAGATCGGCCTCGGTCGGAGGACGATCGGTATCGTGTTTGTGCGGCGGATAGCTCGACCAGTTGCCGGCCGGCGTCAGCACTTCGCAGATCATGAGGCGATCGGCGGGAAACCGCGGCGGCAGAATGTCGATGATCTGGCGCGTTGCGTTGCCGCCGCCGCGGATCTCGAAGCCGCAGTCGCCCGGACCGACGAGCGCCGCGGCGCGGTCGACGGTTGAAGGCGCGCGGCACTCGGCGATCTCGGTCGGCGCGGTCGCGGTCAGGATGACCTTCGATCCACGCGGCACGTACAGCGCGTGAGGGTACGCGTCGAACACGCCGGCGCGCGGACCGAGCGTCCCTCGGCCGGCCCCGCCATCGCGCGTCGTCCACTCGACGCGACAGGCGCCCGACAAGAGCACGACACACATTTCCTGCCTGGCCGTCTTGGACTTCCACGTGTCGCCTTTGGCGAGCGTACGAACGGTGAACGAGATGAATTCCCACCGCGCGCGCGCGGGCGTCACCGCGATCGTCGGAGCGGAGCGTCCCGGCGGCACGCGCCGCGAACGCAGGTGAATCGACTCGTCGCGACGAGTCTTCATACGCGCTCCGCGGCCACGCCGCCGACGTCGACGCGCATGCCGGTATCGCACGCGCGCGTGGCCGCGACGGCAACGCGCAGCGCTTCCACGCCATCGTGAATCGTGACCGGCGCCGGACGTTCGCGGAGCACGTTCTGCGCGAAGTTCTGAAGCTGCAGCGTATAGGCGCGCTCGAACCGCTCCATGAAATACGGCACCGTGTCGTGCGCCACGTTGTTGCGCGTCATGACGAGCAGCGGCGTTTCGCGAATGTACCCCACGCGAATCGTACCCTCCGTGCCGAGCAGATCCGTGGAAATGTCGTAGCCGTAGCAGCCGTTGCGCGTCAGATCGACGACGCCGAGGCGGCCGTCGGAGAACGTCAGCGTCGCGATGACGTTGTCGCGATCGCCGACCGTGCCGAGCTCGGGAAACGCCAGCACGGCGCCCACCGCCTGCACGCTCGCGACGTCGCCCATGAACCACCGGGCGAGATCGAAGTCGTGAATCCCCATGTCGATGAAGATGCCGCCGCTGCTTTTCGGATCGGCATAGGTCAGGCTCGGCGGAAACGGATCGCGCGACGTCGACTTGAAGACGACGACGCGGCCGATTCGTCCTTCGTCGACCTGCCGCTTGGCGGCTGCGTATCCCGGATCGAAGCGCCGCATGAATCCCATCTGGAAGAAGACGCCGGTGCGCCGCTCGGCGTCCGCCATGTCGCCGGCCTCCGCGAGCGACAGCGCCGGCGGCTTCTCGCAGAAGGTCGGTTTCTGGGCCTCCAGCCCGGCGATTACCAGCGAGCGGTGCGTATGCGTCGGGCTGACGATGACCACTGCGTCGACCGCCGCGTCGTGAAGCAGTTCGTCGGGTCGATCGTAGGCGCGCGGTACGTCGAACTCGGCGGCGATCTCCTTCGCAAGCGCGCCGTTCGTGTCGGCTACGGCAACGAGCCGCGTCTCCGCGAGCCGCGAGCTCAAGTCGCGCGCGTACACGCGACCCAGCCGTCCCAGTCCGATCAGCCCTACACTCAGCCGCGTCATCATCTAATCCCAGCCCGAGCAACCAGTTTCACTTCTTCGTAACGAGCTCTATGCGAACACGAACGTCCGGCGGCACGGCCTCTCCTCGAAGCGCATGCACCGCGTTCTCCACGGCGACGCGTCCCATCTCGTCCGGAAACTGCGCCACCGACGCTGCCATCGTCCCATCCTCGATCGCTTTCCTGGCGTCGTCCACGGCGTCGAACCCGACGACACGGATTTTGCCGCTCTTGCCGGCGGCGCGAATCGCTTCAATGGCCCCGAGCGCCATCATATCGTTGCAGGCGAAGACGGTGTCGACGTCGGGGTGCGCCTGCAGCATGTTCTGGAACACATTGAATCCCTGATCGCGCTCCCAGTTCGCCGTCTGCGAGGCGACGATCTGCACGTCGGGCGTGTCTTTGACGGCGTCGCGGAATCCGCGAAGACGCGAATCTCCCGTCTCGTGACCCGGAATGCCTTCGAGCACCGCGACCTTCGCGCGCCCGCCGGAGGCGGAGGTGATGAACCGCCCGGCGATGCGGCCGCCCTCGTAATTGTCCGATCCGGTGAAGCTCGCGATCTTCGCTCCCGCCTCGCTCGAAGCGGCCGGATCGAGGCGCGTGTCGACGATGACCACGGGAATGTTGGCGCGGTTGGCTTTCACGACGGCCGGCACGACCTCCCTCGATCCGCTCGGCGTCAGACACAGCGCGTTGATGCCGGTCTGCAGCAGGTTCTCGATGATCTGCATCTGCCGCTCGACGTCGATCTCGCGATCGGCCGCCTGGACGACGAGATCGACGCCGAGCTTCTTCGCCGCGTCCTCCGCGCCGCGCTGCATGTCGTTGAAGAAGGGGCTGTTCAGCGTCTTGAGCACGAACGCAACGCGCGGCCTCCCGCTCGTCGTCGTACCGCCGCGGTTGCAGGCAACGAACGACAGCGACGCAACGATCGCCAACGCCGTAGCGCAGCCCTTCAGGGCTGCCCCGTGACGGACGTCAGGCCTGAAGACCTGCGCTACGAGAATGCTCACCCGCGCTTCTCCTTCAACATCAGATCGACGAGCACCGCCGCGATGATCACGGCGCCGATGACCAGCTGCTGCAGGAACGACGAGACGCCGAGCAGATTCAGTCCGTTCCTCAGCACGCCCATGATCAGCGCGCCGACAATCGTGCCGCCGAGCGATCCTTCACCGCCGGTCAGGCTGGTGCCGCCGATCACCGTTGCGGCAATCGCGTCGAGCTCGTAGTTGATCCCGGCGATCGGCTGCGCGCTGTTCAGCCGCGCGGTCAGCAGCAGCGCCGCGATCGCGCTCGTCAGGCCCGAAACGCCGTACACGATCGTCTTGTGGAACCGGACCTCCACGCCAGACAGCCGCGTCGCCTCCTCGTTGCCGCCGATGCCGTACACGTAGCGTCCGAACCGCGTGCGCGACAGCACGAGCGCCGCGGCCGCGTAGATCGCGAGCGTGAAGACGATCGGCGATGGAACGCCGAGCACGTGCCCCGTCGCCAGCGAGCGAAAGCCGGACGAAAAACCTGAAACCGGCCGTCCGTCGGTGACGAGCAGCGCTGCGCCTCGCGCGACGCTCATCATGCCGAGCGTCATGATGAACGGCGGCAGCCGGCCGAGCGCGATCCCGAGGCCGTTGGCCAGGCCGGCCGCCGCGCCGACGCCGAATGACGCCGCAACCGCGAACGGCGCCGGCCATCCGCTTTTCAGCGCCTCCGCCAGGACGACGCCCGACAGCGCGAGCAGCGATCCGACCGACAGATCGATGCCGCCGGACACGATCACGTAAGTCATGCCGACCGCGACGATCGCGTTGATGGAGGTCTGCTCCATCACGTTGAGCGCGTTCGCGACGGTCAGGAAATGCGGCGTGAGGATCCACAGCAGCAGGCAGAGGCCGACGAGCCCGGCGAGAGTACCGAAGCGCCGGCCGGCGCCGCGAAACCGCAGCCCCGCCCGCGCCTGAATCCCAGTCTGACCGCGAGCCTGACCCTCAGCCTGACGACGAGCTTGACTCGCTGCGGTCAGCACGCGAGGCCGAGCGCCGCTTGCAGCACGCGCTCCTCGGATGCAGCGGACGCATCGAACTCCGCCTCGATCCGGCCGCGCCGCATCACGTAAATGCGATCGCTCATGCCGAGCACTTCCGGAAGCTCCGACGAA
The DNA here is from genome assembly GCA_003222395.1 of Acidobacteriota bacterium. Lineage (GTDB taxonomy): Bacteria > Acidobacteriota > Vicinamibacteria > Vicinamibacterales > CAVVIG01 > Gp6-AA45. The sequence goes on from QHWB01000050.1 coordinate 53,610, forward strand.
ATCATCAGGATGCCGGCGCCGGCGTCGGTGAGACGGTTCATGAGCTCGTAGATTTCCACCTTCGCGCCGACGTCGACGCCACGCGTCGGCTCGTCCATGACGAACAGCTTCGCGTCGGCGGCAAGCGAGCGCGCGAGCACCACCTTCTGCTGCGTGCCGCCGCTCAGCCGCACGACGCGCTCGCCGGCATGCGGCGTCTTGATGCGCAGCTCGCCCACCCATCGATCCGCTTCGGCGCGCTCGGCGCGCCGCGACACGATGCCGCCGCGCGACCATCGCGCGAGGTTCGGCAGCCCGATATTCTCACAGACCGACAGCGTCATCACCAATCCATGGCGCTTGCGATCTTCCGGCAGAAAGCCGATGCCGGCGCGGATGGCGCGGCGCGGCGACGATGGCGGAACGGGACGCCCGTCCAGCACCACGTTTCCCGCCGACGGCGGATCGGCGCCGATGATGATGCGTGCGAGCTCGGTGCGGCCGGCGCCCATCAGTCCGGCGAGGCCGACGATCTCGCCGCGCCGCACGACGAGGCTCACGTCATTGACTACAGGGCCGCCTGATGGTCCGCACAGGTGGTCGATTCGAAGGAGCTCTTCGCCGATTGCCCCGCGGCGTCTCGGAAAGTGATCCCGCACGTCGCGGTTGGCCATGAGGCGGACGAGATCGCCTGTCGAAACGTCCGACAGCGTAAACGTGCCGACGTTTCGGCCATCGCGCAGCACGGTGACGCGATCGCCGATTTCGGTCAGCTCGCGCATGCGATGCGAGATGTACACGACGGCGACGCTGGCCGCGGTGACGCGGCGGATGACGCCGAAGAGCCGATCGATTTCGCGCACGGTCAGCGCAGATGTCGGCTCGTCCATGACGATGACGCGCGCATGGCGGAACAGCGCCTTGGCGACCTCCACCATCTGCTGCTCGGCGATGCCGAGACGATCGACGCGGCGCTGCGGATCGATGTCGAGCCCGGCGTCGCGAAGGCTCTGCCGCGCATCGGCTTCGAGGCGCCGGCGATCGATCCAGCCCGCGCGCGACGGCTCGTGGCCGAGCAGGATGTTCTCGGCAACCGTCAGCTGCGGAACGAGGCTGAGCTCCTGATAAATCGTCGCGATGCCGAGCGCCTGCGCGTCGCGCGGCGATCCGATCGACACCGGCCGGCCGTCGACGGTGATCTCGCCGGCGTCTCGGCGGTACGCGCCGCTGAGAATCTTCATCAGCGTCGACTTGCCGGCGCCGTTCTCGCCGAGCAGCACGTGCACTTCGCCCGCGCGCAGCGTGAAGTCGACGCCGTCGAGCGCGACGACGCCTGGGAATGCTTTCCGGATGCCGCGCATCGACAGGACGGGTGCCGTGGCGGGGTGAGTCATGACGACACAGAGTTACCCGAGAGCACAGAGGAAGTTAGCCACCGACACACAGTCGTATAGAGCAAAGCCCACGCAGAGATCGCTGAACACCGGCCTTCGCTCGCTGGCACCCACAAGCTTCGGCCGGCAAGCGCAGAGTGTGAATGCCGATCGGGTCGACGCGCCGGCCCTGCGTAGCAGACCGCTGGCGGACGAAACAGAATCCGCCGACAAGTCGCGGACGATCACGCGCGACTCGTCTACGGGATCCGTTTCGCCAGCCTACACCGCTTCGCGGTGCGCCGTCGACCCGAGTCGTCGCTGCGCCTCTGTGTCTCTGGGGCTGATCGAATCTCCGTGTCTCTCCTGTTCTCCGTGTCGTGTCCTCCGTGTGGTGGGCCGCGAGCGCGCGATTAGAAGTTCAGGCGAAACATGAACTGCATCTGCCGCGCGCTGCCGGTGCCGAAGTCCGGATTCGCCGGCCCGGTGATGCGCCCGAAGCTGGGACCTGATGAGATGTTCACATTCGGGTTCGCGAGATTCTGACGGTTGAACAGGTTGAAGATCTCCCACCGCACTTCAACGTTGCGATCCGCGCTCATCGCGAAGCGCCGCGTCAGCGCGAAATCGACCTGCGCCAGTCCCGGTCCGGTCAACAGGCTGCGCGGCGCGTTGCCCCAGCGGCCGCGAGCCGGCACGGCAAACACCGCCGGATTGATCCAGAGGTCGGGCGATTGTGCCGACGGCGGGACGAGCGGCACGCCCGGCACCAGGTCGGGACGCTGTTGACTGCCGCTCGTCGAGCTGTTGCCGCTGTTGCCGTCCGGCACGTCGGTACGCGCGCGCGTCACGAGGATCGTCAGTGGGCGGCCGCTCCGTATCTGGACCAGGCCGGACGCCTGCCACCCTCGCAGCACGCGTCCGGCGAGTCCGTCGACGGCCTGCGCAAGCGGCAGCTCGTACACCCAATTGGCGATCAGATTGTGCCGTACATCCTGCGCGCTGTCGCCCCAGTCGGCCTGAGGGTCACTCACGTTCTGCGGCGCATTGGCGTCGCCGCCTCCGATCGAACCGTCGTTCCTCGCCTGCGACAACATGTACTCCAGGCCGACGAGCAGCCCGCGGCTGAATCGACGGCGCAACAAGACCTGCATCGCGTTGAAGGTGGCTCTTCCGGTGTTCGACTTGATGTCCACCTGACCGAACGAGGGCAGCGGGCGCCGGCCGGTGGCCGGGTCGATGACGTTGACGAAGCTCCGCGAGAAGAGATTGTGAGCGCAGCTTCCGATGTAGCCGACCTGCAGGGTGAAATCGCCGCGCAATGCCTGCTGCACATTGGCGCTGTACTGTTCGACGTACAGATCGTGGCGATGCAGCGCGAGCGCGCGCGGCGAGCGGCCAGATGTCAGCGCCTGTGCAAGGAACGGGTCGATCGGATAGTTGAGCGTCGCAGCCTGCGTGCGGTCGAGGCCGATGCGATTTCCGGTATGCCGGCGCATCGAAGCGGTCGTTGCGCACGAAATTGTACGCCGTGCCGCGAAACCGGTTCGTGCGGCCTTCGAGATCAACTGCACGACGCCCCCACCCGCCGATCCCGTTTCCGCCGAATATTGCGACGAGCTGACGCGAAACTCCGCGATCGATTCCATGCTGATGATCAGGCGGGCGACGCTTTCCTGCTTCGGGTCTTTCACGCCCGTCGCATCCACGCCATCGAACGTCCAGTTGTTGTCGTCGACTAAGCGGCCTACGAAGCGGATGGAGGTGTGCGTGCCGGCGCCCGTGTTAATCGCGCCCGGCGCGAGCATCATCAGGCTCGACCAGTGTCGGCCGTTCAGCGGCAGCTCTTTGAGCTGCGTCGACTGGACGACGGTGGACAGCTCCGGCGACGTGCGTTCGACGAGAGGCGCCGCGCCGAGCACCGTCACGATCTCCTGCACCGGTCCGACTTCCAGCTTGATGTCGAGCGTCCGGCGCTCGCCGACGTCGAGCGTCACGTTTTCGAATCTCGCCGTCTTGAATCCCGAGAGCTCCGCACTCACGTCGTAGCGCCCCGCCGGCAGGTAGTTGATCACGTAGAGGCCCTGAACCGACGTGATCGCCTCGCGCTCGAGGCCCGTCTCTGCCGACCGGGCCTTCACCACGACACCAGGCATGACCCCGCCGCCGGCATCGACTGAAGCGCCGCGCCTGAGGGGCGCGCGTACGAGCGCGGTCAGGCGCCCGTCGACGTCGCGCCGTTTCGCATCGACGGCCTGAACGTGCTGGGCGCCGGCGACGCCTTCGCCGCTGGACTGTTATACGGAATGAGCTGTCGCCTCCTCTGTCCAAAGCGATCGCCCGCGCCTGGCATCAGTACTCGACGCGAACCATGAGCTGCATGCGGCGCGGCGTGCCGGTCCCAACCGCTCCAGCGTTCAACACGTTGGTGATGCGACCGAAGCTCGAGACGGCCGAGATGTTGGCTGCGGGGTTGGCGAAGATTGGTCGGTTGAACAGGTTGAACGCCTCGGCCCGGACCTTCACATTCATCTTTCCGCCGACTGGAGTGGTCTTTTCGAGCGCGCTGTCGACTTCCCAGAACCCGGGACCGCGAGCGACGTTTCGGCCAAGATTGCCCCATGTTCCTTTCGCCGGTACGGCAAAGGCGGCGGGATTGAACCAGTTGGTAATCGGCTGATCCGTCGTGTAGATCGGTACTCCCGGAACCAGATCCGGCCGCTGATTCCTGTTGTTGCCGTCCAGCATGTCCGCCGCTTTGCGGGTGACGGTAATGTTCACCGGAAGCCCGGTCCTGGCCGACAGAATTCCGCTCACCTGCCACCCGCCGATCAGGTTTCCCGCGGCGCCTTTCGCATTCCAATGGGTCCGCCCCGGGCCGATCGGAAGCTGGTACACCGAATTCATCACGACATTGTGTCGAACGTCGAAGTTTGCGCTGCTGCGATCGCATTCACGGCACGACGCATTTTCGACCTGCGCGGTTTCGCCGGTTCCGACCGAGCCGTCGGCGATCGCGTGCGACCAGATGTACTGCGTCTGCCACAGCCACCCGCTCGTGAACGACCGCTGCAGCGACGCGACGAAACTATGGAAGCTGCTGTTGCTGTCGTTGTACTTGATTTGGAACTGACCGAACTGTGGAATCGGTCGTTTGCCGGTGATCGGATCCTTGAGGTTGACCTGACGGCCGCCAAAGAGATTGCGCCCGACGCTGCCGATGTATCCGACCTGACCGGTGAAGTTATGCGCGACCTGCCGCTGGATCAGAAGGTCCCAGTTCTCGTAGTAGCCATCCTTCCGAGATCGGTCGATCCCCTTGGGGCTGGCACCTCGATCCTGCAGCAGTCCGAGAAACGGCGTGAGCGGATACGACAGATTGGAAACGTCCGCCGACGACAACGCAAATCGGGCCGCCGTGCTCTCGTGCGGATCGCTGAAGTCGTCGTTCTGGTTCGGACTGTAGTAGACCCCGAATCCGCTGCGGATGGTCGTTCTCCCGTCGGCTCCGCCGGGTACCCACGCGACGCTCAGACGCGGCGCGAAGTTATTGCGATCGGGCGAATACATCGGCGTGCCCGCGGGGCAGAATCCGCCGCACGCGAAGTCGACGACCGCGATGTGGCCGCTCGCCTCACTCATGACGGAGTAGTACTCGTAACGCACGCCCAGGTTCAGCGTGAGATTGGGACGAACCTTGAACTGATCCTGCGCGTATCCCATCCAGAAGCTACGACGCATCTGGCCGACGCCCAACAGACCATCCACACCGACCGAGTCGATTCGATTGTTCACGAAATCGTTCGGGCTGTTGAACGCGATGGTGGTCAGGGCGATGCCGACGCTTGTGTTGTCCAGCAGAATGCGCCTGACGTCCGCGCCCATCTTGACCGTGTGGCGTCCTCTGATGATGCTGAGATTGTCGCTCCAGGAAAACGTCGTCCCGACCTCCAGGTCGAGTTGGTCCGGACTCAGATCGGTGAAACCGGGCACGCTCTGCACGGCAACCGGAGCGGTCCCGAGCACCGGGTGGCGGAAGGGGGAACGGTTCATTCCGAATTTCGTTTCGTTGACGGCGTAGTCGGAGAACACGTGCATCGCCTGGACCACGAGATTCGAGGGGCGAATGGACTCGGTGTCTCGCGAGCCTATCGAATCGAACGGCTTGTCGATGAACGCGTCGTCGATGTTGTAGCGAACGAACAGCGACGTGCGATCGGTGGCGGTGTGGTCGACGCGGGCAGTCACGCTGTTCTCGCGAACCGAATTGACGCCGGCAGCAGTATAGAGGTCCGTGCTGGCATCGACGGGCGTCTGGCCAATCGGCCAGGCATCGAGAATCGGTTTGAGAACCGGAGAGCTCGCGAGTACTTTGGATCGAAATGCCGCGTTCGGCACGAAGCCGACGACGGTCTGCGTCAGGCTCTGTCGGATGCCTTCGTAATTCACGAAGAAGAACGTGCGATTCCTCGCAATCGGTCCGCCGAGGTTCGCACCGAACTGGTTCATGCGGAACGGAGGGATCTCCGAGGGGTCGAACGGCGAGCGCGCATCCAGCGCGTTGTCGCGAAAGAACTCGAAGGTTGCACCGTGAAGAACGTTCGTGCCGGTCTTCGAGACGGCGTTCACCTGCGCGCCGCCGGACGCGCCGCTTTCGGCCGTGTACACGGCCGACTCCACTCGAAACTCCGCGATCGATTCGAGCGAAATGTTCAGGCGCGCATCAGCCTTCTGACTTTGCTCCTGGACGCCGGTCGCATCGATGCCGTCGAAGGTGAAGTTGTTGTCGTCGCGTCCCCGTCCGACGAATCGGATGTCGCGTTGGCCGCCGCTGCCGGCATTGATGGCGCCCGGGGCGAGCGTCTCGAGCGTGGCCCAGTTGCGGCCGTTGATCGGAATGTCGTCGAGCTGCTGGTGCTCGAGAACCGCTCCCACCCGCGCGTTGGTGGTTTCGAGCGGCGCAACGGTGGCCTCTACTTGAAGCTCTTCCGAGACGGTTCCTAATTGAAGTTCCGCATCCATGGTACGAGTCTCGCCGACGAACAGCTGGATCCCAGTGACTTCGAATGTGCGAAATCCCGCACGGGAGATCGTGACGTCGTACGTTCCGATCGGTAAACCGGTGATGCTGTAAATCCCCGTCGGCCCCGTGTTCGCGGCTCTCTTGAGACCGGTCTCGCGTGAGACGACTTCGACACGTGCGTCCGCAACGACCGCTCGACTCGAGTCCATAACGGTCCCATTCAGGTTCGCCCGATCGACTTGCCCGTAGACAACGACGCCGCTAAACAGGGCGAGAATCGTCGCCAGTGCGAGCTCGGTGCGTGTTGCCATGGAGTAACCTCCTGAAACGTCGACCCTGCGGTCGAACGTCATCCCACGACTCGTTTGCGGCGCGTGAATTGTGCATCGGCGCGATGTGCGACGACATCGGTCCCTCCAGCGAAGCGGTTCGCTCGGCGAATTCGGGAGGAATGCCGGTTTCGCGGCGTTCTTACGCCATTGCGATGAGGCAAGTCAAACTATCACCGATGTGGCTTTGCTGAAACATAAGCGTGTTGTTAAACTTTCGTCGCAGCAGCCTGGGCCGCACGTGGCGCACCGCTTCGACATCCTCACGATGGGCCGCAGTTCGATCGACTTGTACGCGCACCAGATCGGTGTGCCCATCACGTCGGTCACGAGCTTCGATGCGTACGTCGGCGGGTGTCCGACGAACATCGCCGTCGGCGTCCGCCGCCTCGGTCTGCGATCGGCGCTGCTGACCGCGGTCGGCGACGATCAGGTCGGCGACTTCGTCCTGAGTTTTCTCACTCGCGAGGACGTCGACGTCAGCGCCACGCCGCGCAAGCGCGGAAAGCGCACCAGTGCGGTCGTCCTCACGATCCAGCCGCCGGACGCGTTTCCGCTGACGTTCTATCGCGAGGGCTGCGCCGATCGCGAACTGTCGCCGGAGGACGTCGACCGCGCGCCCCTCGCCGAGTCGGCAATCGTCGTCCTCACCGGGACCGGCCTCAGCCACGAGCCCGCGCGCGCGGCGACAATGTACGCGGCCCGTCGCGCGCGTGCCGCAGGATCGCGCGTCGTGGTCGATCTCGACTATCGCGCCGATCAGTGGCGCAGCCGCGAGGAGTACGAGTCGCAGGTCCTGCGGCTCGTCTCGCATGCGCACCTGGCGATCGGCACGGAAGACGAGCTCGCGGCCGCGACCGACGAGCGGGGACGCGCCGCCGCCGGCGCCGATCGGCTGCTCGCGGGCGGTCCGGACGCGTTCGTCCTGAAGCGCGGCGCCGAAGGGGCGCGCGTGTACGAGCGCGGTCAAGCGCCCGTCGACGTCGCACCGTTTCGCATCGAAGTCCTGAACGTGCTAGGCGCCGGCGACGCGTTTGCCGCCGGACTCTTGTACGGGCTGCGCCGCGGCTGGACGCTCGCTCGCGCGGCGCGCGTCGGCAACGCGACCGGCGCAATCATCGTCACGCGCCACGGCTGCGCCAATTTCATGCCAACGTGGCCCGAGGTCGAGGCGTTCGTCGCCTCGCATGGAGGATGGACGTGCGAACCTGCCGCCTGACCGTCGGTCAGGCGCTCGTGGAATTCCTGATCGCGCAGCGCAGCGCGCGCGACGGCCGGACGCAACCGGTGTTCGCCGGCGTGTTCGGCATCTTCGGCCACGGCAACGTCGCCGGGCTCGGCGAAGCGCTCCTCGCCGCGCGCGATCGCCTGCGCTTCGTCGTGCCGCGCAACGAGCAGGCGATGGTGCATACCGCGGCGGCGTTCGCCAAGATGCGCAACCGGCTGCAGACGCTCGCGTGCACGACGTCGATCGGTCCGGGCGCGACGAACATGCTGACCGCCGCCGCCGGCGCGACGATCAATCGCCTGCCGGTGCTGCTGCTGCCGGGCGACATCTTCGCGACGCGCCGCGCCGCGCCGGTCCTGCAGCAGCTCGAGTCGCCGGCCTCGCTCGATCAGTCGGTGAACGACTGCTTCAGGCCGGTGTCGAAGTTCTGGGATCGCATCAATCGTCCCGAGCAGCTTGCGGCGTCGCTCGTCGAAGCGATGCGGGTCCTGATGTCGCCGGGCGAGACGGGCGCCGTCACGCTGGCGCTGCCGCAGGACGTGCAGGCCGAGGCCTTCGATTTCCCCGAAGAGTTGTTCGCACCGCGAACGTGGATTGTGCCGCGGCTGCGCGCCGACGTCGCGCAGCTCGACGCCGCGGCGGCGAAGCTGAAATCGGCGGCGCGGCCGCTGATCGTGGCCGGCGGCGGCGTCATCTACAGCGAGGCGACCGGCGCGCTGCGCGATTTCGCCGGGCGGACCGGCATTGCCGTCGCCGAAACGCAGGCCGGCAAGGGAGCGCTGCCGTTCGATCATCCGCAGTCGGCGGGTGCCGTCGGCGTCACGGGCACGCTCACCGCGAACCGCCTTGCGCGCGACGCCGATGTCGTGCTCGTCGTCGGATCGCGCCTCAGCGACTTCACGACCGCATCGAACAGCGCGTTCGCCAATCCCGACGTCGCGTTCATCGCGATCAACGTCGCGGAGGTCGATGCGCACAAACGCAATGCGCTCGCGATCGTCGGCGACGCGCGCGTCGCGCTCGAAGAGCTCGCGGACCGCATGGCCGGGTATTGCGCCCCGGACGGGTACGCGCGCTCGCTGCGCGAGTGGAAAGCCGAATGGGAAGCGGAAACCGATCGCCTCTTTCGGGGACAGTCGACGCCGACGCTGACGCAGGCCGAAGTGATCGGCGTGCTCAACGCCGCGCTCGATCCGCGCGATGTCATCGTCTGCGCCGCCGGGAGCCTTCCCGGCGACCTGCACAAACTGTGGCGCACGCGCGACGAGAAGGGTTATCACCTCGAGTACGGCTACTCGTGCATGGGATACGAAATCGCGGGCGGCCTCGGCGTGAAGATGGCGGCGCCCGACCGTGAGGTCGTCGTCCTCGTCGGCGACGGATCGTATCTGATGATGGCGCAGGAGCTGGTCACCGCCGTGCAGGAAGGGATCAAGCTCACGGTCGTTCTCCTCGACAACCACGGCTTCTCGAGCATCGGCGGGCTGTCGGAGTCGGTCGGCTGCGGCGGATTCGGCACCGAGTATCGCCGCCGCTCGGCCAGCGGTCAGCTCGACGGCGATCACCTGTCGGTCGACTTCGCCGCCAACGCGGCGTCGCTCGGCGCGCGGGTGATCGCAGCCGGGGATCGCGCGTCGCTGTCCGGCGCGATCGCCGAGGCGCGCGCGAGCCGCGAGACGACCGTCGTCGTCGTGCCGGTCGATCGGAACGCGCGCGTCGGCGGCTACGAGTGCTGGTGGGACGTGCCGGTCGCCGAAACATCGACGCTCGAATCGGTCCGCCGCGCGCGGCAGCAGTACGACCGGGCGCGCGCGCGTCAGCGGCATCTTTTGTGAAATCGGGTAATTGGATAATTGAGTAATCTGGTAGTTTCAATTACCCGATTACCCGATCACCCGATTACTCGATTACCCGATTACCCGATCACCCGATGATGCGCGTCGCCAACGCGCCCTGCTCGTGGGGCGTTCTCGAGTTCGAATCGGGCGCCGCGGCGCCGTCACCCACGCAGGTCCTCGACGAGATCGCCGCGACCGGCTATGCGGGTACGGAGCTCGGCGACTGGGGCTTCTTCGGCACCGATCCCTCCAGCGTTCGCAGCGATCTCGCTCGCCGGCAGCTCGCACTCGTCGGCGCCTTCGTCGCGGTGCCGCTGACCGGCGCGGTTGGTCACGACGCCGACGTCGACACGGCGGTAAGGACCGCGCGTCTGCTCGCCGCCGCCAGCGACGCGCGGCCGCTGCTCGTGCTCGCGGATGCGACCGCGGCGGATCCGGCGCGCACGGCCAGGGCGGGCCGCATCGGAGTCACCGATCTGCTGCCGCCGGCCGACTGGGACGCGATCGGCCGCCGCGCGGAACGGATCGCGCGCGCCATCGCCGATGCGACGGGGCTGCGGACCGTCTTCCATCATCACTGCGCGACGTACGTCGAAACGCCAGACGAAATCGCCGCCCTGATGCAGCGCACTTCACCAGAGCTCCTCGGGCTCTGCCTCGACACAGGCCACGCCACGTACGGCGGCGGCGATCCGCTGTCGCTCCTGACGCAGTATCGCGATCGCGTCTGGCACGTGCACTTCAAGGACTGCTCGCGCGACGTCGCGTCGCGCGCGCGCGCGGAGCGGTGGGATTACCTCACGGCCATCCGTCACGGTCTGTTCTGCGAGCTCGGTCGAGGCTCGGTCGATTTCGCTGCGATGCTCGATCAGCTCAACGCGGCGCGCTACGACGGCTGGATTGTCGTGGAGCAGGATGTGCTGCCGTCGATGGGAACGCCCGCCGCAAGCGCGACGCGCAACCGGCGCTTCCTGACTCGGCTCGGCGTATAAACGAAAACACTTTTAACGGTGGACAGTCCGCTACTCGCCGATGACGCGCACCTGTTTCGTGCTACAGCCTGACGGCAGCCGATCCTGACGCGGCGGAATGTTGCCGAGATAACAATTCGGAATGACGTACATCCGCGCCGGGCCTGGCGGCGCGGCGGCACGCGCGGGCGGCTGGCGGCGCGACGGTTCGAGCGCGGCGCGATACGTCACCGTTTCGTTGGACTCGATCCGCACGTCGAACGCAACCGGCTCGTAGTCGGTCGCGCGGATTTCGACGCGATGGGGCCCCGGCGGCAGCAGCAGCACCCGCTGGTTGTCGATGTCCTCGATCGCGCCGACATAATACGAATCGACGAACACCTGCGCGGAGAGCGGCGTCACCGCGAACCGCAGCATGCCGGGAGGCGGGGCCGTCTCCGGATTCGCGCGAGCGGCGTCCGACGCCGAGGCCATGTCGCCGAGGTACGGTCCAGCGTATCCACCGGCAAAGCCGCCCACGAATCCGCCGAGCGGCTGATGAAAGCGCGACCGGAACGATTGGCGACCTGGAACACGGAACAGATCGCGCGGCGGATTGAAGCGATCCACCGGCATGAACGGAAATCCCGTCGTCAGGCCGCCGACCGGTTGCGGCGGCGGCTGTTGAAACGGCAGCACGGCGGGTGGCGGCATCGGCGGCCTCACCGGCGCTGCGCCGCGCTGCGGTCCGGCGGGCGCTGCCGGCGTGATCACCGTCGTTGGCTGCGGTGGCGCGACCGCCCTTCCAGGAACCACTCGCTGCGCGGCAGCAGCAGTCGGCAGCGCGATGACGAAGGCGACGACCAGATAACGCATGGCTCAGCCCGGACCTATCGTATCAGCTTCGTCGACGCGGCGCTCACCTGACGCTCGCCCGGCACAACCGACGGATTTCTGCCTCCGCTCGGCACATGGGTACACTACGCCTACGATGTTTTCGGTCATTCTCTTCGGTGTCATCGCCGTACTGATGGCGATCGACGTCACCATCGAGATCCGGAGCGGAGTGCCGCTGGGCCTCGAGTCGTTCGAGCTCGTCATCTTTCTGCTCGCGCTGGGCGGCATCGCCATTCACTGGTGGCGGCTTACCGAGGCGCGAGCTGAAGTCAAACGGTGGACGGAAGATGCGCGCCGATGGAACCAGGAGGCGCAGGACATCCTGCAGGGCCTTGGCGTCGCCATCGACCGGCAGTTCGATCGATGGGGTCTGTCGCCCGCAGAGCGCGAAATCGCGCTGCTTCAGCTCAAAGGTCTCCGGCACAAGGAGATTGCCGACCTCAGAAAGACGAGCGAGCGCACCGTTCGTCAGCAGGCGCTGTCCGTCTACAGAAAATCCGGCCTCAACGGCCGCAACGATCTTGCGGCATTCTTCCTCGAAGACCTTCTGCTGCCGGCCGGTACGTCGTCCGACGTACGCGCATCCGGCAGTTGAGCGATAGCTTTTTCCCCATCACTTCACTAGCTTTACAGCGCTGAGCCGATAGCGCCTGCGGCCCGAGCGAAGGCGCGCGGAGGAGAAAATGGATAAGGAGCGTTTTATGCGTCATGCAGTCGCGGTGTTGGCGATCGCCGGTCTGGCGGCCGCCGGATTGGTTCACGCGCAGGACGGCCCATATCGGTTCTCCAAGGAAATCGCGATCGGCGGCGAAGGGGGATGGGATTATCTGTCCGTCGATCCCGCCGCCCATCGGCTTTATGTCAGCCACGCGGCGAAAGTCGTCGTGATCGACACGCAGGCGAACAAAGTGGTCGGGGAAATCACCGATACGCCGGGCGTCCATGGCTTCGCCATCGCCGCCGACCTCGGCCGCGGCTTCTCCAGCAACGGCCGCGAGAACAAAGTGAGTATCGTCGATCTGAAGACGCTCAAGACGCTGCAGAAGGTCGACACCGGCGAGAATCCCGACGCGATTCTGTACGAGCCGTCGAAGAAAGAAGTGTACGCCTTCAACGGCCGAGGCAAATCGGCGACCGTGATAGACGCGCAGAGCGGAAAAGTCGTCACGACCATCCCGCTGGAGGGCAAGCCCGAGTCGGGACAGGCCGATTCGAAAGCGGGCAAGGTGTTCGTGAACATCGAGGATCTGAACGCGATCAAGGTGCTCGACATCGCGACGCACAAAGTGAGCGCCACGTGGCCGATCGCACCGGGCGAATCGGCGTCGGGCATGGCGATCGATCTGGACAATCACCGTCTCTTCCTCGGCTGCGACAACAAGTTGATGCTGATGGTCGACGCCGCGAACGGCAAAGTGATCTACAGCGTACCGATCGGGGAAGGAGTCGACTCCAACTGGTTCGATCCCGCAACGAAACTTGCGTTCGCGTCGAGCGGCGGCTCCGGTACGGTGACGATCGCGCGCGAGGACTCGCCGACTCTGCTGAAAGTCGTACAGACGCTGAAGACGACGCGCGGCGCCCGCACGATGGCGCTCGATCCGGTGACGCATACGATTTATCTGGCCGCCACGAACTACGAGCCGCAGGCGCCTGGATCGAAGGAGCGGCCGAAGGCGGTGCCCGGCTCGTTCAAAGTGCTCGTGTATCAGATGGTCAAAGGATCGTGATTCGATCGTCTCTCCTGGGTGCGGTTGTCGCCGTCGCCGTCGCCGCGCCAGCCTCCGCCCAGCCGCCGCCGCGCGACATCGCGCCGCTGACCCTTCAGGGCGCACTCGCGCAGGCACGCGCGAACAGCCAGCAGCTCCGCGCGGCGCTGACGACGGCGCAGCTGGCGGCGGAGGATCGTAAGCAGGCGCGCGCGGCGCTGCTGCCATCGCTCGGCGGTTTCATGCAGTACATCTATACGGAACCGAACGGCACGCCGTCGGGGGTCTTCGTCGCCAACGACGGTCCGCACGTGTACAACACGTGGGGCACGGTCCACGGCGACCTGATTGCGCCCGGCAAATGGGCCGATTACCGCGCGGCGGCCGCCGCCGAAGCGGTGGCGCGCGCGAAAGCCGACATCGCGACGCGTGGTCTGGTCGCGACCGTGGTTCAGAACTTCTACACGGTGGTCGCCACGCAGCGGAAAGCGGCGAGCGCTCAAACGAGTCTTGCCGAGGCGCAGCAGTTCCTGGACATCACGCAGCGTCAGGAACAGGGTGGGGAGGTCGCGCATTCCGACGTCGTCAAGGCGCAGATTCAGGTCGCTCAGCGCCAGCGTGACGCGCAGGACGCCGAGCTGAATGCGTTGAAGAGCCGCCTCGGGTTGTCGGTCCTCGTCTTTCCCGATTTTCGCGACACCTTTGCCGTCGTCGACGACCTGCAGACGGACGTCGCGCTGCCGGCGCTCGAGTCGGTGCAGACGACGGCGCGGCAGAGCAGTCCCGATGTGAGAGCGGCGGAAGCGTCGGTCCAGCAGGAAATGTCGAACGTGACGTCGGCGCGCAGCGCGCTGCTGCCGTCGCTCTCGTTCGATTACTGGTACGGGATCAACGCGAACCAGTTCGCGATCTACAACCCGGAAGGCGAGCGGCTGCTCGGATCGGTGTGGCAGGCGCAGCTGACCGTTCCGCTCTGGAACTGGGGCGCCACGCAAAGCAAGCTGCGGCAGGCACATCTGCGGCGCGACCTGGCGCAGGCCGAATTGACGCTCGCCCAGCGCGAGCTGCTCGCGAACGTCCGGACCTTCTACGCCGAAGCGCAGACGGCACAGTCGCAGGTCGCGTCGCTCCGCACGTCGCTCGATCTGGCCGCTGAAAGCCTCAGGCTCACCGTTCTCCGCTATCAGGCCGGCGAGGTGACCGTCCTCGAAGTGGTCGACGCGCAGACGACGTTGATCCAGGCGCGCAATGCGTACGACGACGGCCTGGTGCGGTACCGCGTCGCGCTCGCCACGCTGCAAACTCTCACGGGGATTCTGTAGCCATGCGTACCACCACTCGCTGCACGCTCTCGGCGCTCGCGGCGCTGTCGGCAATCGCCTGCCACGGCAAGGAGAAGGAGGCCGAGCCGGTCGTGCCGGTGCAGCTCTCGCCGGCGATTCGCGGCAGCATCCGGAACATCATCACCGCCGACGCGATTCTCTATCCACGCGATCAGGCGAACATCGTGCCGAAGATCAGCGCGCCCGTGAGGCGGTATCTCGTGCAGCGCGGCGATCACGTGAAGGCCAACCAGCTGCTCGCCGAGCTCGAGAACCGCGACCTGGCTGCGGCAGCGGCGGCGAGCCGCGGCCAGTACACGCAAGCCGAATCGAATCTCCGTACGACGGAGGCCTCCACGGTTCCCGAGGCGGTGACGAAAGCGCAGACCGATCTGGACGCCGCGCGGCAGTCGCTCGATGCCGCGCAGAAAGTGCTCGAGAGCCGTCAGGAGCTGTTCAGGCAGGGCGCCATCGCGAGGAAGCTCGTCGACGAGGCGCAGGTCTCGTACGCGCAGGCGAAGGGGCAATTCGAGACGGCGCAGCAACACCGGAACGCGCTGCAGAGCGTCGGGTCGCAGGAACAGATTCGCAGCGCGCAGGGACAGGTCGCGGCGGCGAAGGGCCAGTACGACGCGGCGCAGGCGCAGGTCGCCTACTCCGAGATTCGCAGTCCCGTCAACGGCGTCGTCACCGATCGACCGTTGTGGCCCGGCGAGATGGCGACGACGGACAAGCCCGTCTTGACCGTGATGGATATCTCCTCAGTCGTTGCGCGCATCAACATGTCGCAGGACCAGGCCAGAGACATTCAGGTCGGCGACGACGCGACGCTCACCGCCGAGGGCAGCGAGCCGATTCCCGCCAAGGTGACCGTCGTCAGTCCCGCCGTCGACGCCAACAGCACCACGGTGCAGGTGTGGGTCCAAGCGCCCAATCCAGGCGAACGGCTGCGCGCCGGCATGTCGGTTCATGCGGCAATCGTTGCGGCGACGATTGACGGCGCGACTCTCATTCCCGCAGCGGCGGTGCTCGGGAGCAACGAGGGCGGATCGAAAGTGATGGTGGTCGACGACAAGGACACGGCGCACGAGAGAAAAATCGAGATCGGCGTCAAGGAAGAAGATCTCGTGCAGGTCGTCGCCGGCGTGCAGCCGGGCGAACGCGTCGTCACCGTCGGCGGCCTCGGCCTCGAGGACAAGGCGAAGGTCCGCGTGTTGAAGCCCGGCGAGAGGCGCCCCGGAGAGGAAGAAGAGAAAGACGAGGACAAAGGGGAACCGAAGTAATGGCCGGCGAGCACTGGACCGCGCGTCACGGCAAGTCGATCATCTTCGTCATCCTGACCTTCGTCGCGGCGGGCATCTACCTCGCCATGACGATTCCGGTGGCGGTCTTTCCGGAAGTCGATTTTCCGCGCGTGCTCGTGGGCGTCGACAACGGCGTGGCGCCGATCGACCAGATGATGGTGACGATCACGCGACCGATCGAGGAAGCGGTCAACAGCGTCCAGGGCCTCGAGCGGGTGCAGTCGATCACGAGCCGCGGCTCGGCGGAAATCGATCTCTTCTTCTCGTGGAAGGTCGACATGTTCCAGACGCTCGAGCGCGTCAACGCGGCGCTCGCGCGCGTGCAGGCCGAAGTGCCCGCCACGGCGAAGCTGCGGGCCGACCGTCTGACGTTCGCCGCGTTTCCGATCATCGGTTATTCGCTCACGTCGGAGACCGTGCCGATGACGCGGCTGTGGGAGCTGGCGACCTACGAGCTCAAGCCGCGCCTGAACCGCATGCTCGGCGTCTCGACGATCGTCGTGCAGGGCGGCCAGGAGCCGGAGTTCGAGGTCCGTCCCGACCCGGCGAAGCTGCTGCAGACGCAGACGAACATTCCAGCGGTGCTCGACGCCATCGGCCGCAGCAACATGATCGATTCACCGGGCCTGTTCGAGAGCCGGCATCAGCTCGTGCTGAGCCTCGTCAGCGGCCAGGCGCGCACGATCGACGACATCTCGAACATCGTCGTGAAGACGACGGCGACGACGAATCTGCCGGTACGCATCGGCGACATCGCCACGGTGTCGCCGTCGGTCAAGCCGGTGTACGTCACGGTGACCGCGAACGCCAAGCCGGCGGTGCTGCTGAACGTGTTCCGCCAGCCGGACAGCAACACGGCCGCCGTCGCGGACGCGGTGCACGCCGAGGTCGATCGGATCCGCCGCGACCTCCCGAAAGGCGTCGATCTCCAGCCCTTCTACGATCAGTCGAACATCGTCAACGACTCGATCACGAGCGTGCGCGACGCCGTGCTCATCGGCCTCGTGCTGGCGTCGCTGATCATGGTGCTGTTCCTGCGCGACTGGGGCACGTCGCTCGTGGCGGGGCTCGTGATCCCGGCGACGCTCGCGGTCACCTTCGTCGCCCTGCGCGTGCTCGGCGAGAGCTTCAACCTGATGACGCTCGGCGGCCTCGCGGCGGCCGTCGGTCTCGTGATCGACGATGCGATCGTCGTCGTCGAGAACATCGTGATGCACCGCGACGGGGGCCAGTCGCGCGGCGACGCCATTCGCAGCGCGATTGCGGAAATTCGCGCGCCGCTGGTGGGCTCGACCATCACGCCGATCGTCGTCTTCCTGCCGCTCGTCTCGATCACCGGCGTGACCGGCACCTTCTTCCGCGCGCTCGCCGTGACCGTCGGCATGGCGCTGCTCACGTCGCTGGCGCTCGCGCTGACGTGGACGCCGACGCTCTCGTACTATTTCATCCGCGACCGCGAGACGACGGGAACGCCGCGGCGGCACGACGCGGTGCCACCGCGTCTGATGCGGGCGTACGAACGGACGCTGCGCACGGCGCTCAAGCGGCCGCTGATGCTGGTCATCGCCACGCTCGTCGTCGTGGCGGGCGCGTACGTCTGCTACCGTGCGCTCGGATCCGATCTGCTGCCCGAGATGGACGAGGGCGGCTTCATCCTCGACTACATCATGCCCGCGGGCTCGTCGCTCGAGGAAACCAATCGCGTGCTGGTGGGCGTCGAGCAGATTCTTCGATCGACGCCGGAAGTGGAAGGCACGTCGAGGCGGACCGGGCTGCAGCTGGGTCTGGCCGCCGTGACCGAGACGAACACGGGCGACATCGCGGTGAAGCTGAAGCCGAAGCGCGATCGCGCATCGGATCAGGTCATCGGCGAGCTGCGCGGGAAGATCAGGGCAGCGTACCCGATGCTCGACATCGAGTTCGTCCAGCTCCTGCAGGACATGATCGGCGACCTGACCAGCGCGCCCGAGCCGATCGCCATCAAGATGTTCTCGCAGGATCCCAAGCTTCTGCAGCAGTGGGCGCCACGCGTCGGCGACGCCATCAAGAAGATTCCGGGCGTGGTCGACGTCCTCGACGGGATCGAGAACACCGTCAGCGGCCCGGCGACGCTGTTCCACGTCGACCCGGTCATCGCCGCACGCTCGGGATTCACGCCGCAGGAAATCGAAGTCGACGTGAGCGCGATCATGCAGGGCGAGCCGGCGCAGACGCCGCTCGTGCTCAACGATCGCCCGTATACGATTCGCGTGCGGTTCCCCGAATCGACGCGTTCGTCGGTCGACGCCATCAGGAACACGCTCCTCGTCAGCGCGACCGGAAAGACCGGCACGCTCGGATCGCTGTCGACAATCGAAGAGATTCCGGGGCAGAACGAAGTGCGCCGGGAGAATCTGCAGCGCAACGTCACCGTCACCGCGCGGCTCGAGGACGTCGATCTCGGCGCCGGCATCGCCACCGTCCAGAAGACGCTCGCGGATCTCAACATGCCCCCGGCGATCCGCATCGCGTACGGCGGTCAGTACGCCGAGCAGCAGCAGTCGTTCCACGATCTGCTGGTCGTGCTGGTCCTCGCCATCCTCCTCGTGTTCACGGTGCTGCTCTTCGAGTTCGGCAGCTTCGCCGCGCCGATCGCGATCCTCGCGTCCGCCGTTCTCTCCACGGCGGGAGTCTTCCTCGCGCTTCTCGTCACACGGACGACGTTCAACCTGTCGTCGTTCATGGGCGTGATCATGGTCGTCGGGATCGTCGCGAAGAACGGCATCCTGCTGCTCGATGCCGATCAGCGGTTCAGGCGCGAGGGATTGCCGGCCGAAGAGAGCATGATACGCGCCGGCGAGCGGCGGCTGCGGCCGATCATGATGACGGCGCTCGCGACGGTGGCCGGGATGATTCCGCTGGCGCTCGCAATCGGCGCCGGATCTCAGATGCTGCAGCCGCTGGCGATCGCCGTCATCGGCGGGATCATCGCGTCAATGGTGCTGTCGCTCGTGATTACACCGGCCGTGCACTACTACCTGGCGGATTAGGATTCCTTCTTCTTCTTCACGACGCGCTTCCGCGTGCCGGCCGCCTTGTGCGGCGCCGGCTCGCTGGTCGCCTGCAGCGTGACGAGCCGGGTGGAGAACGTGCGGCGGCCGTGCTCGTCGAAGTCGATCACCGTGTGGTGTTCGTTGACCTCGACCAGAGTGCCCGCTCCGTAGGTGGGCTGGACGACGCGGTCGCCTTTGGACCAGTTTTTCATGGTTGTCTTTTCGGTCGTTTACTCGCGGGGCCGGTTCGTCTCGACGCTCTCGCCCCGGGGCTCGCCTCTTGTTGACTACCAGCGCGGCTCGCGGCGTCCGCCGCTGCCACCGCCGCCGCCGCGATTGCCGCCGAACCCGCCGCCGCCAAATCCGCCTTCCGGCTTCGGCCGCGCTTCGTTGACCGTCAGCGCGCGTCCCCCGAGCTGATACTGATTGAACTGCGTCGCGGCCTTCTGCGCTTCCTCGTCGGTGGCCATCTCGACGAACGCAAAACCGCGCGCGCGGCCCGTTGCGGCGTCGCGCATCACGCGCACCGATTCGACGTTGCCCGCCTGACTGAACAGCTCCTGGAGCTCTGCCTCTCCAGTCGTGTAGGGGATGTTGCCGACGTATAGCCTGCGACCCATACGCTCTATCCTCTCCTCGCCGGTGGCGGCACGTCGGCTAAGCAATCACGGGGAGAGAGCGAGTCGGGAACTAGCCTCTCGGCGCTGGCTAACCAGGCGGGACTGACCACCAAGGCCGCGTAGTCTACTCAATGCTTGACAGGGGAAGCAAGTCGCCGCCCCTATAATCGCGTGCATGCCCGCTGGCACGATCGCGCTCGGCTCCGAGCGGCTGCTTGCCTCCAATCGCCTCGACGGCGCCCGCGTCGGCATCGTCTGCAATCCGGCCTCGGTCGACCGCGAGCTTGCGCAGGTGGCGGACCGGCTCGCGGCGCATCCGCGCGCGCGACTCGCCGCGATCTTCGGTCCCCAGCACGGCTTCCGTTCCGACGTGCAGGACAACATGATCGAGACGCGCCACGCGCACGACGAGATCCGCCGCGTGCCGATCTATTCGCTCTACAGCGAAACGCGCGAGCCCACGGCCGAGATGCTGCGCGATTTGGACGTGCTCGTCATCGACCTGCAGGACGTCGGCGTGCGGATTTACACCTACATCTACACGATGGCGAACTGCCTGAAGGCCGCGCGCAGGCACGGTCTGAAAGTCATCGTGTGCGATCGCCCGAATCCGATTGGCGGCATGCAGATCGAGGGTCCGGTGCTCGTGCCGGGGAACGAATCGTTCGTCGGGATGTACCCGATTCCGATGCGCCACGGCCTGACCATCGGCGAGCTCGCGCGATTGTTCAACGAGCACTTCGCCATCGGCGCCGATCTCGAGGTCGTCGTGATGGAGGGGTGGCGGCGCGAGATGTACTTCGACGACACGCGCCGCACGTGGATCATCTCGTCGCCGAACATCCCGACGTTCGAGACGACGCTCGTGTACCCGGGGACCGTCCTGTTCGAAGGCACGAACATCTCTGAAGGGCGCGGCACGACGCGGCCGTTCGAGCTCGTCGGCGCGCCGTGGGTGGTCGCCGAACGGTTCGCCGATGTGATGAACCGGAGGAATCTGCCGGGCGTGTTCTTTCGTCCGGCGCTCTTCGAGCCGACGTTCCACAAGCACGCCGGCAAGGCGTGCGCCGGCTGTCAGATTCACGTGCTCGATCGACGCACGTTCCGCCCGGTCGAGTCGGCCGTCGCGCTCCTCGAATCGTTCCGTGCCGCCGATCGCGATCGATTCAACTGGCGCGATCCGCCGTACGAGTACGAGCACGAACGCAACCCGTTCGACGTCCTGGCCGGATCGCCGACGCTGCGGGAACAGCTCGAAAGCGGCGTCACGTCCGACGAAGTCGTCCGCTCGTGGGAATCGAGCGTGAAGGAGTTCGAGGCGATTCGAAGGCGCTTCTTGCTGTACTCGTAGTTAGCACTCTTCACACGCTCGCTCACTCCCTCACCTCGGCACGCCGCGTGATTTCGAATCTGGCACGCGTGCGGCGGCCGAACCGGCATCCCTGACCAAGCGCTTACAAACGCGCCACTTGGCAGCGACCTGTGTGTGCGACGGCCGCCGCACGTCTTACGAATCGGTCACGAAGGTACAGATTTCGTGCTGGGGGAGCCATGAAGGTCAGACGTCCATCCGCGGCGATTGCCGCGACCGCCTTCGCCGCCGGCGCATCCTTATTGATAGTCGCGTCGAGTCGATCGATCAGCGCGCAGGCCGAGAGCTGGACGCCGCCGCACAGGATGCTCCTGACGCCGGAGCGGGCGCTCGCGATGATCGTGGCGAGCGATCGACACCTCGAGTACGTGCCGGGCGAAGTGCTCGTGCGATTCCGTCCCGGAGTCGGCGTGGCCGGACAGCAGCGCGCGCTGACGGCGCTGCGCAGCAGACCGGCGCCGGCCGACCTGCGGTGGATCGGCGACACGGCGCTGGTGACCGATCCCGTCGAGCGCGACGCGACGATCCTCGCCGTGCAGTTGAACGCACAGCCCGAAGTCGCCGAAGCCGAACCGAACTACCTCTATCGCATCAGCAACACGCCCAACGATCCCGGCTTCATGCAGCGCCAGTGGAACCTCGCGGCGCTCGACATGCCGCGCGCGTGGGACATCAATCCGGGCGCCAGCGACAACCTCACCGTCGCGGTCGTCGACACCGGCATTACCGCGGTCACCCGTTCGTACTCGTTTCTCACCTGGAATGGGCGGACGACGCAGCAGGTCTCGGTGCCGTACGGAATCAGTCCCGATTTCAGCGCGGCCAGGCTCGTCACGCCGCGCGATTTCGTGTTCTGGGACGGCCCGGTGCTCGACATGCACGGCCACGGCACGCACGTCGCGTCGACGATCGGCGAGGACACGAACAACTCGCTCGCCGAAGCGGGCATCGCCTACCGCGTGAAGCTGATGCCGGTGAAAGTGTGCGTCGGTTTCTGGGAAGTGCAGTTCGTGATGACCGCCACTGGGTATCGCGGCTTCGTCCCGACCGACTCGGGAGGGTGTGCGACGTCGGAGATCGTGGAAGGGATCCGGTACGCGGCCGACAACGGTGCGAAGGTCATCAATCTAAGCCTCGGGGGTCCGGAGCCGTCGGCGACGCTGCGCGACGCGTTGAACTACGCCGTCGGCAAGGGCGCCTTCATCGCGATCGCGATGGGCAACGAATACGAAGACGGCAACCCGACCGAGTACCCCGCGGCGTACGCCGCCGAGATCGACGGCGTGATGTCGGTCGGTGCCGTTGGTCCGTCCCTGAAACGCGCGTACTACTCGAGCACCGGCCCTCACATCGAAATCTCCGCGCCCGGCGGCAACGACCGCGAAGGCGGCGCGACCGCGATGATCTGGCAGGCGACGATCCTCCGCGCCGACTCGTCGCCGGTGACGGTTCTGTCGCCGCGCTTCGATCGATACGCGGAATCAGCGTTCGAAGGGACCTCGATGGCGTCGCCGCACGTCGCCGGCGTCGCCGCGCTGATCATGAGCCAGGGCGTGACGAGTCCGGCCGTCGTCGAAGCCCTGATCACGAAGACCGCGCTCCCGCTCGGCGCGCCGGACGCGGACACACCGGGACGCAACCGGGAATACGGATACGGACTCGTTCAGCCGCGCGCGGCGCTGCGCGGCTTCGGTCTGGCGAAGTGAGGCGGGTATGAACACCATTCATCGCACGTTCATCCGGATCGCATGGATCTCGTGCGCGATCGTCGTGTCAGCGGCCGCGGCGAGGGCTGAGACGCAGGTTCGTGTCACGGTGGATCGTTCGACGATCTGGACCGCCGACTTTCAGACGCCGGCGGCAGTCGTCGACAGCGGCACGATGCTCACCGTCGTCGCCGAGCGGAAAGACTGGTACGAAGTCCTCGTTCCGGAAACCACGGACCCGGCGCGCGCGGCGCAACACGGGTTCATCTTCAAGTCGTTCGTCACGAAGTCGACGGTTGCAGCGCCTCGAGCGGAGACCGACTCGTCCCGGTTCGGCGTCGCCGGCTTCGCGCAGTTCGGCTATTCCCGGTTCGCGGCGCAGAACAGCTTTCAGGCTATTCTCGGACACCCCGACGGCGGCATCTACGGCGGCGGCGGCGAAATGCGTCTCGGACGCGGATTGTTCATCAGCGCGTCGGTCGACCGCTTCGAGCAGACCGGCCAGCGGGCGATCGTCGCGGATGGTCAGGTCTTCAACGTCGCCGTATCGGACACGATCGCGCTGACGGCGTTGGCGGGCACGGCCGGCTGGCGCTTCGCGAACGAGCACGTCACGCCGTACTTCGGCGGCGGACTCGGGCAGCTTCACTACCGCGAGACGTCGGGCTTCGCCGATCCCGGCGAAGACGTCGACTCGCGGTTCCGGAGCTACCACGTGCTCGGCGGCGTCGAAGTCCGAAACGGCTGGGTCGCGACCGCGTTCGAAGCGGAATATTCGCGCGTGCCCGACGCGATCGGTTTCGGCGGCGCGTCGGCGGCGTTCCATGAATCAGATCTCGGCGGCGTCGTCGGGCGCGTCAAGGTCCTGGTCGGACGCTAAGCGCGAGACGCCGCTCTTTTGCACGCACTTCGAGCCCGACTCGGCTACACTCCCGCCGACATCGACTTGAACACGTCCGCCATTCGCGGAGGATCTCATGAGACTTCTGGCGCTGCTTGGTGTGTCGCTGGCCGTCGGGTTCCTTCAGGGAGCGGCTGTCCAGAAGCCGGCGGGATGCGACGGCCTGGGGAACGTGCAGTTCGTCTGTGGTCTCGCTGGTCCCGAGGATCTCGTCGTCGTGCCGGGCGACCAAATGGTCATTGCCTCCGGCGATGCCGCGCCGGGTGCGATAACCCTGATCAACGTCAGGAACAAGACGACGACTCCGCTGTACCCGAGCGCCTCGCTCGAGCAACGACTCGACGCGAAGACGTACGATTCATGCCCCGGTCCGATCGATCCTGAAGAGAAAGACAAGTTCCGGGCGCACGGTCTGTTCCTCCGTCCTGGCAGGAACGCGGTCCATACGCTGTACGTTGTCCATCACGGCAACAGGGAGTCGATCGAGGTTTTCGAGTTCGACACGCGTCGGAAGGCGCCGGCGTTGACGTGGGTGGGCTGTGCCGTCGCGCCCGAGCCGATCGGCCTGAACTCTGTCGTTGCGCTGCCCGAAGGCGGCTTCGCGACGACGAATTTTCAGCCGCGAGGCGCCGCGCGCGGACGCGCCAACATGCAGGCAGGCGAGAAAAACGGCGAGCTCTGGGAGTGGCACACCGCGACAGGGTGGAAGATCGTGCCAGGCAGCGAAGCGTCCGGCGCGAACGGCATCGAGATCTCGAAAGACGGCAAGTGGTTCTACATGGCCGGCTGGGGCAGCCAGACGTTCATTCGATTCTCGCGCGGCCAGACGCCTGTCAAGCGCGATGAGATTCCGGTCGGCTTCCGGCTCGACAATCTTCGGTGGGCGCCCGATGGTTCGCTGATCGGCGCCGGGCAGCAGATCCCGGAGGCGGGCGGGTTCGCGATGGCCACGTCACGCGTGATCAAGATCAATCCGAATACCCTGAAGGTCCAGGATCTCATTCGATACCCATACAACGATACATTCAACTTCTCGACCGTCGCGATTCAGCTCGGAAAGGAAATCTGGGTTGGATCGGTGCGCGGCGACCGTGTCGCGCGGTTTCCGGCGCCCACGTCGAGCGGTTCCTCTTGATCCGTTAATCCGTCCGCAGCGCGTCGAGGGGACTGAGGCGCGCGGCGCGGCGCGCGGGAATCCAGCACGCAAACAGCGCGACGCTCATCAGTATCAGCGTCGTCGTCGCAATCACGCCAGGATCGCGCGGACCGACGCCGTACAACAGCGACTCGATGGCTCGGCCGCCGGCGAGCGCGACGCCAAGGCCTACCACCGCGCCGCCGAGCGCGACGGTCGCTCCCTGCCTCACGATCATGGCGCCGACGCTGCGCGGCTCCGCGCC
This sequence comes from Acidobacteriota bacterium, assembly GCA_003222395.1. Lineage (GTDB taxonomy): Bacteria > Acidobacteriota > Vicinamibacteria > Vicinamibacterales > CAVVIG01 > Gp6-AA45. The sequence goes on from QHWB01000050.1 coordinate 78,593, forward strand.
GAGGGCCATTCGGATGCCGATCTCGCCAGTACGTTGGCTCACCACGTACGACATCACGCCGTAGATACCGATCACGCCGAGCGCCAGCGTGACACTCGCCGCAATCGCCAGCAGGACCATCGTGAATGCCATCTGCGCCGAAGCGCGGTCGAGCGTCTCCTCCAGCGTGCGGACCTGCGCGATGGCGACGTCTCTGTCGACTCCATCGATCGCGCCGCGCACCGACGGCAGCAGCGCGGCCGGCGGCGTCGCGGAACGCACGACGTAACCCATCACCGAAGTGTCGGGACCGATCAATGCGATCGCTGGAATGCCGGGTCCGCCGGCGATGGACATCGGCATGAACACCTGAGGAATGGCATCGGTTTCCTCCAGCGCGCGCGTGGGCGTGTTCGAGACGATGCCGACGATGGTCAGCCACGTGAGGGTCGGCTGCCGGCCGGGGCGCGCGGGCGCGCGATTCGAGGCCACGTGCTGGCCGATTGGATCCTGGTTCGGGAAATACCGCTTCGCCATTGACTCGCTGACGACGACCACCGGCTCGTTCCGCTCGACGTCGCCTTTATCGATACCGCGACCGCGGACGATCCGCATGCCCATCGCCTCGAAGTAGCCGCCCGCGACGGCGACAAACGACGCGATCGGCGGCGGCGCAACGTTCGAATACGTTCGACCTTCGATCCGCAGCGTGTTGCCGAAACATCCGCCGGCAAGCGGCAGGCACGTGGACGCCGACGCGGCGGCGACGCCGGGCAGCGACGCCAGCCGGTCGAGCATTGCGCGATGCGCCGCGACGGCCGCTTCGCGCGTGCGATAGTCGCGTTCGGGCAATCCGATGACGAACGTCAGCGCGGATCGCGCGTCGAACCCGGGGTCGAGGGCCCGCAGCTTCTGAAAGCTGCGGACCATGAGACCCGAGGAGACGAGCAGCACCAGCGCGAGCGCGACCTGTCCGGCCATCAACACATGGCGCATGCGGTGGCGGCTGCGGCTTGCCGTCGTGCCTCGCCCGATCTCGTGCAACGAGGTCGCAAGCTCGGCTCCACGCCACAGGGGAATCGCGCCGAACGACAGCGCCGCAATCGTGCTCAAGGCCAGCGCAAACGCGAGCGTCATCGCGCCGAGGCGAATTTCATGCAGGCGCGGAAGCGTCGCCGGTCCGTGCGCGACGAGCAGACCGACGGCCCCTGCGGCAACCGCCAGACCGAGAACGCCGCCGGCGAGCGACAGCAGCGCGCTCTCGCTGAGGAAGTAGCGAACGATCCCGAGTCGGCTTGCACCGAGCGCCCTGCGAACGGCGATCTCGCGCTGGCGCGCGTCGGATCGCACCAGGAACAGATTCGCCACGTTCGCCGACGCCACGAGCATCACGACGCCGACCGAGGCGAGCAGAAACCACAGCGCACGGGCAACGCCGCCGACTGTCGCGTCTATCAGCGTTCTGCCGGTGAAGACGAGCCCCGTTTCGACGTTCCCGATGGCATGGAGGTCCCCCGGAAAGGCATTCACGACGTCGCCGATCAGACCGTTCAATTCTGCGCGCGCGCCGTCGAGCGACACGCCGTTCCGCAGCCGCGCGACGCCCTTGTAGCCCCACAGTCCGAAGCCCATCTCTCGCGCCAGCGGTTCGGCAATCCACATGTCGACGCGTGGATCCGGAAACGCGAACGAGGCCGGCATCACGCCAATCACTTGTGTGGATACGCCGCCGACCGTCAACATGCGTCCGACGATTCGGGCATCGCTGCCGTACCGCCTCGCCCACAGTCCGTGCGACAGCACTGCGACTGGTGATGCGCCAGGCCGGCCTTCTTCGGAGGTGAACCATCGCCCGGCCGCCGGCGCCACGCGCAGCACGGACGCGAGCGAAGTGCTCGCGCGCGCGAGACGAATGCGCTCCGGATCGCCGTCGCCGGTGAGCGTCATGTCGAACGTCCGGTAGATCGCAAGCGTCTCGAGCGTGCGCGAGCGTGCGGCGTACTGAAAGTAGAGGCCCTGCGTCAGCCCCATCCCGGCCGGAAAGCGGAGGCGCTCGGAGCCATGGTCCAGCTCGATGAGCCGGTTGGATTCCGGATACGGCAGCGGGTTCAGCAGCACGCTCTGGACGACGGCGAAAATAGACGCGTTCGCGCCGATCGCCAGCGCCAGGGTGAGTATGGCCGTGAGAGTGAAGAGCGGCGCACGCACCAGCCGTCGAGCCGCGTGCAGAATCTCCTGGCGGATCGCGTCCATGGGTTCATTGGACGACGCGGGATGGCTATTCGTTTGGGCTCGGGGTTCGGGGTCTTGGTTCCGGGTTTGGGGTTCGGGGTCGAGCTGCGATCGGGATCTGCTCGGCGGGGTGTGGGCGCCGAGCAGATCTCGAGTCGCAGTCGCGCGATCGCCGCGTTACGGATTCTTCGAAACGGAATTCGCCGTGACCGACGAACCGGTCGATGTCGTCGAGCCCTGCACGTTCTTAAAGGCGATCGTGTCCGGAGTCGCGCCGCTCGTGCTCCCCCAGATGACCGTCTTGCCCGACGACGTGCCGACCGTGTCGCTGCCCCAGATGACCGTATCGGCCCACGACTGCGGATCGCTCCAGACAGTGTTGCTGCCCCAGATCACCGTGTCGCTCCAGGTGACCTGACTGCCCCAGATGACGGTCGACGCCCACGCGGGCTGATTGTACGAAACGGTGCTGCCCCAGATCACCGTGCTGCCCCAGATGACGGTCTGATTCCAGCTGTAATAGTCGCCGCCGATCTTCGTCCACGGCGAAGGCGGGGTGGTGAGCCACATCGTGCCCTGCGGCGCCGCGGTGTTGACGGTGCGCCCCAGATCGATGGCGCCCTTCGTGTTCAGCGAACCGGCGCCCTTTCTGAGCGGGTCGTACTCGATGCCTGCGTCGTCGTGAATCGACAGCGCGGTATGCTGCAGGATGGCTTTGACGCTGTTCGGCGTCAGCGACGGACGCGCCGGGTACCCATTGGCGTATCGATTGGCCTCGAGCATCAGCGCAATCGAGCCGGTCGTCACCGCAGTTGCCATGCTGGTGCCGCTCAGCAGCATGTAGTCGTCATCGTCGGCCTTCAAACTCGGGTACGTCTGGTACAGGTATCCGTTCCTCGCGGCTGTCGCGACGATGTTATGGCCCGGGCTGACGATATCCGGCTTCGCGTACGCGTCGTACCAGGTTGGACCTGCCGAACTGTAGTCCGCGATTCGATCGTCGTCGCGCGGCACCGTATTCTGGATCTTGACCGCTCCGACGGTGATCGCCGACGGTGCGTTGCCGGGCGACGTGATGCCGGCATATCCCGGCTCGCCGGTCTTCGGGTTCTTGCCGTAGTTGCCGGCCGCAGCAACGACGACGATTCCCGCTCGCGACGCGCGTTCAACCGCTTGCACGAGCGGGTCGGACGACGCCGGCTCGTAGATCGGATGGCCGAGCGACAGGTTGATGATGTCGATACCAAGCGTCGATTTGTTGGCGACCGCGAAGTCGACCGCGCGGATCACGTCGCTCGTGAGACCCGCACCGGTTTTGTCGAGCACTTTGAGGATGACGAACTTCACCTTCGGCGCGAGTCCGCGGTACGACGAGTTGTACGACATCGCGCCGGAGCCGCCGATCGTGCCCGCTACGTGCGTTCCATGTCCGTACTCGTCGGACAACGGCGCGGCAACGGACGCTCCGTTTCTGAAATCGTAAGATGCGACCACCCGGTTGTAGAAGTCCGAGGAGTTTTCCAGACCCGAATCGATGACCGCCACGCCGATGCCTTTACCCGTCCAGCTCGTGCTGTCGACGCCAAGCGTCTGCCGCAGGATCGCTGGCGAGACGACCGGCCCTGACGTGTCTGCGCCGCCCGGCAAGATGATCCCGAGAACGTTCACGACGGCACCAAGGAGTCCTCCGACCACGCCGCCGAGAAGGCCGTGGGCGCGGACGACTGCGTCGCGTGAGACCGAGACGACGCCGTCGTGGCTTCCGAACGTCTCGAGGTCCTCGCCGCGAACGACGGCCGTGATGGCGTCGATCGAATCATGTTCCGCGAGAATTTGATCGCCGCGTGCGGCGAGCGCGCTGCGCACCGCAGACCGCGAACCGGGACGGACGCTGATGATGACGCGCTGCGGATCGCGCGAGCCCGCGTCGGCTGCCGCCTGCAGGCTGAGGTCGAGCCGCAGATGCTTCCGCGCGGTGCGTGAGGTGGCTGTCGTGTTCGTGCTCGTACCAGCGAGCGCGACGACGGCGACACCAACTGCGATACACGTATTGCGAAACCAGATCGTCATACTGTTCCAGTCATTGGAAAGAGAGAAGTAATCACTCGGGATTGAATGGCAATGCTTGCGCCAGCGGCCGCGTGACCGCATCGACGCGCTAAACGTCAACGAGCCAAACGCTTAACCAGTCCCCCTGCTAATTTCGTCAGAAGTGCAGCCGCGTGCATCGATGATCTGTTTTTCGACGCGGCCGATGAAGGACTCTATCGAACTGTTGCGCTCATTGACGTTATCGACGAAGCGCGATTCTGAGACATGCGTGCGTCGTTTCGGGACGCCGTCGGCACCAGCCCGGTGTCGGCCATCACGCGCGCGGCGGCCTCGACGAGGCGTTTGTGGCGCTCGTCGAACGCGTTCGGCGCAGCCGCATAGAAGCTGAGCACGCCGCTCGTGCGCCCGTGCGCGTCGACGCGCACTGCCAGCGCGCTTCGCAGCGAGCTCTGCTCGCGGACTGCGGCATCGAGATCCAGCCGCGCATCCGAATTCAGAATGGTTTGGCCCGTCGCCGCGACCCAGCCGCTGAGCCGCTCGCCCAGAGGAATCGGCTCCATCGGATCTCCCGTCGCCGCCGGATCGGACGCGTAGATCGCAACGAGCGCATCGTCGGCAACGTCGTAGGCGTAGAGCACGAATGCCGAGGCCGGAAGCTGCTTGCTCAAGTGAGCCCAGAGCAGCTCGCCGAGCGCGGGCGGTGGAGTGGCGGCAGCGGCGCGTCCGAGATCGAAGAACGCTCGAAGATGCTGCGCGTCGCCCCACGGCTCGCCGGCGTCGTGACCTGCGCCCGCCGGCGCCGTCGCGGTCGATGCGGTCCGCTTGACCGGCTTCGGCGACGGCGCGGCGACTCCAGCTCCGTGAAGCGAAAAGAACATATCGACCACGCGCGGGTCGTACATCGTTCCGCGCCGGTCCGCGACGATCTGAAGCGCGTCGGCGTCGCTCAGGCGCGGACGGTACGGCCGGTCGGAGGTGAGCGCGTCGAAGCAGTCGACGACGGCGAGGATCCGCGCGCCGATCGGAATCGTGTCGCCGGTGAGGCCGTCCGGATAACCTTTCCCGTCCCAGTTCTCGTGATGGTGGCGCACGATCGGCGTGACGGCGTACGGAAAGCCGATCACCGACAGAATGTCGGCGCCGATCGCCGCGTGCCGCTTCATGATTTCGTACTCGGCGGGCGTGAGCCTGCCCGGCTTGTTCAGGATGTGCTCCGGAATTGCGAGCTTGCCCACATCGTGCAGCAGCGCCGCGGCCTTGATGGCCTGGATCTCGCCGTCATCGTCGACCTGCAGCGCCTGCGCGAGGCGCACCGCCTCGTCCTGCACCCGGCGCACGTGGTCGTGCGTCACCTGATCCTTCGCATCGACCGCCTGCGCGAGCGCTTCGATGGCGGCGACGTATACGCGATTGACCTTCCCGAGATGGTTGATTTGATCCTGCGCGCGGCCGAGCGCGTGCCGACACGTCATGTACAGGATCAGCGGCAGCGGCGCGATGAGCAGGAGCACGTCGAACCGGTTCAGGAGCGTGAGCACCAAGAAGAGCATGGCGCCGAACACGCCGCCGAAATAGCTGACCCACAGGCCAAGGAAGTGCTCGCGCCAGACCGAGATCACCGGCTTTTTCCGTTCGAAGCCGACCGCAATCGCGACGATGCCGGTGTTCAACCCGAAGTCGAGGGCGCCGAACAGCGCGAGCAGCGCGAGCAGACGAGGCGCCGCGAACGAGCCTTCGAGCAGCGGCCGGCTCCCGGCCAGCGCGAAGAACGCCTGCGTGGCACTCCACATCGCGATCGCCGCCGTCGACACGTTGAAGAGAACGCGGTGCGCCGTCTTGCGGCTGAAGACCATGCGATACGACAGCACGAGCGCGTCGAGCGCAGCGGTCGCGGCGCCGGCGGAAGGCCCGAACAACAGACCGGTCGAGAAAATGAAGGTGTCGGAGATCGAAAAGCTGATCGGCATCTCGGGGATGCGCAGCGTCGCCCATCCGCTGGCGGCGGTGAGCAGGACGAGGATCAGCCATTCGATGCCGACGGGATGGACGACGAGATCTCGAATGGAGTATGCGAGCACCGCGACGCCGGCACACGTGATGCCGACGACGTACATCGTGCCGCGCCCGGGCGATCGGGCGGGTTCCTGGGCCATCGGTACCCTTATCGGCGGTCCGGGCGGGTCGCTATTCCCCGACGGCGCTCGCGGGGAATCAGCGTGAAACGGCGTGCAGCGCTGGCAACTTACTTCTTTTTGTTCTTGCGCGCCGCGTCGAGCGCCACCTGGATCTGCTCGGCGTGCTTATGGGCGTGGGAGGAGTAGATCTCGAGCCAGCGTTCGGTCGAGTACGAGCCGTGCTCGGTGTGCGTGCCTTGACGACGCCAGTCGGCGTCGGCCATTCGTTCGAGCAGTTCGGCCGTCGTGCGCCGCGCCGCCTTGAACGCGTCGAGCGACGCTTCGGTCGGGCGATCGGCGTAGTGCAGCTTTCGCGCGAACTCGTCCTGATCGAAGCCGACGATCTGCGGATTGTCGACGACCAGCAGAAGGCGGAGGCGGATTGCCGCGGTCATCTCGCTGTCGGCGAGGTGATGCACGACTTCGCGGGCCGACCACTTGCCCGGCTTCGGATGAACGTCCAGCTCCTCGTCGGTCGCGCCGGTCAGCGCTTCGGACACTACTCGATAGCCGTCTTTGTACATCGCGATCAGCTTCTTGCGGGTCTCGGAATCCATCGCAGTGTCACCGCTCCTGATCATGATCCCCTCATAGCGGGGGCCGTCGTGTTCGCTTCACTAGCCACGTGTCTTCGCGATCCCCGGCGCGGCGGCTTCCTGCGGCGTGGCCGGCTCGAGATGATGCGTCACGAGGTGCGCGCGCAGACGCTCGAACGCTTCGGCCGGCGTGTCGCATTTCGTGAGCAGCCCCAGATCGTCCTCGGCGATCGCACCCCACTCGGCCATCGGTTTGAAATGAAGCACGTGCGACCAGTAGTCGCGGCCGTACAGGATGACTTCGATCTTCTTCGACAGCTTGTCGGTCTGCACGAGGGTGAGGATCTCGAACAGCTCGTCGCACGTGCCGAAGCCGCCGGGGAAAATGACGAGCGCCTTCGCCAGGTACGCGAACCAGAACTTGCGCATGAAGAAGTAATGAAACTCGAAATGCAGCCCCTCGGTGATGTACGGATTGGCGCCCTGTTCGAACGGCAGCCGGATGTTGAGGCCGATCGTCTTCCCGCCCGCTTCACGCGCGCCGCGGTTGGCGGCCTCCATGATGCCGGGGCCGCCGCCGGAGGTGACGACGAAGCGATGATTCTCCGACTGCAGGGTGAGACTCCACGACGTCAGCAGCCGCGCGAGCTCGCGCGCGTCCTCGTAGTAGCGCGCCCACTCGACCGCCTTGCGGCTCTTGGTCAGCTCCTGTTCGTACTTCGCGTCGGCGCTGCGGTCGCCGCGCGCCCGCAGCGTCTGCAGCGCGCGCTCGGCGCGCTCGCGGCTGTCGACGCGCGCCGATCCGAAGAAGACGACCGTGTCCTGAATCTTCTGATCCTTGAAACGCCTGAGCGGCTCGAGGTACTCCGAGAGAATGCGAATCGGGCGCGCCTCGTCGCTCTCGAGGAAGTCTGGCGACAAGTACGCCATCGGCTGCTGCGACATAACGGCAATGTATCATCACAATGCTATGATTCGCCTTCCTATGCGCCAACTTCTGTTGTCGGGTCTTGTCGCCGCGACGCTGCTGACCTTCGGCGCCGACGCGCAGCAGCCCGTTTCGACACCATCGATCCATGCGAAACAAAACCGCCGGCTGATCATCCGCAACGCGATGATCATCTACGGCAACGCGAAGCCCGCGTACGGGCCGATGGACATCCTCGTCGAGGACGGACGCATCGCCACGATCACCGCGTCGGGCGAGCGGCTGTCGCGCATCGCCGCGTCGGCGAACGACGCCGTCATCGACGCTGTTGGCAAGTACGTGATGCCGGGCATCGTCAACGCGCACATGCACTGGCACGAGGAGCGGCAGCCGGGCGTGCCGCAGCCGATTCAGTACGAGCGGAACCTCTACCTCGCCGCGGGCGTCACGACCGCGCGCGAGGTCGGCGGCGACTTCGACAAGTCGAAGCGGTGGCAGGCCGAGAGCAACGCGCACGCGATCGTCGCGCCGCGGATTCTCGTGTACCCGTTCGTCAGCAAGGGCCGCACCGGGGCGCCTGGTGAAATCCGCCAGTGGATCCGCGACATCAAGCAGCGCGGCGCCGACGGCCTCAAGATCATCGGCATGGATCGCGATCAGCTCGAAGCGATCATGGACGAGGCGCACAAGCTCGGATTGCGCACGGCGACGCACATCGCGGTCGAAGAAACGACGGCGAAGGATTACGTCGAGCTCGGCGTCAATTCAATCGAGCACTTCTACGGCGTCGCCGACGCCGCGCTCAACGGCGTCCAGGATTTCCCGCCGGAAATGAATTATGCGGACGAGATCCACCGGTTCGCGCGCGCGGGCGAGCTGTACGCGCAGGCGGATCCGCAGAAGCTCCACAAAGTGATCGACATGATGGTCGAGCGCCACGTCGCGTGGGATCCGACCTTCTCGATCTACGAAGCGAGCCGCGATCTGGTGCGCGCGCAGAACCAGCCGTGGTTCCGCGACTACCTGCATCCGTCGATGGAGGAATACTTCAAGGGCTCGCTCGACAACCACGGCTCGTACTTCTTCGGCTGGACCGGCACGCAGGAAGCGCGCTGGAAACAGCAATACCGCATCTGGATGGACGCGGTGCGCGAGTTCGCGAACAAAGGCGGCCTCGTCACCACCGGGGACGATGCCGGCTACATCTTCTCGATGTACGGCTTCGGCATCTCGCGCGAGCTGGAGCTGCACGAGGAAGCGGGCTTCCACCCGCTGGAGGTCATCGAGCACGCGACCTGGAACGGCGCGCGCCTGATCGGCATGGAGGATCGGCTGGGCAAGGTCCGCGAAGGATTCGTCGCCGACCTGCTCGTCGTGAACGGCAACCCGCTGGAGAATCTGAAGCTGCTGAATCCGTACGGCGCCGACGTGATGCTGCTGAACGGCAGGCCCGCCTCGAACTACGCGCCGATCGGCCCGAACGACAAGGTGCAGAACATCCGCGCCGGCGGCATCGAGTGGACGATCAAGGACGGCATCCCGTACCACGTGCCGACGCTGATGCGCGAAGTCAAAGAGATGGTCTCGCGCGCGCGGTCCGAGCGGGTGCGCACGACGGCGGGCCAGCCGTGAAGCCGACGGTGACCACTTCGGCGCGGCGGCCCCAGCTCGACGTCTCGACGCGGATCGCCGCGCCGGCGCCAATCGTGCTGAAAGCGTTCTTCGAACCCGAGGCGCTGACAGCCTGGTGGCAGGTGACCCGTTCGGTGACCACGCCCCGCATTCTCGGCCCGTACGTCGTCGAATGGGAGCCGACCCATTTCCGCGACGAGATCCTCGGCCGGCTCGGCGGCGTGTTCCGCGGGGTAGTGATGCAGTTCGATCCCCGCGAAGGCTTCTTCGTCGCGGAAGCGTTCTGGCTGCCGCCCGACGGCGAGCCCATCGGGCCGATGGCGCTGCAGGTGACCGTGCGCGCCGAACCCGGCGGCACGCTGGTGCGCGTCTTTCAGAGCGGGTTCGAGGAGAGCGAACGCTGGCGGCGGTACTACGACGTGATCAGCCACGGGTGGGAGCGCGCGCTGGCGGCGCTCAAGTCGCTGCTCGAGCACTGACTTTCTCCACGACGCCGCAAAGCGCTTCACGCCGCAGGACATCTTTGCACGTTCTCGCCTTCTGCGCGGCGGCGATCGTCGCGACGTGGCCGCTGATTCTCCATCCCGCGCGAACCATCGCCGGCGGCCTCGGCGATCCGCTGCTCAACACGTTCATCCTCGCGTGGGACGCCGACCGCGCCCGCCATCTGTTCCGCGGCTTGTGGGACGCGCCGTTCCTGTACCCGCATCGCCATACGCTCGCCTATTCCGAGCATCTGCTCGGCATCGCGCTGTTCACGACGCCAGTCGAATGGATCTCGCGTAATCCAATCCTCACCTATAACGTCGCGTACATCTCGTCGTACGCGCTGGCCGGGTTCGGAATGTTCCTGCTCGTGCGGTCGCTCGTCGGGCGAACCGACGCCGCCGTGCTCGCCGGGCTCGGCTTCGAGCTGACGCCGTATCGACTGGCGCAGACGACACATCTGCAGGTCTTGATGAACGGGTGGATGCCGATCGGATTATGGGCGCTGCACGAGTACTTCCGAACCGGATCGCGCCGCTGGCTCGCGGCGTTCGCGGCGGCGTTCATCCTGCTCGGATTGTCGAACGGCTATTACTTCTATTTCTTTTCGATCCCGGCCGGCGTCGTCGTCGCCGTCGACATGGTGCGCCGGCCCAACCGGCGCGCGCGGACGGCGATCGATCTGCTGGCGGCCGCGCTCGTCGTCGTCGCCGTCGTGGCGCCGATTGCGTGGGTATACTTCCGGCTTCAGCGGGAGGCCGGCTTCGTTCGCAGCGACGAAGAGCTCGCGGGCCTCAGCGCGCGCCTCGGCGATTACTTCCGCGTTCCGCACGGTGGCTGGACGTGGCGCGGTCTGCTGATCGTCGGCGGCGGCGAGCGAGAGCTCTTCCACGGCTTCATCGTCATCGGGTTCGCCGCGCTCGGAGCGCTCGCGGTCAGGTCGAGGAGCGTTGCGACGTATGTCGTCGTCACCGCGCTCGCCGTATGGCTGTCGATGGGTCCGGGCGGCGGACCGCTCTACAAATGGTTGTTCCGCATCGTTCCCGGCTTCAACGGACTGCGCGTGCCGGCGCGCTTCTCGTCGGTCGTCATCGTCGGGCTCGCCGTGCTCGCGGGCGCCGGTTTGGCATGGGTCCTCGCGCGTCTGCCGCGGCGCGCCGGCGTCGCATGGACGATCGCGATCGCTGGAATCATCGTGCTCGAAGGGCAGCACGGCGTCGGGTTGGCCGACGTGCCGGCGGCAAACGTGAAGAGCTGGGACCGCGTCGCGTACGAATGGCTGCAGGCGCAGCCGGCCGGCGCCGCCATCGAGCTCCCGATCACGCAGCAGGATGATTTTCATCCTTTCACGCTCACGTATCAGCTCGAAGCGCTGCGGCACGGGCATCCGATCGTGAATGGCTACAGCGGGTGGAAGTCGATGCTGCAGGAGCTCCTCGGCGGCGCCGCCTCGCCGCTCCGCGATCCCTCATTGATCGGTCGCACGCTCGAAGGACTGCAAGCGATCGGCGTGCGATACGTGTTGCTCCACGAGGGCACATTCCCCGCGCAAGGCGATGCCGTCGTCCTGGTTGACGCGATTCACAGCACGCGCGCGCAGATTGCCGAAGAACAACGGTTCGGTCGGACGTGGGCGTGGCGCCTTCGCGGCGCGTCACCGGTATCGGATGACGGACGGCTGAGCCGCATCGATCCGAGCGTGGTCTCGCTCGACGCCTCGCAGCAGCAGGGACGGCTGCCGCTGCTCGTCGACGGCGATCGCGACACGCGGTGGATCAGCGGCGATCCGCAGAGCGGCGGCGAGTGGCTCGCGGTCCACCTTTCACGCCCGATCGACGTCGGGCGCGTCCAGCTCGCGACCGCGGAACGGAGCCTCGGCGACTATCCGAGACGCTTGAAGATCGAATCGATAGACGAAGCCGCGCATACGCGCGTCCTGTTCGATGATGCGATCGTCGATCGGCTCATCGAAGCGATGGCGATCGACGAGCGGTACCCGGTGATGAACATCGATCTGCCGCCGAATCGGACGGCGACGCTCAGGATTGCGCAGACCGGTCACGCAGTATCGTGGTGGGCCGTGCATGAATTGGGGATCTGGGAAAGAGAGCCGTGAGGACGCGCTCGCGGCGTCAACCGCTCGCGCGTGTCTAGGCTAAATGAGAATCGATTTGATCGTCACTCGTACCGCAACGCAACCATTGGGTCCACTTTCGTTGCCCGCCGCGCCGGAATGTAGCAAGCCAGCAGCGCTGCCCCCACGAGGAGCAGTGTCACGCCTCCGAAAGTCAGCGGATCGGTGGCAGTCACGCCAAAGAGCAGCGACTCCACGGTGCGCGTCAGCGCCAGCGCGCCGGCGATCCCGATCGCCACGCCGGTAAAGATCGTCCGCAGCCCCTGGCGCAGGACCATCGTCAGCACGTCGCCAGTGGCCGCGCCGAGCGCGACGCGCACGCCGATTTCGCGCGTGCGGCGGCTCACGGAATACGCCATCACGCCGAACACGCCGCTCGTCGCGAGCAGGAGTGCCGTGACGCCGAAGAATCCGACGAGGATGACGTTGAACCTTCGCGAGCCGAGCGACGCGGAATAGACCTGCGAGAACGTCCGGAACCGCGACGGAATCTCGGGGGCGAGGTCGTGCAGGATGCCGCGCGCCGCCGACGTCACCGACTGCGTGTCCGCATCGCTCAGCATCGTCACGGTGATCGCGGAGCGCGGACGCTGGAACAGATTCACGTACACGGTCGGACGCGGCGGCGCGTCGAGGCCGTACTCGTGCGTGTCGCCGACGATGCCGACGATTGTCAGCAGACGCAGGTCGCCGTCCATGTTGCCGAATTCGATCGTGTGACCGATCGGATCCTGATTCGGCCAGCGCTCGCGCGCGAGCGACTCGCTGATCACGGTTACGTGCGGCGCGTTCGCGCCGTCGCGCTCGTCGAAGATGCGTCCTCGAATGAGCGGGATGCCGAGCGCCTGGAAGTAGCCGTCCGTGGCGACGCAGAAGTCCGCGATGCCGATCCGCTCTTTCTGCCGGAACAGCGCGCCGATGTCGCCCATCGTCTTCGGGATCTCGTTCGGCGTCACCAGGGCAAACATCCCGTCAGGCAGGCCGCCATCGAGCGGGAGAGCGCTCGCCGCGCCGACCTTGCGCACGCCCGGAATCCGCCCGAGCCGATCGAGCAGGTTCGCAAAGAACAGCGCCTGCCCCGCCTTGGCCTTGAGATCCGTCGCCCACGGCAGCGAGACGTCCATCGTCAGCACGTTGTCGACGCGGAAGCCGGGATTGACGTCGAGCACTTTCATCAAGCTGCGTCCGAGGAGGCCTGCGCCGATCACGAGCACCAGCGTGATCGCCATCTGCGCCGCGACGATGACGCGGCCGAGACGTTGGCTGCCCTGCGAACCTGCGTTGCCGCGAGTGCCCTCGCCGAGCCGATCGCGCGGATCGCGCGAGGTCGCGCGGAGGGCGGTGAACGCGCCGAGTCCGACGGCGACCGCCGCGGACAGAAGGAACGCGAACGCGAGCACGGGCACATTGATCGCGACGCTGTCCAGCCGCGGCAGATTCGCCGGCGCCAGCGCGACAAGCAGCGCCACGCCTTCGAGCGCAAGGAGCAGCCCCAGCGCGCCGCCCGCGATCGACAGCAGGAACGCTTCGGTGAGGAACTGACGGACCAGCCGTCCGCGCGCCGCGCCGAGCGCGCTGCGGATCGCCAGCTCGCGCTCGCGTACGGCGAGCTGCGCCAGCATCAGGTTCGCGACGTTCGCGCACGCGACCAGCAGCAGGAATCCGACGGCGCCGAGCAGCACCAGCAGCGGCGATCGCGCTTTGCCCGTCATCGATTCCTGCAGCGGGACGACGAGTCCGTCTTTGAGGAGGTAGTCGCCCTGCTCGCTCGACGCGTCGTGAATCCGACGCGCGATCGCGCTGATGTCGCGATTCGCCTGGTCGACCGTCACGCCGTCGCGCAGGCGGGCGACCGCCCTGTGGTTGTGCGACGTCCGGCTCGGATTCTCGCCGCCGAGATCGGTCGGCACCCAGAACTCAACCTCCGCCGGAAAGTGGAATCCGGCCGGCAGCACGCCGATCACCGAGAAGCTCGTGCCGTCGATCTTCAGGTGAACCCGCGAGAGATCGCGCGCCGATCCGAGGTACTGACTCCAGTATCCGGAGCCGACGAGCACAGTGGGCGCGGCGCCCTTGGTCGCGTCCGCGCCCACGAAACCGCGACCGACGATCGGCTGCACGCCGAACACCTTGAGAAAGTCGGCCGACACGCGTCCGACGACCGCGCGCGTCGGCGGCGATGCTCCCGATACCGTCGCGATGGCTCCGCCGTACTTCGCAATCGCCTGGAAGCTGCCGTTCTGATCGCGGAAGTCGTCGAAGTTGGGATCCGCCAGGGCCGTCGGCCGGCCCTTTGACGTGACCTCGAAGACGGCGACGATCCGATCGGGATCGGCGTACGGCAGCGGCCGCAGCAGCACGCCGTATACGACGCTGAAGATCGCCGTCGTCGCACCGATGCCAAGCGCCAGCGTGAGGACGGCGACGGCGGTGAAGCCGGGATTCTTGCCGAGCTGCCGAAGAGCGTAGCGGCAATCGGAGAGCACGGAGCGGAGCCAGTTGCCAAGGCGGCCTTCGCGAACCTGTTCTTTCACCTGCTCGATACCCCCTCGTCCACGCCTACCTCCACACAACGATTCATCGCCTGAATCCGAGTGAGCGCGCTCGTCGAAGTGTGGCGCCCACGGCAGCCGCGCCCGCGACGAGCGCGGCGGCGCCGTACGTCACGGGACCGGGAGGCTGCGGGACTTTGGCGCGGGCAATATCGGTCGTGGCGCGGCGGCGCGCCAGCTCCAGGACCAGGCTCTCCTCTCCGCGCGCCATCGCCCAGCGGTGGTTCGCTTCGAAGATTGGCTTCAGCAGGAACGACAGGTTGCGCAGCAGCGGCTTCTCGGCGCGGATACGCCAGTCGTACGCGACGTCGACGTACGGACCGCTCTCGTCGAACGTCCAGACGCCGACGCCCTCGAAGTCGCCGTTGGCGACGATCGTGAAGCCGTACGGATATCGTGACTCCACGACCTCGAACTCCCACGTCAGCGTGTACGGCAGCCACCCTTTCGTGTGCAGGCGCACGCGCCGCCCGACGCCGCGCGCGTCAGGCGGGCGGAGCTCCTGCACGTCGAGGTATACCGACGGCCACCACCGTGCGAGCGCGAGCGGGTCGCCGAGGACGTCGGCGATCTCGCCGCACGTCCCCTCGATCCGCCAGGTGGTGAGAAACTGATACTGGTTGTTCAAGGTTGACTGGTCGGCGCCGAGATCGGCTTGCCGTCGGTGTCGAGGAAGGTGATGTGGCTGAACGCGCCGAGCTGATCCTTCACCTTCGCGTAGTCGCCGACGATCGCGATCACGGAGTTCTCCGACCCGAGAAGCGTGTGCGCCGCGCTCTTCACCTGCGCGGCGGTCACGGCGGCGATCTTCGCGCCGTAGCTCTCCGGATAGTCCTTCGGCAGGTCGAACACGTACACATTATTCAATACGCTCGACAGCCCGGCCTGGGTCGCCGTCTGGATCGGGAAGATGCCGCGCAGGTACTGCTTCGCGCCCTGCAGCTCCGCCCCTTCGCTCCCCTCCTCGCGCATCTTGTCGATCTCCTTGAAGACCTCGCTGAGCGTCGCGCCCGTCACTTCGTTGCGGACGTCGGCCGAGAAGCGGTAGAAGCCGGCGTCGGCGAAGCCGTTGAGGATCGAGCCCGGAGAATAGGTGTAGCCCTTCTCCTCGCGGATGTTGCGCACGATGCGCGAGTTGAACGCGCCGCCGTAAATCGCGTTGGCCAGCGACAGCTCGTACCAGCGCGGATCGCTGCGCTTGACGGCGATGTTCCCGAGCGCGATGGACGACTGAATGCTATTCGGCCGCTGGACGAAGTAGACCCGGCGTCCCTCGATCGACGGCGGCGTGGCGTAGGTCGGCTTCGGCACGTCACCGCGGGTCCACACGCCGAACGATTTCTCGGCCGCCGTCAGCACGGCGTTCGCATCGACCGCGCCGACGACGAGCAGGAACGCGTTGTTCGGCCGGTAGTGTTCGCGATGGAACTCCTCCAGCTTCGCGCGGTCGATCGCCCGCAGCGACGCCTCGGTCTCGCTCGTTCTCGCGTAGGGATGCTCGCCGAAGAGCGCGCGGCGGAATTCGCGGTTCGCGAGGAACTGCGGCGATGCCTTCTGCTGCGCCACGTTCTGCAGCCGCTGCTGCTTCAGGATCGCGACCTCGTCGGGGGGCATCGTCGGGTTCATCGCGACGTCGGCCACGAGATCGATCAGCTGCGGCGCGAACTCCGCGAGGCCGCGCGCCGACAGCGACGAGTAGTCCTGCGAGACGGCAGCGGACAGCGATCCGCCCATGCCGAAGAACTGACGCCGGATCTCGCGGCTCGTCCGCGTCTTCGTGCCTTCCTGCACGATGTCGGCGGTGAGCGCCGCCAGCCCGGTGAGGATCGCGGGATCGCTGGAATATCCGGACCGAACGGTGAGCGTCACCGACACTTTCGGTACGATTTCCTGTCGCGTGACGATGACGCGCAGGCCGTTGGCCAGTGTTTTCTCGACGCGCGGCGCGAGCTGGAACGGACGCTCCGGCCCGGCGGCTGGACGTTCGGCTTGAGCCGCGGCGCTCGATGCGATCGCGAGAGCGGTGAGGCAAACGGCAAGCGTTTTCACTTCGTGCCTCCTTCCGGACGACGATCGATCGACGTGCGATTGGCCGGCACCAGATATTTTTTCGCGGCGGTTTGAACCTCCGCCGTCGTCACTCTGTCGAGCTCCGTCAAAATCGTGTTGATGCGGTTCGGGTCGTCGTCATAGAGCGCCAGCGCCGCGAGCAGGTCGGAGCGGCCGAAGCCGCCCTCGAGGTTTTCGAGAAACGACGATCGGAAGTTGACCTTCGCCTGCCGCAGCTCGTCTTCGGTGATGCCGTGCTCCTGCACCGCGGTAATCACCTTGTCGACCACCTTCAGCACATCGTCGCCCTTGAGATCCGGACGGTAGTCGACGCGGAACGTATAGAGCATCGGCCCGTTGTAGTCGAAGTTGTTGCCCAGGCCGTAGTTGAAGCCGCCCGAAACCTCCGAGGCGACCTGATTCTCCTTGATGAGCGCCTGATACAGCTTCGCGCTCTCGTCGCTGACGAGCAGCGGATCGAGCAGCGACAGCGCGAAGAAGTCGCGCGTCATCCGATCGGGCAGGTGATAGCCGAACGCGAGCGCCGGCGTGCGCGCGAGCTTGTCGGACTCGCTGAACTTCTTCTCGGCCGATTGCGGCGGCTCGCCGATGTCGGGGCGCGGCGGCAGCTGGCGCGACGCGATGCCGCCGAAGTGTTTTTCGGCCAGACGCACGACCTCGTCCGGCGTCGCATCGCCGACGACGACCACGACCGCGTTGTTCGGCGCGTAATAGGTGTCGAAGAACTTCTGCACGTCCTCAATCGTCGCGGCCTGAATGTCCGCCAGGTCGCCGTAGAAGTTGTGGGCGTTGAACCAGTTCGTGTTCGCGCGCTGCGGCAGCCCGAGCCATTCGAACGCGCCGTACGGCTGGTTCAGCACGTTGACGCGCACCTCTTCGCTGACGACGTCCTTCTGGTTCTGCAGATTCTCGGGCGTGATCTTCAGCGAACGCATGCGGTCCGCCTCGAGCCACATCGCGAGCTCGAGCGCGTTGGACGGCATCAGCTCGAAGTAGTTCGTGTGATCGAACCGCGTCGACCCGTTCAACGTGCCGCCGTTCTCGTTGACGATGCGGACGTGCTCGAACTTGTTGACGTGCTCGGAGCCCTGAAACATCAGGTGCTCGAACAAATGGGCGAACCCGGTGCGATTCCGCGGCTCGATGCGGAAGCCGATCCGGTACATCACTTCCACCGTCACCACGGGCGCCGTATGGTTCTCGCTGATCACCACACGCAGGCCGTTCGGCAGTTTGCGGTAGACGACTGGAACGCTGAACGTCGCGCTCGTTCCCGGCAGGGACGTCCGCGTCGGCGGCTGCGCGGCCGGCACGCCGGCCGCGAGCGCCGCGAGGCAGATGGACAGAATGCAGATGCGCACGAAGCGGGAATTTACCATACGGCGTTTAGACGATAGCTGCCGAGCACGAGATTGCTCGAACGCGGGAATTGTCGCTGTCCAGCCGTCCCACCAACGGACGCCGCAGGCGGATGCCGTGCGCTTCGACACGAAAGGCCACGAAACCGTGCACCCGGGCGCTTCAGCACTGCCCCCGCCGACGGCAGGTCACGCGGGTTGGGCACGCCGGATACAAACCACCGAGACACAGAGCGCCCAGAGCGCCCGGTTCGACGGCGTCGCGAAGCGACGCACGCCGGCCTGCTGCGCAGGCCGGCCGTCGAACCGATCGGCGTTTACCGGCGTGCCCCGTTGTCCGCCCTCTGTATCTCTGCGTCTGTGTCTCTGTGGTTTGACGTCGTGGACGTGAATCGAGCGTGACGAGTCACGATCATGTCGAGGGATCAATTCGCCCCATATCGAGCTGTGCGGCGCGTCCGGCGAACGCGGGCGTAGGGCCGGTCCAGCGCAGGTCGTCGACCGATTCGAACAGCGGAATGTCGGTTCGCAGCGTCGCGAGATCGCGAAACAGGAACGCGCGGTCGCGCTCGCGGACGAGCGTGAGCGCGAGGCGACCTGGATTGGCGGCGTTGACGCCCCACTCGCGCGCGTCGGACGGAATCGCCTCGAGGTGACCGAAGCGCGCGAGCACAGCGGCGGCCGATTTCGCGCCCCAGCCCGCCAGACCGGGATAGCCGTCGGCCGCGTCGCCGACGAGCGCGAGATAGTCGGGAATGGACGCCGGCGGCACGCCGAACCTGGCGACGACGCCGGCTTCGTCGCGAATCGCGCGCGTGCGGCGGTTCATCTGGACCACGCGCGTTCCGCGAACGCATTGGGACAGATCCTTGTCAGGCGTGCAGATGATCACGCGTTCGACGTCCGGATCGAGCGCCGCTCCCGCCGCTGCGGCCGCAAGCGCATCGTCGGCTTCGTATTCGATCATCGGCCACACTGCGACGCCGAGATCGACCAGCGCATCCTCGAGCAGTTGGAACTGATCCAGAAGATCCGGATCGATGCCGTCGCCGGTTTTGTACGCCGGCCACAGCCGGTTGCGGAACGACTCGATGACGTGATCGGTAGCGACGCCGATATGCGTCGCGCCGCCGTTGATCATTCCGAGGACGGACAGGAGCACCCCACGGACGGCGGCGACTTCGCGCCCCTCGCGGTCGCGTGCGCGCGGCATCGCGTAGTAATGGCGGAACAGCTCGTACGTGCCATCGACCAGGTACACCTCACGCATACGGCTTGATGCCACGGCCCACGAACGCGCCCATCAACCGTCTGCGGAGCTCGTTGGCGACCTTCCCCTGATTGAGCGGCAGCGTCTTGAACTTCACCTGCACCGTCGCGGCGCCGTCGGCGAGCGACGTGACGCCGGCAATCTCTAGCGGCGCGAGCACGATCGGCTGCCAGACCGGATCGCGCTCCATCGACACGCCTACTTCGCGAATCGTCCCCATCACGCGATCGATGTTCTCGCTGTACGCGACGCGCGTCTCGACGACGGCGTACGCGAACTGTTTGCTGAGATTCGCCAGCGCGGTGATGGTGCCGTTGGGAAACACCTGCACCGCGCCCTCGCCGTCGCGCAGGATGATCGTCCGCAGGTTGATCTGCTCGACCGTGCCGGCGACGCCGTTGATGCGCGCCAGATCGCCGATGCGCACCTGATCCTCGAGGATGAGGAAGAAGCCGGAGATGACGTCGCGCACGAGGTTCTGGGCGCCGAAGCCGATGGCGAGGCCCGCGATGCCCGCGCCCGTGAGAATCGGGACGATGTCGATCGACAGCTCGCGCAGCAGCATCAGGACGGCGACGAAGCCGACGACCGCCGTCGTCAGGCTCGTGAGGATGCCGCCGAGCGTTGCGGCGCGGCGCTGCCATTCGAGATCGGTGGTGGCGTGGCTCCGCGTCAGCTTGAACTGCAGGTGCTCGACGACGAGGTTGGCGGCACGAATGACGATGAACGCGCCCGCGGCGATGATGACGACGTTGATGCCGTGCGTCGCCGACCAGCGCGCGACCTCGCGCGGATCCCACCGCGGCTCGCTGAGGCCGAACCGCGACAGCGCGAGCGACACGCTCGCGAGCGCCGCGACGCCGTAGGCGAGCAGCGTCAGCGCGCGAATCAGCTGCCGCGCGCGCGCGTGCACGGCGGCGCGATTCTCGGCGCCGACCATTTCGAGCGCGTCGAGGAGGCGATGGACGATCGCGTGCGCGGCGCGGACAACGAGCGCGGCGACGACGAAGGCGACGACCACGGCGACGATCGTGGTGTAGCGAATCGACGGCATCAGAGTCGCTGGATTTTAAGGTAGTTCGCGTCGCTGCGCGCCAGATCCGGGCTGATGCTGACGAGGACGACCGTCGCGCCCGCCGCGACGAGCCCGCGCGCGACGAGCTGCTGGGCGATGAGCGTCCCGACGGCGTCGACGTTCTCGCCGATCTCGGTGCAGAGCGGCGCGACGCCGTGGTAGATCGCGAGGCGCCGCGCGGTGTCGTCGCGATCGGTCGTCGCGATGATCGGCGCCCGCGGCCGCAGCGCCGACAGCCGCCGCGCCGTGCCGCCGCCGCGCGTCACCGCGACGATCGCCGCCGCCTCGCCCCGCGTCGACAACGTCACCGCCGCCTCGCAGATCGCCTGCGCGTGATCGCGCGTCGGCGGCCGGCGGACGAACGGCAGCGGATCGATCGCGGGAGTCAGCTCCGCCTCCACGACAATCGACGCCAGCATCTGCACCGTCCGCGCCGGATAGGCGCCCACCGCTGTCTCGCCCGACAGCATGACGGCGTCGACGCCATCGGTGACGGCGCTCGCCGCGTCGTTGACTTCCGCGCGCGTCGGGCGCGGCTCGGTCGTCATCGACTCGAGCACCTGCGTGGCGACGATGACCGGGATGCCCTGCGCGCGCGCGGCGCGCGTGATTTCCTTCTGCGCGCGCGGCACCCGCTCGAGCGGCATCTCGACCCCGAGATCGCCGCGCGCGATCATCACCGCGTCGCTCGCCGACAGGATGTCGTCGAGATGATCCAGCGCCTGCGGCCGCTCCAGTTTGGCGACGAGTGGCACGTCGCCGGCTCGCGCATCGCGGAGCAGCTGCCGGCCCCGCCTCAGATCGTCCGCGGTCTGGACGAAGCTGAGGGCGACGAGGTCGACGCCCAGCGACAGGCCGAACGCGAGATCGTCGACGTCCTTCGGCGTGATCGCCGACGTCGGCAGCGGGACGCCGGGCGCGTTGATCCCCTTGTGCTCGCCGATCTGCCCGCCCTCTATCACCGTCGTCTTGATTTCGCGGCCGTCGGCCGAATCGACACGCAGCTCCACCATGCCGTCAGCGAGCAGCAGCCGATCGCCGGGATGAACGCTCTTCGCAAGCCCGTCGAAGGTGGTAGAGATGCGGCCGGGCCGCCCCACGAAATCTCCCGTCGCGATGGCCAGCGCGCTGCCCGCCGTCACCACGAGCGGCCTGCGCCCTTCGAGCGGACCGGTGCGGATCTTCGGTCCGCCGAGATCCTGCAGCACGGCGACCACGCGCCTGGCGCGCTGCGCGGCCGCGCGAATCCGCTCGAACGTGGCCGCGTGGCTGTCGTGCGTGCCGTGCGAGAAGTTCAGTCGAAAGATGTCGGTGCCGGCGGCGATGAGCGCGTCGATCATCGCGTCGCTGTCGCTCGCCGGACCCACGGTCGCAATGATCTTCGTGTGACGCATGGACGGTTGGTTGCTGGTTGCTCCTCGCTGGTTGCTGGAAACGAGCGACTACAATTGGATTATGGGGCAGATCGTACCCGACGCCGTCGAGCGATATCTTGCGAGCCTGAATCGCGCGGGCGACGCGGTCGTCGACGACATCGCTCGCGCGGGCGCCGCGCGTGAGCTTCCGCTCGTCGACGCGGAAGTCGGCGCGCTGCTGCAGGTGCTCGCCACCGCGGTCGGCGCCACGAAGATCCTCGAGATCGGCACCGCGATCGGCTACTCGGGCATCTGGCTCGCGCGCGCGCTGCCGCCGGGCGGCATGCTGCTGACGATGGAAATGGATCCCGAGCGCGCGCGCGAAGCGCGCGGGAATTTCACGCGCGCCGGCCTGGCCGATCGCGTCACCGTGATCGTCGGCGACGCCGAACGGATGATCGCCAAAGTCGCCGGACCCTTCGACCTGATTTTTCAGGATGGCGACAAACATCTGTATGTGCCGCTGCTGGATCGGTTAGTCTCTCTGCTTCGTCCGGGCGGGCTGCTCGTCACCGACAACGTGTTGTGGGACGGGGAAGTCGTGCCGGGATTCGTCCGGAAGCCGGCGCGCGATCCCGCCGACACGCGCGCCATCGCGGAATACAACGAACGCACGGCCGCGCATCCGGCGCTCGTCACGGCGATCGTGCCGCTGCGCGACGGCGTGTCGATCTCGGTGAAAACGATGGAGCGCGACAAGGATGGAGCGCGAGGCTTTAGCCGAGCGAACGTATGACGATTGAAGACTGGCTGAAAGCCGCCGTCGCCGACGCCGAGCGGCGCGGCATGCCCGAGCTCAAACCACTGCTCGAAGCGATCGCGCGCGCGACGCGGGCGCTGCGCGCGGCCGATTTCGCAGACGACGCGGCCCCGCGATGACGATCGAGGAGCTGGGCAAGGCGCTGCGCGCGCGCGACACCTCGGCGGAAGAAATCACCGAGCGGTGCCTGCAGCGCATCGAGGCCGACAACGCGCGCCTGAACGCGTTCATCCTCGTGATGGCCGACCAGGCGCGGCAGCAGGCGCAGGCGCTGGACCGCGAGCTCGCGGCCGGACGCGATCGCGGTCCGCTGCACGGCGTGCCCGTTTCCATCAAAGATCTGCTCGACGTCCGCGGCACGCCGACGACCGCGGCGTCGCGCGTGCGCGACGGCCACGTCGCCGAGCACGACGCGCCGGCGATTGCGCATCTGCGCCAGGCCGGCGTCATCTTCATCGGCAAGACGAACCTGCACGAGTTCGCGTTCGGCACGACGAGCGACGATTCGGCGTTCGGACCCGTCCGCAATCCGCACGATCCCTCGCGATCGCCGGGCGGATCGAGCGGCGGATCGGCGGCGAGCGTCGCCGCCGGCATGGCGCTCGCCACGATTGGCACCGATACGGGCGGTTCCATTCGCATCCCCGCCGCGGCGTGCGGCATCGTCGGATTGAAGCCGACGTACGGCGAGGTGTCGACCGAAGGCGTCGTGCCGCTCTCGCGCCCCCTGGATCACGTGGGGCCGCTCACGCAGAGCGTGGCCGATGCGTTTTTCGTACACCACGCGCTCCAGGGCGATCACATCGCGGCGACGCCGGCGCCGATGCCGCTGACCGGCGTGCGGCTCGCCGTGCCGCGCGCGTACTTCTGCGATCTGCTCGACGACGACGTGCGCGCGCGGTTCGAGGAGGCGCTCGGCCGCCTGCGATCCGCGGGCGCGCACGTCGACGACATCGCGATCCATCACGCGAACGACATCGGTCCCGTGTATCTGCACCTCACGCTGGCGGACGCGGCGGCCTATCACGCGGCCACACTCGATCGGATGCCGGAACGCTACACGCCGAACGTGCGGTTGCGGCTCGAAACAGGACGATACGTGCTGGCGGAAGATTACGTGCGCGCGCTCGCGGGACGCGACGTGCTGCGGCGGGAAGTGGATGCGGCGCTGGCGCAGCACGATGTCCTCGCGCTGCCGACGCTGCCGATTCCGGCGCCGCTCATCGGGGCCACGTCGGTCCAGGTGGGATCGCGAAGCGACTCGGTGCGGAACCTCATGCTGCGTTTGACGCAGCTGTTCAATCTGACCGGTCATCCGGCGATGTCGATTCCGGCCGGCACGACCGCCGCGGCGTTACCGTGCGGCGTGCAGCTCGTCGGCTGCCGCGCGCAAACCGATGCGCTCCTGCGCATCGCTCTGGCGTGCGAAGCCCACATCAATCCGGTCCGCACCGCCGTCTGACTCAGCCGTCGACGTTGACAGGGTCCGACACCGGTCCTACGTGTCGGACCCCTCCAATCACGCCGTCGGAAGGTCGCCCCGTTCGGGAGGACCCGGCGGACGGATGTCCGGCGGGCCGGCCGGCGGCGGAATATCCGGCGGCGGAACGGGCTTCACGTCCGGCGGCGGCTTGTCGATCGGGTCCGGCGGCCGCGGGATGTCCGGTCTCTGAGGTTGCTCGAGCATGGTGATTGGTACGAGTGCAAATCGCTCGCCTGTGATTAGGGCGCTCCGCTCTAGGGTTGCTGGGCGCTTCGACGAAAAGTGCTCAGCGCTTCGCTGCGGTGCTCGACGGCTCGCTGCACGATGCTCGGCTGTACGGTACTAAGCGACGTCTCCTCGAGGTGCGACTTCACGTGCGACGCCGTCCGCTGGCGATCAGACCGAGCAGACCGGACCCAATCAGGAGTATTGACGCTGGTTCTGGCGTCGGGCTCACCGCCAGGGGTTCGGTCTGAAGGATCAGGGATGCTGGACGGAAACCACTGCCGGAGAAGATGCCATCAACTTCTGAGCTGGCGCTGCCGCTGAGTAACCTTCCGCCGATTGAGAAGAACGAACCAGCGTTCGCCGCGATATCGGCAAACGCGGCCGCATTCAATGCGAACGTGAGAGGAGCATTATTCACTCGAGGTACTTCGTACGTTCCGTATGTAGTGCCCGCTCCTAAGTCCGTAAAGATCGCGGTGCTCGAGCCGGTGTTGTTGTTTAGAACGGCGGCCGGCGTCGTCACGTCGAACAAACCCAGCGTTTCGCCAAGTGATGAGTCACCAGCATAGTCGGCACTGTTTACGATTAGTGATGCCCCGATAATCGCCTGTGTGGCCAACGCGACATGTCGCAAGTCGAACGTGAAGAAGCTGCGAAATTCTGTCGAAAACGAAAAACCCGTGAAGTAATTCGTATTGACATTGGAATTGCCGCTGGCCGCATTATCGGCCATCCACCATCCCTGATTGAAAACACCGGCCGTAAAGCGACTATCCGACGTCGAGAGCGCGATTGAATCGGCTCTCGCCGGAGTACTCATGACAATCGCGAGCAGCACGCAAGTAAAGACGGTGAGCCGCATACGCATGTCCTGAACCCTCCCTAGGCGAAACTCGTCCCCTGACAGCCCGCCCAAAACACTGGTGCTAATCCGCTCGACGCTCCTCTGAACCCGAGCACTGCGGTGCCGAACAGCGCGAGCCTGGTGTGCGGGGCGTCCTCGTGCGATCGCTCACCAGCCGCCGAACCAACGGGATGGGAAACGTTGTGCTCATAAACGCGTTCTCGAGTAACGAATAGAGAAGGCAGCGACGCTGCGATACCGTGGCACTCCGGCTGCGCCACGAAGGTGCAAAGTGGGGTCCGCAACCGGAGAGATTGGGCTCGGACCGTCCGGCGCGGTAAGAAAGGTCGGATGTAGTACAGGCCTTCAGGCCCGATGCGCCGATTACCGCAGTTGTTTGACGTATCGAACGATTTCCGCGCTGAATCCGGTTCGTTCGTACAACGATCGCGCCTGCGTGTTCTCGAGAAACACGTTGAGCGTGAACAGCGAGTAGCCCTGAGCGCGGGCCCACTCCTCGGATGCCGTGATGAGTCTCTCGCCGACGCCGCACCCTCGCGCTTCCGGCGAGATGACCAGATCGGCGATATGTCGACATCCCCGACGTGTGTAGTAGTCGGCTTCGCCGCACACGTGTGCGAACCCGAGCGGCTTGCCGCCGGAATCTTCCGCGATGAGGATGTGGCGCCCGGCGAGAGACCCTGAAGCGCGGCTGATCACGCGCGTGTCGGTCTCGATCATCTGCTGCTCGGTGCGCCAGGGCGGAGGACCGAACGCGGCAAGCTGCGGCACGAGCGCCAGCACGAAATCGGCATCACGCGAGGTCGCCACACGAACCGAAATATCTCGCATCGCACCAAGAACACAAAGACCGCAAAGAATCATGGAGTCCTTAGCCGAGCGGCATGCGGCGCTCACTCAGTCGGCGTGTACCCCAGCTTCAGCGTTCCCTGCTTCGCGCCGTTGACCGATCCCGACGTCAGCCATTCGAGTGACGCGCGGAACAACGGCAGATGGTTTCGTTCCCACATCGCGTTGTGCGACGAGCAGGCGAGATCGAGAAACACTTTCTGCGTCGCGCCCAGATCGGCGAACAGCTCGCGGACGCGATCGGGCGGCACCTGCTTGTCGTGAACGCCGGCGACGAGCATCGTCGGCACCGTCGTCTTCGATACCGCCGCCTGATTCCATCCCCACACGGCGGTGGCCGGCGCGCGGCGGACGCCCGGTCCCCATGTGGCGCCAA
The DNA here is from genome assembly GCA_003222395.1 of Acidobacteriota bacterium. Lineage (GTDB taxonomy): Bacteria > Acidobacteriota > Vicinamibacteria > Vicinamibacterales > CAVVIG01 > Gp6-AA45. The sequence continues at coordinate 105,047 of QHWB01000050.1, forward strand.
CGGGATCCGACGCGAGCAGCGCCGACCAGACGACGTCGCTCGTCGCGCGATCGTACTGATCCGGGCAGCCGACCTGCCGATCCCAGTTCGCGATGAACTCGTCGTGCGACTGCGTGTTCATCGGCACGCCATCGGGCGGCATCTTCGCGGGCGCCGACGTCGGGCCCGCGCGGTTGTAGGCGGGCGCGAGCAGCACGAGCTTGTCGACCTTCTCGGGATGCTGCGCCGTGTAGCCGCCGGCACGCGGACCGCCGAGCGACCACCCGAACAGGCTGACGCGATCGACGTGGCGCAGCGCGCGCACGTAGTCGACGGCGCCGTTGATGTCGTTCCAGTCGGACTGAATCGTGGTCAGCTGATGCGGATAGCTCGGCTCGCACGGTGCGCTGACGAACGGCGCCTGACGATCTTTCGCGAGGTTGCACGGATCGTTCATCGGCGCCGGCCGCGTCGATCGGCCATAGCCTTCCGTGTCCATCGAGAAGACGTCGAAGCCGGCGCGCGCGAGGAACGCCATCCAGCTGTAATCCTGATGCGGCACGTCGAAGGCAACCTCCGCCGGCGTGCCGGCGCCGTGCACGAACAGCACGACGCGGTCGCCAAGCGACCCGCCGCGAAGCGCCGTGCCGGCCTGCACGCGCTCGCGGACGTACACCTGCGCCGGCTGACCGGCAATCGCCGGCACGGTTGACTGGATGCGGACGTAATGATCGATCGTCAGCAGTTTCTGACCGTCGTCGGCGAACGCGAGCGGCGCGAAGAGGACGGCGAGCACGAGTGCGAAGCGCATAGATCCTCCGGTGCGGTTTCCAGTCCGGCTCACGCCGTCGCTCGACGAAGCCCGGGACCGATATTCTGCTACACATCGAGGCCGATCGCGCGCATCAGCGCCAGCGCGTTGCTGTGCTCGACGACGCCGGGCCGCATCCGGTAGTCGAACACCATGCGGCCGTCCTCGAGGCGATCCTCGAAGTGCATGTTCACCGCGGCAGACCCGAGCCGCGCCGGCAGTTCCGTCAGCGCCAGATCGTGCGTGGTCACGAGCCCGACGGCGCCGGCCTCGACGAGGGCGCGCACGATCGCTTCCGCGCCGATGCGCCGGTCGTACGAATTGGTGCCGTGCAGGATTTCGTCGAGCAGGAACAGCAGCGGCGTCGGTCCGCGCGCCGACTCGACGATCGCGCGGATGCGCAGAATCTCGCTGTAGAACCGCGACTGTCCCGCCTCGAGTGAGTCGTCTATTCGAAGAGTCGCGCCGAGGACGAGCGGCGAGACGGTCAGGCTCGCGGCCCGAATCGGGGCGCCGGCCAGCGCGAGCACGACGTTCACGCCCACCGAGCGAAGCCACGTGCTCTTCCCCGACATATTCGACCCGCTCACGATGACCACGCGCGGTGCGGCGCCGTGTGTCCCGCCGAGACGCACGTCATTTCGCACCGACACGTTGTCGCCGAGCAGCGGGTGCCCGAGGCCTTCGGCGTCGAAGACCGGACCGTCCGCCGACAGCGCCGGGAAAGGATCGGCCGGATGCTCGTACGCGTAGGTCGCCAGCGCCGACAGCGCCTCGATCTCGCCGACGATGCGCAGCCAATCGGCAACGGCGGCGCCGTTCAGCGCGTGCCAGCGATCGATGGCGATCGCCAACTGCTCGGGGACGAGCAGCGCGCGCGTGATCGGCATGAAGAAGAGGTTGTGCATCGATCCTTCGAGCAGCGACACGAGCTGCTCGAGGCGAGCGATGGCGCGCGAGGCGCTCTCGGCGCCGCCCTGCGGCGATTTGAGGCCTCCCCGCAGCGCCGTCAGCCGCGGGGCCGTGAACGGCTCGCGCTCGATGCGATCGGCGAGCGCGGCCAGAATCTTCAGATCGTCGGCCGGCTTTCCGATTCGCTCGATGATGCCGTGCAGCGCATGACGCCAGTTCCACACGACGATTCCCTCGACGAACAGCCAGGCAATGAGCGCGGTCCATGGCAGGACGTCGAAGTACCCGAGAAGCGTGAGGGCAATCGTGACGATCACGCAGGCGATGAAGAGCGAACGCACCGAGGGAGGAAACGCCTCCGGCGGCGACGCGGCCCACCGCGCCAGCGATCCGGTGCGGCTGATTTCTCCCTCGGCGGCAATCACGGCCACCTCCTCGCGGAGATCGAGCCTTGCCCGCAGCTCGTCGACCGCGGCCTGACGCGCCCGCACCTCGCCGAGGGCGGCGCCGCGCTTCAGCCAGTCGGCCAGCGTCGATTCGCCCGCCTCGGTCACGGCGGTGTTGAGCAGCTCGAAGAGCGACGCGCGGCCGAACAGATCGAGATCGCGCGCATACGGATGTCCCTCGGCGAAGACGGCGCCGTCGCGGCCGACTCCGGCCCAGTGGCCGGCCAACCGGTCGATGCCGCGCTCGTAAAGACGGGCGGCGCGCCGCGCGCGTTCAGCGCGCTCGAGCAGACGCGCGTGAACGACGACGAGCGCACCGAACACGATGGCGCCCGCGAGCGGCCACCAGGGCGAGACCATCGCGCGTCCAAATGCGAGCCAGAGCAGGAGCGCCACCGATGCCGCGACCAGCAGTCGAAGATTCGAGATGCGGAAGTGTGTGCGATCGAAATCGGCGATGCGCTCTCGCCGCGCGTTGAGACGCCGCTCGTATTCGGCGACAGGCTGCCAGACCTGAAGGCCTTTGGTGCCAGAGTCTGTCACGGTAACGCTACGACGGTCCGTCACTGTGCCGCAGCCCGTCAGGGCTGCCTCGGCTGACTCGCCAGCAACTGGCGCGCGATCGTCACGTAGTGATCGGCGGCGGCGTGCAGCTCCGCAATGGAAACGAACTCGTCAGCCGTGTGCGCCGCGTGAATCGATCCTGGGCCGAACAGCAGCGGCTCGCCCCACTTCGACAGGAACGGGATGTCGGTCGTGTACGGAAACACGGCGGCGTCGAATCCAGGGACCGTCGTGAGACGGATGGGCGGGACGTCGAGAATATGTTCGATCGCCACACGCCGTTCGAGCGGCGCGATCGCGCGGCGCACGGCGTCCGCGTCGCTGACCGTCCGGAACATCACTTCCGCCTCGGCGGACGGCGAGACCACATTCGGCGCGACGCCGCCGTCGATCAAACCGACCGTGTAATGCGTGCGGCCGAGGACGTGGTCGTCCGGCAGATCGATCGACCGCAGCTCCACGAGCGCGTCGATCAGCTTGTCGATGGCCGATTCGCCCAGCTCGGGGAACGAGGAATGCGCGGCGCGGCCGCTCGCGCGGAGCCGCACGCGCAGAATGCCGCGCGTCGCCAGGCCGAGCCGGTTGTCGGTCGGCTCGCCGTCGATCAGGAATTGCGATCCATTCGCCGCCTCGTTGGCCCTGCGCGCTCCGTCGCTGCCGCGCTCCTCGCCGACGACGAACAGGAGCCCGACGCGCGTCTCGCCGTCGCGGCGCAGCCGATCGGCGGCGGCGACCTGCGCGGCGAGAATGCCTTTCGCGTCGCACGATCCGCGGCCGTAGAGGCGATCGCCGTCGACGCGGCTGGGAAAGAACGGCGGGACGCAGTCGATGTGGGTGGAGAAGACGAGGAACGGATCGTCGGTCCGTACGATCACATTGAACCGCGTCGAATCGATCGGCTGTTCGGTGACAACGAATCCGATGCGGGCCAGGTAATCGGCGAGCCAGCGCGCCGCGTCGCCTTCGCGGCCTGTCGTCGAATCGATGTCGATGAGGGCACGCGTCAGCGCGACAATATCGACCGCCACGCGCGTCACACTGCGATCCTGGCCACCACAATCAACGCAGAGCACACAGGGCAAGACCCGATCTGCGTTCTGGGCGGTCTCTGCGTTGATCGTAAGACGATTACCGGATCCACGCTTCGAGCTCCGTGTGCGTGTCGGTGCGCGAGTCGCGGTACTTCACGATGACCGGCGTCGCGAGCGAGAGTCGCCACTCGAGCCCCTTCCCCGCGCTCACGGCGCGCGCGCCAGGCACGACGACCGCGCCTTCGGGAACGACGAGCGGCCGATCGGCCGTCGGTCTGATGATGTCGCCGCGCACCAGATCGTACACCGGCGTCGACCCGGTCAGGACGGTGCCGGCGGCGATGACGGCGCGGGCCTTGACGATCGCGCCTTCGTACACCCCCGTGTTGCCGCCGATCAGCGCATCGTCTTCGATGATGACGGGCAGCGCGCCGACCGGCTCGATGACGCCGCCGATTTGCGCGCCGGCGCTGACGTGAACGCGGGCGCCGACCTGCGCACACGACCCGACGAGCGCGTGAGAATCGACGAGCGACTGCTCGCCGACGTACGCGCCGATGTTGATGTACATCGGCGGCATGCAGATGACGCCGGGCGCGACGTACGCGCCGTCGCGGACCGCCGACCCGCCCGGCACGATTCGCACGCCGGCGGCGAGCCCGGGCCGTTTCAACGGGAGCGTGTCCTTGTCGTAAAACGGCCAGCGGCCGTGATCCATCGACACGTCGGCGGTGTCGCCGAACCTGAATCCGAGCAGGATGCCCTGCTTCACCCACGTGTTCACGCGCCAGCCGACCGGGCTCGACGCGTCGGGCTCCGCCGCGCGCACCTGACCCGACGACAGCGCCTCGCGCAGCTGCGCGAAGGTGGCTCGCACGGCGTCGCGATCGACCGACGCGCCGGCGGCGACGTGAGCGGCAATCTGATCGGAGAGAGAGATCACACGAGCGCCGGCTTCACCAGATTGAGTTCTTTCAGGGCCTTCAAGATCTTCTCGCGCGATTCGGGCTTCGGCGGACACATCGGGAGGCGATAGGTTTCCTCGAGCAACCCCATTGCGGCCATCGCGGCTTTCACCGGGACGGGATTGGCCTCGATGAAATTGATCTGCATCAGCGCGACGATCCGGTCGTGGACGGCTCTCGCCGCGGCGAAATCGTTTCTCTCCGCGGCCTCCACCATCTGCGCCATCTCCGCCGGAATCTCGTTCGAGGCGACCGAGATGATGCCGCGACCGCCGACCGACATCAGCGGCAGCGTCAGCGCATCGTCTCCTGAAAGGACGAGGAAGCTGTCCGGGACGCTGCGGCAGACGTCGACCATTTGCGTCACGTTGCCCGACGCTTCCTTCACGCCGACGATGTTCGGGATTTGCGCGAGCCGCGCAAGCGTCGCGATTTCCAAGTTCACGCCGGTGCGGCCGGGCACGTTGTACACGACGATCGGCAGCGCCGTGCTGTCCGCGATCGCCTTGTAGTGCTGATACAACCCTTCCTGTGTCGGCTTGTTGTAGTACGGAGTGACCGACAGGAAACCCGAGGCGCCGCGCTTCTCCATCTCACGCGCCAGCTCGATCACTTCCTTCGTGTTGTAGCCGCCCGCGCCCGCGAGGATCGGCACGCGTCCACCGGCCTCGGCGACGAGAATCTCGACGATGCGCAGCTTTTCCGCGTCGGTCAGCGTCGGGCTCTCGCCCGTCGTGCCGCAGGGACACAGGAAGTGGATGCCGGCATCAATCTGCCGGCGGCCGAGGCGCCGAACGGCCGCTTCGTCGAGTGCAGCGCTCTTGGTGAACGGCGTGACGAGCGCGGTGCCGACTCCTGTAAATGCTTGGCGCATGAAACACTCCCCTCAGGACTGCAACCCGAGGACGTCCTTCATCGTGAACCAGCCGCGCTTCCCGACAACCCACTTGGCCGCCGTGAGCGCGCCGCGCGCGAAGCCGGTGCGATCGCGTGCGGCGTGCGCCAACGTGATCGTTTCGGCCGGACCGTCGAATCCAATCGTGTGCGTGCCGGGAATGAAACCGGCGCGCGTCGACGACACGTCAATCGGACGCGCAAACCCCGCCCGCTCCATCGTCTGCTTCAACAGGAGCGCGGTGCCCGACGGCGCATCCTTCTTCGCCGCATGATGCGCCTCGTGGACGAACGCCCCGAAGTCGGATTGCGCCGCGAACAGCGCCGCCGCCCGACCGGCGATCGCCTCGAACAGCACGACGCCGGTCGAGAAATTCGGCGCGACGACGGCGCCGATGCCGCCGTGGCCGACCGCCTCGCGCACGGCCGGCTCGTCCTTCTGCCATCCGGTCGTGCCGATCACGAGGTGAATCCCCCGCCGGGCGAGCACGGGCGCGTTCAACGCGACCACGTCGGGCGTCGAAAAATCGACGGCGACATCGACGCCGCGCCACCGTTCCGCATCCGGTCCGCCGCCGTGCATCGGCGACTGCGGATCGATCGCGCCGGCGACATCGAACCCGAATTCCGGCGCCAGAGCCTCGACCAGCCGTCCCATCTTGCCGTGGCCGACGAGGAGGATCTTCATCGCCGTTCGAAAAACTGCTGGTGCAACCGCGTCATCGCGTGCGGCACATCGCCGTCGCGCAAGACGAACGTGATGTTGCGCCTCGACGCCGCCTGCGACACGAGCCGGAGCGGCACGCGATCGAGCGCCGTCACCGCGCGCCCGAACAGCGTCGGATCCGTTCGGAGATTCTCTCCCACGGCGCAGATAATCGCCATCTCGCGCTCGCAGTTGACCTGCGCGAAATTGCGGAGGTTGTCGACGATGGCGTCCAGCCGGCGCGCGTCGTCCACGGTCACCGAGACGCTCACCTCCGACGTCGTCACGACGTCCACCGGCGTCTTGAATCGCTCGAACACCTCGAAGAGACGCCGAAGGAAGCCGTGCGCCATCAGCATGCGCGTCGACGTAATGTCGACAACGGTGACGTCGCGCTTGCAGGCAATCGCCGTCAGCTGACCGTCAGCCGCGCCGCCGTCGGCCGTGATGCGCGTGCCCGGCTGGTCCGGCCGTCGCGCGTTGAGGATGCGCACCGGGATGTTCCGGTCGACCGCCGGCAGGATCGTGCTCGGATGCAGCACCTTGGCGCCGAAATACGCCAGCTCGGACGCTTCGGCGAACGAGAGCTGCGGCACCACCCGCGGCTGCGGCACGATGCGCGGATCGGCGGTCAGCATGCCGTCGACATCGGTCCAGATCTGAATCTCGTCGACGCCGAGGCACGCGCCGAAGATCGCCGCCGAGTAATCCGATCCGCCGCGCCCCAGCGTCGTCGTCACGCCGTTCGACGTCGATCCGATGAAGCCGCCGAGCACGGCGACTCTGCAGCGCGAGGCATGCGGCGCCACCCGGTCCCGCGTGCGGTCGGCCGTTTCGAGCATGTCCGGAACGGCGGCGTTGTACTCCGAGTCGGTAACGATTACGCCGCGCGCGTCGACCCAGACGCTTTCGATCCGGTGATCGGCGATCGCGGCGGCGACGATCCGGCTGCTGACCACCTCGCCCGCGGCGAGAACAGCGTCGAGCGAGCGCGGCGACACCTCGCGCAGCACGGCGAGCGCGTGCACGAGACCGATCAGTTCCTCGAATTCCTGACGAACCTTTGCGACCGTTTCTGCGCGGCTCTCGCTGGTCACCGCCGACGCGACGGCGACGTGGCGATCGAGGAGCGCACGCAGCGCATCGGCCGCCCGATCGGCCTCGCCGTCTTCGGCCAGCCGCGCGACCTGCACGAGCTGATCGGTCACCTTCGCGAGCGCCGACACGACGACGACCGGCGCGTCGTCGCCGCCCTTCTGCGATTCGAGCTGATGTCGAACGATGCCAATCAGACGCTTGATTGCTTCGGGATCGGCGACGGAGGTGCCGCCGAACTTCATGACAACGCTCACGGTGAACCTCGATGGTCGGATGGGTCGCGTGAGTAATGTCGCACCCGACTCACAGGAATCCGTCCCGGTGCATCAGCTCAGCATTCAGAATCGCGACACCTGCCGCGCCGCGAATGGTGTTGTGGCCGAGCGCGATGAACTTGTAGTCAAGGATCGGACACGGACGCAGCCGCCCGATGGTGACCGTCATGCCGCGGCCACGGTCGACGTCGAGCGCAGGCTGGGGACGGTTGCGCTCGCGCAAGTACACGATCGGCTGCGCCGGCGCCGAGGGAAGGCCGTCGAGCGGCTTCGACGACATCCACGCGTCGATGAGATCCTCTTCCGACGGCCGGTGATCGAATCCGACGGAGATCGATTCGGTGTGCCCGTTCTGCACCGCCACGCGCGTCGTCTGAGCGCTGATGACGACCGGATGCGGATCGATGCGGCGATCGCCGATGCAGCCGAGAATCTTCTTCGTTTCGGTTTCGATCTTGTGCTCCTCGCCGTCGATGAACGGGATCACGTTGCCGAGGATGTCCCACGACGGCACGCCGGGATATCCCGCGCCGGAAATCGCCTGCAGCGTCGTGATCGTCACCTTGTTCAGACCGAACGGGCGCAGAGGCGCGAGCGCCATCGACAGCACGACGGTCGAGCAGTTGGGGTTGGTGACGATGCGTCCCTTCCAGCCGCGCGCCGCCTGGACCTTCAGCAGCCCGAGATGATCGCCGTTCACTTCCGGAATCAGCAGCGGAACGTCGGATTCCATACGGTAGTTGCGCGAGTTGCTGACGATGGTGTGTCCTGCCTGCGCGAATGTGCCCTCGATCTCGCCGGCGACCGACGAGTCGAGACCGGAGAAGACGAGCCGCGGCGCGCGTCCCGGCGTCGCGGCGTCGACGTCGAGATCGGCAACCGCGTCGGGAAGCGGCGTCGCGAGACGCCACGCACAGGCGTCGCGGTACTTCTTGCCTGCGGAGCGCTCGCTCGCGCCGAGCCATGCGACGCGGAACCACGGATGGTTCGAGAGCAGAGCAATGAACTGCTGGCCGACCATTCCGGTCGCGCCAAGGATGCCGATTTCTATCCGTTCAGTCTTCATGTTCGTCGCTCAAAAAAAAAGCCGACGCGGCGTGAACCGTGTCGGCTGCGTGATGGCTCGGTTGAAACTGGGTTGTTCAGCGCTCGATCACACAGCGACACGACCGGCCCGCTTTCGGCCGATGTGCTTGCGCGTGGTGCTCTTCGAACGCATGAGACGTGCAGTATAGAACGGGATGTGCACGAGGTCAAACGACGAGCGGCCAGTCGTCCTGCGGGCTCTCGAGCGTCTCCCGCACCTTCACGAGGAGCCCGTCCATGGTGAACGGCTTGTAGATGAACGGCGCCGCGCCGTCGATCCCGAAGCCGGCGACCGCCTCCTCGGAGTGGCCCGACATGAACAGCACGCGCGTTTCGGCGTGCATCGCGAGGACGCGCTCGGCGACGACCGGCCCGCTCATGCGCGGCATGACGACGTCGGCGAGCAGCAGATGGATGGCCGCCGCGTAGTTGCGCGCGATGGAGAGCACGTCTTCGCCGTTCGATCCCTCGAGGACGCCGTAGCCCGCCTTCCGCAGCGCGTGCGCGATGAGCGTCCGCAGATGGTTGTCGTCCTCGGCGACCAGGATCGTTTCCGACCCGAAGAGCAGCGACCCCGCGTCGCCCGCGTGCACGGCGACCTCCGCCGGATCGACCGCCGCGAGCCGCGGGAAATAGACGCGGAACGTGGTGCCGTGTCCGACGTCGGTCTCCACGTCGATCATGCCGCCCGCCTGCTGCACGATGCCGTACACGATCGCGAGCCCGAGGCCCGTTCCCTCGCCGACGCCTTTGGTCGTGAAGAACGGTTCGAAAATGCGCGACGCCGTCTGCGCGTCCATGCCGTGGCCCGAGTCGGCGACCGACAGGCACACGTGCTTGTGCGGAAGCGGCTCGCGCTGGATGTCGTTCACGGCGGCGGCCACGTCGACAACGCCGACCGCGATGCGCAGTGCCCCGCCGTTCGGCATCGCGTCGCGCGCGTTGATCACCAGGTTGAGCAGCACCTGCTCGATCTGCCCGCGGTCTGCGCGCACGTAGCCGACGTCGGGCTCGAACTCGGTCGTGAGCTGGATGTCCTCGCGGATCAGACGGCGCAGCATCTGCTCGGTGGAGGCGACGACCTGATCGATGGCGATCGGGCGCGCGTTGGTCGCCTGCCGCCGGCTGAACGTCAGCAGCTGCTTGGTGAGATCGCCGGCGCGATCCACCGCCGCGACGATCTCGGTCAGCTCTTCGTGACATGGATCGCGCGCCGTCACCTGCAGCAGCGCGAGCTCGCCGTAGCCCCTGATCGTCGTGAGGATGTTGTTGAAGTCGTGCGCGATGCCGCCGGCCAGGCGGCCGACGGCTTCCATTTTCTGTGTTTGCCGCAGCTCCTCGTGGCGCCGTTTGGCCTCTTCGGACCAGTGCCGCAGGCTCTCGGCCATGTCGTTGAACGCACGCGCGAGGACATGCGCCTCGGCGGTTCCGCGCACGGCGACACGCCGCGTCCAGTTCCCCGATGCGATGTCGCCCGCCGCCGCGGCGATGTCTTCGAGGGGACGGCTGACGCGCCGCGCGAACCCGAGCCCGCCGGCGAGCGCGACGACGAAGATGATGCCGCCGGCAAGCGCCAGCTGCCGCCGCAACCGGGCGAGGTAGCCGCGCGTCGGCGCCCAGTCCTGCAGGAGCAGCAGCCGCGCCGCATCGCTCGATCCGCCGTCGAGCAGGAACGGAAACGCTGACGCGACGTATTCGTTCTCGCCGAGCCGTTCCATCCGTGCGTTGCCATCGGTCGGCGTCATGCCGCCGTTCGCCACGCGTTCAGCCAGATCCGAGCGCTGCCGACCCGACAGGCTCGTGGCCGCAAGCCTTCGCCCGACGATGATGTTGACGTCGCAGTGCGTGATCTCGGCGAGCTGCGAGGCCGCCGTATCGTCGAGCGCGTAGCCGACGGTCAGCGAGCCGAGCGTGTCTTCCGCAAACCGGGCCGGCTCGGAGACGACGAGGAACAGCCGGTCGCGGACGTCGGTGATGTCACGGATCGACTCTCCGCGCGACGACGCCGACACGATGCGCTGAATCCGCGCGTCCGGCTGCATGTCGTAGGCAAGGCCGGCGCGCGCGATCGGCGCGCCGTCGCGCCCCGTCACCAGACAGAACGCGGCGTTCAGCTGCTGCCGGTATTCATCCACCATCACCTGCATCGTCGCCGCGTCGCGGACCAGGCGCGAGTCGGTCATGTGGGCGCGAAAGACGGGCAGCGACGTGACGAGCGTGGCCTGGGACGCGGCGAAGGCCGCGCGATCGTCCTGCAGGCGCCGCAGCGCCGAGCGCGCGGCGGCGAGCTCGGTCGACGCGCGCGCGAACGCGCCGTCGGTCACCACGCGCGTGGCAATCATCAGCGCCGTGATCAGCGCGAACGCCACCAGCAGCGTGAGCGCCACGATGACGTGCGTTTCGAGTCGGCGATGGACGCCGAGGCCCAGCTGCGCGCGGTTGAAGCGGTTCGGAGTCATCGGCTGCGCACCGACCATGTGACGGCCACGTCCAGCGCATTAGGCCGGTACCGGGGATCGCCGCTCTGATGCAGCACGTTGACCGTCAGCGACAACCCCTCGCTGACACGTACGCGCGCGCCGAGCGTTTCGCGGCTCAGATACTCGCCGGCGGCTTCGTTCAGGCCCTCGCGATCGAGGCGTTCGAAGCGCGCGATCGCCGTCACCGGCCCCATGTGCGTGCGGTGCACGATGACGTCGGCGTACCAACCAGTGCTCGTCGCGCCGTCGAAGGGTTGTCCGTCGACCCATTCACCGCGTAACTGGACGCCGCCCGACATCCACCGCGCGTCGATGCCTGTAAACGTCGCGCGTCCCGGCGCGATCGCTGCCGTCTCGATCGGCGATGTCCGCATGTAGCTGATGCCGGCGATGAAGCGGCCGGCGTAGCCCTGAACCCGAACGAGCGCATCGGCGCCGCCGCGGCGCCCGTGATCGCCGACGTCTGCCGGCGCGCCAACCGCCGCTTCGACCGTCAGCTTCGGCACGCCCGCGAGCACGCTGACGCCGTGTTCGAGAAAGGTGTTGGATACCACGAGGAATTCCGCGTAACGGATCGCCGGCGGCCGCAGAAAACCCCAGTACGCATGGTCGCTTCCGCTCGATATGCCGAAGGGCGGACGGAAACGTCCGCCGCGAACATCGACGATCGCCCCGCCCGGACGGAGCAGCCGCTCGCCGTACGCTTCGATCACGTCCAACCGCTTGCCGTACGGATATGCGGCGCCGAACGCGTCGCTCTCGACGTCGTCGCGCGATCGGCCGGCCCACGACAGCTCGCCGAAGAATCGCCATGCGCCTTTCGTCTCGCCGAACGCGCGGAGCTGCGCCGCCACCGCGGCGAGGTCGTCGGTCGAGTATCCGCCCGTCACGGCCGCCTCGGCCGTCAGCGACTGCGACGCCGCCTCACGAGGATGAATCACGCAGGCGAGGGACATGACCAGCACCAGCGCTCTCATTTCCACACGAGCGACAACGGTCCCCAGTCCGACGCCCACGTTCCGCTCAACTCGGCCGCGCCGGGGCGCCACGCGTGGTACGTGTAGCTTCCGCCAGGCGCTTCGCGAATCGTGAACGCGCCGTTCTCGTCGGCGTGCGCGAAATAAGGGGTGTCGACCGTCATCACGTACGCGGCCATGCCCGGATGGATGTTGCAGAAGATGCGGCTGAGACCCGGCTGATCGAACACGACCTGGCGCTCGGTGCCGACGGGATACGTCCCCAGATCGAATCGCTTGCCGTCGCGGTACGAGAACACGTTGTGGAAGACGCGGTCGTTGTTCGGAAAATCAACCGTCGACCCGACTCGGACGATGACGACGTGCGGCACGAAGGCCAGGTTGCGCTGGTCGAGGACCGCCCGCGGCCCGCCGGCGCGGGCGGCGGGCGCATTGGGCGCGTCGAGCCAGACGACGGCGTCAGGCACCGCGCGATCGCGGACGCGTGCAGTTCCGTGCAGGTCGGCCTCCGACTGCTGCTGGACTCTAGCGCGCAGGGCGGCACGCGCTGGCGCGGCGATGCACTGCATCGCCGAGGACACAGCGAGGATGAGCGCGCCGATGAGCGGAGCGTTGGCCTTCACGTAGATTGATGGGAGCGATCACTAGGATAACTGAGACCAACGGATTTCGCACGGGAGTGGCACGTACGTGCTACTGCAGTGTGGAGTGGTCAGTCTGCGGCGATCGGTGCCAACTTACAGGTATTTCAAGAGCCCGCTCAGCGCCTGGTACAAGACCTGCGCGAGTTGGCGCACGAGAGGCGTGACATCGCCTTCGTTCACCGCCGTGGCGACGGTGACCGGGTTGGTGAGGAACAGCCAGATCGTGGCCGCGGCCAGCGCGACGCTGACGAGCGCGATGCAGGAGAAGAGACTGACGCTGAGTTTCTGCAGCTGCATCAGACTTCAAGCACGATCTTGCCGAATTGATCCGACGCTTCCATCCGGCGCTGGGCCGCCGCGGCGTCGGCGAGCGGAAAGGTTCGATCGACGACCGGCTTCAGCTGTCCCGTGAAGAAGAATCGCGCCGCGCGCATCAGCTCGCCCTTCGTTCCCATGTACGAGCCGTGAATCGTCAGCTGTTTGGCGAAGAGCGCCTGCAGGTTGAGCGCGCCGCTGGCGCCAGTCGTCGCACCGCAGGTCACCAGCCGGCCGCCGCGCGCGAGGGACCGAACGCTCCTGGACCACGTGGCTTCGCCGACATGCTCTATGACGACATCGACTCCGCGCCGGTTCGTCAACCGCATGATCTCGGCGCTGATGTCCTGCGCGTAGTGATCGATCACCTCGCAGGCGCCGAGCGCGCGCGCACGCGCGAGCTTCTGCGCCGATCCGGCGGTGGCGAACACGCGCGCGCCGTGCATGCACGCGATCTGAGTGGCGGCCTGGCCGACGCCGCTGCCCGCGGCCAGCACGAGCACGTCGTCGCCGCGCTGCAGGCGCGCCAGCGTGATCAGCATATGCCACGCCGTGAGGAACGTCAGCGGAAAGGCAGCGGCTTCGACGAATCCGATCTCGTCCGGAATCGGAATCAGATTCTGCACCGGCACTTTCACGTACTCGGCGTAGCCGCCCGCGTGGCAGCGATATCCGAGCACTTCGTACCGCGGGCATTCGTTGTCCCTGTTCGAGAGGCACGCTTCGCAGCGGCCGCAGCTCACGCCGGGCTGCAGCATCACGCGGCGTCCGCACACCACGTCGGTCGCCTCCGCGGCGACCACTTCGCCCGCGACGTCACTGCCCGAGATGTGCGGCATCGGGAACTGCACGTTGGGAAGACCGCGGCGCTCCCAGATGTCGAGATGATTCAGCGCGCACGCGCGCACGCGGACGAGCACGTCGCCCGATTCGAGCTCGGGCTCGGGAGCATCTTCGAGGCGCAGCACGTCGGGACCGCCGTGCTCGTGGAAACGAACGGCTTTCATCGCTGGCCGGAACGGCCAGTCTATCAGAAGGTTTCCGGCAACAGGATCTGGGGATCGCCGAGGTCGAGCCGCGCGAGGTTCGCGCCGGCGGCGTCGGGATCGCCGACGATGAGCGTGAGGAGGCGCGCTGGATCGACGTGCCGCGTCATCACGCGCGACACCTCGTCGCAGGTGACACGCTCGATCGACGGAACGAAAGTGACGAAGTAGTCGTCGGGCAGGTCGTACAGCGCGAGCTGCATCACGGCGCGGGCAATCTGATCCGCCGTCTCGAAGCTGCGCGCGTAGCCGCGCGTCAGCGCCGCCGTGCCGAGCGCGAGCTCCTCGGGCGTGACGGGCCGCGGACCACGGATGTCGGCGATTTCTCCGATCGCCTCGTGAATCGCTTCGGCGGTCGCCGTCGTCTGGACGCTGACCTGCAGAACGAACGGGCTCGGGAGGCGCCGGAATTCGAACGCGGTTCGCGCGCCGTAGGTGAAGCCTTTGTCCTCGCGCAGGTTCAGGTTGATGCGGCTGACGAACTGGCCGCCGAGGATCATGTTCGCGACGACGAGCGCATGGTAATCGGGCGTGTCGCGCGCCACGGTGACGTGACCGATGCGCAGCTCCGATTGCGGCGCCTTCGCGCGCGGCACCAGGGCCAGCCGGGGCGACCGTGGTAGCGCGCGGCTTTCGGCCGAGCGCTCAAAAGCGCGCCCTTCATCACCGGACCGCTCGCCTGAAAGGCTCGCGCTACCGGCCGACCAATCCGCGAACGCGTCCGACGCGATTCGCGCGATCTCGCCATGCGCGCAGTCGCCGACGGCAATCAGCGTCGCCGCCGACGGCCGGATCGCGCTCGCATGAAACGCGCGCACGTCGTCGACCGTCATCGCCGTCAGCGCCGACTCGCTCCCGATCGGCGCGTGGCCGTACGGATGGTCGCCGTACAGCAACTTCAGAAAGGCCCGGTCCGCGACGGCCCCCGGCACGTCGCGAAGCTGGGTGAGGCGATGGAGCCGCAACTGGCGCACGCGATCGAAATCCGATTCGCGCAGCGCCGGCCTGACGACGACGTCCGACAGCAGCGCGAGCGCGCGATCGGTGAACCGGCTCAGCACGGTCGTGCTGACGACGATCGCGTCCGATCCGATATCGGTGTCGAACTGCGCGCCGATTCGCGCGAGCGCCTCGTGGACTTCGATTGCCGAGCGGTCGCCGCTCCCTTCGTCGAGCATGTCGGCCGTCGTCGCGGCGAGACCGTCCCTGCCCGGAGGATCGGCGGCCGCGCCGCAGCGCACGAGCAGCATCAGCGAAACGACCGGCACCTGCGCATGAGTGACGGTCCACAGGCCGAGGCCATTCGGCAGCGTCGACTTCTCGATCGAGGGAAAAGTGAATGGCTTGGCCGGGCCAGGCTCCGGCAGCCGCGACCGATCCACCATGACGGCGCGCCCGTCGACAGGCCCGGGGCGACCCGTCATGAAACCACCGCCAGGGTGGAGCCTCCGGCTGCGAGGTCGGCGCGGCCCCGCGGCACGATGCTGAGCGTGACGCGGCGCAAGGGATCGAGATACCGGGCGACCGCCTGTCGCAGCGACGACGCCGTGACGGCGTGGTAGCGCTCGAGATCGCGATCGAAGTAGGCCGGGTCGCCGAGAAAGACATTGTACGCGTTCAGCTGATCCGATTTCCCTCCGAAGCCGCCGATCGTCTGGAGCCGGAACACGAACTGCGCTTCCGCCTGCACGCGCCCGCGATCGATTTCATCGTCGGTCGGGCCTTCGGCAGCGAGCCGCGCGATCTCGTCCACGATCACCGCTTCGATCTCGTCGAGCGCATGGTCCGGCGCTGCCGTCGCCGTGATCTGCGCATAGCCCGCGATCTCGCGCGAGTTCTGCGATGCCGACACGTCGGTGGCGATGCGCTGCTCGAACACGAGCCGCCGGTACAGGCGCGACGTCTTGCCGTTGGCGAGCAGGTCGGTCGCGAGATCGAGGTCCGCGTCGCCGTCGGCGAACATCGCCGGCGTCAGCCACGCGAAATACAGCCGTGGCAGCTCCACTCGATCCTCGAAGAACAACCGCGTCTCGTCGGAGAGCGACGCGGACGCGCGGACCGGACCGACGCGGAGGCCGGCGTCAATTGTTCCGAAATACTGATCGACGAGCCCGAGCGCCTCGTCGGGATCGAAATCGCCGGCGAGCGCGAGCGAGGCGTTGGCCGGGTGATAGTAGCGACGGAAGAACGCGTGCACTTCGTCGAGCTGCACGGCCTGCAGGTCGGCGATCTCGCCGATCGTGGTCCAGTGGTACGGATGATCCGGCGGGAAGAGCGCGGCGAGCAGCGCCATCGGCGCGAGACCGTACGGGCGGTTCTCGTAGTTCTGGCGGCGCTCGTTCAGCACGACGTCGCGCTGGTTCGAGAACTTTGCCTCCGTGAGCGCCGGCAGCAGGAAGCCCATGCGGTCCGATTCCATCCACAGGGCGAGCTCGAGGGCGTTGGGCGGCACCACTTCCCAGTAGTTCGTGCGGTCGGCGTTGGTCGATCCATTGAGCGTCGCGCCGGCGCCCTGCAGCGGCTGGAAGAAGCCGCGATCGTGATGCTGCGACCCCTCGAACATCAGATGCTCGAACAGGTGCGCGAAACCGGTATGCCCCGGATGTTCGTTCTTCGATCCGACGTGGTACCAGACGTTGACCGCGACGATCGGACACCCGTGATCCTCGTGCAGGAGCACGTCGAGTCCATTGCCCAGCGTGTGCTTCGCGTACGACAGCTTCATTTGAAGTTGCCGCACGACAGCATCGAGCTGCCGTAGTAGGGATTGGCGATCGTATCGCCCTTCTGCAGCCACGGCTTCCGCTTCATCGGACAGTACGCCTGTCGCACGCCCTCGCCCGGCTTGAGATGCAGGCCGTCCACGTACGCGACGACGGCGTCGCTCAGCGTGCCGAACTTGTTGCGCGCGTCTTCGATATCGGTCGCCGACGCGAGCTGGACCGCCGCTGTGTCGATCTTCACCGCCGGCGAACCGAGCGCCGCAGCCGCGGTCGCAAGGTTCCCGGCATTGGCGCGGAGCTGATCGATCTTGTCGTTCGCGAGGCCGTCCTCGATCGCGAGGTACGGGTCGATGATCGACGCCGGCATCGTCGATCCGGCCGGCGGCGTATTGGATGTCTGCGGCGCGGCCATACCGCAGCTCATGGCGCCGATGCCGCCGGCGCCGCAGCCGAACGCGGCGATCGCCAATACGATTGCCAGCCCCCGGCCCCCAGCCCCCAACTCGAATGTCGCGAAGTGTTTCGTTCTCATCGCACCACCGTCAACGGAATCGTCGGCCGGTTGTAGCTCGCAATCGACACCTGCGCGGCGATGCGCTCCGCGGCCGACATGAACGCGCGCGCAGCCGGCGAATCGGGTTCGCTGATCATCAGCGGCACGCCGACGTCGCTCCCCTCGCGAATCGGCTGGTAGATCGGAATACGTCCGACGAACGGCACGCCCAGCTCCGCGGCCATCGTCTCGCCACCGCCGTGTCCGAAGATGTCCGCTTCGTGATGACAGCTGGGGCAGGCGAAGTAGCTCATGTTCTCGACGATGCCGAGCGGCGGAATATTGAGCTTCTTGAACATCGCGACCGCGCGCCGGCTGTCGGCGAGCGACACCTGCTGCGGCGTCGTGACGACGATCGCGCCGGCGACCGGTACGGTTTGACTCAAACTCAGCGACACGTCGCCGGTGCCCGGCGGCAAATCGACGACGAGATAGTCGAGATCGCTCCACCGCACCTCGCGGAAGAACTGCTGCAGCGCGCCGTGGAGCATCGGCCCGCGCCAGATGATCGGCGCATCGTCGGCCGTCAGGAATCCCATCGAGATGACCTTCAGTCCGTATTTTTCCGCCGGGATGATCTTCTGACCGTCGGTCGCCAGCTGCGTTTTCATCCCGAGCATGATCGGGACGTTCGGTCCGTAGATGTCGCCGTCGATGATGCCGACCTTGCCGCCGCACTTCGCGAGCGCGACCGCGAGGTTCACCGCGACCGTCGTCTTGCCGACGCCGCCTTTGCCCGCGCCGACGGCAATCACGTTCTTCACGCCGGGGAGCGGCTGACGCCCGCCGTCGGCGCCGACGGCTTCGCGCACCCTCGCGCTCATCTGCACGTCGACCGCCGAGACGCCCGGAAGCTGCATCACCGCGGCGCGCGACTGATCGCGCATCTGATCCTTCACCGGACACGCGGGCGTCGTCAGCTCGATCGTGAACGACACGCGCCCGCCGTCGATCTTCAGGTCCTTGACGAACCCGAGGCTGACGATGTCGCGATTGAGATCGGGATCGCGCACGATCTTGAGCGCCTCGAGCACCACTGCCTGTTCGACTTGCATAGGGTCAAGAATATCGTACACTCCGCCCGCATGCCCGATCCTTCGGCGTCGCCGAATCGCAGCGTGATGATCGTGCTCGCGTATCTGTGGCCGCTTGCGCTCGTCCCGCTGCTCCTCGAAAAAGACGACGCCGAGGTGCAATGGCACGCGAAGCACGGCGTGGTGCTGATGATCGCCGAGCTCTTGGTACTGTTCGCCTACATCATGGTGATGAGCCTCGTCAGCCTCGCGGCGTTCGGGCTCGGCTGCGTGCTGAGCCTGATGCTCGTCTTCGCCTGGATCGGGCTCATCGCACTGCACGTCGCCGCGATTCTGAAGGGCATCAACGGCGGCCGGTTGATCGTGCCGGGCGTCAGCGAATACGTGAACCGTTTTTGAAGACGTGAAAGCCAGGCTTTTCTCTGCGGTCTCTGCGATCTCTGCGTTCCTGATCCTCGCATTCACGGCCGAACCGATCGCAATCGCCGGCATCCACGCCTACCAGCGCACGCTCTCGCCGCTCGCCGCGCGCGCCGGCATCCGCTGCCGCTTCGTCCCGACGTGCAGCCGTTACGCGGAGATCGTCATTCGACGCGACGGCGTCATCCTCGGATCGTGGGAATCGCTCAAGCGCGTCGCGCGGTGTGGTCCGTGGACGTCTGACGGGACGATCGATCTTCCATTGCCGTAGCGCGAGGCGTTCAGCCGAGCGCAACCGTACGAACGCTCGCCAAACCGTACGAACGCTCGCCTAAACCGTACGAACGCTCGCCTAAAAGGCTCGCGCTACGTTGTAGGAGGCTCGGCGAACAGGATTTTTCCTTTTTCGTTGAGCAAGACCCACAGTGCGTACACGCCGAGCGCCGTTCCGTAGGGCAGCAGGAGCAGATCCACCGAGCCGAGACCCAGCGCGATGAGCCGCGCCCACGGACGCCGCCGCCGCAGCGGGACGCCGACGATCACGTGCGCCGCGCCCCAGAGCATCGCGATAATCGCCAGCGCGGTGAACACCGCCGCCGTGAGGCCTGCCGCGACCTGACCGCCGCCTCCCCCGCGGCTCGCCGACGCGATGAGCGCCACCGCGCCAACGCCGAGCGCGAGCGTCGACACGCCGACGAGCGCCGTCAGCAGCCCCCAGACGACGAAGAGGACGCCGAGGAAGTCAACGTGAGTCAGCATGGCGGACGGAGAATTGAGGAGCGCGGACGGCGGTGCCGGACGTGCGGTTGCGATCGCGAATCAGAGCGCAGCAGGACGGACCGCGATGCGGACTTCGACGCGGACCGATGACGAGTCGGGCGACGTGAGACGGAAACGAAAGCGGGCACCGTCGGCGACCCCGGGCGGTACGGACACGCGCACCGTATGCCGGAACTCCGCGTCCCCGGTGCCGCAACAGACGTGACACCGTTCGGTCCACGACTCGCCGCGGCCGCCGCAGCGCGAGCACGTGCTGCGCACCGGCACCTCGAGCGGCACCACGTGGCCGGCGATCGCTTCACGCGGCGACAGCGACACCTCGGCCTGCAGCACGCCGTCGTCGGCGACGCCAAGAAAGGCATCGCGCATCCGCTCGACGGCCGGGATGACCGACGGGAAATCGATTGCGATCTCGTCCGCGAACCAATCCTGCGACATCATCAACCCGGGACTTTTTCCTTTGCTCGCGGGGCCACCCCGCTCGCCTCGCTCGTGCGTTCGGCGCTCGCTCGAGCCGCCGGCGCTGCCCTCGCGTGTGTCAAGAACAGAACGCCGCAGCCGTTCGAAGAGTCCCGCTCAACGATAAGAGCCGATCTGCGGGTTGTCAAGACGACGCACGCGTGTTAAGTACAACAAGAATCATGCCTGAGACGAAGGAATGTCCTCTGTGCGGCGGCACGATGAAATATCGCATCACTCAGTCGACCGTGCACGTGCCGGGCAATCCAAATGCCAGCAAACCGACGACGCGCGAATGGGTCTGCCCTGACTGCGACTACTATGAGGAAGCCGAAGAGGAAGGAACGTGAAATGCTCGGCGCCCGTCGCTAGCGCGCGCCGATCGTCAGCAGAACTTCCTTGCGGAGCGTATCCTCGAACTCCTGAAAATTCAGCGCGGTCTCACATTCATCGCACAACACTTCGAGCACCGATGGCCGGCTTTCCTCGGAAACTTCCACTCGGCCGCCTTCGAGGTTGACGACGTGCATCTGCAGCGTCTTGACCAGAAAATTCCGGTCGTTGCCGCAATTGGGACAGGTCAACGTCACGTATAACTCCTTGGAAATTCGATTCTATGGCACGGTCGTTGCCATACGCAATGCAATAATGGCCAAATTCTGGTAGATTCGACGCGCATGCCATCAGAGTCCTATCAAGTTCACAGCGAAGCGCGCGGGCCGCATTGGATCGCCTGGGTGAGTCGGGACGGCAGCGGAAAGCCCGATCGCGCCGTTGTGCTCGTCGGCGCCACGCGCGACGAGGCCGAAGCCCGCGCCCGTCAGTGGGCGGAATCACAATAATCCGGGATACGACACCCGTCCGGCGTCAACGCGCGCAAAATCAGTGAGGGTGTGCGAGGGCGCGGACGACGCGGATGCGATGTGCCGCACCTCTATGCCGCGTGCGACCAGAGCGTCGGCAACGAGCTGCCGATGGCATCGCCACCACAGCGCCTCTGCACACATGATCGCAACGCGGGCCTGAAGGGCCCGCGCCACATTTCCGGTCGGGACCGCCCCTTCAGCCCGCGCCACATCTTCATGTAGCTGTGGGGTGGCCCTTTGAACGCTCATCACATCGTTATCGAGCTGTGGGGCGGCCCTTTCAGGGCCGCCACGCGCCCAATCGATCAACTCTTCGAGCGCGCGAGCGAACTCAGCGGTTTGCATGTAGTCGGCGTAGCCACGGAAGCCTTCGTGGCGCCAGCCGGTGTTCGTCGAGTCGCGCTTCGGTTTTCTGAGACCGCCAAGTCCGGGAAAGTGCCGATAGGCGACGTCCTCCGCGGGCAGCGACCGCGCGAGCGCGTCGCCGGCGAAATGCGGATGGCGCCGCGATTTCGGCACGGTCCGGATGTCGGCGAGCCGGTTGATGCCATGCGAATGCAGCAGCGCGATGAAGTCGTCGAGCGATCGCGTCGAATGCCCGATGGTGAAGATGGTCACGTGAAGATGGTCACCGTGAAGATCGTCACGCGAAATCGTCCTCGACGGTCGTGTTCGCCGACTTGCGGGCGAAGATGCGCGGCGCAGCTGCCGGGGCCGAGGCGGCCGCGCGCACGAACATCGCCTTGACGCTCGCTGGCAACACCTCTCCGAGGCTGCCGCGGCCGGTGCGACACACGCCGTCCTCGACCGATGCGGACAGGTACAATCGATCGCGGGCGCGAGTAAGCGCAACGTACAGCAAACGTTTCGTCTCCTCGCGTTCGCGCGCCGACGTTTCTTCGTCCGCCTCGGACTGATAATCGGCAATCGACACCGACGCGTCAGAGGTCGCGCTGTCGGCGCCCGCCGAGACACGAATGGGCGGCCGCACGCCGCCGGCGCCACGCCCCATGTTGACGACGAACACGATCGGAAACTCGAGGCCCTTCGCCGCGTGGACCGTCATCAGGCTCACCGCGTCGGACGCGTCGATTGGCGCGTTCGACTCGTCGCCGACGGCAAGGCGTTCGAGGTGGTCGGCAACCCGCGCGAGCGTCTGATAGCCGCGGTTCTCGGCGCGGCGGATCATCGCGCGGAGCTTCTTCAGGTTCTCGCGCGCCTGGCGGCTGCGCGTGCCGCGGATTTCGTAGGCATACGCGCTCTCGCGCATCACGCGATCGAGAATTCCCGACGGCGTGAGCCGGTCGACCCACGACAGCCACCGAGGAATCGCGCGGCGCGCCTGATCGAGGACGCGGCGATCCTCGCCGCCGAGCGCCGCGACGGCCTGCGGCGTATCGGAACTGGTGAGTGCCGCCGCCAGATCGCGTCCCAACGCCGCCATCGCCGTGTCGGACAATCGCACGACTCTCGACCGCAGCAGCGCGGCCGCGCGAAGGTCCGAAAGCGGATCGGCGAGGTAGCGCAGAACGGCGAGGGCGTCCTGAATTTCGTCGGCGTCGAAGAAGCCGAGGCCTTTGTAGACGTACGTGGAAACGCCCCGCCGCTCGAGCGCCGATTCGAAGTCGCGATGGCTGTCGCGCGAGCGCAACAGGATGGCGATGTCGGCCGGCTGCGCGCCGCGCGCGACGCCAGTCGTCCGGTCGCGAACGGTGGCGCCCGACAGCAGGCGCACGATCTCGTCGGCGACGAGCTCCGCGTTCGCCTTCGCGCTCTCGGCGGCGATGACAGTAGGGACGGGGCTTGCTCCGCCCGCAGTCGCCGCCGCGCGTGCACCCGTCGCCAGTCCCGAGGGTCGAGCAGCCTCGACTCCTACGGCAGACATGGGAAACCGGTCGCGCTCGTCGTACCTGAACGCGTCGCTCCGCGTCGACGCCGACTCTCGTGCGATCGCCTCGAAGACGTCGTTGACGAACGAGAGGATCTCCGGCGCCGCGCGGAAACTGACCGTAATCGCCTGGCGAGGCTGACTTCCGGGACGCAAACCCTCGATGAACGCCCCCGCTTCGTCGACGACCGATACATCCGCGTCGCGAAATCCATAGATCGACTGCTTGCGGTCGCCGACGATGAAGATCGAGGGCCGGATCGCATCGTCGGCGGCGCCAAATCCCTCGCCCCAGCTCCTGACGAGCTGCAGCACGAGATCCCATTGCGCGCGGCTCGTGTCCTGGAACTCGTCGACCAGCACGTGTCGATACCGCGCCTCGAGGCGCAGCCGGCTTTCCGCGAACTCGTCGAGATCGTTCAGCAGCTTGACCGCGCGCTCGAGCACGCCGGAGAAGTCGAGGAGCGCGTGCGCATCGAGCGTCCGTTGATATTGGCGCAGCGCGACCGCGAAGATGCGCCACACGCCGCGCGACATCACGGCGTTCAGATCCCGGCGGAACCCTTTGATGGCGTCGGCCACCGGCTCCGCAATCCGTGCCGCCGTCGCGCGATGACGCCGCCAGGCGTCGTCGGTGCAGCAATCGGTCGCTTTGAACGGCGTCCCGGCGAACTTGTCGCCGCGCGGTTTGCCGTCCTGGGTAAGAAAGTACGCCCGCAAACGATCGATGAGACTTCGAAATGCAGCCTGGCGCTCGCGGCCCTGAAAGGGCCGCGCCACATCATCGTGTAAGGGCCGCGCCACATCATGGTGTTCAGGTTGTGGGGCGGGCCTTTCAGTCTGGCCCGATGCGGCCTTGTCAGCGTCACTGCGAGGTGGAGCGGGCCTCTCGGGCCCGCCAGACAACCCTCGAATATCCTCCGCCAGCATCGCAAACTGCGGATGACGGATCGGTCCATCATCGAGGAACACGTCGAGCCCGTCGCGAACTCCCGCGAAGATGTCGCGCAGCCTGGCCGCCGCTGACTCGCACGCTTTCTCCGCTGTGAGACCACGCGGACCACGCTGGAGGAACCGGCGCAGCGCCTGCGGCGCGACGAGACGCCGATCGAGCAGCGCGGCAATGCCGGCGCGCAGCCGCCGCTCGCCAAGCTGCGCGAAGACGAGAGCGACATCCTCGTCGTCCCTCGCAATGCCGCGGCAGATCCTGAACGTGCGATCCAGCGATTCTTCGACGAGGCGCGGGATGTCGGTGTCGGCCGCGAGATCGAATCCGGGATCGACGTCGGCTTCGAGCGGGAACTCGCGCAGCAGCGACAGGCAGAACGCGTCGATCGTCGAGATGGCGATGTCGCCGAGCCGCTCCTTCAGCTCGCGCCACCGCGCGGCATCGAATTCGGACAGGCGGCTCGCTTCCTCGAGGCGATCGATGATCCGCTGCCGCATCTCGGCCGCAGCCTTGCGGGTGAACGTCATCGCCAGGATGTGATCCGGTTCGACGCCGGCTCGCAGCAGGTTCACGTACCGCTCGACGAGGACGCGCGTCTTGCCCGTGCCCGCCGACGCCTCGAGGACGATGTTCTCGGTCGGATCGACCGCGCGGCGGCGCGCGTCCTCATCTATCAAGTAAGGGCGGACCAACGTGTCCGCCCCCTGTGCTACATCGTCGAACGGAAGCATCGGCTCAGACTTCACCGACGTAGTCCTTCCGACAAACCGACGCGAACGTGCAGGTTTCGCACCGGAAAACGTCGTCGGGTGTCGGCGGGAACTCGCCCAGCGCGATTCGATCGATGGTATCGGCGAGGCGCTGCTGCGCGGCGGCCATCACTTCATCGCGTTTGGCCGGCGTCGGAAAGAGCGGCACGACGCGCCTCGGCCCTTTGAAGGCGAGGTACGCGGCCTCGCCAAGTGTCCACCGTCGGCCGCGATGCGATCCGAGACGCTGCTCCGCGCACACGCCGTAGATGGACAGCTGCAGGGCGCGAGCGCGATCCGGCGGCCATCCCAGCTTGTAATCAATCAGCCTGAACGTTCCATCCTCGAGAAGATCGAGCCGATCGGCCTTCCCTTTCAACGCGATCGTCCGCGGGCCATTGCTCGTCGCGATCGTGAACTCGCCTTCGAGACGGTGCTCGAGCAGGCGTTCGACGACCGGGATGGGACGCTCGGCTTCCATGCGGAACACGGCCTCGCCCAGACCAGCCGCGGCTGACGATCCGAGCAATCGCGTCCGCTCGAGACCGGCTTCGGCCGGCGACAGAGGGGCGAGCAGCCGCTCGACGACGTCGGCAAAGAGCAGCCGCGCCTCCTCGAGCCGGCCGGCGTCGATGGCGCGGTGGCCGGCATCCTGCCACGCCTTGAAGAACTGCGCGAACACTTCGTGGATGAACTGTCCCTGCCGCCGCGGATCCATCACCTCTTCATCGTCGGGATCCTCGTCGAGGGCGAGCACGTGTTGCGCGAAAAACCTGAACGGACAGCCCAGATACGTTTCCAGCGCGCTCACCGACCAGGCGCGCGCCGGCTGGCGGCCGATCGATCCGTGAAACGACGGCGAGTCGAGCGAGGCGCCGGCAACGCGCCGCGACGCCCATTCATGCGTGACGCCATCGAACGGCGCAAGCGTCGGCGGTTCCTGCGACAGCGCCTCGTCGAGGAAGATGCGAGCGTAATCGTCCGAGCCGGCCGCGACCGACGATAGACCAGCGCGGCGAATCTCGTCGAGCTGCATCGAACGCATGACGAGCGCATCGTCGTCCAGCGTGAACGTCGACACCACCGTACGGCGTGCGGGCGACGCGAGCAGCTCCAGAAATCGCGCGTCCGCGGCCGCGCGGCGGTCCTTCTCCGTGGGCCAGCCGAGCGACTTGAGGATGCCCGGTGGATAAAAGATGTTGCGCCGCGGCTTTTCGGGCCATTCGTTCTCGACCACGCCGACGATCGTCAGATCGTCGAAGTCGCCGTAGCGCGCCGCCTGATCGTCGAGGAACTGCACCGCCTCGTGGGCCGACGGCGCATCGACGCTGAAGGTCTGCTCTTCGACGATCCGTCTGACGGCGACGCGAAGGTTCTCGATCGTCCACGACGGTTCGTCCTGCGACGCGTGCGCGCCGGCCAGTGCGGTCAGCGCTTCGACAATCGCCGCCCGCGCGCGGCGCTCGTTCGACGCAAACGGATCCTCGTCCGCGAGGGGCCGAACATGCGACGCCCAGAAGTCGAGCAGAAGGCGAACCTGCTGTGATGCCGGACGCGGACTCGCCAGCGGCGCCAGCTCGCGGGCAGCGGCGACAACCGCACGACGCGCGGCACGTGCCGACCAGTCCCGCCCATCCTGCCCTTTCCGCCCCTCGCGGCTGTCCGCCCCCTCCAGCCCTTCCAGCTTCTCCAATCCCCCGAGATATCGCGCGTCGCTCAACGCGCGGTTGAAGGCGCTCGTCATCTCACGCGTCACCTCACAGCCTTCGTCGAAGAAGACGAGGTGCGGCGATCGAAGAAGCGACACGAGAGCGTCGCGTGTGAAGTCCGATACGACCGCTTCGAGCACGAGATCGAACGCGGCGGCTGTCGGCTGGCTGGCCAGCGGCAGCGCGTCGGCGGTTTGATACGGGATGTTCGCTGCGCCGAACACTTCGGCCGCGAGATAAAGATAAGGAAGCGGACGCTTGTACACGACGGCGGTCCGCGACAACGGCACGGCTTCACCACGCCGCCGGTTCGCTTTGATTATCCGTACGACTGTGACCAGCTCTTCTTCCCGGTCGCGGTGGGTCCACCACGGATGCTCGGGATTCGGGATTTGGGATTCGGGGTTCGCCAGCCTTTCTGAACGCTCGGGATTCGGGATTTGGGATTCGGGATTCGTAGGCTTCGTTGAGATATCTGATGGCGGCACGACGACGACTGGGTTTGCGAATCTCGAATCCCGAATCCCAAATTCCGACACGTCCGCAATCCCAGGCAGCCATCCGTGCAGGCGCTCGTGGAAACCCGAACGCAGCACTCCTTCGGTGCAAACGATGTCGATCGATTCCAGGTTGGGAATCCTGGAAAGGAGATCGAAGTCGGCGACATACAGGCCGTTGTCGTCCGCAATCCAGTCGGCGACGGTCACGATGATGCGCCGGATCGGATCGGCGAGCGGTTGGCGGATCAACTGCTCACGCAGCAGGTGTTCGTCACAACCGCCCGATTCGCGAACGCGGCGCTCGTACTCGCGGAACGTGGCAGCCAGAAACCGCGTCTGCTGACGCATCCGCCCGGCGCCGCGATCGACCTCCGCGTCTGCCCCGTCGAGCGCACCTTCTATGAGCGCTTCGAACCGCGACACCTGCTGCGATTGCCGGCGCAGCTGATCGTAGAAGCGCAGCATCTCGGCCACCAGGCCGGGACGAAGCTCGAAAGAGATCTCGATGCCGCTGGATGCAGTCGCGAGCGCGGCAGCCTGCGCGATGACGTCGCGCTCGATCGCCATCAGCCAGCGCGGAGGGTTGGACAGTTTGGTGCGCAGATGTTCGTACAATTCATCGCGGGTCATCGGGCAGGGGAGGACGTGCGTGTCCGCCCCTCGGCCGAGACGTCGGTCGGCCCCGACAAATGTCAGTTCGAGCTGGCGCGCGGCGCTGCGTGTTGGAACCAACACGATGGGTTCGGGGTTCCGGATTTCGGGTTCGGGGTTCTTGGTACTGGGTTCGGGGTTCGAGAGCGACAGAATGGCGCGGCGGAAGGCGTGCAGATCGGAAACGCGGACGAGACGCGTCTGGCGAGGAGTAATCACCTCAGTTGCGGCAGACGGAGCAGCGACTGGATATCGGTGCGGGCCTTCGCGCCGAGCATCAACGCGCCGGCCGCGGCCGACGAAGCGTCCCACGCGCGCGTCATGTCGCCCGCAATCGTCGCCTCGCGCCGGATCGACGCTGCGCTGTTGGCGAGCTGAACCGCGCTCATCAGCAGGGCATGTGCTGCGGCGAGCTCCTCGGGCGGCACGATCGCTGATGCGAGCGTGACAATGCGCGCGGACAGTCGCTCGATCGCCGCGAGGCTTTCCGCCGACGATCCCGACAACGCCCTGATCGCTTCGAGCGATGGCTTCAGCTGCGCGAAGAGATCCATCGGCTGCCGGATCGCCGCGCGATATTCGTACAGCACGGGCGCGCGCATCTGCCATCGATCGCGCGCGAGCTGCAGACGACGTGCGGCATCGAGCTTCTCCTCGACGACCGCGAGCAGGGCGTTGACCGCTTCCGGACGCCTCTCGCCGAGCAGTCGGTCGCGCTGCTGGACCGTTCGGACCAATCGCTCGAGGCCGCGGACGTCGGCATTGCCGGCGCGGTAGTTGGCGAGGCTGATGAAACGCGTCGTCAGAAGCTTGTACGAACGATCGACGCGCAGTTCGGTCTGCACGGCGGCCTCGATCTCCGGTCGTCTCGTCGCGACCCAGGCAGCCGGTAGCGCGTCCTTGTCGCGATCGATCGATATCAGCGCGGCGCTCAGCAGCGACGTCCGCTCCGACGCGTTCTCGACGACCCGCGCGGCGGTGAGGACATGTTCGATCGCTTCCTGCGGCGTCGGCGGCGGCAGCAGCGGCTCGGGCAGCGTCGGCGGATCGACGAAGGCCGCGAAGCTCAAATCGAATCGGCCGGGCGTGCCGGTGGATGCGCGCAGGTCGGCAATCGCTTCGTCGAGCATCGCGAGCATCTGCCGCACCTCGCCCGCCCGGTACCCGTAGTGCGACAGGGGCCATTCGCTCAGCGTCCTGCGCGCCGACTCGGCAATACTCAAGCGCCTGGTCGGATCGTTCGTCAGCGTGACGTCGTTGAGCGCCTGCGCGATGTCGTTCGACAGCACCGCGTAGTCGTTCTCGGCCTGCGTTCGAATGTAATGCTCCGATCGCGCCGACGCCGCGTAGCGATCGGTCCGATCCCAGTCGACGCGATCGGCGGCGATCGTCACGAGGTGAAGCGGCGGATTCGGCGACACGGCCGTCGGCATCGAGAAGACGACGCGGTCGGCGACGCGCGCCGGCTCGCCGTAGCTGACGAGCGACGTACCGTCCTTCATGAACACGCGCAGCAGCGTCGGTTCGTCAGCCGACTCAGCGGTTCGCGCCGCGATCAGACACGCGACGGCGCACACCGCCACGATCGTTCGCTTCAACATCGATGGTGCAAGCGTATCACAGCGTGCGGCTGTGGAAATCCTGTGCACGAGTCGTGAATTTCCTGTTGACGGGACGAGATCGAAAATTTTTTTTCGACGGGCCGCTTCGAAAAATTCGCGCGCCGCCGACTGTGCGCGCGCTTTCGTCGGTCGCTTCGCTTGATCGCGTGGTCGGGACGCGTAGAATGCGTGTCGCTCGCTCGGATTCCCATTCATTCTCGGCGGCATCGTGATCCACGACGTACATCGCTTCGAACATTCGATCGCCGGGCGCCCGTACCTGATCGAGGTGGCGGCGGTGGCCAAGGACCGCTGGCGCGCGTACATCGTGCGGCTGCCCGGAATGCCGACGGCGCTGATGCCGTTCTACGGCAGCACACCCGACGAAGCCGCGCAGCACCTGAGCGCGTGGCTCGCGCGCGCGTACGAGCGCGCCTCGAAGGCCGCCGGGACAGTGTAGGATCGGGGCATGAAAGCCCCAGCCGTCCGCGCGGCCGCGATCGTCGTGGCGGTCGTCGCGCTGTCGCTTCCACTCCACGGCCAGTTGCAGCCGCGCACGCCCGACTTCGAGCGCCAGGCGCAGGACCAGGCCGAGATCGATCGTACGTGGCGCGAGGCGAGCGCCGGCCACATGCAGATGGAAAAGATCACCTACCGCAGCAGCGTGGGCGACCTCGACGTCCCGGCGTTCGTGTTCCAGCCGGTCAGGCTGCGCGGCGCGAAGGGACATCCTGCGCTGGTGTGGGTGCACGAGAACATCCGCGGTCATCTTTATAGCCACTACATTCCGTACATCCGCGAAGCGACGGCAAGAGGCTATATCGTCATTGCGCCGGAGTATCGCGGCAGCGTCGGGTACGGCAAGGCGTTCTACGACGCGATTGACTACGGTGGCAACGAAGTCGACGACGTCGTGACGGCGGTCGAGGTGTTGAAGACGAAATACTCCGCAGTGGATCCGTCGCGCATCGGCATCATCGGCTGGAGTCACGGCGGCATGATCACATTGCTGTCGGTGCTGCGCAACGAAAGCGCATTCAAAGCGGCGGTGGCGATGGTACCGGTGACGAATCTCTTTCAGCGGCTCGCGTGGAAGGGCGTCGAGAAGCAGCATCAGGCGATCGATCCGGCGAACCGCTACGGCGGGCTGCCGCACGAGAAGCCGGATGTCTACAAGGAGCGGTCGCCGCTGTACAACATCGACAAGCTGCAGATTCCGCTCTACGTCGGCGTCACGAAGAACGATCAGGACGTGAACATCGAAGAGGACATGCAGCTCGTCGACGCGCTCCGGGCGCGGAAGCCGCTGCTGGCCGAGACGATGGTGTACGACAACCCGCTCGGCGGCCACACGTTCGATCGCCGCGTCGATCCGAAGACATGGCAGCCCGAGAACACGCGCGAGCAGCGCGACTCGTGGAACCGCGTGTGGACGTTCCTCGACTGGAACCTCGATCCGTTCCACGACGCGGCGACGGCGATCCAGCCGAGCGCGACGCTGCAGTCGCGCGCGCCGCAGCGGTAGTCAGGTTCCGTGCGGTCGCCGGTCACCTTCCCATGGCCGAGATCGGCCGGGTACGTTTCGTGGCGCGGCCGCCCTTCAAGCCTTCGAGCCGTCCGCGCGCGAAGGCATTCGATTTTTCGGAACGCGCCCGGCGCGGAGCCCGGCCGTTAACTCCATCGGCGTGCTTCAAGTCGAGCAGGATGGTCCGATTTAGTCCGTGACGGTCGGCTCAACGAGTTCCTGCTCCGCATCGCAGACCACATTCCACCGCCGTACGACCTTGTCGTCGAAGACTCCTGCCTTCCGTGAAACCGTATACTTGACCCCGTCATGTATGCGCAAGATCCGATACATGGTGGCACCCTCGTGTGTAACGTCCCGCGTCGGTTGGGCGGAGGCGTCAGGTCCGCGGCCCGGCCAAAAGGCCGTTCGGCAGATGTCTTTTCGGATACTTGAGCGTTCAGGTAGGCGGGCATGATGCCTGCATGAATACGGGCCGTCGCCGGGCGAGGCTCATGCGCTCGACGTCCCCGACAAAATTTTTTCGAGAGGTTCGATGACGCATGTGTTGTCGGGCTATCAGACCGTAACTCACTGAAATGCGTCGACGTCATCGAGCCATGGGAGCGCTGGCCGATTTGGATCAGCTTCCAGGAATCTGCATCTTCAGGACCGCCATCACCAGGAATGGAGTCGAGACCCGAACACATGTTCCCGCCGGCCGGGGAGACGACTGCCTGCTGAGTGAGGAAGCGGGACTGCTTGCGAGTTTGCCGTGCGGCTGACCGCGCGCACGTAGGGAGG
The DNA here is from genome assembly GCA_003222395.1 of Acidobacteriota bacterium. Classification (GTDB taxonomy): domain Bacteria; phylum Acidobacteriota; class Vicinamibacteria; order Vicinamibacterales; family CAVVIG01; genus Gp6-AA45. Next base: position 136,466 of record QHWB01000050.1, read on the forward strand.
TGTGATGTGTACGCGCAGGAGCCGGTGCAGATCCTGATCGTCGACGACCATCGCGACAACCTCCTCGCGCTCGAGGCGCTCCTGTCGCCGCTCGGCCATCGCATTCTGCAGGCTCAGTCCGGCTGCGCGGCGCTCAAAGTTCTCCTAGAGGAGGACGTTGCCCTGATGCTCCTCGACGTCACGATGCCCGACGTCGATGGGTACGGCGTCGCAGAGCTGATTCGCGGCCGCCCGGCCAACAGGGACACACCGATTATTTTCATCACCGCCAACCCGAACAGCGCGTCTGCCGCCTTCAAGGGTTATTCGGTCGGCGCCGTCGACTACATCTTCAAGCCGATGTCGAGCGACGTGCTCATCTCGAAAGTCAACGTGTTCGTCGATTTGTATAGGCGCTCGCGGGCGCTCAGGTGCCAGGCCGAGGACCTCCGGCGCGCGCACGACGCGCTCGACCTTCGGGTTCGCGAGCGGACCGAGCAACTCGCGCGGACGAACCAGCGGCTGAAGGCTGCAATCGCTCAGCGCCGCCGCGGAGAAGCTGAGCGCGCGGAGCTGCTGCGGCGCGAACAGAGCGCGCGCCGCGAGGCCGAACGCGTCAACCGCATGAAGGATGAATTCCTGGCCACGTTGTCGCACGAGCTGCGCACGCCGCTCAACGCGATGCTCGGCTGGGCGCAACTGCTCGAAACGGGCCAGCTCGAGCCCGATCGTCTGCAGCGCGCCGTGGGCGTCATCAAGAACAACGCCATTGCGCAGAAACAGCTGATCGAGGACATCCTCGATGTGTCGCGGATCGTGAACGGCAAGATGGTCCTGAACGTGTCGAGCGTCGACATCGGCCAGATCATTGGCAGCGCGCTCGACGCGCTGCGGCCCGCCGCCGAAGCGAAGCGCATCACAATCACGACCGACGTTCCCGCCGTGCCCGAGACGTGCGGCGATCGCGACCGGCTGCAGCAAATCGTCTGGAACCTCCTGTCGAACGCGATCAAGTTCACTCCACGGGACGGTCGGGTCGACGTACGAGCGGAGAATCTCGGCGCCGACCTGCGCATCGTGGTGTCCGACAACGGGCGCGGCATCGCGCCGGCCTTTCTCCCGCACATTTTCGACCGGTTCTCGCAGGCCGACAGCAGCGTGACGCGCGCCCATGGCGGTCTCGGGCTGGGTATGGCGATCGTCCGTCATCTCGCCGAGCTCCACGGCGGGACCGTCCACGCGGAGAGCGAGGGCGAGAATCAGGGCGCCACATTCGTCGTGACGCTGCCGATTCGCGCGTACGAGAAACCGCCCGACCCGCCCCCGCCCACGCCGCGGCAGGAGACGCAGGAGGAGGTGCCCTGGGCGGAGCTGCCGAGTCTCGACGGCGTGAGCGTGCTCGTTGTCGACAACGAGCTCGACGCGCGGCAGATTGCCGCCGCCATGCTGTTGCAGAAAGGCGCGAAGGTGACGGAAGCCGCGTCGGCGGAAGAAGCACTCAAGCTCGCGGCCCGCAGCGCGTTCGATCTGATCGTCAGCGACATTGCGATGCCGGTGACCGACGGCTACGAGATGATGCGGAGGCTGCGGCAGGAGAGTTGCCGTTTCGTTCCGGCCATCGCCCTCACCGCCTGCGTGACTCCTGACGACATCGCGATGGCGCTTTCCGTCGGCTACCAGCGATATCTGCCGAAACCGCTGAGCGCGGCGGCGCTGATCAGAACTGCGGCGGAGCTCGCACGACCACCCGATGACCAGCGATCACGCACGGCGCGGTCGGGCGCCCGTACGCGGCGATCGCCAATCGCGCCTGTGTGATCGACAGCTGCGTATCCGCCCAATCTCATGGGGACATCAATGGCCACCGCCACCGCGACCATCGAACACGTTGACGCGAAGCAGCTCCTTCAGGTCCTGACGCGCTACAAACGCGGCGATTTCACCGCGCGCGTGCCCGTCGATCGGACCGGCGTCGCAGGGAAGATCTACGACACGGTGAACGACATCATCGAACAGAACCAGAAGCTCGCTGGCGAGCTGCAGCGCATCAGCAACATCGTCGGCAAGGCGGGCCACATGCAGCAGCGCGCGTCGCTCGCCGGCGCCAGCGGCGGCTGGGCGCAGTCGATCGACGCGCTGAACACGCTGGTGAACGACATGGCGCAGCCGACGACGGAAGTGGCGCGAGTGATCGGCGCCGTGGCGAAGGGCGATTTGTCTCAAACGATGGCGCTGGAGATCGAGGGCCGGCCGCTGACCGGCGAGTTCCTGCGGATGGCGAACGTGGTGAACACGATGGTCGCTCAGCTCGGAACGTTCGCATCCGAGGTGACGCGGGTGGCGCGCGAGGTCGGCACCGACGGCAAGCTTGGCGGTCAGGCAGTTGTCAAAGGCGTCGCCGGCACGTGGAAGGACCTTACCGACAATGTGAACTTCATGGCGGCGCACCTGACGAGTCAGGTCCGTAACATCGCGGAGGTGACGACGGCTGTCGCGCGCGGCGATCTCTCGCGCAAGATCACGGTCGACGTGAAGGGCGAGATCCTCGAGCTCAAGAACACGATCAACACGATGGTCGATCAGCTGTCTTCGTTCGCATCGGAAGTGACTCGCGTCGCGCGCGAAGTCGGTACCGACGGTAAGCTCGGCGGCCAGGCGACAGTCAGGGGCGTCGGCGGCGTCTGGAAGGATCTGACCGACAACGTCAACACGCTCGCCGGCAACCTGACCGTGCAGCTGCGCGACGTATCGAAGGTCGCGACGGCCATCGCCAGGGGAGACCTGACGCAGAAGATCACCGTCGATGTCCGCGGCGAGCTTCTGCAGACCAAGAACGTCGTCAATACGATGCTCGATCAGCTCAACGCGTTCGCGTCGGAAGTCACGCGCGTCGCGCGCGAGGTCGGCACGGAAGGCAAGCTCGGCGGCCAGGCGGTCGTGAAGGGCGCGGCCGGGACGTGGAAGGATCTCACCGACAACGTCAACTTCATGGCGAACAACCTGACCAATCAGGTCCGCGGCATCGCCCGCGTCGTCACGGAGGTGGCCAACGGAAATCTCCGGCGCAAACTGGTGCTCGAAGCCAAAGGGGAGATCGAGCAGCTCGCCGCGACGATCAACGGCATGATCGATACGCTGGCGACGTTTGCCGACCAGGTCACGACCGTCGCGCGCGAGGTCGGCGTCGAAGGCCGGCTGGGTGGACAGGCAAGCGTGCCTGGCGCAGCCGGCACGTGGCGGGACTTGGTCGACAACGTCAACCGGCTGGCGGCGAACCTCACGATCCAGGTCCGCGCGATCGCCGACGTGGCCACCGCAGTCACCAAGGGCAACCTGTCTCAATCGATCGATGTGGACGCACTGGGCGAGGTGGCGGCGCTCAAGGACAACATCAACGCGATGATCCGGAACCTGCGCGAGACGACCGAGGAGAATAAAGCGCAGGATTGGTTGAAGACGAACCTGGCAAAGTTCACCTGGCTGCTGCAGGGACAGCGCGACCTTGCCACTGTGTCACGCGTGATCCTCTCCGAGCTCGCCCCGGTCGTGCAGGCGCAGCACGGCGTGTTCTACGTCAACGAGGGCGACGGAGCGCCGGACCTCAAACTGGTCGCGAGCTACGCGTACATACAGCGCAAGCATATCGCCAACCGCTTCAAGGCCGGCGAGGGTCTGGTCGGACAATGCGCGCTCGAGCGCTCACCGATTCTGGTCACCGACGTGCCCGACGACTACGTCCAGATTTCGTCGGGCCTCGGGGAAGCCAAGCCGCTCAACATCGTCGTGCTGCCAGTACTATTCGAGAACGACGTCAAAGCAGTGATCGAGCTCGCCTCGTTCCACTGCTTCTCGGAGATCCAACTGTCGTTCCTGAATCAGCTCACCGAGAGCATCGGCATCGTCCTCAATACGATCGCCGCGATGACGCGGACAGAAGAACTGCTGAAGCAGTCGCAATCGCTCACCAATGAACTCACTACGCGTCAGCGGGAGCTGAGCGAGACCAACGTCCGCCTCGAGGAGCAGGCGCGATCGCTTCAGGCATCGGAGGAGCGGCTCCGGCAGCAGCAGGACGAGCTGCAACAGACGAACGAGGAGCTGGAACAGCAGCAGCAGGAACTGCAGCAGACCAACGAGGAGCTGGAAGAGAAGGCGGAGCTGCTCGCGAAGCAGAATCGTGAAGTCGAGAACAAGAACCGCGAGATCGAGCTGGCGCGCGCGGCGATCGAAGAGAAGGCGGAGCAGCTGGCGTTGACTTCGAAGTACAAGTCCGAGTTTCTCGCGAACATGTCGCACGAGCTGCGGACGCCGCTCAACAGCCTGCTCATCCTGTCCAAGATGCTGGCCGAGAACCCGGACGGCAATCTCAGCTCGAAGCAGCTGGAGTTCGCCACCGCCATCAACTCCTCCGGCGCGGAGCTGCTCGGGCTGATCGACGAGATTCTCGATCTCGCAAAGATCGAGTCGGGGACGATGCACCCGACGATCCAGCCGCTGCTGACGGCGGATCTGTGCGACCAAATCGAACGGATGTTCCGACAGCTCGCGACGGCGAAGGGTCTCCATTTCGGAATTACCGTCGCGTCCGATGTGCCGCCGACGATCGACACGGACGCGCAGTGGCTGCAGCGGATTCTAAAGAACCTGCTGTCGAACGCGTTCAAGTTCACCGAGAGCGGTGGCGTCAGGCTCGAGATCTCGGTCGCCCGCGAGTGGACGCCGAGCGATGCGCTGGTCGAACTGGCTCCGGCCGCAGTGGCGTTCTCCGTCATCGACACGGGCATCGGCATTCCGCCGGAGAAGCACAAGATCGTCTTCGAGGCGTTCCAGCAGGCGGACGGCACGACCGGCCGGAAGTACGGCGGCACCGGGCTGGGCCTGTCGATCAGCCAAGAGCTCGCGCGGCTGCTCGGCGGCGACATCAGGCTGAGGAGCGCCGTGGGCCAGGGCAGCACCTTCACGCTCCACGTGCCGCAAATACGCGACGCACTGGCCGGCCTCCGGCTGGACGACGGGTTGTCGACGCCGACAGAAGTGTATGGCGGCGTGCGTCACATGCAGCAGTCGGCGGCGCTTTCGGCCGTCCTCGAGCACGAGCTGATGCCGGACTTCGCCGACGACCGCGGCGTGATCGCGGCCGGGGACAAGGTGGTGTTGATTGTCGAAGACGACCACGCCCTCGCGCCGACCCTGCTCGAAGTGGCGCGGCAAATGGGATTTCGCGGGATTGTCACTTCTCGCGGCGACGCGGCTCTGGCGCTCGCGCATCGCCATCGGCCTGACGCGATTACGCTCGACATCCAGTTGGCGGCGACAGACGGGTGGCGCGTGCTCGATCGGCTCAAGCACGATCCGGCGACGCGTCATATTCCGGTACACATCATCTCAATCGCCGATGAGCGGCAGCGCGCGCTCAAGCAGGGCGCCTTCGCGCACCTGACGAAGCCCGTGACGCGGGATGCGCTCGAACGCACGTTCACGAGCATCCGCGCGTTCATCGAGCGGCGCGTCAAAAACCTGCTCGTCGTCGAAGACGACGACGTCGAGCGCTCGAGCATCGTGGAGCTGATCGGCAACGACGATGTTCACGTGACCGCCGTCGCGACAGGCGAGGAGGCGCTCGACGCGATCGAACAGAAACCATACGACTGCATGGTGCTCGACCTGGGCCTCTCGGACATGAGCGGCTTCGAGCTGCTGGAGGAGCTGCGGAAGCGCGAGCGTCTCGGCCAACTGCCGGTCATCGTGTACACAGGAAAGGCATTGAGCAAACGGGAGGAGGCGAAGTTGCGGCGCGTCGCGGAGACGATCATCGTCAAGGACGTGAAGTCGCCCGATCGCCTGCTCGACGAGACGACGCTCTTCCTGCACCGCGTCCAGGAGAACCTGCCGGAGGAGAAGCGGCGCATGTTGGACCAGATCCGCCACGCCGACCCTACGCTCGCCGGTCGGACCGTGCTCATCGTGGACGACGATCTCCGGAATACGTTCGCGCTGGCGAGCGCGCTCGAGCAGTACCAGATGCAGGTCGTCCCCGCGGAGAACGGCCGGGACGCCATCGAGATTCTGAAGAGCCGGCCCGCGATCGACGTGGTGCTGATGGACGTCATGATGCCGGAGATGGACGGGTACGAGGCGACGCGCGCTATCCGTGCGCTGCCGCAGTTCCACCGGCTGCCGGTCATTGCGCTCACCGCGAAGGCGATGCCGGGCGACCGCGACTTGTGCATCGACGCCGGCGCCTCGGATTACATCACGAAGCCCGTGGACACCGATCAGTTGATCTCGCTGCTTCGGGTCTGGCTGTATCGATAAGCCGTGGCGGCGACCACTCCGACGGCAACGGCGGGCCAGGCAATCGAGGAGGTCGAAACCGATCTCCTGCTCGACGCCGTGTACCGCCTTCGCGGTTTCGACTTCCGCGACTACGCGCGGGGGTCGCTGCGGAGGCGGATTCAGAACCGGCTGCGGGCGGAGAAGGTCCACACCATCACGGGCCTGCTCGACAAAATCATCCACGACGCGTCGTGCATGGACCGATTCGTCGATGGCCTTTCGGTGAACGTGAGCTCGATGTTCCGCGATCCCGGGTTCTTTCGCGCACTGCGGGCGCAGGCGCTGCCGGTGCTGCGCACGTGGCCGTATATCCGAATCTGGCTGGCCGGGTGTGCAATGGGCGAGGAGGTCTATTCAGTCGCGATCGCGCTCGAGGAGGAAGGGCTCGTCCGGCGCTGCCGGATTTACGCAACCGACATCAACGAAACCCTCCTGGAAAGGGCGCGCGAGGGAATCTACCCGCTCGGTCTCATGCAGCGATGCACGCAGAACTACATCCAGGCGGGCGGGTCGCGGTCGTTCTCCGAGTACTACACTGCCGCGTATAACAACGCGATCTTCAGGCCGGCGCTGCGCGAGCAGATCGTGTTCGCGAAGCACAACCTCGTCACCGACGGTCCGTTCAACGAATTCCACCTGATTCTGTGCCGCAACGTGATGATCTATTTCAATCAGCGGCTGCAGGATCGCGTGCACCACGTGTTGTACGAGAGCCTCGCCAACTTCGGCATGCTCGGCCTCGGCGCCAAGGAGACGCTGTCGTTCACGCCGTTGGAGGGCAAGTACGAAGCCCTCGACGCGCCGCACCGGCTCTATCGCCGGGTGATCTGATTTCCGCGAATCAGATGTGCGCAGTTGGAACCCTCTGCGAAATGCTTCAGGCCAGCGAGCGATGCGTGCGCGAATACCGGTTTGAAGTCGATGTGCCCGGTGCCGACGGGCACGAGGGCGCGATCTGTCGGTGAATGCGCGGCGTTGTCATCTCAAGCCGTACGTGCCGCACGTCCTCGCGTGGGTTGTTAACGGTGTCGCGCCGAAGCTCGTCGAACTGTCGCTGGCCGCTCGATTCGTTCGTCAGGCCCGACACGTGTCGCTGGAGCAAGGGCAGCCATGAAGTGTCCGAAGACGCTCCAACCCGTTCACCGAGTGCGTTTCCTCAGCTCCCCAAGGGTCTGCGTCCCGGCCTCAGGGTTCCTACGAGGATCTGTTCGTGGAAGCCATCGGGAATGCCGATCCCGCGACGCGCCGCAGTCTCTTGTTTTGGGTCGCGATGATGCTGTTCGGCGTCGCAATCTGGTTCGTTAGCTCACTCTTCAGCGGACGCCGTTGACGCACACTACGTAGAACCTGCGTGCGCCTTCCGGATCGGAACAGTCGAAGTGAAGATTGGTGGACCAGACCAGAGTGAGATGGAATCGAATCGCGCTCTGTGTCAGACGCGTCGACGCAGCAAGAGCCGGTGCGTCGTGACGGCTCACGGCTCCCTGTGCGTCAGGCCGTACAGCGGCCTCCGCTTCGCCGGCGCAACGTCGAGAGCCTCTGGCAGATTAGCGAACGTTGCTGTCGCTCGACGAAAGACGCCGCTACTGCAGATGCGCTGAGCGACGGCGGTAGCGGCAGAACACCCCGGCCAGCCCGGTGCCGAGCAGCAGCAACGACGCGGGCTCCGGCGTCGGCGCCGCATCCGCTGGCGAGAAATCGAACGTGAACGCGAAGACGCTTCTAGCGATACCCGAGGGTGGAAAGGCATGCGATGCGCTCCCATTCAGCAGGAACGCGTACTTGCCAGGCGTGAGCAATCCCGTGGCCGAGCGATTGGAAGCGCTGCTCCCGCCGTTGAAGGGCATGGGGGCGGATATGTCGAACACAGGAGGGCCATTTTCCTCGCCATCCTCGTCCCGCCCGGTATCGACGAACAGGGTAGCGAACAAACTATCCGAACAATTGCCGCAGGGGACCGAGCGGGATGCCGCGAAGGTACCGTCGAACGTGTAGCTCACAGGCGACGCGACGGTGAAGTCAGTTTCAAATACGGAAGCCCCAAGGTAAAACCCCGGCCCGGGCTGGCCCCCGATCGAGCGAAAACGCCTGGCCCCCTATGGGCGAAAACGAGTGGCCTACTATAGGGCGGTAACTGACAGGAGTTCCGTCCAAATGGCGAAGACAGCTATGTTTCTCGCAGGGATGTTCTTTGGAGGAGCCATCGATCACGTCATCCTGGCAGCCGCCGGCCGCACCGAAACGCCGTACGGTCTGCATTCCGGAGTGACCGGAAATTGGGCGTTGGCTGCGCTCGATCTCGCGGTTGCTGGAGCCTGCTGGGCGGCGCATCGAGCGCTTGAACGTCGTCGCGCGATGACAGGGTGATCCGTTCGCGTTGATGACGTCGCGGCTTTTGGCCGAAAGGGTGCGCAGCGACACCGGCTTGCGGCGTCTTCACTTCGTTCGTTCTCAAGCTGGTCGTCCACGCGGCCCTTTACCAAATCCGGACGTAGCATTTCGGTCTGAAGCGCGAACCGGCGCTGGTGCCAGCGTCGCGGTGCAAGGCGAGCATTGATAAGACGCGGACTGTTATCGCCAACCCAAAACGAACACAAACAGGCCACAGGTGATGAATCCCGCGAAGAGCACGATCCAGCCGAACGTTCGCCTCGGTTTGAGGCGGTACCACATGTAATAGCTGCCAAGGACCATCACAAGGAGGCCGATTGCGAGTGCGTCCATCGCAAAGACCCACAGCGACGTCAACAGCCAGTCGCGAGAAGAGGTCGGATTGTTGTACCGCGAACCGCTGAACGTATGTGAGATCCTGAGCGCCGACCACACACTCCGTTCGATTTCCTGAACTGTCGCTCGTCTTTGTGCCAGGTCAACTCGGACCTGGACCGCTCGTCGTGGAATCGCGATGTTGAAATCGAACCTGCCCGGACGCTGCGGCGGGCATTCGACTTCGCCTGTCAGACCAAGTTGACGCATGACGTCTTCGGCCCTGACGAGGTCGGAGTCGCCGATCGGCGGATCGATTGTCCGCTCGTACGGAGGATTCGGTTCGTTCGGAATGCGCGACAGAGCCCAGCGCGGATGATTGAGCAGGAGGCCGGTGAAGGAGAACAGCCATAGAAACAGGAGAAAGTAGAGTCCGAGGTAGTAATGGAGCTTGCGATTCCACGTCTCGAGAACCAGCCCAAGCCGGCGGCTGCGATTAGAAGGCGAGACCATACAGAAAACCGAAGAAGGTCACCGCTCCCGCACCAAGCAAGGCCAGCCCGATTCGACGCTCCGCCTTCATCGCAAACCACAGGTACAACCCGGTCGCCGAAACAAAGAGGACGAGATAAACGGTCGCATCAGTGAGCCATCGCCACACCCGCGTCCAGAACCAGTTCCCGCGCAGATCCGCGTTGTGCGGTCCAGGACTTTTGTGCAAGTACGCGATGGATTCCAGTATGGCTGTCTGACGCCGCGAGACCACCGCGGCCCGCTTCGAGACGTCGACTTCAACAACAGTCTCGACGCCCGGCTTGGAAACCGGGAGGATGACGCGTTGCGCATTGGGAACGTAGCGGACGAAACCGATCTCGCCTGTCACGCCGACCTGGCTGACGATATCTCTGGCGCGATCGACCGCCTCGCGCCCTCTCGCGCTTTCCAATCCCGCGGGAATGGTCAGGTCGTGAAACGTTTCGACCGTCGTGGACGCGCTCGTGTCGACCTTGGCGTGATTCAAGAAGAACACGCTGACAGCGAACGCGATCACGAACGGACTGACGAACAAGCCCAAATAAAGATGGAAATCGCGCGTCCACCGATAGAGCGTCTTCTCTCCGCTGCTCTGGGCCATCACGCGCCGTTGATGACGGGCGAAGTAGTTCGCCATCGCACCATCCATTACTTCAGGATACGTCAGACCCTCGCAGCACAGCTACGCCCGGCGTTCAACAGCGCGTATTCATAATCGCGACTTATGCACAGTCGTCCTCGCACGAGTCAAGGATCGTCGCCGTCATTGAATAGGGTAGAATCCGGTTATGTCTCGCGGAGCGAACATGATTACTGCGGCAGTGCTTGCGCTTGCCGTCGCAGGCCTGCCGGTCCTGCTGAATCAGTGCGCCGCATCGTGCGAGGCGCAGCATGAAGCAGCCGCGAGCACGCCCAGCTGCCATCATGCGAGCTCGACAGGAACGCGCATGGGCCATGTGCCGATTCCGTGCGGTCATGACCACGATGGCGCGTTAGTTCCGGCCGTCAAGAGCGCGCCGCCGAGTGCCGCGTTCGAGTCGATCGTACTTATTCATATCGCACGCGCGTCTTTCATCTCGTCGGTGGCCGAGGGACGTCTGGCCGACGACGCTCCACAAGGATCTTCTTCCGCTCTCAACACACAGGCGCTGCCTCTTCGAATCTAGACACACGAAATTTCAATGCTTTGTGTATCGCATCCGCTGATGCGTTGACCTACGTGTGTCTTCGTCAAAGAGGAGCATTTCATGGTGTCCAGTCGGCGCCAGGACGCTCTGGTGCTGTGTCTGGTCGGCGTTCTTCTCGCGTCCCGCGACGCACGCGCGCAAAGCGCGGCTGATTCGACGTCCGGTCGCGGCGGGAACGCCGATCAACACGAACAGATGCAGATGAATATGAACAACGGCTGGCAGCTGATGCAGGACGGGATCGTGTTCGCTGAATTCAATCACCAGGGAGGCCCTCGCGGCGGCAACGAGTTCGTCGTGCCGAACTGGTGGATGGGCATGGCGAGTCGCGAGATGCCCCGCGGACGTCTGACGCTGACGAGCATGCTCAGTCTCGACCCGGCGACGGTCGGAAAGGATGGCTACCGCGAGATCCTGCAGGCCGGCGAGGCGATCGACGGACATCCGCTGATCGACCGACAGCATCCGCACGACCTGTTCATGCAGCTGGCGGCCGTCTGGCGAATGCCTTTGACGCAGTCGACTGGCTTCACGCTCGCGGGTGGTCCCGTTGGCGAGCCGGCACTCGGGCCCGTGGCGTTCATGCACCGCGCGTCCGCCGCAGACAATCCGACCGCGCCGCTCGGTCATCACACGTTCGACTCCACACATATCGCGTTTGGCGTCGTCACGGCCGCCGTCGATCACGGCCCGTTCGTCGTCGAGGGATCGGTGTTCAACGGCCGTGAGCCCGATGAGAATCGTTGGGATTTCGATTTCGGTCGGTTCGATTCCGTGTCGGGTCGGGTCTGGTATAGACCGAGCGACGAATGGGAGTTCCAAGCGTCGAGTGGCCGCCTCAAGACGCCTGAGGAATTGGAGCCCGGAGACATCGTGCGCTCGACGCTCTCTGCGTCGTGGACGCAGAAGAATGGGGCGGCGATCTCGTCGGTGACAGCCGGCTACGGCCGCAATAAAACGGATCACGGCGCGCGCAACGCGTTCTTCGTCGAAGGGGCGCGCCACATCGATATGAATACCGTCTACGCGCGGTTCGAAGCACTGCAGGTCGAAACGGCGCTTCTCCAGACGGACGTCGTCGTCAACGGACCAGCAGCCGATGTGAAGGATCCGGCGATCGCGTTCACGGTCGGCGGCGTACGCGACTTCCTCAGTGTGCGCGGATTCGAAGGCGGCATCGGCGCCGACGTGACGTTCTACGGCGTCCCCGACACGTTGCAGCCGATCTACACGTCGCATCCTCTCTCGTTTCACGTGTTCGTCCGGCTACGACCGCCTGCCGCATCGATGGGTCGGATGTGGAACATGCGGATGTCACAGCCGATGGTGGGCCACCAGATGCCATGAGCGCCGCTGTCAATCCACGATTTCGCGCCAGACGGCGCGAAGGAGCTCAAAAGGATCACTGACGAAGTTAGCCGGCGACGTCGAATGACGCTGTTTCACATCAGGAGGAGTGTATGAAGATTCATATCATCGCGGGGGCGATCTCGACGTTGATCGCTACCAGCGCCTTCGCAGCGGAACAAACGTGGACGGGCGTGATCAGCGACAAGATGTGCGGCGCCGATCAGAAGAAGATGGGCGGTAAGATGTCCGATGGCGACTGCACGCAGGCGTGCGCGAAAGGCGGCGCGCCGTACGTCCTCGTGTCCGAGGGCAAGGTCTACCAGGTGACGAACCACGACGCGGACCTGCGCACGCACGCGGGTCACACGGTGCACCTAACGGGCGAGTTCAAAGGCGACACCATCAGAGTGTCGAAAATCGAGATGCCCAAGGATGGCCCGAAGTAGGTGGACCCGATCGACGAACCGGAGACCGCGGCCTCTGGTTCGTCGGACTCTCCTCAACGCTACGGACGTCGGAGCTGCCCGTTCGGGCGCTGTCAGCGTCGGTCTGAAGCTTTGACCATCAGCGATCAGCTGTGTGGCGGTCAGAATAATCGTGGTCATCCGCGAACCTCAGAATCGAAATGTGTACTGCACTTTCGCGGAACCGCGGTCGAAGCTTGGCTCGAAACGGTTGTCGTCGAGCGCCCGAACCCAACCGCGATTCAGCACCAGGAACAAATCGTTTCCCGGTTGCAAAATCCATCGAAACCGGCTTTGCAGACCGGCAATGCGAGACTCGTTGTCGTACTGCACCAGATTCGCCCATGACACATCAGCCGTGAAGTTGTAATCGGCCCTGGCCGTGATCACCTGTGTATAAAACGTGCCCTGCGGCAGCACGACGTCGTTCCGCTCCGTTCGCGCCGATAGGGCGACGTGCGTGTTGGGCTTCAGCGTAACGCCGAACTCGAGCTGGCGCCGCGTCCCGCCGTAGAAGCCTCCCCACCACAACGCCGCGTCGACGACCCACGCGCGCTTGGTGGCCGTATTCGCCTCCGCGCGAAAGCGCGTCCACTGATAGGAACCTGCCGGCACGATGATGCCCGTGGCAATCTCGAACGGCTCGTCGAGGTGCTCGAACTCCGGGATGTAATTCCATTCGAGATGTTCGCCGGATTCGGTGCGTGTGTTGAACGGCGCGGTAAACACGCGCCAGTTTTCCAAGCGGTTCTCGAGGTTGCTGACGTACGTCGGACGGAACTCGAAAAAGAACTGCCGGATGCCCCACCCTTCGGGTCGCGGCTGGAATGCCATATTCAAGTCTGTCTTGCGGATGCCGACACGCGGAACAAAACCGAGCGCGGGCTGGAAATTCTCGCCGATTTGCTTCCAGCTGAGCGCGAGGTCCCAGCGATCGTTCGGATAGTCAATCGTGAATCCGCCGGCGGTTCCTCGGGTCTTGCTCACCTGATCGTCGGTGCCGAGCACGTACATTGCCAGCGACAGATTCTTGTTTCCTCGAAACGTCGACGTGGCGAACCGCGCATCGGCACCGATCAGCGTGTTGCCGCCGCCGGTGGGATTGCCATGCGTCACAATTCCGCCGATCCACGACTGCTGCAGGATGTTTCTGCTGACTCGCGCCGCCATCAGGTTCTGCCGCGTCACCATTCCTTCCGGTAAACCGACGTCCGATCGCGCGCCGGTCTCGACGTCGAGCACGCCGATGTTGTAGTCGGACTGCCGTCCCGTAAGTTTGACGCCGGCACGCAGCGGCACCGTGAGGTTGTCATCGGTCGTGCTCTCGACCAGACCAATCCGGCGGCTGAAGAACGGGCGGATATCGGTCGTGTTCGCCAGGCCAGCAACGTCGAACACTCCCGCACCCTCGAGGAAGAACGTCCGCTTCTCGGGAAAGAACAGCGGAAACCGGGTGAGGTTGACCTGGCGAATATCGGCCTCGGTTTCGGCGAAATCGGTGTTGACGGTCACCGCGGCATTCAAATTCGACGTGACGTTTTTGAAGATGTCGATACCGCCCGTGAACGTGCCGTCGCTGTTCTCGGCACCGCCAGAGACATAGGGGCGGACATCGAGACCGAGGCCTTGCCGAAGGCCGTCGAGGCCTTCCAGCCGACCGGCTTCAGCAAGGTTGCCGATCCAGATGTTCTGCCGCGGCGCCGCCCATCGATCGGTTTCCTGTCGCCGTTTGATCTGACGTTCGACGTTGAAGCCCCAGACCGACTGCCCCGGCTTGAACCGGAGCGTCTTGAACGGGATTTCGATTTCGGCGATCCAGCCCTCCTCGGAGATACGCGCGGCGGCGTTCCAGATACCGTCCCAGTCAGAACTGAGGGTTTCGCTGTTGTTCGAGACCTGACCGTCGGCGCGAGCGCCCGCAGGATTCACCTGAAAGAAGAAGCCGTTTCGGTGATCGAAAAATGGATCGAGGATGACCGTGATCCGATCATCCACCTCGAGGTTCGCATCGCGCGTGAGTTGTGTGGAGACAATCTCTCGCGGGGACCGATCGTGGCTGACGACTCCAATGTAGAGCGCGTCGTCGTTGTACAGGACGCGGACGACCGTGTCTTCGGACGGCTCGTTGTTCTCCACGGGCTCCCGTTGACGCAGCACGCCGATAGGCGGAGCCCGCTGCCATGCGGGTTCGTCGAGACGGCCGTCAAGTCGGATCGCCTCAGTCGTCCTAAGAGCGATCGCGACCGGCGAGTCGCCCTGCGGCCGGCCAGGCTCTTGGGGGGCGGCTCTGACGATCAAGCCGCTCGTCACGACTAGAAGAAGAGCGCACGCAGACCGGATCATCGCGGAGCGAACCGTCAGCGAGCAGCGTAAATGCGAATCTCTGCTTTCTGGCTACCCCGATGGGGCACAGCGAGATAGAGGCGATTCTGCTCTGGAACGAACAGCGACGTCCGGGCGCCCGCGGCGGTGGCGATGTGCGCAAGGCGTGCGAAGCGGTTCGCGTCCTGATTCTGGAATACGTCGATGAATCCTTCGCCGCCGCTGACGTACAACCGCTTCCGCGCCGCATCGTAAAAGAGATCGTCCGTGTCGCCGACGATGTCGAAGGAACCCACTTCCTTGCCGCCTGTCGTGTCGTAGACGAGCGCTTTCGCCGGGCGCCGGCACCCGACGAACAGCCGATGGTTCGCTTCATCGAGGGCCATCGGGAAATTCGCTTTCGCAGCGATAACGGGCCAGGTTGCGACGACGCTCATCGCGCCACGATCCACGACGGCGATCTGATCCGCGTTCGGCACATTCACGAAGATGCGAGCGCCTGATCGTTCGAGTTGAAACGATTCGGGATGGCCGGCGAGCTTCACGTCGGCGAGCTTCTTGGCGCCGGAAGGATCGATGCTCGCAAGAGCGCCATTACCGAATCCGACGTACAGCCGCTTTGCGGACACGTCATACCGAACGTTGTCGGAATCGTCCCCGAGTCGAACCGACGGACCCGCGCGATAGTCGCCGGCGTTCAAGAACTGGAGACCCTCACCCTGTCCGTTCGCGACCGCCACCAGCTTCGCGTCCGACACGACCGCGATTCCCTGGGGCTCGTGGAATCCTGGGACACTCTTCATGTGCGTGCCAGCCTTGACGTCGAGCACTTCGACGGTGTTGTTGCCGAGCGCGGCCACGAACAGCCGTTGGCTAGTCGCATCGAACGCCAAATGATCGATTCGGCCTTCGACATGCGGCAGTTCGATCGATCGCACAAGCGTGAGCGGCTCCTGCGCGGACGGCAATTGCATGGCAAAGAGGACCACAGCGATGACAATCAGGACACGCATCACACTTCGTCTCCTCATTGTTCCACTGCGGCGATGACTCCCCACGAACGCCACGACACGAGTGGGTGTCTCCATGACTCACCGTGCGGCGATTGAGAAATCGTCGAATGCAATCACCGAGTCGGCTTTCGTCCACAAGCCAACCTTGCCGGCGTCCTTGAAGGTCTGATCTGTCGCGTCCAGGACCTTCCGATCGTCGTAGGTGACGACGAAATGATCGCCGGTGACTTCGACTCGAAGCGTGTGCCACATATTCGAAGCTACCTTTACGCTCTGATTCCGGAACGCTTGCCGCCGTCCGTTCACAACGTGGTAAATCGTGCAGTTGTCCTCCAGCGCGTTGCAGCGAGTGATGTAGTAGTTGTTCTGATCGCGATAGCGCCAGACGAGACCCGCGCCCTGATCGCCTTTGCCGGATATCGGTTTGAATCGGACCGAGAGATCCACGTCCTTCGCCGTGACATCGTTGTAGATGGCGACGGGAAAGCGATAGTCGGTCCTGTCGGCGTCCGTTTGCACAAGGACGTTCCCGTGTCCCCCATCGTCCTTCCTGACAATCCAGACGCCCGGCTTTCCCTGCCCGGTCAACGCGAATGAAAAACCTTTCGGCGGCTTCCCAGCTTCATCCTGCTCGAAACCAACGTTGACGGTCTGTCCCACAACGGCCACGGCACTCAGGACGAAGAATGCCGCGATGAGCGAAGGTCTGGCATGATCCATAAGAACCCTCCGGTCTTGCACGTCCTCGCTAGCCGGGCTTGGCCGGCTGCACGTTCACCTTGGCGCCTTCGCGAATCTCGTCGGTACCGCGTCGAACGATCGTGTCGCCGTCCTTGAGCGGTCCGAATACTTCGACGAGGTCGCCGATTCGCGCGCCGCGGCCGACATTCACCCATTGAGCGACGCCGTTGTTCACCCGAATCACGAAAGTCCGTTCGGTAGTCGTGACGATACTCGTCGGAGGCACGAGCAGCGAGGGTTGTGGTCGCCGCACCGGCCATTGCACCTCGGGGTACATTCCTGCGCTGAGCCGCAGGTCCGGATTCCTGACGTCGAGCTCGATCGACATCGATCGCGTTTTCTCGTCGAGGTCGTGAGACATCAAGTTGAACACGCCGTAAAAGGTTTCCCCTGGATAGGCCGGCACCGTGAACGGTACCCGCGCGCCCTTCACCATGGCGCCGACGAGCGCTTCAGGCACTGCGACGATGAGGCGCAGCCGCGAGACCTGGTGCAAGCGAAGGAGCGGCGTCGTGGCGGATCCGGGACCGACGAGCGCGCCAGGATGCACATTCCGCTCGATGATGATGCCGTCAAACGGTGCCTTGATCGTGAGGTACTGCTGCAGATCCTTCACGGCTTGCACCTGCGCCTGAGCGGCCTTGATCGAATCGTCGTACGAGCGCACGAGCGCTTGTGCGGCTTCCATCGTCTTCTGCGCCACGACGACGTCGTTTTCGGCGACGACGCCTGGAGTGGCGGAGGCGGCTTTCAACCGGTCGTACGTACTCTGCGCACCGGCAAGCTTCGCCGCGGCTTCCGCGCGTTGCAGCTCGAGCGCCTGCGCCTTTGATTGAGCTTCGAGCACCTGCGATTGCATCTCGGGCGCTTCGAGCGTCGCGAGCAGCTGGCCCTTCCTCACGGCACTCCCGCGATCGACGTTCACCGCCTTCACGAAGCCAGTGACCTTGGCGTGGATCGGCACGGCGAGGTACGGCTGGAACTCGCCAGGGAGCTTGACCTGCCGCTCTACCGCTTTCGAAACCACACGGACGACTTCGACTGGCGCTTGCGCCCTTGCCGTCGCAGCCGCACACGCCAGCGTCAAAGCGATGAACTCGTCACGCAACCTATTTGAGCGGGTCATAGTATTTGCTCGACGGATCATCTGGATGGAGCGTCGGTGACAGCGTGCGGACTCGCGCCTGCACGAGGGTGTACACGGCCGGAAGCACAACGAGTGTAGCCAGCGTCGCCATGAACAGGCCGCCGATGACGGCTCGACCGAGCGGCGCGGTTTGCGCGCGCTCGCCGGTACCGATCGCCAGCGGGATCATGCCGGCGATCATCGCGGTAGCAGTCATCAGAATGGCTCGGAGCCGGCCGCGACCGCCTTCGATGGCGGCATCGCGGACCGATGCGCCCTCTCGGCGTGCGTTTTCGGCGAATGTGACCAACAGAATCGCGTTCGCGACCGAAATGCCTATGGCCATGATCGCGCCCATGAACGACTGCACGTTCAATGTCGTGCCCGTCACGAGCAGCATCAGCAGCACCCCGCAGATGACGGCCGGCACGGCAGACACCACGGCGAACGCGAGCCGGAATGATTGGAAGTTCGCCGCGAGCAGGAGAAAGATCACCAGGATCGACAGCAGCAGTCCGCTTCGCAGGCCGGCGAGCGTCTCTTCGAATGCCGGCACCTGGCCACGGTCGTTCACCGTGACGCCACGAGGCGGTGTGCCCGCGCGCGCGATCGCCTGCCGTATCTCGCCGACGACCTGTCCCAACGGCTTGCCGTGAATGTTCGCGGTGAAACTGACGACCCGCTGCATGTTGTATCGATCCACCTCACCAGGCACGGTTCCGTAGTCCACGGTCGCCACATCGGACACGAGCGGCCGTCCAACACTGCCATCGCCTGTTCGTGACATCACCGGCAGGTCGGAGACATCTTCGATCGATGCCATTTTGGCTTGGGGAATTTCGACCTGAATCTGAAAGCCGTTTCCGCTTCCGGGATCGCGCCAGAAATTCAGGTCCGTGTACCGACTCGATGACGTCGCCGCAACGAGCGACCTGCCGACGTCAGTAGGCGTCACGCCAAATTGTCCGGCCCGCTCGCGGTTGATCTGGATTTGGAGCGATGGATAATCCAGCGGCTGTGCGTATTGCAGATCGCGCAGCGCGTCGATCTTCACGAGCTCTGCCCGGACCTTCTCTGCAAAGCCGCGGCTCGCCGCCAATGCCGGCCCTTGTACCGCCACCTCGATTGGCGTCGGCGATCCAAAACTCATCACCTGGCTGATGATGTCGGCCGCCTCGAACGAGACGGCGACGTTCGGGAGCGCCTCCTTCAGGTCGTGACGCAGTTGTTCCTTCAGCGCTTCGGTCACCGGAGGCGCGTTCGGTTTGAGCGAGACGCCGATCACCGCCTCGTGCTGGCCGCTCGCGAACAGATAGATCGTGTTGATCGGATAGTTGGGCGTCTGCACACCGATGAACCCGGTCGTGATCTCGACGTTCTTCGGTCCGACCAGGTTCTTGATCACGTCCATCGCCTTCATCTCGATGAGTTCGGTGCGCTCGAGACGCGTGCCGGTCGGCGCGCGCAATCGCAACTGCAACTGCTTCGTCTCCACAGCTGGAAAGATCTCGGTGCCGAGTCGCGGGTAGAGAAGCACGATGAATGCGATCGTCACGAGCAGGTAGACACCGACCACCAGCCACTGCAGACGGAGTATCGAATCGAGGCGATCGCGATATGACCCGCGCAGCCGCTCGAAGAAGCGGGCATCCTTGCCATGTCCAGCCTTGAGCATCCACGTCGACAGCACGGGCACCAGTGTGCTCGACAGCACGTACGAGGAAATCATCGCGAATCCGACTGCCAGCGAGAGCGGCACGAAGAGCTGCCGGCCGACGCCGGCCATGAACAGCGCCGGAATGAACACCGAGAGCACGCACAGCATCGAGAGCAGGCGCGCCGTGATCGTCTTCTGGCACGCGTCGATGACCGCTCGCGCTCTCGACATGCCGCTCACCAGATGCGTGTGGATGTTCTCGATCTCCACGGTGGCTTCGTCGACCAGGATGCCCACGGCGAGCGCAAGACCACCGAGAGTCATGATGTTGATCGTCTGGCCGGTCACCCACAAACACACTACCGCCGAGAGAATCGAGAACGGAATCGTGATCACGACAATCAAAGCACTTCGCAGGTCGCGAAGGAAGATCAGCACCATCAACCCAGTCAGAACCGCGCCCAACAGCGCTTCCCCGATCAAGCCGTTGAGCGCTCCAACGACGTAGCGCGACTGGTCGAAGACGAGATCGATCTTGACGTCCTCCGGTGCGACATTGCGCATCGCCGGCAGAGCCTGACGCACGTTTCGGATCACATCCAGCGTGGACGCGTCGGCCCGTTTGGTGACCGGAATGTAGACCGTACGCTTGTCGTCGACGTGCGCGAACCCGACAACGATGTCGGCTGTGTCGGTGATCGTGCCGACATCCCGCAAGTACACGGTCGGCCCTGTCCCGATGCGAAGCGGCGCGTCGAGCAATTCCTGAATGTTGCCGCCGAGCGTGGCGTTCGTCGAGGCAATACGAATGAGGTCGCCGGTCCGAACGTTCCCCGATGGCAGCACCGTCGTGGCCCGATTCACCGCGTAGACGACTTCGTCTGGCGACAGTCGATACTGCCGAAGCTTCTCGGGGTCGACGCGTACGACGATCGTGCGCTGACTGCCGCCAAACGGCGGTGGCGCGGACACGCCCGGCAGCGTGGCAAAAATGGGGCGCACGCGGTTGAGCGCGACGTCCTGCATTTCGGGCACGCTTCGCGTGGAGCTCGAAAACACCAATTGCGCGACCGGAACACTGCCCGCATCGAACCGCATGATGAACGGCGGCACGGCGCCAGGTGGCATGAAGGCCCGCGCGCGGTTGACGTACCCGACCACTTCACCCATCGCCTGACTCATGTCGGTGTCGGGGTGAAACACCAGCTTCATCAACGCGATGCCCTGAATGTTCTTCGACTCGACGTGTTCGATGCCCGTGATGTAGAGGAAGTGATACTCGTAGTAGTACGTCAGGTACCCTTCCATCTGCGACGGATCCATACCGCCGTACGGCTGCGCGACGTAGATAGCAGGTGCGCCGAGCTGCGGGAAAATATCCACCTTCATCTGCCGAATCGCCATGATCGAGGTGAGTGCGACGGCAATCACCGCCACGAGTATGGTGATCGGCCGGCGCATGGCCGTGAACACTAACCACATGATCGATCTCCGTGTAAATCGGTCGTGCTACTTGATCTTGTCCACAAACGACGTGAGATCGCCCCGAGCCTGAGCGGCGGCCAGCAATGCGCGCCAGACGCCGAGCCGCGCCACGGCATCGTCCGCTTCGGCCTGCGCCAGCAGACGCTGCGCTTCTGCCACTTCGGTGACGCTGGCCAACCCACTCTGGTACCGCGCCCGCGCCTGGCTCTCGCCGGCGGTCGCCGCTTCACGCTCGACCGGGGTGTTTCGCGCGATTTCCGTCGCGGCTTTCAACAACGCGCGCGCTTTCGCATCCTGCGTCGTCAGGTTCTGGATCGTTTGTTCGTACCTCGCGCTCTCGGCCAGGTCGTTCTGTGCTTCGACTCGTTTTCGCGCGTTGATTGCGAAGAGATCGAATGCCGCAAATCTCACTGACGCCCCGAGCGCCCAATTGGGCACATGAGGCCAGAGCCCGGTGCCCAACGACGGAATACCCGGAACGTCCGCGCCGGTCCCACGTCCCGCGAACGCCGACTCCACCGTGACCGTCGGGTAGTAGGCCCGATCGAGCCCGCGTTCGCGCGCGCGGACCGCGTCGACGCTCGCCTCGCCCGCTTGCGCTGCCGGGTGAGATTTGACGTCCACCGGGCCGGTCGTCACATCAGGCAGTGTCGTCAACGGACCGGCCACCAGTTGCGGTGACGCGCCGGCGGCACCGATCGCGTCGGCCAACGCGGCGCGGGCGAGATCGGCGACCTGATTCGCCTGACTGAGCTGATTCCTCGCGACGGCCAGTTCCGCCTCGGCGCGCGACTGATCGGCGCCAGGACGCAGCTGATTCTGCGTCAGTGTGCGAACGGCGTTTGCGAACACCTGGAGCCGATCGACGTTCGCCCGCGCGGCCCGGACACCTTCATCCGCGGCGAGCACGGTGAGAAACGCGTCGGCCGCTGCAGACGCCACATCCAGTTCGGTGAGCGCCATCTGCGCCTTCGCGAGAGACGTCTGTGCACGCGCGACTTCGACGCCGGCTTTCCGTTGTCCAAAATCGACGGCTTCCCATGACAGCAGGACGCCGGCCGCGCTCCCCCACACACCGTCGTACGATCGGGTGCCGAGAACCGGGCCCGAGATCGGCGGGACGATCGACTGCGGAAGCAGCAAGCCGAACACGTTGTTGGTCGTCGCTCGATTCACCTGCCACACCATGTCGAGGCGCGGCAGATAGGCGGTGCGGGCAACGGCAACCGCTTCTTCCGCCGCCTGAGCACGGGCGCGACGTTCCTTGATGGCGGGGTAGCTTTTCAGCGCGGCCTGGATCGCATCGTTCAGCGTCAGAGGTTCCGGGCGAGCAGTCTGCGCGATCGCGCGAACAGGGTTCACCAGACACGCCAGTACAGCCAAGCCACTCAACCAGTGCCAGGGACGACCCACGAAGCCTCCACGCATCAAGCTCCTCCTCGTCGTCGAACAATCGCACGGACGCGCCGGTTCGGCGCTCATCGAACATTGACCACATACGCATACGAAGGCGTCGTAAATCGGCAATCCAACGCGCAAACGTTCGTCACCAGAGAGACCCAGACACGCAAGCCCCTATTGCTTGGTGCCGGAGCCGGTCTTCGTTTTGCCCAACTCGCTCACCGCCGCCTTGAACCCTGTCGCGAGCTTGTCGGCCGGTCCGGTCCCCCAATAGTGCAGGAAATAGATCGTCGGTCTCGTGTCGGTCATGTGGTGATGGATCGCCACAACCTCGAGGCCGTTCTTCCGCAGCGCCTTGAGCACCGGTGTCACTTCGTTCGCGAGCATCGCGACGTCGCCGGCAATCGCGGCATTGTCGTTGGTCCCGACGAACGCGGCCCAGGTGTTCAGCCCCATGCGCGCGTTGATCGGCGCGCCCATTTCGGTGAGCTTCAGATCGTCTCGGCCGATCGTGATTTTGTAGACGGCTCCCGTCTGTTCGCCTTGGGTGCCGACGATCTGCGCGAGTTTGGCGGTGTCGATCTGGGGTGTCAATGTGGCTGGCGCCGCC
The DNA here is from genome assembly GCA_003222395.1 of Acidobacteriota bacterium. Classification (GTDB taxonomy): domain Bacteria; phylum Acidobacteriota; class Vicinamibacteria; order Vicinamibacterales; family CAVVIG01; genus Gp6-AA45. The sequence goes on from QHWB01000050.1 coordinate 159,377, forward strand.
GGAGTCGTCGCCGGCCGGCTCGTGCCCTTGCCAATCAGATCGAGCGCGGGCTTCACCTTACGCGCGAGGTCTGCCGGCTTTCCGTGACCATGCACATGCATGTAGAGCATGCGCGGTTCGTCAAAGAAGAAATGATTGTGTAGCGCGGTAACATCGAGTCCGTTGTCGAGCAACGCGGACATGACGGGATTCACCTCGTCTTGCGTCAGCACGAGATCGCCCATCATCACGTCCATGCCGCCTGTGCCTTTCGTCATCGCGATCCACCCGCCGAACCCAAATGGCGTCGGCGTTTTCACGTTCGCAACCGTGACGCTGACGTCATTCCGCGGGATGTTGACCTTCAGAACGTTCGCTTTGTAGTCGCCTTGTTTCCCGAGCGCCGTCAGGACTTGCTGATACTCGGCGGGAACATCCTGCGCCGCCGCGGCGGATGTGAAGCACACGGACAGCACGGCCCAGATTGTTGCAAAGCGTTTCATGCGTCTCCTCCCATGCGTTGAGTTGCGTGTTCCTGATGTTCAACGATCGTCCCGGTGCGGGCCGGCAGCACAATTTCAAAGATCGACCCGCCGTTGGTGCCTTCTTTGACAGAGATGGACCCGCCGTTCGCTTCGACGGCCCAGCGCGCGATGGCCAGTCCGAGTCCGGTACCACCGGCATCCCGTGACCTGGCTTCGTCCAGGCGAAAGAAGCGGTCGAAGATTCGCTCGCGATGTTCAGCCGCGATACCCGGTCCTTGATCGGCCACGGCAAGAATCGCGCGGTCTCGGTCCGCGTGAATCCGAACCTCGATCGAGGAACCGCGAGGGCTGTATTTAATCGCGTTGTCCACGACATTCGTGATCGCCTCTCGCAGAACCAGCCGATCAGCAGTCACCGAGATGTTTGCCGCTTGCTCGATCCTGAGACGTTGATTCCGCTCTTCGGCGAGGATACCCAGCGACGACACGACATCACGTGCGAGCTGACCCAAGTCGACTGACTCTCGAGACAGACGGACCGTCCCCGCATCTCCGTACGACAGCCGCAGCAGGGTGTCGACGAGCGTCGTCAGCCGATCGACCTCTTCGAGCATGCTACCCATCGCCTCCTTGTATTCCGCAGGCGTCCGGGTCTCGTGCAATCCGATCTCACCGATGCCGCGAATCACTGAGAGCGGTGTTCGCAGCTCGTGCGACGCGTCAGCGGTAAAGCGGCGGAGTTGGTCGAATGACGATTCGAGGCGGGCAAATGTGTCGTTGATGACGGCAGCCAACCGGCCAATCTCGTCGTGCTGGTTCGAAACCGACAGTCGTTCATGCAGACGATCGGCCGTAATCCGCCTCGCTTCCGACGCCAGATGGTCGATCGGCGTGAGCGCGCGGCGCGCGAGCACATAGCCGCCAATGCCGGCGAGTGCGACGACGAGCGGCAGGCCGAGCACGAGCACGACCAGAATTTCCCAGAGCTGTGTACGCAAGCGGTCTTCAGACCGGGACACTCTCAACACGACCGCACGCCCGCCGACCAACGATGTGCCCGTGAGCGTTCGCCATCGGCTTCCGTTGGTCACAACCGATTCATACCGAGGCGTCGTTGTCGCAGCGGCGATGGCGACGGCCGGCAATGCGACAGACGCACTCGAACGGTAGATCGGCTCGCCGCCAGCGGACCACACATCGCTACCGCGGGCTTCGTCGTTGTCCGGGTCGTGATGGCGATCGCCCGACCACGCGATGCGACCGTCAGGAGCCGGCGCGAGAAAGCCTTCGGCCGTTTCGAAGTCGTCGTGCAGCTGGTCGTCGAGCTGCTCGAGGAACTCGTGGCGCACGGCCACGAACGTCGCCGTGGCGTAGACGACCATCATCAGGAACAGTACGACCGTGTACCAGCCGGTGAGGCGAACGCGAATCGAGGGTGTGGACCACCAGTGCATCAGGGCTCGCCCTCTCTCAACACGAACCCCACGCCGCGAACCGTGTGAATAAGCCGTGCGCCGCCTTCGTTGTCGACTTTCCTGCGGAGCCGGGTCATCTGCACGTCGATCACGTTGTCGAGCGGCGTCGCGCGGCGCGGCTCTTTCCAGACCTCACGCGCCAGCATTTCCCGCGAGACGAGATGGCCCTGATGTCGAAGCAGATACTCCAGCAGCTCGAATTCGCGCGCGGTCAGATCGAGCAGCGCATCACCGCGCGTGGCGCGGCGCGTCACGAGGTCCAGTTCCAGGTCGGCAGCCTTCAAACGAAGCACGTCGGACGGCCGGCCACGGCGAAGGAGGGCGCGAATCCGCGCGAGCAGCTCCGGCAACGCGAATGGCTTGACCAGGTAATCGTCGGCGCCCAGGTCGAGGCCGAGCACGCGATCGTCCACGCCGTCACGGGCGGTCAGAATCAGGACTGGCGTCTCGATGTGCCACTGCCTCAGCGTCTGCAGGATTTCGAGTCCGCTCCGACCTGGCAGCATCAAGTCCAGGACGACGAGGTCGAACACCTCCGCATTCGCGCGAAAGAACCCGTCTTCACCAGTCGCCGCCACGACGACGTCGTAGTGCTCCGCCTGCAGCGCCGACGCGAGGATCTGCGCGAGTTTTCGCTCGTCTTCGACGACCAGGACACGCACTACCCGAATGTTACCGGGCTGGCTTCGACCCGTTCCTGACTTTTCTGTCAGGCAGGACGCTCATGCGTCGCCGGTCAGCGGTGAGTTGGGCTTCTTGACGGCGAGCGTTCGCGCGGGTTTCGCGAAGGACGGATTCCGCCTCCAGAAACGGCATCGCAAGGAGTCGCGGAAGCGACGACGACCGCACCGGGTCCGCGTCGTCCAGACCGTAAACCACTGAGGACGCGTGCTCGGTCGGCATAAAGGTTCCAAACATGCGGTCGTAGATCGACAGCACGTTGCCGTAGTTCGAATTCGTCTCGGAGCTGTCGCGCGAATGATGGATTTTGTGGACGTTCGGGGTCACCCAGACCACAGACAGCACGCGGTCGAGTGGTGCCCATAGCCGGATATTGGCGTGCTCGACGAGACCACGGGACCGATTTCTCTTCGTCGTGATTTTGTGTTTTCGTGGCGACACGCCTTTAACGCGCGAGACCGCGAACATGACAGACGCGACGAACGCCACGCGGGCCAGACGATTCAGCCGGGGTATCTTCAGCTCCCTCAAAACACGAACTTCGTCGCGATCTGAATCAATCGTGGTGATGCGGCGGCGACGATTTGGCCGAACGTCGAGCTGGTAATGTTGCCATCCACGGCGCCCGCACCGTAGAACTGCGGCTGGTTGAGCACGTTGAAGGCTTCCACGCGAACCTGCAGCGACTTGTTCGGCGTCAGGCTTACGTTCTTGATCAATGCCATATCAAAGTTCTGAATTCCGGGTCCATAGCAGAAGCGGCGAGGAGCGCTCCCGATCTCGCCGAGGGCTGGAAGACTGAAGCACGACGTATTGAACGCGGGGCCCTTCGCAGGGTCGCGATTAACCTGCAGATCGCAGCCGAGCGAGTAGTTGGGGGTGTCGACCAGGTTGTTGTTCACGCCGTTGCCGAACGTACCGAGCAATGACGTGTCGGCACTGTTGTAGAGCGTGACCGGAAATCCGGAACTGAACCGCGTCGTCCCAGAAATCGTCCAGCGTTCGGTCCACTCGTTGCGACGTCCGAATAGCCTGCCAAACGGCAGGTCATAGTTGTAGCTCACGACGAAGTTGTGCCGCATGTCGAACGCCGACGGCGCTTCTGACCGATGAATGTCGAACGGATTCACTTGTTCACCGAGGTTCGAGGCCACATCGACGGATTTGCTCAGGGTGTACCCAGCTTGGACGGAGGCGTTCCCACGTGTGTACCGAAGATTCAACTCGAGCGCGTTGTATCGCGAGTACCCTGTCGTCTCCTGCCGCGTCATCGTTCCGTAGTCCGGACCGAGCGGTCCTCTGGTGCCGTTGATCACCTGGCCGTCCTTCGTGACGAAGATTCCGTTCTCCGCGAATGGGCCGCACGTGGGGCTGCCCGGCGCCACTTGATCGGGCTGACTGACGCTGAGGCAGAGGGCAGCATTACCCGGATTTGCCTGGCGGATGACCAGGATGTTGTGTCCGCGGCTGCCGACGTAACTTGCCGTCGCAACGGCGTTGGCCGCCAATTCGCGCTGCACCGAGAGCATGTAGTTCTCGGAGTACGGCGTCTTGTTGTCATTGCCGAAGAACGGATCCGCGTTGACAGGAATGAACTTCGACCAGTCGATGTTCGAGACCGGGTTGCCCGCGGACGCGCCCAGCGGTGGGGGCGGAAACGGAAACCGCTGACCGTTGTTCGTCCCATCGGCCGCGGTGACGAACGGCGTCTCGAACAGGGGCGGCGCCGGACTCAAGTAGTTGTACCCATACGGCGGCACGCCGTACATGATGCCGGCGGAGAGACCCTGGAATGCTGTGTAGAAAATCCCGTAGCTGCCCCTCACGCTGAACTTCTCACTCGGTGCGTAGGCGATGCCGACCCGCGGCGCCACGTTGTCCCAGCGCGTTGGCGAGAGGCCCCGACCGATCCCGGGATCGCCCGGAACCACAAGACCGAGCGGTGCACCTGGAAACACCACGGAGTTCTGGCCGGGCACGATCGTCTGAATCTGATTGTCGCGTTCGTACCATGGCTGCATGACGTCCCATCTCATTCCGTAGTTGAACGTCACACGCGATCCGATTCGCCAGCTGTCCTGCGCGAACAGCGCGCCGTACTTGTTACGCAGGTGGAAGACTCCTCCGGTCGATTGGATGTAGTTGCTCGGGATCCCGAGCAGGAAATCTGCAAAATCGCTCCCCGTTTCCGTGCCGGCAAAAGTAAACGTGCCGTTGAACGTCGCGTTAGGATCGAGCTCCACCTGCGAGAACTGGAACTGTCCGCCCACTTTCACCGTGTGCGTGCCGAACACCTTCGAGAGGCTGTCGTTGAAATTGAACGTCTGATTGACTTGGTTCACGCCGGTGATCGTGACACCCATCGTCAACGCGTCGAACGCGATGTTCTCGACGCCTTCGAGCTCCGGTGCCTGGACGACGATCCCCGGCGTGGCGGGCCCGGTCACGAATCCCTGCGAGGCGAGACTGACACCCCGCCCACCGTTCGGGAATCCGACGTTGTTCGCATTCCGCGTGAACGTCGCGTGAAATTCGTTCACCGCGCCGTTGCGCATCACGGTGTTATCACCCACCGCAAAGAGCTGCGCGCGCCCCAGGGTCAGTGCGTCGAAGCCAGGTACGTTGGCGCCGCCCTGCTGACCCGGATACGGATTATCGAGTCGATAGTCGTCGAAGAAGTAGTACCCCGACAGCAGCCCGAGGCGGCTGTTGCCGTCCACACGGTACGCAAACTTGTCGTCGCGTACGGTCTTCGCGAAGGCGCCCGTCGAAAACAGATTCTCGCCGCTGTTGGGCGGCGGGATGTACTGCAGCAGACGCTGAGCAGGCGATGACCACGCCTGTTGAGGGATCATCGCGTTCGGCAGCACGCACTGCGCAGCCGTCGTGCATCCGGGGAAGTAGTAGGGCTCGCCCGGCGACACCGCGTACCCAAGCCGCTGCGACAGCAGGTTCGCCCAGTACCGACCGTTCACCGTCCCTGTCAGCGAGCTCGCAACATCGGCGAAGTTCCCGGCGCGCTCTGCGCCGGATGGAACCGGAATGAGTCCGGTCTCAATCCCTTGCGTGGTCCGAGTCGCTTCGTAATCGGCAAAGAAGAACACCTTCTGCCGCTTGAGCGGTCCCCCAATAGTCCCGCCCGGTTGATTCTGGTTGAATGTGGCTCGCTCCGGCGAAAAGTAGTTCCTCGCGTCGAGCGCGGTGTTGCGAAAGAACTCGAACATGTCGCCGTGCAACATATCGCTGCCCGACTTGGTGACGACGTTGATGATGCCGCCATTGTAGTTACCGTGCTCGGGATCGAAGTTGTTCGTCAGGACGCGGAACTCATCGATCGAGTCGAGGTTCGGCACGACCGCTGTGCCGCCGTTCATGTGCTCCTGGACGTCGCCACCATTCACGAGAAAGCCATTCGCGGTTTCGCGCTGGCCACTGACCGACACATTACCCGCGTTGAGCTGTCCGGACGGCGCGATCGTGCCGGTCACGCCCGCCATGATCACCGAGTTGGCCTGGATCGTCGTCGTCGGTATGACGCCGGGCTGAATCGATAACAGATCCGTGTAGCTGCGCCCGTTCAATGAGAGTGTGGTCATCGTCTGTGCGGGTACGACTTCGCCGAGCTGGGTCGAGATCGTGTCAACGCGAATTTGATTCGCCGTGACGGTCACGGTCTCCGATTGGGATCCGATCTCGAGCGTGGCATTGACCTGCAGCGCGGCGTCCGTGTCGACCACGACGCCGGCCCGCCTGAGAGGTTTGAATCCCTCGATTTGAAAGGTGAGGTCATACCGGCCGACGGGCAGCTTGGGCAGCGAATAGAAGCCCTGTGCGTCGGTGACGACCACGACTTGCGTGCCGAGTACCGTGTTCATCGCCGTCACGGTGACGCCCGGCGTGACACCACCGGTCGGATCCTTGACGGTCCCTGAAATGCTGCCCCCCACTTGAGCCGAAACACCGGCGACCAAGGTTCCGAAGACCAGCAAGACAACAATTCCGAAACGGGTCGCGGCCAACGGCCCGGACCCCATCACCGACTGTCTCACGTCGAAGAACCTCCTCAGGATTGGCGCAACTTGGCCTGCTGAGCACCGATGAGAAACTCCAAGCCGAAGGCACCAAACCGCTCACGAATCGTCAGCATCGGCGTATTCGCTGCGGCGCGGCTCGAGCAGTGTGTTCCGGTCAGTAACTGGTCGCGCACCGGTCAGTGCGCCGCGCACGCACACAAACGCGGTCAATTTCCGCATCGTAGTCGCGCTGCTCCGCTTCGTTCACCTGAAGAGTCTCTGAACTTTTCGTCATGTGATCGTCCTGCTGGGCGGCGAGGCCGGACTGCGTGTCGGTTTTCAGAGCGCATCTGAACGTCAGCGCCGTTCACCGTCTACGTTCTGTTCGCACCTGGCGATGCGTGGCGCGCCGGCGCGGGCGATTCAGGAGCTCGCCGGACATCAGGACCTGACGACGACGCAGCGGTACATGCATCTGAGTCCCGCCGCGATCGAAGGCGCGATTCGGCTGCTCGATTTGCCGAAAAACGCACGCGAACGTGGAGATTTTGGAGACGGCGGGAGGTGTAATTACTAAGGTCGGTACGCTGGAAGAGGATAGTGGTGGTCTACCGAAAATGAGTAACGATCGGTCACCCGTCCAGGTAACAGCGCGTGGCCGCACCTCCTGAAAGCTCGATCAGCTTCCGAACGGGGTTGAGAGCTGTGGATGCCCAGCGTCCAGAATCCTCAACTCGGATGGGACGCGGCGGGCGCCGCGTCACGAGGGTCGCAGGCATCGATGGAGGACCGCGTCGCCCCCTTTTGACGATCTGCGTTCCCTGAACCGCCAGCCTGTATTACAAGCAAACATCCCACGCACAATAGCTCGACAATTCTTGCACTCGAACGGTTGAGCGCGCTACGCCACGACAGATACCGTCAGGCCATGCGGAACCATAACTGATGCAGTTGCTAGTATTTGTCCGAATCAAGAACAGTCTGTCGTCCCCGAACGCGCTTCGAGGTACAAAAAATGCAAAAAGGCCGCGCCGAGCTGGCAGAAATGTGAGGACGAAAACGCCTTCGCCCTCTGCGAGCCAAACCTTCCCGTGGTCAACCCACCGCTTTCGCCCAGGAGGCAGCCTATGCTACGTCAGATCGTCTCAGCAATAAGAAAAGCGAGAAGCAGTAAGGGAGCGAGCGCAGCCGCGATCGTGATCGCCGTCGCAATATTCATCAAGACGGCGGTGGCGGTGCACGACACGGGACGGTTCCAGCTGGATGGGGACGCGTCGTCATTCACGAACACGGTGGGGACTCCCTCAGCATCAGACGACTGGGACAAGGTCTGTAATGAGGTGACCGGTGGCGGAGTGGCCGGTTGTGGGACGACGTCCGTCACCACCGGTTCGCCCGCGAACGCCGTGGCGTGGACGACGGACAACCTCGTAGGCGACGGGCCGTCGTTGAATGCCACGACGTTCACGGGCGGGGGCTCGAAGGACCCGATAGACATCAACAACTGGGCCTGGTCGGACGGAGTAGGCGGGCTGCCGGACAAGGACAACCTGCTGCATGCCTTCGCGGTCCGCTACTCGCTCGCCCCCACTCCGCCGGGCGGGAGCTGTCCGAACGGCACCGGCGGTGTGGGTCAGCCGCCCTTCGATTCGACCAAGCCGTGCGTGGTGCTGTTCTTCGGCTCGGATCGCCTCGACAACAGCGGCGACGCGCAGCAGGGGTTCTGGTTCTTCCAGAACGCGATCGGGCTCGGCTCCAACAAAGTCGGTGGCGGTACGGGGTTCACGGGCGTGCACAGGCTCGGCGACTTGCTGATCGTCAGCGACTTCTCGATCGGCGGCACGACATCTACGATCACCGTGTACACGTGGGATCCCGCCTGCACGGCGACCAATAAGCCCTTTGGCTTTTGCGCGGACGCCAACTTGCACCTGCAAGCGACTTCTACCGCGGCCAACTGCGCCACTGCGGCGCCCAACGACGCCTTCTGCGGGCTCGTGAACCCAAGCACCATCACCATGCCGTGGTCGTTCACGGACAAGAGCGGCACAATCAACAACGGCGCCCTGAACGGCGAGTTCTACGAGGCCGGCATCAACCTGTCGGTGATCGGCCTCTCGGGCGAGTGCTTCTCGACCGTCGGCGCCGAGACCCGCTCGTCGACCTCCACGACGGCGACCCTGAAGGACTTCATCCTCGCCCGCTTCGGCAACTGCACGTCGGGGCTGACCACGACTCCCAAGGATGCGGCTGGCGCCGCCATCCCCGCCGGCGGCCTCTCGATCGGCACAGGCTCCGTTTCGGTGAAGGACGAGGCGACCACTCTGACCATCACCGGCGCGTCGACTTGGACCGGAACCCTGACGTTCTTCCTCTGCGGGCCGACGGCGCTGGGCAGCCCCTTCTCGGCCTGCACCGGCGGTGGGACGCAGATCGGTGCCCCGATCCCCGTCAGCAACGCGTCCACCTTCCCGATCCTTTCCAACTCGGCCCAGCTCACGTCCGCAGGTGGGTACTGTTGGCGCGGTGAGTTCACGTCGGGCACCAGCGGCGTTCCAAACGCCACCGACGCCACGTTGGGCGAATGCTTCACCGTCAACCCAGTGGTGCCGTTTGTTCCGACCCAGGCGTCGGCAGACGTGCAGCTCGGCAACCCGGTATCCGACCTTGTAAACCTGAACGGGACGGCCAACCAGCCGGGAAGCCCGGTGATCAACGGACCGCTAGGCGCGCCGGCAGGAGGCACGATCACGTTCAGGCTCTTCGGACCGAACGACACGAGCTGCGCGAACCCTCCGGTGTTCACGTCGGCTGCCATCCCCGTGAGCGGCGACGCTCTGTACTTCTCGGGTAACTTCACCCCGACCCAAGTGGGTACCTACCGCTGGATCGCCTCCTACAGCGGCAACTCGCCGAACACGCTTGCTACGACCGGAGTCTGCAACGCCGCCAACGAATCGGTCGTCGTCAATGCAACGCCGGCGATCTCGACGGCGCAGACCTTCACCGTGAAGGACTCCGCCACGATCACCGTCGCCGCCGGGGCCGGGACCCTTCAGGGCAGCCTTGATTTCCAGCTCTATAGCACGAGCAACTGCTCGGGCGGGTTGCTGTTCGACTCCGGTCCCATCAGCGTCAGCGGCCCGTCGCCGCAGACGAGGGAAACGATCACGACGACGATCACGGCGCCGGGACAACCGACACTCTCATGGCTCGTCGTGTACACAAACACGGCCCCGAATCAAGCGGGCGTGACCAGCACGTGCAACACGGAGGGCGCGAGCCTTTCGATCCACAACCAATAGTCGCCGACCGTTGAAAGAGGACGGACACAACGAGAGGCTCCGGAACGATCCGGGCCTCTCGTATGCGCAAGGAGCGATGCGGACCTGAGCGTGAAGACAGAGCCGGACGCCGCAACAACTGCGAACTGCGGCGTCAACCTCGGCGCGAGGTGGGGGACGTGGCCCGTCGATCACGGACTGACGCCGGGACCCCGCTCATAGCGCCGTCGCACTGGCGGCTACGGACCAGCGGTAAAGCTGATCGACGCGAGAACGGGCATTCTCCTGCCGCCGAAGTAGTAGAGTTCTGCGGTGCACTCGGCCGCGCCTCCCTGCCATGCCGTCGACGACAGGGTCATGAACTGCGTCCACGGCCACAAGTAGCTCTCGAAATAGCCCGTTGTGGCCCAATACACAATGACACCGTTCTGGGAGCACGTGAGGTCGACGTGCGGCTCGGTGGTCTCGGTCGTCGAGACGTTGAACGTCACCGTATCACCCCAGTCGGGAAGACCGTTCCCGTTCGTGTCAGCGTGCATCACGAGTGTGAGGCTTGAACTGCTATTCGCGCCGCCGGGTTTTTTGCGCACGCCCTCGCCTTCAGTGGCTACGTGAGTGGCGGGCGCGTGCATCGTCGAAGGGGCAAGGATGTTCGGCGACGAAAATATGTCGCTGGCAGAATTCGCTCGATCGCGCGAGCAGTTGACGCTGCTCGCCGCCATCACCACGACCGACGCCAGGATTACCAACCAGCGCATAACTCCTCCGTCAATGCCCCTGCGCCACGACCCTTCGGTGGCGTTCATGAGTTCTCGACACACCCGTACTGTCTGCGATGACGACCGCGATTAAATTTGTGGCGAAGAGCCGTCGACGAAACTGACCGCCGCGAACCGTTCCGGCCTTACGCTCGCATCACGCTGATGACGAATCCGGATCACTGATGTCCGATCGTCTACCTGAAAGATGCATCGAAATCGCGACGATTCACCAAACGCAACGGCCGTACCATGCGAAACCTAGCGGAATTCGACCAGATTGCGGAGCGACGTGTCGGCGACATCGAATCGAGCAAACGCCCGAGTAAGCGCAAACACAGATGTGTTGTCTGTAGAAGCTCCTTGAAGCCTCAATATCCTTGACAGCCAAGCTGATTGAAAACGCGCCGAGTTCGCTTTGCTCCTTGCCTCGAAAAAATTTCACGACGAGCGCAAACTGATCGAGGCTTACGAACTCGCAGCCGAGCGCGCCTTCATAGAAGGCTCTCGCCTTGTCGTATCGTGTCCTGAGGCATGTCGCCAGCGTATCGCATGACTTTCCGATGGGGATGTAATCCCGCAGCACTTCCATCCGGAGGACCAACTCGTGTTTGCCTCGACGGGAGTGATGACCGTCGATACGAAGCAGGGAGTGTGGGTGATGTCGCTGCAGCGGGCGGTGTGGATTCCTGCGAAGACTCCGCACCGGATCTCGATGTCGGGCCTACCGCGTTTGAACGACATCCACCTTGGTTTCGTAGCCAAGGCGCGCCAGATAAGTTTCGCAATCTTCCCACGTCAGTCCGAACTCGCGGACATCGTCGAAGTGTTCCTCCATCATAGCGCGCTCGGCCCAGTCGACCAGCGGCGCTCGCGTCGTGCGGCGCTGAAGATGCCGCGAAGCCGGGACGCCACAGTATCTCGCGTGATCATGATTCCTCGCCGATAACCTTCCGATGACCAAGATCTGCCGGAAACTTCTGTGCACTTCACGCAGGCGCCCGTCGCCGTCGAACACCTCCTGATAGAACCGGACCGTCGATTCTTCTGCGTCGACTTTCACTTATTTTGCCAGCCATCCGGACCGGCCCTTCACTTCATACGAGTACAGCCTTCCGCCATCGGGCAGGTCGCGCCATGTTCCAAATTTGCGCTTGTTCTGCCGGCGTTTTGCGATGTCCATCGGCGGCCATGCGGACAGTTCATCGCGTTTCAGTTGGCCGCCCGTTCGTGCAATCGCTCGAAGATCTCGAGCAGGTTTCCGGATGGAAGGTCAGCGACATCCAATTGGTACACGTCCCTGATCCTCGCGAGGATGTCCACAAACTCCAAATCTTCGACGCCGACGAAGTCATGCAGACTCGACAGATCGGTGATGAGGTACCCTCCCGGTTCGAGGCCGAAGATTTTGAGCGCATGAAATCATCGGCGATGTTCTCGAGCCTCTCGATACCCGCCGTCGACGCCAATTCGACGTGCTTGCCTCTGAAGGGCCGTTTGCGGAGAACCGGACCAGTCGTTCGCCTGCTGCCACGATGACGACGATGCCATCGTCATCGATTTTCAACAACTGCTCGGCTTCAGGCCG